>JAJTWY010000030.1 GCA_021463165.1 Pyrinomonadaceae bacterium | reverse complement strand
CCGCGCAAAAGGCCCGGCCGCCATTCCCGGACGGAGTAAAAATTAACCAAAGGAGCAAAAATTAACCATGTCTGCATCTATCTCAATATTAGGAAACGCGGGTCGCGACGTAAGTCTCCGCTATTCGGAAAAAGGTACCGCGGTAGCAAGTTTTCCGATCGCTTCGAACTCCTTCAAGAACGGTCCCGACGGGCGTGTCCAGGTCACTCACTGGTTCAACGTGACCGCGTTCGGGAAGACTGCCGAGACCCTTGCCGAATATGTGAAGAAGGGCACCCACCTTCTCGTTCACGGCAGGCTTTCATTCAATCCGTGGACTACGAATGAAGGAGATCCGCGATCCGGCGCCGAGGTAGCCCTTTTCTCGTTCGAGTTCGTCGGCGGGAACCGCTCCGATGGACAGGAATCGGACGCACCAAGCGGTGAGAATCAGGAGCCTTCAACCCCTGAATATACGGGTCCGCTGAATGCGGAGACGCACCCCGCAGAGCCGTTCGTAGACCAGTTCTAGGGCAGTTATTAGTTTTTGAAGTCTATTTCACGGGCATCGACTATCTCGGTGCCCGATTTAATTGTTTTTCGGGAGGTAAGTCTGTGACCGCATTGAAGCTCGTGAAAGAGAACGGCCGCACTGACGCGGGCGAAACCTACACACCGATCGTGACGATATACGCGGACGCTTCGTGCCTTCGTAACGGTTCGCCGGATCAATCTGCCGGCTGCGGAGCGGTAATAGTAGATCGCAACAGAATGGAACTGAAGCTCCTTGCGAAATATCTCGGCCCGATGACCAACCAGCAAGCCGAGATACTCGCCTGCGTGAATGCTCTTGAGGAGCTTCGCCGTCCCTGCCGTGTAGAGATCTTCTCCGATTCGCGGTACGTGATCGACACGATGAATGGCAGGAATAGAATGAAGACGAACCGCCCTTTCTGGAGTCAGTTGGTCGAGAAATGTTATGGCCATCAAATCACTTGGCGATGGGTCAAAGGGCACGACGGGCTTCTGTTTCAGGAGGCGGCCGATAGGCTCGCTCGGGCGGCCTCGACCGCTCAAACCGATCTGCTTTCTGACGATATCGAGCTGCTGAGGGAGCATCTTTCGGATGAGAGTAACCAGTTGAACATCCGCTCATTCGAGATCGAGCTTGATAAGATCATCAGCCGCTACACGACTTTCGGCCATCCGGTCAATTCGCATTCGACTTTCGACGGAGTAGCGTCACTTCCTTCAGCGTTTTCCGCTTAGATCGGGTGCCGATAAGGTTCTTGTCTTGCTCCAACTCTTGAAGGCTGAGTCCCGCTCGAAAAGCAGGTTCAGAGCATATTCGATGACGTCGTCGGTTGTGACCTTCGTGTTCATTTGCTCGCCGGAGAATTGAAGGTATCTCTTCAGTTTTTGATCGGTGCTGTCGAGGATCTTGGCGTTGATCCGGATGTAGTTGAGGCGATTAATCTGAAGCATCGGCTGCTCCTGTTTTTGCTTTACCGACGAGTTTGTTTCGGGCGTTGTTGACATAGTTTTTGATCGACTCCTTTTGCGGTGGTAGTAGTAGCCGCAAGGAGTGCAATCAACTCATGTGCCAGCGAGACTTTGTCTCGGAAGGAGGTGATAAGCCCGGGTCTTTGGCGTGTAAATAAGCCGCCCGACGCCGGTTGGTTCAAAAATGCGTAAAAGCCTGCCGTCCCCGTACGACAGGATAGACCGGCTTTTCGTTTCGTATTTCCCGCAAGTACTCACAGATACAAAGGTTTAAGGCTTGTACACAAGGTACACGAGTGCGAATACAAGTCCGCGAATTCAGATACGGTGCGTATATTGCTTGGTCTCGCTTCGAATCGTTCGTACACAAAGGTGGAGCTCCTTTTAACGAAATGAGCGGTTCGACGAGACGAATATGAGGAAGCGAGAACGAGACAGCATCGCCAACAAGTTACACGGAATCTCCGACGAGAAACCCGGACAGCCCATTACCATCAGACCCTTCGAATCGGACGAAGAAAAGCTTGACGAACTGGTCAGGGAAACGGGAGAAGAAAGATCCCTCTTGGTCCGCAAGATGATCCGCTTCGCCTTGTCCGACAAGTACGAACATTTCAGCGCGAATCCGTGCAGAGACAGGCTAGATCTGCTAGTCGAACAAAGCCGCAAAGACGAGGCCGGATCCGAACGCCTTACGGAGATTCTCGATCGGCTAAAAACTCTCGAAGAGAACCAGAGGATCGAAGCACAAAATACTTCCGTTTTTTCCCGCGAGATATATTCGCTGTCGGGTCTCTCCGTACTTGTGCTGAACATCATCTTAAGCCGTATGATCGAGCTCACTTCGCCGAAGGAAACAGGTAAGGAAAACATCAAACTTATTACCGACGGCACAATGCAGGCCGTTATCGCTCAGACGATCCTCGACCTCGACAAATGCTGTTCCTTTCACGGCATCGACTCCGGGCCGCAGCTGATGGATGAACTGTACTTCGCAACGCGGCTTCGCGGGCTTGTCGCTGCGACCTCGAATGATCTGCCTTCCGAACCGAAACCGCTATGAGAGTCGTCGCAAGCGTGCAGGCGAAAAGAGGAAGCTCGCGCGGTCTGGTTCACTACATAGCCCATAGCAAAGTCGATCCGGAAAGAGAGCCGCAGAATTCGCGCGAGATCTTTAATGCTTTTGCGGACGAGCTTTCCGTAAAAAGTGCCAACAACTCGATGAGGGTCGGTATCGCTAAAGGCCGGCCTTCGAACGATGAGCTGCACCATCTCGTTCTTTCATTTCGGGACGACGACTACCGGAAGCTGGGGACTAACGAAGCGGGGCGAAAAAAAGCCTTGAAGGAGATCACTCGCGTGGCGATAAAGAGCTTTGAAACTTCGATAAATGCAGAGCGACTTTTATGGACTGCGGCGGTGCATCGCAACACAAGGAACCCGCACGTTCACATCGCGATCCAAAAACAATATCTCACCAAAGAAATAGAGAGAAAAGCCCTGACAAAGATCCCGCGAGAAGCTCTTCCTCATTATGTGGTTCGCGACAACGAAATGGTGCTGGTTAATGGGCACCTAATCGACGCAGCGACCGAGAAAATGGAAGCCATCATCGGCCGCGAGCGGATACATGACAAAGCTCCGAAAAGGTCGGAGAGGGGAACGACTTTCGAGGAGAGAAAATTAGCTATGCGGATCGCCGAAGAGCGTAAGATTCTGGCAAGAGGAATAGTTGCGGAATACGAGCTTCTTCGCATCGAGACCAGGATCGAGTCTTTGCTGGATCGCGGCGGTAAAATGCGATTTACGGTAAGCGATCCCGTCACCGGCAGAAAAAAACGCCTTTCTCTTCAGGAACTCCAGAAACACGACACCAGAAACGAAACCGGCGAACCAACACAAGCCGAACGGCAGATCCGGACGATCCTTCACAAAATGCTTGCGAAGGAGGGGGCCGCAAAGCAACAGCTTCAAAACGAGTATCCCGACGTGATCCGGGACGCAAAGCTGATCCGAAGCGAGTATAAGAAGAGCGGCCGCCAGCTTCCGATTCCCCTGCTTTCAAAAGAGGAAGTCGACAGGCTTCAGGAGCATTTTTTTGAGACATCTGACGTTCGCCGATTCTCGTACCTTGAAAGGATCAGGACGGAACTGGTGAGATCGGGTGAAGTAGAGCCTCGAAGCCGCGAGGATCTTCGGTCGGTCCTCGCACAGAAAAACATCTCCGAACTTCGGTCACAGCTGAGCGAAAAGATGCACAAAGAACTAAGCGAGAAAGGCTACTATCTCCGGATCGAAATCGACGAACGGTCGGTGTCGCTCGCCGACCTGGATCGGGAGCAAAAGGATCAAAGCAATTCGCCACATTCTTTCCTTGAAAAGGTGAAGGCCGCGGCAACGGGATTATCCAAGAATCGAGCGGTATCAGCACAAGCGACTCCGACAGCCCCCCTACGCAACCAGGTCGCCGAGAAACTGGCCGGGCAGCTGGCGAGCATCAAGAAAGAAGGAAAGGCCGAACAGAACAAGGCGAAGATCCTTGCCGGTATGCTGAACGCCAATCCGGAGAATGGCACTATCGATCCATCATATTCACGGCAACAGATCGCGGAGGTCGAGAAACTGTCGGTTCAGTTGAGACTAAAGAGTGACTACGAAAACAGCTGGAAACATCAACGCTCGATGATCGAATCAGCCAGAAGCGATTCCATCGCATTTCGAAAACTAATGAAGGCCGATCCGCCGACTGACTTCACTGAGCATAGCATCGTCGCGGGGCGAGCCATTGCCAGGGAGATCGTTGCGAGAATTGAGTTCGATCAGGCTAAAGACGACCTGAAATCGTTCCAGGATGGGAAGCGATTTCAGAAGGTCGCGATGGAAGATAAGCGGTCGAATAGCACTTCGTATTTGAGCCTGCACGATGTCGATCTGCCTCAAAGAAACTCATTGCTCGACAGGGCGATCAACGAACTTTTCGAAAGCCGCGAGCACCGAAAACTTCGCCGCACGGTCTCAGGCCTTGTCGAAGCTAAAGAGCTGAGACTGAAAGCCGATGTAACGGCGGCGAAAGAGATCATGGCTTCCGCCTCGCGCCATGCGTCGGAGTTCAAGGAATTTTCGTACTTCGGGCTGAGAAGCGAATCGGTTTATCAGCCGATCTTCACGCATCCTGAGATCACGATTTTAGAGTCTCGTATCTCGAAAACCCGCAACCCAAAAGAAGCCGAACGGCTGCGATCGCTTGTGGAGGCTGCTGAGGATCGATCGATACGTTCCGTCGGCGAACTGTTGCGAGACTTCGAGTCCCCGAAAACAATTCATGCTGAAGTTAAGGAGATCGATATTCCGAAGCACGACCCGGCAGATGAAAACCGGAAGCAAGGGGACTTGGAGCGGACAACGTCTACTCGTCGGACCCAACACGTGATCGAGGGCCCTTTTCGATAGGCGGCTTTCGGCAAGCGAAAAAGGCACACCGCTTGCACATACCTCATTGCACCGGAAGGCCGATAAGGGCACCCGTGCATTGAGAATATGAAGTCAGATCTTAACAACCGCGTTATAGCTCGAATAAATGAGAAAGTTCGCGGCACCCCAAACCGAACTCTGGATCTCGGAAACATCGTGACCCCGGAACTTGGTTTACTTTCGCCCCAGCGGAGCGAAATAGCACCAAAAGACGTGGGCCGGGACGCGGCCCTTATCGCCTACGCGGAACGTCTTCGAAACAGCTACCGAACGAACGAGGGAGGCTTGCGTGACGGGATGCTGAAACTTGGGCAAGCTTTTCGCGACGGCCAGACCATCAACATCACATGTTTCTGCCGGGCGGGGGAAGGATGCCACGCCGATATCGTTAAGATTGCCATCGAAAAGCTCGGACATGGGTTAAACGGCCGTGAATCCGTTGTCGAGAGGTCTCAAAGATCCGTCGCTGAGCATACTCCAGCTTCCCGAGTAAACCCGCGAACCCAAAGAGCCATAAACGAGATCCTTTCCGTTAGTAGGTCGGAAATGCTGCTTGCGAAACTGGAAGATACTCAAGGACGCAATCGAGGCGAACATGCGTCTCACCTTAACGGCCAATCGCAATTCGCAAGAGATCTCTACGAACGTGGAGCGGTGGTTAAGGACGGGATGCTGATAACGCCGAAGGAAACCCCTTCATCCGCGCCGCCGCTTGCGATCGCGACCAATGAGTATGGGGTCAAGAGACTGTCAACTCTAGTGGGCGAATCGCGAGCCAAAGAACTCGTACCGCAAATAGTCGAGCACGGTAAGAGCATCGCTGGCTCGTCAGCCGACCGCGACACCCAGATGAAGGTCTTCAATTGGATCTATGGAGCCCTTGAGGGCCGGAACGAACTTCTCACCTCGGACTCCAAAATCCGCAATAGCGAACAGAACACCGAATCGAAAGACGAAAGGGTCGAACGAGTGGTTAAGGATATCTCGGGATTGGCCGAAGAGATGAGCAAACTGGAGCCGTCCGACAGGCTCGACCTGATCGATTCGCAAAGCGAGCGGACCGTATTCGAGGGGCATGATAGAGAGGACGATGAACTATCCCTTGAAAAAGTGTATGAAGATGCCATTGCTCAAGAAGCCGAGACGCCATCTCTCGATCGGGATGGTAACGGGAGCGGACAACTCGAATTCGATCGGACCGAATTGGGTGACAACTCGCTTGCCCGAATGGCTTCCGAAATGACGAAGGAGGAACTCGACAGGTGGACAGAAGTCCGTCTCCCGGCGCTCGATGAAGCTCTCGAGAGCGGAACTCCGGTCGATTCGATCCTGAGAGTTTACCAGAACGATGTGTATTACGCTGCGAAAGACGGCCCGGATGAGAAGCAGGCCGCGATCGACGATCTCAAGTTTGCATCCGCTTATATCGCGCACCAACTGAAGCAGCCCGAATCCAGGTTGAGACATTCCAACGCACGGTACAGGGAATATGCGGTAATGCTCGAACGGGCATCCACAAGGGCCGAAGTGATCGATGCGGCATCGAAGGTCCGATTGGAGAATGCAAGGCTCGGATTTCAGTGGGAAAGTTTACCGGAGAAGGAAAAGGCAAAGACCGCCCCACCCATGACCTCGAAAGAGATGCGATTTCTCTTAACGGAAACCTCTCCACGCCATTACACATCAGAGATGACCGCAGCGAAACTTTCCTACGCGAGCGTCGGCGGCGATGCCAAGACGAGGACAGATGCCTTGATGCGCGGTGATATACGCCCAAGCCCGGAAGCGGCCCAGCTGATCGACAGTCTTGAATCGAGGCTCAGCAGGCGGCAGCTAAAGGACTCGATATCCGCGACAAGACATTTCCTGCAAAGCCTGAAGACGCCGAATGATGAACTACGCTACAAGAACGAATTCGATCACAGCTACGTTTATCGGAAACTGCCCGCGGCCGAAAGAGACTTCGTTTACCAGCGAGCAGTACTTCAGAAGGAAGAGTTGCAATCGAAGGTGAGCACTAGCGAACTGGATCGCCAGAAGCCGATTCAGGAATCGGTTCCGAAACCGGACGGTAAGGTCTTCGGCGAATTCCGTGACGAGTTCAAATCCGAAATACTAACGCGTATAAGGTCCGGTTCAGGCCTCGACCATCACGAACTTACCAGCCGGGCCGTGGAGATACTGGATGCGAGTTTCGCAAGGAACGGCCTGGCAGCCAAAGCCGACCACGAAGCAATGAGCATTCTAAGTCAGGAGCTCTCCGAAGGGATCGGCAAAGTTACGGTTCGACGTCCGGCATACAATAATTCTCGGAACAGCCATCCGCCAGCCGACAGATGGGCCGGAGAAACCCGTGACCGCGATGATCGATCCCAGGAGATATACATCCGCTAGGTGGGTTGCCAATTTCTCCGTCGCTAGCGGGCGTGGGAACCGGTAACGCATACGAATCAATTTTCTCCCCTTTCCGCGAGAGTCTCAGGTCACGTCAGGGATCATATTGAGAGCCATTGCGGTCTGCATTGATCCCGCCTCCCCGCGAAAACGCCAATCTTTAACCCCACGATAGAGTTCAACGGCCTATGATCCACGGGCGAAGCGATCAAAGACAACGGAAGCCGTCGTGCGGCCGGAGGTGCGGCGACCGAATCAATGAACACGTCTGGCAAATCGCGCGATAACGGGTATGGATGTCGAAGGTTTGCTGTGTGACAGGCGAGGCGGTCACAATACGGCCGGCGTGCAAGCAGGTTAATGGTGCGTACCCGATGGCGTGATCCTCCGGAAAGGACTCATTTTTTTAAAAGGCTCGTTGGCTGTTCTATCAGTCCGAGTACGTTTAATTGATTTGCTGACGGACGGAGACTCAGGACCCTAACGTCCTCAGGCGTGAGGGCCGGTCCTTTCCACCGTCGCTGGGACTCGGGGCTTACTACTAGAAACCAGGCAGCCGCCGCCGCACGCTGCCGTCCCACGGGGATCGCCCAGAGGGTGAACTCGTGGTGACCGATCGGCGTGTAGAGATAATGGTAATTGCGGTGGGTTAGGCCGGCCCCGTCCTTTGAAAACTCGCGGGTCTCCTTTTTCTCCCATACGACACCTTCCAGTTCTCTAAGGTCCTTCGGGAATCCGCCTCGTTTCTTGTGAAACGAGCGGAGGTCGCGGATCATTACCTCGAAAGCTTCGACCGGCGTTTCCGCGGTCCTCTGCCTCTCCGTCGCCCACAATGAATAAACATAGAAGCCGACCACCGCTACCATAGCGACCGGCAACAGGATAAGCGTGATCTTCAGTTGTTTCCGCATTGGAATTTATGCTGCTCCCCGCACCATCGGTGTTTTTTGTTCGTACTGTCTTGCCAGGAACAGCCGTGTGTGACCGACAAGATCGTTGAGATTTGGCGTGCAGGGGCGGCGGGCTTCCGCTTCGGATCTGGGCACCTCCGTCGTGGCCGAGTGCTTGACCACGGATGGAAGCTTTTCGTTGGAATAAAGACGCTCTACTTCGCCCGAAATACTATCCACTACAACCTGTTCCTGTTCGTTAGTAGGTTCCGCAACCGCCTTCGGCATCGCCGCCGTCAATAAGAATGCCGGGTCGATATCTTGAAGGTGAACCTCTCGCGGCGAGCCTTTCCGTTCAGCCGCGTGAGCGTTCTTCAGCACCGCATATGGAGGATAGGCCGCCCGGATCGGCGGGGCGGTATCGCTGACTATGAGCACTTCCGAGTGCCTGGCTATCTGCCTTATTTCCGAAGCGTGCATAAGAGCGCGTCGCTGTTCCGCGTATCTGGTATTGTCGTGTTTCTTTCCCGTATAGTCCTGAAACGTTTTGGAGAAGATAGTGGTGTCGCCGAGTTGCTTCGATGCGTATTCGGCCGTTACGTCATCAAGTCCCGGAAGGAAGATCTTCGTCATAACCGTTCCCAGAATCGCATTAGCACGTTCCCGTCCGTACTGGTCGTACATCTGCGGAAGGTCCTGGTATCCGAGCCCCAAGCCGACACCGCGGCCCCGCCCAATCCCCGATATGCGCTTCACTTCGGCCACGTTAAGCTGGTACGCCTCGTCGATGAGGACGAAGCAGGGATGTTCGGGCTCGTTCAGACCATCCAGCCGC
>JAJTWY010000003.1 GCA_021463165.1 Pyrinomonadaceae bacterium | reverse complement strand
CCCGAATCGAACCAATCAACTCCTTCACCGAAACCAAGGAACGGTATCGGGCCGCTGAAATTGCCGCCGTACTGATTCAACCGGATCTTCTGACGCAGCGACTTGCCATCGGAATCGAATCCTACAGGATTGCGATTCAAATACCAGTAGTTGGCATTCAACGCTTCGTTCCGATGCTGCCAGAAACCGCCTGCACGATACTGGTTGGTGCCCCGACGCGTAACGAACTTGATCTGCATGGCACCGTCACCGCCGCTTTCCGCACCGGGGTTTGCCGTCGAGACCGTAACCTCTTCGATCGCGTCAACACGCGGGCGGACATAGGTGAAATAACCGTCGCTCGAACGCAGCAGGTTGTCCTGAACGTCAACACCGTCGATGGTGATCGTCAGAGCTCCTTTCGGCAGGCCGTTGATCGATGCGGCACGCGGGCGTCCCACGGTCGCAGTGCCCGGGAGCAGGCCGACCAGGTCGAGAGCATCACGCGACGCAATAGGCGTATCGATGATCTGTCGTCCGGTGATGGTCGTGCCAACAGCCGCCGTCTGGGTCTGAAGGACCTCACCTCCGCTCGAGATCTCAACGACTTCTCCGACGTTACCGATCTCAAGCCTGCCATCGACCGTAACGGGTGTACCGACATCGACCTTCACATTCGTGACGGTCACTGTCTTAAACCCGGTCGCCGAAATTGTAACGGTATAGGTTCCGTTCTGCACCGACGGGATGCGATAGAATCCGCTCTCATTGGTAACAGCATTGAACTCCTGCCCCGCCTCACCTTTTACCTTGACCGTTGCACCCGGAACAACAGCTCCGTTAGGATCGATCACCGATCCCGCGATCGACCCGGTACTCTGGGCTTGGATAGCAACCTGGGCCATAAAAAGGGCCAGGGAAGCTATCAAGATTTTGGTAAACTTTCTCATTTTTCCTCCTCAAAAAAATCTAACTCAGGATCCACTCAAAATAAGTGCTAAATCCGGCCGTCAAAAACCAGTGCCTCTGGTTGAGGCGACAACTAACGAAGATGCCGTTTCGTTCGTTGAAGGCTAGTGACCACCGACAAAACTTACTACCCCTTGTAGTAAACAAATGACGAATTTTTAACGGATTCGACTCTGATGATTCAAACGAGCAACTCTCATACCATAAACGGTCAAGACTTCTCTTTCTGCTCCAAGGGCTGGAATGACAACGAAATCTGCGATGTCCGCGGGCTGGACAAGCCCCCGACAGGACGGATATATGAGATCTTGGTATATTTTTTTGAACTTCATCCAATTATTCGGATGATGAAGCGATCGAGGATTCTACTCAAATTTGCAGTTCTATCCCGTGCCTACCCACCCAAAACTCTTCGGTGCAAAGCTCTTATTTCGGATCAGGTCAGGGACATCGAAGCAGATCAAGGTTCATAATGCTTTACCCAAAATACCCCGTCGATTTCGCGTATCGGAGAAACTGGTAATTCGGGCTCTGCAGGTACACGTTTATGGACTAAATCCAATAATTCGGATTTTTAGGGCGTGTTTTATTGGTCCTTTCTAAACAGATTGTAGGTTTTGATCTTGGAATTGAGCGTAGTTGCGTTGAGGCCCAATAGCCGTGCAGCGCGTGACTGGTGGCCCCCGGTCTGATCGAGGGCCCTTCGGATCAGGTCAATTTCAAAACGCTTGACCTCATCATAAAAATTGACGCCACGGGCAAGATCGATGTCACTGGAAACGCCTTCCGTTGCCGCGATCATTTTGAAGGCAAGCTCGGGGTCGCGGACCTCAGGCCGCAGGCAATCAACGGTCAGTTCGTCGCCGGGCGCAATAACGATGGCCCGCTCGATAATATTTTCGAGTTCACGAACATTTCCCGGATAGTGGTAATTCTCGAGCAGCGACAGAACCTCTGGCGCTAGATTAGTCGAGATATTCCGACCATTCTCATCCGAGTATTTGCGGATAAAATACTGGGTAAGCGGCAGGATATCCTCCCGTCGTTCGCGCAGCGGCGGCAGTTCAAGGGGTACCACGGAAAGCCTGTAATAAAGGTCCTCGCGAAATTGTCCATTCCTTACGGCTTCCTTTAGGTCCACATTTGTCGCCGCTATTATTCTTACATCGACCTTGACCGGCGCGGTGTCGCCAACCGGAGTAAATTCCCTTTCCTGAAGGACCCGCAGCAACCGAACCTGGGTTTCCGGCCTGAGGTCACCTATCTCGTCGAGAAAGATCGACCCCGTGTCCGCAACTTCAAAAAGGCCCTTCTTCGCAGTAACGGCTCCTGTGAATGCCCCTTTTGTATGGCCGAACAGCTCGGATTCAAGGAGTTCTGACGGAATGTTCGAACAGTTGACAACCACAAAGGGTTCTGAAGAACGCGGGCTGGATTCGTGGATCGCCTTCGCGACGAGTTCTTTTCCCGTCCCGCTTTCGCCCGTTATCAACACGGTCGATCGGGCCTGCGCGACACGTTCGACCAGACGGAAAACATTCTCCATCACATCCGAACGCCCAATAAAGCCGTCGCGGTTTACCGACCGGACCATCGCCTGCCGAAGCGTTTTCCGCTCCTCCTCCTTACGACGGCTCTTGATCCCTTTGTTAACGAGAGCGACGATCTGCTCGTTCTGAAAAGGCTTTCGAACGACTCCCGCCGCGCCTTTTTCCCACGCAGAGATCGCCGTATCAAAGGTCGCATAGGCAGTGACCATCAATACGACCGCCTCGGGATCGAGGGTCATCAGCTTTTCGAGTGCTGTCAGGCCGCCCATTCCCGGCATCGAGACGTCCATCAAAACGACATCGAAAGGCTTTCGCGAATAGGCCTCGATAGCTTCCTCACCCGTTTTGGCGAGTTCGACCTTGTAGCCGGCTCCCGAAAGAATGGTCTCGAGCACATCGCGCATGATCTCCTCGTCGTCACAAATGAGTATTGAACCCTTCTTTGCCATAGCAAGAACCCTACGCCGAAACGGAAGCCGCGCGCGGTTTTCGAAAGTACACGATTATAGACATTTGGCGGTTCAAAAGCGAAATCCTCGTCCTGCGCGGGTTACAATATAAGTATGGCTCAAACGTACGATCGATTCGCACGATTCTACGACCGTGCCTTCACACCGCTCGAGCGTTTCTATCTTGCCAGCCTGCGTCAGGGTGTCCTCGCTGAACTCCCGGTAGAGGGCCACATCCTTGAGATCGGGGCCGGAACGGGTGTGAACTTCAAGCTTTACCCGGAAGGATCGCACGCCGTTGCGAGCGAGATCTCGATGCAGATGATCGCGATCGCGAAAGATAAGACCAACCGGATCGATATCGTTCAAGCCGATGCCCAGGAATTACCGTTTCCTGCAAATCGTTTCGATGCAGCATTTGCAACCTTGGTTTTCTGTTCGGTCCCCGATCCGGTTCGCGGATTGTCTGAGATCCGCCGCGTGCTAAAGCCCGGTGGGCTGCTCCTTCTGATCGAGCATGTTCGCCCAGATGGTGCTCTCGGATATGCGTTCGACGCCATCAGCCGTTTGACCGTCGCGCTGGCTGATGATCATTTCGATCGTCGTACCGCAGAGAACGTCCGGGCCGCCGGATTTGAGAACGTCATCGTTGAAAAGCGCCTTGGCGGCGTACTGAACGTAATAAGGTCTCGAAAGGACGGTGCGGGATCCGGTTAAACATTACAATGATCGATGTCGTAATATTTAGTTGATCTCCGACAGGCTGCGGGGGTGTGCACAATATGGCAATGTCAAAAACTTCGAAGGTATTTCTCCTCTTGGGCGGTGTTTTTCTGCTTTTGGTCATTCTCGGCGTGATCGCCTTGATAGTGGCATCCCGATCGATGGGCCAACCGACGGTCGCGAGCAACAGTGTCCTCATTCTGAACCTCTCGGGCGAGCTTCCTGATTACGTTGCAGAAGAACCGCTGGCGAAAGCACTTGGAATACGACAACCTCAATCGTTCTCGTCATTACTAACGCAGCTGCGAAAGGCGAAGGTCGACAACCGGATAAGTGCCGTCTTACTTGACATTGATTTCCCCGGCCTCGGTTGGGGCAAGGCCGACGAACTTCGTGATGCGATCAAAGATTTTCGTGCATCCGGCAAGCCGGTCTATGCCTACATGGAGATCGGGACCAACAAGGAATATCACATCGCAACGGCTGCCGATAAGATATTTCTTCCACCGTCGGGTGACATCTATGTCAACGGCCTCGCCGCGGAAGCGATGTTCTATAAAGGCTCGCTCGACAAACTCGGTGTCGAAATGGATGTGATCCAGATCGGCCCCAAATATAAGAACGCACCTGACCAATACACAAAAACATCGATGGGCGACGGCCAGCGTGAGGTCATCAACGCGCTTCTTGACGAGTTCTTCGGCCGCTTCACAGCCGGTATCGCTGAAGCTCGCAAGAAAGATGTCAATGATGTCAAAGCTCTGATCGACGGTGCCCCGTACAACGCGAAACAAGCGAAAGAACTCGGCCTGATCGACGATGCATTCTATCGCGAACAGGTGGAGGCCGAGCTCAAGACCCGGCTCGGCTATAAGGAGAACGATAAGCTCCGCACGATCACTGGCGGCAACTATCGTGACGTGCCGTCAGACTCGCTCGGACTCAATAACGGCGAAAAGGTCGCCGTGATATACGCCTCGGGAGCGATCACAGGTGGCAGGTCGTCAAGCGGCCCTCTGAGCGGCGAAACAGTTGGCTCGGATACGATCGTTTCGGCTGTCACGGATGCTGCGAATGACAGTTCAGTCAAGGCGATCGTCCTTCGTGTCGATTCCGGCGGCGGTTCGGCACTCGCATCCGACCTGATGTGGTACGCGCTCGAAAACGCAAAGGCGAAAAAGCCGGTCGTTGTCTCAATGGGTGATGTGGCTGCATCGGGCGGCTACTACATCGCCTGCAATGCAAATAAGATCGTCGCCGAACCAGCGACCATCACCGGCTCGATCGGTATCTTTGTCCTGAAGCCGAATATCAAGGGCTTCTATGACTGGATCGGAGTTTCAAACGAATACACGATGCGCGGTAAGAACGCCGGCATCTTTCGTGCGACTGAGAACTGGAGCCCCGAAGAGCGCTCGCGAATGGAAGCGCAGATATCCAGCGTTTACTACGACAGCTTTGTCCCGAAGGTCGCCAAAGGCCGTAATATGACGAACGAAGAAGCAAACTCCCTCGGCCAGGGCCGTGTGTGGACCGGTACCCAAGCCAAGGCGAATGGCTTGATCGACGAATTTGGCGGGCTTGAAAAAGCGATCGACATTGCTAAGGAACTTGCACAGCTTCCGGCTGACAAGGATGTTCGCCGGGTGGTCTTTCCGGCCCCGCGTCCTTTCCTCGAAGAATATTTCGGCGCGGAGGAGACCCAAATGACCGCCGACCAAAAAGCTCAGGCCGCCCTGCTCGAATCACTCCCCCGCGACGTCCGCCGGGCGTTTCGCTTTACATCAATGCTCGACAAAATGCAGCGAGGCGAGGCTATGATGCTGATGCCGTTCGAATTGTCGATAAAATAGTCGTTCAACACCTGGCGGCATCGAACGGAAGACCCGGAGCAAGGTCCCAGGCTCTCGGTATATCGATTTCGCGTCAACAATCTTCAGGACAGTTAATTTGCGCCTGATACCTTTCATCATTTGATTTCGCCTTACAGAACGGGGCCGCGATCTTGCGTCCCGTTGTTTTTCAGGGAGTTGGAATAATGATGATAAAGAATATCGGCCGCCGCATCGCCTCTATTGTGTTTCTTACGAGCACCCTTTGCTCGAGCGTTCTGGTGTTCGGCCAAGCTCCGAAAAGCGGAAGGGTCGCTTCAGCCAAGGCGCCTGCGGCCGGCGCGGAGTGTTCCGGAGCTTGGACCGGCTCGGTCACTTACGCGAGGATGCAGTCGATGTCGAATGAGAAGACGACTCAACGCGTTTCGGCGCGCGGCGAAGACAAGACCCGTTGGGAGATGAAATATGAATACAAGGCCAACGTCACGGTTGTCGAAGACCCGGCGCGGAACGGCTCAAGCGTCGGAAAGGCAACGGTCACGATGAACTCATTTTCCAACGAGATCACGAATGCGACCGAAAAGAACTCGTGCGACCGCGGAAAGACTTGGAAGGACATGAAGGGCGAGTTCACGTCGAAGACGAAGACGACGGGCAGTGGAAAACCGGAAGCCAACGTCACCGTCGGAATGAATGACGACGGGACCTATTCCGTAAGTGTCGGGCTGCCGCAGATCAAAGGAGAAACCTCCGGCGAGACTACATCAAGTTTCAGCGGGCAGTGCACGCCAAAGGAGGGTAAAACGCTCACCTCGCCGCCGACTCCGACAACGATCGAGGGCAATTCCCTGACCTCGGATGGCCAAAACCGCGTTGACCCAAAGGATCCCAACAAGATCTCAGGTTCATATTCCAGAACCTGGCAGAATGTCACCGAAACCATCACCTGGAACCTAGAAAAATGCGGTGCTCCGCTTCGCATCACCGATCTCAAGTTTGAAGACATGAAGTTCCCAAATTGGAACGACTGGCAGACGGTCAGCGAGCAAAAAGGCACTATCGACGGTAATCTCGTCAGGGTCACGGCCAAGGTCCTAAATACTTCGGGCGAGACAAAAGAGGCCGAGATCGCGTTCAAGGAAACCTATAAGGGTGATAAGTGGGACGGCGCCAAGCCGGATTCACCGCTCAAGAATCACCTTGATTACATAAATATCCGTGTCGAGCCGAATGAGGAACGCGAGGTCGAGATGCTGTGGGACACGTCCGGCTACGCATGGTATGACGACGGACGCCCTCGGTACGTACAGCGGGTCAAGGCGGAGATCTGGGAAAAGAGCAAACTGGTCGATGACGAAACGAAGAACATCAAGATCGCACCCAAACCGCTCGTTCTCGTACATGGCCTTTGGAGCAATTGGAAGGCCTGGGAAACTTGGCAGAATATTCTCACAACGTCGCATTCCTATGACTGGAAAGCCTTTCCCGTTGGCGAAAAGCCGGAAAAAGGCGTTATGAATACCGGCGGTTCGTTCCTGTCAACGCAACCGACCAACTCCATCGCCGAGAACGCCCTGCAGCTAAAGAGCTATATCAAATATGCTCAGGAGGACCGAAATGCATGGCATGTCGATATCGTTGCTCACTCGATGGGCGGCCTGATCTCGCGATACTACATATCTCAACTGATGGAACAGCCGTCTGACGGCGATTTCCGGCCGAAGGTTTCGCGACTCATCATGCTCGGGACACCTAATATGGGATCTCCCTGCGCCGATGTGATGAATACCGCTTTCGAAGTGCTCGGGGAAAACGTCGAAGCCGTAAGGCAGCTCCGGCAGGACTATCTCGAAGGCTTCAACCGGACCTATGTAGCCCGAAAAGGCGTCAAATTCTCGGTGCTCGCCGGAAATCCGCTCCCGACGATGTGCAAAACGATCGTATGGAATGACGGTGTCGTTCCGGTGCCCTCGGCAAAATGGAAGATCCGCGACAACGCTGAATCCAAAAGCCTCCATACCGATCTCACAGGAACGGCGGACTTTTCATCGTTCGTAAAACCGCGTCTCGCGATCGGCCCGCGCGGCGATCATAACCCGGAGGCCCCCGATCCGTCGCAGTTTACCGGACGCTTTGGCTCGGGCCGCGCCTACGGAGCGAACGAGTTCTCGTTCGATGTGCCGCGGGAAGAAGCGTCCACAGGCACTGGCACACCTCCGTTTGCGAAGGCAGTGAGGCTCGCACCGAAACAAACGGTCGAGATCGATCTGCCGGTTGAGGCGGCGGCAAACTTGGGCGTAACATTCATGGCGGATACCAATATCGAGGCAACGCTAATAACAGACCGGGGAGCGATAGCCGCTAAGAATGATGCCGGGTCGCCCGAATCGCGCGGCTGGTTCCGGTCGCTGTTTTTCGACAAGCCAGTCACCTCAGGTGTGTGGAAACTCCGCTTGGAAAATAAAGGGCAGCTTGAATTCCCAGTGGTCATCACGACGTGGAACCGCTGATAGAAGCAGCACAGGAAAAGGGGCCTTAGCCCAATGACAGCCGCAGGGTCTGTCCAATTGCCACTAGCTTTAGCTAGTGGATAGTGGAAATACAAGAAACTGGGCTTTAGCCCAATGGCGGCCGCAGGGTCTGTCCAATTGCCGCTAGCTTTAGCTAGTAGAATAGGAGCGGGTTTGGTCAATTGCCACTAGCTTTAGCTAGTGGATAGTGGAAATACAAGAAACTGGGCTTTAGCCCAATCACAGTGTGGAGCGCTTGGCTGTCCGACCGAGTTTGGGCTAAAGCCCCGTATCCTTGGGGCACTTGAACCACTAGCTGAAGCTAGTGGCAATTGATGGGGGGAAACCCCAGATTCGCAGATCAGACGCTGGGCTTGGGACGTCTTTCTGAAGAAAAACTAGTGCCAGGAAAGGAGACTCCTTACACATGTTTTTATCCATGCGGGGATCATATTTTAGCCCTACGGATCGCCAGCGGCAGCGGCAGCCAAGGCTCGCTGCGTCGATAGGTGAGTTCATTTAGCCGGTCGATGCGGCGTTCCTGTTCGAACTGTAATTCGTCGGGCGGCACGTCGGCCGGGTCTTCGTAACAGGCGTGGACGGTGCAGGCGACGGGCTTTCCCGTCGTGTGGACGAGACAACCCGTGCCTTTTTCAAACAGCGGACAGGCATACTTTTGGTCGTGGATCTCGGTCGTGTCGTCGAGGTTATATTTTGCGATAGTTTCGTCGATCCTCGCGCTCACTCTTTCGCGCATCGGCTCAGGCATCTCGGCCAGCGTCGTGACGATCGCCGTAGCTTCGAGGCGCGAAATGTGTACGTTTACAAAATGGGCGTCGAGGCAGCATGCTCCCGGCGTCGTGCACGTCAGGCACGAAGCGGCCTTGCGTTCGTACGATTCGCGAATGGAAGCCGCAAACTCGAGCTGCATCTTCCGCAATCTCGTAAGTGCCTTCTTTTCGGCCATCAACCTCATCACCTTCTATTCTAAGCCGTGATCGCACTGCATCACCAAACCTAATTCACTTCTCAGTTTCATAATGCTACCTTATACTGGTGATGAGACTATTTTCGTGGCCCCTTGTTTCGCTGACTATCCTCTCATTGGCCTTCAACATCGTTGCGAGCGAGATAATGCTGAAGAATGGCGACCGGATCAGCGGCAAGATCGTCGCTGAGAACCCCGATTCTATCGTGCTCGAGACCGTTTATGCGGGGAAGGTGACTATTGCTCGCGTCCATATCGACAAGATCGTCGCGCTCCCTCCGCCCGCCTCGGCCCCCAAACCCGTTGCGCCCGCGTCCACCGCGACGACTTCGGCTAACGCGAAACCGACTTCCAAAGATGTTGAACGTGACGCGCCCGTTATCAGAAGTTCGAGCAGTTTCGCGCATCGCGTCCGTCGGATCGTATCAGGCTGGGACGGGAGCGCGAACATAGGATTCAGTTATACGTCCGGCAATGCGAACAACATCACAATGACGACCGGCCTTCGGGCATCGAAGGTCCGGCCGCAGGACGGATTTACGATCTACGCGCGCAGCCTTTGGAACAGCAATCATGGTGTCCAGATCACGACCCAGAACGCCTTTTGGGGCGGTGCCAGATACGACCGCACGCTCAACCGCAAGGTCTTTGGCTTCGTTTCATACGATTTTGAACGCGACAAACCGCGGCGGCTCGACTTTCGCTCGGTCGTCGGCGGAGGACTCGGCCACCGGACGATAAAGAATGATCGAACAGAACTTGAGCTTTTCACGGGAGCGGCGTGGAACCGGACCTGGCAGGCTGGTTCCGATTCGAACACTCCGGAGGCCCTCGCAGGCTTCACATTCAAGCATCGGCTTAACGATAGATTGAGGGTTCAGAATGCGGTCACCTATTTTCAGAATGTTACTGACCGAGTAGAATATCGCCTTATCCTCGACGCCAATGTCACCGTGGACATGACCAAAAAGGTTGGGTTCTTCATCTCGTTCGGCGACCGGTTCAATAACGATCCGCTCGGTACCGCAAAAAAGAACGACTTTCTCTTCACGACCGGGTTGAAATGGAGCTTTGGCAAGAAAAAGTAGGGTTCGAAACGATCCGGGTTCGACAACGGCTCGAGTTAAAACTGCTTGACATTATTTGTCTTATATGCTAGATTCTGTTTCAGATATGCAATCTCCCGCGTATCTCAAAAAGATTTTTGACAATTTAACCTGTGTTGCCCAACAGATCGATGTAACTCTATTGCAGACAAGGGTTTACATGTCCGCGATACCGAGCGGACAGGCTGCGGACAAGGAGTGGACAAGCGGACAAAAAACTTCGGCCTGCAATACAGATAAGATGGATGGCCCGGGCGTCCTCGCTCTTGCTTATCACGGAGCGATAGTGGAAAATTGCAGTACTTGCCAATCGTAGGAACGGAGAGATCATAAATGCTGAAGGAAGGCGATAAAGCCCCGGACTTTTCATCAAAGGACCAAAACGGAAATACCGTGAGCCTATCGGATTTCAAAGGCAAACGCCTGGCCCTTTATTTCTATCCAAAGGACGACACTCCGGGCTGTACCAAGGAAGCTTGCTCGTTTCGTGACGCGGATGAAGTGTACCGCTCGAAGGGTATAACCGTTCTGGGCGTTTCGACCGATAGCGAAAAAGCTCATCAAAAGTTCATCTCGAAGTATCAGTTGCCATTCGATCTGCTTGCCGATGTCGACAAGAAGATCGTCGAGGATTACGGTGTTTGGGGCGAAAAGAGCATGTACGGAAAGAAGTATATGGGCACGTTTCGTAAGACATTTCTGATCGATGACGGCAAGATCGTCAAGATCTTTGAAAAGGTCGATGTCTCGAAACACGCTGACGAGGTGCTCGAGGCCTTTGGAGAAAAGTAAAATGCGTCTTAGCAAACTCCTCTTTCTTACCGGTTTATTTGGATCCCTGATCGCCGCAGCCTGTCAGACCCAGAAGCCGCTCGTACTCGAATACACCAAATATCAGAATGAAGCCGCCGTTCCACGCATCTCGGCAGAGGAAGCAAAGAAAGATTATGATGCCGGAAATGCGGTCTTTGTCGATAGCCGCGGCAAGACGGCTTTCGATGCCGAGCACCTGCCCGGTGCGATCGTCCTCGCCCAGAACGCGACCGGCGAATATGACTTTGACACGCTGCCAAAGGGGAAGAAAATAATCGTTTACTGTTCCTGAGGCGGCGAACATACGAGTGCCAGTTTGGCATTCAAGATGAACGAAAAACAGATTCCCGGAACCTACGCACTAACAGGCGGACCCGCCGCATGGAAAGCCGCCGGTTATCCTCTTTTGAGCTCGAACAGCAACGACACACAAAAATAGTATGAAGTTATTGATCTATCTCTGTTTGATACTGGCCTCTGCAGTTGTCGCGCTTGGCCAGAATGTCGAAGTTAAGAAGTTGTCATCCGAGGCAGATGTTCCTCGGATCACAATCGAAGATGCGAAAAAGGCCTTCGATGACGGTAAAGCGGTCTTTGTTGACTCGCGCGGACTGGATGCTTACCGACAAGAGCATATCACCGGTGCAGTGGTCATTGATGACACTGCTGAGGACAAGTTTGACAAGCTCCCGAAAGGGAAGAAGATCATCGTTTATTGTTCCTGACCGAATGAAAATACGAGTGCCAGGTTGGCATTCCAAATGAACCAGAAAGGTATCGCAAATGTTTTTGCCCTGAAAGGAGGTATTCAGGGATGGAAAGCGGCAGGCCACCCGACCGGGTCAGCCAAGCCGAAACAATAAGCGAGCCAGCAAGCTAATCTTGAGCCGACAGTAGTTCATCGCAGATCCTCGCCGCTGCCTTGCCATCCCAGAGCGGTGGAACTGCAAATTCTCTACTTTCGGAAGAGCTCAACGCAGCAAAGGCCGTGTCCCGGATCTTGTCAGGATCGGTACCCACGAGTACGTTGGTTCCCATCGTGATCGTGATCGGGCGTTCCGTATTGTTGCGAAGCGTGAGACATGGTATGCCAAGCACCGTCGTCTCTTCCTGCAACCCGCCCGAATCGGTCAGGACAAGCTTGGCTCCGCTATAGAGCCGCATGAAGTCCAGATAACCCAAGGGATCGATGAGACGAATTCCGGCAGACGCCATGCGCCCGGCAAACCCGAATTCTTCGATCTTGGCGCGTGTCCTCGGATGAACCGGGAAGATGATCGGCAGCCTCTCCGCGATGTCGCAGAGTGCGTCGACGATCCCCTCAAACACCTCACGATGATCGACATTTGACGGCCGATGAAGGGTCAGCACCGCGTATTCGTTCTCGTTGATTCCCAGCTCATTCCGGATCATCGAGGCTTCGGCTATCTTCAGATGTTCGAGGAGCGAATCGATCATCACGTTGCCGACAAATCGGATCCGCTCAGCGGGGATGCCCTCAGCAGCGAGGTTTTCGTCTGCGTCCTGTGATGTTGTCAGCAGCAGGTCGGCGATGGCATCCGTAAGGACCCGATTCACCTCTTCCGGCATCGTACGGTCGCGTGAACGGAGGCCGGCCTCGACATGAGCGATCTTGGTCCCGAGTTTCGCACAAACCAAGGCGCAGGCGATCGTCGAATTTACATCGCCAACCACCAGGACCCAGTCCGGCCGGTGTTCGAGCAGGACCGGCTCGAACTCGGTCATGATCTTTGCCGTCTGAACCGCATGCGTGCCCGACCCGACGCCAAGGTGGATATCGGGCTTCGGCATTCCGAGATCATCAAAGAATGCATCCGACATCGCCGCATCATAATGCTGCCCAGTGTGGACGATCAGCGGTACAAACTCCGCGGCCCGACGCTTCATCTCGGCATAGATCGGCGCCACCTTCATGAAGTTGGGCCGTGCCCCGGCAATAAGTAATATCTTCTTCATCCTTGGCCGCGGCCGAAAACCCGGGTCATACGCGAACACAGATCAGTCGACCGGTCTGGACCGCGGGATAGTTCCTGAACATTGTTCACAATCTGACCACCCTTGCGGCGCATCCACCGCGCACTTCGGGTGAAAGTGCGTTCCGGGTATCTACGACAAGGTTTGCCAATGAGCATACACGCCCATAATCGACTATCGAGTGTTCAGTACAAATAATGACGCAATCCGAGTCGGCGATCAGCTCATCCGTTAGCTCTTTGTTGTAGAGAGGTTCGCCGTCGCCGATGGTGTAGGCGTGATCGAAGGTGACCTCTGGGACAAACGGGTCGTGATAAACGACATCGGCACCGTCAGCTCGAAGCAGATCGATGATCGAGAGCGCGGGTGATTCGCGCATATCGTCGATATCTTTCTTGTATGCCACGCCGAGGATCAGTATCTTCGAGCCGTTGACGGCTTTACGGTCTTCATTAAGAGCAGCGGTAACAAGCTCGACCACATAGTTTGGCATTGTCGAATTGACATGCTCAGCGAGCGAGATGAACTGCGAGTCAAAGCCGTGCTGGCGTGCTTTCCAAGACAGGTAGTGCGGATCGAGCGGTATACAGTGCCCCCCGATCCCGGGACCGGGAAAGAAAGGCATGAAGCCAAAGGGTTTCGTCGCAGCCGCCCGGACCACCTCCCACGTATCGATTCCAAGGGCATTACAGAGTTTGGCCATCTCATTCGCCATTCCGATATTGATCGCGCGAAATGTGTTTTCCCAAAGTTTTGCGGCCTCGGCCACACGCGCCGACGAAACAGGATGCACCTGGCCGACGATCTGTCCGTAAAGATAGGCTGCAACTTCGGTTGAAGCTTCTCCGACGCCGCCGACGACCTTTGGAATATTGTGCGTCTGGTACTGTGGATTGCCCGGATCAACGCGCTCGGGCGAGAAAGCAAGCAGGAAATCCTCATCCAATTTGAAACCCTTCTCCTCGAACATCGGCTGGAGAACCTCGTCGGTCGTTCCTGGGTACGTTGTCGATTCGAGAATTATTAGCTGGCCCCGACGCATATAGTTCTGGATCTCCGTTCCGGCCGTCAAGATATACGACATATCGGGATCCTTGGTCTTGCGCAGCGGCGTCGGAACACAGATGATGATCACGTCGCAATCATTTAGCTGGCTGAAATCGGTCGTCGCCGTCAGCTTTCCATTGTCGACACAGGTCCTAACATTCTCGTCCGTAACATCGACAATGTATGACCGCCCGGCGTTGATCTCGCTGGTCTTTGTTTCATCGACCTCAAAGCCGATCGCGTTGTAGCCCTTCAGGCTGAATTCAACGATCAGCGGTAGGCCCACATAGCCGAGCCCAATAACGCCGATGCGGGCGCTCTTGTCGGCAATAAGTCCTTTCAGTTCTTCTTTTATCATTGCGTTCGGTCGTGTTCGATTTGCGGTATGAATAAAGGCGGAGGAAAACAAGTCGTCCATAATTTAAACTAGGTTAAGCGATAGTATTAGTCAAGATTCTCTTCAATTTGCTAGAATAACGCCGACGTCGGTTGGTCAAACGTTCCACGCAACAAGATACGCGCAATAGCGGGATTCTCCCGCAATTATGAGTTCTGAGGTCGTTTCAAACAATCCGGTAGTGAAGGCGATCCTTGAGGGAACAGCCCCTCGGCCTGCCCAACTAGCGGCGGCTCGCGGCGCCCTACCGCTGCCGCAGAACGATCTGCTTGAGATTCTTGTCGCTCTCCGCATCTCGGGCGACGCTGAGTTGAACCAGGCGGCAAACCAAACGCTCCGCGAACAGGCTCCGGCAGCACTTGAATCAACGATCGCTACGGCGGATCTGGCACCGAGTGTTCTCGCCTACTTTGCGACCCGCAGCGACCTGCCAAGCTCGGTTCACGAGGCGATCGTTTCAAACCCGAGAACGCCCGTCGCGGCGATCGCGGGCTTAGCAAAGGCCACTCAGAATGGCCCCTTGCTCGACCTACTTTCTTTCAACCAGCAGCTTCTGATCCAGAATCCGGAGATCCTCGAGGCCATCATTGCCAATCCGCACCGCACACCGGATGCGGACCGAAGGGCCGCGGAAATAAAACGCGAGTTCTTCGAGAAGGAACGCGGTGCTCAACAGATCGCTAACGAGCTTCGGGCGCAGGGAAATGGAGCTGCCGCCGAGTTTATCGAGCAGACCGAGATCGATGAAGATTCGGGCACGGGATTAAGTCTCGATGACGCCCTCTTTCTTGCCCAGCATATCGAGGTTCCAGATCGCGAAACGGATGATTCATGGCTCGCGTTCGAGTACATCGAAGATATCTACGAAGAGTCTGAGGAACAGCGTCAAGCCATACTCGACAAGATCCTCGGCGAACTGCAGGCTGACGACGAAGCATCAAGCGAACGCGTGTCGATGCTCAACCGCATAATGCGTATGGGGGTGAAAGATCGAGTGAAACTCGGGATGAAGGGTGATCGCGAAGCGAGAAATATCCTGATCCGCGACCCGAACAAACTCGTCTCCGGTGCAGTTGTCAACAATCCTCGGATCAGCGAAAAAGAGGTCGAAAATATTGCGGCAATGCGAACGATCTCCGAAGAGATACTGCGGCAGATCGCAACGAATCGCCAGTGGAGTCGCAGCTACCCGATCATGCACAATCTTGTCCGAAATCCAAGGCTCCCTATTGCGAACGCGATGACGATCATGAACCGGCTTCAATTGCGCGACCTGATGGCCCTGTCGAAGAACCGCAATGTTTCAGACGCGGTTCGCCGTCAAGCCCTGCGGCTGCATTCGGCCCGCTCGGGCGGGGGCCGCGGCTAAATGAACTCCGCAAATCCATGACCCGCTGATCCGAGCCGATCCCGCTGACCAAAAATTCCATGCGATCTGTCCTGAAGCCCATTCCGTGGTGTTGAGTTTGCGGCGCCTGCCTAAGCTCAGGCCATGTGCTAGAATCGTCACTTCGCATTATCGGCAAGTCTATGTTGGGCAAGCTTCGCACAACCCTCGCAATGATCAAGTTCGAACATACGCTGTTCGCGCTTCCCTTCGCGTTTCTTGGAGCGTTACTTGCAGCTAACGGGCTTCCTACCTGGTGGCAGGCCCTATGGATAACGGTTGCGATGGTTGGTGCCCGCTCGGCGGCGATGACTTTCAATCGGATAGTTGACCGAAACATCGATGCCCGGAATCCCCGAACAGCAGGCCGCGAGCTCCCGAGCGGCAAGCTTAGCGTCGGATTTGCCTGGGCTTTCCTTTACGTCTCGATCGGGCTCTTTCTGATCGCGTCCTACCTTCTAAACTGGCTTACGTTTGCACTCTCACCCATCGCATTGCTATTTGTTCTCGGATACTCGTACGCAAAGCGATATACCGCGTTCGCACACCTTCTTCTCGGCGTCGCTCTCGCGATCTCTCCATCTGCCGCATGGATAGCAGTCCGCGGAACACTTGATAGCGAAGTTCCTATCTTGCTTTCTGTGCTCGTTCTAATGTGGACCGCCGGTTTTGACGTCTTGTACGCCTGTCAGGACCTTGAATACGACCGAAAGGTCGGTCTGCACTCGATACCTGCAAGATTTGGGATCAAGAACTCACTTTGGATCGCACGTCTCTTCCATGCACAAGCGTTTCTGGTGCTCATTCTTCTTTATTTTGTCACTGAGCTGGGCTGGCTTGCCTTGGCCGGCGTTATTGCCGTTGGCATCCTACTCGTCTATCAGCACACGCTGGTTAAACCCAATGACCTCTCCCGAATGAATGCTGCGTTCTTCACGACCAATGCATTTGTGAGTGTGATCTTGCTGATCACATTCGGAGGAGCAGTATTGATGGGCAACCCGGGTCGTTAGATTATGCGTTCTTTACTTGATTCCATATCGAAAGACCTTCGTTCATCGATTTACGAGCACTCGCAGCAGCGTGAGTTTGACGAGGGTGAGTTGATCTTCGACGAACAGGATGACGCCAAGTTCCTCCCGATCGTCATTTCGGGACGCGTTAAAATGGCACATGTCTTTGAAACGGGAAAGGAGTTGATCATTGGCATATTTGGCGATAACGAAATGTTCGCCGTTCCGCCGGTTTTCGATGGGGTTGCCTACCCAGCTTCGGCCTACGCGATGACACCTGTCGTTCTACTGCTGATGGAACGAGCGGATTTTCTCGCCCTTTTGAGGAATTCTGATGAATTCGCTTTCAGGGTCATCGGCTGGATGTGCGAAATGCTCCGTGAGAAGACCGCAACCATACAAAACCTCGCACGCTCATCGCCAGACCACCGCGTAGGAAATGTGCTGATGAAGCTTGCGGAGAAGCACGGCGGAACAACGCCGATCATGATCCCCGTTCGCCGTCAGGATATTGCCGAAATGGCAAGCCTGACCACCGAGACAACAATTCGTGTCACAAGACGCCTTGCCGAACGGCAGATAATACGCATTGTAAAAGGCAAGATCGTCATCGACGACCTTAGACCACTTCGGCGGTTCTTGGGCGAGTAAGATCCGGCCCATAGTTTGTAACGACGTCGCGCATTCTTCGCGCTATCGATGCCGCTCGCATCTTTATCCCTTTAGCGTTCTCCCCGTCAAAATGCTCATTTACGACTGTC
Source organism: Pyrinomonadaceae bacterium (assembly GCA_021463165.1). GTDB lineage: Bacteria > Acidobacteriota > Blastocatellia > Pyrinomonadales > Pyrinomonadaceae > OLB17. The sequence goes on along the minus strand of JAJTWY010000003.1, from coordinate 276,588 downwards.
TCAAAGATCTCGAGCCATCTTTCGAAATGAACCCCATGAAGCGGCGTCATTGCTGCGAGAGCCAGGTGTACCTGCATCGGGTTGCGGTGGCGCGATGGATATTTTCGCGAACCGAGAACAACATCCTCCCAAAAATCGCTGATGACTGGTAGATGTTCCTCAAGGTCGAGTTTGGCCACATCGGTAAAGATGTGGCCGATCAACTCGTCACGAAAAGCGGCGTCATAAAATACCGCCATCAGATTCTCGATATCTTCTCTTGACCGTATGTCGTCCATTTCTCACACCGCCGCAGGCTGAGCCTCAGGCTCGGCAGACCTCGGCTTCCTTGAAAAGATCAGTACCAAAGAGAACCAAACAAATGCGACCGCCCCCACAGCAAAAACCGTGTCACCGACGATCCTCATCCACCGAAGGAAGTGCATAATGTCCTGCTGCATGAACTCCGGGCTTCGGGCCGACCAATACCCTTCTGAAACGGACTGGTAAGTTTGGAGCAGCCCTATCGGCAAAAGGCTTAGGAGTATTTCCATAAGCATCCCGATGTTTATTGCCCAGAAGGCAAAACTCAATAGTTTGGTGTTCCAAGCCTTTTCAGGATCCATCGCACGAAGACAAAACAGAAGGAGCCCGAGCCCAAGCGTGCCGTAAACACCATAGAGAGCTCCGTGTGCGTGAACCGCCGTCGTATTCAAGCCCTGCATATAATAAAGGGCGATCGGCGGATTGATCATAAATCCGAAAATACCTGCCCCAACAAGGTTCCAAAACGCTACGGCGACAAAGAAATACACGATCCACTTGTACTGCATTAGCCAGGGTTTTGCCTTCGAATGCCGAATATTCTCAAGAGCCTCATAACCGACAAAGACTAGCGGAACGATCTCAAGCGCACTAAAAACAGAGCCAAATGCTAACGCGACGGTTGGCGTTCCAGCGAAATACAGATGGTGCAGCGTGCCGATGATCCCACCGCTCAAATATATTGCTGCAGAAAGCAATGACGCGTATGCCGCGTGAACCGGATCGATCACTTTCAGCCGTGAGAAAAGAAATGCAATGACGACTGTCGCAAACACTTCGAAGAAGCCTTCGACCCAGAGATGTACCACCCACCATCTCCAGTATTCAACAACCGTTATGTGCGAACGCATTCCCCAGAAAAGCCCCGGTGCATAGAACAACGCGATCCCGGTGGTTGAAAGCAAATAGATCGTCACCAGCGACTTGCTGCCGTCGTTTCGTTTTAGTGCCGGCAGTGCCGCCCGCCCAATAAGAAAGAGCCAGAGCAAAAGGCCTACGAATAATGCTGCTTGCCAGACGCGGCCGAGGTCAACATATTCGTACCCCTGATGGCCGAACCAGAACCAAAGGTCGTGGTCGTACAGTTTGTGCATTACGCTAAGCCATTGTCCGGCCATAGAACCGAGAACCACGATCAGCAGTGCCCCGAACAATGCATCAACCCCCAGCTTTTGATATTTGGGTTCATATCCGCAGATGTACGGTGCAATGTATAGCCCGGCGGCGAGCCACGCAGTCGCGATCCAGAAAATTCCAAGCTGAGTGTGCCACGTACGCGTGACAACGTAAGGAAGGATCTCAGCCAGCGGAATACCGTAAAGGCCCCCGCCTTCGACCCCATAATGGGCAGTAACTATCCCCATCATTATCTGCAGTAAGAACAATAAGGAAACGACCAGGAAGTATTTGACTGTCGCTCGTTGCGACGGTGTAACTTCAGCTCCCACGAGCGGATCGGTATCCGGTGTTCCGCTGTTTTCGGCCGATTTGTGCCATCCGGCATAGAACCACACCATCGCACCCAATCCGGCGATCAGCATGATCACACTGACGCCAGTCCAGACTATAGCCGAGCTTGTCGGATAGTTTCCGACTAGCGGTTCAGACGGAAAATTGCTTGTGTATGAGATCGTGTTGTTTGGGCGGTTCGCGGCAGATGCCCATGCGGTCCAAAAGAAAAAGGCCGTCAGCTTTCGCAGGCGGACCGGGTCGCTCTGTGCCCCCTTCTGTATCGCGTATTCCTCGCTGCCGTTGACAAATACATCGGTGTAATGTGCCAGGTTATCTTCAAAGGCCTCGGCACGGATCGGGGCGACGGTGATCTTCCCGGTCGCTTCGTCATAGGTGTTTGTTCGCACCAGATCCTGCAAACGCTGCCTGAGAACAGCCTGTTGCTCAGTGGTTGCTTGAGCATACTGTTTTCCGAATTCGGCGGCAGACCATTTGTCTAGTATGAAGACGGCCTCTCGGTGCAGATAATCGGCCGTCCAATCAGGAGCCACGTACGAGCCATGGCCCCAGATCGAGCCCACCTGCATTCCGCCCATGGCCTGCCACACGTTTTGACCGTCCAACACATCGTCAGCGGGTATAAGGATCCTGCCATCCGTTGTAACTACACTTTTCGGAATAGGGGGAACCTGTCGGAAGATCTCGCTTCCGACCCATCCCAAGATCGCGAACGAAAACCCGAATACTACTGCAAAGATGATCCAAAGTTTCTTCATTTCTTCTCCTGACGCTCTTGAAAGGCGAGCGATAATAACCTCTTTATGCAACTAACATAGCGCACTTTTGCCCCCGCAAAACTGACTGGGGTCATAAAGGGCTAGGAGATTCAGGAGAACCCATAAAATTCTCGTCCCTTCCGTCCCTTTGTCGCAAATAGAACAGCTAATCTCAGGAGAACGAGGCGACCTTTGCCTCGCCTTTATCGTTGAGTGTCTTGGGGACCGACAGGTTCGTTCCGAGTTTCTCGTTGAGCTTGGTTATTAGATAGGCTGAGAGGAGCGGCGATTCTTTCTCGACATTTTGGTGAACAAAGAAATTTAGCTCGCGTAATCCTTGCGTTTTCCACACCGCGAGCCGCTCGACCCACTCATCGAGCCGACGACGATCCAGATCGGGCACATTTGCACCGACCCAACGAATAAAAGCCGTCGGCGTAGTGAGACGCATGTGCATCAGGTCGCGGCGCCCTGCAGTATCCACGAGAACATTGGTGATCTTATTTTTTTCGAGCAGGTCGTAAAGTTCACTTGCTACACCCTCATCGTTATACCACTCGGTCTTGCGGAACTCGATGGCGAGCGGCATCCTGTATTGCTTCCAATTCTCGACGAAGGCGTGTACCCGATCAATGTCTTTCGGCCCAAAATTGTTGTGCATCTGTAGGAACGGCATCCCAAGCTTCTCCTTCAAATGCGACATATTCGTGACAGAAATATCGACAAGCTCTTCGACATCCTTCAGCCGTCGGAAATGCGAGATGGATTGGGTGAATTTTGGAAAAAACTTGAAGCCTGCTGGTGCCGTTTCGTACCAGCCCGTATAAACATCGGCCTTGAAAAGCCTGTAAAACGTCGCGTTGAGTTCGATGCAATTGAACTGCGTCGAATAGTACGCGAGTTCGTCCTTAACGCCTTTTGGATAAAATCCCTTGAGATCACTCTTGTTCCACTTTGCACAACCAACTCTGATCTCCAAATCCGTCGCCTTGCTTTTAGCGAGTATAGTCGTCGTTCCCAAATGGTCCGCAGGGATCTCAAAATTGATCTCTTCGGGATTTGGCACTTGTCCGAATTTCATGTCGTATCGGTATTTCTTTGAGCAATTTTAGCACAACCATCCGCCACTACAGCCTAAGGGATCGATGGAGATCAATGGCCGTGAAAAGCGACCCGCTGCATGCGGATTATTTCGCGCTTCTTCGCCGTTCAGATAAGACTTTTGATGGTCATTATCTGCCAATATTAGGCTCCGCGCGGTGGAACGAGAATTGCCCAATATTTGGCCGGGGCAAGCCTTGAAGGTATTGCCGGGAGAAAAAAATGAAACAAAGGTATTTCCTCATTGCGAGTCTTATGCTGCTTGCCTCCGCGCTGGCCAGTCTAGGCCAAGGACGTCTTTCCGCCTACAGCAAATTCCTGTTCGACGTGGCTATTGCAGGTGAGCGGGGTACCACGATCAGATACGGCAACTGGTACGGCCCGGGTTGGTGGGGCGGCAGCGAGGATCCCAATCGGGTAGGGATGCTGCCGCCGGTAGACGCACTTGATAAGATCGCGCAGAAACACGATTTTGGCTACCTCGTTGCTGAGGAGATCGGCAAAAAGCACCCACATCTCGTCGCCTACTACAAGGCAGTTGCAGACGCGATCGCGGTTCGGGACGCGATGGCTCTGCCCAGCAATCCAGCTCTTTGGAGACCGATCCCGAAAGATCTCACCTTGGCACGACGCCATCATGAGCGGATCGCGGTCGGCTTTAGGGACTTTGTAAAGAACTGGAACGCCCTGCTCGCAGCAAAACCGACCCGTGGTCTTGATCCAGGAGACCCGGAGGACTTAGAAATGATCTTAGCCGGAAAGGTCACAGAGAAGGAATTCGAGACCCGTGCATTGTCTCATGTGGCCAAGTGGGAGGCTGATTTTCGACGCGCCACTGCGGATAAAGTCGCAAAACAAAAGCCGGTGGCAGGTGAGAAGCGGGTCGATCCAGGTGTGAAACCAACGAGCCGTTGGGTCGCAACCGGTGCCAGCGTTTGGTCTGAGAATCCAAACATCGACCAGGCGATCAGGGAATACGCCGCAAGCGCCTCTGAGGCACACGGAACCATCACACCGACATCGAGTTTACATTCATGGATAAACCCATACCGTGAGGGCACACCGCGCACGTCACTAGGCATCACGTGGAACGCACCCCCTGCGTCACTCAAGGCAGGCGAACTGTTCGTGATCACCGCCGTCGCCTCGGACCGGGGTTCTTCCGCCGGGGCACCCGAAGGCGACTTTGTCAGCTTCGGCGTTTCGCTTTTTGCGAGTCATGACGGTAAATCGTGGGAACGCGTCTCCAGCGACGGGAGGGAACTCTACGCTTACCCGCACAAATCGGAAACCCGGACTTATCGACTGAGGGCACCGACCACCGCATACAATCACCTGTTGCTCGACATCGTCACGGGTAACATATTCTGGGGTAAGAAGGTAGCGTACAAATTCAAGTGGGTGCCGTGATCTAGGTGGGGTCCAAGCTTCTTGAGCTCCACGAGACCAGGGCGGTGGAAATTCCCGGGGGACAGAACCCTTCTGAGTTCTGCGGCTCCGTGATAATTGCGGTAAACTGATGGTCGGCAGATCGGCACGATTATAGTGTCTTTCGGCAACACAGCGCATATGCAGTTTTCATTCGATAGGGATATCATCGACATCGCCTTCAAGGTCGAGGACGGCGAACGGCTGACATTCGACGAGGGCGTTGCGCTTTACCAAACGGCGGACCTTAACGCGCTTGGTAAATTGGCCGACACAGTTCGACGACGCAAGCATGGGCTGACGACGTATTACAACGTAAACCGCCATTTTAACCACACGAACATTTGTGTCGCCGACTGCAAGTTCTGCGGCTTTTATCGAAGGGCAAGGCAAGACGACGCTTACACATATTCCGTGCAAGAGGGCGTCGACATTGCTCGGCGAGCCGTCGAAGAAGGTGCGACCGAACTCCATATCGTCGGCGGGCTGAACACGAAATTGCCTTTCGAGTATTACACCGATCTTTTCTCGTCGCTCAAACGCGAGTTTCCCAAGCTCCATCTCAAAGCGCTCACGATGGTCGAGCTCGATTTCTTCGCACGCTTTTACAAAATGAGTGACGAAGACGTGATCGAAAAACTGCACGCTGCCGGAATGGATTCGTGTCCGGGCGGCGGTGCCGAGATCTTTGCGGAGCCTACGCGAAGCCGTATCTGCGACCACAAATGCGACGGCGACCGTTGGCTCGAACTCGCAGGCAAAGTCCATAAAGCCGGCCTCAAGACCAACGCCACGATGCTCTACGGCCACATCGAGTCCATCGAAGACCGCATCGACCACCTCGTCCAGCTCCGCGAACAGCAAGACAAGACCGGCGGGTTCCAATGCTTCATCCCGCTCGCCTTCTATCCGCCAGGCACCGCTCTCTCGACGCTTCCCGGCCCCGACGCCATCGACAACCTCAAGACCATCGCCGTCTCGCGGCTGATGCTCGACAACTTCGACCACATCAAGGCCTACTGGGTCATGCTCGGCAAAGCCACCGCCCAAACCGCTCTCCACTTCGGCGCCAATGACCTCGACGGCACCATCACCGACGGCGGCGAACTCACCCACAGCTACTCCGTCGAATCAAACAACGAAGTCAAAATGACCAAGGCCGAGATCATCGAAATGATCCAACGCGCCGGTTTTGAGGCGGTGGAACGAGATACGGTTTACAATCGCGTCGCCGCAGTGTAATGTCGTCGTCTGTTCATTAAGTTGAATGAAGCGCGGTCACGACGTTCCTGGTTCCGTCATAGTCTTTTGGACGCCCGTTAGATATAATTTTCAAACAGTCCGAATCAGTAGTATTAATTTCAAGAGCAGATCATCGAATATGAAAATAGTTTCGTTCTTTTCAGGCGCTGGTGGACTCGATCTTGGTTTTGAGAAAGCAGGTTTTGACATTATTTGGGCAAACGAATATGACAGAACCATTTGGGAAACCTACGAAGAGAATCACAAAAATACATTTCTAGACCGCCGAAGTATCGTGGAAATTGAATCTGGCGAAGTTCCCGACTGTGACGGAATAATCGGCGGTCCGCCTTGCCAGAGTTGGAGCGAGGCAAGAGATTAAAATGTGAGTTTATGAAAGTCGATTCAATTACATTTTGCGGACGTCCATATAGACTTAGAACATTGGATTTCGGTATTGAATTTGGCTCGAATAATGTTGCATCTGAACATTTGAACGGCTTACTCATAGACTCGAACGGACAATACCGATCAAGAGAGGCGGAATCGGTTGACGAACAAATCTTCTATTTTGTTCCAGCCGCGTTGTTCAGACTTTCGGATGACAAGCTACGAAGGAAAATACTAGCTGAAATTTGATGATAAGATTTCAATTCTTTCCACGTTCGCAAGGAATAAACCAAGCAATTCAAGACGTTCTTGATTGCTTTGTTATATCTAATGGCGAAATTACTTCATCTGAACACGAGTTGAATAGCAACGCTGTGCTTGCAGTTCTTCGACCGCATCTGGAGAAACACGGTTACAACGTCGAATCGGGCAAGTCGGCGGATCAGAAAATCCATGTGCCTGTGCTTTTCGGACTGAATGATCAAATTGACAAGTCATTCAATGCCGACGCAGTTAGCGCTGACGGAAAGATCGTAATCGAAATTGAGGCAGGGCGAGCACTGGCCAACAATCAATTCCTCAAAGACATCTTTCAGGCGTGTATGATGTTTGAGGTTGAATATTTGATCATTGCAGTTCGCAATATTTATCGAGGCAGCGATGATTTCTCTAAGATTTACACCTTCCTCGAAACGTTATACATATCCAATCGCCTCCGATTGCCGTTAAAAGGAATACTGCTTATAGGTTACTGAGAATGTTGAGCCGAGTCAGAACCGGGAGCGATAGCGACTGGGTTCTTATGCCGTGAGAATCGAGCAATGTGGAACGACACAGACATTCCGTTAGCGGTTTTCTTCACCTTTAGGTGTTACGGCACTTGGCTTCATGGCGACGAACGTGGGTCGGTTGACCGTAACAATAACATCTATCGAGCACCAAGAATTCCTGCAGACAACAACTGGCGAAAACACAACGAACAACTACTGCTTCATCCGCCAGTTACTCTAAACGCATCACGCCGAAGATCCGTCGAGAAAGCAATTCGAGACCTTTGCGCGAAGCGTGGTTGGACGCTCCTTGCTATAAATATTCGGACTAACCACGTTCGCGTCGTTATCTGCATCGGATCGAAGAAGACAAAGGATGTTCTTATAGCGCTGAAATCCAACGCAACGCGGCAACTTCGAGAAGACCTCTTGTGGCGCCATGAACACACACCTTGGGCTGACAAAGGTAGCAAACGAAATCTTTGGAACGAAAAAAGCATTTGGGAAGCGTGCAACTATGTAAATAACGAACAAGGTGACAAATTACCGGACTTTGACTGGTGGTGAAAGAACCCAGTCGCTATCGCTCCCGGTTCTGACCCGCTCCGCAAGTACAAGGATCGAACCCTCGCTCAAATTCGACGTTAATTTGATTAGCGCTCCGCATACATTATTTACCAACCATATTTTTATCGGTGAAGTCTAAACACGGTTTTGAAACAACTGAAGAACGCTCAAAACTCATGTCCCGTATTCGTGGGACAAACACTAAACCAGAGATTGCCTTAAGAAAAGCGTTGTGGGCATTGGGATTCCGTTATCGATTAAACGTAAAAAGACTACCCGGCAAACCAGATATTGTCATGAGGAAATACAAACTGGCTATATTTGTAGATGGTGAGTTTTGGCACGGCAACAAGTGGAAAGAAAAGAAGCCTAAAATAAAAAGTAATACTGAATACTGGATAAAAAAGATTGAGGGCAATATCACTCGCGATAGGTTAAATAACCGCAAACTGAAAGATCAAGGCTTTACTGTGTTGAGGTTTTGGGAACAAGCAATTCGGAAGGATATTGAGAAATGTGTTCGTAGAATTGTCGAAGTAACCGAAACCTTCCATCCGTGACATAAAACCATATCAAGGTCCTATTGGGTAATGCTCGGCAAAGCCACCGCCCAAACCGCTCTCCACTTCGGCGCAAACGACCTCGACGGCACCATCACCGACGGCGGCGAACTCACCCACAGCTACTCCGTCGAGTCCAATAACGAAGTCAAAATGACCAAAGCCGAGATCATCGAACTCATCACCCGCGCCGGTTTTGAAGCCGTGGAAAGAGATACCGTCTATAATCGCGTGGACAGGGTTGCGGCGTGAAGGTAAAGGACGTTATCAAATTGATAGAGAAAGACGGCTGGTTTCTTGTCAGAGTTCAAGGCAGTCACCGTCAATTTCACCACGACGCGAAATCAGGCACCGTCACGATCGCCGGAAAAGAGAGTATTGACATGCCCGCCAGGAACGCTTAACAATGTTCTCAAACAGGCCGGATTGAAGAAATAGATATGCGATACATGATTGTTATAGAGAAAGGCAACACGAGTTGCGGGGCATACGTGCCTGATCTTCCGGGCTGTGTTGCGGTTGGCGAAACCGAAGCCGAAGTCAAGCAGCTTATTCAGGAAGCGATCGAGTTTCATCTCGAAGATCTGACCGAATCCGGAGCTCCAATTCCACCATCGATCTCGAGACGTGATTATGTTGAGATTCTGGGTGCCTAGCCTTGTTCTCGCTCTCAATTTTTCGCCAACGGCTTCGACCTACACCCTACCGACGGCGGCGAACTCAATCAAACAACGAAGTCAAAATGACCAAATCCGAGATCGTCGAACTCATCACCCGCGCCGACTTGCAGGCCTTCTAGCGAGACACCGTCAATAACGTCCTCACGCAATATCCCAACGGGGCTGGAAACTACGCTATTGTCTCAACCCGACCGGCGGGAGCGCGTTTTAGATAGTGGCCGATCGGCACTTCCGGATAGATCTCGCTGTTTTTTTGGAATCCTATGGTACCGGTACGCCGGTTGATGTGGTCGCGGCTCAATTCATCGGCGCTGACGACGCCGGCTGCCGCCATCAATTCAACAAAACTCTCTATCGTCGCTTTATGGAAATTGGCGACGCGTTGAGCCTTATCTTCTACGACCAGGCCCCTCATCAGAGCCTCGTCCTGGGTGGCGACTCCGGTCGGGCAAGTATTCTGATGACATTGCAAGGCCTGAATGCAGCCGGTAGCGAGCATCATCGCCCTCGCCACATTGACCATATCGGCACCTATCGCGATCAGCCTCGCGATGTGATACCCGGTGAAGACCTTACCAGCCGCAGCGACCTTTATGTCTTTCTTTAGATCGTAGCCGCGGAGCGTGTCGATCGCGAATGCCAGCCCATCGCGCAGAGGCATTCCTATCGCATCAGCAAACTCGACCGGAGACGCGCCAGTTCCCCCTTCCGCTCCGTCGATCGCAATAAAATCCGGTTTGATACCGGTAGCGATCATTGCTTCGCAGAACTCCACGAACTCTGCCCTTTTACCAATGCATATCTTAAATCCGATAGGTTTGCCGCCCGAGAGGTCTCGCAGTTGTTTTATAAAGTGCATCAGACCTTCGGCGTTCGCAAAAGCGCTGTGGGCCGGCGGCGAGTTCACCGTTGTGTGCGGTATAACGTGCCGTATCGCGGCAATTTCCTCAGTATTCTTTATCGCCGGCAGTATGCCGCCATGGCCAGGCTTCGCCCCCTGCGAGAGCTTTATTTCGATCATCTTCACGTTGTCCATCGAAGCCTTTTGTTGGAACAACGTCGGATCAAATTCACCGTTCTCAGTCCTGCACCCGAAATAACCAGTCCCGATCTGCCATATCAGATCGCCGCCATGCCGCAAGTGATAAGGGCTGATCCCTCCCTCGCCTGTATTCTGGGCGAAGTTTCCCATTTTCGCGCCCTTGTTCATGGCAAGTACGGCGTTCTTGCTCAAAGACCCGAAGCTCATTCCAGAAATGTTCAGTCGGCTGGAGAGGTACGGCTTTGCACAGTCCGGCCCGCCAACCAAGACTCTTTGTTCCTGCTCCAGGTCTGCCGGATCCACGGCATAAACCGAATGGTTCATCCACTCATAACCGGGGTGATAAACATCCCACTGAGTACCGAACGGACTTGTCGAATTCACGTTTTTGGCACGCTGGTAGATCAGCGACCTGTATATTCGGTTGATCGGCCTGCCGTCAGTGTCGGTTTCGACAAAATACTGCATTATCTCAGGCCGAACCTTCTCCAACATGTACCGAAAATTTCCGATGATCGGAAAATTTCGCCGTATCGACTGCTTTTTCTGACAAATATCAACGATCCCGATCAAAACTATCGGCAAGACTATGATCAGCAACAAAAGGAAATACGGGTTGATGAGACCCAGCAGCAGAACCCCGGCGGTGATTATGATCGAAGAGATAATAAAGATGTATCTGACATGCATAGTTGAATTCTGCCGGACATTTTCTCAATTATATACCACCTGCACGGCACTCCAGATTCGGCGCCGCGCAGCGATACGGATCCGAACTTCACCTGCGCTCGGCTGCGGGTCGTCCATTTCGCCAACGATCAGAACATCACGCGCGGCGCCCTGCTTCTCATACCAAGCTGCTTTCATCAGGTCATGCGCCAAGAGAGGGTCCCGGATCTCTCAGCTATCAAGCGGAAAATACCTTTCTTCAATGACTCCGAAATGATGGATCTGGTGAGTGACTACCGCAAATCCTGTCGCCAGAATCGGCATTTCGTATTTATAGAACTTACAATTTGTCTCCAGGATCTGGCGGTTGAAACTATCGAACATCGATCTGGTCGCCAAACGAGCCTGACGAAGATCGGCGACGATGCGTTCTACCGGCAATTCATCCGCGTTTGAGTTTTCGGCCATAGTTTCCTGGTCGAGTCCTTCGGGCACAACACCTTCGCGGCGCGCGAAAACGATCGCCCGATAGCACCAAATGCGTTCCCAATCGGTCAAATGCTGAATGATCTTGTTGACCGACCATTTGCCGTCCTGATAGGTTTTCAAGCCGATCCGATCCAGTTTTGCGATGTCCAGGTCATCGATCTGCTGCAAACTTCTCTCGAAAGCCTCGGAAAGCTCAATGTCGTCCACCAAATTGATGTAGTATTCAAAATCCTCGGGTATATTTCTGATGTCTGATCTTTTCATAAGCAGTTTCAATTATGCGTCGCCCGGAAACGCAGATCGGGGCGGGACCTATACAAATACGGCAAACACTTCGTTCGAAAAGAGCTTTCCCCTGCGAGTCAACCGAAGCCTTCCGGCGGAGATCTCTGTCAGCCCGCAATGCATCAGTTCATCGAGGGCATCGCCAAATCTTTCATGAAGCCCATAGCCGAACCTGTGTTCATATTCGGCCAGATCGATACCAGCTTCGAGACGAAGCCCTAGAAATGCGTATTCGGATGCCAGGTCGACGTCTTCACGCTCGACTTCAGCCGTTTCGCTCGCCTCGATCATCGAAACATATTTTGAAGTATCTCGTTGATTGGCGTATCGGCGCTGGCCGTCGAATGAATGCGCCGAAACGCCAAAACCAAAAACCGGGTCGAGGTACCAGTATTTCGTATTATGGCGCGATTCGGATCCGGGCCTTGCAAAATTTGAGATCTCATATTGCTTGTAGCCGGCTTCGGCGAGTTTCTCGAGCATCACTTCGTACATCTCGGCGGCAAGTTCGTCATCGATCGGCCTTCGCCGGCCGCTGCGGACCTGCTCGGCTAGCGGCGTATCCTTATGTATCTCGAGGAGATACAACGAAATATGTTCGGGGGACATTCGGATAGCCTCGTCTAGATTTACCTTCCAATCCGTCATCGTCTGCCCCGGAAGCCCGGCGATCAGGTCAAAACTGATGTTTGCGAATCCGGCTTCGCGAAGCATTCGAAATGTCTCTCGGGCGTCATTGGCGTCGTGGCCCCGAGCAAGCAACTTTAGATCGCGGTCGTTGAAGGTCTGCACACCAAAACTAGCACGGTTTACGCCGAGATCACGAAAGGCCGCGAGGGTTTCCGGCGTAACGGTCGCGGGGTTCATCTCCATCGTTATCTCCGAGTCCGAAGACAACTCGAATCGCTCGCGCACTGCGTCGAGTACCTGTTCTACCTGCGTCGGGCTAAGAAGCGATGGAGTGCCGCCGCCGAAATAGATGGTGTTGATGAGGGCAGGATCGTCGGGCCCTACGCGCGGTGAATTTGACTCAGGAGTATGGGACCGCCCGCCGAAACCGGTTGCTCTCAGCTCCCGGCACAGTGCGTCCACATATCGAGCGACCACTTTGCTGTCACGATAGATGTCGGTCGCGAAGTCGCAATAGGAACAGCGCGATCTGCAGAACGGGATATGGATGTAAACGCCTGCGGCCATAGGGCTGAACAAGGCCGATGTCGAGGAAGCTATTTACGCTCCGCTGCCGAGATTAGCGGCGAGCGAATTTTCCCAAGCGGACTGAAGCTCGCTGACCGCACTCGAAATCACATTCTCGCCATTGACCGAGAAATTGAACGTGTCTCCTGAGACCCGTCCGAGCTCGAACATCGGGCAGCCGGCGACGAGCTCTGTCACGCGGGCTTTATTTTCGGGCGAAAAGCTGATGACGATTCGCGAAGGCGTTTCTCCGAAAAGCAGGGACGCAGCGGCGAGTTCCGATTCCTGGACCGATAGCTCAGCCCCAATGGCCGAACGTCCCATGGATGAGAAACAGCTCTCCGCGATAGCAACTGCAAGACCGCCATCGGAACAATCGTGAGCCGAATTCACGAGAGCTTCCTCGGCCAGCTTTAGTAAGGTGCTCTGAACAAGTACCTCTTTACCAAGATCGATCACCGGCGTAACACCGTTGGAAATTATCTGCTCGGTGGAAATGCCGCATATGGTCTGTGCGTACTCGCTGGCCGCCAGATCGTCGCGGGTTTCGCCCAGAACCGCGATGATATCGCCCTCATGTTTGAATCCTTGCGTTATCAGTTTGCGGGTGTCACAGATCAACCCGACCATCCCAATGGTCGGTGTAGGAAGAATTCCTTTCCCGTCGGTCTCGTTGTAGAAGGAGACATTTCCCGAAACGACCGGCGTTTCAAATGCTGTGCACGCCTCAGCCATACCGTCGATCACTTCGCTGAAGGACCACATCACTTCGGGTCTTTCGGGTGATGCAAAATTGAGGCAGTTCGTTACGGCAATGGGCTTTGCTCCCACACAGACGACGTTTCGGGCCGCTTCTGCAACAGCTAGTTTCACACCGTTTCGCGGGTCGATCGCCGTGAATTTACCGTTCCCATCCAGGCACATCGCGATCGCTCGCCGCGTTTCCTTGACACGGACGACCGCGGCGTCCGCGCCCGGCAAAACTGCAGTGTTCGTCCTCACCATCGTGTCGTACTGCTCATAGACCCAACGCTTTGAGCAGATATTTGGCGAAGCGAGCAGGCGCTTCAGGACCAGTTCCAGATCCGACGTTCGAGGCTCAAGGGTTGATCCTGACCTCGAACCACTAGACTCCGATCCAGGCTGTGGAGCAGCCATCGGCCTCTCGTACTTTGGAGCTTCATCGGTCAGTTTATCGACAGGAAGATCGGCTTCGAGTTTGCCATTGTGATATATCTTCAGACGGTTTCCTTCGACAACCGTCCCGATGGCAACAGCGTCGAGGTCCCACTTGCTGAATATCTCGATGATCTCCTTCTCGCGGCCCTTTTTTGCAACCACGAGCATGCGCTCCTGCGATTCGGAAAGGAGCATTTCGTAGGCGGTCATTCCGGTCTCGCGCTGCGGAACCAGCGTGAGGTCGAGTTCGAGGCCCGTCCCGGCGCGCGATGCCATCTCGACCGAAGACGAGGTCAAGCCGGCCGCTCCCATGTCCTGGATACCTTCGATCGCACCGCTGCGCATTGCTTCGAGACACGCCTCGAGCAGAAGCTTCTCCAGAAAAGGATCGCCAACCTGAACTGTAGGGCGTTTTTCGAGGGCCTCGTCATCAAACTCGGCCGAAGCCATCGTCGCCCCGTGAATACCATCGCGGCCGGTCTTGGCTCCGACATAGAGCACCGGATTGCCGATCCCCTCTGCCTTGCCGAAAAAGATCTGGTCCTTGCGGACGATTCCGAGGGCAAACGCATTTACGAGTGGATTGAGACTGTACGATTCGTCGAAGACTACTTCGCCGCCGATCGTCGGCACGCCAAAACAATTTCCGTAATGGCCGATGCCTTCGACGCAGCCTTTCAGAATAGCGCGATTTCGCAGGACAACTGGCGACGGACGACCGACACGAGGCGATCCATCACTATTCTCGCTCCCCGTCCCGCTTACGATAGGGCCAAATCGCAGAGAATTCATCGCTGCGATCGGCCTTGCACCCATGGTAAACACATCTCGCAGAATCCCGCCGACACCGGTCGCCGCACCTTGGAATGGTTCGATAAAACTGGGATGATTGTGCGATTCGACCTTGAATGCGACGCACCAATCGTCGCCGATATCCACGACACCGGCATTTTCGCCCGGCGGCACTATCACTCGCGGACCGGTTGTCGGCAGCCTTTTAAGATGAACGCGCGACGATTTGTACGAACAATGCTCCGACCACATCACGCCGAAGACGCCCAGCTCAGTCAGATTTGGCTCGCGGCCCATTATCTGCTTTATCTTCTCGTATTCTTCAGGTTTGAGTCCGTGTTGCTGGACGATCTCGGGCGTGATACTGGTCATTGTCTACGATAGAGCAAAAATTGCCGCCTAAAATAAACAAAAGAGTTTATGCTCTCCGGAAATGTTAATCAAATCCGGGACATAAACTCTACGATGGCATAAACAGGTCGACGACCGTTTTAGGGCAGCGGCTCCATCCCGAAGGCGGCCCATTCCTCCTTAGCCGGCCCATAAATGCCGGGCACTTTCAAGCCCGCCTGGCGCATCAGCACGGTCATTTGGCCGCGATGATGAGCTTGGTGAGCGATCAGATAAAAGAGCGTCATCCCTCGCGACCAGGTTTCACCGTACATGTCATCCTCGATCAGCAGCGTCTCAGCGGTCCAGTTCTTCGAAACCTCATCACCGACTGATCTTCCACCTATGCCGTAAATTCGAGCGATCTCGGCCGCGCTCTCCGGACACGGCGTCTCCGGAGCGGGGGCATCAATGTTCAGGCCAACCAGGCCAAGCATCTCGTGCAGCGTACAGGCGAGGTGCCAGCCAAGAAAACCGAGCGTTCGTCCGCCCTCGGTCACCTTCTGGGCAAGCGAGCCATCCGTAAGACCAAGCATTACCTTGCCGGTCATTTCAGCCTCGTAGTCCCAAACGGTTCTAAAATCCTCTATTGTCTTGAACACTTAAACTCCTCCTCCAGACCGGCCGCACCAAAGCGGCGGCCGAGATGTCACCGTCCCGAGAAAGGGACGGTGCCGGTGTAAACAAAAACATTCTCGCGGAAATCTGCCGGCTGTATCTCGTTCTTGAGCATCGGTCCATTCGGCCGAAGACTTTTCAGTATCGGTTCGAAATTCTTCTCGCTAGCCTTGTATTGCGCCTCGTTCAGGTATCTGGTTATAAGGATCAGATCGAACGCACTATTATTCTCCGACTTCGCATCGACTAGTTCGTAAGAATGGATCACTCCGCGCTTGAGAGCCTCCTCACGATATGCGACCCAGTTATTCTGGTAAAAATACATGGCTTCGGCCTGTCGGCCCGGCTTCACCTTAACAAAATCCATCAGGACGACGACCTCCGGAACCGCGGGCCTGAGTGCCTTTTCGATCTCGTCGGTCAAAACGCCAGGATTGAATTTCCCTGACTTCTGGTAAGCTGTCTGTCCGTCGGCCCCGATAATAACGGTCATCGGAAGACTGCCGCTCCAGTCCTTTGCGACCATCGAGATCGCCGCACTTTCGTCAGTCGTTCGAAGGAGATATGCAGGCATATTCGCCTTGACCTCACGCAGAAACTTGGGAACGGCGGTGGCAATATCCTCCACATCGTCTAGCGAGATCGTGATCGTATCCAGCTTGGCTTTGTACTTGGCATCGATCTTGACGAGATCGGGGAATTCCTCTCGGCAAGGGTCGCACCATGTCGCCCAGAAATTCATCAAGATCGGCTTACCCTTCGGCCGTAGCAGTGCCTTCAGGCCGTCGATGTCGATCTGTTTCACTCTTGGGCCCGCAGCAACAGGCGTCTTATCGGTAGGCCTTTTGACACCCGCCTTTTGCGCATAGACCGCTCCGAACAAAAAAACAGCGAAAACGGCGCAGAGAGCCGCTTTCGCCGATGAACCGATGATCATTTCCAGAACTCCAAACTATTCGGCTTTCAACCGCTTGATGGTACAGCCGAAGGCGTTGGCCTTAGTCCGTTCGACCGGTTTGCCAGCCAGCGTCAGGTCAAATGCGGTCCGAAGATACTGGTCCGTAATGGCCTTGCCCGAACGGTCATTGTCGATCGCACCATGGTAAAGCAGCACGTTCTTCGCATTAACGTAATACGCCTCCGGAGTTACGGTCGCACCGAGTTTGTCCGCGAGTACGTTGCCCTTGTCGATCAGCATCGGGAACTTGAAGTTCTGGTCGCCATCAGACTTGACCCAGTTGAAATCTTCGGTCGAATTCGAATTGATACCGATGAAGTTGATCCCTTTCGCTTTATAGTCAGCCGCGACCGCGTTGATGCGTTCAATATAACCTTTTACCACCGGGCATTGGGCCGAAAGGAACATAACGACCGCGCCGTTCTTGCCTTTCAGGCTGTTCAGGCTATGTTTGCCGCCGTCCGTTCCCTGGAGCGTAAAATCATCCATCGTCGCACCGACCGCGATCCCCTGTGCATTTGCCGCAACGGCGAGAGTGATCAGAACGGTAAACAAGAAAAAGGCTCGTTTCATTTCAGTTTCCTCCAAACATCAGAATTTGGTGTGTTTCGAATTGTAACAACCTGCCTGCATTCGTACAAGTGTGTTCTCGTACGTGTCGTTAGCGATGATATGTCCGATGCAACAAACAGGTGAAATGTTGGCTCACGGCCAGCCACGCTATTGTCTTGGCTGCGGACTTCTCTGCGTTTTAGGCGGCAGATGCTTTTTCGGGAACTTCGCAACGACCGTATATATCGGGTCGACCATGTTAGCCACGCGGATGGTCGCAACCTGTGAGGTCAGTTGATAGGCGTCCTGTTTATCGAACCCGTAGTCAGCAACGAGCCAGTTGATCAGTTCGACGAACGAGATCCGCAGGGCATCGGAAAGCGGCCGGGCACTTCCGGCTACCATCAGGTGGTCGACGTCCTCGAGCCGCGGCCAGGCGACCTTGCGACCCTTGATCAGATCGAACCGGAACGCCACCTCCATCGACGTTTCAAGCCCCGAACCGCACACCTCGCCGTCGCCCTGCAGAGCATGTCCATCGCCGAAATAGAAAAGCGCTCCCTTGTGGTTCACGGGCAGATAGACGGTCGTCCCTTCGCGAACATCCGAGGCGTCCATATTCCCTCCGAAACGGCCGGGCCAGAGGCCTCCAAAGGCTTCCTCGCCGTCGGGAGCCGTCGCGACACGCCCAAGCATCGGAGCGAGCGGGACCGTTATCCGCTTCATGGCGCTTCCCGGCAGATCGACGGTACCCGTCATCGCCTGGCGGTCGAGACGCCAGATGTAGCGGCCATTCGGAAACCGGTCATTTAGAAACGCGGTGCCGCTGTCAGGCACCAGAGCGCCGAAGGTCCCGCCTTGGGTCGAGACCGCTGTGTCGCGATTAGGCTTCACCTTCAGCACATGAACGACTAGTGTATCGCCCGGTTCAGCTCCCTCTATCGCTATGGGGCCCACCTCGCCGGGCCATTTTCCTCCGGCCCGCTCATACCATTCACCCCAGAGCGATTCGCTCTCAAGCGTATCGCCGGGTCTGACGGTAAGCACTGCGGGCCTTACGGCAAAGGTCGCGTGTCCGACAGTCGGCTTAAATCGATGGGTTTTCGGAGCCTGACCTGTCGTTTCGCTTGCAGCCGCGCCAATACACAAAAGGAGAACCAGAGAATTACGTATAAACATACTCGCTTCCTGTCTTTGCAGAATTCAAATTTCGGACTGATGGATGGATTATACTCGCAAACACACGGGCGGAACAATGTCCATGTGGTTCCGTCCAGATGCTTGATCTGCTTTATTTGTGCTACAAATGTTCATTGCCATTCAGCGGAAACTATAATGATCGACCTTCGAAGCGACACAGTAACAAAACCAACGGAAGCAATGCGCCGCGCGATGGCAGCCGCCGAGGTCGGAGACGACGTTTACGGCGAGGATCCAACGGTGAACCTTCTTCAGGAACGCTCAGCCGAGATCTTCGGCAAGGAGGCCGCTCTCTTCGTTGCCTCGGGCACTATGGGCAATCAGATCGCAGTAAAGGTGCAAACCAGGCCCGGCGACGAAGTGATCATTGAGGAACGCTGTCACATTTTCAATTATGAGGTCGGGGCGTCGGCGATCACTGCCGGAGTGACAATAAGGCCGGTTCGAAGCGGCGACGGTTCGGGCATCCTCACCTGGGACGATATTGAACCCGCGATCAGCACCGACGGCATCTATGACCACACCCAGACGGGTCTTCTCTGTCTTGAAAATACCCTAAACCTTGCCGGCGGACGTGTGATGTCCGCCGAGCGCTGCGCGGAACTGACTGAAAATGCCCATGCCCGGCATATTCCCGTGCATATTGATGGGGCGAGGATATTCAACGCGGCAGTTGCCCATTCGACGACGGTCGCCGATATGACGAAACAGTCCGACTCGGTCCAATTTTGCCTTTCAAAAGGCCTCGGAGCTCCGGTGGGCTCGGTCCTTGTCGGCTCGCGGGATCTTATCAAAGAGGCCCGCATATGGCGAAAACGTCTCGGCGGCGGAATGCGTCAGGCCGGGATCCTTGCCGCTGCTGGCCTCATCGCCCTGGAAGAATCGCCAAAGCGGCTCCACGAGGACCACGCCAATGCCCGCGTTTTGGCCGAAGGTATTGCCGGTATCCCCGGCATCGCCATCGACATCGAGACTGTCGAAACGAATATCGTCATCTTTGACATCGCCGGTACCGGAAGAACAGCCGGTGAAATATGTGATGCATTAAAGGAAAAAGGAGTGCTGGCAAGCGGATTCAAGTCTCGGATCAGGATGGTTACGCACCTTGATGTGAGCCGAGCCGATATCGAGCGAACGGTTGTGGCACTCGATCAGGTCCTGACACAGTCGCCGACGATGAGCGATAACCGATCCGCCGCGGCTTAGACCAATTTCACACGGCTCCCAGCTGCCGCTCGGATAGACCTTTCCGAACCTCGTTGACCGCATCGTCGATCGACAAGCCAGACTGGCTGCCCGACCGCATATCCTTGAGCGTTACCTTGCCCTCGGCGATCTCACTCTCGCCAAGAACACAGACAAACGGCACCTTGATCGAATCGGCATATTTTAGCTGCTTGCCGAGCTTGTCGGCCTCAGGGTAGAGCGCGACGCGCAGTCCGTACGAACGTACTTCGTCGGCGAGTTTGAGCGACGCAGCAACTGTCTCATAGCTCCAGATGGTCACCAGAACATCGGCCGGCGTCGATTCGGCAATATCCGGCGGAAACATCCGCCGTTCATCCATCACGACAAGAATGCGCTCCAACCCCAACGAAAAGCCGCACGCCGGGATCTGCTCCTTTCCGAACATACCGATCAATCCATCATACCGTCCGCCACCGCCGATGCTGCCTTTGAAATCCAGACGATCCAACCGGATCTCGAAGATCGAACCTGTGTAATAAGAAAGTCCGCGGGCCAGGCTCGCCTGGAAACGAATATGTTCGCAGCTTTGGAGATCGCTCGATAAGCGGAGAAATTCACGGACGGATCTCAGCCCTCTACGCCCGGCTTCAGACGTTCCGATCAGCTTCTCCAGTCGATCCAACTCTTCCGCATTCGCATCCTGGAGGCGTTTTCCGGCACTCGAGCGGTCCGCACTTGGAACCGAGTCACCTGCCCCGGAAAATAACTCCGTCACAAGGCTTGTTGCATGCTCTTTGCTGAGAGTTTCAGACCCTACTAGTTCGTCGATCACTCCGTCGACTCCGATCTTGTCGAACTTATCGATCGCAACTAAGACGTTTGTGTAGCTGCGCTCCGGAACGTCAAACGCCTCCAGCATTCCATACAAGATGTCGCGATGGTTTGTGAGTACAACGAAGTCATCAAAGTTCGCGAGCTCATCGTCGCGGCCAAGCTTTCCCAGGATCTTCGTGACGGCGGCGATCTGCTCAACCTCGACAGTCATCGACTCGGACCCTATCGCATCCACGTCACATTGATAAAACTCGCGAAACCGCCCCCGGGCAGGCCGGTCGGCACGCCATACGGGTTGGATCTGATAGCGCTTGAAGAATTTGGGTAGATCGTTCCTATTATTTGCGACGACGCGTGCCAATGGAACCGTAAGGTCGTAACGCAACGCCAGATCCGAGATGTCCGATTCCTTCAGGCCCTGTCTCGCGTCGCCCGTCTCTTGTCTCAATTTCTCTCCGCGTTTCAGGATCTTGAAGATAAGCTGATTACCTTCTTCGCCGTACTTGCCGGTCAGTGTTTCCAGATTCTCGACCGCCGGCGTTTCCAACGGTTCGAAACCGTATGATTCATAGACTTCCTTGATGACGTCGATGACGTAGTTGCGTTTGCGCACGTCCGATGGGAGAAAATCACGCATTCCACGGGCTGGGTTATTTGAGGCCATAAAGGGATATTCTATCGCAGAGAAGCCATTACGCAGAGACCCAAAAAAACTGGCCCCAAAAGACTACTATTCTCCTCTTCGCTGCGTTTCCAGGTCTCCGCGGTTTGATCCATAGATGTTCTTAAGCTCGACATACCGGCGCCACGACCTTTCAAGACTCGCGATCTCTTCCTCGGTAACCTCGCGTTTTACTCGTCCGGGCGAGCCGATGACAAGCGATCGCGGCGGGATCCGCGTGCCTGGCGTGACGAGAGCTCCGGCTCCGACGATCGAATCCCGCCCGATCCTCGCACCGTCCATTATGATCGCGCCGATGCCGATCAGGCAGCCGCTTTCTACATGGCAAGCATGCAGAGTAACGCGATGTCCGACCGTGACGTTTTCCTCGACGATCGTCGGCAAGCCTTTTGAGCTGACGTGAATGATCGTTTGGTCCTGAATATTCGTCCTCGCACCGATCCGGATGTAGTTGACATCCCCGCGAAGAATGGACCCAAACCAGACGCTTGCGTCCTCAGCGATCTCGACATCTCCGATCACATTCGCGTCGTGCGCAACAAAAGCGGAGGGGGCGATCGACGGATATATGTCCTTAAAGCCTGAGATCATACTTATCTAGCGTGCTCCGGCACCGAGCTTCCGGGAAACGCCTGCAACGATCTTTTGAACCTCGCCTATTCGAAGTAATTTTGCTGCCGCGAGAAAAACCACGCCCGAGACCGCGATCGGGACAAAAGCCTCGATGAGACGTATCAGAAGCGTCTTATCGGCGAACTGTCGCGCAAGCAAGTAATAGGTCCCATATCCGGCCGCCGACATAACAACAGAGGCCGCAATTATCTTTCCCAGCGCCACGAGGATCGATGTGCCGTTGATCCGTTTTATCTTGCGGCGCATGAAGAAGGCGAGAGCGATGAGCGTGACCAAAGCGACGATCGATGTGGCAAGTGCAACGCCTGCGTGGCCATAACCGCTAGGGCGCTCAGGTGAGACCCCGACCTTCGACAGAAGCTGCATCATTCCGAAGCTCGTCGGAACGTGCACAAGGATCGATGCGACGCTTATGTACATTGGCGTCTTTGCGTCATCGAGAGCATAGAACGCGGGTGAAAAGACCTTGATCGAGGCATATGCCGCGAGACCGACCGAATAAGCCGTTAGGGCCCACGCCGTCATATTCGTGTCGAAGGCATCGAATGCGCCACGTTCGTAGATGAGCGCGATTATCGGCTCGCCCAGCACGATCAGTCCGAACGCGGAAGGAACCGCAAGAAGCAGCACAAGTTTTGCTGCATCGGAAAGAGTATCGCGGAACTTGCACCAGTCTTCCTCGGACGCCAGCCGCGACAGCGTCGGGATCGCCGCCGTCCCTATCGCGACACCAAAGACGCCGATGGGAAACTGCATCAGACGAAAGGCGTAGTTGAGCCACGACGCTCCGCCGTCTATGCCTGAAGCTACTACCGTATCGACAAGAACCTTGATCTGTATCGCGCCTGTTCCTACTATTGCGGGGCCCATTAGCCGCATCACGCGTCGAACGCCGGGATCCGAAAAGCTTAGACCGAACGAGAACCTAAAACCGACCTTAAAAAGGGACGGGACCTGTATCAGTAATTGTGCCGCTCCGCCGAGGAGTGTCCCGATCGACATACCGATGACTGCCCATTGCGATGCGTCGCTCGGGACCGCGATCTTATCGACAGCCTGCTCCCACGGGCCGCCGGCCAGCCAGTAGGCGACACCCAGTCCGACGACGATCGAGACCACGTTGAAGGCCGTCGATGCTGATGCGGGAATGCCGAATCGACCCTTTGTATTCAGGACACCCATCGCCAAAGCCGCCAAGGCCACGAGCAGGATGAACGGGAACATGATCTGCATCAGCACGGTCGCCAACGCAGCTTTCTCAGGCGGATAATAGTGATTCTGGTCGCCCAGGTAGTTGTAGGTAATGAGCTTTACGAACAGCGGGGAAAGAAAAATACCGGCTATGCAGATGACGCTCAGCACAACCGCAAGGCCGTTAAATATCAGGCTTGCCAACCACCAGGCCTCTTTTTCGCTGTTCTTAAGCTGGTAGTCTGTAAAGACCTTGACGAATGCGGCCGAGAGAGCACCCTCGGCGAAAAGATCGCGAAGCAGATTGGGAATGCGAAAGCCGACAATGAACGCGTCGTACAGAAAGCCGGCACCGAAATATTTGGCAAAGAGGGTCTCGCGAACCAGTCCCAACAACCGCGATGCCATTACCGCGATCGACACAATACCGGCCGAACGAGCAACGCTGGCTGACGGCTTCTCAGGTTCGATCATATCCTCCGGCGACGGAGCCGTGAGCGCTTCGGGTTCTTCGGCTTCGGGCTGGGGCTTTTCGTTATTGCTCATTCGTCAATCGCGGATTATCTCACGACGCAGGCAAAGAAAAAAAGGAAGCAAGTTTCCCTGCTCCCCTTCGGTATCGGTCGGGTACTGCGTTATTAGTTGCCGAGGCCGTTTCCGTACGGATTTGTTATTCTCGAACGAGCTAGCCGCGTCTCGAGCGAAACCGCGTCATAGTTCATCGGAACCGCGCCGCCGAACTGGGCCTGAACGAGCCCCACGTAACCATTCTGGAAACTTCGAAAGCGGGCCACGCTTCCTCTCATATTGAAGATCACAAAGAGCAGACGGCCGTTTCTGGTATTTACTTCGCCCGCGAGCGCGCTCACGCCGCCGTCGGTGTTCCCCAGCGTCCCCGTTTTCCCGACGACGCTGCCGCGGGCAAAGCTGGAGTCAAATCTTGTTTCGAGCGTTCCCTTATCGACGCCGGCGACGGGCATTATGTCTGCGAAGGTCAGTTTATACCTCGCAAGATCTTCTCTAAGTGCTCTTAGCAGCTTCATCATCGCGTTCGGCGTAACACGGTTATAGCCCAGGCCGCTGGACGTAGCTATCGAGAACTCCTGCGGCGGAACGCTCGCGTTCAAATGGACGAGCCGCGCAACAGCAAAAGGGCCGCCGACAAGATCACCAAGTTTCTCGGACAGGAAATTGTTCGAATAGCACAAGACCGCCTTGAGGATCTCACGCATTTGAGCCGATTCGTGCGTAAACAAATGCGTCAGCGTACTGGGCACTGACTGAACATAGGCAGCCCCGCCGAACGAAACATCGGGAACACCGGTGACCTGCCCGAATCGCCCCGAGTAAGAAAGATGTTCAAGCCACGATCGGGTTGCGGCCGCGCTTCTCTTTGAGCTGCTCATGACCGCCATCAGCGCTTGTGCTGACACAAGCGGCGAACCTGAGTAGTTCATCACGAAGTTGTCAGTCACGATCAGATCGCCGGTGATGTTTCTGATACCCCGTCGATTTAGTTCGTGAGCGATCGCGACGCCATGCTGATTCCCAAATATCGGGTCCTTGCCGGAGACATACAGGTTGCCATCGAGCGTACCCGTGCTTCGGTCGATCGCACCATCGGTATAAACATTCGTCGCAAAACGGAACTCCGGGCCGAAGGTCTTCAACACAGCATAGGCCGTCGCTATCTTAACATTCGAGGCCGGGTTGAATGTGAAATTCGGGTTGCTTTCAACCACGACATTACCGTCGAGAGATTCGATAAGAATTCCGGAATAGCCCGGTATCGCGGCCTGGGCAAGCGCGGGGAACAATGTCCGAATGCTGCCCTGAACCGGCGCCGAACTGGAGGTTTTTGCAACGAGCGGAGTCTCCGACGGTACTGGCGAATAGGTCGTCTGCCTTATCTCAGTGCTCTCTTCCCTCTTGACCTGGATGTCCTGCAGCATCGGCGGCTTGCCAGGCTGAGCAAAGCTTACCGCTGTCAAAGCGAGTAGAAATGCGGTGACAAGTATTGGTCGAAACATCATTTTGGCGGGGCTTGTCATTGGAACTCTAGCGTTGGATCTTTCTGAAGGAAGGTTGTCAGTATCGCGGCCATTCGACACTCTTTTGATAATACCACTTAAGACGCGCCAAATTCCATCTCTTTTTGCCGTTTCCCGTTCCAGGCCCATCCTTTGGCCGGTGTTTTGATGAAAACCCTCATCCTAACGATGCATCGATCCGTTATTATGGCTTATATCACCCATCGCGATCCTTTATACCGAAAATTACCTTGGAATGAAAGCTTTTTATTGGGTGTCACCAGCCGCCGACCTTGCTTTCTCGAGGTATTTGACCATCGTTAACCGCGTGCCATCGTCGGTGTCTTCGATCCGCACTTCGTCCATCAGCCCTTTAATTAACTTCAATCCCCACCCCCTGCGTTCGTTCTCGGCGGGTTCGGCAGATGGGCGATCTCCCAACCGAACGCCTCGGTTGGTAACGGTAATGGTGATCCGGTCCGGCGTGACCGCGAATCTCTGGTGGATACGGCGATCGGGGCTCATCGAATGCTCCGTCGCGTTAATGCAGGCCTCCACAAGTGCGGTCTTTATCTGATTGATCGACTTGGCGGGAAAGTTGTGGCGTTTTGCGATCTCCTCGACAGTATGAGCGGCGATCATCTCCGTATTCTCGCCCATCGGTACTACGATCTCGTATTCGTCTTCCTCCTGGCCCGGAGTTTTAGAATGTACCGCGCCGATCACCTCGGCAAGCAGTTCGACCTGCTTGAGGCTTGAACCGAAAGCATCCCGTTCGCGAAGCAGTGCCACCGCATCTTCGGAGAATCCTGCCGGAGAGATCAGCCACAGACGGAAGTTCTCGATGTCCGACCCGACTGCCGCCATTTCAAGACGATCGCACCAGAATGCGGTCAGGTCGCGGGTCGCTTCGAGTTTTGAGTCGATCTGTGCGGCGATCCACGTCATTTGTTCCTTCCCCGCAAAGCCAACTGCAGCAACGGAGCGAGATGGATCGGAGATCTCGGACAGCTTTGGATAGAAGGAGGCCGTTTCCGCGGTGTAAACGACTTTCGGGAGTTCGACCGCGGCATTGTCCTCCTTGAGCGATCTGAGGATCTTTTCGTCGTCGGCTCCGCGGAACTCATCCTTGAATCGGCCGTAGTCCAGAAATGCGGGCGAGACCCTTCGCCCGTCAAACGCGGACATAAGACCATGGAGGTCGATGGCTGAATTCCGGCGATAGAAACGAGCAAGAATACTCGGCGCCCGTTTGATGTTGCGCGCCACCGCATCGCCGACGACTATCGATCGTGGCTCACGTTCGATCTCGAGCCGTCGTCGTGCATTAAGATAGTCCGCCAACACGATGTCGTTGACGTCAATATCGACATTCCCGTCTGTAAAGTTGACGATCTCATTGACATGCAGCTTCCGCAGGATCGCTTCGAGATCTGCCCCGATCCCCTTGGAATGCCGCTTCCAGTACGAAACGGGAGCTCGGCCGCCCGATGCACCGGCTGTCTCGGTCAATAGCCATAGCAGCCGCTCGCGAGACGCGTGGTCGGCGGCCACCTCATCGAGCATCGCATCATACCGGAGCGAGATCCGTCCGCCGAATATTTCGTCGGTGTAGATCTTTTGTACGTTCTCAAATGAGGTTAGCGCCAACGCGTCATCACTCGCGGACAGGAGCAGTCCTGAGATATTCCCCGGACAACCGCCGAGCTGCACAGCGATCAGATCGCGCGTTTGGTCGTTGATCTCGACCCCCGCCATTCGGGCCGCATTCTCAACAAACTTTCCTGCCTCCGCAAATGAAAAAGGCTCGACCGCCAGCGTTTCTAGCGGTGCTTTCGCGTACAATTCCCGCCTTAGCCCAGCGAGAACAAACGGCGTCGTCGAGCGGCCGTAGGTCTCACATATCTCTGCGACCAGCCCCTCGCCTCCCTCGAGCGCCAGCGCCGTGTGGACATCGTCAAATAGCAGGAACGGCCTTATACCATGTGGAACGGTTCTCAGTGGACCGCTGAGCAGCGTGGATTTGCGAGCGGGTGACGCGCCCAGGTCGTCGATAAGTGCATCGACCCAGTATCCATCTGACGGGATCGCCAAGCGAGCAAGCTCGTCGAAGCTCGGAGCCGCGCCCATCGGTCGGGGATCACGGCGCCGAAACGCCACTGCCTGCGTCAGGAATTCGTAGAGGAAGCGCCGGGCTGCATCCTCAGCCGAGCTGTCGCTTGTCCGAAATTGGAAATATACCGGAACGACCGCTTCCTGTCCCGTGAAAAGATCGTCGAATGTTCTCCGCAGGATCTCAGATGCACCAGTCGCGGGCGCCGCGAGCATCAGCAGTCCGCCCGAGGAGCGGGAAAGCTGCGCCAAGCGATCACGATGTGGGGCTCGGCCCACGAAGTCCGCCGCGTCAACCGTTGCCAATATTCTTCGTCTTAGAATGTTCTTCATTGACGGTCTGCATGCATGTCGTCAAACGAGATCACACGATTGCGGCCAGTTCGCTTTGCCTCGTAAACTGCCTTATCGGCGGCATTCCCGATCGCCGTCACCGAACAAAGTTCGGCGGAACAACTCGCAATGCCGATGCTTGCAGTTACAGGGCGATGGGGGAACCTGGTCTCAGCGACATTACGGCGAAGACGTTCCGCGATCACGGCCGCTTCGTCCGCTTGGGTCTGCGGCAGGAGGATGGCGAACTCTTCGCCCCCGACCCTGGCCGCAACATCCGCTCCGCGCAGCGTTTCGCGTATCACGTTGCCGACTATCCTCAGCGCCTCATCGCCCGCCGGGTGGCCAAACTCATCATTGTAGGCTTTGAAATGATCGACATCGATCATCAAGAGACTCATAGGAAATCCGTGCCGATTCGAGCGTTTGACCTCTTCTTCAAGTCGGGCCTCGATATAACGCCGGTTCAGTAAGCCTGTAAGCGCGTCAGTGACCGAAAGCCGCTCGAACTCACCGGCCTTCTCCTTTAGCAGCGCCCTGTCGATCGCGATCCCGATCTGCGGGGCGATAGCTTGGAACAAGCTCAACGATCCGCGGTCGAACGGTTGGCCGGAGGCCCTGTCGGCAAAGCTCATTACCCCGATCGTCCGACCGGCAACCGAAAGCGGACAGCTCAGGAATGAAGCTGTCCTGTAGTTGCGCCCGACGTCGGCCGGCGGCAGGCCGGTTTTCGCTACGTCGGGAACGATTATCGGCTTGTTCTTTTCGAATACGAGGTTAGCGACACGCTGGCCAACGATCTCATCCTTGCCCGGCGCCCCTGTGCCGCCGATCAACGCCTTTATCTCGAGATTTCTGGACTTTTCGTCAAAGACCATCAGCGAGGCTCGCTCGGCCTTGAGCATCTCAGCCGCGTTCTGTGTCAGTTTCACCCAGAAGTCCTCAGCATCGATCTGTTTCAAGCTCTCGCTGAATTTGCGAACGGCCGTGGTCAGCGACTCGCCCCGATCAACTGCTGTTCTGAGGCGGAGTATCTCGAGCTGAGGTGCGATCGATTGGCATATGCGAACGATCTGGCGTTTTGTCCTCCCGTCCCCGATGCTCTCCAAAACGGCGATGCCGGCAGATATTTCTCCCCCCACGCCGATCGGGAAGAGGTTCATCACACGGCCGGGCATGGTGGCATTCGGCTTTGGCCGCTCGGCTAATTCAAGCGGAACTTCATTCCGCGCGGCTTCGAGCAATCTGGCGTCGTCTGCCGCGATCCCGAGCCGCAATCTTCGGTCCTTCATCTCGCCGAAGGCCGCTGTATTGATGAGTTTTGTATCGCGACGTTCGAGCCATATAAGGGCGGACAGGCCATATTGAAGCGACAAGAATTCCAGGATCGAATCGACTGCCTTTGCGTGATCCATCTTCAGCAGCGATCCGAAGAAAGACCTCCATGCCCGAGCCTCGGCCGTCCGCTTCTCGGCGTCCGGCGTCGGCCGCTGCTGGCCAACATCTGAGAGATCGGCCTCCGAGGGCGTGTCCGGCACCTCCGCAACAGGCACTTCGGCCGGCGGCGATACGGCTGGCTTCATCGGGCTCGTTGGCAGCCCAACCTCGCGATTGAATCTCTCCGCGACATTTGAAAGCACGCGTGACGGCTTTGGCTCCGGCTTCGGTGCTTCCTCGACCGAGCCCTTCTCCGGCGGCCTGCGCTGATCATTGGGTATTGAGACATCCCTGAGCACCCTGACGTTGTCGCCTGTTGCCGGTGCTTTTCTCTCCGATCGCAGAAAAAGTTTCTGAACGGCCTCCGCAGTCTCATCGATAACCTTCGGCGAACCGGAAAGCAGGACGTTCTCGAAGAACTCTGCAGGCGAATGATCCTTCCAGTCACCCGAGATGGCCCGTGTTGTCGCGCGGCGATAGTTCTCAGCACTAAGGAACGTTCGGCCTACGATCGCGACCAGCGGCCGGCCCTCGGCCGACACGGGAACGACGCGGCATTCGAGGCCGGCGTGACACGTGAACGACGTCATGCCCCCGACCTCCCGGGCCTCGGCAAAAGCTGTCCCGCAGAACGCTTTGCAGTGTGTTGCGAACTCGCCCAGCGGGTTCAGCCCGCGGCAGATCGAGTTGTTGTTCGCCGAATAGACCTCCCGCGAAATCTCATCTACTAAAGCGATCGCCAAGCCGTTCTCATCAGCGAGTCGATCCAAAGCCGATTTTTCCCCATTTTCCTGCCGCACTTTAAGCTTTGTCGCGAGAATATTCTTCTTGACGAAATGTCGGTTCATCACCGCCCGCCCCTCAACAATGGAATCAAGTTTGTACGAGCAAAAACAGCTAATGGAACCAAAATTTCACGAAATTCACGCCCCCGTTCGTTCCGCCCGCCTGGCAACGGGACCGAAGCCGAGCCCCGGGCTGGTGTCTTAAGGGCGATCACCGATACTTCGCATTGTAATTCAACTGAACTATTTCACAATTTGTGGGAGACTTCGATGAGAGCTAATACCGTATCCATCGGCTTCCGGTTCGCTGCTTTTCTATTGGATCGCGCCGCGAGAGTTGACCTCGTTAGCGTCTATATCGGCACATTCTGCGTTGATCCTGATGCACGCCGCGAAATGACGGGGCTTGATCTCAACAAGTCTCGGGACGACGGTTTTGCATTCGGGGATCGCGTAGCGGCAGCGCGTGTGGAAATGACACCCGGCGGGTGGATCGATGGGCGATGGAACATCACCTTTTAGAATGATCCGTTCGCGCTTGGCCTCGATCGCCGGATCCGGGACCGGTACTGCTGATATCAACGCCTTGGTGTAAGGCATCAGCGGATCTGCATAGATATCGCGTCCGTCAGCCAGCTCAACTATTCGGCCCAGATACATAACCGCGACACGGTCCGACAAATGCCGGACGGCACGAAGGTCATGGGAAATGAAAAGATAAGTAAGGCCTTTTTCGGATTGGAGCTTCTGCATCAGATTCATGATCTGTGCCTGAATGGAAACGTCCAGCGCCGATATCGGTTCGTCGGCTACGATAAAATCCGGGTCAACCGCCAGGGCACGGGCGATACCGATCCTTTGCCGCTGACCGCCGGAGAATTCATGCGGATAGCGTTTAATGAACCGTGGGCTGAGGCCGACGGTTTCCATCAGCTCGCTGACGCGTCTATCGGGCGAACCGTTGGCGAGCCCGAAAGTGCGGATCGGCTCGCCAATGATCTGTCCGACGGTCATTCGCGGATTTAACGACGCATATGGATCCTGGAAGATCATTTGGAGATGTCTTCGCTGCTCACGCATCGCGTCGTTTGAAAGCGCGCTCAAGTCCTTGCCGTCAAAGGTCACAGAGCCTGACGTCGGCTCTGTCAGCCGCAATATTGCCCTACCCAAGGTCGATTTGCCGCAGCCCGATTCGCCTACGAGGCCGAGGGTTTCGCCCTTTTTGATCTCGAGCGAAACCCCATCGACTGCCTTCACCGTCTTGGATCCGCCAAACAGCCCGCCGCCCGAGCGATAATGCACTTGCAGGTCGTCAATTGTGATCAGGTTGTCACTATTCGGCATACATTCTTACCCATCTACGGATCGTATGTCTTCTAATTCGCGCCGATCGACGCCTGCTGTCTGCAAACTTTCTTCCCACACCTCTCGTGCAAAGTGGCAAAGCGAGTGATGCCCCGAGTGCAGCTCCACGAACGGCGGGAACTCCGTGCGACAGATATCCTCGGTCCGATCACATCGTGGAGCGAAGGGACAGCCCGGCGGCGGATCAGCCAGATCAGGCGGCAGTCCGGGTATCTGGTAAAGCGGCTCGCCGCGTTCGTGCTCCGGGTCGGGAACACTTCGGAGCAATCCGCGGGTGTACGGGTTGCCGGGGCGGGAAAACAAATCTGCGGTCCGGGCCCTTTCAAATATCTTTCCCGCGTACATAACGATCACATGGTCCGTCATTCCCGCAACGACGCCGAGGTCGTGTGTGATAAGGATGACGCTGGTTCCCATCCGTGCCTTCAGGTCTTTTATCAGTTCGAGTATCTGCGCCTGGATCGTCACATCGAGAGCCGTCGTCGGCTCATCGGCGATCAGCAGTTCCGGGTCGCAACTGAGTGCCATCGCGATCATCACGCGCTGACGCATCCCGCCGGATAGCTCGTGCGGATAACCATCGATACGAACTTCGGCGTCAGGAATGCCGACCAATTTAAGCATTTTGATCGCATGCTCGCGAGCCTCGCCGTGGGTATGGCCAAGGTGAAGTCGTGTAACCTCGGTCAGTTGGGTCGAGATCTTAAGAAAAGGATTCAGCGATGTCATCGGGTCCTGAAATACCATCGCTATGCGCTTCCCGCGTACCTTTCGCAGCTCTTCAACGGAGAGCTGCAGCAGATCATCGCCGTCAAAGATGATCTTTCCCGCAGCTATCTTGCCCGGAGGTTCCGGGATCAGACGCAGGATAGAAAGGTTCGTGACCGATTTGCCCGAACCCGATTCGCCGACGATGCCCAACGTCTCACCCTTCTTAAGCTCAAACGTGACATCATCGACAGCCATGACCCGTCCGTCCTCGGTGTCGAAGTATGTCTTCAGCTTCTCAACGCTGATAATTGTCTCTGCGGTTCCGCTCATTTTTTCGCGTCACACTGCCTTATGCCGGATCTTTCGACCACATCGATCTCGGTAATCAGATTCCGCTTGCCATACCGGTTGTAATAGAAATGAATGCCCGGATATTGAAATCCTTCGACAGGTTTTCCGTATAGTTTTTCGGTCTCTTCCTTGGTCGACTTGGCTAGGGTCACGCCGCGGATCGTCCTGCCGCGAAACGGTGCCTTCATCTCGATGAGGAAGATCTGCTCACGTTTATCATTCTGGCAGAAGTAAAACGACAACCCATGCTCGGGATAGGTCATTTGATAGGAGTATTTCTTGTTGACCTCCCACCGATATGCTTTGCCGTACCTTTTGATCACATCCGCGGAAGTTGACTTGCCGACGACGAAGCTGTCAAAACCAACGCCCTCTTTTATCACCTTATATGGCCTCTTTGATTGACCGAATGAACCCACCGTGAAATAGACAAATACCAATAAGAAACCTGCGACTACCTTCATCACCAGCGTCAAAACTTACGTGTTTGCGGGTCGAGGGCGTCCCTGATGCCGTCACCCAAAAAATTAAGCGAAAAGAGCGTAAGGGCCATTGTTACGCCGGGAAACACCAACTGCCACGGAAAGATGGCCAGATTCTTGATGCCAATATCGGCCAGGCTCCCCCACGAAGCGTACGGAGCCTGAACTCCGAGGCCAAGGAATGAAAGAAAGGCTTCGGTCAGCATTACGCTCGGCACCGTCAGCGTTGCGTACACGACCACGGGGCCCAGTGCATTCGGTATCAGGTGGCGAAAAACAATGCCGAATGTTCCAACGCCGGTCGCCCGCGCGGCCATCACGAACTCTTGATTCTTCAGGCTTAAGATCTGTCCGCGAACAACGCGGGCCATTGTCAGCCACGAAACCAGGCCTAATGCAAAGAAGAGCAGAAACAATTGGCTTAAGCCTTGGTTTCCGGCTCCGCCGACAGTCGTTGAGAGCCATTGGATCCAGTGCGGCGTGTTGGGGCCGCCAAACACCGAAAGAAGGACGATGACGATCAGGATATAGGGGATCGCATAGATCACATCAACGATCCTCATCATGACGTTATCGATCTTGCCGCCCAAATATCCCGCGATGGCACCATACGAAACCCCAACGATGAGCGAGACAAAAGTCGAAATGATACCGACCATCAAGGAGATCCGGCCGCCCTGCAGTACGCGGGCAAGCATGTCGCGGCCCTGGTCGTCGGTTCCCATCGGGTGCTGGAGCGACGGCGGGAAGGAACGCACCATCTCCTTTTCGGCCGGTGTCAGGTCGTAAGTAAATCCGGTCGTCCAATATATGATCGACGGGCCAACAAGCACCGCGACTATCAATATCCCGAGAAAGCACATGCTGGCGACGGCGAGCTTGTTCCGCTTCAGCCGTTTCCAGGCATCGCCCCAAAGCGACTGTCCGGCCACTTTCTCGTAACTATCTGCCATAACTACTCGTAGCGGATGCGCGGATCCAGAAATCCGTAACTAACATCAACGATCAGGTTAAAGACCATGATCAGTATTGAGAGGAACGCGACGATGCCGAGCACCAGCGGTTCGTCGCGGTTTAGCACAGCCTTGATAAAAATATCGCCGAGGCCCGGCAGGGCAAAAACCTTCTCGACAACGACCGTTCCCGCGAGCAATGCCGCGAGCGCAGGCCCCGTAAATGAGACGACCGGCAATATGCCGCCGCGAAAAGCGTGGCGAAAGAGCACCGTCCTGTCATCGAGCCCTTTTGCACGGGCAGTCCGCACAAAGTCCGAACGCAGGACCTCGAGCATCCCGGCCCTTGTCAGGCGTGCGATATAGGCGGCGTAAACCGCGGCGAGGGTCACTACCGGAAGCACCAGGCTCGACGCTCCTCCCCACCTAGCCGGGGGAAAGACGTATAGCCAGAACGCGAAAAGGATCACGAGGACAGGCGCGATAACAAAATTCGGTATCGAAAGGCCGAGCATTGCGAGCGCCATCGGCCCAAAATCGAATACCGAGTTCTGCTTGAGCGCCGCGTAAGTTCCGGCAAGCATTCCGACAAATAGCGCCAAGAAATAGGCTAGGATGCCGATCGTAGCCGAATAAGGAAGGTGCCGCCTAATGATCTCATTGACCGATTGGCCGGGATACTTCAGGGAATCGCCAAAATCGCCCCGCACCACGTTCGCCATCATCATCCCGTACTGCTTGTACCAAGGTTCATCAAGGCCGTACTTCTTGCGGATGGCGGCCTCGACGGCAGCTGGGAGCTTCTTTTCGCCGGAATAGAAATTTCCGGGTGCCAGGCGGATCAGCCCCCAGGTCAGCGTGACGACGAGCAGCGCCATCGGGATAATTATCAGCAATCTGCGAAGAATGAAGCGCAACATCTGTTTATCTGGTCGCTTTTTGCTCGCTGGTCAGCTCGGAAAGCTGCTTCTCGACCTTGGGGTCGGGTGTTGTCATGATGTTAACTACCTCACGATCCCACTTTGCACGGTCACGCTCGATGTAAACGAACTTCCACGGTATCAAGGTGCCCGGATTTGGGTACATGCCCTTAATGTAAGGCTTTTTGATCCAACTCGTTGAGTTGACCGTCAACGGGACCACCGGAACCTGTTCCATCAGATAGAACTCGGCCAGAGCCAGCGTCTCATAGCGCTTCTGAGGATCTAGTTCCAGGTTTGCGTCGTCCATCATCTTGTCGAACTTCGGATCATAAAACCCTGACCCGCCTTCATTCGTTTTTCCGTATTCGAGGTTCAGGAACGAATATGGGTCCATATAGTCGCCCGACCACAGCAGCTGGGCGATCCCATCGTAATCAAGCGACTTGAACTGGACCAGGAATGTCTTGAACTCCATCGTCTTGAGCGGGATCGTGATGCCCAGATTCTGCTTCCACTGCGACTGGACGAACTCTGCGATCGATCGGTTATTTGCCCCCGTGTTAAAGAGAATAGAGACCTTTTCAGTCGGAAAATTGGGGCATTCATAACCGGCTGCCGTTTTCGTCACAGGGTACCCGGCCTCGGCGAGGAGTTTGTGAGCCAGCTCGAGGTCGAATTTTCCGTACCTTGACCATTCCGCCTCCGATGCGTTCTTTTCGTTCCGTTTCGCCTCGCTCACTTTCTGCCGGGCTTTGTCGTATTCAGGAAATACTCCCGTTGGCGACATATCATAGAGTGGCTGCGTAACCTTTCTGAAGCTCGACAAGGCCTCGCGGTCAAGGCCGGCCTGGAACGCCCGTCGGAGCCGAATATCGTTAAACGGCGGCTTGGTCACATTGAACGCATAATAGGCCGTCGACATTTCCGGAAAGTTCAGGTACTCGTCCTTGTACTGCTTTATTTCGTCGATCCATGAGGTCGGGATCGCATGATTCTGCATCGCGTCGATATCTCCCGATTTATAGAGGTTCATCATGGTAGAGAGTTCTTCGACCGGGAAGAATTCTATACCGTCGAGAGCGACATTGGCGGAATCCCAATAGTTGGGGTCTTTCTCAAGGATAAGGGCGTCATAGGGCCGGTACTCCTTTACCTTGAAAGGCCCGTTCGTAACAATATTCTCCGGCCGCGTCCAGTTTTTTCCGTACTTTTCGACCACGTGCTTCGGCACAAGTCGGAAGAACTGATGAGCAAACAATCCGAGGAAGAATGGGGCGCTCTGGCGCAGCGTTATTCGCAGTGTCCGATCGTCGATCGCCTCGACCCCGATATCTTCTGCCGTCACCGGCACAAACTCGGCACCGTTGACGGCTTCGGCGAGTTTCGGGTCGGCAGCCAGCTGCTTTGCCCTCTTTGCTTCGTCGCCCTCAACGGTCAGCCGCTCAGGGGACCGAATGAAGGTGTTAAATTCCGTCTCCGGCCCGACACGTTGTGATCGTCTGGGATCCACGGCATCAGCATCGTTGGCAAGAAGAAACTTTCCGTCCTTTTTCACAAAGGCAAGCCCACTCTTATATGCCTCTGAGTATTTCACAAAATAGCCAAGGCCCGCCGTCCGCGAAATGGTCTCGGGTGCAAATCCACGCCGGAGGCTGTAAACAAAATCCTGAGCGGTTATCAGAGTACCGTCGCTCCACTTTGCGTTATCGCGAAGGTGGAACAGGAACTCGTCCATGTTCGGACTTATGTCCCAGCGTTTCGCCAACGCCGGAATGGGCTGCTGATCCTTTGGCCCGTATTCGACCAGTCCCTCGAAAAGCGCCATCTGGATCCTAGCTTCCGGCTGTCCGTCAGAGAGTTGGGGGTCAAGAGTTTCCGGTTCAGGCCCTGAAACATAGCGGAGTACATTGCGAGCCGGCGGCTGTGTCCTTCCAAAAAAACCGTTGCTGCCAGTAGCGACACAACCACTCCCGATCAACGTCAGAAGCCAGACCGTAAGTAGGACTGTTGCTCGGTTAGATCCGCTTTTCAGCATAGGGCAGCAGAACGAACAGACTATCGAATTGTTATAACGTGAGGGCGGTTATCTTGTACCGGCATTCTTCGGAAGCCAGTCGTTGTCTATACTAACCTCTTTTAGTGAAGGCGCGTCAAGCCCGTTTACCTCAAAACCGCGAATGAATGGTTTGACCAGGCAATACGACGTCGGAAAATACAGCGGGATCACGTTCATGTCATAAACAACATCTTCCTCGGTCAGCACGCTGATCGATATGGACGCATCAGGCGAAGGTGAAGCCGCGGGCGCCAGCTCGCCGAGCGACGGTTCGTTCGGGCCGGTCGGAACGGCTTCTGAATTCTCCGGGCTTGCCACGGGTATCGGTGCTTTGGGCGGCTTTTTGGCAGATCCGAGGATGGATCCGATACTGACAAGGTCGTCGTTGGTCGGCAGAACAACCCCTCGCCTGATAAGGTCGAAATCCCCCGCTTGCCTGACGGATTCCATCTCGGAGCTCTCCTTTACGATCACCTCGGTCTCGACGCCCAGGTTCTGCTTCCACATCTGGGCTACCGAGCGACTCACTCGCTGCTGAGTGTCGTTTCGGTTGACGACCAGTCGGATCTTCGGAAAACCTTCTCCTTCTTTATAACCCGCCTTCTCGATCAGGCCCTTTGCCTTGACGATGTCAAGTGCGAGCGTTTCGTTCTGCCGCTCGCCCAAAGGGAGAAGCGATAGCGCGGGCTGTGTCGAACCTTCAAGCTCTCCTTCGGTCAACTTCGCGCGATCGATAGCCAATGCCAGCGCCTCACGCACCCGGCGGTCGCTGAACGGCGGTTTTGTGACGTTGACCTCATAAAAGTTCAGTGCGCTATGCTTCGATCGCCGAAAATCGTCATACGGCGCGAGCAGCTTGATCGCCAGCGGTTCGAAGGCCGCGTTCGTAACAATATCGACCTCACCATTCCTGTAGGAATTCAAAGCTGATTCCGCTGACCGTGCAGCGACGAACCGGATCCTCTCGAGAGCGACCGTTTTCCGATTCCAGTAGGTCTCGGACCTTTCCATCGTGACCCCGTCGTCGTTGATCGTGGCGATGCGGAAAGCTCCATTGGTAACTACCGACGGATCGATACTGTCTCCGTCCAACCTGCTGCCATTTGCATGAACAGGGCTGAATAACGGATGCGCAACTAGTTTCGGCAGGTCTTTGTCCGGAAGTTCGAGGTCGATCCTGAGCGTTTGATCGTCGACGGCCTGGACACCGAAATTCGGCGCCGCGGTCTTAGGATCCACTTCGGGTGCGCCTGGCGCCGTTGGAGCAGCCGGAGCTTTTGGTTCGGCCTGCAGCCGGCCAAGTACCTTGCCCGGGCTCGCCGTTGTAACGCCTTGGTCCGGCGACGGGTTGACGAGAAAATCGGTCGGTTGATCAACCTCCGGGCCCGGTTTCTTCTTCCCCATTCCAACGATGTTCTGGAAAAGATAGTTGTTCGCTGTTCGCTCACCCAGCTTGACCAGGCGCTTCCACGCGGCGACGAAATCATGCGCCGTTACACGTGAGCCATCTGTCCACTTAGCATCTCTTCGCAGGTGAAACGTCCAGCTCCTGAGATCCGCCGAGGCCTCCCACCGTTCGGCAACCCCCGGCATCTCCCGCAGAGATCGGCTGTCCAGATTTGTAAGGCCCTCGTACACCGCCCGGACAATGTCCGTTTCGGGCGCCGATGCGGCCTTGGCCGGATCG
Source organism: Pyrinomonadaceae bacterium (assembly GCA_021463165.1). Lineage (GTDB taxonomy): Bacteria > Acidobacteriota > Blastocatellia > Pyrinomonadales > Pyrinomonadaceae > OLB17. Next base: position 238,195 of record JAJTWY010000003.1, on the reverse strand, counting down.
AGCGATCTTGGGGCCTTTCCGTTGCTCCATCGCAGCTCCTGCAGGAGTGGCGGTGCCGTAACGGAAAAGAATGGCTCGACCTTGGGCTGTCGAAGTTCCGCACAGCCCGCAAGGATCGTCGCAGCACACAAAAAAAGGGCCAACCGCGATCGATGCACCCGCACCCGCAAAGTTGTCCCGAGTTTTGCCGACATCTCTATGCCTGTTTGATCGAGGTCAATTCCTTGTAAACATTCAGAACCAACTCTCTGGTCGATTCGAAACCACCCGAGGTATCGATCAGATAGTCGGCGTATCCCTTCTTTTCGTCCTGCGACATTTGAGCCGCGATCCGCGTTTTGGCGCTTGATTCGGGTAAATTATCACGTAACATCAGCCTTTTCAATTGTATCGCAGCCTCACACCACACAACAATCAACTTATCGAACCGCCGGTAACCGCCCGATTCGATCATCAGAGCCGCATCGACGATGGCTATGCCGTCGGGGTCGGCGGCCGCGGTCGTGCGGAGCCATTCATTCTGGGCCGCGATGACCCGCGGATGGATGATCGAATTCAGCAAGGATCGCTTCTCAGGATCAGCGAAGATGATCGAGGCCATCTTTGCGCGGTCGAGCTCGCCGTTTTCCGCGATCACCTCCGTGCCAAACTGTTTTTTTATTTCTGCAAGGCCGTCGGTTCCGGCCGCGACTACCTGACGCGCCGTCCGGTCGGCGTCCAGCACACGGCAGCCCAGCCGCCGAAATTCATCGCAAACGAATGATTTCCCGACCGCGATCGATCCTGTCAGGCCGACCTTCAACATCTCACGCTGCTCGATTGTGGCGTTTTGCGAGTTTGTTGACATTGAACTCGGCTATTTCCGTAAGGGTCAGGCCTAGTTCGTCAGCACAGGCGGAAATGTACCAAAGCACATCGCCAAGCTCGTCCTTGAGCTTACCCCTTATCTCGTCAGTGATGACCCCAGCATTGTCACGCTGGATCTTTTTGACGATATTCGCTACCTCGCCCGCCTCACCTGCAAGGCCCAGCGTCGGATATTCGAGATTGCTCATCCGTCTAGGATAGAGAGCCGTCTGACTGGCCTCGGATTGATAGTCTTCAAAGTTCATATGTTTTTTGACCGCCGGTAAAGGACAAGACCGCCTTCGCAGGCGACTTTGGTGTCTCGATGTCAGAGCCCTCGCCTTATCTTCGCAGCCGAGACCGTATTCTTCATCAGCATCGCAACCGTCAGGAGACCGACACCGCCCGGCACAGGGGTAAAGTTGGCCGCCTTTTCCATCGCTTCCCGCGGATTAACGTCACCGACGAGCGTAGATCCTCGCTTCTCGATCGCGGCAAGCCGTTTTTCAATGTCCTCGGGAGCAAACAAACTTTCTGCCGCACTAATATCAGAAACATTGTTGATGCCGACATCGATGACCGTCGCTCCTGCGCCAATGTGTTCACCTCGGATAAACCCGGCCCGCCCTATCGCCGCGACGAGTATGTCAGCCTGTCTGGTGATGCTCGGCAGATCCTGTGTGCGGGAATGGCATATAGTTACCGTTGCATTTTCCTGCAAAAGCAGCATCGCCATCGGTTTACCGACTATATTGCTCCGGCCGACCACGACGGCGTGCCGTCCCGCGATGGCGATATCGGACCGCTTCAAGATCTCGATCACACCGGCCGGCGTGCAAGGTGCAAGTGCCGGATAGCCCTGAGCCAGGCGTCCTGCGTTGAGCGGATTAAACCCGTCGACATCCTTTTCGGGATCGATGCGTTCGAGAATATCACGTTCATCGATACCTTTTGGCAGCGGGAGTTGAACAAGTATGCCGTCAATGTCGTGGCGGCGGTTGAGGTCCTCGACCACCTCGATCACCCTGCGGCCAGGCGTATCCTCGTCAAGATGGATATGCTCGGATGCTATGCCAAGTTCTTCGGCGGTTCTGACCTTGCTGCCGACATAAACCGCCGATGCTGCATCATCGCCGACTCGAATGACGGCTAAGCCCGGGGTGAGACCGTGGATCTCACGTAGGTCGGCTACCTCGGCCGATATTTCGGCCTTGATCTCATCCGCGATGGCCTTTCCGCTAAGAACTCGTGCGGGCATAGATAAAAACGCAATTTTATCGCAACCGCACGAAGTTTGCTAAAATCGAGTCGATGCCTCGGGTTCTGTTTCTGATCGTGTTCAGCTTCCAGTTCGCTTTCTCACAGGCCGTCCCGAACCTGGCATCTAACATTCGCACCGCCGTAGAGGCCGATGATCCGGTAGCCGCGCTAAACGAACTGGAACGATCAAAGGCGGCCAACCCGGCCGAATTCATCGCAAAGGACCAGGATTATTTGGCCGCTAAGATGGCCATGCATACCGGCGATCTCGTTTTCGCCGTATCGTCATTCCAGGCCGTAGCCGCGCGGAATTCCGTCCTTCGTCCCTACGCACTGAAGAACCTCGCTGAGATCGCGAGATCGACCGGCAACCTTCTGCTGGAAAGGCTCTTTCTGGTCGAGCTGATCGAGTTTTTTCCGACGAGCAGTATTGCTCCCGGGGCCGAACTGCGTCTTGCCGGAAACTTCTTCGAATCCGGGAACTATCGTCAGGCGATCAGGGTGCTATCGAAGGGCTCGTCGGGTGAAAACCGTGAGAACCGGCTCCTCGCAGCACGCTCGCACCTGCACCTCGGAGAGGTCGAAACAGCAAGGCTGATGTTCGTCGATCTCGCCGATCGAACCAGCGACCCTCAACAACCGGATGATGTCGCACTCGAAGCTGTCAGGCACCTTGATGCGATCGACGGCGGCCAACCCGGAAAGGCTCCGTCACAACTGACCGAGGCTGAACACCTTCGGCGCGCCACGACATACCAGTTCAACCGCGAGTTTGCAGATGCCAGATCTCACTTTGACGCCATTATTGCAGCCGACCCGACCGGCCCGTCGGCAGCCGACGCAGCCTTTCAGATCGGCCGCGGCTACGCACAGCAGACAGATTATGTCGAGGCGCTAAAGTGGTTCGAACGCGTCATCGAGCGATATCCGCAGACATCGGCGGCCCGCGATGCCCTGCTTCAGGCAGCCTCGGCCTATGCCCGCGTCGTGCGGCCCAAAGAAGCCATCAGCCGCTATCAGCAGTTCATTGACAAATATCCCGATGATCAGCGGCTCGATCGGGCTTACCTGAATATCGTCGACATCCTCCGGGACCAAGGCGAGGACACCGATGCTATCAAGCAATGCGAAAACGTGCGCGAGGTCTTCCGCGGCAGACCACCGGAAGCGGTCGCTCTATTTGCCGAGGCTCGGATCCACATCGCCCGAGAAGAGTGGCAGAACGCTCTCGACGCTCTCGAACCACTTTCGGAACTAAAGGAACTCGGCGGGTCGATGGTTCCCGGTGGGACGAGCCTCGCGGAGATCCGATTCCTCAAGGGCCTGGCGCTAGAGAATCTCAGAAGATTTCCGGAAGCCATCGACACGTACTTATCCATCCCCGACGGACGCGGTGAATATTACGGATGGCGGGCAACGGAGCATCTTCGGGCGTTCCGCGGAAATACGGCTTCGAGCGATGCCCTTGCGCTCGCCCTTGCTCGTGCAACAGCAGGATTGCACGTTGCTGATCAAGCCGAACGGCTCAAGAACGCAAGAACGGTCCTCCGGATCTCTGACGATCCGTGGTCCAGCGAAAAAGCAGCCCTGGCCATACGAAGCGCTCCGCAGCCCAAGAATTTGCAATTTCCACCGGTGCCTAAACGCAGCGTCCCGCAGAATATATCGACCGGCGATCCCCTTGCCGATCGGCTTATGTCGATGGCGCTGTTTGATGAGGCGGCTCTCGAACTTGAGAAACCTGCAAAGGCGTTCTCACGGATCCCGGCCAATAGCCAGTTCGCTGTGCTGGACGCTCTGAACAAAGGCGGCCGCTCCGACCTCGTGATGGCCATCGTTGAGCCGATGTGGAGGGCGACACCGGCCGATATTCCGCTCGAGGTACTTTCGCCCGATCTTTTAGAAATGCTGTACCCGAAGCCCTTCGCACATGAACTGGTTTCGACCGCAGCGGCGGACGGCGTCGATCCGCGGTTGCTGCTCGCGATAATGCGGCAGGAATCGAGATTTCGCCCCGATGCGAAATCGAATGCTGCCGCCCGCGGGTTGATGCAGTTCATCCCGACGACGTCATCCCATATCGCCGGGGAGCTTGGCCGGGACAATTTTCGGCAGGATGACCTGTACTTCCCGCAGACCGCGATCAGGTTCGGATCGCGCTATCTCGCGGATCTTTTTTCCGTCTTCCCCGCACAGACCGAAGCCGTCGTTGCCAGCTATAACGGTGGTGAAGACAACATGAAACGGTGGTTCAACCGCACCCGCTCGGGTCTCGCCGACCGATATGTGCCCGAGATCCTTTATTCGCAATCTAAGGATTACGTCCAAAAAGTGATGGCGAGCTATCGCGTCTATTGCTTTCTCTACGATGAGCAGCTGAAACCCCTGCGGAGACAGCCGTGAGGCAAACTTGCTAACCCAACCTGCGGTCGGCGACAATTATCGTTTATGCGGATCCTGGTTGTACTCGTTTTTTGGTTCCTTCTTCTGATGACCGCCTGCACGTCGCCTTCGGCCCCGCCACAGGCATCGCCAAACGCTAAGCGATACACGTTGAACGGCAAGATTGTCTCGGTCGATAAGGCCGCCAAAAAAGCTAAGATCGATCACGATCGCATCGAAGGTTTTATGGATCGGATGACGATGGAGTTCCCGATCCATTCGGATCATGTCTGGACGGAACTAACGCCAGGCGTCGAGATAAAAGCAGACCTTGTGGTCGATCCTACGGCAAACGACCCGTACTGGCTCGAAAACATTGCGATCATTGCGGGTGCAAAACCGGGACAGCAGGAAGTCGCCGTCGATGATCGTTTTGCTCAGATAGGTCATGAAGTCCCGGATTTCGTTCTCACTGACCAGGACAAAAAGAAATTCTCGTTCAAGGATTATCGCGGAAAGGCGTTCGCCGTGACCTTCATCTATGCCCGCTGTCCTCTGCCCGATTATTGCATTCGAATGTCGACATCGTTCAGCGATCTGGCATTAGAGCTGAACAAGGAACCCGACCTGAAAGACAAGGTCCGCCTCGTCAGCATCTCGTTCGACCCCGAAAACGATACGCCCGAGAAGCTTCGCTCCTACGGGCTCGGTTACCTCGGAAAAGATGCGAAGCCTGACTTTACCATCTGGCGGCTCGCGGTGGCGCCGGACAGCGAGGTTCGCAAAATAGCCGATTTCTTCGGGCTCCGCTACGAGGTCGATCCAAATGATAAGACGCAATTCATCCACAGTCTCCGGACTGCCGTGGTCTCACCGGACGGGAAGGTTACCAAGATCTTCTCCGGCAGCGACTGGACCACGGCCCAACTCCGTGACGAGTTGGTGGCTGCTTCCGCGTCCGCGACCAACTAGGTTCGAGATTGCATTGCGTTCGTAAACTGCTATCCTAGCCAGAACGTATCCAATTTATCTCGGAGTCAATATGCAGAAACACCTTGCACGCCTGGTCGCGGTCATTGTCCTTTTTTCCGTTGCAGCCTCTGCCCAAAAACGGGCGATAACCGAACGCGACCTTTTCGATTTTGCCTGGGTCGGCGACCCGCAGGTCTCTCCCGACGGCTCGACCGTTGCCTTTGTCCGCGTTACGATCAACGCGGCGAAAACGAATTACGACACATCGATCTGGACCGTAACAACGGCCGGGACTGACCAGCCACGCCGCCTGACCAGCGGGACACGTGATTCGACGCCGCGGTGGTCGCCGGACGGCAAGTTTCTGACCTTTGTACGCTCACCCGACACGCCTGGGCCGAACGCGGCCCCGCAGCTGTATATGTTGTCGATGGCGGGCGGCGATTCCTGGGCCTATACGACAATGCCGCGCGGTGCAGGCGGGCCGATCTGGTCGCCGGACGGCAAATGGATCGCCTTTGGAAACACCGCAACACCCGACGAGATCGCCCGTCAAGGGCGCCCGGCCCCGCCACCGGCAGACGGACGTGAAACGGATGTTCGCGTGATCACGCGGGCAGTTTACCGTTCTGACGGCGGCGGTTATGTCGATACGAATCACCCAAATCATCTGTGGGTCATTGCCGCCCCGAAGGCTCCGGAAGAAAAACCGCAGCCGAAACAATTGACCAGCGGGTCATACAGCGAGGGCGGATTCGTTTGGTCGCGCGACAGCTCCCGGATCTACTACACGACGAATAGAACGTTCGAACCGTATTACGCCGAGACCCCGACGACCGAGATATATTCGGTGCCGGTGGCGGGCGGTGCGCCAGCCTTGCTGACGAAAGTCAATATGGGCGTCGGCGGCCTGGTACTTAGCCCGGATGGAAGCAAATTCGCCTTTAGCGGTTCGGCTGTCCACAAACCGGTTCTCTCCTACACCCAGCCTGACCTCTGGGTGCTCGACAATGCACCGAATGCGCAGCCTAGGAACCTGACCACCGGTTTCGATTTTGATATCGGCGGGGGTGTAGGAGGCGACAATGCTCCGCCCCGGGCAGGCGGAGGCGGCGGCGCGATCTGGACGGGGGACGGGAGATCCATCATTGTCCGATATGCGCGCGAAGGCCGGGCAAATCTCGGCATGTTCGACGCCGCGACCGGCAAGATGTCGGACGTGACCAAGGGCGACCAGGCCATCATGGCTTATCAGCCGACCCGCGACGCCAGCAAGATCGCTTACACGAGGTCGACGCCGACCGTTATCACGGACCTTTACATACTCGACCGTGCAAGCGGTAACGCGAAGCAGCTTACAAAGGTGAACGAAGCACTTTTCTCAAAGCTCAATCTTACCGAGCCGGACGATGTTTGGTTCACGAGCTTCGACGGCAAGCGCGTGCAGACGTGGGTGCAGAAGCCGCCTGACTTCGACCCGAACAAGAAATACCCGCTGATCCTCAATATCCACGGCGGCCCACACGCGGCCTACGGCTATGTCTTTGACCACGAGTTTCAATGGATGGCGGCCAAAGGCTACGTTGTCGTCTATCCAAATCCGCGAGGTTCGACCACCTACGGGCAGGAGTTTGGCAACATCATCCAGCACAATTATCCCGGCGACGACCACAAAGACCTGATGCTGGCGGTTGATGAGGTCATAAAACGCGGCTACATCGACGAGAAGAAGCTCGGCATCACGGGCGGCAGCGGTGGCGGAGTGCTTACTAATTGGGCCGTCACGCAGACGCAGCGGTTTGCCGCGGCGGTCTCGCAGCGTGACATCTCCGACTGGTCGAACTGGTGGTACACGGCCGATTTTGCTCAGTTTCAGCCGAGTTGGTTCAAGGGCGCTCCCTTCGAGGATGTTGAGGGCTTTCGGAACCGTTCGGCGATCACTCACGTTGCCAAGATCCAGACCCCGATGATGTTCATCCTCGGCGAGGCCGACTGGCGAACACCGCCGGGAGCCGGCGGCGAAGAACTGTTCCGCGCCCTTAAGTATAGAAAGATCCCAACCGTCATGGTCCGCTTTCCGAACGAAGGGCACGAACTCTCCCGCTCAGGCCAGCCGTGGCACCGCATCGAACGGCTCCACCATATCGTCGGCTGGTTCGACAAATGGCTGATGGGAATGGCGAAGCCGGAGTATGAGGTGCCTACAGTGAAATAGTCCTTGCCGGAAGCCTAGATTCGGGTTTACTCTTGAGGGTAATATGGGCGTATTGATCGATGAACTGACGGAGAAAATCTTGGCGTTACCGCGTGACGAAAGAGTGATCCTCGTGGAACGTCTGAGTGATAGCCTTGTCGATCTCCATGAGGATGATCACCTGGGCGATGCGTGGAGAGAAGTAATCCGGCGGCGAATGGCTGAGGTCGAATCTGGCGAGGTCGAGTTAATCGACGGAGCGACCGGTTTCCAGCGCGTTCGAGATGCACTTCGTAAATGAACTTCAAATGGCATCCCGAGGCTTTGGACGAGTTCGAAAAGGCGAGCTTTTATTACCGATCGAAAGTGAGCGGTCTTGACGATAGATTCGAAGCATCCGTTCGAGCAGGCATCGACAGCGTGGTCCTAGCTCCGCAAATGTGGCCTTACTGCGACGAACCAGCTCGTCGCCGCCTCATTGATAAATTCCCTTATTCAGTGATCTATGTGGAATTTGATCAGTTTGTCGTGATCTTGGCGGTAATGCACAATAGTCGTGATCCGGAGTACTGGAAACATCGGCTCGACTAGCGGGAATAGATGGCGACACCGCTAACCATCGTCCTAACCACATCTCGTCCGCTTGCTGAGAAAACAAGGGCTGCGTGAATATCACCGACCGGCTGGGTCGCCGGGTGATCGAGCGAGACGATTGTGATGTCGGCCTGTTTTCCGGCTTCGAGTGTGCCGATGAGGTGGTCGAGGCCGAGAGCTTTCGCACCGCCCAGGGTTGCGGTTTCGAGCATTTCCTTAGCCGACAGTAACCGCTTGCTCCCGGGACGATTTCTTGCCGCAAGGGCCGCAAACCTCGCCTCTTCCAGCATATCGCAGACGTTATTGCTCGCCACCGAATCGCTGCCCAGCCCCGTCGCTATCCCCGCGTCGAGGAATCTTTCGAGCGGTGCCCAACCGTGACCGAATTTTGCGTTGGATTTTGGGCAATGGGCGATCGCCGCGCCGTTCGCCGCGATCCGCTCGATATCGCCATCGGAAACGAGAACACAATGGGCGAGCAGTGGCCGGGCCGAGAGAACGCCGAGGCGTTCGAGATACTCGATCGGCGTGCAATGGGGGCTTTGCCATTCGAGTCCAGATCTATCGTAAACCTCAGTAAAAAAACCTTCCCCACGGGTCAGTAGCGACATCTCGTCGGCGGATTCTGCCGCGTGGATCGACATCGGGACGCGGTTGATGATCGAGTATTGGGCGATCAACTCAAAGAGCCGCGAACCGACCGTGTAAGGAGAGTGCGGTGACAGGCCGACCTCTACAAGGTCAGTTCGTTCTTCTCGAAGCTTTTCGTACTTTGCGGCAAGGGCAAGAAAATCCGTCTCGGCGGTTCGATTATCAGGCGAAAACTCGGTCTCCTGATAGACGATCCCGCGAAGCCCGACCTCTTTTAATGCCGTGAGGCCGGCATACCCCATTCGGCCTACATCGCCAAAGCAAGTAACGCCGGCCGACGCCCCTTCGCGGGCACCCCGAATCGCCGAATCGGTGATCTCGTCGTCGGACATTTCCGCTCTGAGGCTATTGAGTTTTAACAGCCATGACCGGAAATCGTGTTCGACATCATCGAGCCGGTTCCTTAAAAAACTAAGTTCGAGATGTGAATGACTGTTGACAAAACCCGGCAGGATCGCTGCGTTACCAAAGTCCTCGATCTCGGCATCCGGAAACCTCGACACGAGGGCTTGCTCAGCGCCGGCCTCGAGGATCTTCGGCCCATCTATCGCGACCGCCCCATTCTCTATCGGGGATGAAGAGATCGGCAAAACGTGCCTGGCGCAGAGGAGCTTCATCTTTCTTTCGGCTGCGAGCGATAGCGGTCAAGGATCGAGGAAACATAGCTTTTTGTCGAACCGATCCCGATCCTCTCGATAAAATCGGTTTCCTGGATAGCTGAGGCGTCGATATCCCGTGTCCACTCCTCGACCCGGCTTGGGCCCGCATTGTAGGCCGCGAGGGTCATGGCCGTTTCGGCCGGACGGCCTCGATAGCGTTCGCGCAGCTTTTCAAAATACCAGCACCCGGCCTGGATGTTTCGCTCGGGATCGGCCATAAATGCATTCACGTTTTCCGTAGCTTGTCGTTCAAACTCCTTAAAGCCTGTTTCCTTGGCCCATTCACGCGCAACAAGCGGCGTCACCTGCATCAACCCGACTTCCGCGTCGGCACCGATCATCCAGGCACGGAACCAGGTCTCTTCGTAGATAAGGCTCCAGACGAGTTTTTCGTCGATGCGATAGACGCGAGCATGCCGCGCTATCAGCTCATCATACCGGTGTTCCCAGAAGGTCGGAAAAAAGAGACTGGCCGATGCCCCGACGACGATCGCAATGATGATAAGTGACAACAGATAGCGGAACATTCCGTCACGCTCCGCTCGAGGTAGTAAGGTGCACAGGCTCCGTATCCGACTCAGCAGGGCCGCTGGTGCGGTTTAAGGGAGGCGATTCAGCTTTGCCGGCCTTGCCGGTTCCGGTCCTCGCCATTTCCGCAAATAGGTCAACGTCGTAGTCAGCCTCGACCGCCATCTCGCGGCGAATGGCTAAGAGGACTTCGAGAAATTTTGGGCGACGGTACATATGCCAGTGACCCAATTGTTAACTCTTAGGCCAGGTTCGTCAACAGCAGACGAACCAGAAATGATCACTGAACTACGCTCACCGTTGATACGTCGTCAAATCCCAGCGTAGATATCCCACAGGCCTCGGGCCCGTCCAGAAATGTAAGAAGATCGGGAAACCTCATAGGCTTTGCGAAGAAGAACCCTTGTCCTGATTCGCATTCGAGGCGTCGAAGCAGATCTCGCTGGCTTTCGGTTTCCACGCCTTCGGCGACCACTTTGAGTCCGAGTGTTCGAGCCAGGTTGACGATGGCCCGGACGATCTCGTCGTGGTTGCCATGCGGATCGATCATCGAAACAAAAGTTCGGTCGATCTTGAGGGCCGAGATCGGGAGCTTTTTCAGATACCCGAGATTCGAATAGCCGGTGCCGAAATCGTCTATGTTGATCTCGATACCGATCTCTCGGAGTTGATTCAGCATCACGATCGCCCGGTCCTGATGCTCAAAGAAGACCGATTCGGTGATCTCGAGTTTTAGGTTCCGCGGAGAGAATGCCGTTTGGATGAGTATCCCTTCGATGTTTTGCACAAGAGCAACTTGGCCGAACTGACGACAGGAAAGGTTCACGCTGACCGCGTAGTCCCTGCCGTCCGGCCGGGCACGCAGAGAACCGATCTGCGAACAAGCTTTTCTGAGCACCTGGTCGGATAACCGGTCGATCAGCCCGATCTCTTCCGCCAGCGGGATGAACTTGCCCGGCGATATCTTGCCCAGCTCGGGGTGCTCCCAGCGGGCAAGGGATTCAAAGGATTCGATCTCAAGTGTCTTCAGTGAATAGATCGGCTGGTAATAGACCTCGATCTCGTCCCGCTCGACGGCACGCCGCAGATCCGTTTCGAGTTTCAGGATCTCCTTAGCCGCACTATGCATTTTTTCGTCGAAGATCTCGTGCCGTGCTTTGCCCGCCCGCTTTGCCTGATACATCGCGGTATCGGCATCTCGCATGACGTCCTCTGACGATCCGTGCTGGTCTGAAGCGTGCAGAATGCCGATACTAGCCGAACTATAAACCTCGTGGCCTTTCAGGTTGAACGGAATACCAAACTTCTGCTGAATCCGCGCCGCAATTCGCGTAACTTCCTGATCGTTATAAACGCCTTCGACCAAAATGGTAAATTCATCGCCGCCCAAACGAGCGACCAGGTCCGATGGGCGCAGGCACTCCCGTAGGCGATTCGCGATCTCTTTGAGGAGCTCATCGCCGATCAGATGGCCGAGGCTGTCATTCACGTATTTGAACCGATCGAGATCGATGAACAGGACGCTGACCTTATGCGAACCGGTGATCCCTCTTCGCTCGAGTGCGCGGTCAAGACTGTTCATGAACATCAGCCTGTTGGGAAGCCCCGTAAGTGCGTCGTGAGTTGCGTCGTGATGCAGTTTCTCTTCGGCTACCTTCTTGCCGGTAATGTCCTGAACCTGAAAAATGAGATTCGGCAGCCTGGACTGTATCTCACCGGCGGCCGAAACGCTCCATGAGGTCCAAACAGTACGGCCCGAGCTGTGGACATACCGCTGTTCCATTTGGCACGTCGCGATCTTCCCGGTGAGTATCTCATTTACCTTGGAGAGGATCTGCCCAAGATCTTCGGGCAAGGTGATGGACTGATAGTCCATTTTTAGAAGGTCGTTCTCCGAATACCCAAGTATCTGCGTCAAGGCGACGTTGACCTTGAGAAACTGTCCGTCCGGCGTGACGAGACCGATACCGATCGGCGCATGGTCGAATGCACTCCGAAACCGTTCTTCCGATTCTCGCAATGCGTCAGACTGAGATTCGAGGATCTTCGCGTACTGTTCTGCCTGCTCCGCTTGCCGTATTGACATCTCGACATTCTCGAGGTACATCCGGTAGGACAGAAAGACAAAGTATATTACCGGGAATGTAGCGACGATCACGCCAATTCCCATCAAGTCCGCGAGCTGGACCATGATGCCGGCGCACGTCGCCCCGACAAAATAAGAGAAGAACGTCCAAATATACTTGCTCCGCCAAGTGAGCCATAGCGGAATGTCGTCTTTGATCGATCTGTGGATGGATGCAAGCGCTGTGTTGACCAGGAACTGCGTCAGGGCGATGAAGGAAAGAGCCATTATGAAATCTTTCCGGTGCCCGTCGTGTCCGTGAAGCTGGCCTTCTGAGTAGAGATTTGCAATTCGCAGAACGAATACGACAACACTCGTTGACAAGGCCATTGCCGCCGCATTGAAAGCTACGGTCAGCTTCCGGTCGCAGAAACGCCACGCCGAGGCCCCCGCATCGAGAGCCGCAAGCAATACGGCAAACTCGCCGCCATAAAGCAGGAGAGCGAGAAAGATGAACGTGTCGGATACTGAAATGTGCGACTGAAATCGCGGTATCTGGAGCGTGATCCGCGACCCGATCCCGATCGTAAACCCGGCCAGGAACAGCAGGTAGATATCGGCGCGGGATGTGTCAAGATCGATCACGGACAGGCCTACGCATGCAATGCCTGCCACGATCACCGCGACCATATACCAGTCTGAGCTGTGGATCCTTCTCATCCGGCCAGTATTCCTCCGGACTCGGGAACCATACGATTTATCGACATAACAGCAAATGGGAGTAAAAAGAAAGGAAGGCGGGGAGTTCCCTGCCTTCCTAATTATCGGCTAAGTGATTTGTTTTGTCCAGTTATTTTTTGTTGAACACTTGGTCGGACGCAAGCAGCACGTAGATTCTAGCTATATCGCCGCCGTTTTCCGCTGGCAGCAACTACTTCATTGCCGCCGTATTGTCACCGCTGAACATCACATTGTCGGCATTGACCTTCGAATCGCCCACAAGGACGCCGTCACCGACGAGCACCCCGTCACCGACGAGCACGCCGTCACCAACAAGCACCCCGTCACCAACGAGCACGCCGTCGCCTACGAGCACGCCGGAAGAAAGAAGTACGGTGCCACCGCCCATCGCCGTGCCGTTGCTGGTCATGACATTCGTATTGACCGTAACGCCGCTTGCATACCAGCCGTTGAGTATTGGAACGTCAAAGAGGTAGGCGATGCCGCTCTCGAACCAGAAGTTCCTCATATAGACGGTGTGGAACTTGCTGGCAAGCGACGTGCCCTTTAGGTAGGCAGCGTTGGTCAGAACACCCTGCGCCCAAGGGAACGAGTGTCCCGAGATCGTGGATGAAGCCGTCGGAAGGCTCTGACCGGACTGGAGGAGTGACGTTCCTTGCAGGTAGGTGTTGAAATCCGAATTGAACTTGTATGTCCTGCCAAGCTTGACGGCTCCGTCAATGTTGAGCTGGCCGGCGCCCTGCTCTAGCATATTTACGCCGTTGAGCGGCTGGGCAGTGTATTCGAGAAGCATCTTCACCATTGTCGGCGTAAGCTTTGGATTCATCTGGAAGAGCATAGCCGCCGCACCCGATACCATCGCCGTTGACATCGATGTTCCTGACAGGTACATCATATCGTTGTCCTCACCAGAGATATTCAGCGATGAATTGGTAAGGCTGGGATTGGTCGAATAGATATAGCTGTTGTCCTTTGCTTTGGCACCGATGATCTTGTTGCCCGGTGCGACGATATCGGGTTTGATCACATTGTCGTAATGAACGTCGCCGAAAAGGCCGGTGTAGGAGCTGCGCGTCGGCCCGTGTGAGCTATACGTGGCCATAATGTCGTCGGCCCGTGAATCCGTGCCGAGCGTATTGCTCGCGCCAACGGTCAACGCTGACGGGTCGTTACCCGGCGAATGGATCTGTCCATAGGCCTTCTGACCATCTGCATCGCGGCCGTTGTTCCCTGCGGCGGCCACGACGAGCACCCCGTAGTAGTTCAATTCCTGCACTTTGCGGCAAAGCGGATCGTTCGTCCACGTGTCGATAGCCGGCGCGCCAAGACTCAGGTTTGCAACGCGAATGTTATAGGTCGTACGGTTGGCTATGATCCAGTCCATCGCAGCGAGCAGCGCCGAGGTGGTTCCGTTGCCCTGGTTGTCGAGGACCCGCAGGTTGATAATGTTGGCTTTCCGGGCAACTCCGCGATAAGCTCCCGAGTTACGGCTTGCGCTTCCCGCAGCGATCGAAGCGACATGGGTTCCATGGCCGTAGCCGTCCGTTGTGTTCGAATCTCCGGGTACGAAACTCTTCTTGTAAACGATCTGTGAAATGCCGCCGTCGGAAAAGGTCTTGTGGGAATCGTGAATCCCTGAATCAATGATCGCGATCCCGACGCCGCTTCCGTCGAGTGTGTAGGCCTTCGAGCGTCCATAGGCTTTTGGCTGCGAACGCATTCCGTCGGCACCGCTGGTCACCTCAAGATGCCCCGACGATTTGATCGCCCGATCAGGCGAGACGTAATTGATCATCCCGCTGGTCGAAAGATCATTCAGCGCTGAAAGCGGAAGATTTACAACCAGGGTGTTGCTGTCGCCGATCCGATCGGAAACCATAGCCTGGCCGTTTGCAAGGAGCGAGCGAAAAGCAGGATTGTCAGCGTCCTTGGCCTGAAGGATCGTATCAACACGGGTCTTGCCGCTGGGATCCTTTGCCATCATCGCTCGAAGGTCGGGCGATACACTATCACCGCGAAATGCGTTATTCGGAGATGGCTTTGTGTCGGCTTCAGCGACGGCACTGCTCCTGTCCGTGACGAGGATGCCTTCAAAATGGCTCGCAGCCACTGCGTCCGAGCTGATCTGCTCGTCAAAATCGGCGGCCGAGCTTCCGCCGATCACGACGAGTTTTCCTTCAGCAACGGCACTAAAAAACTTTGTTTCGGCCGAGTTCGAGCCAACGAGGTTCGTCAGTTCCTCGACAAACAGGATCGTCTGGCCCTTGGACGCAACCGCGTCGCTGACAATTGCATCAACGGCGCTTGCAAGGTCAGCCTTCGTTCTTGCATTTGAAAAAAGGACATCAGTTTCCAGCTTGAGAATGGTCTTCCCGGCCAGGCTCTTCGGGACCGATCCTTTCGCGATGCGGATCGCAGCCTGCTCGACGATCGTGTTCTGTACCGCTTTCTCCTGATCGACGATGACCGGCTGGCGAATCCCACCTTCGGCTAACACTTTGAGAAGACGAAGTGTCTCAACTTCAAAGTTCAGGTCTGTGCGCAATCTTCCTTCACGGCCAAGCTGCGTCAGATCGGTGGTATATTTGGCGGTCGCACTGGATACTGAGCTAGATCTACCCGATGTTAGCTGCTCAATGGCAAACGCATTAGAGAAAACGAACGAGGCCAGGATCGCAATGACCGCGAATTTCCTGGTCGCCGTAAAATCGAAAATTGATATCTTCATCACAAAGCTCCTAGTTTGGGAATCGCTCGGCGCAGTCGCCGTCCGGCCTTTCTTTATCAAAGTGCGTGCCAAAGACGTATCTCGTTGTAAATCAATAAGTTCGGAGATTTCGGGGAGTTTAACGCTGTTCGTGAGCCATTCAATATGAATGAAAAATGCAAGTCAGGTTGACCGATTTTGACCGAATGCTGTCGCGTTGTGATATTGGCAAATCCATCCGCCCGTCCAGCCGGTGGCAGCTCCGAACGCAGATTCGCGTCTTAGATGGCGAAGGATTTCGAGCTGGGGCCGGGTCGAAGAGCGAGTGTAATGATTGTAACCTCTATCTTTGCTATACTTCACGTTTTACGGCTGGGCAACAGGCTATGCCGGGTCGGCATCGAATCATTGCGAAATAGCGAGGTCAGTTTTTGGATGGGAAGGTCATTGGTCAGGTTAAGTGTTTACGCGTTTCTCATGTCGATCGGAGCGGCAGTGCTAGCCGCGCAGACACCGCAGCCGTCAGCCACCCCGCCGCCGGATGATCCCGGTGCAACGAAGGTTTTCGAGGTACGGCTTCCAGTGACGGTCACCGAAAAGAAGAACCTCATTTCAGGGTTGACCAAAAACGATTTCATCATCCTCGAGGACGGCGTTCCGCAGGAGGTTACATTCTTCTCGGACGAAAAGACGAATCCTCCGGTTTTCGTTGGCGTCCTCATGGACACTTCGGCCTCCGCTGCCGGAAAGATCAACTTCTCAAAAGAAGCTGCAAAGAACTTCATTTTTACAGTTATCAAACTGAGGAAGGACAAGGCCGCGTTCATGACCTTCGACCATGACATCGTTCTGCATCAGGATTTTACTGACAAGCTCGATCTGCTTGACCGCGCCGTTGACAAGGTCAAAAAGCCGGGTTCCCAGACAGCGATGTATGATGCCGTCTGGCAGTTTACTGATGAAAAGCTGCGAAATGTCCCGGGCCGGCGGGTCATTGTCATCATCTCGGACGGCGATGACACATTCAGCCGAGCCGAGATCAAAGATGCTATCGACATTGCGCAGCGCACCGAGACGACGATCTTCGGCATCTCAACCAAAGCGGGTTTTCTTGGGACCGTTCCCGGTGTCGAAGCCGGTACGGTAAAGGACAAGGGCGACAAGCTCTTGACGCAGCTCTGTGAGGAAACAGGCGGCGAGGCGTTCTTTACGGGCGACATGATCGAACTCGAGCGTGCGTTCACTCGAATTTCGAAGGAACTTCAGTCGCAATACCTGATCACCTACAAACCGGCGAATCAGAACTATGATGGACGCGAACGTAAGATCGAGGTCCGGTTCGCAAACAAGGATCTGGCGAAGAAATACAAGATCAGGACCAAGACCAGTTACCGGCAGATCCGAGATACGCTGAAATAGGAGTTTTTTGCTAATGGTTATTAGGACAAAGATCTTGACGGCCGTGGCTGTGGCCCTTGGCTTGGCGTGGTGGTTTGGAATAGAGGATGTCGAAGCCCAGCAGCCGCCTAACCCATCGGCAAAATCTTCGACGTCTGCCGCGCCCAAGCCCACACCGCCGCCCATTGAGGACGACGAGGTTATCAAGGTGGACAGTGATGTCGTCAATGTTCTTTTCACTGCTCAGGATCGGAATCGCCGGCTGCTTACCTCGCTCGGCCAAGGCGACGTCAAGCTATTCGAGAATGGTGAGATTCAGGAGATCGTCGCATTCTCGCGTCAGGTCGACCTCCCTTTGAGCCTTGCCATCCTGATCGACGTCAGCGCTTCGCAGGAAAGAACCCTGCCCGAAGAAAAAGCGGCTGCTGTTTCTTTTCTGGAAACCGTGATCCGCCCCTCGAAGGATGAGGTTTGTATAGTCTCTTTTACGGGTGAGGCGACGCTCGAACAGGGAATGACCAATAATATGACCAGGCTGCGGAGCGCGGTCAACCGCGTTAGATTCAACCCGCCGGCCGGTTATATTGGCGGCGGTGTGATGACCGGAACGCCTCCGATCTCGGGAGACAATCAGGCTGTGCAGGGATCGACTGCGATCTGGGACGCGATCTGGGTAACGTCGGACGAGATACTCGGCCCTGCACCTGAACGCACGCGCCGCGCGATCATACTTCTCAGCGATGGCGTTAACACCTTCGGCAAAAAGAAGCTCGATGATGCGGTCCAGGCGGCCTTGCGCTCCGAAGCTGTCATATATTCCGTCGGGATCGGCGACAATTTCTACAGCGGTGTAGATAAGGGTTCGCTCAACAAGGTCTCTGAACGAACCGGCGGCCGGGCATATTTTCCGCGCGATGAAGGAGAGCTTCGCGAGGCGTTTCGCCAGATACAGGATGAGATGCGGTCGCAGTATCTGATCGCATATGAGCCGACGAACCAAAACCGCGACGGCTCGTATCGGAAGATCGAGATACAGCTTACCAATACCCAGCTCAAGAATGAGAAGGTAAAGGTGACGCATCGGCAGGGCTATTATGCAAAGACCGGCCAGGTAAAGAAGTAGGTATCCAGGAGCATTTGGTTTAGGATAACCGGAGCAGCGTCGACGAAACGCTCTCCGGTTTTTCTATGAGCAGATATGACTTTGTCACGGTTTGGGATCTTGAATTTGAGTTGCCGGATGTCTGGACGTTGATCGAGCAGGCCGACGACTGGCCGGCGTGGTGGCCGGGAGTGCTCGAAAGCCGTGAGATCAAACCCGGCGATCCCAACGGCATCGGGTCGATCCGGCGAACAACATGGAAAAGCGCTCTCCCCTACAAGCTGACATTCGATTCTGAGACGATCCGTGTGGAGAAATTCCGAGAGATCGAGATACGTGCATTCGGCGAGCTGACGGGGCGAGGCCTATGGCATTTCGAACAAATCCAAGATCGCAGAACTCGTGTCCAATATGACTGGCAGGTGACGACGGATAAGGCGTGGATGAATCTGGTCGCTCCGTTGGCACGGCCCTTGTTTCGATGGAACCACGACATTATCATGCGGCGTGGTGAGGCGGGAATACGCCGGCGGCTGGCAAGCGGCCCGTAGCCGACCGCCCGTTTCCTCCACCGGAGCCCTCACCCAAACTCTGCCGTCTTCCGATCCGAACGATCCACTGCGTTTGCTTCAGTACCGGACGATCGGCCCCTTCAGAGGCAGCCGTGTTGAACAAGGCGTTCACCGGCAAAGGACTACCGGTCATCGTCGTACGATGAGGAGATCGGGTCGGTCGCAGCCGGCATAGCGATCTCCGGCTACTTTTTATCGCGCCAGCCCCACGGCGCGGCCGGTTCGGGGACCGGGCTTTTTAGGTCGAATTTTATGCTGAAATAGCGCTCGCTGCCCATGCGCCGCAGGTTATAGCTGAAGAATTCTCCCGGCGTGAGATCGATCCACCAGACGTTGGTCGCGGCCGCGGGCACGGCCTTGACGGTCTGCTCGTCCGCCGGGAACATCTGTCTCGTCGGCATACCGACGCTCGTTGTCCATCCGCCGTACATGGTTACCGCATCGGGCTTGCCGTCTTCGTGCCGATGATCGTGACGAAGCTCGATCCGGCCTTTTTTTCGGGTCAGGATCCATGTCCGCGAACGATCGGCGCCGACCGTGAATGGGATACGGATCCGGTCCTTCTCACACGAGCGAACGTGCATCACAAGAGCTTTGTCCTTGAACGTAGTGTCATCCGCCGGCGCCGCCGCAACGCTGCCCGCATAGGCCTTTCCACAGTGTTTTGATAGCTCGTCCCAAAAGACATCCTGCGGCGACATTGCCTGAGCCGAAGCCTTTCCAGCCGCTCCGGCAAGCAGCATCACGAACAAAGCACCTGCGAACAGTCGAATTTTCATATTGGCCCCGGCAAATGGTTTAGAACCAATATAGTAGAATTTGATGTGAAAGATGAATATCGCGACTCGAAATAACATCCTGATGTCCCTGATGCGCAAGATCGAAGAATGTGATGCGGACATTCTCAGCGCAAATGCCGCCGACCTCGGCGAATGTCCGCCCGATGATCCGGTGATCATCGACAGGCTAAAGGTCGATAACGCAAAGGTGGCGGCGATGTCCGATTCATTGCGCCGCGTTGCCGCCTCAGCCGATCCGGTCGGAAGGGTCATCTCTTCGCATCTGCGGACGGACGGCCTCAGGATCGAAAACAAGACAGTGCCTTTTGGCACCATCCTGATCATTTACGAGGCTCGGCCCGACGTCACCATCGAAGCTGCGGCGATAGCCCTCAAGGCCGGAAACAAGGTGCTTCTCAAGGGCGGCAAGGAAGCCCGCCGCACCAATCTCCTTCTCGAGCGTCTGTGGCACGAGGCCTTGATCGAAAACGATGCCGATCCGGAATTCGTCCGATATCTCGACATATCGCGTGAGGAAACGCGCGACCTGATCGCCGGAAGTCGCGAGAAATTCGATGCAGTTATCCCTCGCGGTGGTGAGCAGTTGATCGACTTCGTGCTCAGGAATTCCAAGGCGCCCGTTATCGTCAGCGGCCGAGGCAACAATTTTCTTTATATCGATCGCGATGCCGACATCGAGATGGCGATACGCATCGCCGTCGATGGCAAGAGCCGTTTGAGCGTCTGCAACGCCCTGGATAAAATATTGATAGATAAGGAGTTGCCCGACGCGGCCAAAAGCATCGAGCGCCTTGTCGGCGAACTGTCGGCGATCGGGATCGAGGTATTCGGTGATGCCAAAGCCCTCGAACTGACCGACCGGATCCTTCCGCTCGAAGACGATGATCTCTGGTATGAGGAATTTCTCGCCCCAAAGATCGTGATAGGCATTGTTGACAATATTTCTGAGGCCATTTCGAAGATCAACAAATACTCCGGCGGACATTCCGCGTCGATAGTTACCGCGGACGGCGAGGCCGCGGACAGATTTCTCGACCAGGTTGACTGCGCGGCCGTTTATCACAACGCCTCGACGAGATTTACCGATGGCGGACAGTTCGGGCTGGGCGCCGAGATCGCTATCTCGACCCAAAAACTGCATTCTCGCGGCCCGCTCGGCGCGGAGCATTTGGTCACGAATAAATGGTTCGTCTATGGCGACGGTCATGTAAGGAATTAGACCGCACAGAGGCGTGGGCACGGAGGGAAAGCTGAGGGACAAGTGCTTTTCCCGGTCCGGACCGTGTCTCCACGGTGAAGCAGCAATGAAGAAGAAGCTCGTTCTAAAGATAGGAACGTCAACACTGACCGCCGGCACGCGGCTCATCTCGCGCGGCAAGATCGAGGACATCGGCCGCCAGATACTCGAACTCCGCGACGAATACGATATCGTCCTCGTCTCGTCCGGCGCGATAGCGGCCGCAAAGCAATACATCAATATCAAGGACGCCGGAAGGCCGGTCGAATCGAAGCAGGCGATGGCGGCGATCGGCCAGCCGCTGCTTATGAGGACGTACAATGAGGTCTTCGCTGATTTTGGACTGCCGACGGCCCAGTGCCTGATGACATATCGCGACTTCGAGAACGAGACATCGCGGCAGAACACGCTGAATACGATCAACGAACTGCTCAAATACAACTACCTGCCGATCATCAATGAGAATGACACGACCTCGGTCGAGGAGATCCTGCTCGGCGATAACGACAAACTCTCAGCCCTTGTCGCCACGCTCATTCGGGCCGACCTGCTGGTCCTCGCCAGTGATATCGACGGTGTTTTCGACAAGAACCCTCATATCCATCCCGACGCTCGCCTTATCACCAGTATTGAGAATATCGAGGAAGCACGGGCAATGGTCGAAGAACGCGATTCCGGCATGGGAACCGGCGGAATGAGTTCGAAACTCGAGGCGGCCCTGATCTGCCAGAAGGACGGCATTGAGACGTGGATCGTCAATGGCGGCAGAGCGAACTTTCTGGCCGCTTCACTCAAGCCTGAGGCCCCGAAAACCCGCTTCATTCCTCACCGCCCATGAGATAACCCCGAGATCCGGCCTTGGCCCGGACTGCTGGCTCGATGCGGAGAACGAGAGGTGATGCTCGCTGCGATCCCGACGGCCGTCCCGGCCGCAAATGGACTCATCTTTTCAGGAAGCCATGCTCGTAAACCTTCGGTGCGATCTTGGCGGCCAGCAAGTTCAGTTTCTGTCGCAGGCTGGAGATGAGTTCGGTGTAGCGGGCGTCCGTACTCGTTGGGTTCATTCTTCCCTTATCATTGCGGCCCTGGAAGTGTTCGCGGATGTCGTAGAGGCTTGCGTTTACGTTTATGTTCGGTTGCGAGTGATAGTACCGCCACAACTCGCGTCCGGCGTCGAAAACGGCTTTGGCGTGCGGGGAGAATTGTCTTGGTACGCCCGCTTGAGATCTACTCGCAGCTTCGGCCTCAAATAGAGGATTGTTGCTCACTTCATTCACCGTGATCTTGCCGTTTATGAAATCGGTCATGAACGAACTCTCGAATTTTTCGCCCGCGTTCACCTCGGTTTCCGTAAATGGTATCCAGTGGTTTACTCCAAAACTTCTAGAAATATTGTTGCTGAAAAGCGTATGGGTCAGGCAATCATTTTGAAATTCCTTATCGGCTTTCCAACTATCGTTTGGATACAAAAACTGATCTCGGTCGTTCAGCCAATTCGCCTCGATGATGCGGCGAACAGTATAGTAGATCGAAGTCTCAATTAAATTGTCCTTTGTGGTTTGCCAATTATGATTTGCCGCCGGAACCTTCATAAACGGCTCACCGAACCTTACCAATCTTTGATTTTGAAAATCACTTCCTACTCCGATAATTGTCGCAAGCGATTCAGACTTTGTGTTTCTAAATGTTTTAACCCAGTCATTTATAAACTCAAGATTGTCGTAGGCCCAAATACTCTTCAAGCCAACAAATTCGCCGTCTTTGCCATAAATATCAGCCTCAATGAAATGGAAATCTTCATTCTCGCTTGTTTCCCAGATATGAAAACCAATCGGAAATTGTCCCTTTACATTGTCAAAACTGTCAGCAGGTGCCAGGAATAGTTTTCGTAGTTTTGCTCGAAAGAAAGTTCTAAAATCTGAAAATCTCGGGGCTTGTAAATTCTTCAGCTTGGAAAAATTTGCGATCCAAACCTGCGGGATTTCAAAGTGAATTCGTGTTAGGAACTGGATATACAGTTCTCGTTTGGTATATCCCATCAAATCAGAATATTTTTTGTGGATTTCTGAAATGGCAACCCCTTCCCGTCCTTCACCTTTCCTGTTGTCCGCTTCCGCATAAGGAGGGTTGATGTAGATGACTAGTTTTTTGCGTTTTTCTTCATCGTGTATGATGTCCTGCAAACCTTGCGGCAGTTTGGTGAAATCGTCATTCAAGAAATCGAACTGGAAGACGTGGCTGTCGAGCAAGTTTGCACCGTGGGCGATGCGGTCGTGCATTGCGTTTACATCAGCCTGATCGAGGGTGCTTGCCCAGATGTTGTATTTGTTGGTCAAACCAGCGAGCAGATTGCCCGTGCCGGCGGCGCAGTCCCAGACGTAGTATTCGTCCTGCCAGTCTTCGCCCAGCACGTCGGCCAGATATTTTTGCGATAGCTCGACCCATTTTCGCGGTGTGAAGAATGCCCCCTTTCTTTCACGGATGTCCTGCGGCACAAGCAGGTCGCGTCGCTCTATTATGTAGTCCTGAAAATGTGCGAGAGGCGGGCGTTTGTAGCGCTTCCAAAACTGCTGGTATTTTTCCTTGTCACGTATTCTGATGGAGGCATCAAACGTCCAGCCGATGTTCTCTTTCGCAATTCTATAGCCCTGATTTTCGTAGATGACGAAAAGATTGTTCCGAATGGTCGTATCGTCCACGATCTGCTGTGTGTCCCTGTCATCAACAAAAAGATCGGCCAGATAGAAATCGCTATCAAGAATATTTCTCTGTTTATAGCTCTCCCAGTCGGCTTCGATGGCGGGTTTTACGTGGTCGAGCCAGCGAAGATAAATCGGAATGAAATTATTCTTGTCGATCTTGATCTTGCCGGATTCGGTCGCCTTTGCAATGTTGTTCTTGATGAAAAAGCTGAGTTCCTTTTCATCCTTTTCGAAGTCGTATAGGTGGGTGTCTGACTTTAGGATAGCCTCGATCCGCTCTTTTACGAGTGCAAATTCTTTGGTCGAGTGATTGCTCGACGTGACCGTCCAGTCGAAGTCGTTTATATAGAAAATGTCCTGAATGCTTACGTAAGGGACAAACGCGATCTTTTTGAAATCGAAAGCACCGAGAAATGCAGGCGGCAGCGTTTTGTCGAACGTGCGTGCTTTGCCGATCGTCAGGATCAGCTGGACGAACATTGTCGCCACGTCATAGTCGCCGGTCTTTGCTTCGGCCCATAACAACGCCGGCCTGCCGAACAGAGAATCTTGTCGTGGCAGAACGCAGAAGTCGATGTTCCCGACGATCTCGGTAGTATCGAACGCGCTAAACCAGTCCTTGCCGACCTTGTTCTTTAGTTCCTCTTCTCGAATAGCCTTATATTTCATCTAAAAAAGGTCAGGAAAGCTCGTCGCGGGGGCGATGAGACCGGCACCGGAAATTTGGCCTGAGCAATGGTAGCGAGAAGGAAGTTGTTTGTAAAGAAATGCCTTCTGGGATCATTGCATCGGTGAAAAACATAGCGCAATGGAGGCAGAAGTTGTGTTATCATTGAGATGTCGTTGCATTGCTTGTAAGAGGCGGCGGGATCTTTGACAAACAAAAATGTTGCGGTAATCAGCTTTCAGATGGCGGCCCGTTGGTTTCAGGACGACGCGCATACATTGTCTTACAGTTTTTTTACAAAAACCAGAAAACTGTGGGTAAAATAGAGATGTAAACCGTTGATAATAAATGGGTTAAGGTGTCCCACGCGAGGGGTGGGACAGCGGTGGGACACTTGGGACAGCGGGACAGTGCTGCACGACGGTAAGTGTATGAACACCAAGGGGTTACGGTGCGTCACCAGCCTTTGCTGTCCCGGCGAGGATGGGCCGGGACATTAGGCCTTGGGACACGGTTTTTGCGTCAGGGAGGTTGGCGATCGGCAGCCGTTGCGAAAGCGCTTGCTAGGTCAGTACGGGAACACCTCGATCTTCGTAAGTTGTCCGTTCTTGAGTCGGATGACCCAGAAAACGCCGAATTCGACCTCGAGGAGGTTTCGGAAGATCTCTTTCTTGGCAAGAAGATTTGCGAGTGGCGGGATGGTGTTGCTGTGCCCGGCGATCAGATAGTGGTCAGTCTTGCTGGCCATTATCTTCGCGACCAGATCGGCATGCTTTGACGGATCGTATGTCTGTATCGTCTTGCCGCGTTTCAGGGCAGTCGGCTCAACCGTAAGTCGAGTACGTTTGTAGTTGGTTGCGAATATCTCGTGCGGTTTGTATTTCCGGGCGACCGCCTTCATCAGCCTTTGGGCCCTTTCCTGGCCCTCGGGCGAAAGTGGAGGGTCGGCTTCGGTCGGCGGTACAACGGCTTTCTCTGCGTGACGAACAAGGACTATAGTTTTCGTGGACGACTGGGCCGCCCCAATACCCGTCAGGACGACCGCTGTCAGCAAGGCCAGGAATAGGATTCGGATCATAGTTCTAGTTTTCGGTAAATTTCCTTTCTGTCGGCGATTCGAAGCAAATAGACGCTTTCTTTGTCGTAAGAAAAGATCATTCTATAGTCATGCATGACCACAACCCGATAGATCCCGCCGAAGCCGGTCAACGGTCTGATACTCAGCGATGGCTCGAACACATCCTCGCCAAGCAACATGGCGATACGAAACGCCTCGTTCTGGATATCCACCGGCAGTTTCCGAATATCTCGACCGAACCTGCTTGTCCGCTGGATCTTCCGGTTATTGGGTAAATTCGTCAAAGGTCTTAACTTCTGAATATGCTCCGCTGCCGACGTCCGCGCGAGCTTCCTCAAGTCCCCTTAAGAACTCCGATCGATAAAGCTCATTCGGCGAGACAACTTTGTCGAGAAACCTCTGCAAAACACCGTATGCATTAGCGACCTCAACGAGTTCATCATCCGTTACTTGAAGAGTGATACTACTCATGCGAATCATGTTATCACGAGGTTGATTCAAATAAACATCTTCCCCGGATTCAAGATGCCCTTAGGGTCGAACACTTTTTTGATGCCTTTCATCACATCGAGCGTCGGCTTGTCGATGGCGTAATGCATGTACTGCGATTTGACGTAGCCGATGCCGTGCTCGCCCGAGATCGTGCCGCCGAGGTCGACCGAAAGCTGGAATGTTTCGGCAACGCATTTTCGGGCACGGGCGATCTGGTCGGGATCATCACGGTCAACGACGAAATTGACATGGATGTTGCCATCACCGGCATGTCCGAAATTCGCGACAAAGGTATCGTGCTTCCGGCCGATCCTTTCGATCTCGGCAACCAGCACCGGCACCTTCGAACGCGGCACTACGACATCCTCATTTATCTTGAGCGTGCCGTATTTCATCAAACTCGGCGAGATGGCACGGCGAACGTCCCAGAGCTTGTCCTCTTCTTCTTTCGATCGGGCCCGCAGAACGTCGAAGCCGCCATTTTCGGCAACGATCTGCTCGATCAGGACAGCGTTTCGCTCCACCTCATCGCGCGAGCCGTCGACCGCAACGAGTAGTATCGCCTCGGCCTCTCTTGACAGCCCGAAGGCGAAGTTCTCCTCGACTGCCGCGACACAGAACTTGTCGATGACTTCCATTGCCATTGGCAGCAGCCCGTGGGGCGTGAATTTGGTGAGCACCTTGCAAGCGGCCTCCATCGAATGGAAGTTGGCCCGGACGGTCGATGTCGCCTCGGGCATCGGAAGCAGTTTAAGGGTCGCCTCGGTGATGATGCCGAGCATTCCTTCGCTGCCGCACATCAGCCCCGTTAGGTCGAAGCCGACGACGTTCTTGACGGTTCGGCCGCCCGTGCGAATGATCTCGCCCGTTGCGGTCACGACCTCAAGGCCGAGAACATGGTGCTTCGTTACACCGTATTTCGGCGTGCGCATACCGCCGGCGTTCTCGGCGATGTTGCCGCCGATGAAGCTGTCCTTATACGACGCAGGATCGGGAGCGAACATTAGCCCTTTCTCGGCCACGGCTTGCTGGACCTGGTAGGTCGTAAGGCCCGGCTGGCAGGTGATGTACAGATCGTCGGTATTGATCTCGATGATCCTCTTCATCCGGTCGGTACCGATGACGATGCCGCCATCGACCGGCACCGCACCTCCCGTATATCCGACACCGCCGCCGCGTGCCGTAACCGGGAAGATATATTCATTGGCGAGCTTTAGTATCTCGACCATCTCAGATGTCGATTCGGGAAAGACAACCGCCTCAGGCGGAAATTTCTCCTTTACGGCATCGGCACCGTAGGGCTCGACACGATCGGGGTCAACGACGACGTTCTCGTCGCCCACGATGAGCCTTAACTTGGCTAAAACCTCCGGGTTCGAAGCCTCTGTGGTTGCCCGGCCTTTTGCGTTGAAATGTATCGATTCGAACATTCTTGACTTCAATCGTAACAAATTTACCAAAAGGCGGTCATTTCTGCTAAACTCACAAAATCCGCATTTTCGACAAGAACTTTTGGCCGTTGTCTGCGAGCCTGCAAGTCACACAAATAATATGAAGCTTCCGAAGATCTCTTTGACCTGGAAAATAATGATCGGACTCGCGCTGGGAATTTTTCTCGGCTGGTTGATCCGCGAGCTTGATCTTAAATCGGGCGACCATCATGTATTCGGGATGGAGACACAGACTCTGCTGTCTTTTATCCGTTCGCTCTCAACGCTGTTCTTGAACCTGATCAAATCGATCATCGCCCCTTTGATCTTCGCGACGCTAGTCGTTGGCATTTCAGGAACTGGCGACATCAAGCAGGTCGGCCGCATAGGCGTCAAAGCACTCATTTATTTTGAGATAGTTACGACCATCGCCCTTGTGATCGGCCTCGCTGCGGTCAATATCACTCGCCCCGGCGACGGCGTTTCGCTTGCCGGCATCGCAAAAGGCGAGGATAAGGCGACCCTATCAAAGAAGGCTCAGGACCTGACGAAAGAGTCGTCAGAAGCCTGGAAAAAGGTGGAAGAGTTGAGGGCCCGTTCGGCGACCGACCCGGCCGCTCTTGTCGAAGCTGACAAACAGGCTGCGATCGCCGTTCAAAAGGCGGCACAAGCCGTCGAAGCAACATCAAAAGGCTTGACGGCCGCCGAACCGCCCGCAAAACCGCAATCATTTGGCGACATCATCGCCCACCTGTCGCCAACGTCGATAATAAAGGCTATGGCTGAGGGTGACGTGCTCCAGATCGTTGTCTTCTCGGTGATATTTGCCCTCGCGGTCACGGCCATCGGTAAAAAGGCAAAAGCGGTCGTGGACTGGTGTCAATCACTGGCCGATATTATGTTCCGGTTTACGGAATATGTAATGAAGTTTGCACCCGTGGGTGTCGGTGCCGCGATGGCGTATACCATCGCCCACAATGAACAGGGGTTAGGCGTCCTAAAGAACCTCGGGGCGCTTGTCTTGACGCTGTACGGAGCTCTCGTCGCATTTTCGGTTCTGGTGCTGCTGCCGATCGCCCTGGCGTTCAAGGTGCCCTTGCGCGACTTCTTTAATGCGGTCAAGACCCCCGCATCGATCGCGTTTGCGACCACATCGAGTGAATCAGCCCTGCCGAAAGCGATGGAAAACTTGGCTCGACTTGGTGTTCCGCGTCGTATCGTGGGGTTCGTTCTTCCGACTGGTTACAGCTTCAATTTGGACGGGACGACGCTTTACCTGGCCCTGGCGTCCATATTTGTCGCGCAGGCAGCGGGCGTTGAATTGTCATGGACCCAGCAGATCGTCATGCTCGCCACGCTGATGCTGACCTCCAAGGGCGTTGCCGGCGTTCCGCGTGCCTCACTGGTGATCTTGCTTGGTACGCTGGCGTCGTTTGCCCTACCCGTCGAAGGCGTGATCCTGATCCTGGGCGTCGATGAACTGATGGATATGGCGCGAACCGCCATCAACGTCATCGGCAACTGTCTTGCAACCGTCGTTATCGCGAAATGGGAAGGTGCATTCCGCAACGAGGAATGGGAACGTGAAGAAGCTGAACTCGAAGCCGTAACCGGGCTTGACCCGATAGTGGGAACCTAGTAGTTGCAATGTTTCCGATAGGTGACGACAACCGAGGCCAGACGGGCATACCCATCGTCAACTGGGCAATCATCGCGACCAATATTCTGGTGTTCTTGGTGCTCCAGCAGTTGGGGAGTAACGATGAGTTCTCGTACGCGTTTTCACTCGTCCCACGGGAGATAACGACCGGGATCGACCTAACTACGACACAGATCATCCGCGATCCGGTCGGAGAATTGGCCCAGATCCCGCAATACGCGACGCCACTTCCCGTGTACTTCAACTTCCTTAGCTCGATGTTCATGCATGGAAGCATAATGCATATCTTCGGCAACATGATGTTTCTGTTCGTCTTCGGAGATAACCTCGAGAATTTGCTCGGGCGTATTCGGTTTTTGGTGTTCTACCTCGTTTGCGGGATCGCGGCAGCCGGAGCTCAGATCATTATCGACCCAAGCTCGGTGATCCCTATGCTTGGCGCATCTGGGGCTATCTCGGGGGTTCTAGGCGGTTATCTGCTCCTATTCCCGACGAACACAGTGCGGGCGGTGATTTTCAATTTCGTCACTGCGGTTCCTGCTTATATCGCATTGGGTATTTGGATAGTATACCAGTTGATAATCGGCTATTTGACGCCCGCCGGCGGGGGCGGAGTGGCGTATGCTGCTCATATTGGGGGATTCTTGGCGGGACTTGCCTTGATCAAAGTATTCGCGATCGGCAAGCGGTCAGCGACCGAATAATCTCAATGGAAATTCGCGGTCATCATATTCACCGAAGGCCCCGAATCGCGCGATCACAATGTCTTCGGACGGAATCACGTAGAGCCGCTGGTTTCCCGCCCCGGCCGCCATATATACGTCAGAAGCTGCGGCCAGCTTCCTCCCGATATCTCCCGAGAGGCTGCGACGTTTATCGCCCGATGGTCCGATGCCGTCAGCATTAAGCCAGAATGTAAGGCCATAGGCGGGGTTGACCTTGCTGCCGACGGTGAGTTCCTCCAACAGCCTTGCCGGTATCAACTGCTTACCTTTCCACTTGCCCCTATCCTTCAAGAACAGGCCGAATTTGATCCATTCCTTCGCGGTGATCGCTATGCCCTGCGGCAGTAAGGGTTGACCGTCCTTGGTCCGCCATACGGAGACCTTGATCCCAAGCGGCTCGATGATCCTTTGTTTGAGATATGAGCTAACGGTCTCGTTTCGCGCCTTCAGCTTTCTGGTCATCAGCTCGCCAAAAACTTGAAAGGGTACAGGCCCATACTCAAAATGGGTCCCGGGATCATAGTTTGACGTACTGCTGACCGAATCAGCATAGGATGGCACGCTGAGCAGATCGCCCGCGTCGATCCCGCTTGTCAGCGAGAGGAGCTGTCGGATCGTGATCTTCGACCGTCGCGGATCGGGTCTCCATTCAGTGATAGTGTCTGAAACCTTTTCGTCGAATCCGGAGACAATCTTGTCATCGATAGCGGCGGCACACATCACGCCGACGAATGATTTGGTTCCGCTGGCGAGTATCCATGGGAGATCTCGGCCGCCGGTGTAGTTCTCGAACACGATGGCGTCGCCCTTCGCAACTACGACGGCTACTCCATTGTGTTCGCGAGAATACTTGGCCGCCCCTTCATAGTCCAGCTTTGTCGCACTTATACCTTGCGCCGAAACAACGATGGTGCACAGCGAGAGACAGATCGCAATTAATGTCGGTATAATTCTCATCATCGATTCGACAATATAGCAACTTTACAAGTAACTGCGACTAGCCACTGGTTACCTTGAACCAGTGGCTAGTTGCTCGGGTCACAAAAAGTTGGGGCCACCTACTGACGTTGAAACTCAGGCGTACCAAGCACAAGACTTACGACCTTGAACACGTCCGGATTGCCGCTTGGCCTAAGGAGCCTAGCCTGGCGCCCTTGGATCCCCGCCTGCCCAGGCCGCATGTTGGGCACGGCTACGTCATCCGTGACCTCACTCGGAGCCTTGACCTCGGGCAGGGGTTGCTCGATCTTTTTGGCCAGAGTCGTTTTTGTCACCGGCGATATCTCTCCAGCAAGTATGAAGCCAACCGCCTTGTCAAGGATCGCGGTCTTGTCTTTTGCCTCGAATCTTTTCAGATCTACCCGTGTCCCGGCGATCTGGTTACTCGATAAGGCGATCGCATAGTTAAGTCTCTCGAGCAGCGCTCCGGTGTTGACCCAATCCTCGGCGGTATCCGGATAGCCAGTCGGGGCCTGATACCCGTAGGGTACCTCGCCAAGTTTATTGAGCATAGCCAGCATTTGTGCACCACCGTTTGTGTCGGCGCCGATCGCTCGGATCGAACTCACCGCCAACTCGAACGGGGATTTGATCTTCGCCCTATAATTCTCGGGACTAAAGAAATCCTTATCAGTAAAAAGTGCTTTCAAGGTCGCTTTGATATCCCCTTTTGATTTGCTGAAAACACCGGCAACTCGTCCGACCAATGCATCGCTCGGCGTATCGCTGACAAACTTAACGGCAAGCTTCTTCGCGATGAATTTTGCGGTCGAAGGATGAGCGACGAGAATGTCGATCACCTTCATGCCGTCGTTTACGCCGCCTTCGTCTATCTTTTGTCCAAGTACGGTCTTGGGTCCTTGTTCGTGCCAACGCGGATTGAAATAGAAAGTGCCGCTTTCGGCATCATCTGGAATGCCTGCGCCGCGTTGTACACGGGCCAGTCGCTGTTCCTCGGTACCGTTAATCATGCTTGCGGCCGCCCGGCGATATCCCCGCGGATCAACGATCGTCCATCCGGTAAATGCCTTTGCGACTTCGACAATGTCCTTCTGCGTGTATCCGCCGTCGACCCCGAGCGTATGAAGTTCCATCAGTTCCCGAGCATAATTCTCGTTGATCCCAGCCCTTTGGTTCGCAGGTGGTTGCGGTGCCCGGCCAGCCTGTTTGATCCGTTCATCGAGTTGTGCATCCGTGAGATTGAACTGCTGTTTTATACGTTCGCGGGCCTGCGGACGAAGCTGGCCGTCGCGCAAGGCCTGCTGAATGCGCCGGGCCACTTGGTTGCCGCGTGCGGGCTGCGAATTTGGGGTTCTGGATTCAAAATTATCTAGATAGAAAAGCATCGCAGGATGCTGTGCGGTACCGACCACGAGATCCTTGAAATTTCCAAGGGCGTTCTTCCGCAAGACGTCGCGCTCGTAGCTCGGAATATACCAACGAACCGCTGCCTTGCCTGAGAAAACATTAAAATGGTTCTGCCAGAAATCAACCATCACCTCCTGAAGTTGGCGTTCAGAGTAAACAGCACGGATGACGCGATTAGCGGTTATCTGCGGCATAAGCTGATTCGCGGGGCGAAGATCATACTTCTGATATAACTCGCGGATCTTAGCCTGTCGGTCCTGACGTTCCTGCTCGGTCATCGAGTCCGGGTTTGGAAGGGCGGCGGCGTTTGGTTGTCGGGCATTCTGCCGCTCGACGGCTTGCAGCAATGCACCCGGATTCGGGTATTTCGCAAATAACTCAGCCGTGGACATATCGAACACGTCAAGATTTCGCAACCTCGCTTCAGCCAGATTGTCAGTGATCGAGGACGGATCGAGCTGCTGTTCGATAAATCGCTGGATCCCAATGGTCCTAACACGCTCGATGTCGCCCGGCTTTGCGCCGAATGCCAATCGATTGAGAACGTGAAGTATCTTCTGGTCCTCGGTAAGTGGCCTACGTTCAGTTTTTGTATCCGCACGGACGACAAACGTCGGCGCCAGAAGTGCGGCAACAGCAAGCGAAACAATGACCTTTGTACAGAATATTTTGAAGGATCTCATAATAACAACGCCTCGCATCCGGTTATTTCCAGGATTTACCCTGTTACTTAGACGTAGCCTTGTGGCGAAAGGCCGAAAAAGTATTCTCCTTGCCGCCAACTCCCGGCACCCCAGACAACAATTGCATCGGCATTATACATCTAATTTTTGTTATTCGGCCCCGCAGGCTAGAATAACGGATGTACATAGATACTGAGAAAAAAATAATGAAGACAGTAAGCTTCTCCGTTGTTTTAGTGCTGTTAATGTTGGTCGTGAACGCAGTTCCCTCGATTGCGCAGGATGACTTGACCTTTGCAGATCCTTCAGTCGAGTATTCATTCAATATTCCTGACCCGAAATGGAAGATGACCATCAAGCCCTCCGCTACGAGCCCGAACGTCGAGTACGTTTACGGCGATCGGTCTGACGGCCATCTGGAAATCCGCAAGGTTACAGTCTCCAAGGACACCATCCTGTCCGACGTACTCGCAGATGAGGAAAAAAAGCTTCAGTTCCGCCAGGGCTTTGTTGCCGGCCGTGAAGAGAATTTTACAGGAAAACTTCGGGGGGCCGTCTACAATTTCGAATATGTCGCTCGCGGACGAAACATGAGCGGCCGATTCTATTTTCTTAAAGCGAACGATTCCACAGTTTATATTTTGCGGTTCACGGGGGGCAAAGACACGCTTCGTGCAATTCGGAATCAAACTGACTCAATTGCCAGAACGTTTGCGGTCAAGAGCTAGCCGCTCTGATGTTGTACCTGGCCCCGTCGGTCAGAATATAACCCTTTCGGCCACTGATGATACCAGCTATCTCAGTGGCGTCTATCTTCCTGAGCCGCATTTTCGCCGCGGTCGAGGCGTCGAATTCGGTGACGATCCTCACATCGAACCGCTCGGCCTTCTCCAAAAGACTCCACGCCGTTTGACCATTGACCTGATATTTCTGGCACAAACGGGTCGCCAGCGAGTCACTGCTATCGTCGCTGAACCATTTTAGAAAATCGTCCCGCCCAGTCCCCTCTCGGCACTCAGCAAGAAACACGATAGTCCCGCCTTCGATACACGCTTTCGATGCTGCTTCGAGAGCTTTGTGCGCCTGGATCATATTAATGTCGTACGGATAACCGCCGCAGCTGGCTACGACAACTTCGCGCTTTTCGGTGATATCGACCGAATACCTCTGTGCATAGGCCGCGCACGCCGCCGTGTGCGACGTTCTCCATTCGCCACAAAACATATCTACAACAATCCCGTACTGATCGGTGATCGACATCATCGCGAACGCCGGGCGTGCAAACGACGCGGCCTCGACAAACGCCTCGTGAACTACGTTACATTCGAGCTGTCCTGTACCAACTCGCTCTCGTCGCGACCGAGTCTCGCAGTCGAAAGCAAGCTTGTGGGTTTCTGAGATCGTCCGCGATGAAGCCAGGCCCGGGCAGACCAGTTTTCGGCCGCCTGTAAATCCGGCAAAATAGTGAAATGTGACCCCGCCCACGAGGACTATGTGATCGTGTTCGAATAATGCGCGGTTCAGCTCAACGGGAATCCCTCCGGTCGTTTCACCAACGCGGACAAGCTGCATCAGATCGCGTGGGTCGTGATCGATCGTTCGAATCCTTTGAGCGATAAATGGCGTGAGGATCAATGCCTTTTCCGCCTCAGTTACCTTTCGGTGGATACCGGTCGCAAAAATGATCCTGATCTCATGCGGTGCCGTGCCGTTGGCGATCAGCCGTCTTACAAGAAGATTTACCATCTGGCCGCACCCTGTTTGCCGCGTCGCATCGGGCACCACTATCAGGACGGTCTCGTCTCGTCCGACGATCTCTTCGATCGGGTTTGAACCGATCGGGTTCTCCAGCTTTTCTCCGATCGCGACATCTGATAGTTCCGGAAGCTCCGTTCTGTCGTCGAGAATGGTCACCAGATCTTGGTCATATTCGACCGGTATCGTGCCGAGCCCCCATTTTAGGTCGATAACCGCCATCCTTTAATACGACTTTGCAGGTACAAAGCAGTGCTCGCCGGTTTCGCAGATGTAGAGAGCCTCTTTCTCGTGATCACTCGTTTCCATCTGAATGGTCAAATGATCGATCCTAAAGTGATGCCGCAGACGCTCGCGCAGGAGCACGAGAAGTTCGGAGTGCTCGATCGAACGAAGGTGATTAATGTGGACGGAGAGAGCATGACGACCAGAGGAGATCGTCCAAACATGCAGGTCATGCACGCCTGTAACACCCTCGGTTTCGAGCATGACCCGCTCGACCGCCGCGAGATCGATATGACCAGGCGTTCCTTCGAGTAGTATGTTCACGGACTCCAGCACTAGTCGGCCGGAGCTAAATATGATGATCAAGCTTATCAGCACCGAGCAGACCGGGTCCGCCCACAGCCACCCGAATGCCACTATCAAAATGCCGGCGACGATCGCCGCAGCCGATCCCAAAAGATCGCCCATGACGTGAAGCCAGGCTCCGCGCATATTGAGGTCGTGGTGATGATCGTGATGCAGCAACTTTGCGGCAACGATGTTGGCCAGCAGTCCGCCGGCCGCGACAAGCGAGAGCTCGGATCCGCTGATCACCGGCGGCGACTGCCACCGTTGATACGCCTCATAGATCACCCACAGCGAAAGCAGGACAAGAACTATACCGTTTACAAAGGCGGCGAGTATCTCAAGACGATAATATCCGAAGGTCTTGGTTGCCGTAGCGGGCCTGGCGCCAAACCAGATAGCACTTAGAGTCAAAACAAGAGCAGCTACGTCGGTCAGCATGTGACCCGCATCCGCTATCAATGCAAGGGAATTCGTCCACCAGCCCCCGATGGCCTCAACGATCATGTAGAGAAGCGTAATAGCGAGCGCAGTCTTCAGCCGCCCGGTCCTGCTCATGTCTGTACTGCCGTGTTGGTGCTCGTGCACGATCCAGCCCCCTAATATCGCCGCAAGACAGCCCCGTTTCTAAGTGAAACAATAAATCCGCCGCGGTTGCCTCGATCGTCCAGTATCTCGACAGCCGTTTCAACAGACGGTGACGATATCTGCATCTTAAACGTTCCGTCTGCCCCCGAATTCGTCTCACGCCCCTGGCACTTGATCGTCACGCCAGGATGCGTTCTTCCGCTAAGCAGATAGACGTTTCCTCCGACACGCTCAACCGCCCAGTCGGATGCCTCGATAGCCACATTCTCGCCGCGACGTACGACGAGGAACTTCCAGGGGTCGTTCCAGCTGGTCGTCTGGCCTGTGCGCCCGGTCGATTTTATACGCCAATAGAAGTTTCCCGGTTGCAGAGCGGCGAGGCGGAATTCCCGACTCGTGAGTCCACTGCGATCAACCATGATTGCGTCGGATGCGAAGGTCGGCGAACGCGAGACCTGCAAATGATAGTTCGCGGCGGGATTACCGTCGGCATCCTGCCAGCTGAATGTCACGTTCACTCCGGCTCCGGGATCAACTAGCTGAGCCGAGTTGTCCGGCGATACCTGACGCGGGGGGATCATCAGCTTTTCTTTGGCCGAAAGCCGGCCGTTGTTAACTGATGCGAATTCGCCCTCGGTGATCGTAGTCTTCTGCCCCCCTATCGTCGTTTCGACCCCGCCCCGACTGATTCGGATCTCACCGCCGCCACTCTCGGCGTCAAAGGTCGCATCCGTATTCGACATTAGCTTGTTCTCGGAATCGGCTACCTCGACAATGTTGTTGGCGTCCTGCTGCGCATCCGTGCGGACATTCAATTGTCCGTCGTCGAGCGTTACGCGCACGTTCCGTCCACCGAATATCGAGCTGTTGTCCTTGATCGTAATGGCGCCGTTCGGCCGAAGCTGATGGCGCGAACCATCAACCATCTGGATGATCGCCCGCCCGTCTGACATCGTCTGGATAATATCGCCCGGCATGGCGTATGTCTCCTTTGTGACGACTACAGTCTCGCGAGTCGCCGCCCGCGTGATTCGCACATCGCCTTCAAACGAGATGATCCTCGCCGCTTCCTTCGGGATCTCATTCTGAACATCTGCAATGAACCAGTTATTTTGTGAAGCATAACGGACGCCCCAGATCAGACCGGCACCGACTACGATCACACCGATGAGAAGATACACCGAACTCTTTCGGATATTCCACCAGTCGACATAGAATTTTCGGTACTTGTTACCGTCCATCGTCAATGGTTCTATGCGGGATTTTCGTCACCGGCTCCTTTAGCACCTTCCTCGTCCTCGGCCGGCGGAAATATTAGTGAGATCAGGATCGAGATCATGATCGCCCCGGCAACCACGCCCAAAGAAATATTGATTACTGCGTCCTTGAACTCGTGATTCAGAAATCTTCTCAGCAGGTCAGCAAACTGCCCGGGGCTTGCCTCGCCCATCGCTATCATCAGACCTTGTGCGATCAGCGGCAGCAGCATCTTGATGCCGATAAAAGTAAGAACGAATGCCAACCCGTATTTCAGATAATGAAAACGGTTTGCCAGATCCGCCAGCAGGAAAAAGAACGTCCTTAACCCGAGGATCGCGAAAATA
Source organism: Pyrinomonadaceae bacterium (assembly GCA_021463165.1). GTDB lineage: Bacteria > Acidobacteriota > Blastocatellia > Pyrinomonadales > Pyrinomonadaceae > OLB17. The sequence goes on along the minus strand of JAJTWY010000003.1, from coordinate 201,166 downwards.
TTTGAAGTGTAAACAATAAATCGGTCCGTCGTAATGCCGAAGATAGCGGGTATCGAGTCAACCGCGAATACCAGGTCGGTAAATTCTACGACGATAAGAACAAGAAGGAGCAGCGTTCCGGTGCGCACGCCGTCAACGACAGTAAAAAAACGTTCGCCGTCATAATGCTTACTGATACGAACATATTTCGTTACAAGCCGGACCACGAGGCTTTCATGCGGTTCGAAATTGTCTTCCGAGTTTCCAAACATTTTCAGGCCGGTATAAACAAGGAAAGCTCCGAACAAATAGATGATCCAGTGGAACCGCTCAACCAGCTCTGCCCCGGCGAAGATCATGATCATTCGCATTACGAGCGCACCCATGATCCCCCAAAACAAAACTCGATGCTGGTACTTTTTCGGAACCTTAAAAAAAGTGAATATCAGGAGGAATACAAAAAGGTTGTCGACCGAGAGCGATAGTTCGATCAGATAGCCTGTCAGGAAGAGCTTTCCCTGTGAAACAGCCGCATTCCAATCACCGGTATGATATCCAACCTGGAAATAGAGAAAGATGTTGAAGCAGATAGCGAGCGACACCCAAATAGTCGCCCAAAGAAGCGTCTCTTTGCGGCTGGGCACATGCGACTTTCGGTTAACGATGCCAATGTCAACGAACAGGGCTGTCAATACTACGCCGAAGAAGAGGCCCCAAACCCAAAACGGATGATCGATCGCATTCATAGATGAACTTGAAGAAGGCTAAATTATCTTGGCCAGTTGTTTTGACATCGCCGTCAGGCCACGGACATCGATATCTGAAAAGTCGTTCGGCCGATCGCTGTCGACATCAAGAACGCCCACAACCGTACCTTTCGAATCAAAGATCGGGATCACAATTTCGGACTTAGACGCAGATGAACAAGCAATATGGCCTGGAAATTCATCTACATTCGGCACCACGACCGGCTTTGCCGTCGAATATGCCTGTCCGCAAACGCCCTTGTCGAGATCGATCCGCGAACACGCTAGCGGCCCCTGAAATGGACCGAGCACGAGCTGTTCTCCTTTCTTCAGGTAGAAACCAACCCAGAAGAATCCGAAAACTTCTTTCAGAACCGCGGCGATGTTTGCGAGGTTCGCGATCAGGTCGGTTTCACCCTCGATCAGGGCCGCGATCTGCGGCTCGACCTCCAGATACAACGTCTCCCGGTCGGCTTGTCTTGAAAATGCGATCGCCTCGGTCATAACCTTTAAGTTTACTTTTTCATCCGGTTTGCGGGCAAATTACCCGGGCCGGCTTACTCTCCGCTTTTTCGGGCATTTTCCCGCCGGCGAATTTTGCGAGATTTTGCACTCTGATCATAATGAACTGGTTAATGAGGTACACGATGGCCGCCTATTCAGGAGTTCCGCTGGCAAAGAAACTTGGAATAAAGAACGAGATGAGCGTGCTCGCCGTCAACGCGCCGGACGACTTTCTCGATTTGATCGAACCTTTACCTGACGGAGTGTCGATCATGGACGAGGCGCCCGCCACTTCGCCCGCTGATATCGTCCATCTTTTCACGAACAGCCGTGATGAACTCTTTGCTGAGCTCGCCAGACTTCGCGGCGCGATCAAGCAGAACGGGGCGATCTGGGTCTCATGGTACAAAAAGGCTGCGAAACTCCCGACCGAGATCACAGAAGATACGGTTCGCGAGGCCGCATTGCCGCTGGGGCTCGTTGATGTGAAGGTCTGTGCGGTCGATGAAAAATGGTCGGGGCTGAAACTGGTTATCCGTAGAGAACATCGGATATAATACGGTCACCGAGAGCATGTAGGAGGAGTTTTGTGCAATGCCCACAACCGACCCTTTTGTCGATGCCTATATCGAGAAGTCGCAAGATTTTGCGAAGCCGATTTTGAACCACCTGCGGGCCCTTGTTCACGAGGTTTGTCCCGATGTAGTGGAAACAAAGAAGTGGAGCTTTCCACACTTTGATCACAAGGGGATCCTGTGTTCAATGGCGGCATTCAAGGAACATTGCACCTTTGGCTTCTGGAAGCAGTCACTGCTTGAGGACACGGCCTTCCCAGCCGAGAAAGAAGCGATGGGAAGCTTTGGGCGGGTAACCTCGATCAATGACCTGCCGGGCGATGCTGTGATCAAGAAGCTTATCAAGCAGGCGATAAAACTTAACGAAGAAGGGGTCAAAGTGGCCAGGCCCGTGCATCCGAAAAAGGAGATCGTGATCCCTGACGTGCTGCTCGAAGCTTTGGCGAGAAACGAAAAAGCGGCTGAGACATTCAATAATCTTCCACCGAGCTGCAAACGCGAATACGTCGAATGGATAACCGAAGCCAAGACGGAGCCAACGCGCGACAAACGTCTCGCGACGACCATCGAGTGGCTGAGCGAAGGCAAACGGCGAAACTGGAAATACGAAAATTGCTAGAAGCAGCGGCCGGATCGCTGGCCGCCGATCAATGAATTTATGAGCGAACCGATACTAACAGCAAAAAATACCGAGACTGAGTTTTTTCTACTGCCGCAAATGGCGAATCGTCACGGCGTCATTACCGGCGCGACGGGTACCGGGAAAACCGTGACCCTGCAAAAGCTCGCCGAGGGCTTCAGCCAGCGCGGTGTGCCGTGTTTTATGGCTGATATTAAAGGCGATCTGACGGGCGTTACCCAACCCGGCGGCGGAAATGGGAAGATCGACGCCCGCAACCAGTTGCTCGGTATCACGCCCACCTTTGAGGGATTTCCGGCGACACTTTGGGATGTTTTTGGCAAACAAGGGCATCCCCTGCGAGCGACCGTTTCGGAGATGGGGCCTCTGCTGCTCGCTCGGCTCCTACAGCTCAATGACACGCAAGAAGGCGTGCTGTCTATCGCGTTCAAGTACGCTGACGACAACGGAATGCTGCTGCTCGATCTGAAAGACCTTCAGGCTCTGATGACGTGGGTCGGCCAAAATGCACAGGAACTAACACTGCAATACGGCAATGTTTCGACGGCTTCGGTCGGTGCGATCCAGCGCGGACTTCTGCAGCTGGACGAACAAGGCGGCGGCCTGTTTTTCGGTGAGCCGGCTGTCAAGCTAGAGGACTTTATGCAAACAGTGGGTGGAAAAGGCGTCCTGAATTTGCTGGCTGCCGATGAGCTGATAAACGCTCCGAAACTGTATTCGACATTCCTTCTCTGGTTGCTTTCCGAACTTTTTGAATCCCTCCCGGAAGCCGGCGATCTTGAGAAACCGAAGCTCGTATTCTTCTTCGATGAGGCACACCTGCTTTTCTCTGATGCACCAACGGCCCTGATCGAAAAGGTCGAGCAGGTTGTCCGGCTGATCCGCTCCAAAGGTGTCGGCGTTTATTTTGTCACACAGAACCCGGCGGACATTCCGGAGAAGGTACTAGCTCAGCTGGGGAATCGAATGCAGCACGCCCTGCGTGCTTATACTCCCCAGGAGCAAAAAGGTGTGAAAGCCGCCGCTTCGTCCTTCCGTGTGAACCCGAAGATCGATACCGAAACGGTTATCACCGAACTTGGCGTCGGCGAAGTGCTTATCTCAACACTCGATGAGAAGGGTGTACCGACGATGGTCGACCGCGCATTTGTTGTGCCGCCGGTAGGCCATATCGGCCCGATCTCGCCCGAACAGCGCCAGCAACTGATAGACAATTCCCTCGTGGCAGGTGTGTATGAGAATGCGATCGACCGTGAGTCAGCGTACGAAATACTGAAAACCGCTGCAGACGCCCGCTTCGCAGAACAGCAGCGGCTCGCCGAGGCCGAAGCCGCCGCGAAGGTCGCCGAGGAACAGGCGAAAGCTGAGGCCCGCGAAGAGCGCGCCAGCAGTCGTAAAGATTCCGTTCTGGACGCCGTCGTAAAGAGCGCCGCCCGCTCTGCCTCGACCTCGATCGGCCGCCAGATCGGCAATTCGATCGTCCGAGGCGTCTTGGGCAGTATTTTTGGCGGTAAAGGAAAGAGTAGTTGGTTTTAGCGGATCTTTCTGAGCTGATCGGAGCAAACAGGGAACAACGAGGGATCAAACTATGCGTGTGAGATATCGCCCTATCTGTTTTGCAGTAGCTATGGTCATTGGCCTTGTGTGCGCGGTCGCGGCACAGGTCAAGCGCACGAAGATCTATATTTCCGCGGACATGGAAGGCGTCGTCGGGGTCGTGACTGGGGATCAGTTGGGCCCGACGGGGTTTGAATATTCGCGTTTTCGCGAGTTCATGACGCAGGAGGTAAATGCCGCGATCGAGGCGGCCTTTGCCGGTGGGGCAACAGAGATCGTCGTTAGCGATTCACACGGAAACGGAGAGAGCCTGCTGATCGAAAAGCTGCCCAAGAATGTAACACTTGTCCGGGCGTGGCCCCGCCCGTTGATGATGATGCAGGGGATCGACGAAACTTTCGCCGGCGCCATCTTTATCGGCTACCACGCCAGCACGACGAATCCGGAAGGCGTTCGCGCCCATACCATGTCGAGCGCAACGCTTGCGGATGTGAGGCTCAACAACGTTTCGGTACCCGAGGCAGGGATTAATGCCGCAATTGCCGGGCACTTCAACGTGCCGGTGATCATGGTCTCAGGCGATGACGCTGCGGTAAAGGAGATCACGGCCCTGCTCGGTCCCATCGAGGGAGCGGTGATCAAGTGGAACTACGGATTTCACTCCGCCCGAACACTGATGCCCGAGGCCGCGAATGATCTCATCCGTGAAAAGGTGAAAAAAGCGATGAGCCGCCTGGCCGAATTTAAACCCTACAAGGTCTCCACACCTATCCAACTCGATGTTCGCTTTAAGAATTACAGGCCGGCCGAAGTGTTGAGCTACCTCTCGATCGTCAAACGAACCGATGCCCACAGCATTAGATTCCTGGGTAAAGATATGATCGAGGTTTCCAAGTTCCTTGAGTTCATGACGAACTACGAGCCGGGACTCACACCGTAAAATGAGGTGCTAGAATGGGATCAACACTAAAAAAGATCTTAAAATGGGCGGCGATCGTGGTCGCTGTCGTTATGATTATCGCCGTCGGGCTGGGCATCTATATTTATACCCTGATACCGAAGCCGATCGGTGAAAAGCCGGTGCTCCAGGCTGAGCTTTTCAACAAGCCTGAGAAAGAGCTGCCGGTCGCGGGCAAGTTCATCTACAAGTCGGCGACCGAGCTTGCAGCGATGATCAAGAACAAGCAGGCGACCTCGACCGAGATCGTTCAGGAACACATTAATTATATCAAGAACAACAATTACAAGACGAACGCATTCGTCTGGCTATTTGAGCAAGATGCCCTCGACGCCGCTAAAAAAGCCGACGAAAAAGTGGCGAAGGGCGAGCCGCTCGGGCTGCTTGAGGGTGTGCCGGTCAGCATCAAAGAGGAGTTTGCCGTCAAGGGCAAGCCTTTTACATGGAATGCAGAGATGTTTCAGGGAGTCGTCGCTCAGAAGAACTCAGGGATCGTTGACGCAATGATCAATGAAGGTGCCGTCATCGTCGGAACGACAAACGTGCCGAAGATGCTTTTCGACGTGCAGATCATCGGCGATATCTATCCGACGGGAAACAATCCTTATGATCTTACGAGAGCTCCTGGCGGCAGCACCGGCGGCGGTGCAGCGGCGGTCGCGATGGGTGTTGCCCCTATCGCGGTCGGCGGCGATTTTGGCGGCAGCATTCGCATCCCGGCGGCGTTTTGCGGCCTTTACGGCCTAAAGACGACGGACGGAGCAATGACGGATTTCGGTGGTTCTCCGGGCGAACCGGGCGACCCTAAATATCGCCGAATGATGGTCACCGGCCCGATCGCGAGCACTGTGGATGACATCGACCTTGCCTGGAACGCGATGATGAATAAGTGGCCCGAGCAAAAGGCTAAAATGCTCGAACCGAAGGCCGAATTAAAGGATTATAAGGTCGCGTATCTCGACGAATGGAAATTTGGCAACGATAAGGTGATCGTCAGCCGCGACATCAAAGAAAAGCTGAGCAAATTGACTGAAACGCTCAAGAGCAACAACGTTTCGGTCACCGCCAACCAGCCCGCCGATTACGACAAGATGGTCGCAATGCACCGGATGCTTGCGATCTATGTGATGTTTGAGAAAGTGCCGTGGCTTTTACGCCAATTCGTGATCCGCGACTTTAAGAGCTCTGACAATCATCGCATCGATATGTCAGAGGTCTTTGACCGTATGTCGGATATGGACAAGTCAAAGTACGACGATATTCTAAAACGCCGTGACGCACTTCGCGACCAGTTTGAGGCGTTTCTCGGAAAGTATGATTTCCTGATAATGCCGGTCGCGACCACGCCCGCGATCAAGCACAACCCTGAGCACACGCCGATCTCGATCGACGGCACGAACGTCGACTACTGGGATAACTTTCTCTATCCCGTGGTCTTCAACGCAACGGGTCATCCCGCGCTTGCGATCCCGCTCGGGCTAAATGCCGAGGGCATTCCGATCGGCGTTCAAATAGTCGGTCGGATGAACTCCGAAAAGCAGCTGATCAAATTTGCCAAGCTGATCGAGCCGCTGCATGAAGGGCATGTTCGTCCGAAGATATAACCGGAGAATATGATCCAACCACCCGAACTAAAGCTTAGACCGGCGGATGAACCCGACAACCGCACCTGGGAGTTGTGACAGGGCTTTGTGCCCCTGCGGCTTGAGATCGGCAACGTTGTCGGCAGCGAACTATATTCTATCGAAGTATATCCTCGCGATTTCTTCGATAGTTTTCATCCCGAAGACCAGTTCGAAAAATGGGCGGCGGTCGACGTGAGCAGTTTCGATGATCTGCCCGGAGGCATTGAAATCCTGACCGCACGTGCGGGCACGTAGGCCATGTTCATCCACAGCGGCCCGGCGACCGAGGCGATAATCACGTGCACCTATCTCTTCCAAACGCGGCTTCCCGCCTCGGCATACTGGTTGGACGAACGGCCGCACTTCGCCGTAATGGGTGAGAAAGACAAGAACGAAGATCCGGGATTCAGAAGAAGAGATATGGATCCCAGTGTCGCGGCTTTGAGAGGCAGAAGGGTTGAGGGCCGATTATGTTATTTCGGCGCGATCAACTCGACCGAGGGAAAGTAGCGACGAAACCGACGGGGATCGCGGGTTAGGATCCGATAGCCGGAGACGGCCGCGTGTGCGCCGATGAAAAAGTCTGGGAGGGTTGCAGTTCGCGAACCGCCGCGGCGTCGATAAGCGATCTGAGCTTTTGCCGCTAGAAATGCTGCCGAATACGGCAAGTTTTCACGAACAAAGTCTTCGGCCGGAAACGCCTTGTCGAACTCCTCAGGCGTGTTGAATTTAACCGACGATTCCGCGTAGATTATTGGGTTTATACAGAGAGCGAAGTTGTTGGCAAGGTCCGCGATCGACAAGAGTGACCATTCGGACCAAACCGGGTCTTTGGATGCAATGTCCAGCAAGATGCTGCTATCGATCAGGATCATCGATATCGTCCCATCCTCTGGTCCAGGCCATTATCTGATCCGTCGTAAGATCCAAGTTCGCCGTCGCTGATCCAATCGCCCTCGCCACGATCCGCTCGCCCCGCGTAAGTTTTCCTTTCTTAGGTTTGCTCTTCTCGATCGTGATCTTATTTCCGCGTACGCCGAACTCTACTTCGGTGTTGGGGAAAATACCGAGCTTTTCTCTGATCTCGACCGGGATCGTCACTTGTCCCTTAGATGTTACACGCATAGGTAATACTCCTACCGGTAAGAGTAAGACTTTTGCCCTAATATAGCAAGACCCTTTTGCGCAGCTCGTTGAATGCGTCAAGCCCGGAAGACCAACCCGAGTGGATCGAATCGATGGTCTCAGTATTCTCGATCGCCTTCCTTATCTTGTCCGTTCCGCAAACGACATCGAACGGATTTTGATCAAACACGTATTCGTACGGGTCTCGTTTCCATTCGAATTTGTCCGTGTATAGGTCGTAGGCGGTTTTGATCATTGCGATGCCAACGATCACCGGTGTGAACGCCTCGCGGTCAGTTACGTGTATTTGCACGCCGCCGCAGGTGATGCCGGCCCACTTTTGAAACGTCGGGCGGAAGAAGACGTGGCGAAACTTTACCCCTTCGAATTTGTAAGCGTTGAGGGCCTCGACCCATTCATATGGGTTGATGAACGGAGCACCGTTAAGTTCGAATGGCTTTGTGGTTCCGCGCCCCTCGCTTAGCTCGGTTCCCTCGACGTGGACAGTCGCGGGGAAGACTACGCAGCTATCGACAGTTGGGATGTTTGGACTTGGCAATATCCACTGGAGGCCTGTTTCATCGCCCCACATCCCGCGTGTCCAGTTCAGCATCTCAACGACCTCGAGTTCGCAGCCGATGCCGAAATGGTCGTTGAACATCACCGCGAGTTCGCCGATCGTCATGCCGTGACGCGTCGGCAATTCGAACTGGCCGACAAAAGATTTGAATTCGTGTTCGGTGATATTGCCCTCGACACGAACGCCGTTGATCGGGTTCGGCCGGTCGCAGACCACGACCTTTTTGCCAAATTCTTTTGCGGCCCGCATACAATTTGCCATCGTATAGACAAAAGTATAAATGCGGCAGCCGACGTCCTGAAGATCGATGACAAAGGTGTCAATGTCGCGCACCATCTCCTCGGTCGGAACGCGAGTTTCGCTGTATAGCGAATACACCATCAGCCCCGTTCGCTCGTCGACCGCGTGCGGCGTTTCGATCATATTGTCCTGCAGGTCGCCACGGATGCCGTGCTGCGGGCCGAACAGAGAAGTAAGGTTGACCTCGGGATGCTCGTGGAAGGCATCGGCGGAATGAGCAAAGCTTTCAGGCAAAACAGACGCCTGATTACAAACAAGGCCGATCCGCTGACCACGGATGATGTCAATTTTTTCACCTAGCAGCCGCTCGATGCCGAGAATGGTTCTCATACGATATATAGAATAGCCACGAAGGTACCAGAAACGACACCAAACAAAAATCTACCTTCTTGTGTCGTCCCGTGTACCTTCGTGGCCTTAAAAGTACAACTTAACTAAACTTCGACTGTCGGCGCGTCGGGGCCGTTTTTCTTGACGGAGTCGATACCGTTCTCCATCGACGCTTTCGTCTCGTACATTTCGCTCTTACCAATGACCTGGCCATTCGAGGCTTTGAGATTGAAGTAGGGCTTGCCGTTCGACGATTCCTTCCGTTCGTACCTGCCGTCATCCGCCGAGTTTTTCCGGACAGAGGCAATGCCATTCTCAGCCGCAGCCTTCGACTCGTACATTTCGCTCGAAAGGATAATCTGCCCGTTACCGGCCTTCAGATTAAAGTGATATTTGCCATTCTTCGCGGTCTTAAGCTCAAATTTACCTGCCATGATAATTGTCTCCTCAAGAAATTGAACAATAGAACTATTTCGCTATAAAAGGTCCTTCTATAGTAGTTAAAATATCGCACAGCTTCGCGTGCACAACAACTCCTACTCGATAAAATCATTCGGCATATTGCGCGGCCGCAGATTGTTTCGGTTAATAACTCGTGCGCAGCCGTTCCAGCGAAGAATAGCATCATCGTTTCCGGCGGGACGCATCGCCTCAGCCGTCTCGAAGCAGTCCATTGCCTGGCGAAACAATTCATACGCGCCGATGCCATTTTTCGCGAGAGCCGCCTTTCCCCGCCGTTCGTACATAATGCCCGTGTAGTAGGTGCGCTCGTAGTCGCCCTTTATCCGCGTGATGTACTCGGTAATGCGTGCGTCACCTATCGCGTAATCCTTACCAAATCGATCACTCATCGCAAGGACGATGTTCTTCAATGCTTCCTGGTTTTCCGGATCAACTTCGAGAATATCGAGATAGATGCTCTCTGCAGATCCCGGCTCGTTGAGCAGCCGATAGCGATTCGCTTTTTCGAGGGCGGCAGGGATCGCATCGCGATGTAATGGCTTTAGATCGAACATAATCTCAGCAATTCGGGAGAACTACTCAGCATTCTGACCAACCGCGGCCAGGTATGCCTTTTCATACCTTCGCCATTTAACAAAACCCATTATTCCACCAAACAGCGTACCATGAAAAAAGAATGTCACCCAAGTTCTCGTCGAGGTGAAATACTGCCCGAATGTCTGACCTTCTTCCGCGAACAAAAAGTATCCGACCAATTGCAAGATCACGGCGAAAGGCCCGCCCGTAAAGAGCACGCCGTCGATGAGTAAAAATCGCACGAGGCCCTTTTCGCGTTTGGCCACCCAGTCTTGCAGCGAATATCCCATAAGACACCAACCCCGAAGCTGCTCGAAAAAGGAACAAGAAACAATTATCGCCTCTTTGTGCGATCTTGCCCGTTTTAGCGGTCAGCCCTTTTCCTTCCTGAACAACTTAACTAGCTTCCCGATCGGGTCGTAATGCTCATCCACAACACGCTCTTTTAGCGGAATGATCGCGTTGTCGGTGATCGTGATGTGTTCCGGGCAGACCTTTGTACAGCATTTTGTGATGTTGCAATAACCGATGCCAAACAAGTCTTTAAGGTCTCCGGTGCGATCCTCGGTATCGAGCGGGTGCATCTCGAGTGCGGCCGAATAGACGAGGAACCGCGGTCCGATGAATTCCTGGTGCTTTGCGTGATCGCGCAAAACATGGCAAACGTCCTGGCAAAGGTAGCATTCGATACACTTGCGAAATTCCTGCACGCGATCGACGTCTTCCTGCTGTATCCGCCAGGTTCCGTCCTCGGCGTCGGGTTTGCGGGGCTTGAATTTCTTTATGCGTTTCTTGACCTCGTAGTTCCAGCTGACATCCGTGATCAAGTCCTTGACCGGCGGGAAAGCCCGCATCGGCTCGATCGTAACTTTCTGCGTAAGATCGATCGTATCAAGCCTCGTCATACACATCAGCCTCGGCATGCCGTTGATCTCCGCCGAGCACGAGCCGCATTTGCCGGCCTTGCAGTTCCATCGACACGCCAGGTCTGGTGCCGATTCGGCCTGAATCTGATGCACGGCGTCGAGCACGACCATCCCTTCGGTCACGTCGGTTTGATAATCAACCAGCTCCGCCGTCTCCCGCCCGCCGCGTCTTATGCTGAATGTAGCCCTAGCCATAACAAAGATAGATCCGCGAAATTAGAAGAAAGACCCACAATTCCAGGTGTGAACTCGATCCAAAGTCTGCATAAAAATGCCCTTCTATCAACCCATCTCCTCGATCACCTGTTTCAGTTCATCAGGCATTTCCGGTATCGGAATTCGAGAGACCGACATCGCTCCGTCCTCTGTCTTCTTGACTGCGAAGTTAAATTTTGCAAACGCAGGATCTTTTTCAGGAAAATCGTCGCGAAAATGGCCACCGCGACTTTCCTGACGCTCGATCGCCGATAGCGTGATCGCCTCGGCCACGATCAGCAAGTTGTGAAGATCGAGAGCGGTGTGCCAGCCCGGGTTAAAATCAATGTTCCCAGGAACAAAGGTCTTGGCCGAACGATTTCGGAGCAGATCGAGGCCGTTCAACGCCTCGACCATCTCGTCCTGCGTGCGGACGATCCCAACGTTTGCCTGCATCAGTTCCTGTAGGTCGTGTTGGATCGCATACGGATTTTCACCGCCCTCGCGCTCAAATGGTTGGAGAGCAGCCTTTGCCTTAGCGGCCACTTCATCCTTATTTATTGTCCCAGCTTGGTTTTCCTGAGCAAACTTTGCAGCGTATTCCCCGGCTCGTTTTCCGAAAACTATGAGATCAGAAAGAGAATTGCCGCCCAGCCGATTCGCCCCGTTAATTCCAGCCGCGCACTCGCCCGCGGCGAATAAACCTGGAACGCTCGACTCCTGAGTGTCGGCATCGACACGAACTCCGCCCATAACATAATGCGTCGTGGGCCCGACCTCCATTGGCGTGGTCGTAATATCAAGATTGGCGAGCTGCATGAACTGGTGATACATCGACGGCAGCTTTTTCTTGATATGTTCGACAGAATTCGGCAGCTTTTCCTTTATCCATGCGATGTCGAGATATACACCGCCATGCGGTGAACCGCGTCCGGCCTTGACCTCGCGGTTAATGCAGCGGGCGACATGGTCGCGTGTAAGCAATTCAGGCGGGCGATTGGCATTCTTGTCGCCCTGCACATAACGCCAGCCTTCCTCGGGGTCGCTCGCAGTCTGATTCTTGTAATTGTCCGGAATGTCGTCGAACATGAACCGGCGGCCCTCGTTATTCTTCAGAATGCCACCCTCGCCACGAACGCCCTCCGTCACCAGGATCCCACGAACAGATGGCGGCCAGACCATTCCAGTTGGGTGGAACTGGATGAATTCCATATCGATGAGCTCGGCCCCGGCATCATAGGCGAGAGCATGCCCATCCCCTGTACCTTCCCAACTGTTGCTCGTTATCTTATAGGCTCGGCCGATGCCGCCGGTGGCGAGGACCAACGCCTTACACTTGAAAACACGAAACCGCCCGTGCTCACGTTCATAGGCAAGACATCCGATGACGCGGCCGCCATCCTTTAACAAAGAAACGACGGTGACCTCCATGTAAACCTCAATGCCCTGATGGACGCCGTGATCCTGAAGTGTTCTTATCAGTTCCAGGCCGGTCCGATCGCCGACGTGGGCAAGACGCGGATAGCGATGTCCGCCGAAATTCCGCTGTAATATCTTTCCGTCTTTCGTTCGGTCAAAGACCGCGCCCCAGGCTTCGAGTTCGCGAACACGGTCAGGAGCCTCTTTTGCATGCAGTTCGGCCATCCGCCAGTTGTTCACATATTGGCCCCCGCGCATCGTATCGGAGAAATGCACCTTCCAGTTGTCGCGGTCGTCCACATTCCCCATCGCGGCCGCCATCCCGCCCTCGGCCATTACGGTATGAGCCTTGCCAAGCAGCGACTTGCAGATAAGCCCGACGGAGACGCCATTTGCGCTTGCCTCGATCGCGGCCCGAAGCCCGGCACCACCGGCACCGATGACGATAACGTCGTGTTCGAAGATTGGGTAATCAGTCATTTAACAGGTAACAGAGCCCAATGGTTATCGCGGTTTCTCAAATTCAATGATATAGCCCCTACCAGCCGGGGCGAGCGAAAAAGTATCCGAATCGGTTTCGAAAACTCCGTAATACAGCTTCTTTTTACCCCTTTCCGTCGATACGTTAATGAAGGCCGCATTTGGCCCCATCAAATCTTTCGAAAAGGCAACCCTAAATCTTCCACCTTTCATACGGTTAAAAACTAAAAGAGTTAACGGGTAATCGGGATTATGTTCATTCCTAATACGCTCGTTAAGCTCTATGTCGGCTGACCACTCTTCCTTCCCTTCCCGAATTAGCAAGATGGCAAAGTCTACTAATCCATCTCGATTAAGGTCTGCGACCACGTAGTTAGGTTTATATTTCTTTCCGAATCCCCACTTCGTACGAACCGTATTGAGATAAGTGTCTTCCAAGATATGTTCTTGTCTAAAATACCGATCACCATTTTTTGATAGATAGTTCTGAAGCGCCGCTGCGTGAGATGGCAACAGGTCATCAATCGTCCGCTGAGCAACAACTAGACTTGAGCTCGCCAGACTCAGGAATGATATGAAAGTCGCAACAAACTTCATCTACGGACAAATCTCTCAGCAGCTAGAAAAATCGATAGTCGGCCCAGATCCCCATGGACACCATTCGCACGTAAAAATCGCTGAACCCGACCCAGAACAGTGACAGCCAGGCGAACAGCATATGGCGCTTGTTCAGTTTGCTTACCCATTTCCAGAGTTTGTGTTGGACCGGGCGTGTCGATATTGTGTCGCAGCGGCCTCCCACCAAGTGACGCAGTGAATGGCAGCCGAATGTATAGCTGCCGAGCAGGACGACGTTCATCGAAAGAACGAGGGTACCGACGCCAATGCCGAAACGAGTGCCGGAACGCGCGTCCGTGAACCACATCGCGCTCCAGGCGTCGTAGGCAAGGATGCATATAAAGACAAGTGCCAGATACAGAAAATACCGGTGGATGTTCTGCAATATGAGCGGCAGCTTTTTCTCGCCTCGGTAATCATGCCGCGGCTCGCCAACGGCGCACGCAGGCGGATCAGCCCAGAAGGACTTATAATAGGCACCCCGATAGTAATAGCACGTAAAGCGAAATCCGCCGGGAGCCCAAAGTATCAGAAATGCCGGAGTCAGCGGCAGGATCATCGACTGCGGCAGCCAAGCCGGCCACGGACCGAACCACGAATGCCCGGAAACAGCCGGAGCGATCTTCCACGAATCGAAAAGCACCGGCGAATACATCGGCGAGAGGTATCCCGTGCCTTGGACAAAATAATGTTCCCCCTGGAACGCGGCCCAAGTCGAATAGACGATAAACGCGCCAAGGCCAAGGAAGGTCAGCAGCGGAGCGATCCACCAGCCATCGCGTCGCATCGTCTGTCCAAACCCGCGGCGCTGAATCGAAACCAGGTTAGATGCCATAAGACGACTAAGTCAAAAATGGGGCCGACCCCAAATATTATCGTGTCTGGAAACTGCTAAAGTTTTACGCTAAAACGACTTGCAAGTCAAGGAAATGCTGGATCAAAGCCCGATCGAAGCTGCATCACTGCTTGATGAATCTTCCATTCTTCCAAACAAGGTCGTACAACTTTTTCCCCTTGTACCAGTCCTGGCCGTTCTCGTCCTTTTCAAATACTTCAACCGTCGTTCCCTTTCGCGGAAGCTCATAAATGTACTTTTCCTTGTTGTAGCCGGGAATAGTTGTTTTTGAGACGTCGGTCCATCGGCCGCGATCATAGTTTAGAAAAACAGTCCACGGCGTATCTTCCACTCCTCCCTCGCCGTATGTGTAAAATCCGATCAAATACTTACCGGTCGGCAGTTTGAAGAGGGCCATTACAAATCCTTCCTGGGCCGCGTCACCGTACCCGCTAAGGTAGCCATTCGGCGTATCCTCAACATTCAGATAACGCTTTAAGTACTCAGGTTTTTGTCGTGAATGCGGCATTGACATGCAGCAATCCAGGCTGAAGTATTTATCCGGAAGAGCCATGAAGAAGTCTCGCACCGTTTTTGGGGCCTTCACTTGCGAATATGCGGGAAGCACTAACAAGATCGAAAGCCAAAGGGCGGGCGTCAAACGGATCATGCTCATATATTTTCTACTCCTCGATCGGCCCTTCCGAACATCTCGGCAAGGCCTCTAAGTCTTCTGGCAGCATCGGAGCTAAGTGCCCCATCGGTGAGCCGCCATTCCCAGTTACCTGCGGTCGAAGCGGGTAAATTCATTCTGTGGTCGCTTCCGAGGCCCAGAATATCCTGCACCGGGATGATCGCGGTATTTGCTACCGACGCTAAGGCCGCTCGGATCATATCCCAGTGTATCTCGCGGCCGTTCGAACGGAGATATTCGAGACAGTGTTTACGGGTCTTCGCCTCCCAGCCTTTTCTCTTTCCTGCGATCGAATTCCACCAACCGACGGTAGTATCGTTGTCATGAGTCCCAGTGTAAACCACGGAGTTTGCGGGGTAGTTGTGAGGAAGATTTGAATTATATGTATCTCCACCGAACGCAAACTGCAGTATCCGCATCCCTGGAAAGCCAAGCTCGTCCCGCAGTTCCGCAACCTCCTGTGTCATGACTCCGAGGTCTTCTGCGATCACGCGTAGTGAGCCGAGCCTGCGTAGCAATGTTTTGAATAACTCAACGCCCGGCACCTCCTCCCAGCTGCCATTCTCAGCCGTCTGATCCTCGCCCGGAACTTCCCAGTTTCTTACAAATCCAATAAAGTGATCGAGCCGGACGATATCGACCATCTCGTAGTTGAAAGCGATTCGCGCTGCCCACCAGCCAAAATCGTCGCGAAGCATGGACTGCCAATCGTAGATTGGATTGCCCCAGCGTTGCCCCGTTTTCGAAAAGTAATCCGGCGGAACTCCCGCAACTACCTTCGGCGACCCGTCTTCGTTCAACTTAAAGCTATTCTGGTTGCACCAGACATCAGCAGAATCGAGCGCAACAAATATCGGGATGTCGCCGATGATCCGAACGCCTCGCTCATTAGCGTAACGGCGGACTGCAAGCCACTGACGAAAAAAGATATATTGCGAAAACTTCTCCCTCTCGATCTCGCGAGAGAGCTGTGAGCGGATCGTGGCCAGGGCCGAAGGGTCGCGAAACTTCAACGGCTCGGCCCAAAAAAACCAAGCCTTCTCAGAATTTGCCGCTTTGATCGCACGAAACAAAGCATAATCCTCGAGCCACCACGCATTCGTCCGACAGAAATAGTCGAACTCATCGACGATAATTGTCGACGGCCCCGCTCGAAAGTGTTCGAAAGCTCTTATAAGCAGTTCACTTTTCCAACGGGAGACGATTTCGAAGTCGATCCTTTCATCTGTGATCGCTGGGGCGCCGTCGAGATCTGTCGCCGTCAACATTCCGTCGTCGACCAGCGTCTCGGGCGAGACAAGCAACGTATTCCCGGCGAAGGCCGAATATGCAGAGTATGGCGAATTTCCCTCGCCCGGAGGACTGAGAGGTAGGATCTGCCAAAGCCGTTGACCCGCAGATACCAGGAAGTCCACAAACGAAAAGGCACTCGGCCCGAGGTCGCCGATACCGTAGCTTCCGGGCAATGATGTGGGATGAAGCAGTAGGCCCGAGGCCCGTTCGAAAATTCCGGCCATACTCAATTGAGGACAGGGTTCAGCTCGCCGTCGGCAAGCTGGCCCGGCATTCGCGGCCTCAGCCATGTTTCCAGATCGGCTCGCTGGTGCGAGTTTCTCGGTTCAGTGATCCTTGTCTGATCCGCAAAATATATGATGGTCATCACTTCCCTCATTATTTCTGATCCGTTCCCACCCGCAGTGTGGATCGTCAACCCAAGATGAAAAGTGGCATCCCCGGCAGCCATCCTTTCCGCCCGCACCACCGGGTATCGTTTGTCAGCAACGTGGCCGGCAAGGATCCTGTCACTCTCATCTGAGATAGCCAGGTCATCGACCGCTCCTCCGCGATGTGATCCCGATGCGAATGTAAGCATTCCCGCGTTACTGTCGATATCAACCAAGGGCATCCACATGGTGATCGTTCGGTCAGTATCCAGCGGCCAATAATATTGATCTTGATGCCACGGGGTCGGGCCGCCGCCAGGCTCTTTGAAAAGCGCCTGGTCATGATAAAGGCGAACCTTCTCAACTCCCAACAGAGTGGCCGCGACCTCGGCAAAACGCGACTGGAACACAAAATCTCTAACTTTCTGATCCCGTTGCCACAGATTCGTTGTCTGCAGGAACGCCTTTCCGTAAGTGTCCCGCTCTTCAATAGGCCGAGTTTCAGTACCGAAGTGCATGCAGGCATCCCTGATAATTGGGCGATACTGACGGACAAATGCATTCGTCGCCACACCTTCCAGCAGGATGTGCCCCGATGAAGCAAACTCTGCTTTCTGGATATCACTTATGGGGTATGGAACATTCATAGCGGTTGAACTAATTATCTTCCACAGTGCGTAATAACGACAACCGCTGAACCAATTTGCGACCGTCACCGACGTGAGTTAAATTGGGTAAACATTTTGGAAGGCTTTAAGATATACCGCAACCTCGACGAACTCAACAGCCTGCCTGATAGGGAGGCAGAGCAGATATTTCGTTCGGCCAGCGGCTCGGCCCAATGGGCTCGAGAGATGACGCTCCAACGGCCATTTCGAATGTTGGGATCGCTGTTCGAAACTGCGGATCGCCTATGGTTTTCACTCCCGCCCCCAGAACGGGTGTCTGCTTTTGCGGAGGCCGGCGAGATCCGATGCGGCACCGAGTCGGGGGAACTAGCCGATGTCTTGCGTTTGTATCACCATAAATTCGGGTTTATATTCGTATCTTATAACGGCGGAAATGAACCGGCGGAGATCGTCGCCATTTGTCGTGCGAGGCTTGGCAACTCAGCCGAAACTGAACTTCAGATAGCGACTGAAGAACATCGCAAGCGTATCGAACACCGGCTTACTGCCTTTCTTGAAAAATGAGTGCCATCACAACACATGTTCTGGATATTTCCACGGGGAGGTCGGGGGCCGGTATTGCCACGCTCCTGGAACGCCGTACTCACACCGCCGGTTGGCAGTCAATTGCCGAAGGTATGACGGACACAGACGGAAGACTGAATGATCTGCTCTCGTCAAGCGAGGCCTTTCTTCCGGGACATTATCGTTTGATCTTCGAGACCGGGCCTTATTATCTCCTCCTCGGCATCGAGTGCTTCTTCCCTCAGGTCACGGTGAGCTTTGTCGTCAAAGATGCGATGCAGCATTATCATGTTCCCGTCCTGATCAGTCCGTTTGGCTACTCTACATTCCGTGGTAAATAGTCTCTTGGCTTTACCGGTATGAAGACCTCGCTTCCGATCGACTTCCCGGACAGGTTTGCCGCGATGCCGGGTGCTGATGATCCTGTCGATCCATCAACTCATCAAACTTTATCGCGCCAACCGGTCCATACTGTCTATGGCGGCGCACACCTGTTCGGCACCGAGACCTTTGCAAAGATCCAAGCCGTGGCACTACGTTCGATCGATCTCTACGCCTCGGAAGCGAGGCATCTGGCGGACGCCCTCGGGATCGATATCGCAACGGCGAACGTAGTCCACTCTCGAATTCTCAAAAAGCTGGCGCGCGAACCGCTCGAAGACTTTCGGATCGACTTCGAAGACGGCTACGGCATCCGCTCGGACACCGAGGAAGACGAGCAGGCCTTTGCCGCCGCGCATGTGTCTGGAGTCGCCTGCACCGCCGGCGCTTTGCCACCGTTCTTTGGCATACGCATAAAAGGCCTCGGGACAGCGACACGCGGTCGAGCAATCCGAACGCTTGATATTTTTCTCACAGCTTATGTGGGCGAGGCCGGCACCGATCTTCCACAAAATTTTGTAGTCACTCTGCCGAAAGTGAATTCGGCGAGTGAGGTCGCATTGCTGGCCGAGATCCTAGACGCCTTGGAAGCGGAATTAGGTCTGGATGGATCTTCAATAAATATCGAGGTGATGGTCGAGACCAAGGGCGCTCTGATCGATGCTAACGGGCGATTTGCATTACCCGATATTGTTGGGGCGGCTCGCGGCCGTTGCGTCGCGGCACATTTCGGTGCATATGATCTTATGTCCGAGCTCGGAATCGTTTCGTCTCAGCAGAGCCTCCGTCACCCCGCGTGCGATCTTGCTCGGAACGTGATGCAGCTGTCGCTGACCGGGACGCGCGTTCGACTTTCAGACGGTGCGACATCGGTGATGCCAATAGGCCCGCACCGCCGTGATCAGCTGAACGCTCTTCAGCTCGATGAGAATCGCGCAGCCGTTTGGGCAGCATGGAAGCTGCACTACGACAATATTCGGCACGCTCTTTCCTGCGGCTTCTATCAAGGATGGGATCTCCATCCAGCCCAGATCGTGGCCCGGTTCGCGGCGGTCTATGCATTTTTCCTTGAAGGGATCGATGATGCGGCTGCAAGACTCAAAAGCTTTGTCGAGAAGGGTGCGAGAGCAAACCTCGTCGGTACAAACTTTGACGATGCGGCGACCGGACAGGGCCTGTTGAACTATTTCCGTCGGGCCATCGATTGTGGCGCCATCTCACAGAACGAGGCCGAGTCGCGGCTGAACCTGACCGCCGGTGAACTCAATCAACCCACCTTCGAAAAAATAATTCAGCTCCGCGCCGCAAGAAATCTTTAGGGCCTTCGTTCAACCATCAACAGCGAATGCTGAACATTTGATTGAACGGAGATTCTATATGCCCAGATTTGATAATCCTCTCGACAACGTACGGATCGCAAGCCCTTGTTCCGCTAACTGGGATCAGATGTACGGTGATGACCGCAAACGGTTTTGCGGCGATTGCAAGCTGAACGTGTACAACCTTTCCGGAATGACGAAAGGAGAAGCGGAGGCCTTGATCACAAACGCCGAAGGCCGCTTATGTGTACGATTCTATCAGCGCGCTGATGGCAGTGTCCTTACGAAGGACTGCCCCGTCGGCTGGGCTGGCGTTAAGCATCGGGCGAGAGTGGCCGCAACCGCCGCGGGTTCGCTTTTGATGGCAATTTTTACGGGGATCTTCTTCGTTTCATTGTTCTCGGCGAAAAAGCCAAAGATCGGACCGCAAGTGACCATGGGAGCTATCGCGGTCTCCAACTCGAATCGGACCGTTGAAAAAGAGCCGTATGTAATGGGTAAAGTAACACCTCCGTCTAAGAAGACGATGCGGGAAGTAAAGGGCGAGGTTGAGCCGCCGGTTGTTCGGAAGGTTTCCTAGTCCTTGGCAAAATAGCCTTGACGCGAACGGACAGTCACTCCGCGAGACGGCACAGTGACGTTCAGGCGAACGAACTTGTTGTTATCAAACTCGGATTCCGAATAATATTGGATCAAATATTGCGACCGAAGCTCGTTTCCAATCTGACGAAATATGCGGTCGAGCGTAGCTGAATTTGCTCTGGAATTATTGCCGTTCTGGTAAGTATCTTTCGTATCGATGGGGCCAAACTTCGGAAGAAATGCGGTCCCGCCCGTGTCATTGGCGAATGTCTGCATATTTTCCTGCCCGAAAACACTCATCTTATTAAGCTGAAACGAACTTCCCGCCGGGTTTATCGAATAGAAGACCGTATCAGCATTCTGCAGCGAACGGAGCACACGAACGCGTTCCTGAATACTTGCCGTATTTCGCGAGGCGACAGTCAGTTGATAAAGTGCCTTGCTGTCAAGCGTGTTGATCTTTTCGCCGGCCTTGCGGTAGCCGTCCTGGATCGCTTTGGCGATCCGCTCGCTATTTGTATCCTCACCATCAGAGATCACAAGGATGACACGCCGTGTGCCTTCAGGGGCATTCTTTGAAAGATATTCAGCCGCGGCGCCAACGGTGTCGTAGAAGGCCGTGTACTCGCGCGTCGGGGTGATCGACATGATCGCCGCGGTCGCCGCCTCGGCACTCCCACGGGCACCGACCAGCAGCGGTTTTGCCCCAATGGTGAAGATGGTTGCCCGGTCGTTCGGCCTCAGAACGTCGCGCACGAACTTCGCCGCCGTTTCCTGCTGAAACTTGAACATCGGGCTGGTCGTGGCAGAAACATCGAACAGCAACGCGATCTCAAGCGGAACGGTCTCCGCAGTCCCAACATTCTCGATCGTTTGCGCCCGGCCTTCTTCCGTGATCCGGAAATCGGACGCAGTAAGCCCTGGCACGGCCTGTCCCGAAGGATCCGTAACCGAAACCGGCACAACGATCAGCTTCGACGAGATCTTGATGACCTCATCGTCGATCTTCGGTGTCGGAGTTGCCGTTTGCCCGTATGCGCCAGCCACGAGCAGGAGAGATCCGCAAATTGCCACGATCAGTTTTCGCATTGGACTGCCGAAAAGATATCAAAGGGCAGCTAAAACGACGGTCGAGCACGCGTCGCCTCAGTTGCCCTTCATCTAAGGGTAGGACTATTCGTTGTCATTCGAGGCTGACTTAACCTCAACTGTTTGATTCAGCCCACGGCTGACCATTAGCCTGATCTCAACACGTCGGTTCTGCTCGCGGCCCTCGCGCGTAGAATTATCCGCGACTGCCTTCAGGCTGCCGAATCCATAAGAATCAGAGAACCTGCGAAGATCGACCTCATGGGTTTCGATAAGGTAGTCCTTAACAGCCTTAGCCCGACGTTCGCTCAGCAGTTTATTCTGCTTCGCGTTGCCCTCAGACGACGCGTAACCTGTGACCTCGATCACGTATCCTTTCAGCGACTTTGCAGCAGCTGCGACCTGGTCGAGCGAGGCTTTTGCGTCGGCCGACAGAACAGAACTGTTCACCCGAAAGTTTACTGTCGCGGTCGATTGAACAACGTAATCATCGAGGTCCGAGATCCGCTTGTTCGTTGCGTTTACACCTGCAACCGCAGCGTCTGCAGTATCCTGAGCGGCTTTGGCACCCCCCTTGGCCGCATTCGAGATCGCCATCAGCTCATCGATCTGTCCCGAAACACGCTCAGCGTTCTGCTCGGCAGCGGTAAGACGTTCCTCCGCCGGCGTTACGCGAGAATCAATAGCCTGAGCGGTTAGTAGGTTGCTTTTATCGAACCGCACCTTGTTCACGGAGACCGATCCGGTACTTTCACCAATGCCCTCGACCTCCATCGTTAGGCCTCGAACTAGGGCCGAAACGGGAAATTTGTCGCCGCCGAAGAAGGCATTGTTCTTAATGCTTGCGTTCGGGGCAATCACGATCCTCGTGTCGACTCCGACCGAATCACGCACGACAAAGGTACTGGTATCTTCCTTCGCTACCACGACACCTTTGATCTTATATTTTTGACCTGCTATCGCCGTGCGGGTCTGCGCCACCTGGGCGAAAACCGAAAAAGCACTGAATGCGACCGCCAGAACCAGAACAGCTAATTTCTTATACATAACGATGCTCCTCAAATTGTGGTTGACCAGCTTTACCTCACACTAGACGCGACACCTCGCTTTCGCGTTGTCCGTTAGATGATCCACTCGCAACGATCACGACTGTCTTTAAGTATACATAAAACCGAGTTTCTCCAGCCCGTTTTGTTCTTACCCAGATCCATCTCGATCTTCAAATCGATATATCTTTCACTTGCTTATGAACCGTTAGTTGCACTATAAATGGAAAAAACCAACTTAACGAAAATAATTTGGCCTCTTTTCGAAAGAAAATTCGCTTTATACAGTGCAGACCGATAATTGATCGATATTTTGTCATTATCTTTGGATTTATTATTCGCGATCTGCTTCATACAAACGACAGAACTTGATTGGAGCAGATATTGATCGGTCGATCTTAAACTAAAAGGCAAAGTCCCTAAGGAGAAAACAAAGTCATGGAAAGGATGATCATTAAACACTCAAGCGGTTCAAAAGCAAACCAGGTCGAGGAATTTCCTCTTCACCATTACAGTGAGCTGGTTCTCGGACGAGACAGTTCCTCCACCGTTAAGTACGACCCGGATCGTGACGACCTCGTCGGCCGTCAGCATGCAAAGATCAGCCGTGATCCGGCCGATGAAAATGGGTTCCTCATCGAGGATCTGAACAGCCGCAATGGCACAATGGTTAACGGAGCCAAGATCGCCGGTTCGCATAAGTTACAGCCAGGCGATTTCGTACAGCTCGGGCCCGGCGGGCCGGAATTCACGTTCGACGTCGAACCGCGGCCTGCTGGTGCGACAAAGGCCACTCGAATTGCAGAAGTTCCCGGCGCGCCGCCGACCCGTATCTCTACATCGGATACGGCCGCACCAGGTTCGATGGTCACCGCGCCCGCCAAAACGACGGTTGGTAAAGCGACCGTGGAACGGATGATCAGCAGCACGGTTGCCGAGACAAAGAAAGAACAGGGAAGGAAATATGGTGCGATCGGTGCCGTGGCCGGGCTCGCGGTACTGGTGCTCTTCGGCGCCGTGATCGGAGGTGGTTATTGGTACACCCAGCGCCAGCAGTCAGCCCTACAGACGGAGCTGGCAAACAAATCGGCCCAGATCGAATCCGATGCCGAAAAGCTGAAGTCAAAGATGGAAGAGGACAAGGCTGCCGGAGGCATCTCGGCAGCAGAGATCTCGGATAAGTACGGCAAATCCGTGGTTTTCATTCAGGGCTCGTGGCAGCTTATTAATAAGGAGACAAAAGGTCAGATCTATCACCAGTTCTTCCCGAACAGCCGTGAAGTCCTTACACGAATATACAAAATGGACTATGGCAAGGGCCAGATAATTCCGGGCGGCGGCAATGCGATACCGGCTTATGTGAAAACGGACAATGGTTATGAACCGCTTCTGACCGACCAGAAGAGCGATCTTTCGCAGCCCATCGGCGGCTCGGGTGGCACGTGTACGGGATTCATCGTCACCACAGACGGGTTTCTCCTCACCAATCGTCACTGTTCGTCGCCCTGGAAATCTCAGTACGGATTTCCGGAAGATTATCCGAAGGGCATTGTATTCGCTCCGGACGGCAATATTGCAGGTGCCGGTGTCGATCCACCAAACAATTGGATACCCGACAATACGAGGTCAGTCGGCCGCCAGTATCAGGTTTCGGGAACGGGTGAAGGCAAATTCGACGGCCAGCAGAAGTTGACGGTGATGCTTCCCGGTTCTGACACGAGGATCGAAGCTCAGAAGATCGCGGATTCGCCTCGTCACGACGTCGGTATGCTGAAGATATCGGTTCCGGGCAATCTGCCGAAGGTCGAACTTTTCGACTCGTTCGACACCATCAAGAAGGGCGAGGGCCTCGTGATCATGGGATATCCGGGTGGAGCACCATCGGTCTATGCTCCGCTCAAATCGCGTAACTTCCTCAACGAAGAGCCGAAGTTCACGATCATCCCCGACCCGACCGTCTCGGTCACGTCAGTTGGAAATATCGTGAGGGAAGTCGAATCGGCCGACTCAACGAAGGCCCGACAGTCCGAGGCCGGTGATACCATTCGCTACGCGGGCAGTCTGACATGGGGTGGAAACAGCGGAGGTCCGGTCTTTGACATGCAGGGCCGAGTGGTCGGCATTCACTTCGCGGGCCAGGGCACCGCCGGCGCCAACCAGATGGGCTACGCCGTTCCCATCAGGTATGGCCTGCAGCTTTTCCCGGGCCAACCGTAGGAACTTTCCGGGACAGGGGCGAACCGACTTCTTTTAGGATGGTTCGCCCCTCTTTTCGTCTTTTCAGTTTGATGTTCAATTTCAGTTTGAACTATTTGTCCTATGTCGCGGCGTCTTCAAATCGGTGAACATCTGGCGGATTACCGGATCGTTGGCTTCCTCGGGGCCGGCGGGATGGGCTCCGTCTATCACGCGGTCCATACGAAGATAGACCGCCCGGTTGCGATCAAGGTACTTTCGGATGTTGTTGAAAACCCAAGCTTTAGGGAACGATTCTTTAACGAGGCCAGGCTCCAGTCGCGGCTGCATCACCCGAATATAGCTACGCTCTATGATTTTCAGGAAGCAGGCGATCTGGTTTACATCGTGATGGAGTTCGTCGATGGCGAGACACTCGACGGATTGATCAAGCAAAGATACTTCGCGGTCGAGGAGGCCTTGAAAACGTTTGAAACGATCGGCGAAGCCATCTCGTTCATTCACGACAACAATATTGTTCATCGTGACATTAAGCCGCAGAACATCAAGATGTCGTCCGCGGGGACGATCAAGATGCTTGATTTCGGGATCGCGAAAGGTGCGATAAACCAAGGCTTGACCCGTGTAGGAGGAGTTGTCGGCACTCCCAACTATCTTTCGCCGGAACAACTGCGGGGACACGAAGCCTCGGCCCATTCCGACATCTGGGCGTTAGGGATATTGTTCTACGAAATGTTGACGGGTGCAGAACCGTTCAAGGGACGAACACTTGCCGAGCTTCACGTACAGATCACCAATGCTCAGTTCGAGGATCCGGTAAAACTGAACCCGGCAATACCGACCGAGGTGGCGAACATTGTCCGCAAATGCTTGATGGTTGACACGGCCCAGCGATATCAGACGGTGTCAGCTTTGATCGCTGACGTGCGACGCGCACAGGAACGATTTCGTCCGAAGGCAGCAATTGAAGCAGGAAAGGCTTTCAAGTTTCTTGATATCTTTGCGAGAACTGGCGACAGTTCTGAGAATTCCATACCGGTTGACGGGCAGGATGTCGTGACACCCACGCCGACCTCAAAACCTGTCGGGCTGACGGTCGCCGCAATTTCAGCCGTCGCTGTGATCGTTCTTATGCTTATCGGTGTCGGGGTCTGGACAACTATGGAGACTTCGCCGCCCAATTCGAACGTAGCGAATGGGCCTGCGAACCGTCCGGCGAACACTCCGAAGAAGGAAGCCCAGCCGACAGTTGTCAAAACAGAGACGACGCCCGATCGCCCGTCGATCCAATCAGCGCCCGGGCCGAGTGGAACGCCGCTGCGCGTAACGGTCGATGCCGCCGAAGGACCTGCCGAGGTATATCGGGATGGCACACGGGTCGGAACGACGCCGTTCGAGATTGAAGGACGAGAAAACGAAACCGTTTACCTCACGCTAAAACGAAACGGATATGAGGATCTTACCGTGCCGATCGAGATCGCTGACCGGAAAAAGGTCAACACTTTTCGCCTTACCAGAAAGTAAGGTCTATCCAAAGGACTTGCCGCACGCGGCTTATATTTTTACGGGAGTACTATGAAACCTACAAGGGAGTTTCGATTACCAACGCGGGCTATCGCCGCCAGCATCATAACCGATTCGGGCTGCGTCCGTGAATCAAATGAAGATAACGGACGGCATATAAGCTCATTCCCGTCTGCCAACGGCATTGACCGCGGAACATTGACCATCGTTGCCGATGGGATGGGCGGGCACAGCTCCGGCGAAGTCGCGAGCGAAATGGCGGTCGACATGATAGGTCGATATTATTATGCCAATGAGACGAGCTCGGCTGCGGACGCATTAAGCGACGCGATCCAAATGGCCAGCGCGGAAATATATTCGGCTGCGGTAGAGGACATTGCGTTGATTGGAATGGGGACGACCGTCGTCGCCCTCGCCATACAGGACGGTGTGGGTCATGCCGCCCATGTCGGTGACAGTCGGCTTTACCGTTTGCGTGGGCGTGAGATGGAGCGAATGACGATCGATCATTCGCAAGTAATGGAAATGGTCCAGCGGGGGCTGATATCGTTTGAGGAGGCACAGAACCACGAGGACAAAAATATTATCCTCCGGGCCGTTGGGACTCAGCCCACGGTCGAGGTTGAGGTCTCCGACCCGTTTGAGGTCTGGCCCGGCGATCAGTTCCTGCTGTGTTCCGATGGGCTGTGCGACATGGCCGATGACAATGACATATTGCGTGTATGGCTCGCCGGAACGGATATTCACAACACTGCCGAGCGCCTTGTGAGCCTTGCAAAAGAGCGGGGCGGAGAGGATAACATTACTGTAGGCATCGTCAGTGTTTCGGATCAGGAAAATATTATCGAACGGGCGGTTCCGGAAACACGGGAGATCGAGGTCCTAAGATGATCGGACGTGTCATTGGCACATATAAGATCCAGAGCAAGATCGGCGAAGGCGGCATGGGAGCCGTGTATAAGGGCGTCGATACAATGCTTGACCGCGAGGTCGCTATAAAGGCGCTGAAACCGGAGCTTGCGAGCCAGACCGCGATCGTAGAACGCTTCCGGTCGGAAGCTGTCACGCTCGCGAAACTCCATCACCCGAATATTGCTACTCTCTATTCGCTGCTTCGTGAAGGCGACGAGCTTTATATGGTCCTCGAATATGTTCGCGGCCAATCGCTCGACGAGATACTTACACGGCGCGGCGCCCTCCCGGCCGAAGAAGTGATCCCGGTTTTCTGTCAGATACTTGACGGGATAAATCACGCTCACGAATATGGCATCATTCATCGCGACATCAAGCCGGCGAACATGATGCTGACTGAGAACGGGACACTGAAAGTGCTCGATTTCGGTATAGCGCGCCTCCTCGGCAGCAACCGAATGACCCGAGCCGGCAACATCATCGGGACACTCGAATACATGGCTCCCGAGCAGGTGCGGGGCCTTGAAACAGACGCTCGTTCTGATACATATTCGCTCGGTATGATGCTCTATGAGGTGCTTACCGGCCGAACGCCGTTTGATACTGAGAATGAGTTTGAACTGATGAAGCTACAGACCGAGAGTCTGCCAGCCCTCCCGCGGTCGCTGAATCCTAATATCCCCGAAGAGGTCCAGGCAGCAATAATGCGCGCGATCCAGAAAGATCCCGACCATCGTTTTCAGACGGCGGGTGATTTTCGCGAGGCACTCCTGGACGCCGGTTATGCTGAGAAAGGCGCTTTGCGGCGGATGACGGGTCCGGGCAGGGCCGTCGCAACCACGCAGCCGCCGGTAAACACATCCCAGCCCGGGACACCTGTGGCAACGGTTGTTTCAGAGGACGTTATCAAGGAAACCCGCCTGGGTTCAATGCCGCCTGTAGCCGCACCTGCTGACGCAGTATTGAAGGAAACGAGGCTCGGTTCCTTTCAGCCGGTGGCCGCTCCTGCCGCTCCGTTAGATCAAGCCCGGGCCGTGCAGAGTGGAGGAGGTTTCTTTGAAAATCTGACGGTCGTCCACTATGCCGTCGGGGGAGCCCTGGCTGCCTTTATCATAGGCCTCGTACTGATAGTACCGATCGTTATTTTCAGCGGAGTCTTTTCGTCGGCAAATACCAAAACAACGCCGGCGAACACTTCGAACTCGACGCCTGTCCAGGCCCGACAGCCTGAAATGAAGACACCCCAGCCATCACCGGTCCAGACTCCGGCCGCGGCAACCGTCCGAACACCCGAGCCTGTTAGCGAACCGCTCCGGACACCGCTCGAAACACCTGAACCCGAACCGCCGGTGGACAGAACACCAACTTCCGGGCGAACGCGGCAGGATCCGCCGGCATCAACGAAAAAGGCTACTCCGGCACCGCGAAAAGCACCTTCTCGTGATCAGGAACTCAGGCGTGCCAAATGTGCGCTGACCGGCGACTGCTAGCTTTTTTTATTCAAGGAGATGTTCCATGGCGCCACGTTTTCTTAAACTCTTTCTCCTGGTCGGGTTGTTCTCATTGGTCCCGCTAGAGGCCTTTGCGCAGAAGTACACTGGCTCTCCGGTCAAAAAAGATCGACTCCTTAAGGCCATCCGCTCCAAACAGTTCGCGGTGCCGATCCTCGTTAAGCAGATCAAGATTTCGGGAGTCGATTTCGAAATGACCCCGGCTGCCGAGGCCGAGTTTCGTGCTGTGAAGGCCAATCCCGAAGTGATTGCGGCTGCTAGGGCCAATTACCGGTATGCCGGCATGCGGCAAGCCCCGGTGAAACCTCAGGTAGACACTGCCAGTAACCAGTACGAAGATCTGATCTATCAGGGACTCGACGCCTTGGGAGAGTTAGCGAATGGCGTTTCGCCGGGTGAAGTGGCGGAGATCGCCAAGGAACTCACCGGCATCGGTAACCGTGCCGTGCGCCTGAACGCTGCTCGGCCTGACGGGTACAGACTGGTCGGGTCAGGGAATCTGCTCCTTAGAAACTTCACCGAGGCCGAACGCCATTTCCAGAACGCCATCGATCGGGGCGGCAGTGTGGCGTTTCCTGTCCTTCACCTTGCCGGAAATCCCCATCTTGAATTTGTTCATATCGGAAAGGGATTCATGACTGTCGAATCCGACCAAAAATTCTTCCAGTTCAACACCGGTGAGGCTTCAAGCCCGCAGGCGCAGCAGGACTACATCGCCCCTAATATGCGGCTGGCGACGTTCAGCGTTGCGACTTTCAAGGCGGGACGTTCGGATATCTGGTATTTCGCCGCAATGACAACGGGAATGCCCCAGGAAGTGAATATGATCATGCGGCTGATTCGCGGCAATTCAATGTAATAGGGGCGTGCGTCCGAACATGGGGTTGTTATGAAGCATTACAAAAAACATCTTGTCATCTTGTTGGGTACGGCTCTCCTGCTGGTCGCGGTGGCCGGGGATAGCAAGGCGCAATATTCCGGTGAACCGGTCAAACGCGACCGGTTGGTAAAGGTTCTTCGGTCAAAGCGTTTCCAGACCCGCGATATCGTACAGATCATTCGCGAGAACGGGGTTGATTTCAGAGTAACCTCCGAAGTTCAGAATGAGCTTGTGACAGCCGGAGCTCGTCCGGCGGTGATCGATGCCGCAAAGAACAACTACCGCGGCGGTCCATCGAATAGGTCAGCGCGGGCATCCTCGACCGTCGGCTCGACCAGCGGGGCACGGAACTCGTACAACAGCCTCATCGATCAGGCAGTCGAAGCCTACGACCTTCGAAGAGACCTGAGAACAACGAACGAGTTGTTGCAGCGCGCCGTGACGATGCAGCCGTCCAACCCGAGGGCGTACCAGTTCCTCGGTTTCCTTAACCTCTATGGTTATAACAACTTCGACGAAGCCGAACGTCAGTGGAAGAAGGCCATAAACCTCGGTGGCAGTGCCGTCTTGCGGGTGATCCACGACCGCGGCGGAGGTATGTTCGTTGCCAGCAACGGTGGATCCCTCTACATCGCCAAGAATACGGTTCGTTTCGAGTCCGACGACAACCAGGTGACGTTCGAGACGAGCGACCGCAACATCAAAAAGATCGAGGTCAACAGTGCATTCAAACGCCTTTTCCAATTAAAGGGCGGATCGTTCCACATAGTGCTTGAGAAGGACGACAAGATGGCAAACTACAACTTCGCCCCGCTTTCAGGCAAGACCGACGAATCAAAGATGATAATTCGATTGATAGGGAAATAGCCGCTGCTGCGACCTGATCGCAAGAATGACTAGGGGCTGCCATTCGCCATTGAATGCCAGCCCCGTAGTTAATTCTCAGAACTCAAACTGATAGTTTTCCAGATACCTCTTCATAAAAGCGAGGAATTTCTCAGCATCAGCCCCGTCCACGACACGGTGATCGTAGGTCAGAGCGAAATATGCCATTTGGCGGATCGCGATATAGTCATCGCCATCGGCTGAGGTCATTACTTTCGGCCGCTTTTCGATGGTTCCGACACAGAGTATAGCAACCTGCGGCTGATTGATGATCGGCGTGCCAAAGAGCCCGCCAAACACGCCCGGATTCGTTACGGTGAACGTCCCTCCCTGAACCTCGTCGGGTGATAGCTTTTTGGCACGAGCGCGGTCTGCAAGATCGTTGGCGGCCGTTGCAAGCTGGGCCAGCGAAAGGTTTCCCGCCCCCTTGATCACCGGAACAATAAGGCCCCAATCGAGGGCGACCGCCATCCCGATATTGATATCGCCTTTGTAAACTATGTTTTCGCCATCAACCTGCGAATTTACTATGCGATGCTCGCGGATAGCGGCCGTCACCGCTTGGAAAATGAACGGCATAAAGGTCAGTTTGGTGCCGAACTTTGCCTGAAAAGCATCTTGATTCGCCTTGCGGAATTTCGCGACGTTCGTCATGTCGATCTCGTAAACGCTCGTCACGTGCGCCGAGGTTTGCTTCGAGAAAGTCATGTGGTCAGCGATCTTCTTGCGCATGACAGACATCTTCTCGATGCGATCGTCCACGCTCGCAGCGACCGGCGGAGCCGAGAAATGCGGCTTCGATGGCGGAGCCGAAACAGCTGGCGTCGGAAGCGATGCCGCTCCTTTGACCAGCAGATCCTGCGGCCGAAGTGCGGCGCCGGTCTCAAGAAACGACAGAATATCGCCTTTGGTCACGCGGCCGCTGATGCCGCTGCCGGGGATTCGCGAGATATCGATCCCGTGCTCCTTCGCGATATTGCGAACAAGCGGCGACGACTTTTGACGGCGGAGGTCGTCAACGGTCGAACCGCCGCTTGAAGCCGACGCAGCACTTGCCCGTGCCGGCGGAGGCGTGATCGCAGGTTGCGACACGGACGGAGATTCTGCCGGTTCGCTGGATCTCGGATCTGAGGCTTCTGATTTCGGACTCTGAACCACCGACCCGGCCGCGCCGACGACCGCGAGAACCGATCCGACCTCGACCGTCTCACCTTCCTGAACGCTTATCGAAAGCAGCGTGCCCGCCGCCGGTGAGGGAACTTCTGCGTCCACCTTGTCTGTGGATATTTCCAGCAGCGGTTCGTCTTTTTCGATGACGTCACCGACCGATCTCAACCATTTCGAAACGGTTCCTTCGGTGATCGATTCTCCCATCTGCGGCATTACGACCTCGGTTCCTGAACCGCCTGTCGAGCCCGAAGGCGAAGAGACCACAGGCGCCGGAGCCGCTGCCGCCGGTTCTTCGGGAACAGACTCTGAAACCGGCTCGTGTGTCGTCGTCACCTTGGCGGGTTCAGGATTCGGCTCCTTTGCGGTGGGTGCGGCTGCCGCCGTCTCATCTGCAGCACCGATAACGGCGACCACCGTTCCAACCTCGACCGTTTCACCCTCGGCGGTCCGAATTTCGAGAAGGATGCCCGCACCAGGGCTTGGAACCTCGGCATCAACCTTGTCGGTCGATATTTCGAGGATCGGCTCGTCCTTCTCGACTGTCTCGCCAACCTGTTTCAGCCATTTTGAAACGGTACCTTCAGTGATCGATTCGCCCATCTGGGGCATTACGACTTCAATGCTCATAATATCTACGCGAATGAACGCAAATGAGGAGTCTCAACTGAATAGGATACAAAACTTATATGGTTATTAGAAACGAGCCACTAAACGCGGCCCTGGAGCAACTGGATGAGGCTGTCGAAATCATAGATCGTTCCCGGAATTACAATGGATCTGCCTCCGGCAACCGAGACCTCACCGTTGCTTGAAACGGCACTGATCTCCGACCAAAGCAGGCTGGTCTTTCGAAACTTGATCCCATTCTCGAAGACCTCGACGCTCCGGCGCCGGAGCATGACGAATGAGAACATGGTTATCAAATACACGATCAGGAATGCTGTCGAGAGGAGAAAATATAGAAAACTCTGGAGCGCATAAAATGCGAACATCATCGCCAGGAAGAACAAGAATGATAGTACAGCAAGAAAGGCGGCGCGCTGCACATACGCCGGCGCGATCGGGTAGATCCCGACTAGTCGTCCAAGTTCTTTTTCATTTGAGGTCATTAGCCCTCGACCGTCGTCCGTTCGAGCACAGAGCCGACCGCTGAAACTATGGTAGCGGTAATCTGCAAACTTATTTCCTTCACGACTCCGCACGATGTCTGCGAAACGGCCTGCACTGCAACCTCTGTCATATCACCGGCACCCGGGATTTCGCGTTCTATCACATATTTCGGCATACGATCATCTCAAATTCGAAGGCTATTAGACCACATTCTACCAGACTGCGCGCCTACGGGTAGTTCCTTTGATATTCGGATTCGCTAGTTCGTTCACGCGGTTTACGCTAGAATGGAATCACACCAAACCACAATTTGGAATAATCTTCAAACACTTGGAATCTGCAATGAAAAGAATTTCGATCTCGGTCATCGCTCTCACATTGGTCCTTTCGTCCTCGGTATTTGCCCAGTCGCCGACGGTCACGACCGCCGACTACGATCGCGCCGCGAAGATGCTCGCGAGCGGTACGGCTCGCTATATTGACCGTGCAAACGTGCGGCCCAACTTTCTGCCGGATGGACGGTTCTGGTATCGCGTATTGACGGCTACCGGAAGCGAGTATGTTCTGATAAACCCGACAGATGGTTCACGCCAAACCGGTGCAAAACTTGCCGATATCGGTGTCGCCGCGCCTCAGCCGGGTGGCGGCCCGATGCG
Organism: Pyrinomonadaceae bacterium; assembly: GCA_021463165.1. Taxonomy (GTDB): domain Bacteria; phylum Acidobacteriota; class Blastocatellia; order Pyrinomonadales; family Pyrinomonadaceae; genus OLB17. The sequence goes on along the minus strand of JAJTWY010000003.1, from coordinate 167,924 downwards.
GCCGGGTGGCGGCGGTGGAACAACGTCGCCTGACGGAAAGAAGTCGATCTTCATCAGGGATTGGAACCTTTGGGTCAAGGACATCCCGACCGGGAAAGATACGCAGCTCACCACCGATGGTATCAAGGACTTTGGCTACGCAACGGACAACGCCGGTTGGCGCAAGAGCGATCGGCCTGTAGTTCTCTGGTCGCCGGACTCTAAGAAGATAGCGACCTATCAGCAGGACCAGCGGCACGTTAGCGACATGTATCTCGCCTCGACTGCGGTTGGTGCTCCCAAGCTCGAAGCATGGAAATATCCGCTTCCGCAGGACAAGGAGATCATTAAGATCCACCGAATAGTGATCGATGTCGAAACGGGCCGCACGGTCAGATTCAAGATGGCAGCGGATGATCGCCGCGGAACCCTCTGCGACGACATCGTCTGCGGCGGCTCCTGGGGAGACGTTCAATGGGCTACGGATTCGACCAAGCTTGCGTTCATCTCGACCAGTCGCGATCACAAGGAAGCTAAGTTCAGGATAGCTGATGCCGCGACTGGAGACGTACGCGAGGTCTTTGAAGAAAAGGTTTCGACGCAATACGAATCAGGCCAGGGCGAAGAGAATTGGAAGTATTTCCCGGCTACCAACGAAGCAATCTGGTACTCGGAACGAGACGATTGGGGCCATCTGTATCTCTACGATCTCACGACCGGACGTGTAAAGAACCAAATAACAAAAGGCAATTTCGTCGTTCTTAGGATCGTCAAGATCGATGAGCGCTCACGGACGATCTATTTCGAGGCAAATGGCCGGGAAGCGGGCCGCGACCCATACTTCACTCACTTCTACAAGGTCAATTTCGACGGTAACGGTCTGACTCTTCTCACCCCGGAAGATGGGCACCACGCGGTGACCCTCTCTCCAGACGGCCGCTATTTCGTAGATAGTTTCTCCAAGCCGGATGTTCCTCCGGTCGCAGTCGTGCGTGATATGAACGGCCGTCTGATCGCGAATCTCGAACAGGCGAACGTGGATCGCCTCAAAGCAGCGGGCTGGAAGCCGGCGATGCCGATCACCGTTAAGTCTCGTGACAATAAATGGGATCTCTACGGGCTGATGTTCACGCCGTCTAACCTTGATCCCTCGAAAAAGTACCCGATCGTCAATTACATTTATCCGGGCCCGCAGGGCGGTGGTGTCGGGTCTCGCGGTTTTGCTGCGAGCCGGAGCGACCATCAGGCATTGGCGGAGCTCGGCTTCGTCGTCGTCGTCATCGACGGGTCATGTAACCCTGACCGCTCGAAATCGTTCCATGACGCTTGCTACGGTAATATGGCCGACAACACCCTCGAAGATCAGATATCGGGCATCAAGCAGCTTGCGGCAAAATATCCTTATATGGATACTACGCGGGTCGGCATCTGGGGCCATTCGGGTGGCGGTTTTGCGACCGCAGCGGCGATGTTTCGCTTTCCTGACTTTTACAAGGTCGGCATCTCGGAGTCGGGCAATCATGACAACCGCAACTACGAAGACGATTGGGGCGAACGCTACATCGGCCTTATGGTCGGCGACAACTATGAGAAGCAGGCTAACCAGGTCTACGCCAAAAACCTGAAAGGCAAGCTGCTGCTTGCCCACGGGGCCATGGATGATAACGTCCCGCCGTACAACACCTATTTGGTCGTTGATGCTCTGGTCAAAGCGAACAAGGATTTCGACCTTGTCATATTCCCGAACGCGCGGCACGGATATGGCGCGGATAGCAATTACATGACCCGCCGCCGGTGGGATTATTTCGTTAAACACCTCCTCGGGGCGGAGCCGCCAAAGGAATATAAGATCACGGCCACGCCGGATCCGCGTCTTGCACAACAATAGGCCGAAAGGCGAACGGTAGTGATGGGTGCCTTATGACGGTTTTGCGACCCTCGTTAGAGGCACCCTGCTACCGTTCGCCCTTCTGCTCTAGCCTGCGGGTCTCGTCCTCACCGGGATCGAAAAGTACGCTTATGGGTGTATGGGCCGGTGGCAGGTTGGCCTCGTAGATCTGAATGTCGCGTTCCAGCTGCGCAACCGCGGTTTTGGCACGGTCGAAATCTTCCGTCTTTATCTTTAGGGTCATTTTTCCGCCTTCGTTCGGCAAACCTGCCATCGCCGCCAACGACTTAGCACGGACCTCGATCTTCGCCCCACGCTTAAAGACACCTTTTTTGAACTTCACGTCTAGTATCTCTCCGATCGGCAGCCTCGCTTCTTTGACGCCGTCGGAGATCAATCCAAAAAGCTTTGCCTCGAACTCGAGAATGATCCCGGCTCCCGAAAACTTCGCAACACCGCTAACCTCAGACAGCCCGTGATGCTTTTCGGCCTTGAATGGAATACTCGTAAAGCTTTGCATAAGCCGTGATTATACGCCTTTTTCACCGGATCGAATCATATACTTACCAATCCCAAAGAGGCTGATCAATAACCAGAAGAATTCAACCAGGAAGGCAGCAAGATTGAAGCTGAAATATAGGGACGTGAGAATAAGGGCCGCCCCGAGGGCGTTCAAAAGCGAATAAGCCACCTGTTCGCTCCGAACTCCCTCGAGCTGCAGAAGAACATACGTGACGATGATCGTCGTCGTGCCCAAAGCGCCAAGCACATCGTACCAGTAAAACTCCATTGCAACCGATCTATCTATTAAGTTTGGCGACAAACCCCTGGGGGCCGACCGCCCACACTGCTTTTGGCCCCTTAGCCTGAACCGCGTTGTAGTTAAGCGTGTCAATGTTTTTCCAACTCTTTCCACCATCCATTGAGATATCCGACCCCGACGAACCCACGGCAACTATCGTCTTGCTGTCGAGATATGCAACACCCGAACGATAGCCGGCGAGGCCTCGGGCCATGGTCCAAGACTTTCCGGCATCCGTTGTAAAGGCAAGATTATTCTTGTTTTCGGCCGGTTTCTCGTAGTTCCCACCGACGATAACGCCGCTCTTCGCGTCCCACATCGCGATCGAGAAGATACCGCTCCCTGAGGTTCCGCTAACGATCGGCGAATTGAAGACTTCCCACGATCGGCCCCGATCGTTTGAGCGAAAAACCCTGGCAGCATCGCCTCCCGAGACGAGGAAAGCCGTTGTCTTCCCATTTGCGATCAGGCATGTCCCGCTTGCTGCAAAAGCCGCCTCGCCGTCGCGTGCGGCAGGCATTTTATTGGTCATGATCGGCTTCCACGTTTCACCGTCGCGAGTCTCGATGAGAACGTAATGGCCCTCGACAGGGTCGCTCATAGCAAGGCAATTTTTCGAGTCCCAGCAAGCGATCGCGTCGAAAAAAACCTCCTTACGGTCATTAAGAAACTGCTGCTTCCAGGTCTCGCCGCCGTCGGTAGTTTTGTAGATCCGCGAACTATCACCGTTGCCAATACTGAGAATATAGGCCGTATTCGCGTCGAACGCCTCAATATCGCGGAAATCGAGCTTCTCGGCACCGGCAATCGTCATCACCTTCCAATTCGTGCCGCCGTCGATCGTTCTTATCACCGTCCCGCCGGTCCCGCTGGCCCAAACTATCTTTTCACTGACCACCGCTAGGCCGCGAAAGCCAGCTTTCGTTTCAACATTCTGCCTAGTCCACTGGGCAGAGCCGGGGGCTGCAAGAAGGACAAAAAGCACCGCAGTGAAAAGGATCATTCGCGTCATAGGCGTGATTGTATCAAAATGAGGTCGATACCCGAGCTACGATCTTATGTAAGTGACGATAAATCGCTCCGGTTCGTCGTCTTCGCCCGGCATCGTACGAAAATCCTTCTGTGTAAGCCTGTTCACTTCGAAACGGGAGAGATCGCGCCGCGATAATGGCCATGGCAGGTCGCCCGTCTCCTCGTCATCCTCGCGGCCACGCGTTACGACGACCAGGATGCCCTGTTCACCGACCAGCGCAGCGATAGCGTCGATGACCTGAGGGCGCATCTCGATCGGTAGCGGCTGAATTGTGTAGATCTCAAGGACGAGATCAAATCCGCAACCTGATCGCGGACCGTCAGGCTGCAGGTATTTCCATTCAGGCGGAGGCTCGAAAAGATCTGCTGTCACGAAGTTGATATCATTCCCGCCATAGAGCTTCTTAGCCCATTCGATAGCCGTCGGCGATATGTCGAACGCCGTCACCTTGAACCCAAGATCATGCAGATACATGGCGTCGTCGCCGAGGCCGCATCCGACGACCAATGCGGTTCGGCCTTCTCCACGCAATCCTGTGTCTTCGGCAAATGTCCGGAAATAGCGGTTCGGTTCGAGATCGGCCCACGGGATCATCTCATTGTCACCTGCTGATTCCTTGTAGAGTGCCTCGAACCAACCCATCACATCGCCACGCTTATAGTGTTCAGAGGCGATCTCGGCCACACGCTCGCGTGCTTTTGCTTTTGCTTCTTTATCCATATCTCGAAACAGTATGATACTTTTTCGACAGCGATTACGCGTAAACAAGATGGAAGGGTTTTATGATACCAAGGCTATTTAGACCGATCCTGGCAGCAACGACCGCGATCATGTTGGCGGCCGCCAGCGTCGCCGGGAATGACATCGTTAAGAAGGTCGTTTTTCCGAAGGGCAAGAACACAGTTGTCTATCGAGGGAAACTACCGGGAGAATATGCAGCGTATCACGCGTACGTGGTCAAGCTGAAGAAAGGACAGCGATTGACCGTAACGCTGACGACCGCCGATACCGACGCCTCGTTCTCAGTTTATGAAACCAAATATCTCGGCCCCGCCGAGGATCTGATCTTCGACAGCAAACCTGACTACCGCCAGTACTCGGGCGTTATGCCGCTCACAAGTGAGTACAGCATTCAGATTTACGGCCCAAAGAACATTGATGACAAGCCAAGCCGCGCGGCCTACTCGGTCAAGATTACCGTACTGAACTGAAAAGCAATGGCGCTTCGCTATGAAGGCGGGAACGGCATCGCCTTCATTTCTGACCCCGCACTCCTATTCCACAGGACCGCCCGAAGCCTTCCAAGCCGTCCAGCCGCCGGCCATGGACCAGACCTTCGTGTAGCCCATCTTTTGCAGCATATCGGCGGCAAGTGCCGAACGGTAGCCGCCCCCGCAATAGAGGATAAGCTCTGTTTCCTTGTCGGGAAATGCCTGGACGATATCGCGTTCGATAATGCCGCGACCCATGTGTCTCGCTCCTGCGGCATGTGCCGCATCAAATTCGCTGTCCTCTCGGACATCGATCAGAACGGCTCCTTTTTCCACACGCTCCAGCGTCTTATCGACCGAAATTTCCTGCACCCGCGGCATCACTTCGGCGACCAATTGTAAAAATTCATTGGAATGTTCCATAGTTACAAGACCAGCTTACCGCATTTTCCATTATAAGATCCGCCTATTCCAAACCGATAAAATCGACATCAGCCGCCGAATCAAATAGCTGGATCGATTTAGGGGCAAAACGATAGCGCTTCGACAAAACGCTCAATATGAAGGACGTCCCGGGAGAAAGATTGTCGAAGCTGTAAACACCGAATGAGCTGGTCGTCGCGGTCCGTACGGTACCGTTCGAAAGCGTCATCCGGACTATCGCGTTTCTAAGCGCCTGACCTGCCGGTGTAAATACACGTCCCGAAAGCTGAAGGCTCAAGTGGATCGCCTGGGAGAACTCGGATGTGTTTGCAAGTTCTGCATTGTCCGTCGTCGTCGCCGAGATCACGCTATGACCGGCAGGGGGAATCACGGGAAGGATGGCCATGAACGTGGCGTTGCCGCTGCCGTCCGTCGTTACGTTCGAGAGTGCACCAAGATACGTCTGCCCCTCGCCGAATCCGGTCGGATCGGCGGTTTGGCTTGAGTAAAACTCCAGATAGAAACTCGTGTTCGGCGTGCTGTTTAGGGTTCCGGAGATCGTCGTCTGACCGCCGTTCGTGCTGACACTCGTTAGGACGGGATAGTTCTGAAGCGTATTCGGCCCCGTGTCACCGTCGCTCGGATCATTCGGAGTTACGCCATTATTACCGAGATCGATCCCGAGCCCGGCGTTAGAGTATATCGAGTTTCGGATGATCCCTTTTTTGATCGAAGGCCCCGTAGTGATCACCACCGCTACGCCATCGCCGCCGTTGTGAGCTATTGTATTCGCGTTGTTGGCATTGAAACCGCCGCCAATAACGTTGGGGCCGGAATTTAAGAACATCATTCCGTGCCCGTTATTACCCATAGGGCCCGTGTTCGAAGCGTTGCGGCCGATCAAGTTTTGTGAGAATTGATTGTTCGATGCGGAGCCAAACTGAACGAACACCCCCATGGCCGCCGTTGCCCGAAATAACATTGCCCGCCCCGGTGGCGGTCCCGCCGATCTCGTTATTTGCAGTCTCGACGACGACACCGCTATCGTCGTTCCCGAGTGGTGTACTTCCATTCGCAGCAACTCCGATATAGTTACCCTGAACATCATTGTTATTAGCGCCGTCGACGATCACAACGCCGCCGTCATCGTTTCCCGATATTACGTTTCGGGCATCGGCGGAGACTCCACCGATCAGATTAGAGTTTGGCCCGCCAATTAACAGCACGCCGTCACTCAAATTCCCAAGGTCTAAGAGGCCGGTGATATCGGTGCCGATGTAGTTGCCCTGCACTCGATTGCTGTTTGTTCCTCCATCTGCAATTACGATCCCTTGGTCACCGTTCCCGGAAATAACATTTCGGGAACCCGCGACCGTGCCGCCGATAGTGTTGTTCACCGCACCGTCAACGATGGCGATCCCGTTCCCGGCGTTTGGCAGACGGACGACACCCGTCGGATTCAATCCGATGATATTGCCGGCCACGACATTGTTCTGGGTCTGCTCAAAGAGTGCAACACCTTCGCGGCCGTTTCCAGAAATGACGTTGCCTGAACCTGGCGCCGTCCCCCCGATCGTATTGTTTGTCGCCGAAATGAAGCCGATCGAAGCTCCTTCGGTTAAGTTGGGTATGACAAAGCTGCCGGTCGCATCGGTTCCGATGTAGTTGCCGCTGACCGTATTACCAACCGCCCCGCTGCCGTATATGACGATCCCATCGCCGTCGCTGCCCGGATCGCCATTGCCCGAGATCACATTGCGTGCACCCGGGCTCGTCCCGCCAACTGTGTTTGCAGCAGAGCCAAATATGGCAATACCGTGAGATCCGTTCCGAAGGGCCGCTGTACCGGCTGCATTGGTGCCGATGTAGTTACCCAGGATCGTGTTCGTGTGGTTGGTCCCGCTGCTGATCTGGATACCGTTCAGGTCGTTACCAGAGACGACATTACGGGCGGCGGGCGTTGATCCGCCGATCCGGTTAAAGGAGGAACTGTCGAACAAGAGGATCCCAAAATTTCCGTTTCCCCTATCCTGAGTACCCGTAGGATCGGTACCGATAAAGTTGCCCTCAACGACATTCCCGTTTCCGCTGCCGGCCAATCCAATTCCCACCCGCCCGAAAAACCGGAATTATCGAACCGATTGATCACCAGCCCTCGCAGCGTGATACCGCCGCCGACTAGCGCGATGCCGCCAACATTCGGAGGCAGAGAATTTCCGCTCAGCTCGATCAAAAGTACTGCGTTATTGCCGACAGCCAGGCTATTGGGACTGGCACCGGGCTGCGTATAGCCGTCAATTGTGGCCGCCTCCGACACAACTGGCAGCTGCGTCGTCGGCGAGATTGTCTTAACGCCGCCGCCTGGAATGTTAAAACTGGTCAGGTCGAGTCCGGGAGAATTGTTTGCATCGTTGATCGCTTGACGAAGACTCCCCGGACCGGAATCATTCGTATTCGTGACAGTGAAGGCTGCCACATAAGCATCATCTCGCAGCTGCGTCGGTTCGACGGCCACGTCAGCCATTACGGCCCGATCGACGTACTGTAACAATGTCGCAGCGCTCAAAGCCAGGGTTGCAAAGCCGAATGCTCGACCCGTTTTGATATGCGAAAACTTACAGGCAGTTTTTCCCATCTCTTTTCTCCTTTTTTTAATGAAATTTCGGTTTCATTATACAAGGCGGTTTTCGGTTCGAGAATAGGTCAATTTTTTTGTTTCTCATCCCTTGCGTTCGTCGCCACCCCAATTTGCTAAACGGCAGCCACGTATCCGACGGGCCCAAAAGCCTCGGTTTTTGTTTGTAGGCTGCAAACTCGCTATAATTTTCGTTTGGCGACCTAACTACTTTTTTTGCAGAGGACACTATTTGTGGCAGAACAGTTTGACGTAACAATTATCGGATCGGGCCCCGGCGGCTATGTCGCTGCGGTGCGTGCGGGACAGCTCGGGCTAAAGGTCGCGATCATCGAGAAGGAAAAGGACGCGCGGCTTGGCGGCACCTGCGGACTCCGCGGATGTATCCCGACGAAAGCTCTGCTGAATGCGGCCCACCTTTACGATAAAGCGTCGCATTTCGAGAACTTTGGACTCAAGGTGGAGGGGCTCAGCTATGACTGGACGGCTGTCCAAAAATACAAATCCGACGTCGTCGCCAAGAACTCGGCCGGCGTTACCTACCTGATGAAAAAGAACAAAGCCACTATCTTCAATGGCTTTGGCAAGATCGTGGGTAAAGGTAGGGTCGAGGTCGCCTTGGCCGACGGAAAAAAAGAAACGATAACGACCAAGAACATCATCATCGCGACCGGTTCGGTAGTTCGCCCGATCCCGGGATTTGAGACGGACGGCAAGCAGGTCGTCAATTCTGACCACATCCTTGAACTCACAAGTGTTCCGAAATCTCTGATCGTAATGGGTTCCGGCGCTGTCGGTTCGGAGTTTGCCAGCGTTTATCATCGTTTCGGTACCGAGACGACACTGGTCGAACTGCTCGACCGCATCGTCCCACTCGAGGACGCTGAAGTGTCGAAAGAACTCGCCCGCGCGTTCAAGAAACAAGGGATCAAAGTCGAAACCGGCCTAAAACTCGACAAACTGGAAAAAGGCAAGAAGAGTGTTAAGGTCTCCGGCAAAAATGCCAAGGGCGACACCGTCACGCTCGAGGCCGAGATGCTGCTCGTCGCTGTGGGCCGTATGCCGTATCTCGAAGGCCTTGGCCTCGAAAATACTAAGGTCAAAATCTCCGATCGCGGCACCGTTGAGGTCAACGAATTTTACGAAACTGCCGAACCCGGCATTTTCGCGATCGGCGACGTTGTCCCGACCGCACAACTCGCGCACCTCGCATCGAAAGAGGGTATTCTCGTTGTCGAAAAGATCGCAGGGAAAAAGGTCGAGCCTATCAAACACAATCTTGTACCGAACTGCACCTACTGCGACCCTGAGGTCGCCAGCGTCGGCCTGACCGAAGAAAAAGCCAAAGCCGCCGGCTACGACGTCAAAGTTGGCAAATTCCCATTCTCAGCCTCGGGTAAGGCACGTATCCTGGGCGAGACCGACGGCTTCGTCAAGATCGTCGCCGAGAAGAAATACGACGAGGTCCTCGGCGTCCACATCATCGGCCCCCACGCAACGGAATTATTGGCAGAAGCCTGCGTCGGCATGGCTCTCGAAACCACCGCCGACGAACTAGGCCGCGTCATCCACGCCCACCCGACCGTCTCCGAATCCGTAATGGAAGCCGCGGAAGGGGTGCATGATCTGACGATACATATGTAACGTATGGCCAAAATTCAGATCGTTATCGATACAAATGTACTGGTTGCCGCCTTTCGTTCCAAACGGGGGGCGGCAAATCATTTGATTGAGTGTCTCAACGACGAACGATTTGAAATCGCTGTTTCGACTCCCTTGCTGTTCGAGTACGAAGATGTCCTAAAACGACCAGAGATGAGCGAGTTTATCTCGCATGAAGAAGTCGAAGAGGCAATGGATAGTTTACGCTTGATTGCGAAGGAATACGAAATATTTTTTCTTTGGAGACTTCTCGCGGTGGCCCCGGACGACGCATTTATCTTGGAACTAGCAGTCAGGTCGAATGCGAGTTATATTGTGACGTATAATCCAAAAGATTTTGCATCTGCGGCTGATTTTGACATAACATTGATAACGCCAAGAGATTTTCTTGAGTTGATGAAAGAGAAATGACCACTATTACCGCAAATCTACCCGAATCCCTACTCCGCCGTGCAAAAAGCGTCGCGGAAAAGGAAGGTATGACCTTGGATCAGTTTCTTGCCATTGCATTGTCGGGGCAACTATCGAGCTGGGACGCTATAAGATCGGTTGAAGATCACATGAAACGGAAAGGCTGGGAGAGAATGCGTGAACTGCTCACCAAGGCTCCCGACGTTGAACCTGACGAGTTCGACCGACTATAGCAAGGTGTTATTCGGCCGCATCATCCACGCCCACCCAACCGTCTCCGAAGCCGTAATGGAAGCCGCCGAGGGCGTGCATGATCTCACGATACATATGTAAGGCCTATATGTTGAAGTATCCAATCGGAGGAAGAGGTTCGGGTGAAAGTATAAGAGATACCGAACGAGACAACCTGTACATAGGTTGGGATGAGGAGGATGGATTCGTAATGCTTTTCACTCCCTCAATGAAGAATACGGATACGCATTATCACATTGAGTTGTCGGCGAAAAAAGCGGAAAAGCTCTCTTGGTTCCTCAGAAATAAGCTTGAGCAACTAAACGACCTAAACTCCTACCGTTATTGATCCCAAGGTTATGAAAAAGCGCACAACAAAATCGGCGTTCGACAAAGCACGACGGGGCTTTCACGCAACACTGCTTGAAACGGTCTTGTTGTCAGACGACAGGGGAATTCCAACCAACGCCGATAAGGATAGTGCAGCGAGTGTGGCAATTGCAAAGGGTATTCTTAGCAGACTTGGCCCTGAAACAATTGGGATGCGGCTTGCTGGTCAAACATCTGGAAGCAAATTTGAGGAAGTTTGTCGGAACTACATTGAACTTACTTTTCGACAGCTAGGTCATCTGCGACCCGGTTCATGGGGAATTAAACTTGTCGGACAAAGAAATCGTTCTGAAATCGCAAAGTACGAGCAGTATGAGCACCTCATAGCTTTGGAAATGGCGGCAAAACGGGATCCGGATTTGGCGGCTGCGCTTGGAAGTGATTACACCATAACGCCGGATATCGTAGTTTGGCGTGAACCCGAACGCGATGACGTCATAAACTCAGAAAAGAACCTAGTTGATCAAACCATTGCAACGAGAGCAAGTCTTCGAAAGCTCTATAATCCTTCGCCGCTTTTGCACGCGAGCATTTCTTGTAAATGGACAATTCGGAGTGATAGAGTTCAAAACGCAAGGTCTGAAGCTCTTAACTTAATGCGAAATCGTAAAGGGCACTTGCCGCATATTGTTGCTGTTATTGCCGAGCCACTACCGTCGAGAATTGCCTCAATCGCCTTGGGGACCGGCGATATCGACTGCGTTTATCATTTTGCCCTGCCTGAACTTATCGCCGCTGTCGAAGACTACGACAGCGACGTTGCGTCGGATATTCTGAAGATAATGATCGATGGGAAACGCCTAAAGGACATTAGTGATTTGCCCCTCGACCTAGCAATTTAGCTTAAGCAGTCTGTCGGGAGTAAAGGTCTCTTTGCACCTTTTCTCCGCGGGTTCGGCACGATCTAACATAGTCTTCGTTAAGTTCGATAAGAATAGCGCGTCTACCTAGTTCGTTGGCCGCAATTCCTGTTGTGCCCGAACCAGCGAAAGGGTCAAGAATCAAGTCGCCCGCCTTTGACCCCAGAAGAATGCAACGTCGAGCAAGTTCTCGTGGATATGCGGCAGGATGACCATTAGAGTTCGAGTCCGGCCCTAGCGTCCAGAAATTACGCAAATTGGCCCCTGTAGGTTCTCGAAACCCATCCCTATCGTAGAAATACTTTTGGTTCTTAGCGAAAAGAAATATCTCTTCTGTCGAAGTCGTGGGTCTGTTACTTACACTTTCGGGCATTGGAGTTTTCTTAACCCATGTAATGCGGGAGCGGAGATACCATCCATCTTCTTGAAGCGCAAATGCTACGCGCCAAGGGAGGCCCATTAGATCCCGATCCTTAAGGCCCCAGACATCGGGCACCTTGCAGTTTCGTTTTTGTATCAACTTCTTTGTGTTTCCAACAATCGCATTTGGTCCGTGCCGTCCCGTGCCACCGTTGCGAGCATATCCATCGCCCACATTTAACCAGAGCGTACCATCGTCACGAAGTACGCGCCTAACTTCCTGAAAAAGGGCAACAAGGTTATTGACATAATCCGCTGGTGAGAGCTCTGCCCCAATCTGGTCCGGGTGTGCGTAATCCCGCAATCCCCAATAGGGCGGCGAAGTTATACAACTCTGTATGCACTCGGCTGGAAGTGACGGAAGTACACGCATCGAGTCGCCGGTAAGTACCGAGTACTCGGGCAGGTCTTCAACAGCCAGGAAATCGCTCTGCATGTTGTCATTATAGCCGCAATCTCGGTAATCCGTGGGCAGCAACTCTAAGAATCTTCTGGAATCAGGGAATCGACATCCGCTTCTCGCTCCACTTCCCTCTTGTAAAATCAGGAAACTTCACCGGCATCGAGCCCTTCTGAACCGAAATCTCGCTGAGCGGCCCGGGAGCCGACCAGGCTGCGGCATCGTAAACATCCATGTCGGGGACAAGGCCCTGGCGGAAACATTCGACGAGGCGCCAGCACATCAGGTAGTCCATACCGCCGTGGCCGCCGAGTTTTCGGGCCTGCTCGCCGACAACACGCCACAGGTTGTGCTCGTATTTTGCCTTGTATGCATCGACGGGCTGCCATTGATGCCCGCCCTTGTCCTTCTCGATGTAGATCCGCGATGGATAATCGCGAAATATTCCCTTTGTTCCCTGGATAAGATTGATCCGGTCGTATGGCCGCGGAGTGCTAACGTTATGCTGCACGAGGATCGTCCTGCCTTTCGCAGTTTTGATCAGGTTCGTGTTGTAATCACCGCACTTATAGACCTCTTTCTGCCTCGGATCGTCAGCCGCCAATTTCTCTTTCCTAAATTCCTGTAGGCCAAGGCTGCCCGAACTCATCGCGACCATAAAATCGAATTTATCGCCGCGATTGATATCCATATAATTCGCAACCGGACCGAGGCCATGGGTCGGGTAGAGATTGCTGTCGCGCAGGGTGTGATGGGCACGCCGCCAGAGTCCTTCGTCCTTTGTTTCAAACAAGATCTCTCTTAGGTCGTGGTTATAGGCCCCTTCGCCATGAACAAGCTCGCCAAATACACCCGCGCGAACCATATTGAGAATCAGAAGCTCGTCGTAATCGTAACAACAATTCTCCATCATCATCATGTGCTTCCGGGTGCGTTCGGATGTATCGACGAGCTGCCACAGTTCCTTTAGGGTATAAGCCGCGGGAACCTCGCTGCATGCATGCTTGCCGGCGTTCATCGTGGCGAGCGCCTGCGGTACGTGCCATTCCCAGGGAGTTGCGATATAAACGACATCGATGTCGTCGCGCTTGAGCAATTCCGTGTAGCCACGGTCACCTTTTACATAAACTGCAGGTGCCGGTTGCCCTGCCTTTTCGACTATAGCTTTGGCTTTATCAGCCTTCTCCTGAACGATGTCGCAAATAGCCGTGATCTTGACATTCGGGATATTGACGAACTCGCTCAATATGCTTCGCCCACGTAAACCGGTGCCTATCATCGCCACACGGACCGTATCGCGCCGCTCGAACGGCACGCCGATCATCGTCTTGCCGACCGGTGCCGGCCCGGCGATAAGTTCGCCCAGTAGGTTCTCATCTGACGCGGCTGCTTTGGTCTCAAGGGCAAAGAGGCTTATGCCGAATCCCGCCAACGCCGTATTCCGCAGCATCTCGCGACGCGTCTGTTTGTTTTCGCTCATACCTAGCTCCCTCGCTCGACTTACTTTAGGTGATTTTAATCGACAATGATGGAAAAGCGAAAAACCGCTGGCTCTCGTTTTTTGCTATAATCGCGCTTTTTATGAGCGCAGCACTGACATCATATCCGCGAGCCAAGATCAGGATACTTCTGCTGGAAAATATTTCGGATTCGGCGGTGGCGGAGCTGAACGCAGGCGGTTATTTTGAGATCGAACGGCTCGGTGGGGCCTTGAGCGAAGAGCAACTGATCGAGGCTGTGAAAGGCGTTCACCTGATCGGCATTCGGTCAAAGACCCAGATAACAAAGGCCGTGATCGAAGCGGCCGACAAGCTGCTTGCGGTCGGATGCTTTTGCATCGGCGTGAATCAGGTCGATCTGAAGGCGGCGACCGAGAAAGGCGTAGCGGTTTTCAATGCCCCCTATTCGAACACACGTTCGGTGGCCGAGCTCGTGATCGGGCTTTGCGTGATGCTGATCCGTAAAGTCGCCGACAAGAACGCCGCGGCCCATCGGGGTGAATGGCTAAAGGACGCTACGGGCAGTTTCGAGCTTCGCGGCAAAACCCTCGGGATTATCGGCTACGGCAATATAGGCTCGCAGGTGTCAAATCTGGCCGAGGCGATGGGGATGAACGTCCTTTACTACGACTCGGCGGTCAAACTCCCGCACGGCAACGCCAAACAGGTCCGCGACCTTCGAGAGCTTCTTGAGCGGTCGAACATCGTCACGCTCCACGTGCCATCCGACGCCACCACGCGCGGAATGATCGACGACGCGGAGCTCGCGTTGATGCCGAAGGGGAGCATTTTGATCAATTATAGCCGAGGTGACATAGTCGATCTCAATTCGCTGAAAAGAAATTTAGAAGCTGGCCATCTCTCCGGCGCCGCGATCGATGTTTTCCCGATCGAACCGGAAAAGAACGGCGACCATTTCGAAACCGTCCTGCAGAACCTGCCAAACGTCATCCTCACTCCGCACATTGGCGGCTCGACCGAGGAAGCACAGGCCAATATTGGCCTCGATGTGACCGCGAAACTCATCAAATATCTGGAATTCGGGACCAGCGAAGGCTCGCACACGGTTCCGCCCGTTTCGCTCCCTCCGCAGGCTGGAACACACCGCATCCTGCATATACACGAAAACGTCCCGGGCGTCCTCGGTGAAATAAATTCACGCCTGTCGAAGCGGGGCATCAACATCGTCGGCCAGTACCTGAAAACCAACGAAACCATTGGCTACGTTATCCTCGACATGGACTCCGCACTCTCAAAAGAAGCCTTTGAGATCCTGAAGGACATCAAGGGAACGATAAAGACGAGAATGATCTACTAACGTTACTCGAGACCGACGAAATCGATGTTAGTCAGATTTCCGTTTACGTTCAATTGACGCGGCGCAAAGCGATAGCGCTTTGAGCTGACGGTTATTGTGTAGTCTGTACCGGATGCGATATTCGCGAACGTATAAACGCCGAACGAGCTTGTTGTCGCCGTACGGCGAACACCCTGGTTATTGATGATCGACACCACGGCATTCCTGACGGGAAGGCCAGCCGGTGTGGTGACGCGACCCGACACCTGAACCAGGGAACCGCCGCTGTCGAATGCGAATATCGTAACAGCGTTTTCGCGACTGCGGCCAACGATCATGTTGGCGTCCACTGGATTCACGAAAGCCACCAGTTGCTGGCCTGAGTTTGTCAGAGCACCGCGAACACTGTTCACAGCCGTCAGAGCGCCGACGGTCGGCATGGTGCCGATACCGTAGGTGACGGCGCCAGCATCGGTTGCCGTACCGTTGTCCCAAAAGCCGCTAAATGCTATCCAACGACCGTTCGGAATAGCGACAACACTGTTCACGAACGTAGTCTGCGGCAGGATCGATCCGATCCGGTCGTTGGTCGTCGATCCAACAAGTGAATTTGAAGGAGTGACCGCCCCTGAGCATCCGGTCGTTCCGGAACACCAGGTCAATGCCCCCGCGTCGGTAGCCGTTCCGTTGTCCCACATCCTGCTGTTGACAACATAGCTGCCATTCGTCAGGGCAACGGCCGGATAGACGCCAACCTGATCACCTGGCGTGGCGCCGGTAAGGCTGTTTGAATCCGAGACCGGGCCGACACAACCCAAAGCACCTCCGCAAAATGTAACAGCGCCGATATCGGCCGCCGAGCCGCTGTCCCAAAAGTTGCTGCCCACGACGTAATTTCCGTTAGTAAGCACGGTAACGTTTGAACCGACAAAATTGCCCGCAAGAGAACCAACGAGGGAATTGGCTGGTGAGATGGTTCCCATGCAGCCTGTCGCCGGACATAATGTGACGGCGCCGACATTTGCTATATCGCCGTTGTCCCAGCTCCGGGTTTGGACGATGTAACGTCCATCCGACAGCCCCGTAACACCAAGCTCCCCGACCGCATCGCCATCCGTCGTGCCGACCAGGGAATTCGCCGCGGAGATCGTACCCACGCATCCCGTTGCTGCGGGGCAAAATGTCGCAGCTCCGAATCCGATTCCGGTGCCACGCCAATTCGGGCTCCGCACTATGTAATTGCCGGTTGAGAGCGGCACGATTCCAGTGCCAACGCGCTCGTTGATCCTTGTGCCAACGAGCGAATTGGCGGTGGACACGGGACCGACGCACCCTGCTGAAGCTCCGCAAAATGTCACGGCACCGGCACTAAACGCCGTTCCGTTTTGCCAATCGGGACTCCCGACCACATATCTGCCATTTGGAAGGGCATATACCCCCGAGCCGCCGATACGGTCGTTGCTGGCCGATCCAACGAGCGAAGTTCCGGTGGTTATTGAGCCCGTACAGCCCGTGGTTCCACTGCAGTAGGTTACCGCTCCCATACGGGCAATTCCGCCACTGCCCCACGATGGACTAACGATGAGGTAATCGCCGTCCGAAAGGATCACGAGACCGGAAGTTGGCGTTTCCGCACCTTCATGCCTAAATCCGCTGCCCACGAAATCGCCGGCAGTGGTACCGACGAGCGAATTCGCGCTGGTGTGGGGGCCCACGTGTTCCGCTGCAGTGGCGCACCGCGCCGAGGTCGGTCGTCGCTCCGCTGTCCCAGAACGGGCTGGCGACCACAAAGTCGCCGTTCGGCAAGGGCAAGATCTTCGATTGAAGATCGTCACGGGCCGAGCCGACCACCGAATTCGTCGGCGAAACGGAAGCTATTGGACAGCCCGATGTGCCGCTGCAGAATGTCGCCGCCCCCGCGTCTTCCACGGCCCCGTTGTTCCAGAAATAGGTTGAGACCACGAAGTCGCCGTCAGACAGTATGGTTATACCTTCGCTGCCGACGCGGTCGTTCGCCGTCGAACCGGTCAGTGAGTTGGCCGCCGTGATCGGGCCGATGCAGCCGGAGGCCGGGCAGAACGTGACCGCACCGACCTGAGCGATCACGCCCTTTGTCCACCGAGGAGTGAGGGCGACATAGCTGCCGTTGGGAAGCTCGACCATTGCGCTGACACGATCGAAATTTGAGGTTCCGACCAGAGAATTCGCCACCGAGACGGTACCCGAGCATCCTGTCGTACCACTGCAGTATGTCAGCGCACCCGCCGAAGTAATTGCACCGTTATTCCAGAATTGGCTCGCGATCACAAAGTTGCCGTTTGCGAGCAGATACACGCCATTACTTCCTATTCCGTCGTTCGCGGTGCTGCCCGATACCACGCTAATCAACGTACCACTCGGCGAATATAAATAAACGGCACCGACATTGACAACGCCGCCTGCACTATCCCAGGACGGATCGGTAACAACGTAATTTCCGCTCGCTAGAGCGTAAACGTTCATTCCAAAAGCTCCGCTCCCGGCCGGCGGCGGTATATCGATCTGAGCGGCGGATGCCGTTATGATGAAGAATAACCACGTGAGGAAGGTCTTCGCGATCGACCCAGATATTCCGGCGGCTCGCATATGTATCTCCTACTTCGCATGCAGCGGCTCTGTGTTTGAAAACGAATATTTGTCGCCAACATTATAGACCCTGATCAAAAGATCACGAAACATCCTCGCCAAAATGCGGCCGAAGCATGAAACATCCGAAGCCAAAAGATCCACAGCCGCACGGGGTTGAAACCGCGGTGTCACGGTTCCGCGGTACACGTGCCGCGTGAACGACGAGCGTATCGTCCGACTCCGCGCCTTCGATCGCGAACGGGCCGACCTCCCCGGGGCATTTTCCGCCGGCTCGCTCGTACTACTCGCCCGACAGCAGCTCACTCTCGATTTTAAGAATAAGTAAGCGAGAATATCGATCTTCGATTTGGGTTATTCGCGCTATTTGCGGGCAAAAGATTATCACGATTTCTACCTCCGGCAAATTATTTACGAAACCGTTCGGTTGCGCTTGACATATGCAACCGTTTGGTTGCATACTTGCGCTCGTTGATATGAAGCGTGACGTTTTTCAAGCTATTGCCGACCCGACGAGACGGGCGATCATTGCTTTGATCGCGATGCAAGCGATGACGCCGAATGCCCTCGCTCAGCATTTTGACTCGACACGGCAGGCCGTTTCGAAGCATCTGCGCATTCTGACCGAATGCGAGATAGTTACGCAGGAGCAGAAGGGCCGCGAGATCTATTACCGGCTGGAGATCGACAAGATGAAAGAGATCGACGAATGGCTCGAACAGTACAGGAAGATCTGGGAAGCGCGGTACGAGCAACTCGGCGAGGTGCTTGAGGTGATGAAAAAGCAGAAGCCTGCACGTAAGTAAGGGCGTAATGTTCAACGCCCATATTACGCCCTTGTTTACACGCGGGCCTCGGCAATACGAAAAACAGGAGAAACGATATGGAATTTATAGTTGATAAACCAACGAAGACAGTTACGATCACGGCGGAGTTTGACGCGGAACGCGATCTGGTCTGGGAAGCTTATACGAAAAAGGAGCTTCTCGATCAATGGTGGGCGCCAAAGCCTTTCTTGTCGCGAACAAAGGTGATGGATTTTCAGGTTGGCGGTCGGCGGTTTTACGCGATGGTCAGCCCTGAGGGACAAGAGCGTTGGGTGCTGCAGCAATACAAGTCGATCACGCCTAAGTCGCACTTTTCGCTGTTTAACGCATTTTCGGACGAGAGCGAGAACCTTGAACTGCCTGGCTCCGATTGGGATTTGAATTTCAGCGAGCAAAACGGAACGACGACCGTTCGCGCGTCCATCTACAACGAGTCGCTTGAGCGCCTCGAACGGATGATCGCATTCGGCTTCAAGGACGGCACCGAAGCTCAGTTGGAAAATCTTAGAGCCGTGCTCGCGAGCCTGCAGGAGCAGAACACCTAAAGAGAAAGATCATGAAAAAAGGACTCACAAGACACATTATATTGAGCGCATTTATTTTCGCGATCGCGGTTGTCGGGCTGCGATCAGTGGAGGCTCAGGATACAAAACAGCTCTATTCGAAAATGGCTCCGATCGAGCAGTATTTGATGGAGCGAAGTTCGGAGATCGCTCTTGCGAAAAGCGCGGCACCGGCTGCGATATCCGACCACGCAGAGATCTGGACAATGGGGCGGCGCGGCTTTGAGAAGGCCTCGGCCGGTGCAAACGGGTTTGTTTGTATCGTCGGGCGCGGCTGGTCGTCCGCGGCGGATCCGGATTTTTGGAATCCGAAGGTTCGAGTTCCTATGTGCGCGAATGCATCGGCCGCCCGCTCCTATCTTTTGGCAATCTCAAAGATCACCGAGCTTGGGTTGGCTGGATTCGACCTTGCCCACGTCAATTCGAGCATTGCGACCATGATCGCAAGAAAAGAACTCCCCGCGATGGAGAGCGGAGCGATGTGCTACATGATGGGCAAACAAGGATATGGCGGCGATGTGGCTCCGCACTGGCCGCCCCACTTGATGTTCTTCTACTCGGACGTTGACCCGGCGATATGGGGAGCCAACACCAAGGGTTCGCCGATCATGGGGCTTGCCGACCCGACCTTCCACCTGACGCAATTCGTCATTCCGGTCGACCGATATTCTGATGGGTCGCCTGCGCCAATGGCCGACGGCCACAAACATTCATAAAAAAGGAGTTGGAATAATGAGAAAATTGATAGCATGTGAATTTATGACGCTCGACGGTGTGATACAGAATTCGGATGACGGCGATGGATTCAAGCACGGCGGGTGGTTCTTTCCGTTTGCCGACGAGGTGACCGGAGCCGTAGTGCAAGAGCGGCTTGGCAAACAGGTCGATCTGTTGCTGGGACGAAAGACCTTCGAAAGTTGGGAAACGTATTGGCCGACGCATTCGAATTTTTGGCCGAACGTTATGACTGCAACCAAGTACGTCGCATCGAACACGCGCGACTCAAGCGATTGGGAGCCAAACGTCTTTCTGAGCGGCGATGTTGCCGAGAGCGTTCGCGAATTGAAACAAGCCAACGGCCCCGATATTCAGATTTTCGGAAGTGCGGCTCTGCTTCAAACGCTATTCAAAGCCGACCTCGTCGATGCGCTCGAGCTAATGATAATTCCGGTCACGCTTGGCACGGGAAAACGTCTGTTCCAGGACGGCACGATCCCGGCTTCGTTCAAAGTTACGAGCAGCCAGATCGCGCCCAAGGGCATCATCTGCGCAACCTACGAACGCGACGGCGATGTAAAAAGCGGTTCGCCGCAGATCGACGAAGACTGGTGATTCACCACGGAGACACAGAGTACACAAAGTGTTTTCGAGAAATGTATTTCGGGCGTTCTATTTACTTGGCGTCTCTCCGTTCGCTCTGTGATAGGCTTCTTTTCCATATGACCGCACAGCAACAAATTCGCGAGTATATTAGCGGACAGCTTGAGCCGAAGCGTGGCGAGATGCAGGAACTGCATCGAATGATCTTAGGCGTAATGCCCGGATGCAAGTTGTGGTTCCTTTCGGGGAAGAACGACGAAGGCAAGGTTGTTTCCAACCCTAATATTGGATACGGATCCCGCGACCACAAAACCGCGGATGGAACGAGAGAGTTCTATCAGATCGGCCTGAGCGCGACGACAAACGGTATCTCGGTTTACATCATGGGTATCGAAGATAAGAAATATCTAGCTGAGACATTCGCAAGCACCCTGGGGAAAGCGAGCGTGACCGGATATTGTATCCGTTTCAAAACGCTGAAAGACATCAACATTGACGTGCTCCGAGCGGCGATACGCTTCGGATTTGAGCATACTGAGAAACTGTAGAGAAGATCTACTCAGTTCCGCACTTCGACGGGCAAGGCCCGGAAACCCTACTATGATTTCGAAATTAAACGTTAAGATAACAGCCCTTCTTCTTACAACGCTCCTTTCCGGTGTTGTATCTGCCCAACAGAATCCGGTCACGGGTTATGCACCGGTCAATGGACTGAAAATGTATTATGAGGTCCACGGTCAGGGTGAGCCGTTGGTGTTACTGCATGGAGCGTTCATGGCGATCACGGACGAATGGCGTGATTGGGCGAACGAATTAGCGAAAACGCATAAGGTGATCGCCGTCGAAATGCAGGGTCACGGACGCACGGCCGACATCAAACGCGATCTTACATACGAAAACCTCGCAGATGACATTGGCGGATTGCTCGACTATCTCAAGATCCCGAACGCGGACGTGATGGGTTACAGCCTTGGGGCAGGCGTGGCGATGCAGATCGCGATCCGTCATCCGGAAAAGGTGCGAAAGGTCGTAGTGATCTCGGCGCCTTTCCGCCGCGACGGTTGGGTCAAAGAAGCAAACGATGCGTGGCCGAATTTCAGATACGAGATGTTCAAGGGAACACCAGCGGAAACCGAGCGCGAAAAACTTAATCCGGTACCGAACTCGTTCCCCAGTCTGTTCGATCACATCAAGGCCGCGGCAATGCGCCCATACGACTTTGGCGCCGATAAACTTAAAGCGACTAAGGCGCCGATGTTCTTCATTTTCGGCGACGCCGACGGCGTGCGGCTCGACCACATTGCCGAAATGTACCGGCTTAAGGGCGGTGATCTACACGGCGACATACGGCCGCATCCGGAATCGAGACTCGCGATCTTGCCCGACACAACCCACGTTACCCTTATGAACCGAATGTCAATTATCGTTCCGATGGTAAACGACTTTCTCGACGCCAAGCCGTCAAAGCAATAAGAGGAGAAATTACTATGAAAATCGTTAAGAGCATTTTGGCGATCATTGTCGGCATCATCGCCGGCAGCATCGTCAACGGCGTCACTCTTTTGCTTTCGTTTGCTGTGCTCGGTGCCCCTGAGGGCCTAAATATCTTTGACGCGGAAAGCGTCAAGGCCAACGCCGGCAACTTCACAGCGGCGAATTTTGTCGGCACATTATTAGCGCATCAGTTGGGAACTCTGGTCGGGGCATTCGTTGCGGCAAAGATCGCTCCCGCCCGCAAAATGATATTTGCTCTCGCGATCGGAGCTTGGTTTCTGCTTGGCGGCATCTACGCCGCTGCTATCGTCTCGGCGCCGATCTGGTTTATCGTGGCCGATCTCGCGCTCTACATTCCGGTCGCGTTCGTCGGTGGTAAGCTCGGACGGCGGAGAATAAAACATGAGTGTACGAAATCAAATCAACGAGTACATCACCAGCCAACCTGAGCCAAAACGCGGCGAGATGCAGGTGTTGCACGGCGCTATTTTGAAACTGAAACCGAAGTGCAAACTATGGTTTTTGGATGGCAAGAACGACGAGGGCAAAGTGGTTTCCAACCCTAATATCGGATACGGAGCTTACACGATAAAATATGCCGACGGCTCGAGCAGAGAGTTTTATCAAGTGGGCCTGAGCGCGAACACATCCGGCATTTCGATCTATGTCATGGGCATCGAAGACAAGAAATATCTTGCCGAGACCTTTGGAAAAAAATTAGGCAAGGCGAGCGTGACCGGTTATTGCATGAGGTTCAAATCGCTGAAAGACATAAACATCGACGTGCTCGAAGCCGCGATTGCGTTTGGGTTTGAGCCACGGTAATAAAAACACGATCACTGACTGCACTCAAAACAACACGCGAGTTCGCCGCTTCGGGTGATGACGCTTCACCGCGCTCAGCAATGCAAGGCTGCGTGTTTGTTTATGTATAATCACATTATGAATACTGTCATTGAAACCAGCGTCGTTTCGCGTTCGCCGGAAGTTATGAGCGGTGCGGTTGTTTTTGCCGGCACCCGCGTTCCGGCGCAAGGTCTTTTGGATTATCTTGCCGGCGGTCACTCGCTCGAGGAATTCCTCGATGATTTTCCGACTGTTACTCGCGAACAGGCAGTAATGCTTTTGCATGAGTTGAGTAACTCATTTGAGATGGCTCTGGATAAATGAGAATTCTCATCGACGAATGCCTGCCGAAGAAGCTAAAGCTAGGGCTTCCCGATCACTTTGTCCAAACCGTTCCCGAAGCCGGCTGGGCGTCAAAACAGAACGGTGAATCGCTTCGTCTTGCGGAACAAGAATTCGATGTGCTTCTGACAAACGATCGGAACATGGAGCACCAGCAAAACCTCAAGCAGTTCGATCTTGCTTTCATCGTCTTGGTAGCTCAAACCAACGACGTCAAACGACCTTAGACCCTTGATGCCTGCCGTCAACAAGCTCTTGAACGACATCCGACCAGGTGAGATCAGATCGATTCGACAATCAGAGTTATGAGAAAAATATTCACATGTGAATTTATTACGCTTGATGGTGTCATACAGTCGGGCGGCGCGAAGCTTGAAGATGACGTCCCCGAATTTGATCATGTTGCGTGGTTCGCGGCAAAGCGAATCAAGGCGATCGTTGGGCTAGTTATTTCAGTGGCGGTATGTTTTTTGCTCACGGTCGACGTTACGGCTCAAAGTGGTTCCAAGTCCATTTCATCAAGCGACAGGAAGGCCATTGAGTTTCTATTCGCTGCCTGGAATTCGCGGAATGCCGAAAAGGTTGTTCTTGCCTTCAGTAAAGAAGCTCTTTATGAGGACGTTGCGGCGGGGCAGGTTCACCGCGGATCAGACGAGATCCGCAAATGGGCCGCTGGAGCATTTCGAGACATTGAGAATTTCAAGCTCGAGGTGGTTCGCAGCTCGTATTACCACGGCGGCGGCTCTGTCGAATGGGTCTGGAGCGGAACCGATAAGGGTCTGTTCAAGACCGGCAAAAGCTTTTCCGTACGCGGCGTCAGCGTGATCGAGGTTCGCGGTGGAAAGATCGTGGCGTATAGAGAATATTACGATTTCTCTACGGTGATGAGGCAGCTTGGGTTGAACGGCGATTGACGTGACGCTTTGCTAGTTAGGTGAAGATCGTGTTGAGCCAGTTGTTTCTAAATTTGCCGGAGCTGTCGAAGCTTTTTAGAAGGCGTCTGAAATCGTCAAACTTTTCATACTGCGCGGCGAGGTAGCGCGCGTCGATGGTGAATTCCTTTCCCCAGTGCGGACGGCCGTTGTGGGCGCGGGCGAAGGCTTCGAAATTTGCCAAACGTTTGTCCCAATCGCGGCGGTCTTTGTTGTACATTCCGAGCCAGATCGAATCTCGCCGATACGCCGGGCTCAGCCAAAAGTCATCGCCTTTCGAAAATCTGATCTCCTGAATAAAGTTGTATGTAAAGCCGTTTGAGGCGAGCAGCTTTTTGTATTCGCGCAAGAGATTTTTTGCGTCGGCGAGGTCGAATGCCCATTCGGTTTCGCGGTGCGGCGGCGGTTCGGGAACGTTAAAAACTTTGTAGCTTCTCTCGATGCGGTCGAGCGGTTTCGTGATCTGCCGCGTCAAAAAACGATTTATCGGCGGTATGAATTTTTCGCGATGCAAGAGACCGGCTAGCGACAGCGTGCGATAAACACAAACCGAAATAAATTCGTCCTTGAACCACTGGCGAAAACGGCTGTCGTTCGCCGCGTCGTCGGTTCGGTTGTAGGCAAAAAGCACGACGTCTTTTGATGGCGGCAGCCACCACATTTTGACGTGATCATTTTCGGCGAGGCATCGGTCGAGATCGTCGATCGCTTCGTCAAAGTCGCGACCGCTGGAGATCTCTCGTAGCTGAAACGCATCGGTAACGTCGAGCGTCATTTCATAGATCACGCCAAATCCGCCGAGACCGATCAGCATCGCGTAAAAATTGTCGTCCGTTTTGTTAAAAGAATGTTCGCGTCCGTCGGCGTCGAGCATTTTGAAACTCGCAACCTGCGACGCCAGACATTGAAAATCGACGCCAGTGCCGTGCGTTCCGGTGGCGATGGCGCCGGCGAGTGATTGCGTCGCGATCGAGCCTAAATTTTTCAACGCAAGTCCGCGTTTATCCAACTCGCGATTGATCTCAGAAAGTTCGATCCCGGCCTGCGCCGTGATTTGTTTTCGCTCCGCATCGACCTCGATAATTTCGCGCAGATTGTTCAGCGAAACCAAAGTGTCGTCGGTAACTATCGCCTCCGACCACGAATGCCCCGAACCAACGACGCGCAACTTTTCGCTCGAGCGAATTATCTCCTTTAATTCGTCAACCGATCGCGGCTCGGTATATCGCCTCGGCCGGACGCTGATGTTTCCTGCCCAATTTCTGATCGCGCGCATTTCAGTTTTGTCGCAGATGGATCGGAGCTAAATTTTGAGCGAGCCGCGAAAGCCGCGGGCAGCGTAGTAACTTTCGGCTCCGTTGTGGTAGATAAAGACGCGGCCAAAGCGGCAGTCGCCGAAGATGGCACCGCCGAGAGCACGGACATCGGCAGGTGTTTGCAGCCAGCTTGAGGTCTTAAGATCGAACTCGCCCAATGCTTGCAGGTCGAAGTATTGTTCCTCGGTCAAAAGTTCGATGCCCATCGCGGCAGCCAGATTACAGGCACTATCGGCGGGTTTGTGTTCTTTGCGCGAATCCCACGCCGCCTGGTCGTAGCAAAGGCTGCGGCGGCCTTTTGGCGTCTCGTCCGAACAATCAACAAAAACGTATTCGCCCGATCTTTTATCGACGCCGACCACGTCAGGCTCGCCGCCTGTCCGTTCCATTTCGGCAAGCGACCACATCTTTTCGGGTGAAGCTTTGAGTTTGGCTTCAACATCGACCCACTTCAAACCTTTGTGACGACGCATGTTTTGTTCGAAACGCTCTTTCAACTCGCCAAGAAGTTCTGCGATCTGGTCGGGTGATAGTTTTTTCATAATCGGGTTGATAAGGTAGCTCTGCTTCATCTGCTCTTCCGCAATTTTTAGTTAAACTTCCGGCTCTCGGGCCTGAAATACCACGATACGACGGTGAGAATCAGCAGCAGAACTGACGGGAAGATTTCGCCGGAAGGTGCGCCGATTGTGATGTGCGAAATTGCAGCACCCGATGCAACGAAGAAGAATCCGGCATACGCCCATTCCTTCTGCCGCGCAAATCCTGGTGCGAGTATCGTCGCAACGCCGAGGAGTTTCCAGGTTCCGAGTATCGTCAAAAGATATGCCGGATAACCTAGATGAGTAACGGTCTCGACTCCCTCTGGAATGCGCATCAATTGAACGATCGCGCTCGACACCATTCCCAGCGAAAGCCAAACGGTCGCGATCCAATAAATGATCTTATTTGCCTTTGTCATATCTCGTTAGCGGAGTTTTGCCGCAACCTCCTGTAAGCGGTCGTGAGCCATACTTATCCCCGCAGCAAACGGGAGCCGAAGCATATTGTCACGGTCCTCGGGCGTGCGGTAAACGATCTGCATCGTCAGCTTGCTCTTTTCATTGTCGCGACTCTTGAAGTCGAGAAATTCAAGCTGAACAGGGAAACCGGTGTTCTCCATCTCGAACGTGCGAATGATCCGCTCGTTTGTAACGAGATCGTGGATCGTTCCGTTCGCTCGAAATACAACATTTCCCCGTGGGTCGCTTGTTTCAAACTCAAATCCGCCATGGCGGCGATTGTCGAGCTTGATCACCCTCGTGCTCATCCATTTTTCTACGATCTCAGGTTCTACATACGCCCGAAAAAGAAGATCGACCGGCAGATCGAACTCGCGGGTGATCACCAGGTCGTGTTTCCCTTCGGCGGCATCTATCTTTGTCTTTCGTTCCATCTGCTCTATTTCTTCGAGCCGAATTCCTTCATAACGGCTTCCAATTTGTTGAAGCGTTCGTCCCAAAGCCTTCGGAACGGCTCAAGGAATTCTTCCAGATCTCTCATCTTTTTTGCGTTCAGGTGGTAGTAGATCTCGCGGCCATTTTGATGTGCACTGAGCAATTCGCACTCTGTCAATACCTGTAAGTGTTTCGAGACGGTGGGCCGAGCCGTATCAAAGTTCGCGGCGATCGCACCGGCGGTCATCGCCTGTGTAGCCAGCAGCAGTAAGATCGCCCGCCGTGTCGGGTCTGCTATTGCCTGAAATACATCTCGTCTAAGATTCATTGCGTAGCTATTTGACTACGAATATAATATGAAGTCAAATGACTACGCAAGTGCCGGAAGCAAAAAAAGGACGTCCCGTTCCCGGAACGCCCTCTTTGCCTTTTTGCGATCGAGCACTAGGCCAGGTCAAATCGGTCAAGGTTCATGACCTTTGTCCAGGCCGCGACGAAATCATTGACGAACTTCTCACCCGAATCGGCACAAGCATAGACCTCAGCCAATGCACGGAGCTCCGAATTCGATCCGAAGATCAGATCGACACGAGTCGCTGTCCATTTCTTCTCGCCGGTCGCACGGTCCGTGCCTTCGAAGATCTCCTGCGAATCATCAGTCGCCTTCCAGACCGTAGCCATATCGAGCAGGTTGACAAAAAAGTCGTTGGTCAATGCTCCCGGCCGGCTGGTAAACACGCCCGTATCGGAACCGTCGAAGTTGCCATTCATCGCACGCATACCGCCGACAAGGACGGTCATCTCCGGAGCCGTCAGCGTCAGCTGCTGCGCCTTGTCGATCAGCAGGGATTCGGTCGGAACCGTGTATTTCGCCTTGAGGTAATTTCGGAATCCATCTGCCGCGGGTTCCAAATACTCGAACGATTCGATCTCGGTCTGATCCTGCGTTGCGTCGCCTCTTCCCGGAGCAAACGGAACGGTCACGTCATAGCCCGCCGCCTTTGCCGCCTTTTCAACGCCGACATTTCCAGCCAGCACGATCAGGTCCGCAAGCGAGACATTGCCAGCCTCCTTTTGGATCTCTTCAAGTTTGGCGATCACAGGCCCGACGCCCTTGTTGACCGCCCAATCCTTTTGCGGGGCGAGGCGGATGCGAGCGCCGTTGGCTCCGCCGCGTTTGTCGCCGCCGCGGAATGTTGAAGCCGATGCCCACGCCGTCGACACCAATTCGGAAACCGACAGTCCGGATTCGGCGATCTTCGCCTTGAGCGCCGCAATGCCGGCGTCATCAAGGTTGGTTGTCGAAGCCGGGATCGGATCCTGCCAGATGAATTGCTCGGCCGGGACCTCGGGGCCAAGATAGCGCGAGACCGGGCCCATATCGCGGTGCGTCAGCTTGTACCATGCACGGGCAAAGGCATCTGCAAACGCTTGCGGGTCCTCAAGGAAGTTGCGCGAGATCTTTCCAAACTCCGGATCAAACCGAAGTGTGAGGTCGGTGGTGAGCATCGTCGGCTTGTGAAACTTGCCGGGAATGTGAGCATCGGGCAGGATCTCCGGCGCATCCTTCGCGACCCAATGTATAGCACCGCCCGGGCCTGTGGTCCGCTCCCATTCGTATTTGAAAAGATTCTCAAAGAAGTTGTTGCTCCACAGCGCGGGCGTCTTTGTCCATGTGACCTCAATACCGCTTGACACAGTATCGGCACCGAAGCCGCTGCCGTAATTGCTGACCCAACCGAGGCCTTGGGTCTCGATGGGTGCTCCTTCAGGATCAGGGCCTTTGTGCGATTCAGGTGCAGCTCCGTGGGTCTTGCCGAATGTATGTCCGCCTGCGATCAATGCGACTGTCTCTTCGTCGTTCATCGCCATGCGGCCAAAGGTAATGCGGATATCCTTCGCAGCCGCCAGGTAGTCGCCGCTTGCGTCGGGGCCCTGCGGATTGACGTAGATCAGGCCCATATGCGTGGCACCGAAGGTCGAGTCGAGATCGCGGTCGCCGGAAAAGCGCTTGTCAACACCGAGCCATTCGATCTCAGCTCCCCAGTTCACGTCATTGTCAGGCTCCCAAACATCCTCGCGACCGCCTGCAAAACCAAATGTCCTGAATCCCATCGATTCGAGAGCTACGTTACCGGCAAGGACAATTAGATCTGCCCAAGAGATCTTTCGCCCGTATTTTTGTTTGACCGGCCACAGCAGGCGCCGCGCCTTGTCAAGGCTTACGTTGTCAGGCCAGCTATTTAGCGGAGCAAATCGCTGCTGGCCCCGGCCTGCACCGCCGCGGCCGTCGGTCAGGCGATAGGTGCCGGCAGCGTGCCAAGTCATACGTATAAAAAACGGCCCGTAATGGCCAAAGTCCGCCGGCCACCAAGGCTGCGAATCGGTCATTATCCTGACCAGGTCCTTCTTCAACTCCTTATAGTCGATGCTGTTGAACTCCTTTGCATAATCAAAGCCCTCGCCCATCGGATCGGACTTTTCTGAATGCTGATGCAGCAGATCGACCCGCAGCCTATTCGGCCACCAGTCATTGTTCGTCCTTCCCAAACCCGCCACGGTCGATTTCTGCGGCGTGCCTGAGAATGGGCACTTGCCCGAACCATTACCATTCCCTGTACTGTTTTCCATTCCTGACTTCTCCTTCGTTTTTTGTCTTTATCTGGTGCATTCGGGACATAAACCCCGCAATGTAAGCTCGATCGAATCGGGCTTGAATTTTGAACGCTTTGCCGCCGAACGAAGCAATTCATCCGGAATCTTCAATTCCAGATCGACGAGCTTTCCGCATTCATTACATATCGCATGGTCGTGCCGCGTCAGATTTTTGTCGTACCTCGACGCGTCCATTCCAAATCTCACCTCACCGATCAACCCTTCCTGCTTTAGGTAACGAAGCGAGTTGTAAACGGTGGCAAATGATATCCCGGGAAGGATACGGCGCGCGTTGTCGAAGACCTCATTTGCCGTCAGATGGTCATCCGATTCGCAGATGACCTGCAGAACCGCTTGCCTTTGTTTCGTAAACCCCGATGTCTCTATTTCCGCCATTAGTGGATCGATCAGTGATTAGATTTAGAATAATTCTAATTCAATAGCCTGTCAAGCCGCTGCATGCCTACTTGCGGCATTTATGAACCTTCGATTTCCCGGCAGCACATTAGGAACGCCTATCCTTGCCCGCCCGTGCCTAAAAACCACTCGACAAACTTCGGAATTCCCTCTTCGATCTTTGTTGTCGGGTTGTAGCCCAGTAATTTACGGGATTTCGAGATATCGGCGAATGTCGTCGGGACGTCACCGGGCTGCATCGGCTGGCGGTCGATAATGGCGTTCATATCGAGCGCCCGTTCGAGCAAGGAGATAAGCCGGCTCAGTTCTATTGTTTGCGATTCACCGAGATTGAATACTTCGTAGATCGATCTGTCGTAGTCGATCGCGGCCCTTACCCCTTGGATAATGTCATCGATATAGGTGTAGTCTCGCCTCGCCGTTCCGTCGCCAAACACCTGGATCGGCTTGCCTTCCGTGATCAGTTTGCTGAATTTGTGTATGGCCAGGTCAGGCCGCTGTCTTGCTCCATAGACCGTAAAGAATCTTAGGCAAATGCATCGAATGTCATACAAATGAGAATACGTGTGGCAGATCAGCTCACCCGCGGCCTTGGTCGCAGCATAGGGCGAGATCGGTTGAGAGATCGGGTCGTCCTCGGCAAACGGCACTTTTTCGTTAACACCATACACGCTTGACGACGAGCCAAAGACGAACTGTTTAACACCGTGTTCGCGGGCGAGTTCGAGGAGGTTGACGGTGCCGTTGATGTTGGTCTCAGTATAAAGTTTCGGCTCGGATAGCGAAGGCCTGACGCCGGCACGCGCCGCGAGGTGGGCGATCACGTCGAATTTCGTTTCCTCAAAGATCCGCCCAAGAGCCTCATCATCCCGGATATCGGCCTCGACCAGACGGTATCTCTCGCTTTGGAGGTGCTCCGCAATATTCGCCCGCTTGATCGCGGGATCATAAAAATCGTTGAGATCGTCGACAACAGTGATTCGCCAATCACCTTCGCTGAGCAGTCTGTCCACAAGATGCGAGCCGATGAATCCGGCCCCGCCGGTCACGAGAATATTTCTCATAGGAGTAGATTATATCGGTCTGTTAGCGCTGCATAAAACCGATCCGGATAAAACACTACTAGTTCAGGAACCGCTGCTTGGCGTAAAAACCGTGCAAAATGTCTTCGAGAAAGCCCTCGTAGGAAAACTCATTCTCGTCATACGCCGGTTTCAGCTTGTACATTATCGGCAACGCGATGCGCCATGCCATCCAGAGCCGTTGGCGTTCGGTCAGGTCCCAACGCCGGCGTAGGAAACTCTCGACGACCTCGATCTCGCGTTCTGTGAGCAGCCCGACGTTCGCCTTCGTTCCTGCCGCCTTTTGAACACGGATGAACGCTGTATCTGTAAGCCGGTTCGAGAACGTCTCAGCAAATGTCGGCGCCTCATCGCTTCTTTCCCGTATCACGACCGTTCCGGCAAAGATATCACCGAGCCGTTGGTCTCGTCCGCTGAGAAAGATGACGATCAGCCCAACCGAATATATCGGAACGATAAAGCCCGGTACCGCATCGCCGATCCGAAGCAGGTTTCGAGCTACCGCCTCCCAGAGGGTCAGCGGCCGGCCGTCGTCGCGGATGACTCGCAGCTTCAAGAGCCGCTTGCCCGGCGTCTGCCCGTTCCAAAGCCATTCGAACGCGATAAAATAGCCCGCAAATATCAGGAAAAGGACAATTATCATCACCGCGATCGTCCACTTCGGCATCTCCGTCAAGAGTTTCTCCGGAGCGTCAACAACGTCCGACGAGCTAAAGCCGGCAAGACTCAAGGCAAACCACGCCACGAGGAAGATCGAGAGGTATTGAATAAAATGGTCGATGGTCACGGCCAGGAAACGGTTGCCGATCGACGCCAGTGCAAATTCGAGCGGCACGCGCTCAGGCGTCTCAATGATCAGCGTTTCTTCGGTTTCGATCAGCGGCCGGGACACGGTTCATTATGGCGAAGTTCATTCGCCTATTGCAAAATCGGCTGTTTTGCTTGTAAATCCCACGGCCATATCTCTATACTGACTGTTGGCAAAAAGCCGATGGCAGGTGAGGAAAGTTGAAAACTGAACTGAAGCGCGGCAAGATCTCAGCGGCCGGGATGTCCTTTGCGGTAGTCGTGAGCCGTTGGAACGACGAGTACACAACGCAGCTCGCCCAAGGCGCGATCGATGGGCTCCTTGAGTACGGGGCAGATGTCACGAACATCGATACGTTCTGGGTCTCGGGAGCGTTTGAACTTCCGCTTGCGTCGCTCAAGGCGGCCGAGAGCGGCGGATACGACGCAGTTATTGCGCTTGGGGTGGTCATCCGTGGCGACACGCCGCATTTCGACTATGTTGCCTGTGAGGCATCGAGCGGTTTGATGCGGGCATCGATGGAGTCGGGCGTGCCCGTGATGTTCGGCGTAATAACCGCCGACACCGTCGAACAGGTCGTTGTCAGGTGCGGCGAAAAGGCCGATAATAAGGGCTATGAGGCTGCCGTTTCCGCCATCGAGACCGCGGCCGCACTTGCAGAGATCGCTGAGAGGGCATCGGCACGTCGGGAAGCCGGGAAAGAGAGGCTTTTGAATGTCATTTGATAAATCAGAGAAGAGTTCGGGCACGAGGCATAAGGCACGCGAGTGTGCTTTGCAGATGCTTTTCGCATCCGATCTCGTCGACAGGAATTGTCGGGAACTCACGGGAAACTATTGGAATGAGTTGGGCGATTCGGCCATTGACGACAAGACCCGTGAGTTTGCTAACGGACTGGTCTGCGGCACGATCGAACATCTTCCGGCGATAGACGATGTGATCCGAACCCGGGCCGAACACTGGCGGATCGAACGTATGGCCATCGTTGACCGCAACGTGCTAAGGCTCGCCGTCTTCGAATTCATCTACCAGGACACCCCGAACGCTGTCGCCATCAACGAAGCTCTCGAACTTGCCCGACGGTTCTCATCCTACGAAGCCACCCAATTCATCAACGGCGTCCTCGACGGGATCAACCATGATCGTCAGGACGAACCGGCCGGTGACGTAAAAATAAAGAAAACCAAAGCTTCTGCGAAATAATCTCCGACCGTTGACCGCTTCCCTCGCTCTTTTGATCGCACTGAGCTATGCGGTCGCCGCCCAATCCGCTCCTTCAAAGATCGATGGGTATAAGGTCCACAACGCAAACGTGAAGATCGCGGCTGGCGAGCCCGGCATTGGCGGCACCTACGAAACGGACGCTCTTGTCAACATTTCGTCAGTGACCTTTGCGGACATCAGCCTTTCCGGCCTCACGATCGAGATAGGGGCTGAGATCAGATCGCTCAAGGAGGATCTGAAGGTGGACCGCGTGACCTTCGGCGACGTGATAGTCAACGGATTCCAGGTCAGCGTCGAGGATTACCTACACCCTTTCAGCGTTCGAAAAGGCAAGCTCGTTATGCTGCCAAAACCGGCACGTATAACGATCCGGCCTTCACAGCTGCCGCTGGCTGCCTACGACGAGCTCGTAAACAGCCCCAAGACACTCACCGTGAAAGGTTCGGCCCGTATCTTTGGCCGCGTCAAACGGTTCGGCTTTAGCTTTAAGCGGGTCGTCCCGGTCAAATTCGACCTTGAGTTCAAGAATCCGCTGCGGCGTGGCTAACCGCTTACATGAGGCTACGATTTTGTCCGTGTTTGCGTTAAAATAGGGGTTTAAGTCGAGGTTATCTGTACTAACGTGAGCAAAGATCAAGCGAAATTATCCGAATTTATCAGTGAAGCATTTGGTTCCAACGCAACCTACGTCGAAGGTTTGCTGGAACGATACCGAACCGACCCGAAATTGGTCGACGAATCGTGGCAGGCGTATTTTGGCGAGTTGCTCGCCGGCGGAACGCCTTCAACGACCGAACGATCGGAAGCTGCGGCCCCGCCGCCCGCACCGGCCGCCTCGCCGGTCCAACAACCGGTTGCGGTTCAGTTAACCCCTGATACCGAGCCAAAAGCCATCACCGGCGCCTCAAAAAAGATCGTCGAGAACATGGAACAAAGCCTCACCGTTCCTACGGCTACAAGCTTTCGCAACATTCCGGTCAAAGTTCTCGAAGAGAATCGCCGCATCATTAACGAACATCTCGCCGCATCGGGCCGCGGCAAAGTGTCGTTCACGCATATCATCGCGTGGGCGATCGTCCGTGCCGTCAAGGCCTATCCGCACCTTAACTTCGGCTACGGGGTCGTGAACGGAACACCTTCGAGGCTCGAACACGAAAACATCAATCTCGGCATCGCCATCGACATAGAGAAAAAGGATGGCTCGCGAAACCTGCTCGTTCCCAATATCAAGGGTGCGAACTCTATGAATTTTGCCGAGTTCTTTGCCGCCTATAACGAGCAGGTCAAGAAGGCTCGCGAGGGTAAACTTGAGATCGCCGACTTTCAGGGTACGACCATTTCGCTGACGAACCCCGGAACTATCGGCACCGTCGCTTCAAATCCCCGCCTTATGGCCGGCCAGAGCGCGATCATCGCGACCGGCGCTATTGAATATCCGGCGGAATACCAGGCGATGACCAATGCCGCCCTCTCCTCGATCGGTATCAGCCGGACGATAACGCTTACGAGCACTTACGATCATCGCGTTATTCAGGGAGCCGAAAGCGGCCTCTTTCTTGCGAAGGTTCACGATTTTATCCTCGGCCGCGACGCATTCTACGATCAGATATTTGCTGATCTTGAGATCAGTTTCGCACCGCTTCGCTGGGCTGAGGATTATAACCCGAGGCTTTTCGGCGGCGAGCACGAGAAGATCGAAGAGCAAGCCAACGTATTGCAGTTGATCAACGCCTACCGCGAGCGGGGCCACCTCCTTGCGGACATCGATCCGCTCAAGATGACCACGCCGCACGCGTCAGAACTCGACCTCGAAAACTTCGGCCTCACTATCTGGGATCTCGACCGCGAATTCATCACCGGCGGCCTTCATGGTGAAAAAACCGCCAGCTTGCGGCGAATTCTCGAGATCCTCCGCAGGGCATATTGCGGCAAGGTCGGTATCGAATATCGCCATATCCAGAGCAAGGAACAGAAGGACTGGATCCGGCATCGCGTGCGCGAGCAATTTGTCGATACCGTGCCTCTCTCGGCAGAGGTCAAGAAGGAATTGCTCCAGAAGCTCATCGAGGCTGAACAGTTCGAGCAGTTCCTGCACAAGAAGTATCTCGGTCAGAAGCGTTTCTCACTAGAAGGCTGCGAGACCGTGATCCCGATGCTCGATCAGCTTGTTGAGGGGGCTTCGGCACGCGGTGTCGACGAGATCTATATGGGAATGGCCCACCGTGGCCGGCTCAACGTCCTTTCGAACATTATCGGCGATCCGGAAACGGGCGAGATGGCGGAACGCATCTTCACTGTATTCGAGGGGACCTCGCACCCCAATTTTCCTGCCGACGAAGGCGACGTGAAGTATCACCAGGGAGCGATCGGCAAAAAACAGACAAAAGCCGGTCGCGAACTCACGATCCAGCTCTCGTGCAACCCGAGCCACCTCGAAACTGTAAACCCTGTCGTCGAGGGAATGGTGCGGGCACGCCAGGACTATCTGCGCGACGGCGAGGGGATGGAGCGGCAGGAGACCTATAAGCATATTCTGCCTTTGCTGCTGCATGGCGATGCAGCGTTCGCCGGGCAGGGCGTGGTTATGGAAACGCTCCAGCTCGCAGGACTTCCCGGCTATCGCACGGGCGGCACGATCCACCTGGTCATCAATAACCAGATCGGGTTTACTACCTCGCCGGGCCTGAGCCGCAGTTCGATATATTCGACCGACGCCGCCCACATTACACAAACGCCGATATTTCACGTCAACGCCGATGACCCCGAGGCTGCTTTTCGCGTTATCCAGATCGCCCTCGACTACCGCCGCGAGTTTGACAAGGACGTCGTGCTCGATCTGGTCGGATTTCGCCGGCTCGGCCACAATGAAGGCGATGAACCGAGCTACACCCAGCCGGTAATGTATGCGCGGGTCAAGGCTCATCCCGGGACTCGGCACCTTTATGCCCAGCAGTTGATCCGCGAAGGCGTCATCACCGAGGCTGACCTGACGGCGATGACCGACAAGGTGGTCGAAAAATATGAGGGCATACTTGCCCGGGCCAAGGATATCGCCGCCAAGAAACCGGCAAAAGCAGTCCTCAACGCTCCGCCTGCTGAGGACGACGGCTCGGTGGTGATCGAGACCGGTGTACCTCCCGAAACGCTAAAGGCCATTTCGGAGAAGATATCGCTCGTTCCCGAGAATTTTCATATCAACCCGAAGATGGTCGGACAGCTTGCACGCCGAGCCAAGATGGGCGAGGGCGAAGTGCCGATGGATTGGGCGTTTGGCGAAGCAATGGCGATCGGTTCGCTCGTCCTGGATGGCTTTCCGGTGCGTTTTAGCGGTCAGGATTCGGGCCGCGGCACGTTCTCACAGCGTCACGCCAACATGTACGACACAATGACGGGCGATCGATGGGCTCCGCTCAACGAACTATCGAACCCGGAGAACCAGCATGCCCGTGCCTATATCTTCGACAGCTCGCTGTCCGAATACGGCGTACTCGGCTTCGAATATGGCTATTCGCTGATCTCACAAGGCCAGCTCGTCGCCTGGGAGGCTCAATTCGGCGATTTTTCGAACGGGGCACAGATAGTGATCGATCAGTACATCTCATCATCTGAGGACAAATGGCAGCAGAAGAGTCGCCTTGTAATGCTGCTCCCGCACGGATACGAAGGCCAGGGCCCTGAGCACTCGTCGGCGCGGCTCGAACGCTATTTGCAGCTCTGTGCGGAAAACAATTTACAGGTCTGCAACCCAACGACGCCGGCCCAGTACTTCCATCTGCTTCGCCGCCAGGTAAAGCAGGAGGTTGCGAAGCCGCTGGTCGTTATGACGCCAAAAAGCCTTCTTCGCCTTCCCGCTGCCAGCTCGACCATCGCGGAACTTGAGACCGGCGGTTTTCAGCCCGTTATCGACGACGCTCGTGTAACCGACCGCGAGAACGTCACCCGCGTGGTACTATGCAGCGGCAAGGTGTTTTACGATCTCGATGCGGCCCGTGACGGCTCGTATAGCGGCAAGGTAGCGGTCGTCAGGCTCGAACAATTCTATCCGTTCCCGGCGAAGAAGGTCGCCGAGATCATCGCTTCTTACCCGAATGCCAAGCAGATCGTCTGGACACAGGAAGAGCCAAAGAACATGGGTGGCTGGACGTTCATCGAACCCAGGCTGCGTGCGATCAAACCGGAGGGTTCGACCGTGCGCTACGTTGGCCGCGCCGCCTCAGCTTCGCCCGCCACAGGTTCGTACGCCATCCACGAACTCGAGCAGCGAAAGCTCGTCGATGAATCGCTGATCGCTGAAGACGATGAGAGATCGTCGGGCAGCACTCCGGCAGTTTCCGAGAAGATCACTCCGGCGAGTGCGTAGGTCGCAGCGGCGGTTTTGCCGACCTGAGATCAGGTTGCAGCACCAGGTATTGAGGTCAGCCACGAAAATGAAAAGACCACGAATAAACAAAAGTTTGACGGCCGCACTCCTATTGACCTCGGTCGTCGTCGCGATCGCGTGCACTCCGAACCGCGTAAACAGTGAAGAACCGGCGGGATCGGTGCCGACAGCCGAAGCAACGCCGCAGAACAAGGAGCCGATCACGATCGCCGCCGTTGGCGATATGATGCTCGCTTCGACATTTCCGAACGAATCACGTATGCCGCCGAATGACGGGGCCGATCTGTTGAAGGAGGTGACGCCGATCTTGAGCGCCGCCGACATCGCATTCGGCAATCTCGAAGGGCCGATCGTCGATGGTGGAATTTCCGTAAAATGCCGGCCCGGGTCAACGCGCTGCTTCGCGTTCAAAACGCCTACTCGCTATGGCAAGTATTTCAAGGCCGCCGGTTTCGACTTGATGAGCGTCGCCAACAATCACGCAGGCGACTTTGGCGAAATGGGACGTGCCAGCACGCAGAAGGTCATGGACGAACAGGGCATCAAATATGCCGGAAGCCTTCAACCGCCGGCGACCATCGCCTATATTGGATCGCGTGGCAAACGGGTCGCGATGGTCGCGTTTGGCCATAACAATGGAATGCCGAGCATCAACGACCTCAGCGGCGCACGTCAACTCGTCCTCGAGGCCGACAAGAAGGCCGACATAGTTATCGTCTCGTTCCACGGCGGAGCAGAGGGCACCGATAAACAAAATGTGCCTAATGGTTCTGAGCTGTTTCTTGGGGAGAATCGCGGTAACCTGCGGATGTTTTCGCGGACCGTCATCGATGCGGGTGCCGATATAGTGCTCGGCCACGGCCCCCACGTGATGCGTGGAATGGAGATCTACAAAGACCGGTTGATCGCCTATTCGCTCGGCAATTTTGCAACCTATGGCTGGTTCCAACTAGCCGGGGCAACTGCGTTATCGATGGTCCTCGAAGCAAAGATCGACTCAGAAGGGAAGTTTCTCAGCGGTAAGATCAACAGCGTCAAGCTTGAGGGCAAAGGCATTCCGGTGCTCGACCCTTCCGGCGAGTCCCTCCGCCTCGTTCGGAGCCTTTCGGTGACCGACTTCGGCCCAAATGCTCCAAAGATACAGGACGACGGAACGATCCTGCCCAACTAGCACCTCGACGCGGCACCTGTCACTGAAACGAGATCGGGGGATCCGATCGCGATCATTTCTTTTGCTTTTCGATGTCCTTGATTATCTTTGAGGCACGATTTCGGGCCATCAGCGGCATCCGCTCATCATTCGACAGGCCAGTAAGAAAAGGCACGAGATGCCCCGGATCAGAGATCTCGCCGCGTTTCATATATCCGTCGAGCAGTTCCATCAGGCCCGGCGTTTGAAGCGGATAATTCCGGATCGCGATCGCCAGGTCAAATCGCCACGTATATTCATTCGTGATCCGGCGATACTCGTCCATCAGAGCCTTCGCGGCTTTATTCTCCGTCCAGTTGTACTTGACCGTCCGCGAGCGTCCGTCACGCCGCAGGGTGAATGTGACATCACCCATATGTGTGAAATCGCGGGCGTGCTGATATTCTTCCGTGGAATCAAGAAACTTGAGCTCAGCGAGAGCTTCGCCGATCTTGGCCATCGTAACGCCCGAAAGGTCGATCGGGTCCGTCTCGAGATCGTCAAATCCATCCTTCATGAATGAGATCTTCCCCTTCCCCGTGTCGTCGTGTTCAATGATCACACGGCCGTAATTAAACCCCGGCCGTGAAAACTCGTAGAAATGAGTTGCGGGGTTTGAGAGCGGCGCTGCATTTCCGGCATCGTTCGCGTCCGGACGGCCGTTTCGCTTGACCGGGACCTCGGCGGCCGGTGTCGGCGTCGCCATCGGTTTTTCGTTCTTTTTGGTCTGCCCAAATAGGGTCGAGGCGGTGAACAGCAGAACGACCATAAACCAAAGTGCCGGCTTTTGCATAGAGATACTACCCATTGCGTCAACAATGGCATTGGATGCAGTATGCCGTTTCCTCGTTGGTCAATGCAAAAGCAGGCCTGCTACTCGAACTTCACTGAGACGATCCGCGAAACGCCCGCCTCCTGCATGGTCACGCCATAGAGTGCCCGTGCATATTCCATCGTGCGCTTGTTATGCGTGATGACAATGAACTGGGTCTTCTCAGACATTTCGGCGATCTTACCCGCAAAGCGGCCTACATTGGCATCATCGAGCGGAGCATCTACCTCGTCGAGAAGGCAGAATGGCGAGGGCCGGTACTTGAATATCGCAAGCACAAGCGCTATCGCGGTCATGGCTTTCTCGCCGCCTGACAGCAGCATGATGTTCTGGAGGCGTTTTCCCGGCGGTTGGGCAACGACCTCGATCCCGGCCTCGAGAATGTCGTCGGGTTCGAGCAGCGTCATTTCACCGCGGCCGCCGCCGAAAAGTTCAAGGAAGAATTGCTTGAAGTTGTTGTTGATCGATTCGAAAGCTGAACGGAACCGCGCACGCGAGCGCTCCTTGATCTCGCGAAGAGCTTCTTCCGTGGCGGCAATACTGTCGATGACATCGGTCCTCTGCGTCGTCAGGAAAAGCTGCCGCTCCTCGGCCTCACCCAGCTCTTCGAGGGCAAGCATATTTATCGCCCCGAAATTGTCCAGCTTTTGCCTGAGATCATCAGCGTTGCGACGGGCGGTATGAAGTTCGATGTCCTCGTCGAGAACGGTCGTTTCGATCAGCTCGGTCAGCGAGATATTGAGTTCTTGTTGGCAGTTCTCAGCAGTATTCTTGAGCTGAGTAACGGCCTCGGCCTGGCGGATCTCGATCTCGGCCTTCTCGTTGCGCGCATCTGCCGAGCGTCGGTTAAGGTCGGCCAGCTGCTCGCTGGCGGAATCGGCGAGTTCACGCGCCGCCGAGAGAGCTGTCACTGCCGCCGAAAGCTCGGCATTCTCCCTCTCGATCTCATCTCCGGCATTTGCGATGCGGTCCGTGATCTCATTTATCGCCTCGTGCAACTCGCGGATACGGGCCTCAGCCTCGCTCATCTCGAGTTCCTGAACCGAACGCCTCGATTCGACCTCTCTCAGTTCATTCTCGACGCGACGCAGTGCCGACACGGCTGATCGGCGCCGCTCGTCCGAAGTAGCGGCAAGCATTCTTCGCTCGTTCAGAGCCGTCGCCGAATCCTCCGTCCTCAGGCGTGCAGCGTTCAATTCCATACCCATTCCGTCGATACGCGACGATGTCTCGACCCGCGAGGCCTCGGCATTCTCCTTGTT
This sequence comes from Pyrinomonadaceae bacterium, assembly GCA_021463165.1. Lineage (GTDB taxonomy): Bacteria > Acidobacteriota > Blastocatellia > Pyrinomonadales > Pyrinomonadaceae > OLB17. Next base: position 127,232 of record JAJTWY010000003.1, on the reverse strand, counting down.
CGATCGGGCCTCGACGCCGCTCTGCTTGGCGTCGGCGATCTCATGAAAGATCTGCTCGACCTCAGTCAGAACAACCTTTTGGTGGCGTTCCGCACGGGCGATCTCTTCCTTAGCTGCGTGCACCTGGATCTGCAGGCCATGGATGCCGCGGTCAACCTTGATGATCAGCGACTGAAGATCAACGGTCTTGCTTTCAAGCTCGACGAGAGATTCGCGAGCTCTCTCGACATCGCTCGCAGCCGATCTGATCGCGGCCTCGAGCCGAACGGCCTCCTTGCCGAGCTGACTGAGTTCACGCTTGAAGGCCAACAGCGAGGTGTTCTTACCAGCGGGCTTCTGCTGACCAGCGACATAGACGCGGCCGGCTAGCAGAAGGTCACCCGAACGGCTGACAAATGTCTGATCGCCCTTGCCGCTCGCCGCCGCAAGATCATCTACAAGTACCGCCGACATCTCGCGCGGAAATATCCGATGCATTATTGCCGCAATCCCGCCCGAAACCCCGAGTCGTTCCGCGACCGAGCCGGGCACGATCGTCGGCGCCGGCACATCGGGACCCTCCTTCAGCACGATGACCGCCGTACGGCCCATCTCGTTCGCCTTGAGCCACGCGATCACCTTCTTTGCTTCGGCATCGGACCCGACCACGACCGATTCGAGAAAACTGCCGAACAACACCTCTACCGCAGTTTCTGCTTCCGGATCGACATCCAGATGATCTGCCAGGACGCCCGAAAGCCTGACACCGATCTTCGCCGCCTCGGCAAAAAGCCTTTGCACCGACGGTGCGTAAACGGCTTTCTTCTCTTCGAGTTCTTTCAGGGTTGCCAGGCGATGGCGCTTGGCCGATTCCTCTTCGTTGAGCACGTTGAGACGCTCTTCGGCCGTTCGGAGCAGATTCCGGGCAGTCGCGGTCTCGGTGAGGAGACTCTCTTTTTCGGCGTTAAGCCCGGCGAGCTTTCGCTCTTCATCCGCGAGTTGGGCCGAAAGCTCCTCTGCCTGCTCTCGCTTCGATTCGAAGGTCCGCTCTGCCCGCTTGCCCTCTTTCTGCAGACTCGCGGCCCGCGATTCGAGCCGCTCGAGGTTCTTCATCAGCTGCCGCCCGACCTCGTCGAATCGCTCGGCGGCGGCGGAATGCTGCATCAGCTCGGTTCGAAGCCTATCGATCGAGGCTTGGATCGACGCCAGCGCGGCGGCCTCGGTACGGTGAGCTTCCTCCGACGTTCGAAGCTCGGCCTCAGCGGCCGCATGCGCGGCCGACTCGCGCTCTTCATCTGCCTTCAATCGCGTGTGCTCGGTACCGAGCAACGCCAGCCGTTCCCTGCTCTGGGCGATCTCGACGCGGAGTGCATCGCACCGGCTGTTAAGATTTACGATCTGGTCTGATTTATAGATATGTTCGCGTTCGGCGCGGTCACGTTCGAGAATGTTGTTTGCATGGATCCTTCTGATCTCGGCGAGGCTTTCTTCGGCCTCGCGAGCTCTCTGGGTAGCCTCGCGAGAGCCTTCCTCTTTTGCACGCACTTCCTCATGCAGCTTTGCCTCGATATCGTCCGAAGTACTCAGAAGCGCCTGCAGTTCGTTCGAAAGATCGAGCAAATGCTTGCCCTCAGCCGCATAAAGCTGTCGCAGAAGCGTTCGGAACTCTTCCTGCAGTATCTTGAACCGCCTGGTCTTCGCAGCCTGCCTCCGAAGTGAATTCACCTGCGTATCGACCTCGGAGATGATGTCCGAGATGCGGCCAAGATTAGCCTTTGCGGTATCGAGCCGGGATTCGGCAGCACGCTGGCGAGCACGGAATTTTGATATTCCGGCGGCTTCTTCGATGAGATTTCGACGATCCGCCGGTTTTGCTGAAAGTACCTGGCCGATCCTGCCTTGCTCGATGATCGCGTAATGGGCACCCGAAAGCCCCGTTCCCGCGAAAAGGTCTGTTATGTCACGCAAACGGCACGTCTTGCCGTTCAGCTGATATTCACTCTCGCCCGAAAGATACAAACGGCGCGTGACCGAGACCGACTCGCCCGGCGCAAAATCCAAGGCAAACGAGCGCGGACGCCAATGCCGCTTGGTCTTTACCCTATGCTCGACGATGCGGGCTGACCCGACGGCCATCGCCTTTACGGTCTCAACCTCTTCGCTCTCGCTGTCTGCTCCTTCGGCAGATACAGCTTCCTCACCGGCGGCCGACGACTGATCAATGACGGCTTCGTCCTCGACCCCCTCGACCTCGTCCATATCGACCGAGCTCTCGTCGATCTCCGAGAGAGCCTGGTCGATTCCCGAGAGCTCGTCCTCGTCACCCGTGAAGACCGAATCGTCGCGGACCAGGTGCAGCACGACCTCAGCCATCCCGCCGGGTTTGCGGTTGCGCGTTCCCGCAAAAACGACGTCCTTCATCTCGCCGCCGCGTAGCGATTTTGCCCGCTGTTCGCCAAGCACCCACGAGATCGCGTCCGAGACGTTCGACTTGCCGCAGCCATTGGGCCCGACCACGGCGGTGATGCCGCTTCCGGTAAAAACTATCTCTGTATAGTCGGCAAAAGACTTAAAGCCTGAGATTTCGAGACGCTGGAGCTTAAACATTCTATTGTGCCTGGTACTGCGATGAGCACTATATTTTGTTGTATCGGACGTGCGAAGTCAAACGCAAGGCCTGCGAAAAACGGCGAATGCCCGACCAAGCTATTCTGGCATTTTTCGGCCAGCCAGCGCATCAAAAAATACGTCGGCGTGAAAACGGCCCACGGCCTTCTCCATTTGCCTTTTACTTTTTGGCCCGGATGGCCCTCGTCCGATTCTGACTCTCAGACCAGCTCATCACCGATGCTGCGCAGCCCTTGCTTTTCGGCGCGCTCGTTATCGAGTTCGGTAAGCACATCGAGGAGAAAATTGGTATTGCTTGTGACGGCAATGACGATCGGAAACTCTTTTTCGCAAACATTGAACTCAAATGTCCCTGAGCTTATCTCAATAATGTCGCGAAACGCCAAATGGCCATTCGTCCCATTGCATTCCGCGTCGACGATCTTGCCCTCGTTGAACGAGACGCTGCCGAGGTGCAGATCTGATTTGATTATCAGCAGGCCGGTCATTTTGGCGCTCTCGATCACCTGAACCGCGTCAAATATGCTCACGTACGCGAGACTGCCGGCAAACGTCACATCGGTTCGAACGGCCTGCGGCGAGCGGTCGCGATCGACAGCAAAATCCGGGCGACGAGCCCTTCGGATAGCCTCTAGGCCCGGGGCGACCGAGATCCGCGGATCGAGCAGCTTGGCCTCCTGCAGGCGGTCGTAAGCCAGGTCAAAATCCTCGCGTGCGATATAGAGGCTGACCAACGCAAGGCATTGTTTCGCCGCCTCATTGAGATTCTTCTGCCGAACGCAGATATCGCGCATCTTTTCGCGCAGGCTGATCGACCGCGGCGAACGCTCGAGCGATTGCCGCAGCAGTTCAAAGGCCTTCTCGGGCGAGCTGTATTTGACGAAAAGATCGGCATCGAGAAGCACCGATTCGATCGTTGTCTCTGTTACTGGGACCTGGGGTTCGGCGGTGGCGAGGCTCATATCTTTGAGGTGTGAACAAAGTTGTTCAACAGACAGGATACCATACGCAATTTTGGCGCGTCACCAAGTTTTTTATAGGGATATTTTTCGAACGCTATGTCGGGATCAACGATTTGAGGTTCGAAGCCCAGGCTTCGAACCTCAAGGAACGAGAGGCGAACTTTCTTCCGCCGCTAGAAGTCAATGCGAAGGCCCGTCCTGATCTGCCGTTGTCGATACGTTCGCGTCGGGACGAGAAAATTCGCCTGCGAGGTCGGGTTCGACAGCGTAAGCCCATTGAAATCGATAAATGCCGAGCCATAGCTGAACACCGCAGCGTTCAGAATGTTGTCGAACTGTACCGTGGGACGAATGCGGAGGCGTTCGCCTATCTTCCACTCGCGGGTAACGCTCAGGTCGAAGGTGAAAAAGCTCGGGCCAGTTCCCGAGTTACGCGGCAGGTTTCCGCTCTTCGCACCGATCGGCTGCAGCGAGAATTTCGAAATAAGAGCCGTCGGTACCGGCGACCCCGGCTCGCGCCACCTGATCTCACCCGGACTTCCCGAGTAGTTCAGACGATCTGTGCTGAGGTCATCGAGATTGCGGTCAGAGCCCCCGTTGCCAAGATTGAACGGCGCCGAACTGCCATAGCGGAAAAGCGGCGAGAAGCGAAGTCGGCCAAACCAACGCGGCGTGTCGATCGTGCCCGAGACCGCCAAGCGGTGACGGCGATCCTGTAGATTTCTGGCCCATTCGCGGCCGAAATCACCATTGACCTCGGCATTGGACGTGTTGTTCAGGCCGTCGTCCTTGGTGCTCGAAAGTGTATAGGCGATGCGGAACGACGAGCCGAATCCCTTGCCGAGTTGTCGATATCGGCTACGAAGTTCGAGTATCAGCCCTTGGTAGAACGAATTGCCCATCGAGCCGATAACGGATGTTTCCTCGACATTCGGGTTAGGCCGGAACCTCGCTATCGCAGCCAGGGCGATGCCGATCGGACCTCCGGTAGCGTTGTTGTTGGTTCCCGTCACAGCGACAAGCGGAGAGGTCGTCGATGTGCTGGTGGTATTGAGATTCACATAGCAATTGGCCGTCGTGGTGCCGCACGTCGTCGTCGTATTTGGCGCGTTCGCCGATAGGCCGCTCGTATCCGTCGTCGAACCCAGGTAAAACGTGTAACGGCGCGTCGGTGACAGATCGAAAGGATTCGCAATGAGCCACGAGGTCCAGTCGGTAAATCCCGCGGGAAGCCGCGGAGCATTTCCGTTGGTATCCCGCCAGAGATGGACCGTCTTGTTCCAGGTGTAGTTCGCCTCGAAGACCCAACTCTTTATCACTTCGCGTTCGAATCCTACATTGAACTGGTAGCTCTCGGGAATGACGAGGTTCGGCTCGACTGTGCGAAGCGGGTTTGCGGTGCTGGTTATGCGGTCAAAAAATCCGACGCTCGACGTGCACGGAGCGGGCGGCGAGACGACAGTCGGACAGACGCTATTGAGCAGCGTGCGGATGTCTTCAACGGAGCCAAAGGCGTCCGGGAAGCGGCTGCTAATGGCCGCAAGTACCGCGACCCGTCGCGGGTCGGCCGCCGAGGTGCCGATCAGGTTGGTGTCGAAAGACACCAGGTTGCCGCCCGTATTTTGGATAGAATCCGCGACCGTCCTAAGCAGTACGCGGTTGTAGAAGATGCCCGCTCCGGCCCGAATAACGCCCTTGCCTTTCTTAAATGGATCCCAGGCAAGCCCGACTCGAGGCCCGAGGTTGTTATCATCGGAAACCGCGGTCTCACGTTCGTATCTGACGCCGTAACTCAGCGTCAGATTTGGCCGTATTTTGAATTCGTCGTTGTAGAACGCTCCCCAATATGTATTCTCCACATCGGAACTTGTACCGAAATTCTGCCGGTAACGGGAAAGGATGTTCGCGGCAAAATTCGTAACGCCTGTAAAATTGAATGTTCCGGTCGCGTCACCCAGCCCGATCGCCTTCGAACGGACCCTCTGCACATCAAATCCCAACTTGAGAGTGTGGTTACCGTCAATCGCGGTCAGCGAGTCCATTATCTGATATCGCGTCTCACGCCGGTTCTGCGGAAAGCCTGTCGAATCTCCACTTATTGCAGCTGTCGAGTTGCCGGCGATCAGCGTTTGGTTTGACGACGTGATCGGGTTGCGGTACCCGATCAGGACGACCGGCCCGAAGGCGTTGCTCGTCTCGAAACTCGGCTTGTAGATCGAATACTGGCCGCGGATCTGATTGACGAGGTTCGAATTGAAAACGTGATTGTCAGTGAAGTTATAGGCTTCGGTCGCTGCGTTCCTTACCTGCAGTGCATCGTCGAGCCTGGTCGTTGAGGCTCCGGTGGTTCGCTGATTTGCTCTCCGTCCGAACTGGAAGCCGAATGTGAAATTGTTGTTCTGCGAGAAGTTGTGATCCACCCTGGCTGTAAAGATATGATTCTTATTCGGCGTCGGCACCGTTTCCTGGTATGGAACGATCGCACCCGCGGGGTTTGTCGTCGTATCGGTGCAGGTTATACCGGTCGGGCAGTTCACGTTACCCTGCGGTAGCGTGAAGCGAGGATTGCCTGTTGCGGGCATGAACGTGTCGATGAACGTCGTGTCCTTGAGGTTCGTATACTCGTAGGCCGTGGCGAAGAATGTCTTATTCGAGCCGTTGTAGAAAGGCAGCCGGACCGGCCCGCTGAACGTGAAGCCGGGGTTATATTCGGTCAGCGGCTGACGAGCGAAACCACGGCTGTTGTTGTACCAGCTGTTCGCGTTCAGATTGTCATCGCGAAAGAACATAAAGAACCGTCCGCGGTACTTATTGGTTCCGGCACGAGTTCGCAGATTAATACGGCCGCCCGATGCCCTGCCATATTCGGCGGAGAACTGGTTCGAGATCACCTGTACCTCGGCGATCGATTCGAGCGATGGCTGGAATCGGTCGCGCGACGATCGGTCGTCGTTATTATCGAGACCGTCGATGGTCAGGTTATTCGAGTAGGCAACGCCGCCTGACAGCGAGAAATTGCCCTGCTCGAGCGGGGCCGTGGCCGGATTCTGATTGCGGTCCTCTGCAAGTCCGCTGGTCGAGAGCTGTTCTTCCGACGTGCCTCCGAGCGTCAGCACCAGGTCGAGCGGGTTGCGGGTATTGTTCGGGATTTCCTCGATCTCGCGTTCGGAGATGGTTCCGCCGACGATCGTACGCGTCGTATCGACGACCGGGCTGTCATCCTCGGTCACGGTTATCGTTTGTTCAGCCGTGACACCGGCCGGGTTCAGCTTGAAGTCCTTGACAAGGTTCTGTGCCGAAACGGTTGCTATCTCCGGCGTTTCTTGCGGGCCGAACCCATTCGCCGCGGCCTTTACCTTATATGTTCCAGGCCTAAGTTTTACGAACCGATAGCGGCCTTCGCTATCCGTTATCACGGTACGAAATTCCCGTGTTTCGGTCATCGTCGCGGTAACGGTCGCGCCGACAATGGCCTGGCCATTCGCGTCAACGACCTGACCGGAAATTGTAACGTCGTCAAGGTCTTGTCCGATGGCCAAATATGAAGAACTGAGAAGGGCGAGGATGAGAAAAAAGCCGCGCGCTGAAATTCTTGAAAACATCAAATACTCCTACAATTACGGTATCTCCGAATCCAAGAATCCTATCCCAAAATCAGCCTGAAATCAACGCGATAGGCTTTGTGCTTAAGAAAGCGGAAAGGCAGTGAAATGGGCGAAATGCCCGATGAATCATTGTTCTCGGTGTTCCGTGCGGACCCTCACGGAGCGAAACCGCGAGATCGGGATGAGCGCCTCGCCGGAAGAAAATGCCTCGCTGTGTTTCGAAAATTCGCTCGCGTGGACCTTGAGATATTCGAAGAAACGCTCGAACTCTCGCTGCATCTGATCCATCTTTTCGCGCATATTGAGGATGATCTCAACGCCGGCGAGATTGACCCCGAGTTCGCGGGTAAGCGAGAGGATGACCTCGAGCCGCTCGAGGTCGGCATCCTCGTAAAGCCGTGTATTTCCTATCGATCGCGACGGCTTGAGCAGCCCTTCACGCTCGTACAATCGCAGCGTCTGCGGATGAACATCGTAGAGCTCGGCAACTGCACTGATCGTATAGGTTTTAACTCGCTTTTTCATAAACGGAGCGCGGACACTCCTGTCCGCTCTGCAGTTATTCAAGACCCATGACTTTTCTTGGGTTCTCAGGATTCAAACGCTCAAATTCGCGTAGAACGGTTTTCGTTTCCTCCGAAAGGACTCGCGGCAGCGTGATCTTCACCTCAATGAATTGGTCGCCGCGAAGTGTCGGATTCCGTAAACTCGGAAACCCTCGCTCGCGAAGCCTGAATTTCTGTCCCGACTCGGTTCCGGCAGGTATCTTAAGCTGCGCCTTGCCCTCGACCGTAGGCACCTCGATCTTCGTGCCAAGGGCCGCCTCAGAGACCGTGATCGGGACCGTAACATATACGTTGTCGCCTTTGCGCGTCAGGAATGGATGCTTGCCGACATTTGTAAGTATGAAAAGATCGCCGGGCTCGGCCCCGAGCCGTCCGCCGTGCCCCTTTTTTGGCACGCGGACGCGCGACCCGGTATCAACACCTGCCGGAATCTTGATCTTCACCTGCTCGCTTTTCGGCGTAACGCCCTTGCCATTGCATAACGAACACGGTTGTCGCCGGCGGCCCGTTCCCTCGCAATCGGAACACGGCTGCGAAAACTGCAATCTGCCGCCGGTCTTCATCACCTGCCCGGTGCCCTTGCAGGTCGGGCACTGAACGACAGGCCCGCCTGTGTCACCGGCACCCTGGCATCGCGAACACTGTTCACTGCGGTTTACCGTGATATTGGTTGTCAGGCCCGTAAATGCCTCCTCGAAACTCAGCGCGAGCGGGATCTCGATATCGCGGCCCCTCTTGGGCATCGGACGCGGCGGTTCAGGCTCGGCCTGCCGCGCGCCGCCTCCGCCGAAGAGATCGGAAAAAATATCGCGAAAACTCGACCCGGTCGTCTGACCGCTCGAAAAATCAAAACCTGAGAAATCAAAACCGCCTGTCGGGTTCCCAGCAGCCGATCGGCCCGCGAATGGTGAATCTACGTCCAGATTGTCGGCATAGTACCCGAAACGATCGAAGACCTTCCGCTTCTTTTCGTCGGAAAGCACGTCGTATGCTTCCTGAATATCCTTGAACTTATCCTCAGCAGCCTTATCACCGGGATTGACATCAGGATGATACTTACGCGCGAGCCGTCGATAGGCCTTCTTCAGGTCATCTGCCTTGGCGTCCTTCTTGACGCCCAGAATTTGATAATAATCCTTTTTCGCCATCTGATTCCGACAAGTCTACACGATAAGGGACGAGAGGCAAATTCAGTTACCGCTCGTCCCGAAAAGCTTACATTACTAGGCGTAAGCTATTTCTTATCATCGGTTTCCACGTCAATGTACTCAGCGTCGATGACATCGCCTTCGTCGGCTGATGCCGCCGTCGATCCGCCATCGCCACCGGCCGATGCCGACGACGCCTGCCCATCGCTCGCAGCTTCACCGCCGGGTGCGGCGGTCTGGCTGTAGAGCACCTCGGCCAGCTTGTGCGAAGCGGTCTGGAGCCGTTCGAATGCGTTGTTCATCGCATCGACATCCTCACCGCCGAGAGCTGTCTTCGACTCGCCGATAGCGGCTTCGATCTCAGCCGAAGCGGCCGAATCGAGTTTGTCCTTGTTCTCGGACAAGGTCTTCTCAACACTGTAAACAAGCCCGTCGAGCCGGTTGCGTGCTTCGACGGCAGCCTTCTTCTTCTCGTCCTCGGCAGAATGGGATTCGGCGTCCTTCATCATACGGTCGATCTCTTCCTTCGAGAGGCCGCTCGATGCGGTGATCGTTATCTTCTGCTCGCGGCCCGTGCCAACATCCTTTGCGGAAACGTTGACGATGCCGTTCGCGTCGATGTCGAAGGTCACCTCGATCTGCGGAACTCCGCGAGGTGCCGGCGGAATGCCAACGAGATGGAATTTACCGAGCGTCTTGTTGTCGCCCGCCATCGGCCGTTCACCCTGAAGCACGTGAACCTCGACCGAGGTCTGATTGTCCGAAGCCGTTGAGAAGATCTCGCTCTTTCGGGTCGGGATGGTCGTATTCTTCTGGATCATCGGTGTCGAAACTCCGCCAAATGTCTCGATACCGAGACTCAAAGGAGTAACGTCGAGAAGCAGAATATCCGTCTTCTCACCGCCCAGAACACCAGCCTGGACCGCAGCTCCAAGCGCAACGACCTCATCCGGGTTGACCGATTTGTTCGATTCCTTGCCGAAGTATTCCTTGACCATTTCCTGGACCTTCGGAATACGCGTCGAACCGCCCACGAGCACGATCTCCTCGATATCCTTGGCCGTCAGCCCAGCATCTTTGATCGCCTGTTCGACCGGCGGCATCAGACGCTTTAGGACAGGCTCGACGAGCGCTTCGAACTTCGACCGCGTCAGCTTCATCACCAGATGCTTCGGACCCGATGCATCCGCTGTGATGAACGGCAGGTTGATCTCCGTCTCCATCGCGCTCGATAGCTCGACCTTGGCCTTTTCCCCGGCCTCTTTCAAACGCTGCAAGGCCATCTTGTCGTTGTGCAGGTCGATGCCCTGATCCTTTTTGAACTCATCGATGATCCAGCCGACAAGAACTTCGTCAACGTCGTCACCACCGAGGTGCGTATCGCCATTGGTCGATTTGACCTCGACCACGCCTTCACCGACCTCGAGGATCGAAATGTCGAACGTACCGCCGCCGAAGTCAAAAACCGCGATAACTTCGTCCTTCTTCTTGTCCAAACCGTACGCCAGAGCGGCCGCGGTCGGCTCGTTGACGATACGCAGGACCTCGAGGCCCGCGATCTTGCCGGCGTCCTTGGTCGCCTGTCGCTGGGCGTCATTAAAGTAGGCAGGCACCGTGATCACCGCCTTATCGACTTTCGAGCCAAGATAATCCTCGGCCGATTGCTTGAGCTTCTGCAGCACCATCGCCGCGATCTCCGGCGGCGAAAACGTCTTGCCCTCAGCGGCTATCTGTACGTCGCCGTTCCCGGCCTTTTCCACCTTGTAGGGAACCTGTTTGATCTCGCCGCCGACCTCGTCAAATTTGCGGCCCATGAACCGCTTGATCGAATAAAGCGTGTTCTCGGGATTTGTAACGGCCTGACGCTTGGCGACCTGGCCGACCAGTCGATTGCCGTCCTTAGTAAACGCAACCACCGAAGGCGTCGTGCGACCGCCTTCGCTGTTTGTGATAACAACCGGCTCGCCTCCCTCCATTACGGCAACGACCGAGTTGGTCGTTCCCAGATCGATACCAATGATTTTACTCATAAATTATTCTCCAAAACTTATTATTGCTTCTGCCCGGTATTACTGCGCACCATTGAGCATGAGTTGATGATAATAGTTGAGTGTATCATTGTCAAGTTTATTTCAACAATATTGGACCAACGAAAAGGCCGGCTGCAAATCGCCGGCCTTCACGTCTAGATCTGAACTCGAAAAGACTACTTACATGACTGCATTCTCACTAGATAGGTAAACCCGCTCGTGCTAGCCATAGCATTGTATGCGCCGCCGCCGGTGTAACTTTGCTCGAAGGAAAACTTTGCAGCAACGCACTCCCCGAGGCCCGGTTTTCGATATAGGATCATTCCCCGCATATACCGGCCAGTTGGAATACCAAGGCTGTTCCGGTTGACCTTCCAGGCAGCATCTGTCATTCCGATCTTGATGATCTCGGCCTTTGGATCGAATGTCTTCATCCATTGTCGAGCCTTTGCTTCGGCGGTGGCATTACGGGCTGTGGCATCCCATTTCCAGTCAGCTGCATGCTTACGCGCCTCGCTGACCAGCGCATCGACCGACTTATCAAAGGCCGCAAAGATCGAGGCATCGGGCATTGACAGCCCTGCCGCAGCAAAGATCGGGGTAAATTCCTTCGATACCGTTGAATGGAGCAGTTCGCGGTCGTCAAATCCGACAGGGAGCGCAAACCCGAGGCTCGAAGCCAGATTCATGCGATCTTTGTCCATCTGCTCGGCCTTTTTCTTGAGCACCGCGACGAGGCGGTTCGCAATATATTTCTTAGCGATCTCTTCACGCCCTTCAACCAATTTACGCCACGATCCGATCTTATCTTCCCAGTTGTGGGCCCACGGCGGGTCTTCTACCGAAGCGTATTTTTGTTTGATAATGGCGGCAAATCCAGATACATCTGCCAGGCTCTTTTTGATAGTCCCCGCGTCCATCACGGGTGCATAGTCCTTATCCATGTCATCGTACATTGTCGATATCCATGAAATTGCCTCTATGTACGGAGCCGCATCCTTCTTGAAGGCCTTAACCGTCTCGTAATTGACAAGCCCCTGAGCCGACGCGATCGCGGCCATTGATATCGTCAAGATCGCCGCCCCGAGCAGGCGATAGATAGAAATACTTTCTTTGAATTGCAGCATGATCCCTCCTCCTGAACCGAATGATGAACGAACCTTGCGGTTACTACTTGCGTTCAAATTTCGAATTTTTGCGGTGACTATAGCACGAGAAGTTTTGCGGCGACTACTGCTGGCCGTTCTCGGCCTCGCGCATCAGGCGAGCGACCTGGAAGATGTAGTGGATACCTGAAAACACCGCAAAGAAAGCGACAACCGCGTAGGTAGTTGGGAGGAACAGGCCGTTGTTTACCGGGAAGACGACGGCTACCATGATGAGGATAACGGCGGCGACCTGAACGAACGTGCTCGCCTTGCCCGGGCCCGAAGGCCGAAACCCGCGAAATCCAGTCATCACGTTGATCGCCCCGGCAATGGTCACGATCGCGATGTCGCGGCCGATGACGCAGGCCGTGACCCAAAACGGAACAGGAAGGTGCGGTTTATCAACCCCGATCACGCTTTCGAGCGTAAGCATTACGAAGGCAGTCGTCATCAGCAGTTTGTCGGCTATTGGGTCGATGATGATGCCGAGTTCGCTTTCCTGCTTCATACGGCGAGCGATAAAGCCATCGATGCCGTCCGAAACGCCCGCTATCGTAAACAAGATAAGCGCGACCCCCGGGCGGTCGTACACGAGCATGATCGCAAAAATCGGTATCAGCCCGATTCGCAGGAAGGTCAGGATATTGGCAACGGTAAGGACTTTTGTGGATACTACGCGCTCGGTCATTATGCTGTCCGCAGCTCCAGCAGCGAGATCTCGGGCGGACAATGATACCGCATCGGCACCACCACTGTTCCGATGCCGCGGGTGATATAGATCTGCGAGTTTTTCCTGGCGTGAAGGCCCGCCTTAAGCTTGCGTTGCGGGAGAATGCGCTTCTCATCGCTGCGAACCTTGATCTGTCCGCCGTGCGTGTGGCCGCTCAAGGTCAAATCGACGCCCGCTCGCACCGCTTCTCGAAAAATGATCGGGTTGTGGGCAAGAAGGAGCTTCATTTCATCGGGGTACGAGCCTTTCAGGGCAGCCCGAACATCTGTCTTCCCGACCATATAGTCGTCAACACCGGCGAGCCAGAATGAACTGCCGTGGGCGGTGAACCTGAGGCCTTCGTTCACGAGCATATTGATGCCCTCGCCGCGAAACAGGTGCGTGACAAGCTCGGCATCTGTCCAATGGTCGTGATTACCGAGACACGCATAGGTACCGAATTTTGCCTTCAGCCTGCCCAGCACGGCCGCGACTGGCCCTGCATATTCTGGCTCATGCGAAACATAATCGCCCGTGAGCAGAAAGACGTCCGGTTTCAGCCGATTGGCAACCTTCACGACACGCTCTATATGGCCGAGGCCAGTAAACGGGCTGTGGTGGATGTCGGAAAGGTGGATGATCTTGAAGCCGTCAAGCTTAGCGGGCAGACGTTCCAGCGGGATCTCGACACGTTCGAGCGAAAGGCTGTTCGCCTCCTCCATCGCCAGCTTCGCCTTCTTGGACCAGTTACCGGCCAGTTTACGGATCGGCGCCTCCGAGGCGACAAAGGCATTGATGCGCTCGGATAACTTAACGCGTCGTGTGGCGGAATCTTCCATGAGGAGTGAGATGGATTATATCCATTAAGAGCCAGGATTACAATGGTTTTAATCGGAGGAATTTGCGCTTGCCTACTTGCAGCAGGACGCCGCTGCCGATCGTGATCTCGGCGTTCGCGGCGGTCGCCTTTTCCCCGTTCACCTTTACGCCGCCCTGTTCTATTAGTCGCCTGGCTTCGCCCTTTGACGATGCAAGGCCGGTATCGGCCAGAAGCTGTGCAAGGTTGTGGCTGCCATCAGCGACCTGACGCTCTTCGACATCATCCGGCACTTCTTTCTGCACAAATCGCTTGATGAATTCCTCTTCGGCAGCATTGGCCTCGCCCACCGAATGAAAGTCCCCGATGATCAGTTTGGCAAGTTTTACCTTGATGTTACGCGGATTCTCGCCGTTAGCGACCTCAGACCTAAGGCCTGAAATTTCAGTAGGACTAAGATCGGTCAGCAACTCGTAGTAACGCCACATCAGATCGTCCGAGATCGACATCACCTTACCGAACATCTCACCCGGCGGCTCGTCGATGCCGATATAATTGCCTAGCGACTTCGACATCTTCTGCACACCGTCGAGCCCTTCGAGCAGCGGCGTTGTGATTATCACCTGCGGCTCTTGCCCGTATTCACGCTGCAGATTCCTGCCCATCAGCAAGTTAAATTTCTGATCGGTTCCTCCCAGTTCGACATCGGCTTCGAGCGCGACCGAATCATAGCCCTGAACCAGCGGGTAAAGCAGTTCGTGAAGCGAGATCGGCTTTTCCTCGTTGAGACGCTTTGTGAAATCGTCGCGTTCGAGTATCTGCTTGACCGTGGTCTTGGCGCACAGCTTTATAAAATCCGCAGCGCCGAATTTGTCCATCCATTCGCCGTTGAAGCGGAGCTCGGTCTTCTCGGGATCGAGCAGCTTGAACATCTGACGCTTATAGGTCTCTGCATTGACATTGATCTCCTCACGCGAAAGCGGCGGCCGCGTCACATTCTTGCCCGAAGGGTCACCTATCATCCCGGTAAAATCACCGATCAAAAAGATAACCGTATGACCGAGGTCCTGGAACGCCTTGAGCTTGCGGATCACGACCGTATGCCCGACGTGAATATCCGGAGCCGTCGGATCAAGCCCGAGTTTCACGCGCAAAGGCTTCCCGGTCTTCTCGCTGCATTCGAGCTTCTTACGCAGGTCATCCTCACGGATAACATCGACCGTGCCCTTTTTTAAGAACTCAATTTGTTCAGCTATAGTCATCGCTTGCAAAAGAGTAATTTTGCATTACCGCGCCTGTTTTGACCAAACTTGCCATGCTGCGAACAAAAAAGGCGGTGACCACATAAATGTCACCGCCCGGGAGTGCATCCTGATTTCCCGCTCAAGCTCCACTCCCAAACCCGGCCCAACCAGGCCGGTGATCGGCATAAAGAAACCGGGTTCTTTTATGCCCTTATAGTTATTAGTCGTGGAATTTCGGCGCACTCTACCACAGGCGCCTCGGCGGGGACAGAATATCCTAGAGTTTTCGATACATTATATAGGCATTTGTCAGCCCGTTTTTGGCGTGTACCATCGCGTCGGGTATCTCGCCGATGATCTCGAATCCAATGTCCTGCCACAGTTTGACAGCTGCGGTGTTCGATCTTACGACGAAGTTGAATTGCATGGCAGTGAATCCCAGCCGTTTTGCCTCGTCGAGCGACCAGAGCGCGATCTGTTTACCGATACCTCGGCCATGCTCCTCGGGCGATACCATGTAGGCGGCGTTTCCGACATGCTTGCCCAGGCCGGGCTGGTTGGCACGGAGCCAGAACGTCGCGACGATCTGGCCGTTGAGTTCGGCAACATAGTTGTGTTTGTCCGGTGTGAACCAATAGTCGATCATCTCTTCTTCGGAAGTATCCGGTGAGAACACATAGGTGTCGCCGCCCGCGATGACAGACTTGATGATCTGCCAAACGGCAGGTTTGTCGCGGTTTTCTGCCTTTCGTATCGTAAGCATTTCTCTCTCCGCTCTGCTTTGCGTTCTCGGCGGCTTTGCGTAAAACTCTTATTTTAACCTATGGGTAACGATCTGAAGAATATGCACCTCGCGTTCATTGGCTGCGGCGTAATGGCGGAATCGATGATCGCCGGTCTCGTCTCCAAGGGCCTCGTCGATGCTGGTAACATCTCCGCGAGTCATCCGCGCGAGGCCCGACGAAAGGAACTGGCTGAACGCTACGGGATAAGTGCAACGGCGGGGAACAGGCAGGCTGCCGAGACTATCTCTGGCCATTCGAACTCGGCGGTGGTCATCTGCGTCAAGCCCCAGCGGCTCGAACGCGTCCTCGACGATCTTCGCGGCGTCCTTCATCCCGATCAGCTCGTTATCTCTATCGTCGCTGGAGCCACGATCCATCACCTCGCCGAAGAACTCGGCACCGCAAAGGTCGTGAGGGCTATGCCGAACACGCCTTCGCAGATCGGCGCCGGCATAACGGCGTGGACCTGCACGGTTGCGGTCGGCGACGTGGAACGCAATCACGTTCGCGAGCTTTTAAAAGCGCTCGGCAAAGAGCTTTTTGTCGAAACCGAGAACATGATCGACATGGCGACGAGTTTGTCGGCGACTGGCCCGACCTATATTTTTATGGTCATGGAAGCTCTGACCGACGCCGGCGTGCATCTTGGATTTTCGCGCGACATGGCAAAAGAACTCGTGCAGGAAACCATGCTCGGCTCTGTTAAATTCGCGATCGAGTCGCACAAACATCCCGCCGAACTCCGCAATATGGTCACATCGCCCGGCGGCACTTCGGCCGAAGCGATCTATCAGATGGAAAAAGGAACTCTGCGAACCGTGCTCTCAAAAGCCGTCTATGCAGCCTACAAACGCGCCGTTGAGTTGGGAAAGAAATAGTCACTTTTTTGAGAGATTTTCTAAAGATGCAGGAACATGCATTGATCGTGCATATACTCTTATTCGACCAATGAGGGTATCGAGGAATCCACTCACTTTTTGACAGCGACCTCAAGTGACTGACGAATAAACTTCTGATAGGGCATGTTCTTTTCCAGAGCGGCTCGCTTTATCCTGTCGAGCAGGCTCGCCGACATCCTTAGATTGACCACCTTTTCTTTGGGCTCAAACTCGAACGACACAGTAGTTAGATTTTCCGGCGTCAGATAGGCGCTCATATCGGTTTCTAATAGTCGCTCGACCTCGTCATCGGTCTTCAATTTGGGCAATCGCTTTCTCATATTTCTCGACCTCTCGCTTGTGCATAAACCGAGTAATGGGGCGGATCAAAAAACCTATCTCGCCGCGTCGAAAGGTAAATCCAACAAAGATCCGTCTTCCGTCGAACGTTCTCCCAATAGCGATGAATCGATCTTCGAAGTCCGAGTGTGTCGGGTCCTCAAGGACATGGATGGGGTGTGAGAATGCTCGTTCAATGTCTTCTATGCGAACTCCATGTTTTTCACACTTGGCTATATTTCCCACATCCCAGTCGAAGCCTTCGACTCACCTGTAATGCATTTGTCAATACAATTGTATTACTTCAAATACTTCTCAAACCACTCGATATTACTCCGCATCACCGCGAGCTGCATTTTGGGCTCATTCGGGCTGTGTGGTTGACGGGGAAGGACGATCATACGCGTCGGGACGCCCCGGCGTTTCAGGGCGTTGTAGAGTTCGTAGCCTTGCGAGATCGGCACGCGGACATCGGCTTCGCCGTGCTGGATCAGGGTCGGTGTTTTGGCGTTCTTGATATTGAACATCGCCGAGTGTTTCGAGTAGATCGCCGGATCGTCCCAGAATTCGGCTTCGAAATAGTCGGGAATGAACGAAGGTATGTCCGCGGTTCCGTTAAAGCTCATCATATTCGTGACGGGCGCGCCGGCAGACGCGGCCTTGAAGCGATTCGTTTTCGTAATGATCATCGATGTCATAAAGCCGCCGTAGCTCCAGCCCATAACGCCGAGCCGGTTTGAGTCTGCGACACCGAGCGAGATGACATGATCGACACCGGTCATGATGTCCTCGTAATCGCCAAAACCCCAATCCTTGATGTTCGCCCGGCGAAACTCGGTCCCATAGCCGCTCGAACCGCGCGGATTCGGACGCAAAATCGCGTAGCCTTTCGAGGCAAGCGTCGCGATCGGATAAGAGCCGCGTCCGCCGATGTAGCTTTGCTGAAACACGCCCGCCGGCCCGCCGTGGATATTGACGATCAACGGCACTTTGGTGCCCGCAACGTAGTTGTTCGGATAGGTCAGCAGGCCTTCGATCTCGCGGCCATCCTTGCTTTTCCATTTAACGGCTTGAGTCTTGCCGACAGCCATTTTCGCCGCCTCCGAATTGATCTGCGAGACCTTTCTGATGCCATCACCCATCGCGACGTGTACCTCCGGCGGTGCATCGGCACGCTGAACGACCATTGCGATGGCGGCGGCCGCTCCGAGCTTCGTTACCGATACGCCGGTGATCACCGCGTCCTGATGATCTGCCTGGCGGATCGTCCCGGCGGCGACGTCTGCCTCGTACAACGCTGTTCCAGTGCCATTTGCTTCGGTGAACATCACCTTCGATCCGTCCGGCGTCCAGCCGATGATGACCGGTTGGCCGTCATGCGAGAGCGGCATGACCCGGGGCGTGCCGCCGGCCGAGGGCACCACCTGAATGCGATTGCTCTGGGCCCACCGGATCGGGCCGTCGCTCACGACCATGGCGATCCATTTTCCGTCTCGGGAATACTGCGGCGCCGACTCGAAATTCGACGTAGCGGCCAGGGGCGCTACGCTGCCGCCGGCAACTTCGACGACCGAAACGTCCGAGGTCGGCCAATACTCGGGACGCGGATCACCGACGTGGCTAAATACGATCCTCGAACCGTCAGGCGACCAGTTGAACCCGGTCACACTCCGGTCGAAGCTCGTCAGCTTTCGCGGCTCACGCTTCCCATTAGCGTCCTTTGCGACCGGCATGACATAGAGACGTGAGAACTTTATATTCTCATCGACCCAGCGAAAATCGTTTCGGCCACGGTCGTTCTTGTCCTCATCGTCAGATTTCGCATCGGCCATCGTAAACGCGAACCACTTTCCGTCTGGCGACCATTCAAAATCGCCGACGCCCGTCTTCACGTCAGTGATCATCTCGGGCTCACCGCCGCCAATACGCATCAGATAGAGGTTGCTCTTGTTGTTGCCGCGCATCGACGTGAATGCGAGCCACTTACCGTCGGGCGACCATTTCGGATTTGTCGAAGATCTATCGGCCAGCGTAAGCTGCACGTTCTCTTTGCCGTCAACCGAGCCGAGCCAGATCTGTGAAACATATTCGCTCTTATCCGGGGCGATGATCTCATTCGAAACGGAATAGGCGACCCATTTTCCGTCCGGTGAAATGCGGGGTGTCGCGAGGGTTTTTGTCTTCAACTGGATCTCCGGTGTCCAATTCTGCGCCCCAACGCTCAGCACCGCCACGGCCAGAAGAACCAAAACGATCGATAGCTTTTTCATATCCTTAACTTTTACTCCTCGCCCTCCGCGGGGCCGAATCTGTAAACCAGGAAGCCGATGGCGCGCGCCGGCCTTCCGTTCGATGTAGGACGGTTGAATGTTGAGGCGTAGGCCGCGCGTTCCGCCTCGGGCCAGAGCTCTTTGTTGCCCGTGCGGGCCTTGGCCGACAAGACTGAGCCGTCAGTCGAAACAAGCACCTCGACCTGAACAAGGCCCTTCGCGCCCCTCGCCTTCGCCGCCCGTGTATAGTAGGGCTTTTCGGCAGAGATCACCTCATTGTTCAGGAATGTGTATTTGTCGCCGAGGACGATGCCGCTGTAAGTCGCGATCGGCTTGGGCTTTGGTTTCGGCTTCGGGGTCGTGGTCTTCGTACTCGAAGGTTTTTTGCTCCCCGCCGCACTTTTGCCTGTTTTCGAAGAAACCTGCCGCCCGCCGCCGGCCTCCGCGGCCGACCCGCCAATAGCTGCCTCAGGCTCGTCGATCGCGGCGATCGCCGCCATCTGGCCCGAGGCTTCAGTTGCGAAAGTAAACAAGAACACCAAGAATGCCGTCGCCACCAACGGCCGATAAGTTATCTTCATTTCTACTTGAAACGGCGTGAAAGAAAGGAACGATCCGCCCCGCGATCTCACTCGCCTACAACCCTCTGCAGTGTAAATTTCCACACCATTCTACCGGCATTCTCATCAAAAATGTAAACGCCGTCGGTCACCTGCCAAGATCCGAGGTATTGCCATTTTCCGACTGCGAGTTTATTGAAGAGCGGGACTTTGATGCGCGACCCTATCGCATCGAGCATCGCCTGGTTATGGATGTCGAGCTTCTGTGCTCCGCGACGCCCGGAGCCGGTGTAGTGAATGATATCGGACGTAACGCCATGAAAATCAGGATAGCAGGGATTCAGCCTCCCGAAGTCAGTGAGCAGCGAAACCAATTCCCCGTTTCGCTGGTATATCCCGTTTCGGGTCCGGTGGACCTCACTCACCGCGTTCCATCCATACGTTACGCCCAGTTCAAACTCAAACGCATTCACGGATCAACTCTACCACCTAAGCTCCTTTCGAAGGTCGATCAAAAATCGTCGGTTGCAGGAAACCGGCGTGGCCGGGCAGTTTGAAATATCCCGTTTTGTACGAAATGGAGTGTCTTTCGCTTTGACTGCGAAATAACTGGTGATAGAATCGTCGCGAAAACCCCCTCTCTTTGATAAGAGATCAGATACACAATTCCATTCGGCCAATTGAATATGCCGGTTGCTATCCCTTATTTTTCTGCCCTTAGGAGCTTTTGATTAGGGCCTACTTTACTTGGAGGAACAAGGATCAGTGAAGAAAATTTATGCTCTATTCGCCTTGGCTTTCGTCGCGGCTGTATTGTTCAGCATGGTGACGAACCGCACGTCAGCCCAAAGGTCGATCTTCGACAAAGGCTCGCCGGAAGAACTTGAGCGAGCGAAAGAAATTAGTCTTAACATTCTCCGCGAACGGGCGGCAAACCGTTCGATCGGAAACATCGATGAATACGAGGTCAAACGCGTCGAGATCGACGAACTGCGGATGGCCCACACGCGGGTTCAGCAAAAGGTTGACGGCATTCCGGTTTGGGAGGGCGAAGCGATCGTCCACCTGAAGACGGATGGTTCACTTGCGGACATTACCGATGCCCTGAAAGAAGGTGTATCGGTAGTGACCACGCCCGACCTCTCCGAACGTCAGGCGGTCAGTTCGGCCCGCTCAGCGTACAAAGGGAAGGCCGAGCAAACTGATCCGGCGATGGTCGGACTATATATTTATCGCGGGACCGACCGTGATCATTTGACCTACCGTGTTGAAACGCCCCGCCTCGACGGCTCCGAACACACATCGGCGCCGGTTGTCTTCATCGACGCACATACGGGAGAGGTGGTCGATGGTTACGACAACCTTCAGACAGGGACCGGAAACTCGCTTTACAGCGGAACCGTCTCGATATCGACCAGCCAATCGGGCTCGACCTACTATATGGAGGACCTGACCCGCCGGATGGGCACGTTCAATATGAACAATACCGGTAATACAACGACCGGTACGGGCGGCACCCAGTCAAGGTACACCGATACCGACGATAACTGGACCGCGACCAACGCGCTTGCGGGGGTTGACGCTCATTACGGGGCCGCAAAAACATTCGACTACTATCAGTCGGTACACGGGCGCAACGGCATTGACGGCAACTACGGCCCGGGAACGACCACCAGCGCAACTGGCGGCGTCAGCCTGGTATCATCCCGCGTTCATTTTGGCAGCAATTACAACAACGCATTCTGGTATCAGAACAAGATGTCCTACGGCGACGGAAACGGTACGACATTCTCACCGCTTACGACTATCGACATCTGCGGCCACGAGATGACGCACGGCGTGATCGAACGGACCGCAAATATGACCTACTCACGCGAGCCGGGAGCGCTGAACGAGTCGTTTGCCGATATCTTCGGCTCAATGGTCGAAGCTTATGCCGATGGCGGAACAAGCGCCGCCACCTGGCTGATCGGCGAGGACGCCTACACGCCGGGAACCTCGGGCGACGCTCTTCGCAGGATGGACAATCCGAATGCGGTCGGCGATCCTGACCATTACAGCCTTCGCCTTTATCAGGGTTCCTGCACGCCCTCGAACGCTAACGACCAGTGCGGCGTTCACACAAATTCGAGCATCTCGAACCACGCCTACTACCTGATGGCGAATGGCGGCACGAACCGCGTCAGCGGCGTAGCGGTTACCGGGATCGGCACGACCGATGCCGCTCGGATATTCTATCGGGCGCTATCGGTTTATATGACCTCGAGCACGAACTTCGCAGGAGCGCGGACGGCAACACTGAATGCCGCGACCGACCTGTTCGGTGGTTCCAGTGCCCAGTACACGACGGTAGAGACCGGATGGTGCGCGGTAGGTGTCGGAACGTGCCCGAGCACGACCCCAACGCCCAGCCCAACGCCAACCGTCGCACCGAGCCCAACACCGACAGTGAACCCAAGCCCGACACCGTCGCCCTCACCATCGCCAAGCCCGTCACCTACACCCGGGAACTTGCTTGTAAACGGGGGATTTGAGACCAGTGCGAGCCCGTGGATCGGTTCGGGAAGCGGCTACTTCTATACGAACAATGGCAACTATCCGCATGGCGGAACAGGCTACGTCTATTTCGGCGTCAACAACAGGGCCACCGGGCAGGCATATCAAACGGTCACGATCCCCTCGACCGCTGCCGGCACGTTGACGTTCTGGCTCAACGTCACATCCAGTGAGACCTCAACGACCACCGCCTACGATAAGCTGTTCGTCGAGATCAGAAACACGTCGGGGACGCTGCTCGCGACGCTCGCGACATACAGCAACCTCAACAAGGCGGCCGCCGGGGTCTATACCCTGCGCACCCTCAGCGCAGCTGCCTACAAGGGCCAAACGGTCCGCATCCAGTTCCGTTCAACGATGGATCGCTCGATAACAACGACCTTCCGCGTGGACGATGTGTCGCTGCAATAGCTGGATCTTGACCATTCGAAACACTCCGGGGAACGGCGAGAGCCGTTCCCTCTTTCTTTGGTCCCAGATGCCTGGAAATCGCCGATCGATAGGAATTCCGTGCTATACTCCCTGCATATGCCAACCACGATCGGCACAATTCTAAACGCTGTTCGGCTCGAAAAGGGTGTTTACAAGGTCAGCGATTCGCGCGTATCGCTGGATTCGATCGTTCGTGAATTTAATGCCGGAGCCGATGCCGCTCAAATTCAGAGCTCTTTCGACTCGCTGTCGCTCGCTCAGGTCCACGCTGCGATCGCCTACTACCTGCATAATAGGGCCCAGGTCGACGAATACTTGGAGCGTCGTCAAGAGGATAGCGATCGGCTAAGGGACGAATATTCAACGCCCGAGCTCCGCACACAACTTCTGGCCAGACGCGGCAAGCCGTCTGAAGAATGGGAGCCATTAAACTTCTGACCGATGAAGACTTCAGCTACCGGGCGATCCGCGCCGTAAGGCTGAAACTTCCCGACCTCGATCTGATGTCTGTCCAAGAAGCTGGTTTGAGAACCGCATCTGACAGGGATATTTTGCAGTTCGCGGCCGAAACCGGCCGTATCCTTCTCAGTCACGATGAGCGCACAATGATAGCCGCTGCGTCCCGCCGCATACGGAACAACCTACCGATGCCGGGCCTCCTAATGGGCCCTCAACAAACTCCCATTGGCCGGCTTGTTGACGCGATCATCCTTGTTGTCGAATGCAGTCATAGCGACGAATGGAACGGTCGGATCGGGTATCTCCCGTTGTGACCACCTACGGTTCTCGCCTGGTAGCTCTCAGAATATATTTGTCCGTCTCAAAGGTTTCTACAGCTCACTTTGGCACGGCTATTCCCAGTTACAACTGTTGCCAACGCCGATCTGTAAACCTGCAGAAAGACTGGCCTGTGTCTAGGCAATAGCGGCGAAAGTCCGTGAACGCGGCCCGAGGTGCCCCAGCCGTCGCGTTGGTAGCGTCTGTAGTTTCCGGTGCGCTCCTGGTGTCTGTACCAAACCTTTGGGCGCCCGGTGTGTTCTTCGCGCGATTCGACAAATATCTCGTTCCCATCCTCATCGTGGACGCGTTCGAGGTCGTGGATCGACCGGCGGGCGAGAGCGGCGGCCAATGGTACAAGGTGCCACTGCGGCACGAACGGCACAGGTGCTTGCGGTCGAGGTGCCTGCATCGGGTCGTTTCGGCGGTCGGCATTCGGCTGGCTGTTCACTACTTGTCCATCCGGGTCAAAATCGTATCGCTCAAGGTCTTCGCGAGAGAATTCGACCGTTCCGTTGACCTCGGGCGGTGGCTGAGGAGGCCTTGATCCGTCCGCAGATCCCCGCTCAAGCGACGGCCTCCACCGGCCGTAGAGCCTTGCGGCGGTCGTTTTTGAGATGCCGAGGTGCTCGGCTATCCCGCGGAACGACATCGGCTCGGCCTCGCGGTCGTGAAGCTGCTTCACCCGGCATACCAGCCGCCTCTGCGGCTCGGTCATCTCGACCTCGACAAAATCCAGTCCTACGAGCCCATCGTCGCCTGTTGTCAGCCTGAAATGCGCCGGTGAAGTGCGCGGCCAGGCGATCTCGCCTGCCTGTGAACGTGTCTGCACCAGATGGTACAGCGGCGAGCCGCGCAGGGCCGACAGGGCAAAGACGCTGTCGGCATAGGCGCAAAGTATCCGTCTCCGCCTCAATTCTCGCTCGTCGTCCTCGCATAGGTGAACGAAAGGCTGCGAATCGGCCAGGACTAGCACCGAAATGCCCATCCGCCGCGACATCCGGCGCAATTCACGGACGAGCTTCAGCGTCTCACGCGTACCGCCATCGGTCCGCGAAACCATTGACAGGTCATCGATCACGACGACCTTGACCTTTTCCCGTTCTACGACGCCGCGAAGCCATTCGATCAGGTCTTCGCCGTCATCGGGATGATCGCGGTAGAGATTTGCCGAAAATCGATACAGCTGGTGTCCTTTGCGGCCTTCGCGGGAATAGCGCCAGGCAAATTGATCGTCGCTCAGCACGAGATCAACGTAAAGCACGTTCCGCCGCGTCGTCGGCATCGCAAGCCCCGGGATAGGCCGCCCGCGGGCGAGTGCCTCGGCAAGGCGAACGGCCAGCAGGCTCTTGCCCACGCCGTGATGGCCAAAGAGCATCGCGACCTCGCCCTCACGCCAGAACTCATCAAACAAAAGCCTCGGCGGCACGACGACGCCCGTCGCGGCATCATTCGCCTTTCGCAAGGCCCGGGGTTGGGAAGATATTTTACTTGACATTTGTGATATACTGTATCATAGCTGCAACAGTTTGATGTTGTCAAGAGTTTTTTGAAAATTTATTTTTTGACCGGCCAAAAGAAGCCGTAACTCGCTCATCAGCAATGATTTACGTGTCCCACAAATGGGGTGGGACAGGCCTGGGACACCCGGGACGGGCCTCGAGAAAGACGGCCCGGTGAGACTCGCTGTTGCCTGCCCACCGTTTCGCGTAAACTCTATATCTGCCGATGCTTTACAAGATAGCGGGAAAGATCTGGAAGCTAATGCCTCGCCGAATGCGGGCGATGGTTTCGCGGAGCGTGCAAACGAAGTTCACTGTCTCGGCCGCCGGCGTGATCGTAAATGAGGCGGGCGAGGTCCTCCTGCTGAATCACGTTCTCAGGCCCGATTCGGGCTGGGGCGTGCCCGGCGGGTTTCTCGAACCCGGCGAGCAGCCCGAAAAGGCTTTTCGACGTGAGATCAAAGAGGAAACGGGGCTTGACCTGCGAGATGTCGCCATCTATCGCGCCCGAACCCTTAGACGGCATATCGAGATAATTTTCACGGCCACAGCCGTCGGCGATGCAAGGGTCCTGAGTAAGGAGATACTCGAGCTTGGGTGGTTCAATGTCCGTACGGTCCCGAGCGAAATGAGTCTCGACCAGCAGTTCCTGGTCAGAAGGGCTCTGGGCTGGGACGACGATCCGGGCCCGCGCTGAGGCTCGCCGATGAGTTTTGGATTAGCCGCATTCGGCGTTGTATAATGCCTAATGCAAACAGGAGCAACGTCTATGGTCGATCTCGTTCCGACGCCCGAAGCGGTGATGGATATTCTCACAAGAACCGGTGCCTATCGAAAAGGCCACTTTGTTTACCCGAACGGCAAGCGGGCCTCGCATTATTTTCAGATGCCGCTGGCATTCCGCTTCTACGACAACGCACGGATCCTTTCCGTTGGCCTGAGTCGGCTTTTCCGCAAGGAACGCTCGATCGCAAGCCGGCTGCCGCGTGTCTCCGTGATCAGTCCCAGCCCCGGCGGCATTATGGTGGCGTTCGGGGTGCGAGAAGCCCTCGGCGCCGACCAGATCTACTGGGCCGAGATGGAGAATGGTTCGCGTCAGTTCCGCCAGTATATGTCGGATTACGAGATCTACCCGGCGATCATTGTCGATGATATCAACCGCTCAGGCAGGGCGATACGTGAGACGATCGAGCTGGTCAAGGAGGCAGGAAGCGAGGTCATCGGTATCGGGTCGATCGCAAGATTTGAGGACGCCCCGAACGAGTTCGATGGGATCCCGGCGAAGTCGCTCCTCTCCTTCGACGTCAACTTCTACGACACCGAAGAGGAATGGCGCACATCGCGCAGCGCGTCTGACGCTCCCGAGGAACTCGTTAGGTTCTAACCCTCATCAGAGGCCATTACCACGATCAAAACGCGACCGGGGCTTTGTACCTTTAGCAGAGAACATCTGCTCGTGTACAAAAGACCCCGGCCAATTCGTTTGCTGCCGTGAACCTGCTCCCCTCCGAGGCTAGATCGCGTGTCGGTTCGCGAGTGCCCGGTCCATGGTCACTTCGTCCACAAATTCAAGGTCGGAGCCGACCGGCATCCCCATCGCTATCCGCGTGACCATTACGCCGAGCGGCTTTAGCAGCCGAGCGATATAGTTTGCCGTTGCCTCGCCTTCCGTGGTCGGGTTAGTAGCGACGATGATCTCCCTTATCTCGATCCCGTTGTTGTTCTCCGGCCGCAGCCGAGGGATCAGATTGGCGAGCATTAATTCATCCGGCCCGATCCCACGCATCGGTGAAAGGGTTCCGTGAAGAATATGGTAGAGCCCCTTGAAGGAACGCGTCTTCTCGACCGCGACGAGGTTATATGGCTCTTCGACGATGCAGATGACGGACCGGTCACGCTTCGGGTTGGAACAGTAAAGGCAAGGGTCGATATCGGTGAGGTTGTTGCAATTCGAGCACGGGAGGATCTTCTGCTTGACCTCTCTGAGGGCGTTCGCAAACCCTTCGACCTCGGCCTCAGGGCGGCGCAGAACGTAGAATGCCAATCGCTGGGCAGACTTGTGGCCGATTCCCGGCAGGCGTTTGAATTCGTCGATCAGCTTTGCGACGGGTTCAGAATAATCAAGCATTTGTTGACTTAGATCTTTGAAAATTCAATTTATGGATCGGCCCGATCCGGCATCGGCGATCAAATCAGGCCGGGCGGCAGCATCCCGCCGAGTTTGCCTTTGAGCGATTCCTCGACCTTGCGTCGGGCTTCGTTCAGCGCCGCGACCGTAAGGTCCTGAAGCATTTCCACGTCGCCGTCCTTGACGAGGTCGGGCGATATCGTGAGGCTCAGGACCTCGAAATCGCCACGCATTCTGACGCTGACGGCTCCGCCGCCGGCCGCCGCTTCGACGACCATCTCTTTCATCTGCCGGCCCATCTGTTCCTGCATTTGCTGGGCCTGTTGCATCATTGATTGTAGATCGAATCCACCTGGTAGTTTCATATTTTCAACCCCTATATGTATTAGATGATAGCATCTGGGAGTTCGAAAGTTGACCGCCGAATGCAGATGCCCGACAGTGTTACAGAGAGACTGTCATTGAAAAAAATTGTTGACATCTCGGGTTGAAGTCAATTAGGATTTCAATGGCGCAAATTCTCGGCGCCTACTACCCACGTTGTCCTCACACATTTTGTTGAATTCACTCGCAGGCTACTGCCTCGCGTCGCGATTCGGGCAATTGCGGTCTGAACCGTCGTATCCGATCATTGCATTCCGGAACATGCATTTTTCTCCCGCGGACAACCGTGAACGTCTATGCATATCACCTATAGGAGTAACGAATAGAACAATGTTCAACACAATAAAAATAGCCGCAAAAGCGGCAATGTTTGTCGGGCTTCTTGCCGTCGGCGTCAGCTCGCAGACGACATCGGGCACGGTGAACCTTAGCGGAGCAGTCTCGAAATTTGTCGAGATCAACTCCGGTGGAGCCGTCACCTTGAGCGGCAATTCTGGCGGCGGCGTCACTACTGACGGCACCGTCAATAACCCGCTTGCGGTCGTCGTCGATCTTGGCGAGCTCGGCCCGAGCAATACGTCAAACTTTGTTACGGCCACTGTTCCGCTGAAGCTTCGCAGCAACGCTGCCTATGTACTATCACTTACGGCTTCGGTCTCAAGCACGGGCAGCACGGCCAATAGAATTACGGCGGCCGACGTGGGCTTCGGACTTGGAACGGTTTCGCGTTCGGGAACGGGCGTCAACACGTCTGGCAGCGATACGAATGCAACCTCGGGCGATCCGACCCTCGGCGCCAATGGCTCGGTTAACGGAACAAGCGGCCGTTACGAGTATACGGCGGCCAATTCAAACCTGGGTTCATTCTCATCGGCAACAACTGCATTGAACGGTGCATTCATATTGAACGCCGTTCCCCGGAGCAACAACAACGGATTGACAGTTCCGGCGATGTTTGCGGTGAAGCCTCAGTTCTACGAAGTAGGTTCAACAACCGTAACGGCGACGTTTACCGTCACCGCACCATAGACTTAGCCTTTCCAGGCCTTTTCAGCAGGTGCCGCCGAGAGAAACTTGCTCGGGGATGCCCTCGGCGGCACACGCTTTTTGTTGGAGAAAGAAAATGAAAGTTTCTGATAAGACCTACTCGCTGCTTTTTGCAGCGATAGCGCTCATCGTCACCTTTGACTCTACGGCTTTTTCCCAGTCAACGACGGGGACGGTCAACATGAGCGCGACGGTTTCGAAGTTCGTTGAACTCAATTCCGGCGGCGGCGTAACGCTAAGCGGAAATTCCGGCGGCGGTGTCACGACCGACGGAACCGTCAATAACCCGCTCGCCGTTATCGTCAACCTCGGCGAACTAGGTCCGTCGAATACGAGCAGCTTCGTCACGGCAAGCGTGCCCCTCAAGGTCCGAAGCAATGCCGCATATGTTCTATCTATGTCGGCGACGGTAACGAGTACTGGTTCGACCGCAAATCGGATCACGTCCGCTGATATCGGATTCGGCCTTGGAGCTATCAGCCGTAGCGGAGTCGGGGTGAATGCTAGCGGGACTGATACTAATGCGACCTCAGGCGATCCAACGCTTGTCGCAAACGGCTCGGTAAACGCGACGACAGGCCGATACAATTTTACGGCAACGAGATCTAACCTTAGCGCGTTCGCAACGTCGACGACTGCACTTAGCGGGCAATACATTATGAATGCCGTTCCCAGGGCCAATACCAATGGTCTCACGGTGCCGGCGATCTTTGCGATCAAGCCGCAGTTTTTCGAGAATGGCACATCGACCATTGTTGCGACCTTCACTGTAACCGCCCCGTAGGACCCCAAAATGCAACGTATTGCGATATTTAGCATCGTCTGGCTTGCATTTGTCGGGATCGTCACGGCACAGACTTTCGACATCTCGAGCGGCGGAACTCCGACGATCACAGGGGCATCGGGCGGGTCTGTCTCGGGCAGTTCAAGCAGAACAACAGATCTTAACGTGACGATCAATTTCGGTGAGGTTTCGCCATCGAATACGAACAGCATCGTCAGAGTGGTCGTTCCGATCGCAATACGCAGCCTGGCCGCCTATCGCGTAACCGCTACCGTCACTGGCGGTACCAATGCCAATGTTCAGGCGATCCAGCGCTCGGATATTGGTTTCGGCGCAAATAACCTTCGCCGGACCGGACTTCTGTCGCGCAACTGCACAAACAGCAACCATATTTTTTACAGTCCATTTACCACGGACCCGGCGACGAGCATTACGTATAACGGGGCTGGACGGGTCGTATATCCGGGTGATCTGGGCGACGTTGGCACTTCGACCACCATCCTGACCGGTCCTACGCTCTCCTGGCTTACTGCGGGCAGATTATCGTCAAACGCTCACATCTTCGACGCAATATTCGTGATCACGCCTCAGTTTTACGCCACCGGGACCTCCACGGCAACCGTTACTTTCTCGATCGCCGCGGGTCCCTCGGTACCTTGTTAATATGAGAGATCTTTTCCTTACAGTTTTTTGCATTCTGATCTCGGGAATTGTCATTTCAGGACAGAACTTCCTTCCGTTCGAACCCGTTTCGCCCGGCGGCAGCATGGCTCTCGCTCCGGCACGGTTCGAACTCGAACTAAAACCGGGCATGGAAACCACAGTGGTCGTTAACCTGGACTTTCGGACCGGTAGCGTCTCGAACCAGCCTGTGCGCATTGTCGCTTCGCTCAACGACTGGACGATGACCCGCGATGGCCGGATCGAGTATTCCAAAGCCAATTCACAGCCGAATTCCGCGTCGCCGTGGCTTATATTTACACCCGGTGAAACTTCGGTCATGCCCGGCACTGTCCACCCGATCCGTGTGACGGTCTCAGTGCCGGAGAACGCGACTCCCGGTGACCATTTGGCCGCGCTTATCATTGAGCAGCGTCCGGACCATCTAAAGTTCGAGACAAACTCACGCCAGATGATCGTGCGATACAGATTGGCGAGCGTTTTTTACATCAAAGTTCCCGGCCTGACCCGGAAGGGAATTGTCGAGAATCTGTATGCGGAATCCACGGGCGATGGAGTTGTAGTCACGCCAACTCTTAAAAACGAAGGCAACAGCGTGCTCCGTCCGGTCGCTGAGTTAAAGATCGTGGACGACACGGGAAAGGTTGTGGCGGGAGTTCCCGAAAACGAGGTACTTCCAGTTCTGGGTGGTGCCGCGGTCGCTCAACCTATCTCGATCGCGACAGCATTGGCTCCCGGCAGGTACACCGTCAAATATCGTGTCGATTTCCGTGACGGCAATAAATTGACCGAAGGGCAGACCCAACTGCTGGTAAAACCACCTATTCAGATTGCTTCCGACGGTAAGGCGACAAAGAAACCGTAGTGAATCTGACTACGTTCTTTTTCATATCTCAGAGCGCCAATAGTCCCTAATGCACGTTCACGCGACATTAAAAAGCCTGATTCTCGCCCTTCTGTTGTTTAGTCTTTCAGTCGTCGAGGCATCGACCGGTTTCGCTTCAACTTCAGGCGAGGATCCGACAACCTTAGCTCAGAGCCAGGGCGCCGTCATCATAGTAAATGGAAGAACATTGACCGGGCCAAATAGCGGAACCCGTCGCCATAATGGACAGATTCAGGTGCCCGTCTCCGCGATCGCGCGTGCACTCGGCGATGAAGTCACCATAGATCCAGCTTCCCGAAAGGTATCGGTTCGGCGTCAGAGCGGCATTCTTGCGGAATTTGATGCGGCGATCGGTTGGGTTCGCGAGAATGGCTCGACCGTGTTAACCATATCAAACACGGGTCCGTTGAACATCCCCCCAAACAACGAGGACCTCTTCCTGCCCCTGGAGATCGCCGCAGCGCTTTTTGATGCGTCAATAACCTATGACTCTGCGAGAAAGGCAGTTCTTATTTATCGCGGACAGGGTGCCATGCTTCTCGATCCGCAGACGAAACTCGCACGATCGGCGGTGGATCTTCAGACACTCGACTTTGAATATGATCTCAATCGGTACTCATCAACTGTGGCTCAAGGCCTGGTTCTGCGAGGTGCAGGCCGAATCTCCGACGGCCGATTCACCTTTACCGCAAATGGGAATCATTATGATAGACGACCTGTGTTACAAAACTCGTCGCTTCACATCGAACGGCCCAATGGGCAGCAGTTTTCAGCGGGCGATCTCGGCTCCGGCAGAAACCTGTCCTTCCTCGCGTCGACCGTCAGGGGAGTTTCCGCCAGTATTCCGCTTAAGGATCTCTTGGTGACCGCCTTTGCAGGCCGAACATTCTCGGGCATCCTTCCCGTGCATGGAAATGAATACTTTTACAGCAGTCGATTGCCCAGATACGATACGACCGTATTTGGCGCCACCGCTGAAAAGATCGTCAATCGCTCGTTGTCATTCACGACCGGTGGGATGGACTTCAGGTCACCCGCCCGAAACGGAACCGTTGCGACCGGCGCTGTTCGATATGGTGGCGAAAGGCTCCGACTTGACGGCGACCTCGCTTTTGGGGCATTTCGCAATCTGGACGAAGGGCAGCAGACCTCTGCAGGTTCCGGGGCGATAGACCTGTCGGCGACATACCAGATTCGCGATGACCTTTCGGTTCAAGGCAGATATACTGCGATCGGCCGGAAGCATTTTAGTCCGCAGGTGGGTGTTCGGGAACCGCTCGATCTCAAGGCAACCGCCGTAACCTGGACACCAGTGAGTTGGCTTACCACGTCGGTAAACGCAAGCACCTCTCGTCGCCCCGGCAGTTCCCAGAACAATGATTTCGTGACTGCGGCGATTGCTTTGACCCCGGGCATTGCCGCTCCCCGGCTGTTCGTATCTCACACACAAGGGAGAACTAGTCTGATCAGGAGATCCGAATTTACGACGCTGAACGCGGCCAAGGACTTTTCGCGCCTGCGGATCTATCTCAACGCAACGCGCATCAAGAACCTCGGTGCCGCCACTTTTGGAGCCAATATTGGCGCCGGCATCGCGATCAACGACACCAACGCGATCGACGTGGGTCAGGGGATTGGAAGCCGCAGGTCAACCAATGGCTACATCGAGTGGCGCGGATCAAGTTTGTTCCGGAAACGGCTCAATTTGACGGCTGGCCTGGGTTACAGCCATTCCCCGTCGTCGGGATTCGCTGCCCATCAACGTCTCTCTGCGGGAATGGATCTACCCCGCCAGATGTCGCTCCTGTTGAACTACTACAACACTCGTCAGGGAGCGGCTTTGATGATAAGCATTCGTGGGTCGTTGCGGAGAAAGCGAGAATCACTGGCTTTTCTTGGCTCGCCAGTCAATGAAATGAACTCGTATGGCAAGATCTCAGGTCGTGTTTATCAGGATATCAACCTGAACGGGCAGTTCGACGAGAGCGTGGACAAGCCACAGCCCAATGCCAAAGTTCGGATCGATGGCAACCGTTACGTCGAGACCATGGCCGACGGATCATATTCTTTTGATTCTATCTCCGCGGGTGAACACAAGGTTTATCTTGACCTGTTGTCGGTGAGGGCTGATCTAACTCTGCTCGATCAGGCGGCGAATAGCACCAGCCTCCGAGCAGGCAATGAATCTGTTCACAACTTTCGACTGGTTCGAACGGGTCGGATTTCGGGCCGCGTATGGCTCGATACCAATGAAAACGGTGTTTTCGATAACGGTGAAAGGCCGCTTTCCGATGTTCGCGTGACGACGGCCTCCGGCCGGGATACTCTAACCGACGAAGACGGAGTTTTCGTAATCGGTGATCTTACGCCAGGTGAGCACGTCTTCCTAATTGATGAAAAGACCTTGCCGGAACGGACGGTAGCCGGGAAAAGGCCCCTCGGCGTCCAGGCATTTGCCGGGCGCGAGACGCCCGACGTCCTTCTGCCTGTCATCTCAGCTCCGCCTGAGATAGTACACTTCCCCGCTCGCCACAACTGATCGGGATCCCGGAGATTGACGATTGATGATATTTTCCCGTCGTCAGAGACACCAATGGAGCAATAACTGCCGGCATATTCAATAACCAGTGCAGGCCGAAGAAAAGTATGGAAATCACAACTGTCAATCAGTTATTCTAAAGGTTGCCGTCCTTTTCCCACCTGGCCTTTGTATGAACGATTCCGAGATCCTGCGCCGCGACCTAAAACCCGCACTGGTATTCCTGAGCGGCGAGCTGATCGCTGTACCGATCCCGCTTGAACGGCAAGATGTGATCCTTGGCCGCGCACTCGAGGCCGACGTCCGCGTGAATGATACGCAGGTATCGCGACAGCATGCTAAGGTCACCACGGTCATGGGCGAGACGAGAAGCGCTACTGAATACGTACTTTCGGATCTCGATTCCCGAAACGGCACATTTCTTAACGGCCGGCGCATTCGACGCGAAACACTGCAGAATGGCGACAAGATAACCATAGGCGAGACGATCTTACGATTCGACCTCCTGGACGAGATCGATAGAGAATATCAGCGTCAGATCCACAGGCTGATATCGCATGACGACCTGACAGGCCTTCTATCGAGCCGATCATTCTTCTCGGAACTTCGACGTGAAGCCGGACGGGCTACGGCCGAGAATCGCCCGTTTTGCGTGATCATGATGGATGGTGACAATTTTAAGAGCGTAAACGATAACTTTGGACATCTGACCGGCAGCAAGACCATCGAAGAGATCGGGTTTTCGATAATGACGAACCTGAGAAGCGGCGATGCTGCCGCGCGTTTCGGGGGCGACGAGTTTGCGGCGTTCCTGCTCGATGCCGACCTGCCGCAGGGACTGATCGCGGCCGAACGGATCCGCTCAAGTATCGAGAACTACCGCTTCAGTATCATTCGGCAGGGGAATATGCGCGAATCCCACCATATTACCGTCAGTATCGGCGTTGCGTCATTCCCCGAGGATTCATCGGATCCTATCGAGCTGGTCGAGATGGCCGATTCCGCTCTTTATCGTGCAAAGCGCGGAGGCCGAAACCGCGTTGCAGCCTATCGGGATATGACCCCGGAAGAGCTCAGTCGCCATTTACCGCCCCGCCGCGACTAAAATTTGCAACAAAATCGCAAAATGACGCGTGAAAGACTTCTGGAATTCGTTCATGCTAAAATTCATTTTTCGATTTTTGCCTTTTGGCTGGTTTTTGGTTGTAACTCGCGGTGATCTCTAAGCTAAATCTTTCTACGAAGCCATTTCGGAACCGGGTCCCTCCGTACCTTCTCGCGGCGCTCCTCCTCGTCGTTAGCGCACTTGGCGGCATTTACGGCATCGCTAAGCTAAGTGAGAACAGGAGTAAGAATGAGCTGCTCACGACCGCCATCCGGGAAAGGGAGGCCGAGATACAGAAGCTCAAAGGTGACGGCGAAAAGGTACAACAGCAGCTGACGCCGGATCAGCGAGCATTGCTTTCAGCTTCACACAAGCTTGTCGCAAATAAGGCATTTGGGTGGTCGAGGCTCTTTGCCGATCTCGAACGCGTACTGCCCGGAGGGGTCAGCGCATCGCGCATCGCGGTAGAGAACATTTACCAGGACGGCGATCGCATTAAGGCAGAACTAGAACTGGGCGTACTTAGCCGCGATTATCCCGCGGTCATGGTGATGATCGAGAACATGAATAATTCGGGCCTTTTCCAGGCCGAGCTCCGCGGCCAGGATCTGCAGAAGAACGAACGGATCACCTACACCGAATACACATTCCGTTTGATCTACACTCCGGGCTACGGATATTCCACGGCCGTACCGGCAACGGATGTCGCACAGAATTTTCAGGGAGGCAGCGCACAATAAATGGCCGAACTGGAACAAGGAAAAGTCGATTTTGGCGAAGCAATTGAAACGCCGGAGAACGAGGCCCATATCCAGCCCGGATGGAGTGTCCTGCCTCCGAATCGTCCAAGGAAGGTCTATTCCGGGATGTGGGGGCCGCCGGAGATCGGTGCCGTTGCTGTCGGGAGTCTGGCGGTTCTGATCGCTGCGTTCGCATATTTCTTTTGGGTCGTTCCATCGAATCGGGAACTGGTCCGAAACCGGGCTGAAGCCGACCGGCTTGAATCAGAATTGATCGCCGCGAAGGCAAAATATGGTGAGATCACGAATACGGAGACCCAGGTCGGCGCTATCGTGGCCAGTATCGATGATTTTGAAAGTCGTTTCCTCCCGATCCCGACCAACGGTCAAGCTGCACTCTATCAGCGGCTTAACGGCTTGATACACGCATATGGACTGACTAATACGACTGGGCCGGATTATGCACCCCTGGAGACAATTGATGTGAACACAGGTGAGCAGACCCAGGCCGAAAAGGGACGGTCCAAGTATCGCAGTCTCTATCCCGGCGTTTATGTTTCGACGACTCTCGAAGGTTCGTATCAGAATATCAGGCGGTTTATTCGTGAGATCGAGACTGGGCGCGAATTCGTGATAGTTAGCTCGGTCGAGCTCGCCCCGGCCGAAAGTGACAATCGCAGAGGTAATGACCGCCCGCGAAACCAAAACTCCGTGTCGGCGGTTTCGGCGGACCCGACCGGGTTGGTTGATCCAAAGACTATTCAGGACACACCGGGGACGGCCACCGCGACCGGGAACACACCGGATAGGAAAGACAAGGGCAAGACGCATGGTGAGACGGTGAGCCTGAACATTGAACTGGCCGCCTATTTTCGAAGGCCGACCGCACCGGCAACGGCCCAGCGTTAGTATTGAAGCAGAAGATGGCATTCCTTCAAGGAAAAAGTCCAGCGGAGAAAAAGAAGATCATCGCGGCCGCGGTGCTCGGCGTCGTATCGCTTGTTGCACTGTACATGGCCTTCGGTCGCAGTTTTTTTGGCGGATCGACGACAACGGCTACGACCAAAGGTTCACCGACGCCAACACCCAGAACCCAAACAGCCACAAATCCTGGCAATCAGCTTCGTACACCAAACCCGGAGGACAGTGTCGAAAACCTAATAGTTCCCATTGTTTACAGTCCGGGAAATGGCTATGGAGCTCCGGATCCGGGGCGGAATATCTTCGCGTTCTACGAACCTCCGCCGCCAACGCCTTGGGTACCGCCAACACCTACACCTCCGCCTCCGCCGATCGTACCGACGCCTACACCTGTTCCAACGCCGCCATTTCAGATCGCGGCGCTGCGTCCTGCGACGATATACGCCGGAACAAAGGGTTCCTTCAAACTGGAGGTCACGGGAGGGGAATTTACTCCGGATGCCCGTATCTACTTTAATCAGGCGGAAATGCCAACCACCTTTGTCAACCCTCAGACGTTATCGACGACTGTCCCGGAAGCGATGATCGCCCGGGAAGGTCCAAAACAGGTCATTATCCAAACGCCGGACGGGCGTCTGTATTCAGGCCCGTTCAGTCTGAATGTAATGGCGCCGCCCAAGCCGTCGAGTCTGCAATACATCGGGATGATCGCTCGTAAGCGATTCAACAATGACACGGCCTATTTCACGGAAACGGGCAGGCAAACACCGTTCGGCGCTCGGCTGAACGACGTTGTTGGCGGCAGGTTTAGGATCGTTGATATTTCGGCGAGCGAAGTTGTCGTAGAGGATGTGACACTCGGCTTCAGGCATCGCATTGCCATGACAACCGTCGCAAGCAGTTCCGGCAGCACGGCTCCGGGCGGCTTTGTACCATACAATCCCGGCCAACCCGCAAACCGCCCGATGATGCCTCCGCGACCGAATCAGGGGAGGCCACCGACATCGAAAGACGATGTTGATGATAATGACAACCCGTAAGCGATCGAACAACGAGAACGGAATGACCCTGCTTGCTGTCATGGCGGCAATGACGGTTTTCGCGGTCGCCCTTCTTGCGGTCGCTCCGTCGATCGAGCAGGAGATCCGCCGCGAGAAGGAGCTCGAATCCATCCGCCGCGGCGAGGAGGTTGCCGAGGCGATTCGTCAGTACATAGAATATTATCGTGGTTCGAGGCTGCCGTCCTCGATGGATGATCTGCTCGAAGGGCTGCCGCAGGGCACGAAAAAGCGGCAGATATTGCGAGCGTCAGCCGCCATCGACCCCTTGAGCGAAGATGGGAAATGGCGTTTGATCAAAGCGGATGTGACGTCCTTAGGTGGCTTTGCAAAACGGGTCCAGGCATACTATGGCGGACAATTGCCGCCGAACCCGAGCCCGATCCTCGACCGATACGGCGTTGTAGTGGTAAGCGCTCTTAACACCGAGATCGAAGGCGAGGTAGATGATGAAGAGGACATTGACGACAGCATTGAGATCGTAACGGAGAATACTCCCTTCATTGGCGTCGCCAGTCAGAGCAAAAGCAAATCGATAATTTCTTATTACGGGATAGAGAATCATTCCAGATGGGTATTCACACCGCTTTTTCGCGGTACTCGCGGCGTCACGATGATCCCGAACCGCGGCACCCGTCCATTTTCGAATTCCTCTAATACTCGTTTTGTCCGCTAGCTTCGTACCTACCTCGGATAGTCAAATACGATGTTACAAAACGCCTTGACGCCCACATCGAGCCGACTGTCGTCGATGAAGAAATCCGGCGTGTGGTGCGGAGCCGCCTGTTTGGGGTCCGTGCCTATTGGCATGCCGCCAACAAAGAAATAGAACGCCGGGGCCTTTTCGCCAAAATAAGAAAAATCCTCGGCACCGGTTACCCACGGAGCCTCGGCGACATTTTCCTTGCCGGCCGCCTTGTAGAGCGAAGGAAGCATACGTTCGACGAGTTCGGGGGTGTTGTACGTGACGGGTGCTTTAGTGTCGATCGAGACTTCAGCCGTCGCGCCCATGCTTTCAGCGATACTCTTGACGGTCGAGCGGATCTTCGCATGGACATCCTTCTGCATGGCGCTGTCGAGCGTTCGAATGGTCCCGGCCATTGTTAGTTCTTCGGGGATAATGTTTTCGCGTACGCCGCCGTTGATGCGGCCCACTGTGATAACGACCGGCGCCTTCGGAAGTTCTGAGCGCCGAGATACGATCATCTGCAAACCAGTATATATTTGTGTAGCAGTTGCGATCGGATCGATCCCCTCCCATGGATAAGCGCCGTGAGTTTGTTTGCCCTTTATCTTTATCTCGAACCAATCGCTCGCTGCCATCGTCGAACCGGCTTTGTAACGGATCTTCCCGATCTCGGTCTGTGAATTGATGTGAATTCCAAAAATGGCCTCGATCTTAGGATTGTCCATCATACCTTCCTTGACCATCAGAGCCGCTCCGCCTTCCTCGCCGGCCGGTGGCCCTTCCTCAGCAGGTTGAAAAACAAACACGACGGTACCCTTGATCCGATCCTTCATCCCGGCCAGTATCTCAGCCGCTCCCATCAGCATTGCCACATGCGTATCGTGCCCGCAGGCATGCATAACGCCGACCTGTTGTCCGTTGAATACTGATTTCTCTTTAGAGGCAAACGGCAAAGAGTTTCGTTCGGTTACCGGCAGTCCATCCATATCGGCGCGAAGCGCGATAACAGGTCCCGGCTGGCCACCTTTGAGGATACCCACAACACCGGTCTTTGCGATCCCCGTTCGCACATCCATGCCGAGTCGCCGCAGATGATCCGCTACAAATTTAGCCGTTTTGACCTCGCTATTGCCAAGTTCAGGATATTGATGAACGTGCCGACGCCAATCGACGACCTTCGACATAATACGCGCGGCCGCCGCATCAATTTCTTTGCTCATATCGACCGCGAACATTGGATTTATAAGCAAAAACATGGTTACCACGACCACCAACATCCTTTTCATCTGAAGAGCCTCCGTCTGGATTTTAGATTTTCTAGATTGTAGCGCGGTGGTTGGGAAATAGTTAAAGGTTGAGTCTGGAGCCCCGCTCCGGACGTAAGATGGGTCGGAAACCGAGTGGCAACGCCGTCGAGGACGCAAGCAAGTTGGAAATGCCCTATCAACCCCAGGCTAATGCGATCATCTTTGCATTCTTGGTCCTGGTCATGCTTAGCCCGAATCCTGCCGACCCGGCCCACATAAGCGGCACAAAAGCTCTGACGGAAGGAGGACAACGGGGGTTAGTCTTTTTTCCGTCATTTTTTTTCGATTATTAAAGAGATCGAGTGTCGGCGCTTAGGACAAACTACGGCTTCATCACCTTCTCTTTCTCGTTGCACGCGCCAGGATCGATCGTCGAAGCACCGTTTGCGATCTTCCAGCCCGCATCCGTGCGAACTAAATTGAATTGATTGATGCCGCAATGCGAAACCTTACCTTCCGCAAAGAATACGTAACGTCCCCAAACCATCGCCCAGTCGCCGTCGACCTGGACCTTCGGGTCGTACATCACTTCTTTGATCGCTCCGGGCTTGGTGAAGAACTTTGTGAACTGCTCGC
The DNA here is from genome assembly GCA_021463165.1 of Pyrinomonadaceae bacterium. Classification (GTDB taxonomy): domain Bacteria; phylum Acidobacteriota; class Blastocatellia; order Pyrinomonadales; family Pyrinomonadaceae; genus OLB17. The sequence goes on along the minus strand of JAJTWY010000003.1, from coordinate 87,453 downwards.
CGTTGATAGCCGAAATGCGGTTCTTTCCGTCTCGTCCCTTCTGAACAGCAACGAGTTGGTTGTCTGAGGTTCCGGTAGCCAAAATGCCAGCCGCATTGGCGGCAGCCATCTCATCAAAAAGCTTCTGTACGACACCGAGCACGGCTTTCTTGTCGTCCTGTTGGGCAAAGACCGAAACACAAAGTGCAGTGAACAGTGCGAGCGATAAGATCCAATTTTTCATAGTATTTGTTATTCTGAAGCCTTCGTCGGCTCATGATACGATCCAGATATCTTCGTCGCGGCCTCATCGAGCCACCTATCGAGTTCGGCTTGTGTGTACCATTTGCCCTTAAGCATCACGCCTGAGCGATCCTTGGTCGCCTCAATATTATCGAGTGGATTTGCATTAAGCAGTATCAGATCCGCTCGTTTCCCCTTTTCGATCGTTCCGGCCTTATTCAGCGAGCCCAGGAATTCATGCGGGTTTCTGGTCCCGGCGGTCAAAACGCCATAATTGGAAATGCCGGAATCCTTCAACGCCTTCAACTCATGATGTAGTCCAAAACCGTATAACCAGAGAAACTCGGGAGTGTCAGAACCGGTCATCAGTTTACCTCCCGCATCATAGATAGCCCTTATCATTTTTTCCCGAAGGGCGATCCACCGCGCACGCTTTTCGAGCGGAATTTCACGGATCATTCTGTTTCGCTTGTAAAAGTCGAACCACGTGGCCTGTACCTTGGCCGGGTAGAACCTGAAATCGGGCTGGGCCCGCATCTCGTCCTCCGTGCGGAGCCGGCCGAACGAGTTCTTCATGAAATGGTGGGTCGGATCGACAAATGCATTCGATTCGACGGTTCGCTTCGCGATCTCCGGTATCCTCGATTCGTCCAAATAGTCAAGGCTCTTCCAGTTGTCGATGCCGTAGATGAGTATGTCCGAGATCGAATGTTTCATGGGAGCCTCGGGTTTTAGCAGCATTTCCATATAGCCATCGAGATGCTCGATCTGCTGGCCCGCCTTCCACGCCCGCTCAACGCCGACGTACCGGGCATCCGCATGGCCAACAACACGAATCCCCAGCTTTTTTGCCTCATCGACGACCGCTTCGTAGATGAGCGACGGAATGAAGGTCGTAACTTTGATAAAATCATATCCGTCGGCTTTTGATCTTCTGACAGCCTCGCGGCCTTCCTCGACTGTCGTTACGACAAAATTGTTTCCTTGCTCGCGACCCGTTATATGAGGACTGGCAACGTAGATCGTCGGTGCGACGATCTCACCAGCCGCGGATCGCCCCCGGTATTTCAGCAGCTCAGGAGTGCCGATCATAAACCGGACGGTCGTCACCCCGTTAGCCACCATTACCCGTAGTTCCTCGGGAGCGATCGCCTCGTCATATTCGTCCGAATCCGATAGCAGATGAGTGTGCATGTCGACCAGGCCCGGAAGAAGGAATTTCCCCTTGCCGTCAACCACGGTCGCATCCTTTGGGGCCTTTACCTTGGCCGCATCGCCTATCTGAATGATGACCCCGTTTCTTACGATCACCGTCTGATTTTTCATCAAGCGTTCGCGATCCATCGGGATCACGTTGACGCCGACAAACGCGGCAGTTTGAGCCCTAATGACAAGGCTGAACGGGATGACTATCGACAGAAAGAGAAATAGGCTTTTCATACTTGCTTGGTCTCCATTTGATCAGTGACTGGCACAAGCCGAAAGATTGCGAGAATGGCAGCGATCTCACCTTGAGATCACATTCACAATAACCACTAGTTACCTAACACCGACGCCGGCAACGGTTTATCGACCTTCGGACGAACTGTTCTATTGGCCAGAGCCCATCCCGTTGCAAAGATGGTTTTGACGACCTTTTCCATTGAGGTGAAATCGATCTTCTCTATCGAATCCGAAGGCTGATGATAGTCGGCATGGTCGCCATCCATATAGAAGATGATCGGGATTCCCTTCTTCGCATAGTTAAAATGATCGGAGCGATAAAAGAACTGGTCCGGATGATCAGGCCCATCGTAAGTCAGATTGAAGTTAAGATTTAAGAACGACCGGTTGACGGAATCGCTGAGTTCGCCGAGCTCAGTGCTCATCATCTTCGAACCGATCGTAAAGACTTCGTTCGGCTTTGGAAGGCGTTTGTTCTGCGGATGATTCTCTTCGCCGGGAGCCTGATATCGGCCAATCATGTCGATATTGAGTTCCGTTATTATCGAATTGATCGGAACGGTCGGATTGTTGGTAAAATAGTCGCTGCCCCAAAGGCCCTTTTCTTCACCGGCGTGCCAAATGAAGAGCATCGAGCGCTTCGGTCTTTGCTCTCCTTTCGAAAATGCCTCGGCGATATTCATTACAGCGACTGTGCCGCTGCCATCGTCATCTGCCCCATTCCAGATCTTGTCGGGACCATTTGCGAGCGGGTTCATCCCTACATGATCGTAATGGGCGCCAATGGCCACATATTCGTTTCTAAGAACCGGATCCGAGCCCTCAAGAATACCAACGACATTCTGGGTGTAGACCGTATCAGACTTCACCGCTACGGTAATACCGACCTTCTTTTCAGGCTTCAGTTCAAACGACTCGAACGTGTCATTCGTAACCACCTTGTTGAAGAGCGCCGTCGCCGTGAACTTCTCACCCGCAAACAGGTTGGCCATCAACTTCGGCGACATCGTGATGGACGGGATCGTGATCGGCGAAGCTTGGTTACCGTAGGCCACAACTCCCTTGTCCTGCTGACCATAGCGGATCGAGTCCCAGTTGGCCATGGTCGAAAAATTAGAAAACGTAAGCACGGCCTTTGCACCATTCTGCTGTGCATAGAGCGGCGGCGAGAACCAGTCGCCGCCTGCGGGGCCTTTCAGATCCTGAAACGTTACGCCCTTCGGCAAGGCATTGACGACGACAACGATCTTGTCTTTTATGTCGATCCCCTGATACGGATTGATGTTCTTCGATCTGATGACCCATCCGTTTCCCACAAAAACCATACTCGTTGGGGCGATCTCGGCGGGATTAAAGCTACTCAGAAAGTCCGTTCCATAAGCAAAGCCCTGACCGCTGAGCGTTACTCGCGTTACCGTTGGGTCAATCTTTGAGTGTTTCAGAGGGAATTTCTGGAAATAGCTGCCGTTGTCACCGCCGGGCTTGATACCCCAACTAGCCAAATGTTGTGCGATGTAAAGGGCAGCGATGTCGAGCCCACGCGAAGGTGTATCCCGACCCTCTAATTCGTCTGACGCGATAAACGTCAAGTATTCCTTGAGCTGTTTAGCGGAAATCGCCTCAACATTTCCGAAGGAAGATGCAGACCGCGCCGCCGGCTTTGTGCCGTTCGTCTGTGCAAACGCAGCCCCCGACCCGGACGTCAATATCGTGAGAGCAATCAGAAAATGGATAGATCGCGTAAATAAGTTGTTCATGGTTTTGTAAGTCCTCTACCTGAGATTCAGCGCTTTCATCTTCGCGTTGAGCGTGCTCCGCCGCATATTGAGAAGCCGGGCCGCATGGTTTTGTCTTCCCCCAGCCACTTCGAGGGCCGAGGTTATAAGGTCTGCTTCAAATCGCGCAACGGTCTCGTAAAAGTCGATCCCCTCTGGATCCATTCGGGTAATACGAGTCCGGTCATCAAGTTCATCTAGGACCTCACGTAGAGCTCGGCGTAGCGTTTCGAGGTAGTCACGCATTTGACTGTTTGATCGCAGTACTATTTGGGTTGCCATACATTACCGCCTTAAACGAGCGCGATCCTATTACCGAAAAATGTCTACATGCCGGCTAAAGCTATCCCGTCGGGGCCATTTCCTACCCCGACCCTGCCTTTTACCTCGCCTGAAACGAGATCTACCTTGATCACTTCATCCGGTTGAACAACCGTAAAAAACGCCGTCCTACGATCTTGGGAAAAGGCAACGCCGAGCGGCACGCCTTCGAGCTTGATCCTTCTAACTTCCTTTCTGGTTGCTGCTTCCATGATCAGGATCTCTTTCGAGGCGATCATTGTACAGATGACCTGTTTGCCGTCGGGCGTAAAGCGAACACGGTACGGCCGGCCCTTGATGTCGATCTTCGCAACGGATTTGTAAGCGGCGGTGTCAACGATCTCGACCATTCCTTCGGCGTTGAGACCGGTCCACACCTCCCTACCATCCGGTGAAAGATCGATCGCCTCTGGCTGTTTTCCAACCGGAATATGGGTTATCTTCGACGAACCTGGAGCCGGCGGAATATTTGCGAATTCGAACGCAGTGATCGAATTGGAACCGATATTGGCCGTATAGAACCTCTTCTGGTCGGCAGTACCGGCGATCATATGGGTTCCGTTCTGACCGCTGCCCATAAACCAATCGACTTTGTTTGTCGCTGGATCGAATCTTGCGATCGCACGGCTCGCCTCCGCGGTAAAGTAAAGTTTCCCGCCGATCAGTTGAATGCCGTGCGGTCGAACCAACGGCGAGAGATCGATCTTTCGGATCTCTTTCGCGGTAACCACGTCGATGATCGATAACGAGTTGCCAGGTGTCGTGCCCCCATAATTAGCAACGTATGCCGTTTTACCATCGGGCGAGAGCACAACTTCGTGCGGGCCGTCACCCGTCGGCACCTTTCCCATGACCTTCATGGTCGTCGGTTCGATGATCGACATAGATGCTTCATTCTTGTTAAGGGCAACGAGTACGGGCTTAGGGGTTTGGGCAAGCCCCTTGTGATAATGACTAAACATGACAACAACCGAAAGAAACAGGGCGAAGCCGGCGACTCTGATCGATCTTTGGTTCATATCTGTCTTTATACGGGCCTGACCCAAAAAGGTTTTCGGTCACGCTAATAATTCCCAAATTCTTGTGATAGGATGTCGTTCGAAACACGATGAACTTCTACGTTCTTGCCATTTTCGCGCCCATTTTGATCTTGGTCGGTGTTCTCGGTTTTATGATCCCGGCTGACAAGAGTCTGACCAGCTGCGCTCCCGCTTACAACATTTTCCACATCCTGTTCGGCGTGCTCGGACTGGTTGTCCTTATTTTTTGTGATGAATCGGGCTGGCGGGCATTTAATATCGGCTTTGGCATCATCGACCTATACCAAGCCGCGGCGAGCCTTCTGGGCCTTGCGCCAAAAGGCCTCTTTAGATGGACACGCACCGACGACGTCCTGCATGTTGTCATCGGTGCTCTGCTTGTTGTGTTCGGAGCTTTGGCTTAACTGGTGACACCCGGGATCGGTTTGTACTCGGTCACTTTATTGATCTCCTGGTCTTTCTCGTCGGCGAGATCCTTACGCACCAGGAGTACAAGGTTCACACCAGGCCGCAATGGATATACACCGGCGTATTTGTAGTGATTCGAATACTTCTGGATCATCGCCATGTCCTGATCGGTCTTTTTCGCTACGATCATTTCAGCCGTATTGGAGTCGATCAAGGTGCCGTGGAAGTTCGCCTTATACGGCGCAAGATACCAGGTTAGCGGCCAGTAGTCCGGCGAGACGATCTCGATGACCGTGTCGCCGCCTTTGCCGCTTTTTGCAGCATAGCGTTCGATCTCGGAGACCATGTCGAGCAGCCCGCGACGGGTGTGTGCATAGACATAGGGCATGTCTTCGTCATCGTACCGAACAAAGTTCAGTTGATAGGTCTGATATGCCAGCACGAGCGCCCCGATCCCGCCAAGTGCTATCGCCGCAAACTTCTGGTTCCGGCTCCGTGACGAGAACATCTGCCCGATGCCGTAACCCGCGATCAGACACATTGGCAGCAGGAAACTAAGTGCAAGCCATGGTGTCTTATATGGAATGATCGAATATGCTAACAGAAGTCCCAGAGCCCAAAAACCCGTGTACATCGCGAACCGGTGCTTCCCTTTCATCAAAGCGATCAGCCCGCCAAGAACCGAAAGCACCATGATCGGTGCCTCGATCCGCATTCCCCATTTTAGATAGCCAAAGAAGCCGTTCTGCGTATGGTCCTTGTTTCCCGTCTTGGTCCATATCGCGTATGCCTCGATGGCACGCGGAACACCTTCAGCAAATGTAAAGAACGAGGAAAAGAAGAGCACGCTGATATAAAGAAACGCCGTAACGACGCCGGCCGTGATCGCAATGATCTCCGTGCGGTCACCCATAGCCTTTCGGAATGCCGTCCAGGTGAGCTCGACCGGCTCCGCTAGATCCGAGACATTTTCTTGACGCAGATCAGAAAGAAATATTGCCCATGCCGCGAGCGCCCCGATCAAAAGGAAAAGTATCCCGTAGAAAACAAAACTCTCGGCAGGCTTGTTTGTCGGGAAGAACGAATTTGAAAAAAACTTACTCGCATCCGACAACCGATCGCCATTAAATAGAAGCACCGCGGCGATGAAACCATGCACGCCCATGATGATCCCGAACCAATTTCGCTGAAACGCCGGATTGTCACGGATCTGCTTCCAGACCCAAACGCTGAGGCAGGCGATCAGCATGGTTCCAAGCGTAATGAACGCAGTTTCCTTGGTTGCAAAGAGAAGCGCGACACACGCCGAAGCCAGGATCAGATACATCGGCCTGCCGTCGTCCCACGTCAGCAACTGCTGGATGAGGTAATAGACGAGACCGGCAGCACCCAAAAAGAACGCGATCCGCGACACTAGAAGGGCACCAGCATTGTCGCCCCCAATAAACCCCGCAAAACGCAGGGCAAATGGTGACACCGCCGTAAACAACAATACCGCCATCCAAGCTACGGCACCTGGCCCCGCCCGGCGTTTTTCGATGAAAAGAAGAATGGAGAGTGCGATCCCAAGACTGAGGAACACGAAAAAGATCTCGTGTATGAAATACCGCGAGATAAAGACCATTCCAGGCGAAAGAGCCAGGAAAAGAGCCGCCACCAGCGCACCGACACGCCCAATGTATCGTTTCAGATACAAGGCCAGAACGACCATCAATACGCCGAAGATCGCCATACTGACACGAACCGGCACGGTCTCGAGGCCGAACACCTTTGCGAATGCGACGGAGATATAATAGAGCGTTGGCCCGTGGTAATTTGAAGGATCGTATTTGTAAATACCATCCTTAAAGAGCGTAGTGAGGAAGAAACCGTTTACGCCCTCATCGTGATGAAAAGGCTTGAGCCCAAGCTGAAAGAACCTTAGAAAAGCCGACACTGCGACAATTGCGGCGGAACAACCGAGCCACACACTGTCTCGTTCCTTTGGTGAGGACGGCGCAACCACAGGATCTAGATCAACTGTCCCTTCGGCAACGCCGTCGTCATCAGCTTCCGCAACCGCGACCGGCTCGGGCGCTTTACTCTTTTTTTTCTTTGCCATTTTGCAAACGCTATTTCACTTTGTAAACGCGATACTGTCCAGATTCAGCGACGATGGGGAATTTCTTGAAATAATCCTCATTCGCTTTCAGGGTATTACGCTCTTCGGGCGAGAACATAACATAATCTACATTATATTTGTTCAGCAGAAGCTCAGCGACAGCGCCTCCGCTGTAGATCTGTCGCACTTCATTTTCGCGTTCGAAGTAGTTGATCCCGTGCGATGCGAGATGCCCGCTATATCGCATCACAGACTGGCGCCCCGTGAGCACAACCGGTGAATTATAAGTAGGTGCATTTAGAAATACCGCCTTCGGGTCGGTCTTCTGCTTTAACTGCTCGGCGACCTTAACGGCATCGGCGTCGAAAACATTGTATTTGATGTGCCCCGAAACGGTACGCCAAACGTCCAGCGAACCAGAAGTTATCAATACCGCCAAACATACTGCTGAGACTGTCTTCAACGGCCTGTTCTTCTCCCACGCCCAAGCGATCGCGAGTGCAACGAATGGGAGCGTACCCGCGAACCAGTAGATGAGGATCTTGATATTGTCCCATTCCCACGGCGCAAGCTTGGCGGAGTTCGAGATTATGAACAGGAACGCGAACGGAATATAAAAGAAGAGAAGATCATGCCGGCCGGCGCTCGCATCCTTGGGATCCTTTCCATGCGTCAGATATACCCACATCCCGACCGCTAGAAGCGGGATCACGAGCCCGGTATTTGTGAACCAAAACCAAATGAACCCGGCTTCACGCTTATCCCAGCCAAAGAACCACTCAAAGAATTTCGTCGATTCGGTTGCCGTTCCGGTCATAAGCCAAACCAGTTCAGGAATCGCTATCGCGGCGGTTCCCAGTCCGAAAGCGATCCACTCCATCCACCTCGACGATCGCATCGCGAAGAGAAAAGCGGTCACGACGAATAGCACCACGAGGCTGTGCATATGCACAAGCGGCAGTGTGCCGGCAAGCAGCCCGACAAGGAACGCGAGCTTTAGAGTAGGCTCGAGCGACGAGAAAGAAAAGCGCGGTTTTCCAACGGCATCGGCGGGTTTGTCCCCACCGGCGAAAACCTGCCAAAGGAACCCGAGTACAAGTAAAGAAAGCGGCATCCCCAAAAGCAGGCTTCGCTGTGTCATGAACAAAACGACCAGCGAATTTCCCCAGCGATATTTATCATTTATCGTGTAATCCCGCGGCAGGGCCATCAAGAAGTCGTACAACCCTTTTCCGGAAGCTGTCAGATCCTCATTCATCCAGAGGAAGCCCAGGCCGCCGCTGAGAAAAAGCAGCACCGGCGCGATGCGTCCCGCGAGTTTGTTGCCGGTCAGTTTCGCGGCAAACTTCTCAAGGATCACGAATAAAGAAAATGCCCAAGCGACATTCTGAACGAACATCGCTGATATGACATCCGCACCCAATTTTACGAAACACGCACTGAGCAAGTCAGCGACGAATGGATAGGTATATTTTGCGCCGGCCCACGATGGATTTATTACAGGAAAGTTGTTCGCCTCTGTGAACGCGAAGATCGTTCCCAGATGGTAGGGCAGGTCACCTAGATTCTGCGAGCCGCCCGTATGGATCGCTCCATTGAGCAGGAACATCGTCTTATCGAAGAACAGCAAAAATAGCAGGAAGAAGCCGCCATAGTAGGCAAACCGCTTCAGCTTCTTCATATTCGCTCCCTGAAGTGTCCCCTTCGCCTTCTGCCAATCCCGCTGGAAAATCTTGCGAATATCCGGTCGTTTCAACAACCCGAGCGGCGAGATCGTCAGGGCGAGCGCCGCGAGGACGACCACTGGATTGAACCCTGCCAGAGATGCCGTGAGAAAGGAACAAACGCCCAAGACAGACGATCCGATGATGGTCCCTGCGGACAATCGCCAGAGCAAAGGCTTGTCGTTCGTAACCAGGTACGTCAGCGAGGCTCCGCCCGCGGCGACGAGGGCGATCAATATCAGCGAAACGATCATAAGGGAATGTTGAGCCCGACTCTTGATTAAGTTACTTTAGTTTGCGCAGAAAACACAATTTTCCCCTCAGCGATAACTAATACGTTACCCGCACTGGGAATATTGGGATGCGGCTTTACATTTTCTGTTTACTAAACCGATGGTTTTCTATATACTTTAGGCAGTTTGCCGCGAGGGGAGTTGAAACCCCGGCGTTAGAGAGCAAGCGGTTAGAAGATTTTTGAAAGGGTCATGGGCCCTTCGGGATTTGAAAATAAGCGGGTCTGAGCACGATCATCGACAGACGATAGGTGCTCCCCGGTTTAAGCAAAGCGGGCGCGTTTGCGACGCTTTGTAGAAGAGTTTCCACGCGTGAATTCAATTCAATACTTGTCCATTTGGGGCACACCTCCAAAACCAAGCTATACGACCAAAAAGCGCGCGTTGCCTCTTGCTGTGACGCGGCTTTAGCACGTTTCAGATCCACCTTCTTACCCGCGTTCCCAAACTCTTAGACCGGCATCCGACCGAATCTAAAATAAGGATCCTTTTGTATGGCAAAAGAAATGATAGTCAGCGTCAATGGACGCGAAAAGAAGATCGCCATTCTCGATAATGGCAAGGTTACAGAATTTTACATTGAGCGCGGTGAAGAAAATTCAGGCGTTGTTGGCAACGTCTATAAAGGCCGTGTTATGCGGGTTCTGCCCGGCATGCAGTCCGCTTTCGTAGATATTGGACTCGAACGGGATGCGTTTCTCTATGTCTCTGACTTCTTTGATGAAGACGAAGAGATCGAACGTATAGTTATGAACAAAAAGGGCTCCCAGGAAGACGCCAAACGCGAAGCCAACGAGCAGATCGAACGTTCGAGGATGGAGCGCGAGAAGCAAATGGACTCGACGCAGGAACTTGCTGAGCCGCTTGCGGATGTTTCAGTAGTTACTGAGGAGACCGGCGAAGCTCCTGCTGAAACCGCGATCGACCTGGTTTTGCCGCCAGCAGACGAAACCACCGACAAGCCAAAGCGTGGACGCGGTCGTGGGAGGCAGGCGAAAGAGACCGATCCCGCTGCGGAACCTGTCGCCGTACCTGATCCGGAACCAGTGATCGAGATAGATTTCGACAATTCGGGTTTCGAGCGTATCAGCGACGACGCCGAAACAGGCGAAATGTTCAAGGACGCATACGTTCAGGAAGCGATCGTAGATCGTGTTCGCGCCGTCGAATTTGATATGGAGAGTACGGCTGAAGCGGCTGTCGGATCATTGCTGGGCGAGGTTGGCGGCGAAACCGGTGGATTAGAACGCGTCGCGGACGACGACGAAGTCCCCGCACCTGCACCGGTGAAAAAGACGCGGAGAAAGGCCAAGGCCGCGGATGCCTCTGAAGAAGAGGCTCCGAAAAAGAAGCCCGCCGGGAAGCGGGCTCCTGCAAAGGGCAAGTTCTCGAAGACCTCTAAGAAAAAAACCAAGGAAGAACCGCTTGAAGATGCCGAAGCTAGCGAAAAGGCTGCGGATGAAACCGCTGAAATGGCGGTTCGTCGGGGCGGACGCGGACGCCGCCGGGGCGGTAAGCTGAAGGCCGATGAGATATTTGAGGAAACCGACGAAGGCGAAGATATTGGCCGGGAAGATGATGTTCAGTCGGATGAAATTGCGGCCATTGCCCCGGAAACCTCAGAGAGCGACCCACTGGAGGACGAAGCCGGTCCGGATCCCGATGAACCTCAGTCAGCTGACGAACGTCCGCGCGGACGTGAACGCGATCGGAACCGGCGCGGAAAAGGACGCGACCGTGAGCGTTCGGCCGGAGATCGTCAGAACGGTGACCGCCAGAATGGTGATGGAAGACGTTCAGACCGCGGCGACCGCGGACCGAGACCGCAGCAGCCGACGATCTCCGACCTTCTGCGCGAAGGCCAGGAAATACTGGTTCAGATCGCCAAGGAACCGATCGCGAAAAAGGGAGCCCGGATCACATCACATATCGCCCTTCCCGGCCGATACCTGGTGTATATGCCGACGATCGAACATCTAGGCGTTTCCCGCAAGATCGAATCCGCCGGGGAACGTAGCCGCCTTCGCGGCCTGATCCAAAGGATCCGTCAGGACGCCGACATTCCGGGCGGCGGCTTTATCGTACGCACCGCGGGGATAGGTGTCGCCGAGGAAGACCTTCGCAACGACGCAAAGTATCTCGCCAAAATGTGGGCTGAGTCGAAGAAAGGCTCGGAAAAACGGAGGTCGCCTGCACTCATCCATCAGGACCTCGACCTCGTTCAGCGGATCCTGCGTGACCAGCTTTCCGATGACTTCGTAGCGATCCGCGTTGACAGCGAAGAAGAATATCTGCGGACCGTCGAGTTCATCAACTTGATCCAACCGCGAATGGTCAACCGGATCAAGCTCTACACGCGCGACGAACCGATCCTGGATTATTACGGCGTTCAGGAGGAGATCGACAAGGCCCTCAAGCCGCGAGTTTGGCTGAAATCGGGCGGTTATCTGGTCATTAATCAGACCGAGGCTCTCGTCTCTATAGATGTCAATACTGGGAAGTTCGTCGGCAAGGGAAATGCCCGGCTCGAGGACACGATCACGAAGACAAACTTGGAGGCGGTCGAGGAGATCGCCCGCCAGATACGCCTGCGCGACCTCGGCGGCATCATCGTTCTCGACCTGATCGATATGGAAGACCGGCGCAACCGGCATAAGGTTTCTCAGGCACTGCAGGAAGCGCTGGTAAACGACCGATCGCCCACCAAAGTTCTCTCCTTCAATGACTTCGGACTGATCATCATGACCCGCAAACGCGTCAAACAGTCGCTCGAACGCACCATGTGCTCTCCGTGCAGTTACTGTGAGGGTGCCGGCTGGATCAAATCGCCAACGACCGTCTGCTACGAAGTGCTGGCCGAGGCTCGAAGGCTCTCGAAACAGGTGGAGGACGTGCGTCATACAACGCTCCGTGTCCACCCCGAGATCGCCAATGCCTTCCGAAGCACGGAACGCGAGGTCCTCGAAGAGATCGAAGCCTATCTCGGGCACATCGATCTAACGTCGGACCGCGCGATCCATCAGGCGCAGTTCGACTTTGCGTTCGTGTAGCAGGTTCTAATGGGGTAACCTGCCCTTGCGGTCACCTTACGCGTATGCCTCAACTTCTTTGGGAGCGATATATAGAATTCTCGTGCAGCTCTCACATGTGATGATCTCGTCGCCTTTCTTGACGTTGAGTTGAACCTGCGGACGAAGCTGCATGAAGCACGCTGTGCACGAGCCGTTCACGACCTCGGCCACGGCAATACCATCGCGGCTTCGCTGTGCGAGACGGTCATAGATCGACGCCAATCGTGCGGGCAGCGTCGCAAATGCCTCGGCGCGGTGGGCTGTTTCCGATGCAAATTCCTCTTTTTCGCCGCTCAAAGCCGAGTCAAACTCGCCGAGGGCGGCGTCTCGTTTGCCGTCGAGCGATGCGATCTCTTCAGCCCGCTCTTCGAGCTCTTTTTCAACGGCCTCGAATTCGTCCATTATCTCGACGATCTGCGTCTCAAACGACACGATCTGCTTCTGAAGCGCGTCCGTTTCGCGCATCGCGGTCTCGTATTCCTTCTGGTTCTGTGCGTGTTTCAGGTTCCTATCCGCGCGCTCGAGATACTTCTTGTTATCGGCTATCTTGGCTTCGAGGTCGGCCCGATTCGAATTCAGCGATTCGCGGCGGCCCTGTATCTCGCGAATAGAAGAGGCGTGCTGTTCAAACTCTTGTTCGATCGCGGCACGCCTCTCAGTTGCGGTTTCTATGGATTTCTTCAGTTTTCTTAGATTCGTATCTGTCTTCTGTAACTCTATCAGTTTATCAAGTTCTGCTATCACCTTTTTGAATGTACTCCCGTATTCCAGACTAATTTATTAGTTTACGCTAGTTCGGTGGAATGACAAAGAAGGCATTAGGCACGCCCTAAAGGACGAAAGCGATCAGTCTCATTGAAACTCGATCCTGGTTACGGTTTTATCGGCGTTTCCGGCTCGGGCTTATCGTCGTCATCAAGGACACGTACCTCGGAACCATATTTTTGGTATTCGCGAAAGCGGATCAGATTACGCGTCTCGTATAGCTTAGCTCGCTCGCTCATGGTCAGCCTTACGTCCGACAGCGACGGGAGCAGATAGAACTGGTCGGCGATCTTGACCCAATCGTAATCGATGCTCCGTTTGGCGGTTCGTACCGGGAAACTTGCGGGTATTTCTGTCGCTTCGCTCTCGACACGGAGCACGCGTCCGCTCTTACGATCGATCCATATCCGTCCTTTTATACCCGTGATAGTGGAGGTTGCGGATGAGGCCGACGACCCTACAGCCGTGATCAACTGCCTTGCCCTATCCTTTTCAAGCGCAAACTCATACACGAAGGTGCTGTAGCCCCTGAGGATATCGGTCTGGACGATCTCAAATCGTGTTCGGCTTTCCGGCTTGAAGATCGTTGCAAGCATCGTGACGAATTCTCCGGTCGAACTAGTCCCTCCGACGCTCTCATACGACCCTCGGGACTCAGATGCATTTTGCAGCAATCCATTTACCGACAGTACCCGATAACTCTCGTCGCCGCTCGACTTGTAGCTAACTGCGACAACCAGACGGTCGAGGTTGCGAAAGTTATTGGTACCGGCGTAGGCAGCTGAACGCTGGATCTGCTGCTTAACGACAAAATCCGGCATTTCATCGACTGCTTCGAGGGTTTTGCTGCGTGCACTTTCGATCAGCGCCAGAGATTCCGCCGAACTCGGAAGTTTTGTCGATTCCGGATTCTGGCGCCTTCGTTCTGCCTCCTCGAGGGCCCGTTTTAGCTCATCGTCATTGGCGCCTTTCGTCCTGGTCAAGCTGCGCACGCCGTCCGTTACCACAAAATCGATTCCGCGTTTCCTGAGAGCCTCGATCACCTCGGCCTTTCGTCCCGGGGCCGCCTGCAGCGAGTACAGCATCTTCACATACTCAGCCTGCGTAAGCGGCGCGATCTGAGCTATTCCGACCCGCGCTAAAAACAAAATAATGATGGTTAGAACAAGGGCCTTCATTCTAATGACAGATGCTGGCGGGAAAAGAATCGTTGTCACGGCGGTTACAAAGTGAAAGGGCGGGAAACTCAAATGAGATATCCCGCCCGGTATGATAACGAATTGAAATTCGGGCTAGTTAACCCATTCTTCTTCGTAGTTGAGCTGCCAGTGCCTCGTTACCCATTTTTGGGCAGCCGTCATAGCCGTATTTTTCCATTTTTTGATGTTGTCCATCACGGAAAGTGCGGCCATTGGCTTGCTGGGATCGCGTTCGACGCGGATGACCTGCGTCAGGACCTCGATGATCGTCTTGTTCTCCTCAAGGATGCGAAGACGAACCTCGCTGCCGACAGGCGGAAGCGTTTCGAGATTGACGAGGGCGCTGGTCTCGCCAACATTCTCCGTCAACCCCTCCACATTAATGGTTTCTCCACTCGTCGAATCGACCCAGCTTGCCTTGATGGGCATGCTTGCAATAATGCGATGATGCAATGGCGTTTTGTATGATGAAGTAGCGTATTCTACCTGTGCCATTAATTCCCCTTTATCCATTCTCTTGATATATATGCGTTTTGCAGCCCAGATCGCTAAGAGATGCCCAACGCGAAACTAACGTAGTCTATATTTACAAAAAAGTCAAGTTTCCGCAAAACTGCGAAACGACCATTTTTACTGCGTTTTGGCCATTTGTCAAACTCAACGGTTATATTTTGTAACCAAAAAGGCTACAAAATTCAAGACCTAATACGGCGGCGGCCTAAAAAAATTCTGGGAGCCAGGTTTCAAATTGAACGTGATCTGCCATTCGTCGAGTTCACGCGAAATTTTTCGCCGGTTCACGCCGATTTAACCTCGGGGCCTTATTATCGGAGATTTGGACTTGGTTTAGCTCTGAAGATCAATGTCACAGCGGAACTCAAATTGCGTGAAGAATTTTGAATTGTTAGTTTTAAGATTTCGAGGGAAGCTCGCGCGCGACGGCTTAGTCCCTATTTCGCAATAGTTTACAGCGATTATTTCGTCGCATCGGTCAGTATCTTCAGGTTACTCTTGGTCAAGCGGGCTGTGACTTATCCAAAAA
Source organism: Pyrinomonadaceae bacterium (assembly GCA_021463165.1). Taxonomy (GTDB): domain Bacteria; phylum Acidobacteriota; class Blastocatellia; order Pyrinomonadales; family Pyrinomonadaceae; genus OLB17. The sequence goes on along the minus strand of JAJTWY010000003.1, from coordinate 72,049 downwards.
TCAATATAAAATTCCAAAAACAAAGATAATATCCGCCATTCCGGCGGAAGTTGTTTGATCAATTCGATCTAGTAGACAAAATTTGACGAGGTCAAAAAAGACAATGACGAACAAAAATATTATGCGAACGATGCTCGGCCTGATGTGTGCCGTCATCTTTTCGATCTCTGCCGCCGCCCAGACCACTTCCGAGATCGCGGGCGTAGTGACAGATCAATCCGGCGCGGTTGTTGCGGGAGCTGGCGTAACTGCTATCCATCAGCCGTCAGGTACCAAATACTCGACGGTCACCAATGGCGACGGCCGCTACACGCTTCCGGGTTTGCGAGTCGGAGGGCCGTACACTATTACGGTCACGGCCACAGGTTTTGCCGAGAAAAAGCTCGACGGTATCAATACCAGTGTTGCGACCACGACAATCACTGACGTGAGCCTTGCAGTCTCGGGTGCCAGTGCGGAAGTTACCGTAACTGCCGACGCTGCATTCAGTGAGGTGCGAACGGGCACCGGCACTAATGTAACTGGTGGTGTCATTTCGACATTGCCTACGATCGGCCGGCAACTTACCGACTTCTCCCGCTTGACTCCGCAGTATGGCGGCAGCGGAACTTTTGCCGGACAGGACAACCGTCTCAATAACATCACGGTTGACGGATCGTCGTTCAACAACTCATTCGGCCTCGCCGGTGCGCCGGGCGAACGCACTTCGGTTTCTCCGATATCGCTGGCTGCGGTCGAAGAATTTCAGGTCGCTGTCGCCCCCTATGATGTTCGTCACGGAAACTTCGTCGGAGCCGAGGTCAACGTCGTGACAAAGGCGGGAACGAATAAGTACGCCGGGTCGATCTACCGTCTGTGGCGAACGCCGGGCCTTGTCGGCAAGAAAGCCATCGGCAACTCCTTTAATCCGGGTGACTTCGAGTTCCGTACGTGGGGCGGAACTTTCGGCGGTCCGTTGCCGTTTCTGAAATTTGGCGAAGGCAGCGGAAACCCGTTCACCTCGGGCAAAGACAAGATGTTCTTTTTCTTCAACTACGAGAATGAGAACCTTACTCAACCGGGAACTACGTTCTCGGCGTGTCCTAATGCAACTGGTACAGGTTGTCGTACAGGATCGGTCACGAGAGTGCTGTCATCGGATCTCGATGGCCTAAGCAGCTTCCTCAAAACGAACTTTGGATATGACACCGGCCCATATCAGGGGTACAACTTCACCGTACCCGGCAAGAAATATCTGATGAGGACCGATTTCAACCTGAATGATACCAATCACCTAACGGTCCGATATATGCGACTCGACTCAAGCAGCGATGTGCTGGTGTCGAATTCGTCCTCGCTTGGCTTCGGTAACAGACGTGCACCGGCGAACAGCGGCCTGGATGGCCTGAACTTCGCAAGATCGAACTATTCGATCCTTGAGAATATTCGGTCGTTCGTTGGCGAATGGACCGCTGTGTGGAATAACAAGCTCTCACATAGCCTCTTGGTTGGCTACACCGAACAGGATGAAAGCCGCGGCGATGTCGGAACATTGTTCCCCTTCGTCGACGTTCTCAACTCGGGAACAGTGTATACGTCATTCGGGGCAGAGCCGTTCACCCCGAATAACGAGTTGCGATACAACTCATTCCAGTTGCAAGAGAACCTTACCTACTATGCCGGGCGACACACGCTTACAGGCGGCTTAAGTTACGAGCGATATCGCTCGGAAAACGTGTTCTTCCCGGGCAAACAGAGTGCATACGTCTACAATTCGCTGGCCGATTTTTACACGGATGCAAATGGCTATCTTGCTAATCCGAACAGGACAACTTCGCCAATTACTCTCCGAACATTCCAGGTCAGATATTCGAATATTCCGGGCCTCGAGAAACCGATCCAGCCGCTTAAGGTAAATTATTTCGGATTTTATGGTCAGGACGTCTGGCGAATGGCTGACAGCTTCTCTTTGACCTTCGGCATCCGCGCGGATGTACCGTTCTTCGCACCTACAGGCTTCACCAATGCGGTATCAAATGCGATGACATTCCGTGATGAGAATGGTACGTCAGTTAAATATCAGACCGAGAAGCTCCCGGATGCGAATGTCAACTGGTCGCCGCGCGTCGGTTTCAACTGGCATCCGTCCGAAAGGTTGCAGGTTCGTGGAGGATCAGGACTTTTCTCGGGCCGTCCGGCTTACGTATGGATCTCGAATCAGGTTGGCAACAATGGTGTTCTGACCGGTTTCGAGAGTATCAGTAATACTACGTCGAGACCGTTCAATCCGAACCCGGATCGTTACAAGCCGGCCTCGGTAACCGGGGCACCGGCAGCGACTTTCAATCTTGAGCTCACTGACCCGGGCTTCAAGTTCCCTCAACTTTGGCGCTCGACGGTCGGCGTCGACTACAAGCTTCCTTTCTTCGGCCTCATCGCGGGGGCGGAGTTCTTGTATTCGAAAGACGTCAACGGCATCTACTACACGAATGATAACCTTCCTGCGCCAGACGGAAACTTTACCGGGGCCGACACTCGCCCGCGATGGTTCGTCGACAAGTGTCCGACGACAGGATCTTTGTTCACCGGCAATGAAGCGAACCGTATAAACTGTGCCGTGACCACGGCGATCGTTCTTAAGAATCAGAACATCGGTAAGGCTTATAACATTGCGGCGACACTTGAGAAGACCGTATCGAAAGGGCTCTATTTCAAAGGGGCTTATAGCTATGGTATCGGTAAGAACACAGTCGATCCCGGCTCGATCGCAACCGGAACCTGGCAGAACAACCAGATCGCCGGGAATCCGAACGTAGTTGGGCTTGGCTTCAACAGTGCCTCAGCGAAGCATCGCGTCTTCGTTGCGTCGTCTTACTATCTCGACTGGTTCAAGTTTGGGTCGACTACGGTTTCGGCGTTTTGGGAGTCAAGGATCCAGGGTAACTACAGTTATGCCTTTAGCGGCGATCTTAACGGCGACAGTGGTTCGAATAACGACCTGATCTACATTCCGCGAGATCAGTCCGAGATGAACTTTGGCAACATTACGACGTCTGCCGGCGTGGTCAGATTTACACCAGCTCAACAGGCAGCCGCCTGGGATGCCTTTATCAACCAGGATCCATACCTTTCCAAGAATAGGGGTGGATATGCGGTTCGTGGAGCTGCGTTCCTGCCCTGGGTTCACAGGATGGACTTCGCCTTGTCTCAAGACGTAAAGTTCAAATTGGGCGGACAAGAACATAAGTTCCAACTTCGAGCCGACGTGCTTAACTTCACCAATCTCCTCAATGACAAATGGGGAAGTGGTTGGTCTACCGTCGCGGCGCAGCCGCTCTTGACGACCAGCTCGAGTAGTACGGCAACCTGTCGTGTAGGTCCCGCTGTGACAACAGCAGCGGCCTACTGTTTGCGGACAATTGGCAGCTCGCTGCTTCCGGCAAACAGCTTCCAACGTGTGCCGACGATAAATGACGTTTATCGCGTGCAGTTTGGTGTCAAATACATATTCAATTAGTTAGCAGCTAGGCTATTCCGTTTTCTTCTTTTTAGGGAAACGTCTTTGCGGGCACGCTTTTACGGAGCGTGCCCTTTTTTTGCAGCTCCGCAGCGCTCACCAATTTGCTCTCTCCGCTCGCTTCGAAGTTTGACCCGCAAACCCGGAAGAACGAAAATCTACCCGGTGCGAATCCTTCAGATCTCATCGGCAAAAACATTTGGCGGCGGCGAACGCCATTTCGTAGATCTCTGTCGCGAATTGACCGCCCGAGGGCATGAGGTCTTCGTGGCCCTGAGGCCGACGAATGAATGGCAGGACCGACTGGATTTTCTCCCACCGGAAAATTTTCTTTATGTCTCGATCAGAAATTCGTTCGGGATGTTCAGCGCAAAGCGTATTGGACGATTTATCGATCAGCATAAGATCGATATAGTCCATGCTCACGTCGCCCGCGACTATCTTGCTGCGAGCGTCGCAGTCAGAACAGCCCGATCAGCAAAACTGATCCTCACTCGCCATGTCGTTTTCCCAATGAAGCCGTTCCACCGATTTGCGTTGACCAACGTGAGCGCCGTGATCGGCGTTTCACCGGCCGTCAGCAAGCAGCTCTTGAAGATCTTTCAACCGCCGAAGGTGCATACGATCGCGAATGGGATCGCCTTTTCCGACGCCGCGAATGATGCACGGGCAGTGGCGGCGGACTTCCGGGCGTTTCACGGCATTCCGCCGGAAGCTCCGCTGGTCGTTACATTGGGCGAGTTGATCCCGCTCAAGGGCCAGCGCGACCTTGTCTTGGCCGCTAACGAGGTCATAAAAAAAATGGCCGCAGCCCATTTCGTTATCGCCGGTAAGGACAACTCGCTTGATCAGCGTTTTCGTCGCGAGCTGAAACGGCTGGTCAGGGTTTTTGGCATCGAGACGAGTTTCACATGGCTTGACTGGTTGGACGACATTCGACCTCTGATGGCCGCCGCAGACCTCTTTGTTTCGCCCTCTCACTCAGAGAGTTTCGGCCTCGCGATGCTTGATGCGATGGCATTGGGAACGCCGGTGATAGCGACCGAGACCGATGGAGCGAAACATTTGATAACTGGCACCGGTGCACTGGTCCCTATCCGTGATCCGATCAAGCTGGCTGAGAAAATTGTCTGGTTCCTCGAGGCCCCATCCGAGCGCGAAAGGCTAGCCAATGCCCAGCAGTTGAACGCCCGGCAAAACTACGGCCTGTCAGCAATGGTAGATGCAACGGTCGAACTTTATGGCAAAGTCCTGAGCGAACAATTCATCTAGTTCCCGTTGATGCAAGTCGAACGAACAGTTTATCTTAGAAGTATGCGGCGGTTATTTTTCGTTATCCTGATTGCGGTAGTGTCTCTTATGAATGTCTTTGCGCAAACGCCGGAAAAGCTTGCGGCCGCTTGGGATGACGATCATGTTTCGACCGCTTTTCCTTCGGACACTCGACACGCCGATCTCAAAAAGTATCTCGATCAGTTGAAGAAGCTAGGCCTTAAGGTCGCTCAGGTCGGCCTTTCAAACGCAAATCGCGAGATCTATCAGGTCGAGTGGGGAACGGGCCCGCTGAAGGTATTTATGTGGTCGCAGATGCACGGAGATGAGCCGACTGCGACACCGGCCCTCGTCGATATGTTCGCATTCCTCAAAAAGAATAGCGACAGGGATTGGGTCAAGAAGATCGGCGAGACGATGACCATCCGGGCAGTTCCGATGCTAAACCCCGATGGAGCGGAACTATACCAGCGCCGCAATCTGCAGGGTATCGACATCAATCGTGATGCTGTCGATCTCAAAACTCCGGAAGCAAGGCTGCTCAAACAGCTTCGTGACGACTGGAGCCCGAACATTGGCTTCAATCTTCATAATCAGCAGGCGCTGACAACCGCCGGCAATCTCCCGCAGCAAGCAGCGATCTCCCTGCTGGTCGTCTTCGGCGACGAAGCCAAGACCCTCGATGCCGGACAGGAGCGTAACCAGCGGATCGCTTCCGGAATGGCCGCGGCCTTGCAGAAATTCATTCCTGGACATATCGGTCGATATAGCGATGAGTGGACGCCAACCGCCTTTGGCGACAACTTCTCGGCGTGGGGAACGCCGACGATACTGATCGAGACCGGCGCTCTGCACGGCAGGGACGAGATGTATCTGGTCAAGATGAATTTTGTCGCATATCTGACCGCATTTCACTCGATCGCCACCGGCTCTGAAAAGACCTACGATCCCAAGATCTACGTTAACTTGCCCGAGAATGGATCAGGCAGACTCATCCACTATGTCTTTCGCGGCGCGAACATAGTCGAGCCGGCCACACCTACTGCGCCGGCGGTGATCAAACCAGGTGATATTTCTGCTTTTTCTGAAAGACGGCGCGCCAGCCTGGTCCCGTCGGTCAAGATCCGGAATGTTGGTAATATCGGCGCGGTCACAGGCCTCGAAGAATTCGACGTCAAGGGGTTCAACGTAATTCAGCGATTCGGTCGTACGAAGGCGGGTGAGATCGCCGACCTGTTCTTCTATAAACGGGAACGCAACATCGACTGGGCCGCGACCGATCTCGAGAAGCAGTTTCCGCCGGACGCGATCTTCTCAGCCGGCAAATGGACCAAGGGCGAGAATCTTGTCTTAAAGAAATAAACTCAATATACCTCTGTGCTTACGCTCCTTAAGATCAAGAACATCGCGCTGATCGACGAGTTATCGATCGAATTCGGCGATGGGTTGAATCTTCTGACGGGCGAGACCGGTTCCGGGAAATCCATTATTGTCGACAGCCTCGGCGCCCTGACCGGCGAACGCGTCAGCAGCGAACTGATCAAGGACGGAGAAGCAACTGCGACGATCGAGGGGCTGTTCTCGGTCGATCGCAGCGGCCCGCTCAATTCGATATTGGAGGAAAGCGGGATCGAAGCGGATGGAGGCGACCTCATCGTTCGGCGCGAGTTGTCCACAACCGGCAAGAACCGTGTATTTGTGAATGGCCAGTTGGCCACGCAGGGATTTCTTAAGCGGATAGGTACATTCCTAGTCGATATTTACGGCCAAGGCGAACAGACTTCGCTCTACAACGTAGATACGCATATCTGGATGCTGGATGAGTTTGCTGGCGTGGAGGCTGAAAAGGTACGGACCGCTGAGGCGTTCGACGAGTGGGCTAAGGTACGGTCGGAACTTGCCTCCGTCGAGAAGGATTCGGCCGAAAAGCTTCAACTGCTAGATATTCTAGGTTTTCAGGTCTCCGAGATCAGATCCGCCGGTCTTAAGCCGAATGAGGACGTCGAGCTCGAAGAAGAAAAACGACGATTGAATAACGTCGAAAAGCTCACAAACCTTAGCGATGAAGCCTTTTCGCTTCTGTATGACGACCCGGCCTCGACCGCGACGACGCTCGAGAAGGCCCGGCGGAAGATCGTCGAACTGGCCGATTATGAGACGAGCTTTGCAGAATACGAGGATGGCATCGCATCGGTACGGGCGGTCGTCGAGGACCTGGCGTTTGCGCTGCGCGATTTCCGTTCACGGCTCGAATTCTCGCCCGAACGGCTCGATGAGATCGAACACCGGCTTGCCGAGATCCTCCGACTAAAGCGAAAATACGGCGGCTCGGTGGAGGCTGTCCTCGAACACTGCCGCGTGTCGGAGGAACGGCTCAAGGGAATAGAGACGGCTGAATTCATGGCCGAAGAATTGAATAAGCAACTGGGATCAGCCCGTCGCTTATATCTCGAAGCTGCCGACGATCTCCGGAAACATCGGGACTCGGCAGGCCGTGAATTCTCGAAACAGGTCGAGCAGAATTTGCGATCGGTCGCACTCGAAAAGGCCAAATTCGAGGTTCGCATTGAGCATTCGGTCGAGGAAAACGCCTTTTCGCCTAACGGATCGGACAAGGTCGAGTTTTTCTTCTCGGCCAATCCCGGCGAATCGCCGAAGCCCCTCGCTCGTGTCGCCTCGGGCGGCGAGGCCTCGCGGCTGATGCTGATCCTCAAGACAACGATCAATGAGTCGCATGCGCAGAAAACCGCCGTATTTGACGAGGTCGATATCGGGATCGGGGGGCGCGTGGCCGAGGCGGTCGGCCGAAAGCTAAAAGACCTTTCTGCCGCCCAGCAGGTTCTCTGCGTCTCGCATCAACCGCAAATTGCGTCGCTTGCGGATAGGCATTTTGTTGTGTCAAAGACCGTGATCGGCGATCGAACCGAGATCGGCGTCCGGCTGCTTGATCCCGCAGAACAGATCGAAGAGATCGCCCGAATGCTCGCCGGCGAACAGATAACCGATGCCGCCCGTGAGAATGCGAGATCGATGCTCGCGGGTACGAAATGAAATGATCCTCAGGCGATCCGTGTCCATTCGCGCTCATCTGTGGTTAAATCTTCCCTATGCCATCTGAGGCCCTGGCCCATGTCTATCGCGGCGAAACGGTCGAATCGATCCATCGCGGTCACATCTTTGTCATTGACGGAGACGGAAATACCGTTGCCTCCGTCGGCGATCCTTCCACGGTGACCTATTTTCGCTCTGCGGCAAAGCCGTTCCAGGCCATCCCGCTGATCACCAGCGGTGCGGCCGACAAATTCAGGTTTACTGAGGACGAGATCGCTATGACGATCGCATCTCACTCAGGCGAGAAGATGCATGTCGAACGAGTGGCCGCGATGCTCTCGAAGGTGGGCCTTGCCGAAGCCGATCCTCGCTGCGGGTCACACGCACCTTTCTATAGTAAGGAAGCTGAAAGGATGCTTCGCGAAGGCGAAACGCCGACGCAGCTCCACAACAACTGCAGCGGCAAACACACCGGAATGCTGGCTCTGGCGAAACATATCAGTGCCGACATCGCCAGCTACGAATCTTTCGAGAATCGAGTGCAGAAGCGCCTGCTCCGATGCGTCTCCGATTTCACCGGCGTACCTGAAAGCAATATCGCCATAGGCTTCGACGGCTGCGCCGCGCCAAACTTTGCTCTGCCTGTCGCCGCAATGGCAAAGAGCTTTGCAAACCTGGTCTTTCCACGCAGCTTTCACTCGTCGATCCGATCGGCGGCCGAACGCGTGACCCGGGCTATGATGACATATCCGGAACTCATCGGAGGCACCGAACGTCTCGATACGATGATCATGAAGGCAGCCTCGGGTAGGGTCGTTTCAAAAGTTGGTGCCGACGGTGTATGGTTGTGCGGCGTCTTGCCTTCGCAACAATACCCTGTCGGCCTGGGCATTGCATTGAAGGTTGAGGACGGCGACGACCAACGCGGCAGGCCGGTGATCGCGGTCGAGATACTTCGCCGGCTCGGCGTCCTTGCGGAAACCGATCTTCGAGAATTGTCGCCCATGCCTGTCAAGAACCGTCGGGGTGATGTAGTTGGGGCGGTCAACGCCTGTTTTCACCTCGATCCATATCTCCTGATCTCCTGATACTATCGCCCGACTAGGGTTTGACTCGCATCCAGGCCTTTTTTCGACGCTCAATTTTACGGTCCTTTTTTGAGCCAATTTCTCCCGGTTCGTCGCACTACTCTGTGACACCTATTTTGAGGAGAAACTAAATGCAAAATATTCAAGCGAGAAGAAGAAACCGAATCCTACCTGTCCTGATTGCTATCGCCGGCTTTTTGCTGATCGGAGAGATATCGGCTCAGGCTAAGTATCAGCCGGGCGACCGGGTTGAGTGCGACACCATGGGAATCGATCAGTGGTTCAAGGGCACAGTTTTGCCTTATAAACCGCAGGACAACCCGGCTCTTGCGAAAGACAAGACAGGGCAAAATCATTATATTCACCGCGTGCGGATGGACAATGAGGCTTCGACACGTCCGGAAGGCGGAATGTGCTTTACAGACCGGATGCGTCCGCTGGCAGGGGCCGCCGCCGCCCCGCCGCCGGCCGATACATCAGTCGGCCCGGTCTCGGTCGATGAAAATAACACGCTATCGGCCGACCGGCCTATTTTAGCCTGTCCGATCGACCAACCCACGGTAAAAAACGGAGCTCGACCGAATGTTGAGATGCTGAAAAAGATCATCCGCTGCGACAAAGGTGAGAAGGCGGCCGGGAAAGGGTTGGATGGGGCGGTAACTATCGATGTAACCGCACTCCAACTTGGTGCGATGCGGCAGTGGATATATTCGCGCGATATCGGCGGCAAGCCCGGTACAACGATATATCCGGTCAAAGTAACCTATACGGAGAGAACGTTTTATCGAACCCGGACAGCGGTCAGCGAAAACTGGGTACGCATCATCAACTTCTACGTTAACGAATTCGGCGAATGGCAGAGCGGTTCGGAAGAGCCGGTCAAAAGCCCGCAGACCAGAGACATACCGCGGCCGAGGTAATTGGCGAAGTTTTGTTTGCAGAGGTTCATGGGTTACCTTGATGGTGATCATATGAAAACCCTGACCTTCGCGCTTGCCACGATCTTCGTTTTTGCCGGCAGTCTCTTTCCGCAATCAAAGCCGCCTCTGCTGGCCGAACCGGTCATCGCGGCACTAAATAATGAGCTTTCCGGAGAGACGGCGAAGCGGAATCTCGAATTCATTTCGCGTCAGCATCGAATGCGTGCTTCGCGTGGGATCCGTGCCGCGGCGGAATTCATTGTGGAGCAGGCCAAGTCCTACGGGATCGATAATGCCCAGATACTGCAGTTTCCGGCGGACGGCAAGACGTTCTACGGAACACAGAAGGCGAGGCCCGCCTGGAACGCCGACTTTGCCGAGCTTTGGGAGATCGGAGCCGATGGCAAACCTGCGATCCGGATCGCGAGCTGGGATGCGATGCCGCTAGTGCTGGCTCAGGACAGTGAAAGCGCGAATGTAACTGCGGAGCTTATCGATGTCGGAACCGGGACCAGCGATAACGACTATGCCGGAAAAGACGTTCGCGGCAAGCTCGTGCTGGTCTCGGCCCAGCCGGAAGCTGTCTATCGGCTGGCGGTCGAGAAGTACGGTGCCGCCGGCATTCTCAGCTATGCCCAAAATCAGCGGACCGCCTGGTTCGGCGAAAACGACAATCTCATTCGCTGGGGGCATCTTGACAGCTTTACGACAACCAAGACTTTTGGCTTTATGCTCTCGCTCAAGCAGGCACGCGGCTTTCAAACGCGCCTTGCTCGGGGCGAAAAGATCACACTCAAGGCCGAGGTTCGAGCCGGACGAACAACCGGAACTTACGACATTGCTACCGCTGTCATTCCCGGCTCCGACCTAACACTGAAAGAAGAAGAGATCGCCTTCAGTTGTCATCTCGACCATCCGCGGCCCGGTGCAAACGATAACGCAAGCGGAGCAGTAGCGATCCTGGAGGTGGCCCGGACGCTGAATAAGCTTATTAAAGAAGGCAAGATCGAGCGTCCGCGGCGTTCGATCCGCTTCATCTGGCCCCCCGAGATCGAAGGCACCCTTACCCTGCTCAACGCCCGTCCAGACATCACAAGACGCATCAAGGCCACTATTCACATGGACATGGTCGGCGGCGGGCCCGAAACAAAGGCCGTCTTTCACGTGACGCGTGGTCCGGCGAGCCTGCCGTCGTTCGTGAACGATGTCGCCGATGCATTCGCGGAGTTTGTGAACGAACAATCGTACCAATACGCCAGCACGGGAACCGCTCGATATCCGTTCGTTTCCTTCGAAGGCGGAAAAGAGCCTCTCAACGCACGCCTCGCCGACTTCTCTCAGGGTAGCGATCATGAGGTCTATACCGACAGCTCGTTCGCGATACCAACGATCTATCTGAACGACTGGCCCGACCGATACATCCACACCAATTTTGACACACCGTCAAACATCGACCCGACCAAACTGAAGCGGGCTGCGTTCATCGGTGGAGCGAGCGGTTATTTCGTTGCGAACCTTTCGGCTGGCGACGCACCGGCGCTGTCGTCCTTGATCGCAGCACGCAATCTGCGGCGTACAGCCCATCTAACAGCTCGCTATGAGGGACTCGACGTTTCAGAGAAGGCGGATCTGACAAGATTTCAACTCTGGTATCAACAGGCCGTTTACGACTCAATGGGGGCCTTTTTCGCGATACCGTTAAACATACAGGCCGAAATAGCGAAGGCCCGGGATGATCAAGTCAAAGGCATGGCCGAAGTTCCGCCCGCAACCGTGGCCGTGGGCGATGCACGCCTTATTTTCAAACGAAACTCCGCGATCAAGGGCACGATGGGTGCCTTTGGCTACAACTATTTCACCGACAAGTACGGCGAGGAGCGGGCTCGTTCGGTCCGCCTGCTCCGTTTTCAGGGCCTTCGCGGCTCCGGCGGCGATTATGCCTACGAGGTGCTGAACCTCGCCGACGGCAAACGCAGCGTCCAGCAGATCCGCGATGCGGTTTCGGCGATCTACGGCCCGGTGCCGCTTGATTTAGTTATCGAATATCTGCGAGCTTTGGAGACGATATCGGTTGTCCAGATGTGACCCCGTCCAGGAACCCGACTGGTACAAGGGATGAATCGTTTTCTGGCTTGCAATTACTCTTCGCTTATGTTGGAAAATTGACGATTCGAAGGCGTACTCGCGGTGGTGCCAGGCTACCGGCCGTATTTTTGCAACTTCGCACGTCGTTTTGTTGAGACTAAATTTGGTAAGAAGTCTCGCGAACTACTCCGAACATTCCTTCAAAGTCATTCTAGGTAACGACTAAGTCAAATTTAATTCGTCGTCCGAGCGCGGTCGCTGCTCGTGTCATTGTGTCCAAGGTAAGGCTTGCATCTGCCCCATCCAGAACCCGGTCCACCACGGTGCGGCTCGTTTTCATTCGTCGGGCCAGCTCGGATTTCGTAGTCCCGGTTTCTTTCATCGCCTGCGAGAGCTGCCACGCGATCACACGTTTGATGGCTATTGCGGTAGATTCTTCCAGTTCGCCTTCCTCCGCGAGAAATGCGTCAAAATTGGACCCAATATTTGGATGTTTTTTCATTATCTTAAATCCTTTAATCTTGCCCGGGCTGTTTGCAGATGATCCTTTGGGATTTTCTGGCTCTTTTTCACAAAGCCGTGTAACAAGACAATATCGGTACCGACGACAGTAAACAGCGTCCTGGCGATACCGTTTTGGATCCGGCTACGAACTTCCCAAAGATCGGTTTCGATCTTCCGAACGACTGGCATCCCGATCGGCCACCCAAACTGCACGGTCTTAATATCTACGCCGATGGCCCGCGGTCCTCAGGAGAAAGTTCATCTTTCAACCAATCCCTGACTGGCTCTCTGCCACTTTCGGTGCAGTAAAATCTTACTTGCAGAACAGGGGCCATCAGCAGAAGTGTACCAATAAAAGTACACTTGTCAAGCTTTTTCCGAACCTCCTGCAGCGGGTCGAGTCAACGCCCGATCCAGCCAAAGATTCGTCAATTTCTCCTGCACACTGTTCGCCTCAAGGCGGCCCGGTGTCGCTTGAAATGGTCCTGGAATATCTTCGAGCTTTGGAAACAGTATCGGTTGTGCACGTGAAGACGCCTTAGGGCGGATAAAGATCCCTGTGCCGGCGGCAAATGAACCTGCCCGCCCTTGTTGCCGAACCGATGCCCGCTCTCGGCCATACCAATGAATCGAATATTTTCCGCGGCTAGCTGAGCCCCACCTCGGGTCGGCTGCATTCAGCGTACCATCAAAATTCTTGACTGTTGATGCAATGCTGTGCTATACTTGCAACGCATTGGACTGTGCCGAAACTTAGTCGGTGCTGCTGTTGATCTTTGAAAAAAACGGCCCCGTTTCGGGCGTCGGCTATCAACAACGGTTGGCCCGCATCATTCTTTTCAGAACGCACACGAATACTGTCTTACAGTTTTTTTGAAAATCTGTGATAGTGGCCCGAATGTTCTCCTTTAAGCTATTGATAATAAATAGGTTAAGGCGTCCCAAGAATAGGGTGGGACAGTGGTGGGACACGCGGGACAGCAAACTGGCGACGCATCGTCGTAACCTAAACGGACGAAAGGAGTTACGGTTTGCCGCCTTTATCTCGGCCGCGGCGTTCCCACGTCGATTTTTGCAGCAGATGGGACAGCAGGAGGCACGAAAATGCCCCAAATGGGCATCAAAGAAATGGTCATTTTTTGGGTGCAGTTTGGTGCCGTTTTTGCAGCTCGACAACTCAACTTTGAACGTTTTCTGAAGATGAAACGTAAAAAGTAACACCTTCATTCTGTAACCGCTTTGCCGTGGGCATCGTCATTGCCTTCAACGGCCATCAGGTAAGGATCTTGCATGAGCAGTTATACAGCATTGCAAAAAGAAGACTTCCTACACCGAGTTGACGAAGCCGCGCCGGAGATCGCTGTTCGTGCTGAACGAACGGACAAGCAACTTGTCGATCTTGTGCTGGCCGGAGATCAGTTTGCCTTCGAGGAGCTTTTCGATCGCCATAAGCGTCTGGTTGCTGTCGTTGCTAGCAGATATTTTCGCCGTCCCGAAGAGGTCGAGGAGATCGTACAGATCGTCTTTGCTAAGGCCTTTATCGATCTCGAATCATTTCGCGGCAGGTATGACCGTTCGCTCGCGAGTTGGCTAGTCAAGATCACGATGAACGCCTGTTTCGACCGGATCCGCAGTCAGAAACGAAAGCCCGAACGCCTTAGCTGCGAACTTTCCGATACGGAGGCTGCGGCACTGCTCGAGCTGACCGCCGATAACTCGCTTGCCCCCGAGAAGGGCCTTCTCGATCGTGATCTGGCAGCAAAGCTGATGGCAATGATCCCTGAGGACGACCGGCTTTTGCTCAATATGCTCTACGCCGACGAAATGACGACCGCTGATATCGCGGAGGTGCTCGGCGTATCGCGGGCAAACGTCAAGGTTCGGGCATGGCGGGCACGAACGGCCGCTCGTAAGGTTCTGAGAAGGTTTGTGTAACCGTGAATGACAGAGACCCGTCATTATTTGTGAGAGATGAAAAACCGCAGCCCGGAAAATGAGACCCTTGACGCCATGACGCGGCGGATCTTCGGTACAGAGCAATTCGACCCGACCCTAGTTGACCGGGCGACAAGCGATCCTCAGTTGTTCACGAAGGTTCTCGAGCGGATCGTTGTCGAACAGTCGAGTGCAAAAACAGCCGTGCCATTGCCAGCTCGCTTTACAGCCGGCTTTGTAACGTATGCAGGTGTGTCGCTTTCGATTGCTCTTGCTTTCGGCTCTCTATACATCTTCACCACGGAAAGGCAAGATCCGGCCTACGAGGTTCCGGTACCCGTAGTTAGTAGTAGAGTTCCGGATAGGACCGATCCGGAGTCGGTCGTGCGGCCCGAGGTTCCTCCTCAGCCGATCACTGGTAAACTTTCGGCGGGCCGTACGACCAGAGATGAGTTCAAGGCTGAGAAAGCGATATACCGGCCAAAGACGCGAATGCGAGAGCGCGCCGAGCCGGTAAACGAAGATATTAGGTTTTATCCCATTGCCCATACCGGCGATGCGACTGAAACATCTGCGGGTACGCGTATTGTCAGGGTCGATCTGAAACGCTCATCCCTTTTCGCTCTGGGAGTTGATCTGCCGCTCGAGAACGATGCAGAAACCGTGAAGGCCGACATTCTGGTCGGCACCGATGGCGTCATGCGCGGTGTTCGAGTGGTCAACTAGATCATTTTGGATATCAGGAGAATGGAAATGAAGATATTTATCGGCTCAATGATAATTGCCGTTTCAGGTATTGCGGCCCATGGCCAGACCCAACCGATACCGCCGACCACCGATGTTACCGGAAGGCTCATGGCTGAGCTTGCCGCCGCAAAACCATCGTCTATCAAGAACGCGCCTTTCTCGGGCGAAGAGGTCAGTGAGAGTGTGCAGACACTTTTCGATGGCAACCGCATCGTCCGTAGTTCAACGGGCAAGATCTATCGCAACAGCGAGGGCCGTGTCCGCAGGGAAAGCGCCAACGGTAATGGCGGATTCTTCGGCACTACCTTCTCCTATGGACGGGGCGTTTCCATAATTGATCCCCGCGTAAATGAAAAGTACCTGCTTGACGAGAAATTGAAGACCGCGCGCGTGGTCGAATTAACCAATTCGCGGACTCGTGATGCCGCGGTCGCTGCTGAAAAGGCTGTGGTCGAGGAAAGGAGGACGCGGGAACTCGCCAATCTGGCGGCCAAGCTTAAAACGGATGTTAAGCCGACCGCCCCGGTCGCGATGCCACAGGTTTCCGTTGGTCATCTTTATGGACAGGCAGTGACGATCCACAATACTCGGTCCGGAAGCAGCAAATACGACACCCGAACCGAAGAACTCGGAACACGTGATTTTGAAGGAGTTTCGGCCGAAGGGACCCGTCGCACGACGATCATTCCTGCGGGTGCGATCGGTAACGACCGTCAGATCGAAGTGGTTTACGAACGTTGGTATTCAAAGGAGCTGGGTATGGTGGTCTATTCGAAGAACACTGACCCGAGATTTGGCGAACAGACCTATCAATTGAAGAATATCGTTCGGACGGAACCCGACCCTTCGTTATTCAGCATACCAAGCAAATATCGCCGGATCACACCGACCAGCCCATACCGAGTGACTTATGCTACAGGTAGGTCCTCTAGATCTAGAACTGGTCCTGCAAAGGCATCGAATGTTTCGTCTTCGGCAAAGGCAGGGCGTCCGTAGTTGAGCGACTCGGTAATGATACAACCTTGGCCAATTCGTAATATGATCGCTTCCCACACATCTGGATCAACTCCATTCCGGGCGGATCGATGTCCGCCCCATTTTTACTGAGTTTCAGCTAGGAGGCGGCTGACATCAGCCACCAGGCTATTGAAGCGAATACGTACAAGCTGACCATGATCGATCCGACCAACAAGCCGATCAACAGGACGATCAGGCCGATCACAAATAGATAATCGCTCGTAGTACCCTTGCCCTTGCCGGCCGCACGCTCGCGAATCAGATCGATGTTCTGCTTATTAGCCTTCCAAACGAAGTCGAAAGCATCACCGATAAATGGGATAGCGCCAACGACGTAATCGAGGCCGATGTTCATTGCCATACGCAGAAGAGTGATCTTCGGAACGCCATACCTGACCCCCGAAAAAAGAATGTACATCGACGGGAGAAATGTGAGGGTATCACCGATATTCGGAACGAGGCCGATCAATGAGTCGAGTCCGAATCGCCATCCGGTTCCGGGTATTCTGAACAGCCCGTCCAGATAGAACGAAAGATCATCGAGGCTTTGTTCGATCTCGATCTGAGACCGCTGCTTCTTTGAAAGACCGAAGAATGACCGGGCATCCAGATCCTTGGCGTTTTCCATTCCGAATTTACCTTACCTGCCAACGATTCTGACAGAAATAATAGTGTCACCTTTCACGATCCTATCTACGACCTTCATCCCGGTTTCGTTCACCTTTCCGAAGACCGTGTAGCCACCGTCGAGATGCGGCTGCGGGGCATGGTCGACAAACCACTGCGAGCCACCTGTATCCTTTCCCGATAGAGCCATTCCGACCGTGCCTCGTTCGAATTCCGTCATATTTATCTCACAGCGTATCGACCAGCCAGGCCCACCGGAACCAGTACCGGTCGGGTCGCCATCCTGCATAACAAAATTGCCAACAACGCGGTGAACCTCGGCACCGTTGAAATATCGCGAACGGGCAAGGCGTATGAAATTATCAACAGTAAGCGGGGCGTCTCCTCCGTTTAATGATATGGTGAACGTCCCTTTCGATGTGCGGAAAACCGCTTTTGTCGAGCCATTACTTCGGGAGATTGCTCTGCGATAATCGGCGTCGCTATTCAGCACTTGTCCCATCTTGGTTCCTGAGGCCGGCGAATACTGCAAAACCTGATCTTTCTTCTTTGATCGGGCTGCTGCAAGTGACGCTGAAATGTCAGGAAAGGCCTTCTGCAATTCGGGATCAGCAAGAAGCGTAAAAGCCCTCTTTCGAACTAGAAAGTTTGGCGAATCGAGCGCAGCGAGCAATACTCCAACAGACTCCTTCTTATTCAAGCGGTTAAGTGCTCCGATGATCGCCAGTTGGGTGTCATCGGATGTCTTGTCGATCAACTGGGAATTCGCAAATGCCCTCTTTAGAGCCTCGATGTTCTCAGCGTCGGCCGGCTGTGCTCCGATCAGACTTGCCGCGGCAGATCTAACATTGACATCCTCATTCGTTAGCAACCCGCGCAGCGTTTCATTCAGATTGTATGGTTTGAAGGCGGCATTTGCTCGATGAAGTGCAGGCAGTGCCTTGAGCATTTCCTTCTGATATCCGGGCTTTACCCCCGTCGCCATGCCGACGATGAGTTTCGTGATCGACTCAGTCGCTCTTTGTTTAAGTTTGACATCAGTCGATGCCGCCAACGAATTCAGGCCCTGCGCATAGGCGTCAGCGACACGCCAGTCCGCGTACCCGCTATTAGGAACATTGAATTCCGCCACATAACCCGAGGGAGCCACCGTCGCGAGAGCCACCTCGGTCTCACCCGACCGGTACCCGTCCAAAGCTCGCAATGCCTGGAGAAAATCAACCGCCTTATCGTTGGAGGAATTTGGAACAAGTCGGGAAACGGCCGTAGCGATCTCAAGCAGCTCAGTCTTCTCGGCTGGGATCGCGAAGCGCGATCGCCTGGCTCTCTTTATCAATTCGTTACCATGATTCAGCAAGGCTTCCAACGCCTTCGCTTCGCGCAACGCCGCAAGCGATCGGATCGCCGAGATGCGAACACGGACGTCTTCACTGTTTACTGCAGCATCAGCCAATAGGTCGTAGGCTTCCCTGTCCTCAGCAACTCCCAGAGCCCTCGCAGCATTGGCACGTGCATCCACGTCGGGATCACGTTGAAGCATCGATCGAAACTCGGCATTCGCGTTTTTTGCTCTAAGGCGCCCGAGCGCATTTCCAGCGTCCGCTCGTACACGTCCATTGTGATGGGTAAGGAATCGGGCCAACACCTGTTCAATGCCTGACGGCCGCGTTCGGAGCGCCGCCGTGATCGCAAGTTTTGCTAGTGTGATATCAGCATTCGGACCTTTCTCAGCCTCGGATCTGAGGGTCGTCAGAATTGCCTCGCCAAGCGGTTTCGCTTTGTCACTTCGAGGATTCGCCGCACCGATCTTTCCGGCTGCCTCGGCCGCGCGTGCCCGTAACACAACATCTGAAGGGCCATCGCTAAGAACATACAAAACCGCATCGGCCCCTCTCGCCGATTCGATCTCACCAATAGCGAACATCGCCATGATCCTGACATCTCCGACATCGTCGGTAAGCAGCTTCGTCAGCCCGTCGATCGCCTTTTCGTCACCGATCCGACCAGCTGCGAGTGCCGACCTATAGCGCGTAGCCGGGTTGCCGTCCGCAAGCATCTCGATCACAGGTTGGGCGTCCCGAGCATCTTCCGCCTTCACGATCTTGATGAGCAGATCGTTCGGCACAACGTATCGGCCGACCTTCGATAAAACCTGTCCTTGTCCCAGGCAAGGCAGCAACGCAAGTATAAGCAGAAGCGACGGCAGCAGTTTCCTCATGACATTCTTACGCAGTAACTTCGACTATCTGATAACTATTCGTAATCTCGGCAGTTGGCATAACGGTCGCCCCGACCGAGCAATACTTTGAATGCGATAGCTCGATCGCATCCGCAACCGCCTTCTCGGAAATGTTGCGTCCGTGCACGATATGGGTTACGTGAAGCTTGATGAACTTGCGGGGGTGATCACCGGCTCGCCATCCTTCGATCTCGGTGCGATAGCCCGTAACGTCCTGCCGCTTCTTTTCCAGAATCGACTGCACGTCAAACGCAGTACACGCCGCGACACTGACCAGCAGCATCTCGATCGGCGTCGGAGCCGCTTTTCTATCTCCTTTAGAATCCATTACTTGAGCATGTCCGCTCGGAGGGGTTCCGATAAAGAAGCCATCACCAGCGTAGGCTACCGTCGCTGTATATGTATTTTGTGTCATAGGATTTTTGTTCGGATACTGTGATTTTAACATACGTAAATGTTTGCATGGGAAGATCGTCGACCAACCCTTGGCATAAAAAATGCTTCGTAACAAACTGGGTAAGTAGCGCGTACCCGTAACGAGTGTTTTGTGGAGGAGACGATGAAAAACGCTGTGAGAAATCTATCAACCTTTGTAATTCTGCTCGGCCTTCTAATGTCCACGGCCGTATTTGGCCAAAGCAAGAATGATCGGGATATCCGTGATGCGGTTAGAAGCCTGATTTCGAAGATAGAGGATTTCGAGGCGAATCTTCGATACCAAATGCAGAGTGCCTCTGCAAACAGCGAGCAGATCTCGGAGGCTAGCGACCATATCCGCCGACTCAGAACCAGCGTAAGGCAGTTTCAGGATCAGTACGATCGAAAACGCGAGAACCGGAGCGATGTGAGCTCCGTTATTGATGCGGCTCGTCGCGTCAATGAGTTTCTAATGGACAACCCGCAAAATCGCCGTGTCGAAGACGACTGGGAAGGTGTAAAAAAACAGATCGATCGTTTGAGTGTGAACTATCGTATCACGCCTTCCTGGAGTGGAAGCTCCGTCGGTCGAGAGGATGAGCAGGATCCGTGGCCATCAGGTTCTCGGTCTGCCGGACTTTCCGGCACCTACGATCTAGACGCTGCTCGCAGTGAGAACGTCGACGACATCGTTGCCGAGGCAAAACTTGGGGCAGAACATCGAACGGATCTAAAGGACAAGCTCGCGGCCCCGAACCAGGTCGCGTTGGACGTTCGTGGAAATCAGGTCACACTCGCAACAACAAATGCCGCACCTGTGACCTTCGTCGCGGACGGACGTGAAACGTCTGAGCCTAGCGCGTCCGGTAAAACCGTTCGTCTCAGGGCAACTCTTGCCACTAATAGGCTTGTTGTCTCAAGCCTGGGCGGTGAAACGGACTACACGATCACATTCGAATCCGAAGATGACGGACGTGTGCTCAAAGTCTCAAGACGAATAACGACCGAGTATCTCGACCAGACTGTCTTCGCGGAAAGCATCTATAACAAGACGGATTCTGTTGCCAGACTTGGGATCAAGCAGGACAGGACCACAGGCGATAGCAGCGGTGGATATTCGGACAACGACACTTCAGCGGCTGTTTCCAATGGCGGTAGCGGCTCAGGGTATCCGCAGTCTCGAACAGGTGTGCCTTCGGCTGTGACAAGTCGTCCGGGAAACTATATCGTGCCCAATGGAGTCGCGATAACCGGTGTCCTTGAGAACGAACTGAACACGAAGGTCTCACAGAACAACGACCGTTTCCGTATGACAGTTCAGTCCCCGAACGAGTTTCGCGGTGCTGTGATCGAAGGCTATGTTTCTGGTCTCTCCCGCTCCGGCGCGGTTAGCGGTGATCCGAAAATGACCCTGAGCTTTGAGAAGATCACCCTATCTGACGGAACGGTTTTCGATTTTGCAGGTAATCTCCAATCGGTACAGGCTGTCAATGGCAAGAAGGTCTCGGTCGACAATGAGGGCACGGTCCGAGGTGAAAGCCAAACGAAAAATACCGCTAAACGCGGCGGTATCGGTGCCGGGATCGGAGCTGTTATCGGTGCCATCGCCGGCGGTGCCAAAGGCGCGGCTATTGGGGCCGTGATCGGCGCTGGTGGTGGTGCCGGAACTGTCGCTGTTCAGGGTAAGACCGACATTCAGCTTCAGCAGGGGTCAACGATAACCGTGGTCTCGTCGTCACCGATGCGATAACGGAGCGTCTTTCGTCTAGGCCGCTTCGTTAGTAGGCCCAATGGGAACTGGTCAAGGATCTTCTTAAAGACTACTATAGCACCGAGCTCTCACATCGTGGGGGCTTCTGCTTTTTACTCTATGTCTAAGCTTCCTGAGGAAATCGAACTATATCGTGACCGCTTGTGGCGAAGGGAAGATTCGCTGCGAGTCGAATCCGCCCAGGACGTCGAAGCCATGGTTGAAGAGTTAGGACTGTGCCTGGGTCTTACAGACGAGCGAAAGCGAATGCCGTCGGTCTATGTTGCCGTTTGCGGACGGCGCGATGCCCATATGCCGCGTAACGTACAGAAGGATCCCGAAGCAAGCAAAGCCTGGGTGCTTAAGGACGAAGTAATGGCCCGCGGAAAAGTTTATTATGCCAAGGTTTACAAAGGACACTCCATTTTTCTCGCAAAATGGCTGATCCCCGTTTTCAACTCGATCTGGGGCTGTTCCAAAAAGGGAGAGGCCGGTGTTCTTTCAAAAGATGCGCAGGCGGTCTTAAAGATCCTTCGAAAGGAGTGGGAGATGGCAACCTCGGACCTGCGTCAGGCCACTGGCCTTACCAAACCGGATCTGACCAAGGCTATGGACGAACTTCAACGTCGTATGAAGGTCGTCCCACAGGAGGCGATTTACGTTCCAAAATTCACCTACATCTGGACGCCTGCCGATGCAAGATTTCCGGATGAAATGGATATCACACTTGATCGTGACGCGGCCGTTCTCGAACTTGCCCGTTGCTATCTGCAAATGTGCGGAATGACCCTAGTCGGCGAATTGTCGGGTAAGTTCGGCCTCCCCCGATGGGAAGCAGGACAAGCAAACCACCAGTTGGTTAAGGAGGGATTCGCGGAACGGATCGCAAAGGGAGTCTACAAACTCTCGGAGCTATAAGAACATCGATGATTCGTCGCCAGAATGGACGGCAACGTCTCGATGCTCTGTGAATCGAATATCCGTGTAAGAACATAATTCAAAAAATCCCGCGCGGTGAGGGAAACACCGCGGGGCTGTTCTCGTTATTCTTGTCGCGCCGCTGGCAACAGCAACTAACCCAGAGAGGACAATAGTTAGAGTGCCGGTTGCTTCAAGATCTCCGCCAGAGCCTTGAGCCGGGCAGCATCAGTCGCATTCTTCGAAGAGCGGGCACCTTTCTCAATAACTGCGGCGTGTTTCTTTAGAGCGTTAAGATCGCTCGCAGACTTCGAACCCTCCGCAGTCTCGATCGACTTCCTCAATGACGCGATCTGACCGGCGAGCAAGCCATTCGAACGCTCGAGTTGGTCGATGTACGCTTTCGCAACGACGAGCTGCCGCGGCCAATGGATCCTCTCTTGGGTCTGAACATTCAAGGCAGAAACCTGAACCGTCTTAGCGGCATCGATCTCGTTCTGCGAAAGGAACTTCGTCGGCGTAAGTTCAAAGATATCGAGACCTCGGGCAATCTCGGATGAATAGATCCGGCCGTTGTACCAGTACGCGGACCACGACCCCGCAAGGATGATCATCTTGGGATCGATCGGGCCGCGATCGAAGTAGCCGATCTCGACCGGTTTTGCCGGGTCCGTAAAGTCCATCATCGAAATTCCGCCTTGATACCAAGCCTGGATCTTAATATCGCGGCCCGGTACCGGCACGAGCGAGCCGTTATGGGCAACACAATTCTCGCTGTCGGCCTGTGCGGCAGGTAGCTTGTAGTAGTTTGCAAACCGCAACTTGCCGCCATCAAGGTTAAAGACCGCATTCGCTCCCCAAACATTCGGGTCCGTCTCGCGACAACGAGCACCCATTCCACCTCCCCATTCATCGGTAAAGACGACCTTCTTACCGTCGTTCGAGAATGATGCTGAGTGCCAATAGGCGTAGTTCGGATCGTTTACGGCTTCGATACGCTTCGGATTGGCCGGGTCTTTGATATCTAACAAAATTCCGTTCCCGGAACAGGCACCTGCTGCCAGTCCTATCTCTGGGTAGACAGTAATATCATGGCACTGATCAGTTTCGGCCGGCCTCCCGGTGCCGTGTGTTGCCCCGCTGGTAAGACTGTTGATGGCACCGGTTTTTGGATCTTCGAAGATCCGAGGTGAAGAAACGATCTTTGCGTTCTGGGGTTCCGCCAACGGAACTTTGATCACGTCAATTCGGAAAAGTGCTGTGTTCGGATCCTTGTCCGGCGTACCCCCGGAGCATCCCGCCATCTCTTCGTTCTGACGTACAAAGGAGGTTCCCGATACGTAAACATAAATATTAGCCTTGTCTTTCGGGTCAGTCACAAGGGTATGGGTGTGCGAACCGCGGCACGTTTGAACTGCGCCAACCTGCTTCGGATTCCTGATGTCGGAAATATCAAATATCCTTACACCGCGAAAGCGATCCTTGCTCGCAGCTGGCAGAGCTTGCTGGGGTTGCCCTGCAGATGGTGGAGGTGGAGGCGGAAATCCCTGCTCTCCGCAATCCAAGCGACCATTCGCCATCTCAACCGACATAAAAAGCAGATTCTTGTATACCGAAACGTCGCCCTGGCCGCCCGGGCAGAGCATCGATGTAACAAGCTTCGCATTGTTCCGATCGGCAATATCATAAATGTTGATACCATAGAAATTACCGAGAAAAACATGGTTTCCCTGGAACGCAAGATCCGAGTTGGCAAAAGCGAGACCGGCAAAACTCATCTTGACAGTTGCCGGTATCTGAGCTCCCGGAGGAACGCCTAGGGCTGTCAGAGCTTTTTCCACCTTTGGGCCGTTCGGGTCGACACCGAGCTGGAATGCATCCGGCTTCCTGAGAAGCGTCACATGCTTGATGCCCATAGACGTCTCACCAGCATCGAACAACCCCGGTGATAGTTTTGACCGTGGGTCGTTCGGATTCGAACCGGTCATTCCCGCAGGAAGCGGCGGTGCTTTTTCAAGTGCCTCCTGTGCCAGCACTACGGCACCAAAGCATGAGCACAAAAATAGCGTCGTGGCTAATAGGCTAGTCTTAATATGGCAAAACTGGATCATCATTTTCCTCTATGACTTTTTACTGAGCATCGTCTGCATTATCCTGATCTCCGCGCGCTGTCCGCTGTCGACATCGGTCGTGAAATTGAATAGTTCGGCGTCCTGTCCGGCGCCCTGAGTATCGAATAGATCTTTGACCATTATGAGAGCGCCATTATGGTGCTGGATCATCCCTGCCAGAAACAATCTGTCGAACTCTGCTCCCTTGGCTTTCCTCAACGCGTCCATTTGTTTCGGGCTTAGCATTCCCGGCATTAACATCGAATGCTGGCCATGATCCATGCCTGCCATCTCACCCATCCCCGACATCCTCATCGACGTCGACTCACCGCGAGCCAGTAGCCAGCGTTTCATGAAGTTCATTTCGTCTGACTGCGAATGGCTGATCCGAGCTCCGAGCGAACGAAGTTCTCTGTTCTCCGTGCGTGTGTCCATCAATGCGACCATCTCAACGGCTTGGGCATGATGCATTATCATTCCCTGCATGAACTCAATATCCTTCGGTGAACTAGGCGGTAAGCCCGCCCGAGTTGTCGACGGCAGCACTCTCGTCGGCTCGCCGGGCGCACCCGGCCGAACGATCACCGGTTGGGTATCAGACTGCTGGGCTACAGCGGACAACGGAAAGCCGCAAGCAAAAGCGAGTCCGAGGCCAACAGCTAGACGAACTAATTTGCATGTTGCGCGGTCGATCATAGTTCGATTATTGGTACGACTAGATACGGATGCTGTTCCTAAAAGTTGCACCAAATCTACTAATATTTCATCAATTCCTGAACGGCCCTTTCAACATCGTCAGATTGAGGAAGGATAAAATCTTCAAGTTGTGGAGCGTAACCAACAAAAGTATCGGTCGCGCCGATACGCCGGACCGGGGCGTCGAGGTATTCGAAAAGTTCGTCCGAGATGCGCGCGGCAAGTTCGGCCCCGTAGCCATAGGAGATCGGATCCTCGTGAGCGACGATGACGCGACTGGTCTTTTTAACAGATTCTGCGATGGCTTCCCAATCGTATGGAACCAGAGTTCGCAGATCGATCAGCTCAACTGTGATTCCTTGCTGTTCGAGCCGTTTGCACGCTTGATTCGACCGCTCAACTAAAGCTCCATAGGTGACGATCGTGACATCCGAACCCTCGCGAACCTTCTTCGCCTTGCCGAATGGTATAAGAAAATCGCGCGGTGGATAGGCTGATTTATTGTAAACCTGACGGTAGAGATGCTTGTGTTCAAGGAACATCACGGGATCGTCACAGCGGATCGCGGTTCGAAGCAATCCATTCGCGTCGAGTGCCGTTGAAGGATAAACGATCATCAAGCCCGGTGTGTGTGCAAAGAGCGTCGTGCCAGATTGCGAGTGATAGACAGCACCGCCTTTAAGATAACCGCCGACAGGAACGCGAAGTACCATTGGAGCTTTCGATTCGCCATCGGAGCGCCAACGCATCGTCGCTAGTTCATTTCGGATCTGGTGCATCGCGGGGAAGATATAGTCAAAAAACTGGATCTCTACCACTGGCTTCAGATTCCTAAGTGCCATGCCGATCCCGCGGCCTACAATGTTCGCCTCGGCGAGTGGGGAGTTGAATACCCGGGCCGATCCGAATTTTCGCTGGAGATTCGCCGTTACCTTGAATACGCCGCCCTTTCCCTTAACGCGATCAAGATATTCTTCGCGCGAGACGTCGGCGACGTCCTCACCAAAGATCATAATCCGTTCGTCCCGTTCCATTTCCTCGTACAGACATCGGTTGATCAGATCGACCATCGTACCCGGATTTCCCGAGAGCTCCGCTCCATCCTCAGTGTCAAATAGGTTTCGATCAGTGGGATCGATCTCCGGGGAGAACACGTTACGGAGAGCCGTCTCCGGCGCCGGCTGTGGAGTATCGACGGCGATATCGGCTGCTTGATTGACCTCGGCATCCACGTCTTTTCTAACAGCGTCGAGTTGTTCGGAGGAAGCGATGCCATCCGTCATGAGGAGCTCGCCAAAACGGCGGATCGGGTCGGTCGCCGCGTCAGCCTCGATCTCTTCAGGTGTCCGATACAGTTTCTCGTCGTCAGAAAGCGAATGCGAATATGGCCGGACGACCTTAGCGTGGATGAACGCCGGGCCCCTTCGCTCGCGACAATACGCAACCGCTTTCTTGAAGGTCGCATAACTTTCGAGCACGTCGGTACCGTCGCATTTCTGGATGAAAAGATTCGGGAATCCGGAGACAAGGTTCGAAATATCACCGCCCGCAACACCGACTTCGACCGGCGTTGAGATAGCGTAGCCGTTGTCCTCGACGAGGAAGATCACCGGCAACTTCAGATTGCAGGCAGTATTTAGAGATTCCCACCACTCCCCTTCGCTCGTTGTGCCGTCGCCGACGGACATATAAACGACCTGGTCTTCGTGAAAGCCGTTGATCTTGTCACGGAGCGTTTCGATAATCGTCGCCTTGATCGTCGCCTCGGCAGCCCCTACTGCGTGCAAAGCCTGCGAACCAGTACAGGAAGATTGTGAAGGAACATTGAGCCGCTTAGATCCCCAGTGCGAAGGCATCTGACGTCCGTGTGAGTTCGGATCCGGTTCGGCTCCAACGGAAGACCAAAGCATCTCCTGCGCCGTCATCCCAAGACCGATCATCAAAGCTCGGTCGCGATAATAAGGGAAAAACCAATCGTATGCCGGCTTAAGTGTCAGAGCGGCGGCAGCGAGCACGCCCTCGTGACCGGCGCCTGAAATTTGAAAAAAGATCTTGTTCTGTCCCTTGAGTTGGATCTCCTTGTCGTCGATCCGCCGCGACATATACATCGTGCGGTAGAGTCCTATCATCGTCTCCGCATCGAGTCCGTGATGGTCAGAAGCCGATCGTTTCGACCCTTTTGTGGTCTTTAGTGCGACCGTCTTCGCCGTCTTTTCCACTCTAGTGCTCTCAATGAATCCGTCGGCCAAGGTCTTCTGCGGCTTCTGAGCAAGTACTACCTTGTCATTTTTCGTCCCCGCCTTTGAATTGGCCTTCTTTGTTCCAGTCGCCATTAATAAAACCTATTTATAACAAGTATTAATACAAAGGTAAGGTTTAAAGATAACAGATGCGGAAAAGACGGGCAATTTTTGAGTGAAGCAAGGATACCCACGGCGGCTACCCGTAGTTCGACCATGGACAGGAGTAGATCCTCTTCCTTCGCGACGCCTCGCACGGAGAGCAGGCTACAGCTAACTACTGAGCTCTAAGAACCCAGCCATGTGGGTCAACGACTAGCGGTCCGCCAGCGGCGTTAACGCTGCCTTTTCCATCGCGCATTTCCACTCGTTGTGTCTTACCGTCCACCACAACATCGATCGGCATCGGGAACGGTAGATCATTGGGGGTTTCCCATCTGAATTGCGTACCCTCCTGAATTAGTCTTGGGAGCTTCGGTTGTCGCAGATACAGCTCAAAGAACCAACCCAGCTCTATCCCCGATTCCTGTTCTGCGATGGTCTTGAAGTCGTCGGTAGTGACGAGTCGGGTCTGCCTGCCATCGGTTATGGCCTCCATTTCCTTCGTCGGATAGGACATTCTGCGAAGTGACCGGAAAAACTTCTCGTCACCGATGAGGTAGCGAAGCGTGTGAAGGATGTAGGCTCCCTTGCCGTATATATCGCCGTCAGAATTTAGATAATCTGGCTCAGACATGTAGACCTGATACGCGATCTTGGGTTCACGCGGAGCAACCGGCTGTCTATTCTTGAAGCCTCGCTGCCGATTCTTCATAGCGGTGAAGTACGCTTCTTTCCCCTTAGTTTCCTCCACCCACAAGGTATCAAGGAATGACTGGAACCCCTCATGGATCCAAAAATCACGCCAGTCGCTAGCCGTCACGAGATTGGCCCACCACTCGTGGCCGAATTCATGTAACATCAGCCAATCTAAACCGTCTTCTGCAAACTTGTACTGATTTCCATATGCGATCGCGGTCGAATGCTCCATTCCCAAGTGGGGCGTTTCCACGATACCGAGTTTCTGGGATCGAAAAGGAAATGGCCCTAGGTATTTCTCAAAGAACGCGTTGTATTTCTTAGTCTCGTCGATCAGCTTTCGGCCTTTTTCGATATTTTCCGGCAGGATGTAGAACTCGATCGGAATGTCTTCGCCAGTTATGCTTTTGACCGAATCTTTGATCAAGCGGTAGGGCGCCGCATTGAAAACCAGCGAGTAGTTTGAGATCGGGTTTGTCATTCGCCAACTGAACGTCGTTGTTCCATCCGAATTCTTCTTTGTTC
Source organism: Pyrinomonadaceae bacterium (assembly GCA_021463165.1). Lineage (GTDB taxonomy): Bacteria > Acidobacteriota > Blastocatellia > Pyrinomonadales > Pyrinomonadaceae > OLB17. The sequence goes on along the minus strand of JAJTWY010000003.1, from coordinate 43,613 downwards.
CGGCGGCCTTTCCCGGTCCGACCCCGATCAGCGGATCCGGAACTGTGATATGCATGGACGATGTAGCGGCCTTGTCTGAAGGATGATCCTTGCAGGGGAACAGCAGGTCAGCTCCGTCATTCTGCAAGGCCACTGATATCCAGTCGGCACCGTTTGGGGTCTTCTTCCACATAAAGCCGCCGACCCACGGAGGATTCGGTGCGAGACGGGGTTTTCCTGCGTAGGAAATCGAGGTCTTGATTATCTCACCCGCCTGTTTCGTCATTGGAAACCAGATCCAGATCCTGCCTTCTTTCCGTTGATAGCGTACGACACTGCCGCCTTCGGTAACTTTCTCAACCGCTAACGGTGTATCGAGGTCGACCACGATCACGTTGGTCGGGATCACGACCCGCGCTGTCATAATCGTCGTTCCGCTGATCGACTGCGACATCGGGTCAGCCTTGACCGATACGTCATAGTCGAGAACATCATATACGGCCTGTTCGAACATCAGCGGCCCACCAGTGTCGGTCGGACGTACGCCAAGTTGACGTTGGGCAGATAACGCAAGGGGCGAACCTAGTAGAAGGAGGAGGATACAAATGCTTTTCATCAGACTCATGCACATACCTCGATTATTTCACTTTACACTCGAAGGGGTTTTACTGGAAAATGTTGCCGTGTCGTTGAAAAGAAGTTTTGTAGTATCACTTTTTGTTCCGCTGCTTTTTACCGTCTCGGCGTTCGCACAGGTTGAGCCAACAGCCAAACCGTCTGCGACACCGAGTGAACCTGCCAAGACTAACATCCGACCGACGCCCCAGTTCCCAGCCGAGCCTTTTGATAAGGCCGATATCAAAGCTATGGCATCAAAATGTGTCAGACTCGAAACAGAGGTCGGCGACATAGAGGCTGAGATGTACCCCGAGAGTGCACCTGAAACCGTGCGAAATTTTCTCAATATGGTTGCAACTGGGTTTCTCGATACAACAACATTCAGCCGGGTTGTTCCCGGATTTGTCATACAGGGCGGAAATGCGTGGACGCGGATCGGTGGTGTAAGTCGCGAATTAGGGGCAAGAGCTCGGCGAACCATCCCCGATGAACCAAACAAGATATTACATGAACGCGGGGTCTTGTCGATGGCCCGCGCGGATGAACCGAATACGACCACCACGAACTTCTTTATTCTCGTTGGAAACGGAAGCCACCTCGACGGCAAATTTGCAGCTTTTGGTCGCGTGATAAAAGGAATTGAGGTAGCCGACGCTATTAACAAGGCTCCCGGTGCAGAGGAAAAGCCCGACAAGCCAGTTAGGATCAAAAAAGCGTCGGTCCAAGCGTGCGTTGCCACCAATCCCCAGTAAAAATGAGGTGAGGTCCTTGATAGGATCGAATGAAGAAGAAGTTCAAGGATATATTGTACGCACTCCTCTTCGGTCTAATCGGCAGTATTGTACTCAGTATTGCGCTAACACTCGCTGTCGCCTCAGTTCTTCAGACCCCGATCTACACGCTGCTCGTCACACTCTTCTTTATACCATTCAACTGGTCAGAACTTAGAAATGCCTGTCACGAGGGTCGCTGGATTGCAGCGGCACTGATCGCCATTCCATTGTTTGTTATATCTGCCTTTATTTTTGGATTGATAAGGTTCGCTAGCGGGTATGGGGTCTCAGAATCCTATTTCGCGTGGATAATTTTGTTCTCCGCCCCGTTACTCTTCTTTAGCATCACAACCTATCGCCTGTGTACAATATTAATACCTAAGAATCACGCATTCATCTTGATCCGCCGTCAACTGGCAGACCTAGCACGGGGAAGCAGGATCCTGCGCTTCTAGGGTTTGGCGATAACATAGGAACAAATTGGACAGCATAGGTTCATACCTCTCGAGCAAACGCGAGGATGGTACCAAACGGATCGGCCGAGTAAGCCGCCTCGTGGCCCCAGTCCCGCAATGCCAAGGGACTGATCTCCGTTCCACCAGCTGATATTGCCCGTATATGATATGCCTGCGGATCGTTAACCACTAAATAAAGCTCCGCGCACTCATTGGGGCGGGTGGATTCAGTTAGTTCACGCCCCAACAATCGCGATGCGCCGTCGAGCGGCATCAGTCCGAGCACGGCACCTTCGCCAAGTTCAAATTCGGTCATCCCCACCACATCGAGCCGGGGCCCCCTGTCCAGAACCTGACTGTAAAAGGCCGTTGCCCGCACCTGGTCGTTTACATACAGTATAAAATGCGCCTTCACGTGGATCAGTCAGCCAGATCGAGGTCGAGGGCCAGGCGATACTCGTGTGCCATTGAAGGATGGCCATGCGCCATCGAAACATCGATACCCTTTCGATAGGTCTCGATCGCTTTCTCCCGGTCACCGGTCATTAGATAAGCATTTGCCAGGGTGCCGTAAGCATTGCCCTCATCATCCGCCAACGAAAGATATTCCTCGAGCATCGCGATCACCTTGTCATGCTGCCCGATCTTTTCATACTCCTTCGCAAGGCCAAACATGACCATGGTATTCGCTGGTTCGGCGTCAAGCATCTGGCGGAAAACTTCAATACGATCATGCATATTCTACTGTTTTAGCGATATCTCAAGCGTAAAATCACCTTCCGTAAGACCATCGGCACCGGTCACACCGATGACTACGCTGTAAGAATTCGTCGTTGAATTAAAACTGATGATCCGTTCGTCACCCTGCGTCTTGCCGCGTCTAGGGTTATCCCATTTGTGATCTGCTTCGCACGTTACAGAGGAATGCAAGTCCTCGGGCAGAATCGCTTGACCGACACCGATCTGATACCCATACAGACTCATATTGACCCCGCTTTTTTTGGGCTTCAGCGTTACGGTCAGGATCGAACGCCGTGGCAGATCGGTCACGTAAAATACGTGATTTCCCGTATACTTGCTTTTCTGGGTCTCAACAAAACATGCGTTGGCGCTGTTCCATGCCCAGGAATAGTCCATTAACTTTACGCCGGTGGTCAGCGTTCCATCCACCGTCACAGTTTGGTTGGCAAGACTCTTGATCGGCAAAATCACTGGCTTTCGCGGCTGGGCCGCAGCAAAGCCTACGGTAAGCAGGAGAACAAGGGTAGCTGACGCTAATTTGATTTTCATTGATAGCTTTTTCCTCCCTATTTGTGCCGAAAATCGTACACCAGACTTAGTTTGATAACAAGTACCCTGCGCGTGCCGGCCCATCCGCTTTGCCCATACCGAACATAAAGATCGAGCGCCGTTGATCCGCCGGCATGGAAACCTCAGCTCGGAGAAACAAGTCGGCGCCTGCATGACGCGGTTTCGATGACCAAGTACTAGAAAAGTCTCCGCTGCTCTTGGACGGGGGCAACAGCCTCGTCAGGGCCATTTTCCGATACATTGGGTCGAGCATTGAACCCAAGTCTTCGGGCTTGGAACTCGAAAAGTTTCTGTGTTACCTCCCATTGCTCCGTCGTGCCCATCATTCGTTCATTGTAGGTTTTGTGACGGAGGCTACCGCCGCGTTCGCGCTTGATGGTGTTGATGATCTTGTTGACGCGCGTGGGCGGCAAACGCTCGTGCATTTTTGCTACAAAATATTCTTCGATCGAATCAGTGTCGAGATGCAGCAAAGACATAAATGCGCGCGTTGCGCCGCAATCTTTCGCTCTCTCGAGCAAACCCGGAATGTCGGATTCGTTATATCCCGGAATTACCGGAGCAATGCCGATGCCGACCTCGACACCGGCGTCGGCGACGGTTTTCATTGCGCGAAAGCGCGCTTCGGGCACCGGCGTGTAAGGCTCGAATGGATTGGATTTTTCTTTTGTAAGAAACGGCAGCGAAAAAAACACCGTGACTTTGCGCAGCCTTTTCAGAACATCGATGTCGCGCGTGACGAGCGGTGATTTTGTGATCACGCCGACGGGCACGCGAAACTCAGCGCAAACCTCTAAACATTGACGAGTTAACTTATATTCAGCTTCGAGAGCGATGTATGGGTCGGTAGCAAACGAAAAATCGAGATGCGGCATTTTGTCGCGACACTTTTTTAACTCTTGTCGCAAAAGTTGCGGCGCGTTTGATTTGACTACGATCTTTGTCTCAAAGTCCGTCCCGGCGCCGTAGCCTAGATACTCATGATACTGCCGCGCAAAACAATATGTGCAGCCGTGAACACACCCGCGATAGCAGTTGACCGTGTATCGCCAGCCACCTTCCCAATCGCTCGCAAACGCTTTCGTGATTATCCTTTTGGTCGAGGTTTCCTCAAATACCTCAAGCTTTGTCGGCGGTGGCTCGCCGATATATTCGGCCGAGTATTTGTTGTAGGGGTTTGGTGGGTTAATACCTTGTCGCACGCCTGCAACACTATCGCACCCACGGAGAGATTTCAAATCTGAATTCAAGAAGAAGCCGCCGTTTACCGGCTTCTTAGCCAAAAAGCGATAAGCGGCGATGCCGCCATGAACAATAGTCCGAACGGCATAAATCCACCACGGCCGATGTCGTAGTCGGAAAGAATACGATTCCAATCAAGGCCAAGCAGAACACGGCCCAGGAGCACCTCAAACGAAACGGTCAAGGTTACCCATACGATCCCGACAGTGATAAGCTGCAAGCGAGCCGCAGCGCCGATCCAGATGACAGTGAGATAGCTGACGGCAAGTATTATTAGCGACCCGATGACAACACCTATCTGTCTTGCCGTCAGATCGCCCATAAGCGGCACTAGAATCAGGCCGCGAAAAACACCGTGAAGCGTTTCGCCGGCAATTATGCCAAACCAAACAACGAGTGCCCTTAGATAGACCCGCGTATCCACGAAGAACAAAGTCGCCGCCCGGCTCAAACGGCGCGTTGCATTAACAGATCGATCTGGGGATCAGAGCCGAGTTGGAAAATGTGTTTGCCGACGACACGAAAGCCGTTCTTTTCATAAAACCGCTGCGCTCGCGGATTGTATTCCCAAACACCCAGCCACATCACGTCGCGGTTTTCCAAGCGAGCACGCTCGAAGCATGCGTCCATCAAATTTTGCCCGACGCCTTTACCGATGTATTCCTGATGCGAATAGAGCCGTGAGAGCTCGACCGGTCGAGTTGCCGTGATGCCTGCCTCCATGCTTTCGATCACAAGTTTTGCATAACCAGCTGGCTGGCCTTCGACTTCGCCAATGAGAAAAATGTCATTCTCCTTGGCGAGCTCGGCCGAAATTTGTTCGATACTAAACGCCTGTCGCATGTAGTGGTTCAGGTCGTCCGGGGCGTTTTTCGGATGATGCGCAAACGCATCCCAAAACGTCGTGTAAGAAAGATCGGTCAGCAGCTTTGCATCGTCAGATGTAGCCTGACGAATCGAGATCTCGGACATTATTTACCACTTGTTATTAGTTTAGCGATTGTCTGCAGCTGCATGTTTGACGTGCCTTCGTAGATGGAGCCGATCTTACTATCACGCCAGAATTTTTCGACCGGGTAATCCTTGACGTAGCCGTAGCCGCCGTAGAGTTCGATTGCCTTTGACGAGACGCGTTCGGCACAGCGTGAGGAATAGAGTTTTGCGATCGCGGCTTCTTTCAAGAATGATTTGCCGGCGTCTTTTAGCCGCGCGGCGTTGTAAACGAGCAGACGCGTCGCTTCGATCTCGACAGCCATTTCGGCGAGTTGGAATTGCACGGCCTGAAAGCTGTTGAGCGTCGAGCCGAACTGTTCGCGTTCAGCCGTGTATTTAAGCGCACATTCGTAGGCGCCCTGTGCTATGCCAAGCATCTGAGCGGCTATCCCAATGCGCCCTTCGTTGAGCGTCTCGATAGAGACTTTATAGCCTTTGCCGATTTCTCCGAGGACGTTCTGCTTTGGGACTCGGCAGCCGTCAAATATTAGTTCGGTCGTCGAACTTGCGCGAATACCGAGCTTGTCTTCCTTCTTTCCTACCGAGAAGCCTTCAAATGACTTCTCGACAATAAAAGCCGTAATTCCCTTGTAGCCGGCGTCCGGATCCAGGGTTGCGAACACCAGAAAGATCTCTGCTTCATTTCCGTTGGTGATCCATAGCTTTTGGCCATTCAGTTCATAATGATCGCCCATATCGACCGCGCGCGTTTTTAGCGCGAACGCGTCGCTGCCCGACGAGGCCTCGCTCAGAGCGTATGCTCCTACGCGCCCAGACGCGAGCTGCGGCATGTATTCTTTCTTTTGCTCGTCGTTTGCCCAACGCATCATTGCGTTTGTAACGAGCGTATTGTGCACATCCACGAACACTGAGATCGATGCATCGACCCGGGCCAATTCCTCAATAGCGAGGATCGCGTTAAAGATCGTCGAACCGGCGCCGCCGTATTCCTCGGGCGACTCGATAGCCATCAAACCAAGCTCGAAACACTGCTTGACAAGAGCAGGGTCTAGTTTCGCCTCCCTTTCCATATGTTCGACGCGCGGCCGAACCTCACCTTCAGCAAACTCCCGAACCGAGGCTCGGAAGAGTTCTTCCTCTTCCGACAAAACAGTCAATCCGGCATTCGATAAAGCCGCTGCGGTACCTGTGCTCATACTTTTGTCCTAATAAGTACTTTGTTTATTGAAACTGATAAAATAACATTTTAGTCAAGCCTACTGGCAAAGGCAATAAACTTGAGTTCCATGTCTGAGAACGACCGTCCGCTCCCAAGATCATTTTCAAAAATAAAGATCGCGGCGATCATCCTGACAGTCTTCGGGATCGGACTGTTTATACTTCTTGCCTATTCGATCGGGATCAACGAAATAGTGGATGGGATAAGGAAATTCGGTATTGCCGGCTTTGCGGTTATCCTTATTAACTATTTCATCCGGATCTGCTGCCGGGCGTACGCTTGGAAGCTTTCGGTCCACGAGCCGCATCGACTGAGCCTGAAAGATACGATCCCTGCGGTAATGATCGGCGAAGCAATGAGCAGCACCATTCCGTTAGGTATTCTGATAAGCGGCACCTCGAAGGCAGTAGCAGTTCGCTGTCGACTTCCATTGGTCGTCGGCCTCTCCTCCGTCGCCACGGAGAATCTTTTCTATAGTCTCGTGACCGGACTCTACCTGATAGCGGGAGCATTGATCCTTTTGAGCGTTACCGCGGCTACAAGTGATTTCACATCTATGCTCGTCGTCCTTGCGGTCACACTGGGCGTCCTAATCCTCCTTGGCATTCTAATGGTCGTTCGCCAGTGGCATATTGCGAGCTGGATCTGCAACTGGGTTAACGAGCGCGGCATCCTCGGACGTATCCTCGAGCGCGGCCGTTGGCAGGTGAGGCTGTTCGAAGATCTCATATACGGTTTCTATCGTCAGCACCCGAGACGATTTGTACCGATCTGCTTACTGGAGGTTGTGTATCATTTGCTCGGAGTCGCCGAAGTCTACTACATCCTAAGTCGGATAACGGAGACTGCAGGCTTCGCAAGCGCATTTATCCTCGAGACGGTTAGTCGTCTCGTCACTATCGTTTTCAAGCTGATCCCATTCAATATCGGCGTCGATGAAGCCGGTGCTCAGTTCATTGGCGAGGTCGTCGCCCTCGCATCAGGCGTCGGTTTGACGTTAGCCATCATTCGAAAGGGACGTATCCTCTTCTGGACTGCCGTCGGTTGGATATTGATAGCAAAAAGGGGCTTGGTGGTTCGCGAACTGATGCCTCAGAGATCGAGGTGACAACTGTTCGCCCGTTAGCTTGCCGATCCATAGAGACCTTATTCGAACCCTGTAAAATCGAGATTGTTAACGCTTGCGGCGAATTGTAATATTCGTGGCGAAAATCGAAAGCGTTTCGATTGGATCCCTATGGTGTAGGTCTCGCCGATGCGGATATTATCGAATGAGTAAAGGCCGAACGAGCTAGTAGTCGCCGTTCGTCGGACATTCTGGCTGTCGGTCATTACTACGACCGCGTTGCGAAGGGCCAGGCCTGACGGCGTAGAAACGCGGCCTCCCACCGACACGCCAGGTTCTGCAAAGACATACGCCGAACCGGCGTTATCGCCAACCGCGAGGTCATCGAAGAATGCCCCCACAAACACCGTGTTTCCGTTGAACGCCACCGAGCTGCCAAAAAAATCTGTGTCTGCCCCATCAGCGGCCGCGAGCTTTTGCTGTTCGGTCCAAAGATTTCCCGCACGTGTGTAGACGTACGCTGATCCCGTATTCGTGCCACTAGGCGTGTCAGCTCCTGTCGAGCCAACAACTATGGTATCTCCGCTGATCGTGGCCGAGTAGCCAAAATCGTCTATAGGGCCTCCGTCCGAAGCTATCAATTTCTGCTGTTCGCTCCATAGTGTGCCATTTCGCGTGAAGATGTAGGCGGAGCCTGAACTTTCGCCGCGTGGAGTGTCATCGAAGAAAGCTCCGATCACTACCGTATCTCCGCTGATCGCGACCGCCGACCCGAAAGAGTCATTCTCAGCCCGATCCGATGCGGTCAATTTTTGCTGCTCCGTCCAGACGTCCCCCGTACGGGCAAAAACATAGGCCGAGCCGGCATCCGTGGCTGATGTCGCATCATCGTGATATGCGCCGCCCGGCGCGTGCCATTCGATGTGTCATCTCGATCATGGAAGCGGCAAAACGCTCCGGGGTAGCGATCCGGGCCGGCCTGCATACGGGCGAGTGCGACGTGGTCGGAGATAGCTACGGAGGATTTGCCGTTGACCTCGCCAGACGGATCGCCGGACTTTCGGCGGACGGAAATATCCTCGTCTCTCGGACCGTAAAGGATCTTGTCGCCGGATCGGGCCTTTCATTCGAAGAGTTTGGCCGACGAAGCTTCGAAGGCATCGACGGGGAATGGCGGCTTTTTTCGACCGTTCAGCGTTCTCAAAATGGCCAATAAAGCGGCACAAGCCACATGCTGACGATGAATACTGCGATCGTCAAAACGGTTCCGATCTTCACAAAATCCATAAAACGATAACGGCCCGGCGTGTAAACCAAAACACATGCCGGTTCGAGCGGCGTTATGAATGAGAAGGATGCGGCAAAGGTGATGCCGACGGCGAACGTCCGCGGCTCGACACCCATTGCGATCGCCGTTTTGACCGCAACTGGCAGCACCACGAGGGCGGCCGCCTGGTTCGACATTGGCTGGGTCAAGGCGACGGTCAAAATGAAAAAGCCGCCAAGTACTCCCATCGGGCCGTACGGTCCCAGGAACTGTTGGACATACCCCGACAGATAGACATCGGTATGGGTTTTCTCCATCGCCACGCCAAAACTCATCATGCATGCGATCAGCACCAGCAAACGAAAATCGATGAGCGAATACATTTCGCTGTAGCGGACGGTTCTGGTCGCAAGCAGTAGCATTACGCCGGAAAGTACACAGATCACCAGAGGAACGTCGAATCCGGTAACCACCTTGGAGAGCGAAAGGGTCAAAAACATTACAAAGGCCGCGATCGCCCAGTGACGCTTCTCGGTTCGCATTCCTCGGGCAGTCACATCCTCGAGGAGAAGCACCGATTGATCTGCCACGAGGTCCTCGACCTTGCTTCGCGGCCCTTGAACAAGGAGCACGTCGCCAAATTTCATCCGGACATCGCCGAGCTTATTCACGAATGTCTCGCCATGATGATTTATCGCAAGCACGGTCAACTCATACTCATGGCGAAAATCAAGGCCTTTGAGGGTTCGACCGACGAAACGGGATCCCCGCATTACCATGATCTCGAAAAGTTCGACCCTCTCGCTTTCCAGGTCAACGTCGTTCAGATAGAAATCCGGACGGATCTCAAGACCGGCTTCTTCCTTGACCCGCAGAATATCGGTCATCGTGCCTTCGACGATGAGCGAATCGCGCCGGCGGATACGCTCATCAGGACCGGGAGCGCTTATCCGCTGGCCAGTTCGGACTATCCCCAGCACATTCAGTTCAAGTTCCTTGCTGATATTCGCCTCTTTCAGAGTTTTTCCAACCAGTCTGGACTCGGGCAAAACGATGAGTTCGGATACGTATTCGCGGATCTGATACTGATCCGTAAGCGAGACCTCACCACCGCGCGACGGTAGGATCCGGCGGCCAATGAACAGCATATAGATCATTCCGATCGCGACGGTTACGACGCCAACCGGCGTGAGCTCGAACATCGACAACGCCTCCATACCGTAGCGCTGGATCGCACCGCTGACAGCCAGATTCGTCGAGGTACCGATCAAGGTGCAGCTGCCTCCGAGAATAGCCCCGAACGCCAGCGGCATGAGGAGCCGCGATGGCGGTATCTTGGCTTTTGCCGCAATACCGATCACCACCGGCAGGAACATGGCGGTCGTCGTCGTGTTTTTCAATACCGATGCCGAAACCGCTGCAGAGGCCATGATCAAAGCGGTAAGCACGAACTCGTTGTCGCCCGCGATCCGATGCAGCCGATGGCCGATCTTGTCAACCAGGCCGGTTTTGATAAGCCCGCCAACCAGTATGAAAAGGCCGCCGATCGTGATGATTATGTCATTGCCAAACCCCGCCAAGCCTTCCTGCGTCGTAAGCAGTCCGGTCATGACCATCGTGATCACAAGCAGGATGCCAATGATATCGACCGGTATTCGCTCAAGAGCGAAGAGGCAGATCGCCACGGCCAGCAAGGCTAATGTGAGTGCAATATCGACAGTCACCGTGCGCAAAGGATATAGGAAACCGATGGCTTTGCAAAGACCCGGCAGGCGTACATCGTGCTTGACTTTGCGCTAGAATCTTGTCAAACACCAATTTCGCATCGGAGAATTTATGAGGCTTATTATCAGGATCACCGCATTCCTAATTCTTTTTTCATCGATCGTTGTAGGGCAAACCGCCTCGCTCGACGGGAAGCTGAAAGAGATCGACGACTATGCAAATAATGTCGTTCAGACCTGGGCCGATAAGTCCGGAGCCGGAATGGCGGTCGCGATAGTCAGAGACGATAAGGTCGTTTCTGCTAAAGGTTACGGCATCCGCGAGCTCGGCAAGCCGGATCGCGTCGATGCCGACACGGTATTCGCCATCGCATCAAACTCGAAAGCTTTTACCACGGCCGCGCTTGCGATCCTCGTTGACGAAAAGAAACTCGCCTGGGACGACAAAGTATCAAAGTATCTGCCCGACTTTCAGATGTATGACCCATGGGTTACGAACGAACTAACCATTCGCGATCTGGTAACGCATCGTGTCGGACTGGATACATTCAGCGGCGATCTGCTTTGGTACGAGACGACTTACTCGCCCGACGAGATACTCCGCCGACTCAGGCACCTCAAGCCGGTTTCAAGCTTTCGCACACAATTCGGTTATCAAAACCTTATGTTCATCGCCGCGGGCAAGGTGGTCGAAAAGGCTTCAGGAAAGAGCTGGTGCTCATTCATTACCGACCGGATACTCACACCTCTCGGAATGAGCCGCACCACCTGCAGCATTAACAACCTGCCGGACAATGCCGCCTGGCCGCACAACGAATCAGGCGGAAAGCTCAGAAAACTCCATCGCGGCAACGTTGACGGCTCATATTCGGCCGCCGCGCTGAATTCATCCGTTACCGACCTCTCAAAGTGGATCCGCCTTCAGCTTGCGGGCGGCAAATTCAATGGTCAACAGATAATAAGCGAAGCTCAGGCGTGGGGTTTGCACCAGCCTTATCTCGCACAGCAGATCTCGCTCGGAGGCTCCCGCAGCAACCCGACACGACATTTTTCGGGTGTGGCCAGCGGATGGTTCGTTTACGACTACCATGGCGTCAAAGTCATTAACCACAGCGGCGGCCTCGACGGCATGCTTTCCTATACGGTGCTAATCCCGGAGAAACAAGTCGGTTTTGTGATCCTGACGAATAGCGAATCACCGGCATTCACCGTGATGATGAACAAGGTCCGAGATGTCTTCGTCGACGCCCCGAAGCGCGATTGGAACGCTGAGGCCGTCGCGCAGGTCGCGGCAATGAAGAATGCCTCGGAACAGGAGCTTGCCAAGGCCGACGCTGAACGCGTAAAGAACACCCGCCCGTCGTTAGCTCTCGCAAACTATGCCGGTACATATTCTGATAAGATGTATGGCGATGTAACGATCACCGAGGAGAACGGCCGGCTCGTAATGCGGTTTCTGCCCTCGCCCAATTTTGTCGCCGACCTGGAACACTGGCACTATGACACGTTCCAGATCAAGTGGCGGCCCTCGGTCGCTTACAATTTTCCACGCGGCTTTGTGACCTTCAACATCGACCGGAACGCAAGAGCCGAAAAACTCATCGTCGACCAGCCGAACAACGATTTTTGGTTCTATGAGCTCGATCTAAAACGTTCAAAGTAAATTCAGTTGGGAACTCGGCGACGACAGTGTGCTAATTCGTGGTGTTTCAACCTGCCGACCTGAATTATCCTGATATACTACGAAACAATGTCTACACTTACCGCACTTACCTCGCCAGAACTTGATCGGTTAATCCCAAAACTCGCCCGCGACGAGAGCGAACTTGAAAAAATTCGTGATGAGATCATCTCGCGTAAGACGCTGCATTCGATACTGGTCGGTGACGCTCAAGATTTATCAGCAGTTCGTAACGAGTCCGTACACCTTGTCGTAACTTCGCCGCCATATTGGAATCTTAAGGAGTATAATGCACATCCTCAACAGTTGGGCCATGTCGACGATTACCAGGAGTTCCTTAGCAAGCTGGATGAAGTATGGAAATGTTGTTATGAAAAGTTGGTTGTCGGCGGTCGAATGATTGTTGTCGTTGGCGACGTGATGCTTTCACGCCGAAATAATGGCGTGCATAAGGTAGTTCCACTTCATGCCGATATTCAGGTTAGATGCGAGAAGATCGGGTTTGACAACCTTGCCCCCATTTTTTGGCACAAGATCTCTAATGCGAGCTTTGAAGTAAAAGGTAATTCGAAGTTTCTTGGTAAGCCGTACGAACCAAACGGTGTGATAAAACACGACGTTGAATATATCCTCATGCTTCGCAAGTCTGGAGGTTATAGAAAACCTGATTTGGAGCAGCGCAGACTCTCGATCATTTCGGAGAAAGAGTTTAACGAGTGGTATCAACAGATTTGGACGCTTACCGGAGCCTCAACCCGCAATGGTCATCCGGCGCCATTTCCCGAAAGTCTAGCTCACCGCCTGATTAGGATGTTTAGTTTTGTCGGTGACACGGTACTCGATCCATTTCTAGGTTCGGGAACGACTATGATCGCCGCCGCCAAAGCAGGCCGCCACTCAATCGGTGTGGAAATCGACGACGAATATGCTGAACAGTCGAAAACCAGGATGGAGAAGGCGTTCGGTATGTTTGATAGGGAAACTGTAATTATTCATAAAGTACGAATCCCATATGAGCAAGCTGTTACCACCAGAGTTTGACGCCCTTGTTTCCGATTGTGTAAAGCAATTCTGGACTGGAAGAGTTTCGACCGAGATCACTTCTCAAGCGGGTGGGCGTGGTTCTGTCATTGCTGGTAAGAACTTGAATGCTTTTGCAAATCTAGTTCGGGTAGTGGGCATTCACTGCGGACTTACTAATGACGAATTGATTGTTGCAAACAAAGTAAAACAGGTAATTCCGGGATATTTTAGGGCAACAAAGGAATGGGACGCGGTCGTTATTTATAAGCAAAAACTTGTAGCTGCTTTCGAACTAAAATCGCAGGTAGGGTCTTTTGGAAATAATATCAACAATAGATCTGAGGAGGTTCTCGGCTCGGCAACGGACTTCTGGACGGCCTATCGCGAAAAGGGTTTTGATGTTCACATTTCCGATAGTCTTGATGAAAATCGATCTCAGACTGTGGATAGCAAGCCGCCATTTCTCGGTTTTCTCATGTTGTTGGAAGAATGTGCCGGGTCAACGAGTCAAGTTTCCGTAAAAGAACCTCATTTCCGAGTTTTTCCAGACTTCGTTGGAGCTTCTTATGCGAGAAGATACGAAGTTCTGTTGGAAAAACTTGTCTCCGAGAAATTGTATTCATCAACTTGCCTGCTGTTGTCGGACCGCGAAAAAGGGGCGATGAACGGTGTCTTTTCATCGCCGAAAGATATTTTGTCGCCGCGATCATTCTTCGCCGATTTTGCTGCCGCGATCTTGTCTGCAAAAGAAACCTATTGAATCTGGCAGTGTACACCCATGCTTACGCAGACTAGAGCACGTTTGGAGCTCGATATAACTCGACAAAATCGAGTCGTTATGCAAGAATGCTTTTTCTATTCACTCTTTGTTTAGAAAAAGCCAGTAGGAGAATTTTGTTTAATTGATGTCAGAAGAAGCAGTGCAGCCCGCGACCGAGAATGCGGCAAATGATCACGAAGAAGTTTCGTACCAGGCGGTCGAAAAAGACGGAGCCGTAACGGCGATATGGGAAATGCAGGGTCATAAACACCTTCGCACAATTGACCCGCGTTCGAACGAAGGCAAGCAGATCCTCGCCCTATTTGAGACAGCCGGCTAGGAAAAGCAGGGCATGTTGAGAAATTGATCCTATTCTTCCGGATCCCTTCCCCCGGCAAGCCGACGGAGCATTCCGCGAATATCGTCAACGCCCTTGTAGGCGACGTATGTTGTCACGAGGGTGTACCAAACGACGGCTGCGATCGTCAGTATCAGCCAGAAATACTTCATACATTCCCTCCGTTGCGCGGCTTGAGCAGTGAGAATACGACCATTGCCAACCCCGAAGCAGCATAGGCCGCGATACCGGAGTAGTACGGCCCGATGGCCTTTGCCAGGTCACGGGTGCCGGGCGTTTTTTCGAGTATCAGGAACATCACTGGTATGGCGGCTGCCAGGATGATAGACCCGGCCGCTCCCCAGCTGTTCGCACGTTTCCAATAGCACGCTGAGATCAGCAGGACCGAAATGCTCGCCAGATAGATGGTGCCCGTTATACCGAGGTACGTCCAAACGTCGCCTTCCAGCGGATACCATAGTCCGTAGAACAAAAGGAACACGCCGATAAGGCCGACGATCATTCGATTGATCAGGATACCCTTTTTTTCGGACCAGGCGGTCTTGCGAAACGGAGCCATGATGTCGTTGTATATCACGCTGCCCCAGGTGAGCATATAGCTCGAATCCGTCGACATATCGGCCGCCAGCATCGCGGCAATGCACAAGCCCATCAAACCCGCCGGCACGAACGACGAGAGGAACGCCGGCATTGCATCGAGGGTATTGGTCACTTGCCCAAGTGTTGCGAGAGCGGCCATTCCCCAGATCCCGGGAATAAGGAAACGGCAAACAAAGAAGAAGCTGGTCCGTACATAGATCCTCTGTCCGGTCATCGAATCCTTTGCAGCGAGCACGCGGGCAATGGTCGTCTGCCAGGTAAGAACTGCCGCAAAATTCAATAGCACCTGAAATAGCACATACTGCCAGCCAAGATCGGGGTGAACGAACGGGTTAAAACCGCCCGCGCCATAATTCGCATCGACTGTGGCCACGATCTTATCCCAGCCCACATAGACCAAAATAAGCACGGTCACGGCGATCAGGCCGACACTCATAACGACGAACTGCAAAAAGTCCGTGATCAGCACCGAGAGCATCCCGCCAAGAATGGTGTAAGCCGCAACGGCGAGTAGCAGCACGGTCATCATCGCTTCGAGATAACCGATCTGGAAGCCCCAAAGATCGAACGACGTCACCTTCAGCCCAATTACCTGTACAAGGAACTGCCCGCCAATACGCAGAAATACGCCCATATTCAGCAGGCCGCCAAGCACAATGACAACTCCGGCGGCCCAGCGAATTCTCGGCCCGAACCTCGATTCGATCAGCTGGGGGATCGTTATCACGCCTGAATCGCGCAACGGCTTGATGCAAAAACCGGTGTATCCGATAACGAGCATCGATAGCGCCATCGCGATACCGGGCGTGGCGCCCGCAAAGCCGTATTTATATCCTGCCTCGGCCGTGTACATGCAGGTGACGATGCCGAATTCTGTTGCTGCGAGACTGGCGATCCCGAGATAGACGTTCATCTCACGGCCGGCCACGAGAAAGTCATCGACCTTGCCGACGTACTTTCGCACATAAAGCCCGGCGGCCATGGTGACCAGCAAATAAAGCCCAACGATGCTTCCGTCCAGAAGCCAGTTGAAGTTCGTCATATTATTACGAAATTGATTCGTACCAATATTAGGCGTGTTTTCGCAGAGAGTCCAGTAAACGGATCAGTTTGCCGAGACCTCGGCGGCAAGAACCTGAAATGCAGGATTTTGCGGACGGTAGTCGGCCTCGGAGTGGTCGAACACATCGTCAAGCTCCTTTTCGACCGAACCATGCCCGGCCGGGATCTCTTTGATCATCGGCTCAAAACTCTTGAAATCATAGAGCTTGTTGTCGAGCAGGTGGCTCCCGGTGACGTTGGTCAGCGCGGTCATTATGGAACTGCGGATGAAGGGAGTTTCCTTTTCGAGCTCATTGACAAGGCGTTTTACGCGGGCACGTTTGAGGTTCGGCTGAGAACCGCAGAGATTGCACGGGATTATCGGAAACTTCTGCTCTTCGGCATAAGCAGCGATCTCTTTTTCCTGACAGTAGGCAAGCGGCCGGATGACCGTGTTGCGGCCATCGTCGCTGCGAAGGATCGGCGGCATTGCCTTTAACTGCCCTACATAGAAGAGGTTGAGCAAAAATGTCGCGATAATGTCGTCGGCGTGGTGCCCAAGCGCGATCTTTGTGCAGCGTTCCTCGACGGCAACGTTATACAAGATCCCCCGGCGAAGCCGTGAACACAACGAGCAATAGGTTTGGCCTTCGGGAATATGCGCCGTAACGATCGAGAAGGTGTCCTCCTCGATAATGCGAAACTTCACCCCGCGTCCCGTCAGGTAATCGGGTAAAACATGCTCGGGGAAACCCGGCTGCTTTTGGTCTAGATTGACCGCAAGTATCTCAAACTTTACCGGAGCTCTCCTCTGCACATCGAGCAAAAGGTCGAGCAGCGTGTAGCTGTCCTTGCCGCCCGAGAGGCAGACCATTACGCGATCCCCCTCCTCGATCATCGAGAAATCGGCGATCGCCCTGCCGATCTTTTTCAGTAATTTGCCCTTTGTTTTCGTTTCAGCCTGCAATGCGATACGCGCTCCACTCGAAAGCTTTAGATTTTGACATGCGCCCGCCGCTTTGACAACCACAAAAAATGACTAGACACGCATCCAAAACGTAACTATTATCTAACTTTAGGGAAATATAGGTAACATAAAAGGTAGCGTGCCGGTGCCAGAACTGCCGAACTAGAGGGTGGTTTTTCCGACTTTCCCGTTAGAATTCCAATATGAGAGGCTAAGCAAACACATGATCAGAATGGGCAGAGGCAGTAAGCCGGAAAATGATTACAACGAAACTCCGTCGCCGGAACAACAATATCGCTACGCGGAACAGGCTGCCGCCTCGACCGGAAGGGCGATATCCGAGAGTGATTCGATGGCTCGCGACATCAAGGAAGGCCGCTTGAGCGGCTTCGTCGGCCACGGCACGACGCTGACAGGCGAAACCCAGTTCCACGCGATGCTCCGGGTCGACGGCCACCTGATCGGCACGGTCTCGTCGGAATCTGGCACGCTGATCATCGGCACGAACGGCCAGGTCGATGCCAATATCGCCGTCGCCGCCGCGATGATCAATGGAACTGTCAACGGTGACATTTACGCTTCCGAAAAACTCCAACTCGGCCGCACGGCCCGCGTTCTCGGCAATATTCACAGTCCTCGACTGATAGTCGAGGAAGGCGCGATCCTCGAAGGGAGCTGCTCGATGCTCAAAGCCCGCGAGGTGCAGGAAGAAGAGGCCGTAGCCGCGGCGATCCAGTATGAGCAGCCATCGATCCCGACGATCAGCGAAACCGCTGAACCGGATGATTCGGCAGCATACCTGATAGACGACGAGGACGACGAGGAGTCGGCAGAAGCAGCCCGCGTATAGCGGTCGCTATGTTCCACGGATACTGGCGGGCATGACCCGCCTTTTTTTGCAACGACCATTTTTTCGAGGGGATCAACATGCTAAATGAATTCAAGGCTTTCATCGCCCGCGGCAACGTGCTCGATCTGGCGATCGGCGTCATCATCGGCGCCGCTTTCGGCAAGATCATCACGACCTTTACTGAGGGCATCATTATGCCGTTCGTCGGCCTGATCACCGGCGGTATCGATTTCAAAACCAAGTTTTATGACTTGAGTGGCAAGCTCGGAGCAGGCGCGACACCAGAACAGATCGAGGCGGCGGTAAAAGGCGGCGCTCCACTGGTGCGCTACGGGCAGCTTATCAGCGACATTCTGACCTTTCTGATCGTCGGCTTTGTGATGTTCATCATTGCAAAGATCGCGATGGATTACTTCAAAAAACTTGCTGCGCAGAGTGAGCCGCCACCGCAGGAGACTTTGCTGACCGAGATACGCGACATTCTCAAAGAGCAGAAGGCCTGAGCGGCCAAGAATGTGTCCCAAAAATTAGATCTTTCAAAAGATCTAGCGGTCGCGGATTATCCATCCGCCGCCGACAACTTCTTCTCCGTCGTAGAAGATGGTCGCCTGGCCGGGCGTGATCGCTCGTTGCGGTTCGTCAAAAACGAAACGCGCGTTTGCGTCACCGAGAGGATATATCGTCGCCGGTGCCGGGTCGTGTCGGTAACGGATCTTGACCTCGGCGCGTACGGGTGACGCAGGCGTTTCAAATGCGATCCAGTTGACACCTTTTGCGACGAATTCAACGCGTTCGAGGGCGTCCTCTTCACCGACGATGATCTGATTCTTCGCGCGTTCGATCCGTACCACATAGAGCGGCCTTTCGTGCGCGATCCCGAGGCCGCGTCGCTGGCCGATCGTGTATCGATGGATACCGGAATGCGTCCCAACCTTTTCACCGGCGGTATTGACTATATCGCCGCCCGGCGGCAGTTCGGTGACGCGGCCCTCGTGAGCAAGATACCGGTCGATGAATTCGCTGTATTTCCCGTCCGGCACGAAGCAGATCTCCTGCGATTCCTGCTTCTCGGCCGTGTAGAGCTTGGCGTCCCTGGCGATCGCCCGGACCTCTTCTTTCTGCATCTCGCCAAGCGGGAAATACGATCGAGAAAGCTGCTCCTGGCTCAGCTCCCAAAGGAAATAGCTCTGGTCTTTCCAGTGGTTGGTCGAGCGGAACAGCCGATAGCGGTTCGCCGCTTCATCGTAGGTGACGCGCGCGTAATGGCCGGTAGCCACTTTGTCACACTCCAGCGAGACTGCCATCCGGTCGAGTGACGCAAATTTGAGCCGCGAATTGCATGCGACGCACGGTATCGGCGTCTCGCCCGAGAGATAGCCAGCGACAAACGGCTCGACGACGTCGCGTTCAAATTCCTTTTCGAGATTCAGCACGTAGAACGGGAACCCGAGCGATTCGGCGACGCGCCTCGCATCATACACGTCGTCAAGCGAGCAGCAGCGGCTCGGGAGCGGGTCGCCGTTCTCATCAACGCTTACACCGCGCCGCTGATTCCACAACTGCATTGTGAATCCGACGAGCTCATGCCCTTGCTCTTTTAACAGCGCAGCGGCTGCCGAACTATCGACGCCGCCGCTCATGGCTACTGCGATCTTCATCTTACGCGCTTGTGCCGCCGGAGTACTGAGATCCGGCGATCCCCCGGCATCGAGATCGGTGACGCAGGGCTCGGTCGAGCCTGCAACGACCAGCGATACCAACATCAAGACTACGAAAACAGAATGGATTGCGCTACCCGCCCAATCGCCGCATTTTGTTGAGACTTGCCTCATAGCCGCTCTGCAGGCTATCACGGCGGGCCGAAGCGTCAAACCCTAAATGTCACAGAATGTCAGAGATTGCACAAATGCCTCAATTTTCGCTTTTTTTCCTACGAGAAAAGGCCGCCTCTCGGGGTCAGCGGCCTCTTCCGGTGCATTGGACCCAACGATCTAATTTGCCGGTTTGAATCTTAGCGCGATCGAATTGATGCAGTATCTGAGGCCGGTCGGCCGCGGGCCATCGTCAAAAACGTGCCCGAGATGGCTGCCACAGCGGGCACATTCGGTCTCGGTACGGACTTCCTGTTCGAGTGAGGTGTCGATCCTTTCGACGACATTTTTCTTATAGATAGGTTTGAAGAAGCTCGGCCAGCCCGTTTCGCTATTGTATTTATGTTCGGACGAGAAAAGGGCCAGGCCGCAAGCCGCACAATGATAGGTACCTTTCTTCTTGTTGTTGAGGAGTGATCCGGTGTAGGGCCTTTCGGTTCCCTCCTTCCTGAGAATATAGAATTCGTTCGCCGAAAGGATCTTTTTCCACTCCGCGTCGGTCCGGGCCAAAGGTTGGCCGTCATATTCGCCATCGATAAATGTTATGTCGCTGACGGACCTCACAGTTTTTGGCGTGGGCATCGGCAGGGCATTTGCCTGATCTTTCGCTGAGGTTGAAACGTGTCCAACCGCGGCCCCGAGGAAGAGGGCCGTGCCGACCAATGAAAAGCTGATAGCGAACTTGAACTTCATACCTGATGATTACCAGTATAAGGCGAAAAACCGGTCTCGGATACGAAATTGAAAATTTCCGCAATTCTATTCCCGAATTTTGTTTGGGTTTGACGTGAAAGGACGGGCGTGTCCGACGATCGAGAGTCTTTCCCATTCCCGTCAGCCTTTGTACCCCTCCAGAAACGTCGGCTAACGAGAGACCTTGATAGCTTTTTTCCCTCGATCATCGGACCAACCCCGCCATCTCTCCTATGGTAAGGAGAGGATCCTTTTCGAAAAAGAGCTGTTCACCGCAGCCACCGCAGTGAACGGCCCGGGGCCATCGGCCTTCTGAACTGCATTTCGAAGATCGTTCGGGATCGGATTCAAAAAAGTTTGATCGGTTGATCGGCAGGCGAGCATCTGCAACGGTTACGTTTCGTCGATGACGTCGTCCCGGCCTTCGGCGGATCGAGGCATCGATGCCATCTTTTCCCTGATCAGCTCGTAGGAAAAGCCCCGCCGAAGCAGATGGTCGTAGAATTTTTTTGTATCCTCTCTGGTCTCGGGCCTGCCCTTTATTCTGACTCGCTTTTCTATGGCAAGGTCGATGAGATCTGATTCAGGGAGTTTCTCGAAAGCGGTGTTGATCGCCTCCGCAACGGTTTCCTTATCCAGCTTCTTCTGCGACATCGTTTGCTGCAAACGCCTTCTTCCCTGCGGCCTTTGACGCAGCTTTGAGAGGGCAATGTCGCGAGCATATTGCTCGTCATCGAGGTAGTTATACTCGATCAATCTCTCGATGACGGCGGTCACGATACTCTCATCTGTCCAAAGCTTTTCTAGCAGGCGTTCGCGAAGTTCAGCAACAGAGCGAGGCTTTGCTGCAAGGAGTTTGACGGCGCGGTTCATCGTACGCTCGCGCGAGCGCTCGGCGTCCTTTACCACGCGAACCCGTTCGTCATGAGATCGTACCTTTCGTCGCCACACAGCCGGATCCCTTGCTAAACTGGATGTTTACCAGAATATTATGAACGGCATCCTGATCATCGACAAACCGGCGGGCATCACCTCGCACGATGTCGTTAACCGTGTCCGCCGCAGGCTGGGAACGAAGCGCGTCGGCCACACGGGAACTCTTGACCCCTTTGCGACAGGAGTCATGGTGATCCTTGTCGGGCAGGCGACGCGCCTTGCGCGATTTCTGGACAAGGACGAAAAGGAATACGAAGCCGTCATTCGATTTGGTTTTGAGACTGAGACCGGTGACGCGACCGGAAGCCCAAAGATTGGAACTGAGGAAACGGGCGATCGGGCGGTCGAGATCGGTTTGCTCAAGCGAGTTTTGGCAGATCTTCGGGGCGAGATCTCGCAAGTTCCGCCAATGTATTCGGCAAAGAAGATCGATGGGCGAAAGCTGTACGAACTGGCTCGACGCGGCGAGACCATCGAGCGGCCGGCCGTAAGAGTCAATATCAGCCGGCTTGAACTGATCTCGACGACCGGCGGTGAAGAGATCGATACGGCGACCATCCGCGTCACCTGCTCG
Organism: Pyrinomonadaceae bacterium; assembly: GCA_021463165.1. Lineage (GTDB taxonomy): Bacteria > Acidobacteriota > Blastocatellia > Pyrinomonadales > Pyrinomonadaceae > OLB17. The sequence continues at coordinate 21,651 of JAJTWY010000003.1, read as the reverse complement.
GCTGGAACGTATATTCGCGTGCTCGCCGAGGACATCGGGCGGAAGGCGGGAAGCAGAGCCCATCTGGAGGCGTTACACCGCCTGCGAGCGGGCAAGTTCTCGATCGAAGAGAGTGCGACGCTCGACGAGCTTGAACACGACACCGAGCGGGTGACGCGCCTGCTCCCGGTAGAGCAGGCCGTCGCGCATCTTCCGGGGATCGTCCTTTCGCCGGAACGGGTGAGAAGGACGCGCAATGGACTATCTACCCGCGTTCATGAAGCAGTTTTTTTGGATGGTGACGCGGTAAGAATGACTGCTGCAGATGGCACCTTGATAGCGATGGGACGCTACATTGCCGATGAAAATTGCATTCAACCGGATGTGGTCTTGATATAATCAGATGCGGGGACAAACTAGCGTATGAAAAAGCGAGATCTGGCGATAGTGGTTGGCGGTGCGGTCGGTGCCGCGGTGGCGGTAAAATTACTGACCCGGGCGGATACTGTCAAATGGGATATGGTCGCGGACCGCGTCGCCCACTCCGACAAGTCTCATTTCGTTACCGTAGATGGAGCGCGAGTCCATTATCAGGAATTCGGCGACGAGCGTAACCCGCCGATGGTCCTCATTCATGGTTATACGGCCTCGGTTTACGTCTGGAAAACATCGGCACCGATGCTGGCCGATGCTGGTTTTCGCGTGATCGCGGTTGATCTGCTGGGATTCGGCTATTCGGAGAAACCGGCCTGGTTCGACTACACGATCCAGTCGCAGGCGAGAATGGTGTCGCGCTTTATGAACCGTTTGGGGATCGGGCGTGCCGTCATTGTAGGAAGTTCGTATGGCGGGGCCGTGGCCCTTGAATTGACGCTTAACGACCCGGAGTTTGTCGAAAAACTCGTGCTTGTTGATGCAGTTTGCAACAACGACCTAAAATCGCACCCGATCCTCCGGCTCGCTTCCGTGCCCGGCATCGGCGAGATCATTACGCCCTTTCTATGCGACTCGAAAACATTCCTCCGCTACCGGATGCATGGCACGCTGGCCAAGGCAAATCATCACTTGATCACCAATGACAGGATAGAATCGACGATCCGTCCTCTGCACGCGGCGGACGGGCACAATTCAGTGCTTGCGACATCGCGTAATTGGGACGCGGCCCGTCTCGAACAGGATGCTCATCTGATCAACCAGCCAACCCTCATCATCTGGGGCGACCACGACACCGTCATTCCAATAAAAAACGGCTACAAGCTCCACGAAGAGATACTTAATTCTCGTTTCGTGATCCTTAGGGACTGCGGCCATGTTCCTCAAGAGGAGCGAAGCGATCTTTTCACAGAGATCGTGAGCGAATTTGCACACGATCAGAAAGGCAGGATCGGGCCGCGCGATGGCGACGACGTTCGTCTCGAAATATAATCGGGGCGGTGCGGTACGACGCGATCATCATCGGCGGCGGTGCGGCCGGACTCTTCTGCGCGATGACCGCCGGACGGCGCGGGAAACGTGTGCTTGTGATCGAGCACAATGAAGAGGCAGGTCGAAAGATCATAATCTCAGGCGGCGGCCGCTGTAATTTCACGAATATTCATACTACGCCGGAGAACTTCGTTTCTTCGAATCCTCACTTTTGTAGATCCGCCCTTTCGCGATACACACCCGAAGATCTTGTTCGACTGGTAAAAAAGCACAAGATCGAATTCTATGAAAAGAAGCTTGGGCAGCTCTTTTGTAAGGAGAACTCGCGGTCGATCGTCGATATGCTTCTTTCCGAATGCCGCGCGGCTCGGGCCGAGATCAAGACCAGATGCGAGGTGCTCACTGTCAGCAAGGATGGGGATTTCAAGGTCGAGACAAGCGGGGGGACATTCAGGTCACAAAGCTTAGTGATCGCATGCGGTGGGCTTTCGTTCCCGAAGATCGGTGCCAGCGGTCTCGGTTATCGCCTTGCTCGCCAGTTTGGCCTGAAGATCGTTGAAACGCGGCCATCACTGGTCGCGATGGTCGTCGAAGGCGGCGGGTGGACGGATCTTGCCGGTGTTTCGGTCGATGCTGAAGTCGGTTCGGGGAAGCAGAGTTTTCGCGAAAATATTCTATTCACTCATCGCGGCCTGTCCGGCCCGGCGATCCTCCAAACATCGAACTATTGGAAAAAGGGCGAGGACGTTGTGGTTGACCTGCTTCCCGAAAAGGATGTCGGCGAACTGCTCAAAACCATAGACGGAAACAATCAGAGGATCCAGAACTTCCTTGGCCTCTACTTGCCCCAACGACTCGCACGGCACCTTGCCGCAAAGGTCCCGGGCGATAAACCGGTGTCGAAACTTTCAGCTAAAGAGCGCGATGAGATAGCGGCGATGCTGCATCAGTGGAGGTTTCAATTCTCGCAGACCGAGGGTTACGACCGTGCGGAAGTCACGCTCGGCGGCGTTTCGACGGATGAGCTTTCTTCTACGACGATGGGATCGAAGCGCGTACCCGGTCTCTATTTTATCGGCGAAGTGGTGGATGTAACAGGCTGGCTGGGCGGATACAACTTCCAATGGGCATGGGCCTCAGGATTTGCGGCCGGGGACGCAGTTTAAAATTAAGCGGGGGAAACGTCTCCCACACCGTCTCCCCCTATTTCCGCGGCGCACACAGGGCGTGTACGGCCCGCGAAAATTCGAATTCTAAACACTCTTGGAGCCAACCACTGCGGCAGGTAAATCGCTTTACCGGCTCCACCGGAACTTTGTAAAAAATCTTACATAAAGATCGCACGGTGTCAAGAGGATGGGAATGCAAAGTCACGGGGTAAAGCCGGCAGGGGTCAGCCGATGCCTAACGAAAATCGGATATTTCCATTCCGTACTTTTCCTTCACATATTCCTCAGCCGCTTGATTTACCGTCTTAAGGTTCTCAAGCCGGCGTGTTGATTTACGGATCTGAACTACCGTTCTGGCCGACATTTGTGCGATCATATCCCGGCCTTCTGCCTCCTCGGCGATCATTTTTTCTCGTAGGGCGTACAATTCCGATCCTTCGGCCTCGGTCCTTTCCCTTGCAAGTACAAGCAATCGATGCTTTACCTGTGAGATCTGCCTTATCGCACGAACAAGCTCATCGCCGATGGAGTCGCCGCTGACCAGGTCGGGGCTATTTCTAAACTCATCGGCCAAGCGGCTCAACTCGGCTTGGTCGCCTGAGGAATACGCCTGATTCAACTGGGCCATAAGGCCGTGGCGCCTCTCTTTTTCAGCGGCGTCCAGGGCAAGATCCGGATGGATGGTTCGCGCGAGACTGTGATACGCCTTCTTTGCCTCGGTCGTCGGTTCCCACTTGCGGTCGGCAGCTTCGGCGGCCTCGAGTGCCCGCGCAGCCGATTCCTCGGCCCGACGCCGCAGTTCCTCGGCCTTCTTCTTGATCTCCTCGTCATCCGGGACCAGCTTATACTCTTCCTCGGCGATCTCGGCCTCGATCTCGTCAAGTTCGGCATAGAGCCTTCCAACCTGCATTGAGTAATTCGCTTCGAACTGTTTAAGTTCGGCCCGGAGATCTGCCATCTCCTCTTCGCGGTCGGCAAGTCGATCCTTTAGCCGTTCGAGGACGGCCCTCTTTTTCTTGAGTTCGACCTCTTCGGGTGCAAGCGGCTCCATACCTAGGAATAGAGGTTCATCGAGCGGGTCAACAGCGATACCGGGTCTTCGATGTTAAGCGTTTCACGAACAAAGAACGGCTCTCCGGCAGATGTGCCAATGAGCGAGCCGAAATAACGCGAGCGATTCTCAAGCTCGGTCAGAAAATTTGCCGCCGTAAGCCTCGTCTCAGGTTCGGTCGAATTCGGATCATGAAACTGTGATGCGTAGGCACGGATCGCCGCCATCTTTTCGCTAAGATGGTCCGAAATATCGACGACGAACGAAGGTTCGACCCGACGGGAAAAGACATTGTGGGCGACCATCGGCACGGCTATCTTCTCGTCGCCTGTTTCCGGATCATATCTCTTCATACTCGAAAGCCTGGCCGATTCCCTGACAAGCTGCGCGATATGATCGTGGTCGGGATGCGGGTCACCTAGCTGATGAGTTAGGATGATCCTCGGCTTCAAACGCCTGACAGCTTTGACCAACGCCGTCCTTTCGAGATCGGTCACAAAAACGTGCCCGTCCGGTAGGCCGAGATTCTCGCGAACATCGAGTTTCAGGATATCAGCGGCTCGTGCAGCCTCTTTTGCACGCATTTCCGGCGTTCCGCGAGTGCTCATTTCGCCGCGAGTCACATCGAGCACGCCCGTACGGTAACCAAGATGCTTCATCTTGAGCATCGTACCGCCGACGCACAGTTCGACATCGTCGGGGTGCGCAAAAACAGCGAGAATGTCAATGTCGCTCATCTTTACAAAGTTAACATAAGAAGGTAGCGAAGCATTGGTCGCCACCGCTTCGGGAACCGAATTGCGGTAGAATTCGGATATGAGGCTGACGGTTTTGGGTTCAGGTACATCGATCCCGCATAGCAAACGAGCTAGTTCGGGCTACTGGCTTGAGACTTCAGCCGGATCGGTAATGCTCGACTTCTCTGCCGCGATGCCGCTGCGGATCGCCCAGGAAAACCTGAACTGGACGGAACTGGACGCTATCTGGATCTCACACTTCCACCTCGACCACTGCGCCGGGCTGCCGCCGTTTCTCGCGGGAACGAAGCATGCACCGGAAATGAAGCACCGCACAAAGCCGCTTCGCATCGTTGGCCCGAATGGGCTCGATAAATTGATCGCAGGTTTTGATGCCGCTCACAGCTATCGCCTGCTCGAACAGCCATTTCCCGTCGAGATCGTCGAAGTGGAGCACAATGAGCCATTCGAACTTATCCGCGGGATCGAGGCCGTCGCATGCAAGACCCCGCACACCGACGAAAGCCATGCGATCCATATTCGCGACACCGACGGCAAAACCTTGGTCTATTCGTCCGACACCGGTTTCGACGACCTTATCGCAACCTTCGCGAACGGAGTCGATCTCTTCATACTCGAGTGCACGTTTATCCGCAATAAGCCCAAGATCAGACACCTGGAACTAGCCGAGGCCGTTCACCTCATCCGCAGATCAAAATGTAAAAAGGCGATGCTGACGCACTTTTATCCGGAGTGGGATAAAGCAGATCGTATAAATGAACCAATCAGCGGTGACCTGAAGATCGAACTACTGTTGGCCGAAGACGGACTTAGGATCACGGTGTGAGCGGCGATCCCTCATATCCGCGAACTCACTGAGCGTTTCGCCTGGCTATCGCCATCAGTTCCTCAGGCATCCACTTTTCGAGAACCTTTTCTTCGGCGCCGGCAATGGCCTTGTTACGGTTTCGCCACTCTTTTGCGGGGTCATCCTCACGGCCCGATTCTTTGGGATAGTTTTCGACCTGTTCGAGGCTGATCATGATGCCGTGGGCGATCTCGTTCCAGTCGTCGTTCTGGATCCCGCGCAAGACAATGGGAAGCCCGGCGGTCCAGTCCTCTTCCGGAGCGATGTTGTCGTATTCCGGGATCGTTAGATAGGCGGTTTCGGGCAGCGGTTTTCCGCTAAATTCACTGACGAGCTGCGCCGAAAGGTCCTTGTAAGAACCGCCCGGGTTCGCCTTGCGTATATCTAATGCCCTTCGGAAAATGTCGGAAACGGTCGTTTGGCTCATAGTCTTAACCGAAGATTAGCACAGGTTTGCGTTGCGTGTCAGCACCCGGGCGATCGCAGCGGCGGCGGGAAAACTGTTCTGCCAACGCCGTACGAACCTGCTATCATCAAACTGTCTTGATTAATATCGAATCGGACGAATTATGAGAGTACTATCAGCCTTGATCCTGCTTTTTGCCTTGGCGGCGGTCGCAGCCGCACAAAACGAACAGGCCCCGATGCAGGAAAAGGACATCGCCTATAAGGATTGGACCTACAAAAGTATTCGAAACGGAGACGAGTTCAACCTGCGCTCCTATACCTCGGGCAAGAAGCTGACGATCGTCGTCTATTTCGCGCCATGGTGTCCGAACTGGCGTTTTGACGCGCCGCGGCTTCAAAAATTTTACGAGAAATACAAGGACAAGGGCTTAGGTATCGTTGCCGTGGGCCTCTACGACCCGCTGGATTCGATGAAGCGGAATATCAGTGAGCTTGGCGTAACATTTCCGGCGGTTTATGAATCAACGGAACGCGACGCCCGACTGACGTCGCTTCATTACAAGTATCGTACGATGACCGGCGACCAACGAAAGTGGGCCTCGCCCTGGTACATATTCCTGCTGCCCTCGATGATGGAGAATGGCAGCGACATATTGACGAAACGGAGCTTCATTATTAACGGCGAGATCATCGAAACCGAAGGTGAGGCATTTATCCGGAAACATCTCGGCCTTTCGGCCGAAACAAAAGGGGCAACGGCCAAATCCGGCAAGATCGAGGCCTGTGACCCGGCCGAAGCGCTTGGCTTGAAAAAGCCTTGCTAGACGATGAGGGTCAGATGGGCATTGCAGCGAGCGTGTCGGTGAGTTTTTTCAGCGCATCGCGAAGCGGTTCTTTTGACGCGACGTATTTTCCCGCCAGAGCCGTGTCTTCCGACCGGGCTGCAAGGTCAGTGATCCCCTCAATACTGACAAGGTACTTTTGCAGCAACGGTTTTGTCCTGAACTCCGACTCAAGTGAGGAGAGGCCGGCCTTTAGGTTCTGAATGGCTTCGATAACCTTCAGTTTTGTAGCCTCATTCTTATCTATCGTAGCTTTAGGGAGCTTCTTGGTCTTCGCGGATTGATCGAGGGTCTCAATACTCTGAACTATCGGGCCCATAACATCAACAAAGCGGGTGACGTTCGCGACCTGCACCTCCACCTTCTCGCGGGCGGCTCGGACTTCGAGTGGCGGCACAGTCTTCGTGGTGCTGGATGGCGTGGGCTTCTTTGAAGTAGCTCTCTTTTTCGCCGGTTTCTTTTGGGCCGTGGCTGCTCCCGCGAAAATGGCGATTGCCATCAACAAAACTCCAACAAATCGAATACTCGTCATATCAGTGCCGTCCTGTTAAATCGTACCGAAAAGCCTTATTATAACAATAATGCATCGGCGGTTGTTAGAGGTTCGGCGACTCGGGCGGGTTGGCTACGCAAATGCGCTTCGTTTGCAGAAAGAGCTTGAGGCAAAGGTGATAGCCGAGCGCGGGTCTGACTATTTGCTGTTCCTCGAGCATCCGCATACCTACACGCTCGGCCGGCGGTCGAAGGAAAACGGGGTGCTTGCGACGGCCGAGATACTCCGTCGCCTTGGAGTCGAGGTTTTTGAAACGGATCGGGGTGGTAAGGTGACCTATCACGGTATCGGCCAGATCGTGGGTTATCCAATAATCAGCCTATCACCTGATCGCGAAGACGTTCATCGATATGTTCGGGACCTCGAAGAAGTGCTCATCCGGACGATGTACGACTTTGGGATAGATGCTTTTAGGATCGACGGGCTGACGGGTGTACACACGTCCGACGGCAAGATTGCAGCGATAGGCGTCCACATTAAGCGTTGGGTCACAACACACGGTTTCGCCCTTAACGTCAATACAGACCTTTCGTATTTTGATCAAATAATCGCATGCGAAGGTGAGCCGGCAACCTCTATGGAAAAGATCCTTGGTCGCGAGCTTGACCTCAGTGAGGTCCTGGATAGCCTGACAGGGAACTTCCGTAGCGTCTTCGGTTACGCTGAACCGAAGCGGCCCGCCGGCTTGCATCCTGGAGAACCAACGGTGGTTGTGACAGTCTAGTTCGATATTCGGAGTTTTTATGAAGTACTTATATCTAACTGCGTTCATCATTATTCCCCTGATCTTCTCTGCCTGCGGCAGTGCGGCCAATCAGTCGGCCGCGAACACACCCCCGTTAGGCAGTCTTGTGAAAACGGATCGCCCGGCCAAGATCGCAGAGCTGATCAAACAGCGTGGCGAGCAGGAAGAGGCGAAGCCGGTGTTGAAGATACTCGAACCTGCGGCGGATGCGACGATCCCGAGCTCAACGGTCAAGGTAAAACTGGAGATCTCGGGTGACCTGAAGGGTTATATGCCGGGTATGAACGCGGAGACCCACACCGGCAACCATATCCACGTGATCCTCGATAATCAGCCGTACGAGGCATACTACGATCTCGGTCAGGAATTTGAGCTTCGCAATGTGTCGGACGGCGAGCATACGCTCAGGGTATTTCCCTCGCGCCCGTGGCATGAGTCGTATAAGAACGAAGGCGCCTTTCAGATGGTGAGTTTCAAGGTCAAGAACGGAGGCAGCGATCCGGCAAAGCCTGCAACCACCGGCAACGGCGAACAGATGTCGAATTCCGCCGCTCCCGCCGAGACCGCGAAACCGACGCCCGAAGGAAAAGACATGAAGGAAAGCACGGCCGGTGCCGTAGATCCTAAGAATCCGCTTCTTACATTTAGTCGCCCTAAGGGAGAATACAAGGGCGCGGATGCTAGTGAGATCATGATCGATTTCTGGCTGTCGAATGCCATCCTGGTAGGTGATGGCGGCCAATTTCGCGTTCGATTGCTGGTTGATGATAAACCGGTGATGATGATCGAAAAGTGGGAGCCTGTGTGGTTCAAAGGCTGGGCCGATGGAAAGCGGACTGTAAAACTTGAGCTCGTTGATTCAAGCGGCACGCTTGTCGACAACGGAGGATACAACTCAACTACGCGCGAGATAGCGATAACAACAAAACCTTAAAAGAAGGACTGACATAAAAGATGAGACGAGACACGACATCGTGGTTTAGCCACAATTTGGGCATGGACATGCCGCTTGTGGCGTATGGACATTCGGGGTATCCGTTGCTGATGTTTCCGACGGCGGCGGCTGATTATTTGGAATATGAAAGATTCTATTTGATCGATGCGATAAAGGACTTTATCGAGGCTGGAGTGATCCGGGCGTACTCGATCAACTCGGTCAACAAATACAGCCTCCTAAATCGCGAGTCGCATCCCGGCTGGAAGGTCGAGATGCTTACGAGGTACGACCGCTACATCATGGAAGAGGTCCTGCCGCTGATCCGCAACGAATGCGGCCAGGATGCCCGCCCGCTGACGACGGGCGCATCGCTCGGGGCTCTGCTTGCGGCTAACACCTATTTCAAGCACTCGGACAACTTCCGCGGCACCATCGCAATGAGCGGAAGTTACGATATTTACAATTATCTCGATCAGGGATATTACGACGATAATGTCTATTTCAACAATCCGGATATGTATCTTCGTAATCTTAACGACGATTACCACTTGCCGCGGCTCCGAAATGCTGATTCGATCGTTATCGTGACGGGACAGGGCTCGTTCGAAGCCCCGGAACGCAGCCGAGAGTTTTCCGGCCTGCTCCATTCAAAAGGGATCCCTCACCGGTTGGATGTTTGGGGACACGACGTTAATCACGATTGGGTATGGTGGCGAAAGATGCTGCCGTACTACCTTGGCGAGTTTTTACGCTGACGAAATGGCGGCACCGGCGATTCTCGATTGCGGTTGACAGGTATTGGATTTTCTCTATACTCAGCCTATGTTTCCACCAAAATTCCGATTACGCGGCGGTAAGACCTTGTCGGAGACACTGCTCGATTCACTGGGTGAGCTCGAAGCAAAGGTCATGGTCGAGGTTAGGCGTATTGGCGAGGCTAATGTTAATCAGGTGAACGCCGCGCTCGGGGAGGTTTACGCTTACACGACCGTGATGACGACGCTGGACCGGCTATTCAAGAAGGGCCTTCTGAAGCGGCGCAAAGAGGGACGAGCCTTTATCTACGCGGCCAGCCATTCGATCGAAGAGCTGGAGCGAGGCGTTACCCATGACCTCCTGACAAGCCTGTTCAAGTCGGCCACCGGAAGAGCCGAACCGGTGCTGGCCTGTATCGTTGATTCGGTGAGCGAAAGGGATCTGGAACTTCTGGATGAACTCGAACGTCTTGTGCAGAAGAAACGCCTTGAACTAAGATCCGGAGAGAAAGAGTAATGAACATCTTTCTTGGGATATCTGTTGCACTCGCGAGCTTCTTGGTCGTTGGCGTAGTGGCTTCGCTCCTCGCCCGGGGCATTGGCGCTGTTGTCGCTGAAATGCGCGACCTGTTCTCGGCCCGCACATTCTCGCAGATCACGTTCGCCCTGCGTGTATGGCCGATCGCCCTGTCGATCATCATCGTCGTGGGTTTGATCGTTCCGTCCTTTGTTTTGTTCGAGCCTGATACCTCCGACGAAACGGTGACGGTCAAGCTCGGGTTGCCAGCAATGGTGGCCCTGGCCGGAATTTTCCTTGCAGTTTACAGAACTGTTCGCACCATCTTTGCGACCACCCGCCTCAGCAGGGAATGGTATTCAAGTTCCAAGCAGATCGCTGTTCGAGGGATCGACGAGCCGATCTACAAGTTCGAACACAGGTTTCCCGTCCTGGCAGTGGTCGGGATCATTCGCCCGCGCATTTTTGTCGCGAGTCAGGTCCTCAAAGCGTTGACCGATGAGGAGTTACGAACTGCGCTGGAGCACGAGCGCGGACATATTCTATCGCGCGACAATTTGAAAAAAGTGGTGATCGACTTCTGCCGGTCGGTGATCCTATTTCCGCTCGCGACCTCTCTGCGAGATGCGTGGGCAGAAGCGAGCGAGCAGGTTGCGGATCAACACGCCGTCACGTCCGACCCATCCCGTGCCGCGGACCTTGCCTCTGCCCTCATAAAGATCGCTCGGATCGCGCCGGGCCCGCTGGGCAGAATGCCTCTTGCGGCATCGGTTATGATCTCCGGCTCAAACAGCAGCGTTGCCGAGCGGATCTCGAGGCTCTTGAAGGTTGACGGACGAGGGCGCGGCGGTAGTCGCTTCAAATTCCCTTCCTCAGCACTCGCCCTCACGGCCGCTCTTGTAATAGTTCTGGCGGTCAACATTATCGGTGAGGGTGTGCTGCAGTCCACGCACGGCGTAATGGAGAATCTTGTGCAGTTTCTACAATGATGCCGGATGGTCGAGGATGAGCGTGGATTTGATCTTCAACCGGTGAGATCGTATCCTCGTTGGTCGATCTTGTATCCCGGCCATTGCGGACCTCTGAGAGGCCTTTCCTTCGGCCTGCCGCAGATCGTGTAGCATTCCTCGATATACCTCCTATTTCTTCGAGAAATTGATGTAATTACATTAGAAAAATCCCGATAAATAAGTGTATGCTATTAGGTTAGACATTATGGGCAACGGCGTCCATCTTTTCGGCCTGATACCTAGGTTTCAACGCCAAAATCCACTCCGTTACGCACGATCTCTGAACGTTAATCTGGACACATTTTACGATGGCATTTAAGTCTTTATTTAGTTTATTTTCGAGTGATCTGGCAATCGATCTCGGAACCGCCAACACACTGGTTTATGCAAAGGGAAGGGGGATTGTGGTTTCGGAACCATCGATCGTTGCGATCAATAAGGTGACAAACCAGGTGGAGGCCGTGGGTCGTGACGCTAAGGAAATGCTTGGCAGAACTCCGGGCAACATCGTGGCGATCCGGCCGATGAAGGACGGTGTGATCGCCAATTTCGAGGTGACGGAGAAGATGCTGCAGCACTTCATCCGCAAAGCTCATAACGGCAAATCATGGGTACGGCCGCGTGTGGTGATCGGCATCCCATCTGAGATCACTCAGGTCGAACGGCGAGCAGTCGAAGATTCTGCCTATCGGGCAAAGGCAAGCGAAGTTTATCTCGTGGAGGAAGCGATGGCGGCCGCGATCGGGGCCGGACTTCCGATCACAGAGCCGCACGGCAATATGGTAGTTGATATCGGCGGCGGAACGACTGACATCGCCGTAATATCGCTTTCGGGTATCGTCTATTCGCGAGCCGTACGGGTTGCGGGTAACGAGATGGACGAGGCAATTACGCAATATATCAAACGCAAATACAATCTCCTGATCGGCGAACGAACGGCCGAAGCTATCAAGATCGCGTTGGGAAGCGCCTTTCCTCTCGAAGAACCGCTTTCGATGGATGTTCGGGGCCGTAACCTGATCGAGGGTATCCCGAAGACCATCACAATGACCGACGAGGAGATTCGCGAAGCTCTTTCGGATGCGATCTCGACGATCATTAACGCTGTCCGCGTCGCGCTCGAACGTACCCCGCCCGAGCTATCCGCCGATATCGTCGAACGCGGCATCGTCCTTACGGGCGGCGGCGCTCTCCTAAAGAATCTGGACAAACGCCTTATGATCGAGACCGGCCTGCCGGTCGTCATTGCGGACGATCCGCTATCGTCGGTTGTACTCGGCACCGGCAAGATGCTTTCGGATTTCGAACTCCTCAAGCGGGTTAAATGGGACAATTCATTGATGACAGGAAGCTAGACGTGGTCAGTTGTCAGTGGTCGGTTGTCATCAGAAGACACCGGCCGACCGCTGACCACCGGCTACCGACAACTGAGAATGGTTGAACGTAGTCAAAAGGAAGTTTGGCGGTTGACCCCGTGGTTGATGGTCGCGCTCCTTTTGGTCAATTTTGTCCTCATGGCGTTTGATGCCCGTGATAAAACGACGGGGCAGCGTGTTGTGCGCGCATGGTCTCAAACGGCGGCAGATTTTGTTCAATCGCCCGTCACGACCGTGACTTCGGGGATAGCAAATTATTTCTACTCGATCTCAAGCCTCAGATCGGCTCAAAGCGAAAATGACATTCTCAAGCAGCGGGTTCAGGAGCTCGAGGTCGAGCTAAAGCAAAAAGAGGACCTGGCCTCGGAGAACGCGAGGCTGCGTACGATCCTCAACCTGGCTGAGCAAAATAAATACAAGGTTTTAACCGCCCGGATAATCGGTCGAGACCCGTCAGTTTGGTTCGACTCTGCCCACCTGAATCGCGGAGGTCTGGACGGTGTCACGCTGTATATGCCGGTGGTCACGGATGGCGGACTTGTGGGCAGGATCACCGCGGTGAGTCCTCTGACATCGCAAGTCGATCTGATCACCCGGTCAACGTCCGGCGTCGGAGCGGTTGTCGGTCAGATCGGGGACTCGAATGCCCTGGGCGTAGTTAGCGGTACGAGTAAGAAAGACCTGCTTGAAATGAGATACGTGCCGGGGAACGTCGATGTGCAGGTCGGACAAACCGTTTTTACGACCGGGCAGGACGGCATCTTTCCGGCTGGCCTGAAGATCGGCGAGATCGTGAATGTTGTGAGCGGCTCGGCGACCACACCCCATGTTATCGAGATCAGGCCCGCGGCTCGACTCGATACCATGCAGGAAGTAGGTATTCTTCTTTACCAGCCGGGTGACAAACCAGGTTTTGATAAGGCGCTGCCTAACGCGGTCAAGCAAAAGTGATCTGAAATGGAAGGGGTAAGGCTAACGGTCGCATTGATAATAGCGGTGGTCCTGCAATGGACGCTGCGAAATGTATTTGAGCCGTTCGCCTATATTGATTTTCCTTTGATAATTATCGTATTTGCCGCCCTCCAGCGGAATTCGATCCGTGCGATCATTTTTGCTACTGTTGCCGGCATCGCGGTCGATGCACTGAGCGGCGGCCTGCTGGGAGCCAGCGGATTTGCGAAAACTGTCGTTGCCTACATTGTTTTTGAGATGGCAAGACGGGTCTATCTGGACAACCTTCTGCTTCGCATCCCCGTCATAGCTGGCGCGTGTTTGGTCAATGACCTTATCTACTTTGGCGTCCACAGGCTGTTCAGCCAGCCGCCGGCCGCCGATCTTGTTGTTGTCGCGGTCTACCGCGTTATCGGTACGACCATCGCCGGAACGCTTGTCTATCTTCTTCTGCAAAGCATGTCCGGCGAGAAGGTGCACCGCCGGAAGCGTGATGTATTCACTCCGCGCCGCCAAACGAGGCGTCGCAACCCAATCCGGCTCAATAAATAGCGTCCTCGGAGGCCAACTACCATGAAGATAGGCGATCAGGTACAGAATTTGGGTCTTAGAGTAATCGCGATCCAGGTAATAGCGTTCATTCTACTCGGGCTGTTGGGTGCGAGACTATATTATCTGCAGATCGTCAAGGGTGATTACTACAGCGAACGAGCCGAAAGCCAACGTGTTCGCTTTATCCCGATACCGGCACCTCGCGGAGCTATTCTTGATCGCAACGGCAAGCTCCTGGTGGACTCCAGACCCACTTACAACGTTGTTCTGTCGAATGAACCGTTGAAAAAGATCAACGTGAACGACCGGATCGAAGAGTACTCGCGCGGCCTCGATCTGGACCACCAATTCGTGATCGAACGCCTGAATCTGATCAGACAGCAGAATGAGTTCGAAGCCCTCGTGCTCAAAGAAAATGCGGATATGAAGGATATCGCATGGGTCGAGTCCCATTCTCTCGAATTTCCCGAACTTCGTGTCGAGCTTCAGCCCCAGCGGTTTTATCCGCATGGGACGACGCTCGCTCACGTCCTCGGGTATGTCGGTGAGATCAGCCCGGCGCAGCTAAAGGATCCTGATTATCAGGAGAAAGGCTTCCGTCCCGGCGATATCATTGGCAAGGGTGGCTTGGAGCAATACTACGATGAATACCTAAGGGGAAGGCCGGGTTATCGGAAGGTCCTGGTTGATTCCAAGGGCCGCGTACAAAGTGAGCTCGAAGTCGTAAGGCCGCAATCGGGCCAGGACATGGTGACCACCATTGACCTCGATATACAACTCAGGGCCGAAAAACAACTTGCCGAGTCCGTGACCAAGCGCGGAACGATCACCGCGATGGATCCAAACAATGGAGAGCTCCTTGCCATGGCATCAGCTCCGTCATTCGATCCGAACGTCTTCGTCCAAGCAAGTTCACGGCCGGAAGGCCGAAAACAGATCGCCGCTTATTGGCAGGACGAGAAACGGCCGCTTATCAACCGAGCGATCCAGGGACGCTATCCGCCGGGATCGACCTGGAAGATCCCGGAATCATTGGCCGGCCTGCAGCAGGGAGCGATCACGGTCGAAAGATCCAATCTTGTTTGCGGCGGCGGCATCAAGATCGGAAACAAGTTCACGCGCTGCATGGGCAGCCACGGGTCGCCACCGCTGAGCTATGCCATTACCAAGTCTTGCGACGGTTATTACTACCGCCTCGCTCTAAAAATGGGCATCGAAGGTGTGATCAAGATGGTCGAAGATTTCGGGTATGACAAACGCTCGGGGATCGATGTCCCAAACGAGAAAGTACCGACAACGCCGAAATCGATGATGGCGTATGTATTAAAAAAGGAAGGCAAATGGAGCGATATTCGCACGGTCTATTCGGGCATTGGACAGGACACGGTCGATGTGACGCCGATATCGATGCTCCGGGCGGTTGCCGCGGTAGGAATGCGCGGGAAAATGTACGTTCCGCACTTTCTCAGGGAGTTCAAGCCGATAGCCGCGATCGGTACGGAAGGCGAGCACGATTATTTCCCGGCTCGTCCATCCTTAAGCTTCCAGCATCCCGAGCCAAAGATCCTAGAGGCAACTCCCGAGCAATGGGATGTTGTGATCAAGGGCATGTGGGGCGTGGTCCAGGGCGGGGGTACGGCCGGGTCGATCAGGATACCTGATTTCGATATAGCAGGGAAAACGGGTACGGCTCAGGTTGCCGAACTAGGAAAGGACGTCGGTGATAAAAAGGACCACGCCTGGTTCGTCAGCTTTGCACCGGCCTATAAACCCGAGATCGCGGTGGTCGCTCTTATTGAAAACGTCGGATTTGGCGGCAGTCACGCCGCTCCGGCCGTTAAGGGAGTGTACGAATCATATCGCGTTGCTCGCGGATATGTTCCTGCCCCGACTGCCGACGATAAGGCAGAATGAAGTCTTAGATGGTAGCGATAATCGAAAAACGTGACCTACGGGATTTCGACTGGGTTCTGACGCTCCTGGCCGTGGCGATCGCGGCGTTTGGAGTATGGCAGATCCACAATGCCGTTCCAACTGAAAGTTTCTGGACCAAGCAGATCTTCGGTATTGGGATCGCAATGATCGCTTTCATCATCGTTGCTTTTACCGACTACCGGCGGCTGATCGACTCGGCCCCAATCTTTTACATCGCCGGCCTCGTGTTGCTGCTTCTGGTTCTGACCCCTCTTGGCGTGACGGTCAACGGACAGAAAGCGTGGCTTCGGTTGCCGCTGGTGGGCCAGTTCCAACCGTCGGAATTTGCCAAGGTCCCGACCGTTCTGATGCTCGCCAAGTATTTTGCGGCGCGCAAGGCTGGGAATCTTAAGCTCAAAGAAATGCTGATCGGTGTTTCTATCTTTCTGGGCCCGGTGAGCCTTATCCTTCTTGAACCCGATGCGGGCCAGGCAATCACCTACTTTCCGATCCTCGCGGCGATGCTGTTCCTCTCGGGCCTAAAAGTGAGATGGGTCGTGCTGGCGGCGATCGCGGCAGTTGTGTTTATCCCGGCCGCCTGGTACGTCGGCGTTGAAACCGGCAAGATCAAGCGGTATCAACAGGAAAGAATCCTTGCGATCACAAATCCCGACCAAGTCGACCCTCGCGGATACGGATACCATACTATCCAATCCACGATAACCGTCGGGAAAGGCGGCCTGGCAGGCATTCAGGGCGAAACCGAAACATCTCAAAGCGTATTGAAGTTTTTGCCGGAGCCGCAGACCGATTTCATTTTCGCGGTAACTGCAGAAAATACAGGTTTTATTGGCTGTGTCTCGCTGTTGCTGGCGTATGCCTTGCTCCTGTCGCTAATGATCGCAGGCGCCCGAGATGCTTCGGACCGAGCTGGAATGCTGGTGATCATGGGCATCGTGTGCGGACTTGCGTTCCAGATATTTATGAACATCGGAATGGCGCTCGGAATACTTCCGGTGATCGGTGTTCCTCTTCCGCTGATGAGCGCGGGTTTGTCAGCGCTTCTCTCGACATTTGTCGCCATCGGGTTCGTAGTTAGTGTAAAATTGCGCCGTTTCGTTAATTAGTTAGACCGGATCGATTCATCCGGCCGGAGGTAGCAGTAGTGGCAGTTGATCGTAAGAAGTTAAAAACAACAGAGTCGGTTTCGAACGGATCTAGAAGCGGCTGGCTTACCGGCCTCACGTTTTTTGTCACGGCTCTGATCCTGTCGCTTTCAGCCGGAGCGTTGACTGGTGTACTAGCGTCATATTACTTGAACAACTCACGTTACACGGTGGAAGTATCGGCGCTTGCAACCTATAGGCCACCGCAGGTGACAACGATCTATGCGGACGATGGCGAGACGATCCTCGCTGAGTTTGCGATCGAGAAGCGGATACCGCTGAAGATCCAGGATGTCCCCGACCGGGTCACTGATGCCTTGCTGGCGATCGAGGACTATCGATACCGCGATCATATAGGTATTGATCCATATCGTATCGCAGGTGTGATTTTCAAAAATATTACTACGGGACGCACCGAGGGGGCCTCAACCATCACGCAGCAGCTCGCCAAGAACCTGTTTCTCTACAAGGACCAAACCTATACAAGAAAAGTAAACGAATGGGCCGTTGCCCTGCAGATCGAACGGCTTTATACCAAGGATCAGATCCTGGAGATGTATATGAATTACGTCTTCCTGGGCGCCGGAGCCTATGGCTTCGAAGCAGGGTCTCGCACATATTTCGGTAAATCGGTCAAAGATCTCAGCCTTGAGGAAGCAGCGTTGCTTGCCGCGATCCCAAAATCTCCGGAGTACTCGCCCACGCGGAACATGGAGAAGGCCAAGATGCGCCGCGATATCGTTCTTGATCAAATGACCAAGTATTTTCCCGAGAAATACTCCCAGGCGGAGGTGGATGCGGCCAAGGCGAAGCCTATCACGCTTGCGGGCACGGCATATTATCAGTCACAGCCGAAATCGACCGCATGGGACTATCCGGTAGAAGAGATTCGCAAATACCTCGAAGAGAAGTACACGACCCGCGTCGCCCAGGGCGGCTTGAAGGTGTATTCGACAATAAATGTTGAGGCGCAGAAGATCGCGACCAGAACGATACGTGAGAAGCTTCGCGCGTACGATCGGGGACGTTCGTGGCGTTCCGATTATCGAAACATCCTTGTCGATGAGAACGACGAGCCGCTGACGGATGAAAAAGTGATCGCAAAGACGCTCGAGACCTTCAAGCATCCGGATTGGTACGGCGACGAGTACTCCGAAGGCGAATATCTTAAGGGTCTGGTAATGAAGGCGAACCCAGGCTCGGACGAGGTTGGAGTCCGTTTTGGCCGCTATAAGGCCGTTGTGAGGCCTTCCGATATGGGACGAAGCGGTAGGCGGCCGAAGGACGAATTGAAACCCGGTTTTCTTGCCGAGTTTCTTGTCAAAGAGGTTGACAAGGACAATCAAACGCTCAAAGTTGAACTGACCCAGGTGCCCGAGGTACAGGCATCGCTGGTCTCGATAAATGCTAAGACCGGCGAGATCGTGTGTATGGTCGGCGGCTACGATTTCCAGACCAACAAATTCAATAATGCAACACAGGGTTTGCGACAGACCGGCTCGGCCTATAAGCCGTTCATATATACGGCTGCGGTCGAAGACGGCATGACGCCCGACACAGTAGTTAGCGGAGCGCCGATCAAGCGAGGCGGTTGGAGCCCGCACAATTATGACGGCAGCCCAAGCCATGGCAATGTACCAATGAAGATCGCACTGGCAAAATCGTACAACCTTGCCGCTGTTCATCTGCTCGAACAGGTCGGCATCCAGGCTGGCGGTCAGATGGTCAGACGATTCGGCATATCGAATCCGATGGCACCGAGCCTTCCGTCGGCACTCGGAGCGAGCGAGGCATCGCTGCTCGAAATGACCGCGGCCTATTCCTCGTTCCCAAACAAGGGGGTCCGGATAGCCCCACACCTGATCCGGAAAGTGTATAACCGCGACGGCAGCCTTTTGGAAGAGTTCGAGGGAACAAGCTCAAAGGTAACAAGCGAATATGTAGCCCTGACCATGGTCCAGATGATGCGAGGTGTGACCGCCGCCGGCGGGACCGCACCCGGTGCGAACGCGGCGGGCCAGCCGCTTGCCGGAAAAACAGGTACAGTGAACAATCACACCGACGTTTGGTTCATCGGTTACACGCCTGAATATGCAACCGGTGTGTGGATGGGAAACCCACTCCGAAAAGAATCGCTCGGTGCCGGTATGACGGGAGGTGGCACTGCTCTGCCGATCTTCAACGGCTTTATGTCGGTCTTTATGAAGGACAAACCACGTGTTGCGTTCCCCGCACCGCCCCCGATGCCCGCGGAGATCAAACGGGCCTCAGAGCTGCGGAAACGTGAGGAGCTGGAACGCTTGGAGGAAGCCGACATCGCCGGTCGAAAGACTGGCATTACATTCACGCCTGGCACCAAGATCGATCCGGATGCGCCACTTCCGACCGGTGACAAGCCAGCTACTGATAGCGACCCGCCGATAACAACGGTCAAGCCACCGGATACGGTCCCGGACAAACCGGTGGTCGTCCGCCCCATCGTGCCAACTTCAACACCAAAACCAGACCCGACGCCGGAAAAACCGGCCGGTTCTAAGCCAAAAGGTAAGAAAGGCGATGGATAGTTAACGCCTAAAACAACTCGGACGTTCCGTTGGGGACTTTGCTCTTTCGCCGGCGACGGTCGTCAGCATTGACCTGAATGCTGCACCCTTCAGATACTCCTGAAGTCTCCCGAGCGGCTGTATTCTCTTCGACCGAGGTCGTGATGTTCGGTATGAGATCGGTGAAGCCGTCCGCCTCTCTCAGGGACATATTATCGGTTGGTCTCTTCGGACGTGCGAACCTTACGAAGGGGATTGACAAAATCATCTTCGGTCAGTATGTTTGGATTGGTTTCAGCCATTTCCCTATACGCCGAAGCGAGTTGGCCTAGGACGGGATTTTCCTGAAGCCTTTTTTTATTGACATACCTGATATCCTTACCTTTGACGTTCTGGAACTGATATCCGAAGACAGTAGGAATAATATGCAACTCGTGCTTGCCGAACGTCTGATTTGTATAATCAAGTTTCATTCCGCACAGATTTAACTTATCCGGCGAAAAAAAGATCGCTCCGTTCCATTTGCTTCGTTCTTCGTCGAACGTCGTAAATGGCATAGCTTGCCGTTGATAGTCGGCATACGAAATCTTGCCATCTACCCATTGTTTGTATGCTTGATCCGCTTTCTTGGCTTGTTCGTCTGAGAGAGTAGTGCCGTGATACATCAGCATCGGCTCCCCGTTCTCGTCCACGACCTTTGAAACATCGTTTTCGTTGACAGCGAAGATGTTTCGCAGTATGCTTCTCACATCTCCAGCCGTCGCCGCTAGACCGCCGCCCATTTGGGTCGCACTAGATTTAACCGGGACGTGCTGGAGATTTTCTTTTACATCAACTCGATGTACCTTGAATCTTGAACCGTTCCGATCACTCTTAACTATGACCGATACAATATAGCCGATTTGCTCGATTTGGACCGGAGCCGATAAGGTCGAGGTATCATACCCTTCGTTATTCCAGTTTTTTTGGACATCGATCAGAATTCCCTTTTGGATGACAGCGGGAACCGCCGCAAATGCGGCTGATTTGGTCGGCCCAATACCCTTCTGGATCGAATGCCTGATCCCACTCTTTGCCAATTCAACTCTACCTAAAAGCGGGCTTTCAGCTGCACCGTCAAACTCTGTCCTATAGAACTCCGCAATCCGTTCTAGTGACGGCTGACTATCTGCGTCCTTCTGGAATTCCTTTCCGGTCAATGTCGAAACAGGCTTACCCTCCAGAAACTTCTTCTGTTCGAGTCGTTGCCAATCCCCGAAGTACCGCAGGAAGTTCGGATGCCTGATAGTCCGCCATAGATCCAGGTTCTGTATGTTCGACACCTTTCTGTTTGGTGCTAAAAGTTGCCCTTTATCATTCCGAACTTCCGGTATCGCGTCACGTTCCTTCCTGAAGCGTTCAAGATCAAAGTCATCCCCAGCCAGATCACGGGCAAAGATCGACTGGAAGGCCCCTGTCGCGGCACGAAAGGAGAGGCTGCCTTTTCAGACAGCCTCTTGGGGATAAACATAAAGCCGCAGAGATTATTCCTGAGGAACAAAGTCCACGTCAGTGAGCGTGTCAAAAACCTGAACCACTCGTGAATTGTAGATGTAACGGTTGGACTTAACGGTCAGGAACAGCGTCGAGCCCACTTCGACATCTTCAAATCGATAGAAGCCGAAGGAACCCGTCGTTGCAACCTTGGTGTTTCCGAGAATATCCGTCATTACGACCGTTGCATTTCGTACACCGCGGCCATCTGCAGTAACGACCCGTCCTGAGACCTCGACGCCGGCGGCCGTCGACGGCAGCAGCTCGATGCCCCATCCGCCCTTGACCTCACCGATCACGAAGTCTCCGGATTCCGGCCTTGCTCCTCCAAGGTCGTCCCTGATATACAGGCTCCACGTCCCGTTCGCCGTCACTCCGCCATAGTTCCCGTACAGTGTCTGTGCGTTCGGTCTCGCCACCGCACATCCAGGCTCAACATACGGCCCCGCAGGTGCACTTCCCGGGAAGTTCCCTACCACCGGCTCGCACGTCGTCGGCTTGAAGATACCCGTAGCCAACGGCCCCGCATCCGGCAGCACCGCTCCCGGATAATCCGCCAGCGTCAGCGTCACCGCTCCGCTCTCAGCGATCGGCTGTGTTCCGCCCACATCGCCCATCAG
>JAJTWY010000029.1 GCA_021463165.1 Pyrinomonadaceae bacterium | reverse complement strand
GGCTGTGTTCCGTGGACGTAGCCACGATGTACATTTACAAATGGGAAGATTTAACGACATTGATTTAGAAAACTGGCGAGAAAGCGACGTTAACACTGACTCGCTCTGGTTGATTGGTGAGCGTGCAAAGACCGGCAAACACAAGAACGTCTATCACGGAAACTTCATACCGCAGATTCCTTATCAACTCCTGAGTCGCTATACCAAGAAAGGCGAGGTTGTTCTAGAGCCATTTATGGGCAGCGGAACGACGCTGTTTGAGTGCGAAGAGTTAGGCCGACGATACATCGGTTTGGACATCAATCCTGAAATGATCGAGTACGTCAGAGATCAGGTCGATCTCTTTACTAACGACGGCGAATATTTCGTCGGAAACTGCAACTCGGCTAGTGCCACTGACGTTGAGCTCTGTGTTGGGCAGGGCTTGGGCAAACTGGGCGCCCGTTCCGTTCAGTTCGTACTAATGCATCCTCCATATATGGATATCGTGAAATTCACGGAGGACCCGAACGATCTATCACGACTCGGCGACTTGAGCGAATTCGTCTCCAAGTTTAAGGAAGTTTGCGAAAACTCTCTACGCTTTCTAGATAAGAACCGCTATTTCGGTGTCGTGATCGGAGATGTTTACAAGAACAGCGAAGTGGTGCCACTCGGCTTCTATGTGCTGGATATGATTAAGCGGTCCTTCAAGGTAAAATTGAAAGGCATCATCGTCAAGAACATCGAAGGAAATAGAGGCAAGATAGGGCAGAACGGGATATGGAAAATCCGGGCTTTGCGGAGTGACTACTTTATCTTCAAGCACGAATATATCTTGGTCTTTAAGAAAGAAGGCTAACTAGCAAATCGACACCCAATGGACATCAAAAATAACTTCTCGACAGATGCTGCAAAAAAGATATTCGGAAATTCCGAGCAAGCCCTTGCATTCCTTCTGGAGCTTCAGAAAGTAAAAGGTTTTGCTTTACCCACGCGGGTGATGCAGCGGGGTCAGTTCGCAGGACAAACACGCGTCGAGATCAGCAACGCCGAGATTTGGTCAAAGATTGTCGAACATTGGGATTACGATGCGAGTCTCGCAATCATTCGTGAGATGTTTACGCGGACGAAGAAATATCAGTCGGGCAAAGACTCCCACAATATGATGAATCTCCTGTTGGAAGAATGGGAGAAAGTTAAGCTGGGACAGATCGCGTGGCCGTTCTCCCAAGGGGATTTTGACGGATTTGTTCAACGCGTGAATGCCGAAGGTATTTCTGGCTTCGAGAAGGACGAGAAAGTGAAAGTCGCTGCCGTAAAGTATCGGCGGATCAAGGAAATCAACACTGTTCGCAATGACTTTATCGAGACGTTGATTTTCGAAAAGAACAAGAACATATTACCTACGCTCAATCATCGGCGATCAGTTGATTTCTTCATTAACGGAGTTTCTTTTGACCAAAAGGTAGCCAAGAGTCCGACGGCTGAATTTAAGAGAGATTTTGGCGATAACTGGAAGCAACATGCCATCGCTCATCCCGAAGAGGTCGCCGCATATCTTTACAGATACCAGGACGAAGGACGGTTCGGGGCCGACAGCCGTTTACTAGTTGTTTACCTTGATGAGGACGTTTCGATTGAGACTATTGCGCAAACGATTGACGACATCGATTTACAAGACCCGATAGAGGTTACGTTCGATTACGACCACAAAACGCAGGGCACGAAGACTTACAAAGTAAACTGCTTCATCATATTGCTCTCAAACGTTGAATAATTACTGATGAACTATATTGGATCTAAATTCAAACTATCTAGGTTCTTAACATCGTCTATCGATAGAGTTGCGGGCGGGGCCGAGGGCAAGGTTATCTGTGATATTTTTGCGGGCACCGGTGCTGTTGGTCGGGCTTTTAAACGTGATTCAAAGAAAATCATCGCGAATGATGTTGAGTATTACAGCTACGTTCTGAACAAAAACTACATAGGCAATCACATCGAAATGGATTACTTCGGTCTGCTTACCGAGCTGAACTACCTGCCCGGGCAAGAAGGATTCATTTTTCAAAACTACTGTGCCGGTGGCGGCACTGGACGACAGTATTTCAGTGATGAAAACGGTCGCCGTATTGATGGGATTCGTCAAAAGATCGAGCAATGGCGTAAGTCAAAGGATATCGGCGAGGGAATGTATTACTTCTTGCTCTCCAGTCTCTTAGAGGCTGCCGACGCTGTCGCAAATACGGCTAGCGTTTATGGGGCGTTCCTCAAGCATCTAAAGAAAACGGCACAAAAGGAAATGTGGCTCTACCCGGCAGAGTACGTAATCAATGAGCCGGAGCACGAGGTGCATAATCGGGACGCGAACGAGCTTATCGGTGAGATCGAGGGCGACATTCTCTATATGGACCCGCCATACAATCATCGACAGTATGGAGCGAACTACCATATGTTGAACACTATCGCTCTTTACGATGAGTTTGAGCCTTCGGGCAAGACCGGACTTAGAAGCTATGTGCGATCACGTTGGTGTATAAAGAATCAGGTCTCGACTGTCTTTGATGATCTTGTTGGAAAGGCAAAATTCAAACATATTTTCTTGTCTTACAACAACGAAGGACTTATGAGCCTCGACGAGGTTCGCCGGATTATGGAGAAATATGGACGCTATGTACTGATTGAGCAACCATATCAACGCTTCAAGGCAGACAAGACAGAGAATAGGAATCACAAAGCTACATCGACGATGGAATACCTTCATGTTTTAGAGAAGGTGTAACTCAAACAACGACCGAAACAAAGGACGTATTTATATGGCAGAAACAGGACACGCTCGGAACGTTGAGCATTTTTCGCAGATGATCTCATTTTGTCAGGGTTACGGCGGTGACTATAAGCCGTCGAACTCGGCGATTTCGGTCGCTAACTTACAAGCTAAACTTGCTTTGTCGCAGGCGGGGATCGATGGTGTGACGACTTCGATGGCTCCGTGGAAGACGAAGGTCAACGAGCGAGAGACTGCTTACGAGGGCATCAGGAAGCTCGTTACGCGGGTTGTAAATAGCTACGCCGCTTCGGGAGCACAGAAGAACTCGATTGACGATGCGAAGAGTTTCAAACGAAAGATCGACGGCGCTAGAGCGAAGGCTCTTCCGGCGCGATGGCCGATGGCGGATCGTATCGGACCACATCTCTTTTGTTAAACCGTGAACCCGCTTTGCCGAAATGAGAAAACTGATCGCCGCGATGAACATGTCGCTTGATGGTCTCTGCGATCACGATAAGATGACCGCCGATGACGAAATACACGAGCATTACACCGAGCTGCTGCGAACGGCCGATAAGCTGATATACGGACGCGTGACTTATCAGTTGATGGAGTATTGGCGAACGGTTGTCGCAAACCCGACTGGCCAGAAGGCGACGGATGATTTCGCGAATGTGATCGACGGCTGCTCGAAGGTCGTCTACTCGCGGACACTCGAATCGGTCGATTGGCATGATACGGAGCTGAGACGAGAGATCGATGCCGACGAGATCCGCGAGCTAAAGCAGCGCCCGGGCAAAGACATCCTCGTCGGCAGCCCGAGCATGATCGTCACGTTGATGAATTTGGGCTTAGTTGACGAGCTGCAAATCGCCATTCACCCGACCATACTCGGCAGCGGCCTGTCGCTGTTCAAAAACATCTCAGACAAGATCGATCTCAAGCTCATCAAGACGAAAGAATTCGGATGCGGTGCCGTGTTTCACTACTATCAGCCAAATAACTCCGTGATATAATCCTGAATAAAGCTGGACAAGAATATGGAAGTTGTAAAACAAAACGTAAGAGTGTCGCACGACCGAAAAGTGTTAATAGAGCTCCCGCAAACAGCGATACCCGATCAGACCGCCGAGGTCATCGTGCTTTTTGAGAATGCGGCACCAGGAAAAGACAGACTCGATGAAATGGAAGACGCGATGTCAGATCCAATGTTTCTCGCCGACCTTGCTGAAATTCGAGAAGATTTTCGTTATGCCGATGTTGACGAGGTAGGCCGTTGAAGGTACCGCGTTGGAGCGTTTGGCTCGCCGGGCTTGATCCGACAGTTGGCTCGGAACAGGGAAAGACGAGACCTGTCTTGGTCATCAGTCATTCCTCGATCAATGAACGTTTGCCAGTGGTAAATGTCTTGCCGATCACATCGCGGAAACCGGGACGCCACATTTATCCAAACGAGGCGCTTTTAGATGCAGGAACAGCAAATCTTCCAAACGAATCAATAGCACTTTGCTTTCAGATCCGTACTCTCGATAAACAACGACTGATCAAGTTCATCGGCGACCTGAACGAGCCGAGTAGTAAGCAGGCAATAATCGACGCTCTCTGTTTCCAGTTAGAAATAGGATGATCTCAACTAAGATAAACGACTTTGTAGTTCGCTTCGCAAACGTGAATGGCACCGGTTCGGCGTCGGCGAATGCGCTGTTTACCAAGGCGGTGTTTCGGATGGGTGTGCCGGTGACGCCGAAGAACATTTTCCCTTCGAACATTCAGGGGCTACCGACTTGGTACGAGGTGCGCGTTTCCGAGAAAGGCTATCTCGGCCGGCGCGAAGGCGTCGATCTAATGGTCGCGGTCAATCCGCAGTCGATGAAGAAGGATTACGCCGATGTCGCGGCGGGCGGTTTCTTTGTTTATGACAGTTCAAAGCCACTGCCGCCGGGCTATGAGAGGACCGACATCACACATCTCGGCATTCCGATGACCGAGCTTTGCAATGCTCAATACAGTGACGCGCGACAGCGGCAGCTGTTCAAGAATATTGTTTACATTGGGGCACTTGCGACGCTTTTTGACATCGAGTTCTCGGTGCTGGAGGGGCTGATCGGCGACCAGTTCAAGGGGAAAGAGAAACTCATCGAGCCGAATATCACCGCCCTCAACCTCGGCGTCGAATATGTCAAGCAGAACTTCGAATACCCTTTACCGCTCAGAGTAGAGAGGCGCGATCTGCTTGGCGATAAGATACTCTTTGGCGGCAATTCGGCTTGCGCACTCGGCGCGATCTTTGCCGGGGCGACGGTTGCCGCCTGGTATCCGATCACGCCTTCGACGAGCGTCGTGGATGCCTTTGCTAAATACGCGGCGAAGTATCGCGTCGATCCCGATACGGGCAAGAACAACTATGCTATCGTTCAGGCTGAGGACGAACTCGCCGCTATCGGCATGGTCATGGGAGCATGCTGGAACGGTGCTAGGGCATTTACCGCCACCAGCGGCCCGGGCGTAAGCCTGATGAATGAATTTCTCGGTTTAGGATATTTTGCCGAAGTTCCGTCAGTTCTCATCGATGTTCAGCGAACCGGGCCTTCGACCGGAATGCCGACGCGAACGCAGCAGTCCGATATCTTGCTTGCTGCGTACGCTTCGCACGGCGACACGAAACATCCGCTGCTATTTCCGGCGACACCGAAAGAATGCTTTGAGATGACCGCCGACGCGTTCGACCTGACCGAGCGGCTGCAAACGCCGGTGATCGTCATGACCGACCTGGACCTCGGCATGAACGACCACGTCACCGATCCGCTAACCTGGGACGATTCTCGGCAATACGATCGCGGGAAAGTGCTCTCTGCGGATCAACTGGACAATATTTACAGTAACGGTTCGGCCTTTAATGGTAAATGGGGACGTTATCTCGACGTTGACAACGACGGCATTCCGTATCGCACCATCGGCGGAACGCACCCAACGCGAGGCGCGTTTGTCACACGCGGCTCATCACGCGATGAATACGGCGTCTATACCGAAGACGGCGCCGCCTATCAGCGTAATGTCGATCGCCTGTTGAGGAAATGGGAGACCGCGAAGGAACTTGTTCCACCGCCGGTCTTTTATTCAGCGCCGAGGCTCGGAGACGCCGATGCAGAAAAGGCGGAAACACGACCGGTAGGGAGTGTGCGCGATGGAGTGATCTTCTTTGGAACATCAACGGATTCATCGTTGGAGGCACTCGAGTTGCTCGAGGCAGGCGGAATCACCCTCGATGCGATGCGTCCGCGCGCATTTCCATTCGGTAAGGCATTTCGCGAGTTCGTCGATGCACACGAACGCATCTTCGTCATAGAACAGAACCGCGATGCCCAATTCCGAAGCCTGATAATGATCGAACTCGGCACCGATGCGAGCAAGCTGATCTCTGTCCTGAACTACGACGGCATGCCGATCACAGCGGATAATATTTTTCGACAGATAAGAGATCGAGTGTGATGGATTTTGAGATCGTCAGCGAGATAGCGGAAATAGAGACCATTGCCGTCGGTGTTGGCGTTCGAGACAGGAAAAGGTTGCGGAGGATGCACGGACCGGGAAGGTGGCGAAAGCTGAAAGGCGTTGCTTCGGTTCGGTTGTTGAGTGGTAGAATACGAATGGCAGAGATCCATTGGTATGAGGCTCATGGAATTGGGAAGAAGGAATTCAAACTAAAGCTTCCTTTTCTTGATTGACTATGAAAAATAGCAAAACACAGTTCGCACTTTGTCTAAGTAACCGCGATTATCCTGCATCTTTGGAGGTCGGTAAGCTATATCGTTTGATCGAAGACGCCGAGGCCGCATCGGAAGGATACCTTCGCGTCGTTGACGAAAGCGGAGATGATTATGCATTCGCTTCAAGTCGTTTTCACATAATTGAATTGCCTGCGAAGATTGAAAAAGAGTTATTGAAAAGCGGGCTCGAACTCGCAGCCTGAAATGAAGAAGGAATATGATTTTTCAACCCGGCATAAGAGGGAAGTTTTGTAAGCTCAACGGTGATTCCAACCACGGAGTTCGAAACCATCGTCGCCGGAATTTATCATTATAGAAATATAAGATTGATGTCCCTTGACCAAAAGATCATGAAACCCTCAGTCGTTCGGCTCGCATCAATTTTCCTTGCATTCGGATATCTGATTTCTCTTCATGCCCAAAACGATAAGGACGCGAAGACATACGAAAAGCTTGAAAGTGAAATTCGAAAAGACGCTGAGAAAGTAATAAGTCAATTTAATCCAACCCAGGTTATGTCGGAGCCAGCGCCATTGGCTCTTAGAGTCCGCTATGACAAATTTAAAGACATTACGACGGTAGGATTCGACAGTCAAAAAGACGATGAGCGCAAATCGTTGCACGTTTTGAGAATTGGCGATCGTCATATTGAGCTTGTCAACTTTTCCCCAGGGTATAGTTATCCGGGCCAGCAACCAATAAAACCAGATTCGGTTTCCTTTGTTTTTTCGGTCACCTCATCATCATCATTGTTAGATACAAGTCCATCATTTATTGTAATCGCTGACAACAAGAGATATAGACTCGGAAATATGTCGCGATCTTTTGTTTCTGACAAAACGTATTTATACGTGGTCTCAGTTCCCTACGAGGTTTTCCTCGAGATTTCAAAAGCGGAGGTTGTTGAAACTCAGATCGGCGCTATTGAACTTAGGTTTCACGAACGTGACCTTCACCGCCTAAGACTTTTAGCGGGAATCCCTACTAAATTATCTAAAGAAACCATCTTGTCGCCTGGCCGCCTTGAAAATATGAAATACGCGGGAAAAAACATCCTCGCCGATTTTAAACTTGACAATAGAATAGATGTCGATGGGCTGCTACTTGGAAACAGGTCCGGCATTTGGAACCAAGAAAGTGATCGTGTGCGCATTGAATTGCCCGCGATTGGCCCAGGATGGGGCGGTCGCATTTTAGCTGTTGGAATTATTAAAGGTGACAAGATCGCTCTGCGATACATGCTTCGGGATTTGCTCGGATTTGGAGTATCTAAGAATGTGGTCATGCAACTGAACCCGTAATATGAGGACTTGCAAACTTAAATGACATATATCCGTTCAACATTCAGACATCCGGCGTTGCCGAAGAACGAACTCGGGTACACGGTTGATTATTACGAGGGCTCGTTGTCAACGCTTTGTGCGGGCTGTGGGCACGATTCGATCAATGCTGCGATCGTCGAGGCATGTTGGCAACTGAACATCGAACCGCACAAGGTCGCGAAGCTCTCGGGCATCGGCTGTTCGTCAAAATCACCGGCGTACTTTTTGAGCAATTCGCACGGGTTTAATTCCGTTCACGGAAGAATGCCGAGTGTTGCGACGGGTGCGAATCTGGCTAACCGCGACCTGACCTACTTTGGCGTTTCCGGTGACGGCGACACAGCCTCGATCGGAATGGGACAGTTCGTCCACGTCGTCAGGCGAAACCTGAACATGGTCTATCTCGTGATGAACAACGGCTGCTACGGGCTGACCAAAGGCCAGGATTCCGCAACAGCCGATATGGGGTCGAAGAGCAAGTCGGGCAGCGTCAATCTTTTCGAGGCGATCGACCTGTCAAGTCTCGCCATCGAGCTCGGAGCTACCTTCGTTGGACAGAGTTTTTCGGGTGACAAGGAGCAACTCATTCCGCTGATGAAGGCTGCGATGAAGCACCGCGGGTTCGCGTTCCTCAATGTGATCTCACCGTGTGTTACCTTTAACAACAATGTGGGCTCGACCAAATCGTACGATTACGTTCGTGAGCACGTCCAGGTCACGGGAACCGTCGATTTCGCTCCGATGATGCATGAGATCACCACGTCTTACGAAGCCGGCTCGGTGAACGATCTGCTCATGCACGACGGTACCGAGATCCGCCTGCACAAACTTGCAAAGGACTGGGACCCGCTCGACCGGATCTCGACGATCAATGCAATGCAGAAAGCGAAGGCTAAGGGCGAGATCCTTACCGGCCTCCTTTATGTGAATCAGGATGCGAACGACCTGCACGATGTGCTTTCGACGACTGACAAACCGTTGAATTCGCTGCCGCAATCGGCATTGTGTCCTGGTTTCGAAGCTCTGGAAAAATTTAACGCCTCGCTGCGATAATTTGTGATGAAAACCATAGAAACCATTACCGGCCGGCTCGCCTTGGGCCGATCTTTGTTCTTGGCTGCTGTCTGTTTTGCCCTGTCGACGGCTGCGTTTGCACAGGCAAAACACACATTCGGGTGGAAAGGCCGCGATTTTCTGCTTGACGGCAAGCCCTTCATTATTCGGTCCGGCGAGATGCATTATCCGCGTGTGCCGCGGGCGTATTGGCGAGACCGTTTCAAAAAGGCCCGGGCAATGGGACTGAATACGATAACGACCTATGTTTTCTGGAATT
The DNA here is from genome assembly GCA_021463165.1 of Pyrinomonadaceae bacterium. Taxonomy (GTDB): domain Bacteria; phylum Acidobacteriota; class Blastocatellia; order Pyrinomonadales; family Pyrinomonadaceae; genus OLB17. Next base: position 6,312 of record JAJTWY010000029.1, on the reverse strand, counting down.
TGCACGAGCCTACGCCGGGCAAGTTTGATTTTACAGGGAATCTCGACGTTGCCGAATTCGTTAGACAGGCAGCGGAAGAAGGGCTGTGGGTGATCGTCCGCCCGGGGCCGTATATTTGCACCGAACTCGATTTCGGGGGATTTCCGGCCTGGCTTTTAAAGGATCCGGACATGAAAGTCCGAACGGGTGACAAAAAGTTCCTCGCAGCGTCCGATCGCTATATGAAAGCCGTCGCGAAGCAGCTTGTTCCGCTCCAGATCAACAGGGGCGGCGGGATAATCATGGTCCAGGTCGAAAATGAATATGGTTCATTCGGGGCCGATCACGAATACATGGCTGCCATTCGTGACCAGATTAAGGACGCCGGCTTCGATGTCACCCATTTTACGTCCGACGGCCCCGGGGCGAAATATCTCGATGGCGGAACCCTGCCCGATGTTCTCGCAGTAATAAACTTCGGAGCTGCAGAGGGGATAGAGAAGGAATTCGACGAACTCGACCGCCGCTGGCCCGACAGGCCTCGAATGGTCGGCGAATACTGGACCGGATGGTTCGATCACTGGGGCGAGACGCACCACCTCCTCCCGCCCTGGGGTGGAAATGACAAACGTAAACCGGCGGATGTTCCCGCTGAAGGGATCGACTGGCTACTGAAGAACGGAATTTCGTTCAACCTCTACATGTTCCACGGCGGCACATCATTCGGATTTATGGCCGGCGCCAATTCGAATGCTCAAATGCCGATCCAGCCGGACACAACTAGCTACGATTACGGTTCTCCGCTCGACGAAGCAGGACGGCCGGTGGACAAGTTCTTTTCGATGCGTGACGTGATAAAAAAGCACTTCCCCAACGAAACGCTGCCGTCATTGCCGGCTGCCCAGCCGATGGTCGAAATACCGCCGTTTGAACTCACTGAATATGCGGATCTCGATCGCCTGCTGACACGTCCGGTCAAGGCGAACAACCCGCCGACGATGGAGTCGCTCGACCAGTCATACGGATTCTTGCTTTACCGGAAAAAGATTGACAGGGCGGCTAGCGGGAAGCTCACCTTTGGCGAAGTTCGCGACTACGCGTTGGTAACCCATGGCGATCGGCGGCTTGGCGTACTTGATCGCCGGTTGAATCAGAGATCACTCGACGTCAACCTGAACGCAGGTCAAAACCTCGACGTTTTGGTCGAAAACATGGGCCGGATCAATTTCGGGCCTCGGCTTGTGGATGACCGGAAAGGCCTGGTCGGGCCTATCACGCTCGGCACAGATACCATCACCGGTTGGCAGGTCTTTCGCCTTCCCATGCAAGACTTTCGTCCGCTCCGCTTTTCGAGCAAGCGGTCGGCGAAAACTATGGTCTTTCGCGGCTCATTCTCGCTTACTGCGACCGGCGACACTTTCCTGGATATGTCAGGCTGGGAAAAAGGCCACGTCTGGGTAAACGGCCACCACCTCGGGCGATTTTGGAAGATCGGCCCCCAGCAGACCCTCTACGTTCCGGCATCTTGGCTCCGCAAAGGAAGGAATGAGGTGATCGTAATGGACGTGGGAAATCCGAAAAGCACGACCATTAAAGGCGTAAAAGACCTTATATTTGCGAATCTTTGAGCTTTACACGGTAGGTAGTACCTACGGCGCGTATTTGGCTTGACGATCAATGCCGCCGGCCGATTAAGACGCACGAGGTGCTACCCGGTCCTTTAGACAGCTTCGCTCTGTGACGTGAAGTTGAACTCCTTTACCTTCAACGCCGGAAGCAGCGAACCGCCGCCGCCCTCACCCGCACCGACACGTTCGGGTTTGCTCATTGCGAGAACGTTGCCAGGCCCCAAGAGTTTAGTCATCGACTGATTGAAACGGAAATTACGGACCGGGTAGGCGATCTTCCCATTTTCGATCATCCAGACGCCATCGCGTGTAAGCCCCGTGGAACTCGCCGTGCGGGCATCGGTGCCGCGGATATACCAGAATCGTCCCACCAGGATACCTCGATCCGTCGATCTGATCATTTCATCGATCGTCTGGGTTGTTCCGGTAGATTCCAGGATCATGTTGACCGGCCCGGGAGTCGGCTCCTTTCCCTTGAGCTTTGCATAAAAACGGTTGTAGGTCAGCGTCTCTACTATTCCGTTATCGACCAGGACGACCCGCTGAGACGGTATTCCGCCCTGAGCACTCTGGGAACCGGGAAGTTCAGGATGCCTGGGATCGCTGTAGATGCGTACCTTGTCGTCAAACATCTTCTCGCCAAGGCGCGTCTTGCCCCCGGGCAGAGAGAATACGCTGCGGCCTTCTTCCGCATTGCGGGCGTTAAAGCCCTGCATAAACCCACCAAGAATATCCACGACGGCCTGCGGTTCGAGGATCACGGTATAAATACCGGGATCGATCGTACGCGCATTACGGCCTTCGAGGCATTTACGGATCGATTCGCTTGCTATCCGTTTGGTGTCGAGTTTCGCGATGTCATTGTGGCTGCGAAGGAAATAGCCCGAACTCTGTCCGTCCTGTGTACGTGCGGTGACCGAGAGCCCAACACCTGTCGAGCGTTCGTATTCGAAATTGCCATTCTTCGTTGCCGAGCCTCCGGCCTGTGTCCTGGCCGAGTGAAAACCGGCCCCTATGACGTTATTTTTCTCACACTGAGTGATCACATCGCCGATCTGCCTCGCGCGGTCGGTCAGCGACAAATTCTCGGTCGCTTTAAAGTAGCTGTTGACGGGCTTGTATGCCTGTTTACCGAGCGTCGGCATATATTCGCGATCGACGGGCGCCGATCGGGCGATCGTTTCGGCCCGCTCGACCATCGCCTTCAGACTGGCATCGTCGAGGTCGTTGGTCGAGGCCGAACCGCGCCTGCCGCCGATCCATACGGTTACATTCGCGTTGCGTCCTTCGGTAGTACCGCTCGTGAGCACATTGTTCGCTGCAAACCGCAGATGCGACTGCTTGTTGCTGTTCACGCTCGCCGTGGCATCATCGGCCTTTACTAGCGAGATGATCTTCGAGGTTAACGCTTTTACTTCTGCTTCGTTTAGCGGCATTATTCACTGTCCTCCAATATTCCGGCACTCGGGCCGCCAGCCGCGGTGTTCAACACATTAATATTTCTGAATCGTGCCGGCGGACAGCCGTGCGAAACGGAGTTAGACTGGCCGGGCTCACCCTTGCCATCGTTCGGAGAACCCGGCAGCTCGTAGGTCTGAGGGCCGCCGAGCCCATCGAGGGCACCCCAAAAATCAGTTGTTTTCGATTGATATGCGACGTCCTTAAGCATTCCGACGACCTTGCCGCCCTTGATCTCCCAAAACGTCTGGCCTCCGAACTGAAAATTGTACCGCTGTTGATCGATCGAATAGCTGCCTCGCCCAAAGATCATGATACCTTTGTCAACCCCGCTGATCAGATCGTCTTGCGATACGTTCTCCTTGGCAGGCTGCAGCGAGACATTGGGCATCCTCGGGAAGGGAACGCTGTTCCAGCTATCGCCATGGAGACAGCCGTACGATTTGCTGCGGCCCACGATCTTGGCCGTATCGCGGGTCGTTTGCCAATCAACAAATACTCCGTCCTTGACAAGGTCCCATTTCTGCCCGGGAACGGCCTCGTCATCAAAGCCTACGGTCGCCATCCCCTGCGGCTGCGTACGGTCAGCAACAAAATTCACCATCTTCGATCCGAACTGCAGCTTTCCGGTCTTATCCGGTGTGAGGAAACTCGTTCCGGCGTAGTTTGCTTCCCAAAGCAATGCCCGGTCAAGCTCGGTCGAATGGCCGACAGATTCATGGATCGTCAGGAACAGGTGCGAGGGGTGAAGTACCAAATCGTACTTGCCCGGGACGACCGGTTTGGCTGTGAGCTTCATTACGGCGTGCTCAGCAGCGGTCTTTGCCTCGCCCGCCCAGTCGTGCTTAGTCATGTATTCAAAGCCGATCTGCTGCGCCTGACGCAGGGAATTGACTGCCTGAAAATCGCCGCTCGACCTATCGACCGCCGTTACGGAAAAGCTCGGATTCGTGCGGATGATGTACTGTTCGATCCGCGAACCGTCGCTCGTAGCAAGATACTTCTGCTCGTTTACGGCAGAAAGGTTCGATGTGACAAAACTGACTCCCTTGATCGCGAGTGCCGCCTCGTTGATCCTGAGCAGCATTGCGGTCTTTTCGTCTGCCGGCACGTCGAACGGGTCGCGCTCGAACGAGCTTTTCCAGGTCGCGGTCACCTTTGGGGTCGGCACCAGCTCGATCTTCTTTCGTTGGATCGCGGAGTTCGCCTTTGCTATTGCGGCCGCCTCGGTCGTGACCCGGACGACTTCATCCGCCGTCACGATCGGACTCGCCGCAAAACCCCAGGTACCATTGATCAGCACGCGAACGCCGAAGCCGAAATTCTGTCCGCTTGAGGCATTGAGAACCTGCCGCTCGCGCGTCGAAACATTCTCCTGTCTGTAGCGGTTGATTCGAATATCGGCGTACGATGCCCCCAGCTTCTTTGCCGTCGCCAACGCAGCATCGGCGATGGCGTCTTTATTAAGCTCGCGGGCATATTGTGCCAACCAGCGAGGATCGACCGCCCACACCGGCAACGCCGCGGCTCCGACCGTGAGCCCTGCGGCCTTGATGAAATCTCGTCGAGAAAATGACATCTCTACCTCACATCCTTTTAACTTGTATTCTCGGAACAGGTTCGATTCTAGGCTCGCCCTCAAACCCTGTCAAGGCAGAGTTTAAGTCAGCGGGGACGGGTCACCCGGCCTGCTGCAAGGCCGCCTTACCGTCCAGGCAACCGGGATCTCCGTGTCCAGGATCTGTGCGTATTTTTTCGCGGCGCCCGGCAAAAATACGCGATCAGATGACCTGAATCAAGCTCGGGAAACTCGATTTCCTCGAAGATGAGAGCCCGCATCCTTATTTCGCCGTGGTACAAGGATTGCGGTAAGATCGATGCATGATACCCGCGGTCAAGATCCAGGAAGATGCCGATCCGACACTTACTCGCGATGGATCTATAGCCGAGAACGAAGAGGGAGACCACCTGATCCGCGCGTTCATTGGAAGATCGGATGGGCCAACCCTTATCGTTGTCGGCAGCCTTCACGGCAATGAGCCGGCCGGAGCCCGAGCCCTTCACGAATTGGCCTCGGAACTCTCGCCGCATGAAGCCGATCTCTCGGGCAGGGTCTATTTCGTTACCGGAAACACGCGGGCCCTGAAAAAAGGCGTTCGGTACGTAGATTCCGACCTAAACCGCTTTTGGACCGCGAAAAACCTCTCCAACGTCAGCTGCCCGAGCCTGATCGAGCTTGCCGAGGGCAGAGAATTGACCGAGCTCGACCAATTGTTTGACAGCATCCTCATCACGGCAATGGACGAGGTATTTGTTCTCGATCTGCATTCTACGTCGGCCGAGGGAATGCCTTTTGCCACAGTCGGCGACACTCTGCGGAACCGCGAATTTGCCGGTAAATTTCCCGTGGCCATCCTTCTCGGGATCGAGGAACAACTTGACGGCACTCTGCTCGAATATTTGAACAACGCCGGCGCGGTGACCCTCGGGTTTGAGGGAGGACAACATTTTTCTCAAGAAACGATAGAGAACCATAAGGCAATGGTTCGGATCGCCCTGTCAGCCGCAGGACTCGTGTCCGATAAGTGTGGATTGGATATCGACCGTTCCACAAGACGGCTGTCCGCCACGAGCAGGGGCGGCGGCATATTCGAGGTACGATACCGCCATGCGATAAGCGAGAAAGACGGATTTCAAATGAAGCCGGGTTTTCAGAACTTCGATCCGGTGCGGAAGGGAAGCGTCCTCGGGCGCGATACACGCGGCGAGGTCGTAGCAAATGAGACCGGCGTCGTCCTCATGCCTCTCTATCAAAAGCTGGGTGAGGACGGCTTTTTCCTCGGCCGGAGGATCTCTCCGTTCTGGTTATGGCTCTCCGCCCGACTTCGTCGGATCGGGCTGCAGAAGGTTATTCACCTGCTCCCGGGCGTAAGCTGCGACCCGGATGACCCTGCAACACTCATCATCAACACTCGGATAGCGCGCCTCTTCCCGCTGCAGATCTTTCACCTTCTCGGTTTCCGCCGCCGGCGCTGGATCGACAACAAGCTTGTCGTCAGCCGCCGAAAACACGACACCACCGGACCATTTCGGTGGAAAGGAGATCCCGCAGATTCTGGCCCAACCTAGGCACGCGAATGTAAATATGCCGATCCCGCGCTCGCCGCGACTTTCCTAAGTTGAATAGATGAAATAGTTAGGTTGGAGGCGGCGATCGGAATCGAACCGATGAATAAAGGTTTTGCAG
>JAJTWY010000028.1 GCA_021463165.1 Pyrinomonadaceae bacterium | reverse complement strand
CCATTGCCCAAAATTCCCGACTGCTGCCTCCCGTAGGAGTCTGACCCGTTATTCAGTGTCAGTGTGACCGACCGTCCTCTAAGACCGGTTACAGATCGTAGCCTTGGTAAGCCATTACCTTACCAACTAGCTAATCTGCCGCAAGCTCCTCTTCAAGCGATAAATCTTTAACAACTGTCATCTTGCGATGCCGCTGCATTATGCGGTATTAGCGTCCGTTTCCGGACGTTATTCCCCACTCGAAGGTAGATTACTTACGTGTTACTCACCCGTGCGCCACTCTATGCACTCCCCGAAGGGAGCTTTAATCGTTCGACTTGCATGTCTGAGGCACGCCGCCAGCGTTGATTCTGAGCCAGGATCAAACTCTCGTTGATTTCTGTCTCATATTGGGATCAATTCGAGTCCGAAGACTCTAATGACCTGCCTATGGATTGAGGTCCATAGGTCTTTTGTTGTTCATACGAATTAACACATGGACACGCATATTTAGTTTTCAAATATCAACTTCACAACCTCAACCTATCCGTCGAGGCGAAACTATTGATTATACAGACGCCTGCCTGTATGTCAACCGCCCAAGCCAAGTTTCCGAACTTTTTTTTTTCAAACGCTCAAGAACCTGCGCTCAAGGGCAATTTATGATTTTCTACGCCGGGGCATTTCTTGTCAAGCAGACGACACCAACTTCTTTAGATCATGTATGGATCCCCTTGTTCTCCCGATAAGATTAACGCTCGCAAGCGTTCGATTTTAGCTGGAGCCGGTACCGTACCTGAGATAATACCCGACTGATCAGGCGGCTAAGTCGATATATTCCACCTGCACACTGGGCTGTGGGATCGGTAAACCATCCTCACGCATTCCGCGAAGATGCAGGTCAATTGCTGCCCTTATTTCCCGTTCCGTTTCTTCGACCGTCTCTCCGGTTGCAACACAACCAAGCAGGTCTGGAACATATGCGGCATAGTTACTTTCACCTTTTTCTATAACGATAGCGTAGCGCATTTTAGTCTCCTACTTCTTGAGCCGGGCCTGACGGAATATGCTATTCAATGTACCTATCGGCAGATCGTGACTCGGCTTACCTGGAACTGTCACCCGTCCCGTTTTAATTGGATGCTTGAACTGACGATGGCTCCCCTCAGTTACGACCAAATACCAACCATCATCGAAGAGTAACTTCATCACATCTCGAACTTTCATCAGATAGGGTAATCGAAAATCGACACATGGAGCGGGTGACGGGGATCGAACCCGCAACTTTCAGCTTGGGAAGCTGACACTCTACCATTGAGTTACACCCGCAGCTTGCCGTGCATTGAGGTACTGAAGATATTAATACGGATCGCCGCTCGCCGCAACCGTTTTCTCAAAAATGTCGGACCGGCAGGATCTAACCGAGGTGTTCACGATCTGACGGCCACCAACCGTCACAAACCGGCCTTCGCTCGGAGCAGCATATCGATAACCTCGCGTACCGCACCGAATCCGCCTGCGGCATTGGTTACGAGGTGAGCCGCGGCCCGAACGGCGTCATGAGCGTTTCCGACCGCAACCGCCAGCCCAATGAAAGGAAAGACGTCAAGATCAGGTGTGTCGTCGCCTACGAATGCGACCTCCTCGCGCAAAACTCCGGCCTCGAGTATCAGCTCATTCATCGCTGAGACCTTCTCTTTTCGCCCTTGATAGACGAACGAGATCCCGAGTTGCTTCGCCCGCAGATCGACGATCTGCGATTCCCGACCCGAAATGATACCCGAGCGGTGCCCTGCCTTGTGCCAATCGACTATTCCCTGGCCGTCACGAGCGTTAAACACCTTCAATTCTTCTCCGCCAGCGCCAAAATAAAGACGTCCGTCGGTGAGCACGCCGTCGCAATCCATCACCAGCAGGCGCACCCGTTTTGCCCTTTCTTCAATGGTCATCGATACCTGTTTTTGCTCTGATCTATGAACTGAAAATCTCGCTACGACCGAACTTCGAACACATCCACGGCGATCAGTTTCCAACCGCTCCCGAGCCTCGTCAGTCGAAAGACTGCCAGCACATTCTCCGCATCCCTATTCAGAAGCTTGACGGTCATGTTCGCTTCCACAAGGATCGTATTCGGATCGATCCTATCAACGGTGCGCACAGATGACTGCCATTGTTCCGTCGAACCCGACAAGCCGTTAACAAAGCGCGTGACCTCGCCCGGCATCGTCAACGCCTCTACATCCGCCTTGCGGTTAGCCGAGGCCGCTTTATCAAAGTCAGCAAAGAAGGTCCTGATCGCAGGATCGATCGCCGCCGACGCGCCACCGATCCTGTTTCGAACATTTCGCGCGGCATAGCTTGCTCCGTATTCGGCATCGGCCAGTATCGCCGCGTCAACAAACCTTGCAGCGTTCTCATTCTGCCCGGCCTTGCTCGCAACTTCGGCAAGCCCGACGTTCGCCCAGGCTAAATTTCGAGCGGTCGGCAGCTTCTCATCCAGAACTGCACGGAATTCCCTTTCCGCCTCGGAATTCTTGTTCTGGGCCAGCAGCGAACGGCCGAGCAGGATCCGCAGATCATCGAGCCGCGGAAAATCCTGCAAAAGCACCCTTGCCGTCTTCTCAGTGCCTGCAAAATCCTGCTTATCGAAAGATCGTTTTGCCGCCAGCACAGGATCGCTGTCCGTCGTTTCCTGAGGCTTGACGTCATCCGCATAATCCACTTGGGGATATAGCTTTTCAGGATCGATCTCTACGCGAACGATCTTCTCCGCGGTCTTAAACGCCGCTTCGCCGTATTCTGCCGCCTTGATAGAAGCCGGAACCACCAGCCGCTGTCCCTTTTCGGTGGTTGCGGCTATATCGACAGTGACGTCGCTCGAACCCGAATTGCGTAACGCTACTTTCGATTCTCCGGCTCCGGCTACAGGCAGTCCAACCATCAGATTTGTTTCTGTGACCTGATCGAACAAAAGATTGGCCAACTCCTTCTGCGACGAGAACGCTGCACGCAATTCAGCGAGCGTCAAGTTCCCGTCCTGTGCTCCCGTCTTGATCGCATTCGCAAACTCTTGCGGGCCTACGCGCTTCGCCAGCAGCCGCCAGGCCATCGCGCCTTTATTCGCAACGACCGGATAGTAGTAATCGTCGATGGGCGACGCGATGGATATCGGTGCATCACGCTTTGAGACGGCGGCATAGGCCGTTCGCTGCCTCAGCCTCTCGACATCCGCCACATCCTTCCCAAATTTGCTTTCAATGAACTGCGTCGCGATGTACCGCGTCAGCCCCTCGCTGATCGCTCCATGGCCTTCACCTGTTACCGAGACGACGCTTCCCAAGCTGAGTTTGGCGGCTGCCTCGGCAAAATTCATCGCGGTCAACGAATCGAGTTTCGGGCGCCGGAATACGGCTTCATCGACAAGCACAGTCCCCGCACCACCGAACCCCGCACCGCGTCGTACCGAAACGACCCTTAGCGGAGCATCCACCGCCTTACCCGTGAAGCCGGCTGCAAAGGTCATCGCTTCCGACAGAAAGGAAGCAAGCTCTGCCGCCCGCTTTTGACCTTCTGCCGCTGCTCCCTTGGGCATCATCACGGTCACGCCGCTATGGTTCACGCTGTCCCAGTTCCCTGCCACAAAAAATGGCTGGCCCGCGAGTTTGCTTTCAAACGAACCCGCGATCTCGGCTCCCGCAGAGATCGCGGACAGGCCGGCAGGCGTGTTTACCTTGACGCGAAAGGGTGCCGTGTCGGCGCCGCGTGCAAAAAACCAACTGTTTGGCGTCGGATACCAAAACGAAAGCGGCAGGAACTGGGCCTGTATCGGCGAAACAGACCCCACGGGCGTGTTCTCTTTTACGGGGATCTTGTAATCGACCGTAATTGCGACGGTTCCCTGTGCAGGGACCGAGGCAAGCCGTGTGACAAGTCTATTGAGACTAACAGCCGCATTGATCTTTTCCTCGCTCTTGTCAAATTCTGCAGCAGTATCATTGATCTTAATGCCGGCAACCTCGGCAAGCGGCGATATTCTCAACGTGAGTCGGTTCGCCGGCTGGCCCGATATATTCCTCAGATTGAGCACGGCTCGCACCGCGACCGTGCGGGAATTATCAGCCGGAAGAGTGACGTCCATCTCATACTTCTGAACCTGCCAGGTAGCGGTTGCCGTTCGGCCGGCGTCCTGAGCCGAGATGCCCATCACGGCGGCGATGACGATCAAGAATACAAAGAAGGTCTTTTTCATTCGTTATTATCTTGTGTTTCGGCGATCTCGTGGATCTTTTTAAGTTTGACAAGCAAGCTGTGGAGACGAGACAGTGGCAGCTGGTTCGGCCCGTCGCTGGGAGCCCTTGAAGGATCGTCGTGAACTTCCATGAATACGGCATCCACTCCACATGCAACGCCGGCCCGAGCAAAGTTTTCGATGTACTGGCCTTGTCCGTCCGTTGCCTTGCCCAGTCCTCCGGGCAGCTGCAGCGAATGCGTGACATCAAAGACCACTGGCACGCCGAACGACCGCATTATCGGAAAGGAACGCAGATCGACGACAAGGTTGTTGTAACCGAAGCTAACCCCTCTCTCGGTAAGCAACACCTTGTCACAGCCGGAATCCTGTAGCTTTTGGACGATGTTCTTTGCATCCCAGGGGGCCAGAAACTGACCCTTTTTCACATTCACGGCTTTGCCCGTTCTTGCCGATGCTACGAGCAGATCGGTCTGGCGGCAAAGAAAGGCAGGGATCTGCAGCATATCCACGACCTCGGCCGCTTTTTCTGCCTGCCAGGGCTCATGAACGTCGGTGATCACAGGCACGTCGAGTTCAGCCTTGACCTGGGCGAGAACCTCAAGCCCGAGATCCATTCCGCCGCCTCTGAAACTCTCGATCGAACTGCGGTTCGCCTTGTCGAACGACGATTTATAGACAAACTCAACGCCGACGTTCTGGCAGATGTCTTTTATTTCCTGCGCCATGAAGAGCGCATGCTTGGACGATTCGACGACGCACGGGCCGAGAATAAAACTCAGCCCGCCGCCGCCGAAGGTCACATTACCGACCTCGAAAACTCTCATTGCTGACACCGTTTAGAAGTTATCACAAAATGTTTGGGACACGGAATTTGAAGATCTCTCGGCTCCGCTTCCACGCCTGCAAATCTCATTGCAGCCAAGCGCGAAATGTGCTATACTAGCAACACACTTGCACAGACAGAACTCTACTTTTTTTGCGAATCTTCTGTCGTGCCGATTAGATCTTTGACAATCATTCCACATTCGCAGAACTTCTGCCGTACACAATTGTCTTACAAAATCTCACTCTTTTTTTAAAAAGACCAAAAAGGATCGAATATGGATGGCGTAAGTTATTGATACGACTTAATTTAAGGTGTCCCGTGAGTCAGGTGGGACACCCGTGGGACACTTGGGACACTACCTTCTGGAGACTGATGTGTAACCTATTGAAAGTGAAGGGGTTGCCGCGGATTTCTAAAGCTAGCCGGAGATGCGCGAATTATCGAAATGTAGCCTTAAAACGGTCGAACCCGCTGACCGCTTGGGCAAACCGGGACATATCGGATTCGGCATCAACCCGTGGCAGAGCGAACCGGTCATCACCCGATGCTAACAGCCGGAGCTCGGTTGAAACGGCGGCGAGGTAGCCTGATCTTTCCACCGCAGACCTTTCCCTTTCTCCCTGGCTGCCATTCGGATAGCAAAAGATCCGTGCCGAGCGTTGGAGTTTGTCTTCGAGGATCGCCCGCGATCCGGAAAGTTCCAGATCGACCTCCTCATCCGTGCAGTTGGTCAGTATTGGATGTGTGACCGTATGCGATTCGATCGAGATGTTTCCGAGATCCATTTCGCGAGCTTGCTTCCAAGATACCGGGGCGAACTCGTCGGTGGGCAGATCGGGGATGCTTACACCGACCGCCGAGGCAAGTTCTTCCAGCTTTTCGTCGCGGGCCGCGGCGGTCAGTTGCTTTAGCTCGGCGTTGATGCGTCCGGCAGCTTCGATCCGCGACCGCCTTCCATTGAGGCGGGCGGTGACCTTCCGGCCGTCGAATTCGAGATCGATCGCTTCCCGTTCGCAGTTAAGAAGTAGATAGCGTGCCTTGTCGGTCCAGATCCAACATTTGCCGTCGACAAAATCGGTCACAACAAAGAATGTTGCGGGAACGCCGTATTCGTCAAAGATCGGCTTTGCGATCTCAAATGCGTCGAGATAGCCGTCGTCGATCGTTACGACGGCCGAGTTTGGTGGCGGATCTTCACCGTCCGACAGCATCCGGGCCAATTCGGATAATCCGATGACGTTGTATTTGCCCGTTAGATATCTGAGGTGAGCCGAGAGTTCGGCCCGCGATGTTGTGAACGGCGTGGGATCCTCGCTGAAACGATGATACATCAGTATCGGCGTCCTTGCCCTGTTGAGAAAGCGAACCGCCGAGAACGCATCCGTGCGAAGCAGCATTTTCAGGACTGTGTCTTTAACCATTTGCGATCCGGGCGGCCAGACGACGGCGCATCTCGTCCTTCTCCTTCTTCACGGGGAGACGATATCGTTTCCCGAGACTGATGTCTTGTACGGTCCTCGAAAAATCGCCGCCGGCGATGAGAGATGCGGCAGCCGCGACCATCTCGGCACAAACGGTTCTAATGGAACCGCGAAATCGGGACAGGAACTGCTCGTAATTGGTACCAAAGGCGGGATCGTAGCGAAGCGGAACCTTCTTCTGGAGCACGATGTCGCCTGTGTCCACCTTCGAAGCGACGAAATGAACGGTCAGTCCGACCTCTTTTTCGTCATTGAAGAGCTCCCAGAAGACGGGCGGCCCACCACGATAGTAGGGAGCAAGGCCTTGGTGAAGATTGATCGAGCCAAGCCGAGGGATCGAAAAGACGGTTTCCTTGACGATGTTGGTACCAAAAATGATACCGAGATCTGCGTTCTTGTCGCGCATCATCTCACAAGAACGATGGTCATGGTAATCGTTGACGTGAACCACCTCGATCCCGTGTTTGCGAGCCGCTTCTTCGGTCCTGTCGACCGTATCAGGATCCTCCCCGCCTGCGGAATCGTTACGGCCAAGCACTTTGGACAGGAACTTAGTTATCGTTGCTGGGACACCGTCGTAGCGGATCGATCGCCTTATTTTCTCCGTGAACGAACGGTCAGGCGTAACTCGATCCTCAATGAACACACCGACGAGGTCCAGGCCGGGTACTTTGCAGATCTCATCGATCACCAGGTCGGCTCCGCCGTGTGTAAGCAGGATCAGGCGCATCGGTTATCAAAACAGAGAATCGTGAACGTGTTCCACAAAGCCCTACTCGCCCGTGCCGATCTCAACATGGTCAGGCATCTCGATCGCCTTGTCGCTGGAGACGTCGTGATCGAGGTTTTCGCTCCGCAAGCGGTTGTGCCATGCCGCTTCGACAAAAGCGACAAAAAGCGGATGAGCGGCAAGAGGTTTCGATCTGTATTCAGGATGGAACTGACAGGCAATAAAAAACGGATGTGTCTCGCGCGGCAATTCGATCATTTCGATGAACTTGCCATCCGGCGAGATACCGCTGAATACAAGTCCTTCCTTTTCGAGCAGGTTGCGGTATTCCGGGTTGAATTCGTAGCGGTGCCGGTGACGTTCATCGATCTCCGAGGCTCCCTGATAGACGCTCTTCGCCAGCGAGTTCTCTCTGAGGCCGCACGGCCAACTGCCAAGCCGCATAGTACCGCCGTACTCCTCGACATCAACGAGATCCCGAAGCTTGAATATCACAGGAAACGGTGTTTCCTCGTTAAACTCGGTCGAATCGGCATCCCGAAGGCCGCAAACGCTTCGAGCAAACTCGATACAAGCGGTCTGCATCCCGAGACAAATACCGAAATACGGGGTTCCCGACTTGCGTGCATACTTGATCGCCCGCAGCATTCCGGCGATACCGCGACGGCCAAACCCGCCGGGCACGAGGATGGCATCAAAATCCTGAAGTTCGTTCTCGTAGTCGTCCTTGACAAGGTCCTCGGATTCGATCCACGAAACATTGACCCGCAGGTTGTTTGCCACACCTGCATGGGTAAGTGCTTCGCGAAGGGATTTGTACGAGTCTTCGAGCCCGACGTACTTTCCGACTATGGCTATTTTTACCGAGCCGCCTGTCGGATCTTTGATCGTCGAAACCAGATCGCGCCAGCCCTTCAGATCAGCAGTCGGAAACCGCTCGTTCAATTGAAGGTCGTTAACGATCAGATCATCGAGTCCCTGTTCGCGAAAGGCGAGCGGCACCTCGTAGATCGTTCCGACGTCCAGGGCCGAGATCACCGCGTTTTCCTGGACATTACAGAACAAGGCGATCTTCTTTCTCAAGTCGACCGGCAACGCACGTTCAGAACGGCAGAGCAGAATGTCTGGTGCGATACCGATCTCGCGGAGCTCGCGAACGCTGTGCTGCGTTGGTTTGGTCTTCAGCTCGCCCGCGGCCGCTATGAACGGAACGAGGGTGACATGGATGAAAATGGCGTTGCTGCGGCCTTCCTCGTTTCCCATCTGTCGGATCGCCTCCATGAACGGGAGCGATTCGATGTCGCCAACGGTTCCGCCGATCTCAACGATGAGAACATCGGGCTCGTGCATTTCGGCAACCTTACGTACAGCCGCCTTTATCTCGTCAGTGATATGCGGTATGACCTGTATGGTCTTGCCGAGGTAGTCGCCCCGACGTTCTTTCTCGATGACGGAAAGGTATATCCGTCCGCTGGTCCAGTTATTCGCCTGCGAAAGATGCGCGTTGGTAAAGCGTTCGTAATGGCCAAGATCGAGGTCGGTCTCAGCCCCGTCGTCCGTGACAAAGACCTCACCATGTTGGAAAGGGGACATCGTGCCCGGATCGACGTTGATGTACGGGTCCAGTTTCATCATCTGAACCTTCATCCCCCGAGCTTCGAGAAGGCACCCGATCGAACTCGCAGCAAGTCCTTTGCCGAGACTCGAAACCACACCGCCCGTTACGAATATGTATTTAGTCATATGTTTTGTTCGCCCCCAGTTGTTTCTAGCTCGTTATCCTCACCGGCTATGCCGCCGGCCTTTCCCTCACGTTTCTTCTTGAGAAAGCGTCCGTCTTGCATTTGCATTCTCACCTCTTTGGCCCGCGAGGCGGCCGGATCAGTGACATCGTGCAATGCGTTGAGTATAGACCCGATCGCAGTCGTCTCGGCGGCATTTCGCTCAAATTCCTCGGCGGTCCGAGTCCTGGGCTTCGATAGACTTTTCAACCCAATGACCGCTCCGATCACTAACAGAACAAGAAATGCCAGGCCCGCCCAATCGCTCACACTTTCTCCAGATCATCCCAGCCGTAAACAGCGGTGGGAAGGTGCCGATCGTCTACGCGGTGTTTGGCAGTTGCGACCAAACGACCTCCGCTCTTTTCATAGAATCCTCTATATGGATTATCTTCAAATGTTTCAAGCCACACTGATCTCGAGCCATCCTTCCGCAACCTGCGAAGACAATCGCGAAATAGTATTCCGCCAAGCCCGAGTCGCTGATACTCCGGCACGATATAGAACGAGAAGATATGGGCCTCAAACCCGTACTGGCTGCGACCCGCTGTCGAGTAGTCGATCAGGCCAACGACTCCCCGATCCGGATGGGTTACGAGCAGCGATCCGTAGTCCGGATTCTCTGCTCGCCGCTCGACGAAAACCTTCGATCTCGCTTCGGCAGAGAGACCATCAAGGTACGTTTGGGGCAATATGCCAGAGTATGAACCCTGAACAGTCTTCACGTAAGCCTCCGACATCTGGTGGATATCGGATTCCGTGCCTGCCCTTTGGACCAATGCCGGAAATTCGACCTTCATCCGAACGCGATCGAGATTCTCATAGGTATCCACGCCGATGGATGAGTCGTCAACCTCGACCACACGGATCTTCGCCCGATCCTCAAGAGCACGGAGTTGTTCAAGCGACTCGATCTGTTCAAGGGTCGTTCGCTTTAGTTTCGAGAACCTCAGCAGATATTCGCTGCGGTAAACATAAAGCCCCGTATGCTTCTTAAATATCGACATCAACGCAGGCTCGTTCTCCAAGGCTCGGCCCAGGTCACCACCGTGTCGGAGTGCGGCATTTCTCGGGAAAGGCACCGCCGACCGGGAAAAGTACATTGCATAGCCGTCGTCATCAACAACGACCTTAACGACGTTGCCATTCAGAAGTTCATCGTGAATGTGGGTGATCGGGCTGCAGGTCGTCGCCATTGCCGCCATGTCGTCGGAGATCAATGCCGCTATCGCAGCGTCTATGGTTGCGGGATCAATGAGCGGCTCATCGCCTTGAATATTTACTACGATCGAGCCTTCCGGAAGCCCACTGGCGACTTCGGCGATCCGGTCGCTCCCGGACTGGTGCTCGTTCGCTGTCATAACGGCCTGCCGACCGCTGGCGGTTACTACATCGTGGATGCCCGGATCATCCGTTGCAACAAGCACCGTAGAGACGAGGCTGGCCATTTCCGCCCGCTCTACCGTATGCAATATCAGCGGTTTTCCCCCGATCAAACGCAACATTTTCCCCGGCAGCCGCGTCGATTCATAACGGGCCGGGATGATCGCAAAAACGTTCTGGGACGGATTATTTCCGTGTTGCTCCACGGGATTTTAGACTATCCCCTATTTCGATGAAATTCAACTTGGAACTCTCGATTCCTTTCTATAAACTCGAAGCCGTGGAAAATGAGCACTCTCTTGACGACCGGAAATCAGCCGGGTCGGCGTTGAATCCGGATTTTGTCAGCCGTCCCGCCGACAGTGATCGTCCGGATTTGGGGCGAAGGATCGGTTATGCCGTGATCGCGTTCTTGGTTTGGGCTGCAAGTGTGGGCCTGATCGCGGTAGTTCCTGCGCTGTTCCTGATACCGTACTTGATGTCGCTGGATGTTCCACTGTCTGATACGGGGCGTATCGTCGAGCTTGGACGATCCGACCAAACTGCTATTTTCTTGCAGCTTGCTGCCATTCTCCCTGCTCACCTGCTCACTCTTGCTCTTGCATATCTGGTAATAAGCCAAGGTCGGCGCTTTGCGTTCCTTAGAACGCTCGGTTGGGAAAGGGGCGGCGTAAGATGGTGGCACTATTGCATGATCTTGGGACTCTTTTTTGTTATCTCAGCGATAGTTGGCTTTATCGTGCCGGAACAAGACAACGACCTTCTTCGCATCTTGAGAAGTTCTCGGTCGGCCGTTTATTTGATCGCCTTAATCGCCACATTCTCCGCACCTTTTGTCGAGGAAGTTGTTTACCGGGGAGTTTTGTATTCGGCTTTTCAACGGGCGTTCGGCGTACCGGCAGCTTTTGGGCTCGTTACGCTGCTCTTTGCGTTTGTACATGTACCTCAGTACTATCCGAGTTACTCGACGATCTTTTTGCTGACACTCCTGAGCATTACGCTTACGGCAATGAGGGCTTGGTCAAAAAATCTCTTGCCTTGCGTGATCTTGCATACAGTATTCAACGCCTTCCAATCGATACTTCTTGTTCTTGAACCGCTTGTTCTGCTACCGGAACAGAATCCGACCGCAGGTCTGCACTTCTGACGAAAAAAGACACGGACATGAACCCCCGTGCCTTTGAATAATTGGATTTTACACTAACCCTAATGGTTCCGAGAACTCACTTTTGCCGGAGCGGCGGCGGGAGGCGGAGCCGAAATAACCGGAGGCGAAAACGACGGGCCCGGTGATCGATCGGGCATTAGATCTATCGGGTTCCGACCGTTCTCCCTCGTAAAGATCGTTCCTCCACCGCTTCCGTCACTTCCACGGCCAACCTTCGTAAACGGCGGCGGAGCGAGGGCATCCCTCAAGGTTTCTCGTGATGATACTTTAGTGGGATAGCCAGATTCTCCCGTATCACGGCGGACGCGAGACGAGACTTTTGCAGGTGCTCCAGCCGGAGGTGGGTAGATCACCGGATTATTCACATATATCCCGTTCGTGTACCAATATCCATATGGCGATCTCCATCCATGACCGAATGGGAGGAAGCAATATCCTCCGAACCTCGCATCAAATATCCAAAGGCCGAACGAATCGTATACGCTCCACAAACCTCGTCGGAACCCACCAAGAATGGACGTGTTAAGCTGACGAGCTTGAAGGTTGGACGCGACTTTTGTGAGTTCCTTTGATCGATCACGGCTCCATTCCGCAAACTCATCACGCTTGCCTTTGTCAAACTTTGCAACAACGACGGCGCCCGGGCCCAGAGTCCCCGTCCGGCCCTCCTTCACCCTAGTTAGAGTTTCGCCACCAATGTCGGCCTTCCCCTTCGTGACCGAGAGAAGTGAGCTTCCATCTGGAGCAATGTCTATCCGATAAATACCGGTCTCGATCAAAGCGACGCTGTTTGTCGGTGTCGAAATGGATACCCGAAACTCATTAGCTGCAAAGACTTCGAAGATAGCACTTCCTGAGAAAAGTCGAATCTTCAAGTCCTCGAGATCAGTAGAGCCAAATTCAAATGAGGAATTTCGATCAAGACGGATATAGGATCCGGGGTTCAGCAACACCTCGGCCCGACCGTCAGCCCCGGTAATGACCTTATCTCCGATTCCGACGCGGTCCCTACGGAGCAGAACGCCCGCCTTGCCATCCGACCTGACGACTGAGACCGTGCCCTCTGTCGAGTTTACACCGCCTGCCTTCGCGGAGATCAGGTAGGCGTCCGCAACACTCATCGGCGCCGTTTGTGCAGCCGAGATCCCCGCGATACAAAATACAGCGATCAAGGAAACTAGCGCCTCAAGGTTCCTACGTATCATCCTATTTCTCCTTGGGAAGAGCCTTATTTAAACCTGATAGTAGACCTAAAGCGGAAATTTCTCAACCTTTTTCAACAAAGTCTGTATTTTCAATCGAAAAAAGTTTTCACCGATCTGACTGAACAACCTTTCTATCGATTTCGTTATCTAAGATTATGCTCATCGCCGAAGCGGTCGGTATTCGGCGGCGAAGATCATTTATGGCAACATTCAAAGATCCCGATTTATGTTTTGCTCCGCTCGAGGTTATCGAGCGACTATTGCAGATCCGTAAAGATCTCGGTTTTAGCGAGACCGTTTATGTTGACCGGTCCCAAGAACTGACGGATTTTCTGGATGCCTACGGCTTTGATATTTATGCATTTTCGACCGATAACGACAAGATCAACTATGGCCACTACTCGGCACCTGTCGTGCCGGGCGGCGACGCTCTACATAGCTCATATACGGCGCACTAATTCCTGACAACTGAAGTAAATGCTGATCTAATTTTCTGGCGAGGACATCCTCGCCCTTTTTATTTCGCTTTGATAATGAATAGCGTGCCATCATCATCGAGGAAGGCTCGTTCAGTAAAATCGTCGACGCCCTTGCGAATATGATCGATCAGCTTCTTCGCCGAAAAATGAAATCCGTCCAGAACCCTCTTCGCCAATCGCTCCTGTCCGTATTCTTCACCCGTCGGGCTCACAGCTTCCGTAATGCCGTCCGTATAGATCACCATGATCTGGCCGGGTTCGAACCTTATGAAATGCTGATGATAGTGAAGATCATCGAACATTCCTAACGCAAGATCGCCGTATTCCACATATTTATACTCGCCGTCCGGCTTGATGAGCAGCGGCGGATTGTGGCCCGCGTTCGAGAAAACAAACGTCTTGTTGGTCGAGTCGAGTATCCCGTAAATCGCTGTAATGAATTTATTGTCCTCGATAGACCCCCGCAGCAGATTGGACACCTTTGATAGGGCGATATGCGGTGCATAGCCGATCTGCACGCAGGAACGGAGCGATGCCCTCAAGAACGCCATCAATAGGGCCGCCGGAATTCCCTTGCCGACGGCATCGGCGACTACTATCCCGATCTGGTCGTCAAAGACCCTAACCCAATCGTAATAGTCGCCTGAGACTTCCTCCGTTGGGAAAATATAGGCACTTACGTCAAAATTATCAATTTCCGGATCATCATTCGGCAATAACTCAAGCTGAACCTGTCGAGCGATCTCAAGCTGAGCCTCGAGACGTTTCTTCTCCACGACCTCATCGTGCAGACGGACCTTCTCGATTATTATCGCGACTTGGGAAGTGAGCATCTGCAATACCGCGAGGTCGTCCTCCGTATAAGCTCCTAGATCGTCGCTTTCAAGGTCGAAAACCCCGATGACCCGGTCGTTTGAAACGATCGGGGCAAGCATCTCCGATCTCGTCAGATCTCTGGCATGGAAATATCGAGGATCCTTGCTAACGTCGGGAGAGATGATCGGCTTTCCCGTTTGCGCGACCGTGCCCATGAATCCCTCGCCCATACGAAGTCTCGGTTCGATCAACTCAAAACTGATCTGATAACCTCGGATCGCTTTCGATTTGAAAACATACGGGCTCGTTTCATCGTCATTCGTTTCTATCAGGTAGATCCCGGCCGCATCGTAAGGGATGAGCGAACCGAGTGTGTCCATAACGAGATTCAAGACTTCATCCAGGTCCAGGGATCGGCTGATCGTCTTTGTGATCTCATGGAGCATCCGCAATTTGTCGACTGTACTGAGCCTGGGCTGGTGTTCGAGGTTATCCATTTGAAGAATTGAGAAAGGCTAAGTATAGCGGAGAGGCTATCCGAGGTTAAACCCGGTAATGGGGAGAGATCACAACGTTTCTATTCGGGACCGGAAAACACGTTGTCAGAATACGACTGCCAAAGCCTGGAAACCTTGATACGAAACTCTACCAGAGACTCGCTGACTCCGAAATGACGGGCGATCTCGCGGATGGTCCGGCCATCGCGGATCACCTTTTTTAGTGCCGTATAAGGGACAAGTGCCGCGGTACCAGTCGAATATGCTTCCTCCTCGATCGCATGATTGTAATCCCTAGCGATGATCTGTCCTTCCTTGTTTTTTCTCTTGATCGCAAGCCGACTGGGCTTGTGCCCGAGGAAAACATGACAGATCTCTTCCATCAGGGTCGCCCGATGCCTATTTCGACCGTGTGTTGGATTCAGAACGATCAGCTTCCTGCCGTCCGGGAGCGGATGCGAAGCCGCTCCTCCTGACCACGCGTCTTTTCCGGCCCCTAGGAGATGCTCGACAGTTTCTGGCGATAGTGCAGCGATTTGCTCAAAGGGAACGACTAGCAGATTGGCGAACCTCGCAAGTTCGAAAGGGTCAAGCGGCTGTCGGTCGTTCTTCAGGCCGGCAAATTCGCGGAGTCCCAAGCCTCGAATCTCGTGGTGACGGCCCTTCACGGTAGGAGGTAAGTCTTCTATCTGAAACACTTTACAAGGTGATCGGGAGCCTTTCCGGACATCTCCGGAGTCTGCTCCCGACTATAATCAAAGGATCAAGTCTAAACTACCTTGAATTCCGAATCGACATCTTCACTGGAAAGTGCGACCCGGTAATTCTTTGACTGTTTCTGCTTTGTGATAAGGAGGTCTTCCTTTGTTTTCAACAGATCCGCACGATTGTATACCGAAAGTTCGAAGTTATAACCGTGGGTGATGGCATCCTTGGGACATGCCTCGACGCAGAAACCGCAGAAGATACATCGTCCGTAGTCAATGTTGTAAACCTTCGCATAGCGTTCGTCACGCCCAACCCGCTCGGAATACGGACGCGGGTCGTCGACCGCCTCGATGTATATGCAATCCGACGGGCAAGCCGCCGCGCAGAGGTAGCAGGCAACACATTTTTCTTTGCCATTCTCATCGACATGCAGTAAATGCTGACCACGATACCGCGGCTGGACCGTTACCGGAACGTCCGGGTACTGTACAGTCCATTTCTTTCGTGGGATCTCGGAGAGGGTCCTCTTCATTCCCTTTAGAACAGCGGCCGTCGATTGGAGAACATCTGAAACTATGGACATAATCTAGAAGTTACCCATATTGCCGGCGATCGCCCCGGCTAGGTAAAGGATCATAAACAAAACACTTAATACGAGCCCAAGTGCCCCGGTAATGATGCCCCCAAGGGCCATGCCAGCGCCCCCGTATTGTCCGGGATCTGAGTTGGCCTTACCCCGGGCCATAAAGCCTGTGACAATCGCAACGACACTGATAACAAAAGAGCCGCAACAGATGGTCATACCAAGTATCCCCGCAACCAACGAGATGATTGCCAAAGTCTTGTTCTGACCTTCGGTGCCTGCCGGAGGGGGCTGAAAGGGTGTATTTGACCCGACGTCCTGGTTTTGCCAGTTTGCTTCAGGTGGCGGTGGCGGCGTCCACTCGGCTACCGGCGCTGCAGGGGCTGGGTCGAATGGCATCTGGAACGACGGCTGGATCACCGTTGCTGCCTCACCAAAATCGCGTTTCGGCTCTTCAAAAATGGGAGATGTATTCGCTGGAGCATCAAAAGTTGGAGCTGGTTCAGGCTCCGAAACTCCTGGCTCAGGTACCGAGAAATCCGGCATCGGCGCGGGTTCGCTCGGCGTCGAAAACGGCGATGGAGGAGGCGCAGCCACGACTGGTTCGGGTTCTGGAACTGATTCAACCACCGGCTCGGGTTCTGATTCAACCACCGGCTCGGGGGCCAGGAAAGACGGTGGTTCCGGTTCCGACACCTCTGTCGCGGGCGGTATTTCGACAACGTTGTTCCCCTCCTCGACACCGAGAACATCCTTCATCTCGGCCTCGGAGACGTACATGGTCTTAAGCGGATCGCTCGAGGGTAGGTCAAGGACCTCGCTCGGTTCTGCAATAGGAATCGAACCCACCGTTGCGTGAATATTCGGATCATGCCCGACCGGTGATGAAGAAACTGGCTCGACGGCCATTTCTACCGGCGTTTCAGGTGCTGCAGCTACAGGTTCAGGCTCGATTGGCGGAACCGGCATGGCCGGTGCTACGATCGTCGCGTACGGGTCAAAGGCCGGGGCGTCATCAACAAGCGCACTTCCGTCAACCTGACAGAAGCGCATTGAATCCTCGAATGATTTCGCGCAAGTCGGGCATTTCTTCATAGTTGCTTATCTCTCTGAAAATAAAAGAATAAAGATCCGAAAAAAGCTACGTGATTTCCAGAACCAAACGTCCATGAAACGCCGTGACCGCTCTTAAGCTTACCCCGATAGATCAGAATGCCCGTAACTTTCTGAAACCTTTATACTTTAACGCCTAGACTAATTCAAGTTTGCTAAAGAAATAGGCGATCTCGATCGCGGCGTTCTCGTCGGAATCGGAGCCGTGCACCGCATTTAGTCCAATAGAAGTAGCAAAATCCTTGCGGATCGTACCTTCAGCGGCTTCCGTCGGGTTCGTTGCCCCCATCAATCCTCGCCAGGCCGGAACGGCGTTTTCCTTCTCAAGTACCAGCACAACGCACGGCCCGCTCGACATAAAATCGCATAGCTCGTCAAAAAAGCCTTTGCCGGCGTGAACTGCATAAAAACCTTCGGCCTGTTTGCGTGTCTGATGGATCAATTTCATACCGCGGATCCTGAATCCGTCGCCCAAAATGCGCGAAATGATCTGTCCCTGCTTCCCCGCCCGAACCGCATCGGGCTTGATGATTCCAAATGTTAAGTTGTTCATAAAAGATTCTAAACGCCCAAAGATCGCGATGGGTAGTTAACGTTCTTCAGCAAATTTAGCGGTAATAAAAATCATGCAGCCGTCTTCGTCCCCAAAACTTCCTGAACAGCTTGGCCAATGTCGGCAGGTGACTGAACGACGCGGATCCCGGCTTCGGTCAAGGCTGTCATTTTTTCCGCCGCGGTCCCTTTGCCTCCGGATATGATGGCGCCGGCATGGCCCATTCGTCGTCCCGGAGGAGCCGTCTGGCCCGCGATGAAGGCAACGATCGGTTTGGTCACGTGGGCTTTTGCGTAGGCGGCGGCGTCTTCCTCGGCCGTGCCGCCGATCTCGCCGATCATTACGATGGCATCCGTTTCGTCGTCAGCCTGGAATAGTCTCAGGGCGTCGGTGTGCGTCGTACCAATGATCGGGTCGCCGCCGATCCCGATTGCAGTCGATTGGCCCAGCCCGAGCGCTGTTAGCTGGCCTACGGCCTCATATGTTAGCGTACCCGAACGGGAAACTACGCCGATCCTCCCCTCTTTGTGGATGTGGCCGGGCATGATCCCGATCTTGCATTTGCCCGGCGAGATAATTCCTGGACAATTCGGCCCGATCATGCGGGTGCTGCGATCCGAGAGATACTCCTTCGCTTTGACCATGTCAGCCACAGGGATCCCCTCGGTGATACAAACGACGAGCGGGATATTCGAGTCCGCCGCCTCCATGATCGCATCCGCAGCGAAAGCGGGCGGCACATAAATTACCGAGGCATTTGCAGCCGTCTCCCTGACAGCGTCAGCGACGGTATTAAAAACCGGTACACCTTCGTGGGTCGTACCGCCCTTGCCGGGCGTGACGCCGCCGACGACGTTGGTGCCGTATTCGCGCATCTGCAGCATGTGAAAAGTGCCTTCTTTGCCGGTGATTCCCTGCACGATCAGGCGTGTATTCTTGTCGACTAAAACACTCACGTTCGAGTTTCTCTCCTAAATGATCGCTGAAAAGCAAAGGCTGAGTATATCACGGCCGACTATTTCGACAGAAGTTAACATTTTATTGAACTATGCGGGCTCTTATTACGTTTGCTGTTATTGTCGATTCTTTGAATCAGAAAATTTAAACCGACCGCGTTCCACGAAGGTCTTTGAACGCGGCAGATCCGCAGCATGAGACAGATCTATTCCTTCTATTTCGACGCATTCTGGATAGCGCTTAAGTCGATCCTCGAACACAAACTTCGTGCATTCCTTACGCTGATCGGGATCATCATCGGCGTTGCGGCGGTGGTCGTCGTGGGAGCCTCGATCGCGGGCCTTAAGACATACGTTGTCGATAAGGCCTCGAAGATACTTGGGTCGAACCATTTCATGATCACGAGAATGGCCTCAATGGGCCGCATGTCGGACGAGGAGTGGGAACTGAGGAATCGACGCAATAAGGATGTCACGTGGATCGAATACGAGTATATCAAGCAAAACTGCCAGCTATGCACTGAGGTCGGGGCCCAGATCAACGGCGGAACTACGATAACCCAAAATGCTCTTGAGATGCCGTCGGTCCGGATCATTGGCGTCACCGCCAACATGGCCGATATCGAAGACAAGACGATCGTCGAAGGACGTTTTATGACCGATGACGAATCTACGCGAATAACGAATGTTGCCGTCATCGGGATGGACATCAAGGACAAGTTCTTTCCTAACGGTTCACCGATCGGCCAGCAGATCAAAGTCCAGGGTTCACCGTTAACGATCATCGGGGTCGAGGACAAACGTGGCTCATTCTTTGGCGATTCGCAGGACCGGCATATCTATATCCCGATAATGCTGGCGGCGCAGATGTTCACTCGAACAGGGGGGATCCAGGTGCACGGCAAGAGCGGGGATGCCGAGACCTTCAAGGACGCGATCGAGGAAGCGAGAACTCTGCTAAGGAACCGACGCCAGCTCATCGGGAGCGAAGACGATACCTTCGGCCTCGTCAACGTTGACGAGTTCAATTCGCAGATGGATCAGATCACTGGTGCGATAGCCGGTGTTGTCATCCCGATCACGATGATCATTCTGGTGGTAGGTGGCATTGTCGTGATGAATATCATGCTCGTCTCGGTAACCGAACGAACCTTTGAGGTCGGGCTCCGCAAGGCGTTGGGAGCAACGCGGAAGCAGATTCTGCTCCAGTTCCTGATCGAATCTGCCCTGCTTTGCGTCGTCGGTGGGATCCTTGGACTAGCCCTGGCGATAGTCGCCACGCAGCTCGTTGGTGCCGCACTCGAGATGACAATGACCATCACGGCGGGGTACGTGGTTCTGTCAGTAGCTGTGTCAAGCATAATTGGGGTCCTTGCGGGCCTCTATCCGGCGTGGAAAGCCGCCCGGCTGGATCCGATAGTGGCATTGACACAAACTTAGTGCCACCGGCCGGCCGTGGGCGACAAATCGTCGTAACCCTGGCCTAACGATCGATCTCGAAACTGGCAACGGATAACTTACAACTAAAGGCTGCTTTATGCGATTGCGAACATCACTACCCATCGAAGTCCTGAAAATGGCGGTCGATTCGATCCTGTCTCACAAATTTCGGAGCGGCCTGACGATCCTCGGCATCATCGTCGGCATCGTTACGGCCGTTGTCGTTGCCTCGATCTTGACCGGTATGCGTTCGAGCATAGTCTCGATAGTCGAAGAATACGGAACAAACAATATATACGCATTCCACCTGACGACCGGGCCCGGCGGCAATAATCGCGATGAACGAAATCGAAAGCCACTGACCGACGACGACGCGAATGCGATTCTCGGTCAGTCGACCGCGATCGAAGACATCGCACGCGTCAACCCTGGGATCGGCAGTTGGGGTTCGGCCTTCGACGATAATATGACCTACCAGGGCCGCAACTACAGATGGGCCAGCTGCGACGGCGTCACCGCTAATTACGACAGGATCTCGAACCTGACGCTCCGAGAGGGTCGATGGCTAACCGAGCAGGATGACCTCCAAAGGCGAAACGTACTGGTGATCGGTGTCAATGCGCGCGAGGCCTTATTTCCCAATGAGACGGACAATCCGATTGGAAAGGTGGTTAGGATGAACGGGGATACCTGGGAGATAGTCGGTGTCATCGAGAAACGGAAATCCGGATTCTTCGGTGAGAACGAAGAGGACCGGAAGGTTTTCATGCCTTACCGAACATCCCGCAAGGTTGCGCCGCTCCGAGAATTTCTACTGATGATCATTCAGGCCAAGCGAGGCCATCTAGACGATGCGGTCGCCGAGATCGAAGCTGTTCTACGGCTGCGGCGTGAGGTGAAATATGGCGAACCAAACAATTTTGACGTAAAAACTGCCGACGCGTTCATTGCGCAATTTGACGGGATCATCGGAGGTGTGGGCCTGGTGGCCATTGCCATTTCGTGCCTCGGATTACTCGTCGGCGGCATCGGCGTTATGAATATCATGCTCGTTTCGGTCACCGAGCGAACGAAGGAAATAGGGATAAGAAAGGCTATCGGAGCGACAAAGAGCGCTATCGTGTTTCAATTTCTACTCGAGGCAATGACACTCACAATGTTCGGAGGGCTGATCGGTGTCGGATTGTCGGTAATGATAAGCAATGTGCTGATGCTTCTAATACCGTCCATGCCCGCAGCGATCGAGCCGTGGATGATCATCACATCACTATGCGTATCGGTCGGCATCGGCCTGATATTTGGCGTCCTCCCGGCACGGAAGGCCTCGAAACTCGACCCGATAGAATGCTTAAGGTACGAATAGGCCACTTTCGGGGCGTCGAGTGTCTATGGTCTTGGCTAGTTCTCTGTATCGTTCAGCGAATCGTCAATATCCTTTTCGAGCTTGGTTCGGAGCTTCTCGACGACAACCTCCGATTTTTGGAGATTAAGACTCATGTTGGCACGAGTGCTTTGTATTTCGGCCAATAAGGATTGGAGATTTGTCCGCTCGGCTGCGAGGCTTCTTCGACGGGCCTCTCGTACGTCTTCAGGACGCATAGAGCCGGATAACTGCAACGCACGCTCGATCGATTCAGGGCGAATGTCGATCTCGATCTGTTCGAGCCTTCCCTTAACCGCGTTTTCTTTCTCGATCATCTCGAACATCTGCTTTCTCAACGATTCCGAGCGCTGCTCTGCACGCGACAGTATATCGAGATTCAACAAAAGCCGTTTCTGCCTTTCGTCCTTATCTACTTTTTGCTCGGATTCTAGCTTCTTGATGCGCTCCGTAAGCTGCTTTATCAGTTCCGACTCGGACGACGCCGTGTCCTGAGGCTTGTCGGGTGTCCTCACAACAGAAGGCTCAGGCTCACGATAATCTTCGGCGCGGCTTATGATCTCTGCCCCGCTGATTACCGGCGGCGTGGCAAGAGGTTTCGGCTTAGACTTATCGGCCTGGCCGCTCATTGAACCCGCCAGCAACAGTCCGGCGGTAACGACCGCGATCACTCTCGAACGATCATTTCTAAACATCTTTCTTCTTTTCCTTCCGCCTGTCGGGGATAAAATCGCGGCCGCGAACGAGCTCAACCGCATTCTTTGCCAAACCTACGAGCGGGATCGCATCGATCCCGGAATTGATCAGACCACCAACGGCGCCCTTTTTCTTGATATCCGTCCCAACCAAAAATAGGACAACTGCCGTACCGCCAAACGGAACCGTTTTGGCAACCCGCTTGGCGATCTGCCAGCCGCCCGCATGGACTATCTTTCGCCCGATACCTCTTTTTTTCTCAGCCATCGCGGTCATTATACTCTGTCTTCGATGAACGCGGCACTCCAGTTATTTGCACGCAAAATGCTGCCCAATGTTCCCGATTGATCTTTAACCCAGCCCACAATCCGGAAGTCCGTTTACCAAAAGAAAAGGCGGCCCGAAAGCCGCCCTCTCAGTTTCAGATCGACCAGGGTCATTCCTGGCCAATGAAGTCAACGTCCGCAAGCGTATCGAATACCTGTACGACCTTCGAATTGAATCGATACCGGTTCGATGACACGCTGACAATTCCGGTCGTTCCGACTTCCACATCGTAGAAGCGGAAGAAGCCGAACGAACCTGTCGTCGCCGTGCGAACATTGCCCAGACTGTCGGTGATGGTTACCGTGGCATTGCGGAGTCCGCGACCGTCGGGTGTCATCACGCGTCCTGAGACCTCAACGCCGGCGGCCGTCGACGGCAGCAGCTCGATGCCCCATCCGCCTTTGACCTCTCCGATCACGAAGTCTCCGGATTCCGGCCTTGCTCCTCCAAGGTCGTCCCTGATATACAGGCTCCACGTCCCGTTCGCCGTCACTCCGCCATAGTTTCCGTACAGTGTCTGTGCGTTCGCTCTCGCCACTGCACATCCAGGCTCAACATACGGCCCCGCAGGTGCACTTCCCGGGAAGTTCCCTACCACCGGCTCGCACGTCGTCGGCTTGAAGATACCCGT
>JAJTWY010000027.1 GCA_021463165.1 Pyrinomonadaceae bacterium | reverse complement strand
CGGTCATCTCGGCAACATTCTCAACACCGAAATAGTTCACAAGTTGATCAAGCGGGTGTTCAGGAACTTCAAGAACAGATAGCTTATCCATCAGTTCCGCCCGAAGCTGCAATGCCGCGCGGCTTTCGACCTGATTGCCGTCGGCATCGAGGACAGGAATATATTCAATAGTTCCGCTGTACGGATTGGCGCGTTCCTGGAAACAGGCAGTCGGGAAACAGTTCGCAACCAGTCTTGTGAGTGTTTCACGCGGGCTGAAGTCCAGGCTGTCAAGGGCTTCTTCATGATCGGCCGCACGTTCGATTTGTTTCTTTGTCTGACTCTCGCCGGTGCCGGTTATCGAAACGACTATGGACTCTCGCCTTCCAAGCGCATCTTCGATCTCTCGGATTAGAGTTGGCACTTTAAAGGCGGTGATCAGATTTCTAAAGCACCGCTGATGCTCAGCCCAGAACTGATTCACGGCGAGGGCTCGCGTGGCCTTCCCCGAATTTGTGAGATCGAGGGCACGGTGGATATTTCGAAAGACCTCCTGCCAGCCCTGGGCCATATTGTCGTACATCCGGCGCTGTGCAGGAGTGAGCCAATGTGTCACCTCCCGGAACTCAACGGCGAGGCCGGACTTAGGATCGGCTCCCATGCTCAAGTTGCCGCAGAGGTAACGACCCATAGCTTTCAAATCGCGGCAGACCATCTCAAGTGCACCGACACCGCCCGATTCGATCTCCTCCGCGAACTGCTCGAACCCAAGCGGAAAGTTGGTCCCTTCTCCCCAAAGACCGAGGCGAGACATATATGCCAGGTGCCGCACTTCTCCCGCCGATGTGGCGGATGAATAAACAACGCGATAATCGGGATATCTCTCCGGGTCCTGGATCTCAAGGACCGCAGCTCCGGTCTGGGTGGACTTTCCCCTATCGTCCGCGAATGCGTACTTCGCTTTGTGACCCTCGTCGAAGATGACAATTCCTTCATTCCCGAGCCAGCGGATCAGTTGGTCAATTCGCCGATTGCCCGATCTAGACCGGGCGATCAGAGAACGATATGTGCAGAAGACTATGCCGTCGCCAATATCGATCTCGCCATCGGTCGGATAGTCGTTTATGAGCTTTATCGGCGGCTTCAGACCAAGCCTCGCGAATTCATCCGAGACGGCTTCGATCAGGTCGGCCTTGACTGAAAACCATGCCGCCCGCCTTCTGCCGTGAAACCAGTTGTCGAGAATTATTCCCGCAAGCGTCGCGGTCTTTCCCGTCCCGGTCCCGTCGCCGATACTGATGCCGGCACGTGATCCGTCCGCAAGTCGTTGCTCGTGAGCTTGCCCGGCGTAGATAATCCTCTCGATCTGCATCGCCGAGAGCTTACTTGTTTCGGACAACTCTCTCGGCAAACACGGACGATAAGTGATCGGAGGCGGTTCTACGTTCGCAAGGCCGGGCGGTTCGACTATGACGCCGGGATGTGCGGCTCCACCAACAACGAATCGAGGTGTGTATGCTTGGATCTGATCAGTGGTATCAGGCTCGCTCGCCTCCACGGGCACAGTGGCCGCCGCTGTTGCCGAAAACGGCGCAGCTGTGCCCGCCGATTGCTGGTAGCTTGATAACATCTTATTGGTCGGTCGGGAGGTTGAATTTGAAGGTCGGTAGATTGCCTCTCTTAGCGCGTTCAATCAACGTCGTAGCCTATGAAGTTTTCGTCGTTGATGAGGAGGTAATAGTAACCATTGCCGCAGCCTGCGTATTCCAGCGACAAGAAGCCGCGAAAGTCACCGGTCTCGGCGTTGTATTCGCTTTCAATCGATATGTCGTATCCGGCGAACTTGGCCCAGCGACCCGTGACGAACGTACCGGACGACCTGTTCCGGATGGATTCGCGAAGGCGCTCGATCTCACGCGGATACTTTTTAGCGATCCGATTCAGTGAGATCACCTTCCCGTCGATATTGGTCCCGGTTGTTATGTGGAGTTCGTACAGAGTCTTCGGACGCGACTCTTTACCCTTTTCCCAGGAATTCGGCTCGACAAGGTCCTTTCTCCACGCATGGAGATCCGGAAGTGCAAGACAGTCGCGGATGAATGGATTCGAAAAGCTCGCCTCGCCCGCCATCCGCTTATACTTTTCGACAAGTCGGTATTCTTTTCTGAGCTTCTCTTCGCCGGTTTGTGGAGGCTTGGAAGGTATGAATTGCCCGTAGCTTGCAAGATTGGATTCGTGCACCAAATATCCGCGTCGGCTGCTGCGCGGTTTGAACCGGCACAGGCTGCCGCTGTCTGAGATAAAGAATCGCTCCTTCTTGCCGTTAGTATTGACGGCGCCGACGATAGAGCCGTTTTTAACGGCCTCGTGAAGTTCCCGGTAGTTCATATCTGTTCGGATCTGATCGTTTCGAAAGCTTCTTCGATATTGTCGAAGCTCTGGTGATGGTCAGAGCGGAGATCGCCTTCCGGCTCACTCATTGAGGATTTACGACCGAGAATCAAAGCCACGCCTACGGTTGTGCCGTTGCGGCTATACTCGCGGCCGGGGAGGCCGATAGATCGGGCAACTCGAACGATGGGCGACATGGAGTCCCAAAACTGCTTTCCTGAAACCCTGCCGGGCGATCCTCCTTCGCCGAGGATGACAGCGAACCGGCCGCCGGGCGCGAGACGCCGAAGGGCGGACTCGACATGCCGAAACCCGAACTTGTTCCGGTTCCGCTCCACTCGGCCGCCGCTTGAAGAGAATGGTGGATTGATCAAGACAACGTTCGGGGTAATGTTCTCCGGCAAGAAGTCATCGATGAACTCGGCATCGTGTTCGGTGGGGTTGAAGCCGATAAGCCCGGAAAGCTGCCGTCTCCTCGGATCAATCTCATTCGTCACGACAGTCGCTCCTGCCGCACACGCCCACACGGCAAGACTGCCGGTACCGCACGACGGTTCAAGCACGGTGTCGCTGCCGCTTAAATTTGTTAGGTAAGCCGCAAGGTATGCGATGGGTGCCGGAGTGGAAAACTGCTGATAAGTAACCTGAGCTTCACTCCGCCACGATTGGGTCGGCAGACTTTGTTGCAGCGGTCTAAGTATTTCGGTGCACGCTCTGCGGGGATCGTCCGAAGACAACAGTGGTGTCCCGTACTTTGTCGCTATGAGGTAGTTAATTGCTGTTTCCGCGATCTCATGACATAGATGCGGGTCGGTCGCGAAGTTATCTACTCCGGCATCCCGACAATTCGCCAGCAACTCACGATTGTTGAGCTGTCTCCCCGAATCGATGATCGAGGCGATCTGTTCGATCAGGCCTAAAGGAATGCTCGGGGGGGCGTCAGACTGAAACATCATACTTTCTGCCAGCCGCTTCTTTCCCGCGCTCGGCGAAAGATAATTGACCACTCGCCTGTTCCTGACATTCGGGGCTTAGACATTTGAGCCACTCTGCAACGGTGAGGCGTTTTAGTTGAAGGCCGGCAAGTAAGGCCTCGTCTATGCCTTTTAGGGATCGGCCCCACGTCAGAACTCGGACCTCGTCGTCGTAAACGAAAGATCTTTGATCTTCATATCGAAGTCGTATTAGAGAAGCCATTGCTCGTGCCACATGAGAATTGGTGAAACTGTCATTGTCGAATGCGATCTCCAGCGCTCGTCGCCTTGCGGTTTCTATGATCTCTCGATGCGATGTAGCAACGCCGCTGTTCCCGACGACGTATCTGTCAGGTAAGAATCTTTGAGCTGTTGCTGCTTTTAGTGCTCCTTCCGTGACAAGAACGGGTTTGTCTAAGCCCGGATGAGGATCGGCGTGATGCAAGGGAGCACCAGGGCCGCATCCGCTTCTTTGATTCGAAGACGACAACCAGACATAGCGTCCCGACTTGTTCGGCACGTATCGCATGAACCGTATCTGACATGCTCGTATTAGTCCGTCAGGGCCAACGAACGGGATCAGCATTAGACCAGTGAACGAATCCTGCTCACTCCATAAACGTAATGAGCCCTTCGCATCTCTCCAGAAACTCGGTATTCCTGCAAAGGACTGAAGCTCCCCTTCTTTCGCCAGAGATTCGACGAGCCGCTCCACCAATACTCTCCGTTCATTTACTGTTCGTGGGAGGCTTCCGTATTGGGAGAAATCCTGTATCCCCCTCTCCGACAAACCTCCACGTCCGTTTACGATCTCGTCGCTCGACGATGCCGGTGACAATTCGATCAGCTTTCGATAGACCTTATCCCGGATTGCGGGTGGAGCTAGGGCTCTTAGAACCCTGATCATTTTTCGGCTTGGAAACCGTTTGAAGTTTCGTTCGAAGTCGAAATCGAAAGCTAGCCGATATCCTTCGTGATAATAGACTCCCCATCCGTACCGGCTAACGCGATCGGCGTTGAGAGTGGAACGGGCACAGAACGATATCGTTTCCGTCGCGGTCGTGCTGCACCAATCGGGTTTCCCGCAAATTCCACACGGTCGCCTCTTAGATACACGCCTATATCCTGTCGCCGTCATGCTCCGCATCCCGTTTTCCACGATGCCGTCCGCCGCTTGTTTTGGATGATCTAAATCGTGGCCGTGGCCGATCCGCAAGGTATTTAGCTTGTAGTCGTTTGAACGTGACTCTAATAAGTTGGTACGATCGCGGTCTCGCGAATGAAGAGTTGCGGAAGATCGCGGTCAGAATGAGGCCAGCAATTTTCGCAATAGTTTTGTGCATCCTTTTCTTGCTGACGCAGCCATGCCCCGACACGTTCGCGGCCCCGGCGCACTCCGACACCAGCGAGATCGCGGAGCTTCACACCTAGCCCGAGCATGACGAAGACGAGCCGGATGAATGCTCGCCGTTTTGCATCTGCTCATGTCGAACGCTGCCTGCTGGCGAGTTCTCAATCTCTTTACTCACCGAGCGCGAGGTAATCATCCCGACTTTCAACGTTCGGAGAGTCCCTTTCAGAAACCGAGACGTTCAAAAAGTTACTTCTCGATCGCAAAAACCAATTCTGCACTCGTCACGAAGGTATAGCCGTAGACGACGCGTCCCCTAGTGTCTTTGTCGGAACCGACCAGCCGTCAATAAGGACTGCTGTGGACAAATCCATCGTTTCAAACGAAACTATGGGCAATCGGGATATCACTTCGATTATGGGTTACAGCTGCGAGGAGAGCGCGGGAGCGAAATGTTTCTCGGTATTGTTGTGGCAGCTGTCACCCTAGACTTCAAACCTGACTCCAAAGGAGGAATGCAATGGCCTTTAGTTGGGGTAACCCGTTAAATTGGTTCCGTTCGTACCGGCATCTAACCGCCTTCGTCTGGGATACGACCAATAAGAAACGCGAAGAATGGGCGCAGCGGCAGGCACAACGTTTAGGCTCGCGCGAGTTTGCTTTTTTCCGCGATGATCTACCAGACGAGTTTTCCTTTGTCGTGATGGGCGACACCGGCGAGGGGGATTCCTCCCAGATGGTCGCGGTGGATAAGTTCTTAAGGGAGGGCGCCGATACAGAATTCTCGGTAATCGCGAGCGACGTTATCTACCCTTCCGGTCGATCGCACGAGTACAGAGAAAAATTCTACGTCCCGTACCGGAACTACCCGAAAGACATCTATGCGGTTCCGGGCAATCATGACTGGTACGACGAGTTGACCGGGTTCATGATCCATTTTTGCGACAACACGTTTCACCGCCTGGATCCGAACCAACAAACTGTAGACCCGGAAAAGCTGAAGATGCTCCGGATGATTCGATCTAATCGGTTTTTCCAGCCAAACATGTATTTCTACATAGACACGAAATTTGTTCGGCTGGTTTTCGTAGACACCGGGATAAAGGGGCGCATCGGCGATTCACAAAGGGAGTGGCTTCTTCGAGTTTCCGATGATGCGGACGATAAGCCGAAAATACTGATTTCCGGCAAGCCGATCTTCGCAAATGGGCAATTCGACGAGCGTTTGCGTGACGTCAACGACATAGTTAATCGTTTCAATTACCGGCTCGTTGTCGCGGGCGATACGCACAATTTCCAGAAATACCGCATACCTGCGAGCACGAATGGGAAGCGGAAGATCGTTTGGCACCTTGTCAACGGCGGGGGCGGTGCGTACCTCTCGCGAACTCATATCATTCCGGAAGCGAAAGATATGAGATTCCCTCCGGATTTGGGAATTCGGTTGACCGGCGAGCCGGACGACTTCGACTGCTATCCGAGCCGCGAGGTTTCTCGAAAGCAGTACGGTTCGTGGCTTTTGGAACGGCTGCCTGACGCCTTTGCGGACCACGACCAGCCGCCTTATCACAAGAGCTTTGTAAAGGTTTATATCCGAGCCGCCGGCATCCTGGTTCAAGTCTTTGGGATTCGCCATTTCGGCGAAGAGAGCTACAATGCCGGGCCGATATCCGAGTGGGAAATACCGTTTCAAGATATGTAAGAAGCAGCCGACTTTGCACGCAACAAGTTTCGATTACAGGAGCCAAATCGCATGAAAGAAGAAACGCCGCATTACAGAGTTGTAGTTATTGGGTCGGGCTTCGGCGGGACGATGACCGCTTTGCCGTTGGCTGACGCATTCAAGGAGCGGGGGAAGAAAGAGAAGGTCCTGATTTTGGAGCGCGGAACATGGTGGACGACACCGGTGAGCACCGTGCAAGACAAGGAGGTTCGCGCCGCCGAACATCTCGCCAAAGCGGGCCAGCCGGTACAGTTTTGGTCCTCGCAAAATCATTTTCGAGGATTCATTGACATTTTCACCCGCTGCTTCCGGCGCACTAGGGACGTCAATATCTTTACGCGGATCTTTAAGCGTTTCAGAAACGAGGACGGACTATTCGATCTAACTCGATTCGGCACGCGCGGCTTCTTAGGACTGTTCGGCGGCAAGAGCGACGGCGTTACAGTCATTCGCGCAAGTGGGGTCGGCGGCGGTTCGCTCGTGTACTCGAACATAACGATAGCCCCGCCCGATTTTATCTTCGACGACAAACGCTGGGTCACCAGTTGGGATAAAGCGACACGCCAAAAGTATTACGATTTGGCACGACACGCCATCGGCTACAGCGTGGTTTCGATGCTTGGCGCAAGGAGGGCGAAGCGGATCCCGCTTCTTGGAGATTTGACGGATTTGAGCAAGGAGGAAAAGGAAGCGATCGTGGACACGATGGTTAACACCGGTCTCAGCAATATTGTTACACGAACGGCTCGGCTCGATCCGAATTTCAAACCGCCCGCTGCGAACGATATGCCGGGACTCAAACAAATAAGCATCGATGAATCCGATTTGGACAAGAACCCGCCGGAGAAACAAAACCGACTGTGGCTTGACCGGGCACGCGTCTTTCAAACGGCGGTGCACGGTCTGACGCGCGATTACGGAGCGGTCGATCTGTCCATCAACGACCTGACACCGGAAAATGCACCGTTGGGGCCGACCCTCCCTCCCCCTAATTATCCGGTTGACGGGAGCAAGGCAAAAAACTATTGCGAACGGCAAAGCCGCTGTAATGTCGGCTGTTTGCCCGGAGCACGTCACACCCTAAACAAGCAACTGATGGCGGCGGCGCTCGGCACTCCCAGCCACCCGGAGCCGCTTTACGGGGAAAATCTCGAGATCAAAGCGCTGGCTGAGGTTGATGTTATTTGCGCACTTCCGGATGGCGGTTATGAAGTTCGATTCATTCAGCGGCGGAAAGATGACCCATCGCTTTTTGATGAGCAAGTGGTTCGGGCGGACATGGTGGTCGTCGCGGCGGGTTGCATTGGTACTAATGAGATCATGCTGCGCTCAAAGGAAAGGGCTGACGCCCTGCCGAACGTGAGCGATAAGGTCGGGTACGGCTTCTCCACCAACGGGGATTATTTGGCGTTTCTTGAAAAGACGAAAAACCGTGCGAGCATCGTCCGCGGCCCCGTGACCACGTCGTTCGCTCACTTCAATACGAACGAGCATGGTACCGGCGATGACGGCCGTGACGGAACATCCACTCCCGACACTAAATACTTTCACACAATTGAAGACCAAGGTGTTCCACCCGCGCTGGCGTCGATTATCGGTGAAGGCGTTCCGCTTATCCAATCATTAAGTAGGGGTAACACGGGGGAGGTATTCATCCTACACGCCGCTTTGAGGTACCTTAAAAAGCGCAGCGTTCAGTACCTCCGCGACTTTTTCTCAAACTATCGAGAGCGAGGGCAAACGTTCCGCTCCGAAGAAGAGCTCGTGTCCAATATGATGTGCGTGGTCGGTATGGGGCGCGATGGAGCCGATGCGCAATTCACTCTCGGACGGGGCGGCGGTGAGACGACATTGAGGGTGAAGAAGCCGGGCGGCGCGAAATTCTGGGACGATGGAATCTATGAGGCCGTTGAACGTACCCTGGCGCGGCTGGCCGAGAAACTTCGGCCCGACGGTTCGGATTATAAGTTCTTCAATCCTTTTCTGACGGATGTTGCCGACTCGATCGGCAACAAGTCGATCGCGCTCAGTCATCCGTTGGGCGGTTGTCGTATGGCCGACGACGCGACCGGGGGTGTTGTTGACGGACTTGGCAGGGTGTTTGACAAGTCAAAAACCGGCGGACGCCCCTATTACGAGGGTTTGCACATCGCTGACGCGTCGATAATTCCGACGGCATTGGGGGTAAATCCTTCACTGACGATTTCGGCCCTGGCTCTACGGATCGCTGACGAAATAGTAGAGGAACTAAAAACACGGTGGCCCGCGTCAGGGCAGCCAGATCCGCCTGACAATCCTCGGTAACGGGACTGCGGAAGCGCTTCTCAAAACGTGAAATCGTACGTCATTTTCATTTGCAGACTGTACGAAGGGCGTTCCAGTCCCCTACCGGTTGTCTGATTGTAGATAATGAAGAAATCGCTGTTCGGTCGGTAGATATAACGGAACCGAACATTAAGTGCAGAAATCTGCGCGGCTGAATTGAGTTGAAGCAAGGCGGAAGTCAACATTTTCCGGGAAAAATTGTAGTTGACCCTGCCGGCGAAAAGATTGGTCGTAAAGTCGCCCTGCGGGAGCCGCACGTCATTATAGTTGTCCGAGAAATCGAACAATAAGTGCTTGTTCGGTCGATACGCGACGCCGACCGAATACTCGTCGCGCTTTCCCGAATAAAACCTGCCCCATTTGTAACGTCCTGTAAAAACGATCTTCTTGCTCTGGTCACTGAAAAATTCGACACGCGGGCGGTTGAAGCGGTACGTGCCCGGAGGAATCACGACGCCGCGCCTAATTTCAAACGGCTCGGTCAAAACGTCCGTAACGTCCTCGAAGAGACGAAAAGAGAAAACGGCGGAATTCTTGAATTCCGTCTCCCAGGTCAATTCGGTTTGCCTGGTCGAGAGGCTCCCCCGCCGGTCTTCGTAGTATTCGATCTGGGTTTCGAATTCCATCGAGCGGACGAACGGGATAAAGCGCGGCCGCGGCTTGTAAGCGGCTTGACCGAAATACTGGCGGATGCCGCTTCGCTCGACGAAGCCGACTTCGGGGCGGAAGTTGCTGCCGATATCCTCATAAACGCCGATAAAGCGAAAATTGTCATCCTCGTAGCGGGTATCCACGCGCCCCGAAAGAAAACTTGATTTCGCACCCGGATTGGCGGTCCCCATCAAGAAAGTGTGCACGCGCAAGCGGTCTGTAAGATTGAATTCGGCGTCAATGCCGGCTGCGCGGTGATAGCGTGTCTCGTCGGCCCGCCCGGTCGCATCGGTGAACAGACTGCCCTGGCGGTTAACAAACATCGCGCCGATCGACGAACGCCCGAAAATGTCGCGTTTAACGCGGGCGACCGTGAAATTTTGGCTCGGCACCCCGAAGCTCGTCGTTTGGTCGCCGAGCCTGCGGGTTTGGACTTGCAGAAAACCGACGTTGTAGCTGCCGATCTTGCCCGTCACTTTCGCGCCGTAGTCGATCGGGACGGGCTCGCCGCGGCCAGTCAAGCCGATACGCCGGGTAAAGAAAAGTTGGTTACTGCCCTGTCTTCCAAACAGAAAAATGCCGGCGTTCTCCAAAAAGAAGTCCCTTTTTTCGGGAAAGAAGATCGAAAAGCGCGAAAGGTTAACCACCTGCTGATCGACCTCCGCCTGCCCGAAATCGGGATTGACAGTAAACTCCGCGGTCAAGGAAGGCGTTATGCCGATGCGAGCGACTTCGATCCCCGCCGTGCCGCGGACACCGGCGTCGAATCCCCTTGAGCCGACGAGCGGCACGCCTTCTCGCCAGCCGCCGGTCACGTAAGGTTTGATCTCATAAAGGCGCCGCCGCCGGATCTCGCCGACCCCAACGAGTTCGCCCGCTTGCGAAACCTTCTCGAGACCGAACTCGCGCTGCCAGCTCGTCCATAAAACCTCCTCGTTCTTGCGGCGAATGACACGGGCGACGTTAAAACCCCACGCATCCAGGCCCTCCTTAAAACGCAGGCTCGTTAAGGGGATCGCTATCTCGACCGTCCAGGCGTCGGCGTCCCTGCTGCTTTCCGTGATCCAGCTGGTATCCCATGAAAGATTTACGTCCCGGCCTTCGTCGGTGATGAGCGCGTCCTGCTGCACTCCCAGAGGATTGACCGCGAAACGAAAAGCGTTGCGCCGATCGTGATAAGTATCCAGCAGAATTTCAACCTTGTCGTCGTTGGAGAACGAAGCATCGCGGACAAGCTCGCGGGCGTTGGTTTTCCCGGCTTCGGAATCGAATGCGCGGATCCCGATGTAAAGATTCTTATCATCGAAAAGAACCCGAACCTCCGTTCGTTCCGAAGCCTCAGCGCCTTCGTTCGGTTCTTGCTGGCGAAAATTAGTGATGACCTCGGCTGTCCGCCAGGACTCCTCGTCCAGCACGCCGTCAATCTTGATTTCTCCACCGGCGCGAGAGATTCTCGCTTTATTCTCCGTTGAAGTGGCCTGCCCGTAAATTGAAGCACCTGATATGGAAGCGATGCTCAGGATAAGTAAGAAAAGTAAAAGTTTCATAAGCGGATCAAACTTTATCGGGTTTGACAACTGTAACGCTTTCGATTGCTCCCTCCCTTAGCTTCACTATTCGGTCGGCCAGCACTTCCGCTTCCTCTTCATCGTGCGTTACGGAAACTGTCGTGATGCCGAGGCGCTTTTGGATAGCGATCAATTCGTCGCGCAATTCGCCTCGCAAATTCGCATCGAGGCTCGAAAACGGTTCATCCAGCAAGAGCAGACGCGGGCCGCCGATCAAGGCGCGGGCCAGGGCGACACGCTGCTGTTCGCCGCCCGAAAGCTCGGCAGGATAGTTCTTAGCAAAGCCTTGCATCCTAACCAGATCTAGCATCTCCACGATGCTCCCGGTTTGCTCCGATCTCGGAACTTTCTGCGACGAGAGAACAAACTGCAAGTTTCCTTCAACGGTAAAATGGGCCCAAAGAGCGAGGTCTTGAAAAACAAAACCGATCTGTCGGCGGTGAGGCGCCACAAGATTAGCCCCAGGCGCGGCGACGCATTCGCCGTCGAGGTGGATTTCACCCGCGTCGGGCGTTTCAAGACCGGCGATCATCCGCAAAAGTGTCGTTTTTCCGCAGCCGCTCGGCCCGAGCAGAACCACGGATTCGCCCATCGCAACCTGGAACGAGATCTCTTTAAGTATCGCCCGCCCGCCGAACGATTTTGAAACCCCGGCAAGCGACAAATAATTTGCTCTTTTCACGCGGTCTTTTTCTTCGGTTTTCGCCATAGGATCAAAAACGCCAACGGAAGCAAAATGACGGAAATCTGCAAAAGCGCAAGTGCGGCGACTTCGCTCGGCGGCGTATTTGCGATGAGCGTATAAATACGAACGGGAAGGGTGGTTTCGCCCGGCGGCGCGACAAGCAGTGTCGTTCCCAGTTCGCCAAAGGTGAAAATAAAAATGATCAGCCAGACCCCGGCGATCCCGTTTTTCATATTCGGGAGCACGATTCGGCCGAAAATGCGCAGCCAGTTTGCTCCCGAGATCGCCGCCGCCTCTTCGATCGAGTAAGGGATCTGCCGGACAATACCGCCAAAGATCAAAGCCGCGACCGGGGTGAAGCGGGCGAGATAACCGACGACGATGATCGCCTGGCTCGTATAGATCGTTTCCAAACCGCCGCGATTCCAAAGTCCGATGATCCCGACCCCGACGACCGTGCTCGGCACGGCGAAGATGACGAGAAAAACAACATCGGCAAGCCACCTCCGATTCGTTTTCGCGCGACTGCGCGTATATCCGAGAATGACGGAAATGATGACGACCAAACCGGCGCCGATCGCCGAAAGCAAAAGGCTGTTCGCGATCGCCGCTCCGGAATCCAGAACTATTTTCGATAAACTCCTTACCGCGAAGGCTTCGAAAGACAGCGTAAGAATCGGGAGCAGGACGGCCGCAAACAAAACAACACATGCCCCCGCCAGCAAAGCGAACCTGAAATTGCCCCGCGTCGAGTTCGCAGCCGCCAAATGTTTTCTTCTGCCGATGAGAGTCTTTTCGCCAAGCAGCTTCGCCGCAAAAATCGCCGCGACCAGCGTGACGAACGAAGCTGGAACAGCCAGAGCTGTGGCCGCCCCGATATCATAAAGCGCGGCGAAAGCCGTGAAGACTTCCGTAGTGAAAACCCGGACGCGCAGCAGCCCGGGGACGCCGAACTCCGCGACCGAGAGCACGAAGACGATCAGGAAAACAGCCGAAACGACCGGAGCGATCAACGGCATCGTAATTCGCCGGAAAACGCGAAAAGGAGGCGCTGCCAGCAAAGCCGCTTCTTCCATCCGGCGATCTACCTGTCGCAGAGCCGCTTCAGCCGCCAGCATCGGGAGCGGGTAAAAGCATAGGCCCAAAACTATGATCGCTCCGAATAAACTGTAGGTGATCTCGGGCGCCGGCTTGCCGAGCATTAACACCCAGGCCAATGCGAAAATATACGGCGGGATGACAAGCGGGACGACCAGAACGAAACGCCAAAGCCTTTTGAAGGTAAACTCCGCTCGCGCGAGCAAAAAGCCCAGAGGCACGCCGATCAGGGTCGAAAGACAAGCGGCGCCGAGACCGAGCGCCGCGCTGTTTAGCAGCAGAGCGCGCCGCCGCGCGTCGAAGGAAAGAAGTTCTTTATAATTCTCGGGACTGAATGCTCCTTGCTCGCTCACGAACGAAGATGCCGCCATATAAACGACAGGCAGCACCGAAAAACAAAAAAAGCCCGCCGCCGCAACAAAAAAGATCAGCCCGCGAAGGCTGAACCGCGAGTAGACTTTTGCAAAAATCGAACGTTGTTTTTGATTCGTCTCCAAACGCCAATATCCCAGGTTCGCACCCTCCGGCACTACAATCCCAAAATGTCCTCCAGACGCCGCGTTACGTCTTCCAGGCGGTCGGCGGCCTTGCCGTAATCGAGCGTCATCGCTTTTATCGAAGCAATCGGCGGAATGTTTTTCGGCGGTTCAACGTCAGCGTGCAAAGGTATCTGCACGGCTTCCGATTTTGCCAGCATTCCTTCAACTTCCGGCGAGAGCAGATAATCAATCAGTCGTTTTCCTTCTTCAGCGTGCGGGGCGTTGTTTATCAGCGACAGCATATTCGGCATCAGCGGAACTCCGACGCCGTCGCGGTCCGGAAAAACCATCGCCACGGGCTGTTTGTCCTCAAGAGCGACATTCACGTCGTCGGTGTCGGTCAAACCGATTTTCACCTCGCCCCGCGCGGCCATATCACGGACCACCGAATTTCCGGGCACAATTTTTACGTCGTTGGCTTTCAGTCTGCGGAACAGATCATCCGCCTTCTCGTCGCCCAGCTCGGTGTAGAGGGCCGCTACGTGAAACGACGTCGAACCGAAGCGCGGGTCGGCAATTGCAACCTGACCTTTCCATTTCGGATCGGTCAGGTCGAAAATTGACTTCGGCGCTTCGTCCGGCTTTACGAGGTTTGTGTTATATACGATCACCCGGCAACGGGCCGAAAATCCCGTCCAGAAGCCTTCCGGGTCTTTGAAATTTGCCGGAATCCCCTCGGCCTGCGGCGATTTGTAAGCCGCCAGCACGCGATTCTTCTTCAGAACCAGCGTCCTGACCGGCTCGTTAGACCAGAAAACATCCGCCTGCGGACGATTTTTCTCCGCAAGCAATTTGTTGGCAAGGCCGGTCGACTTCGTTTCTTCGGTGTCATACACGACATTCACTTTGACGCCGGTCTTCTTTTCGTATTCCCGCAAAACGGGTTCGGAGAAAACGCGGTCCTGCGAAACGTAGATCGTTACTTCTCCACTTGCGTTTGAAGAACCGTTGCCGATCGATCTTTCGGTATTCG
This sequence comes from Pyrinomonadaceae bacterium, assembly GCA_021463165.1. GTDB lineage: Bacteria > Acidobacteriota > Blastocatellia > Pyrinomonadales > Pyrinomonadaceae > OLB17. Next base: position 20,312 of record JAJTWY010000027.1, on the reverse strand, counting down.
GCGGCGAAGCGCACGCGAAATTCAGAATCAAACTGCCGATCAGCAGAAATAATGCTCGATATTCGATAAATGTTTTCACAAATCCTCCCGCTTCCTCGGTCATGCAAATGTGAGACAAGTATTTTCAAGTCCCAATTCGCCGTGACGATAAGAACATCTCTACTCGTTGATATTTCCGATCGCCAAACGCTTTGGGCTCTTGCCGACCGGAACGGTGCCGATCACTTTGTTGGATCTCAGATCAATGACGGAAACGCTGTCTGAGGCGGTGTTGCTGACAAACGCGCGTTGACCGTCGGCGGTTATCTCGATCCAGTTAGGGTCCTTGCCAACGGCAATGTCACGGACGACCTTCATCGTCGCGGTTTCCAGAACTGTGACCGAATTCAGGATCTGGCTGGTCAAATACAAGTATTTCCCGTCGCGGGACAATGCCAGGCCGTGAGCGGCTTTGCCTTCAGCGGGAAACGCGGGCATTCCCAGGTCGAAGCCCGAAACGACCTTTCGAGCTTCGGTGTCAATCTTCAAACTGCCGTTGAGCCAGCGAAGCGTTAAATAAAGACCGCGGCCGTCGGGCGAAATCGCCATCACGCGGGGGAAGCCATAGACCGGAATCTCGCCGCTTAATTCCTGTTTCGCGTGGTCGATGACGACGATCTTGTTGTCGCCTTCGAGCGTTACAAAAATCTGCGAACCGTCGGGCGAAGAAAGTAAAATGTGCGGTTTGCGCCCGACTTCGATGGTTTTAACAGTCCGGCTGGCCGTGTCAATCATGGAAATGGTGTCGTCGCCGTTGTTTGTAACGTAAACGGCACGCCCATCCTTGCTGACGCAAAGCTGATTCGGCGTTTTCCCGACTGCGATGGTGGTTATTACCCGGCGCGCGGCGGCATCGATCACGGATACATTGTTATCACCTTCATTGCTGACATAAACAGTGCGTCCGTCCGGCGAAACGGCAACGCCATGCGGCTTGTTTCCCGTGCGGATTTCAGCTAGTCTTCTGTTCGTTTCGGCGTCAATAAGCGATATGAAGTCCGAGCTGTAATTCGTCACGTAAACCGTCTCGCCGGCGAAACCCAGCGAAACGGTAAACACGCAGACCAGCCACGCGAAAACTATCGCCGGGCCCGTATAGTTCAATCGCAAGCGTTTTTTCATAACCTTTCACCTCACCTCAAAAAGGGCTGAAATACTTTACATCGCCATCTGGCCGTGCTTTTTGCCCAACTCCTCCAGTGCGGCTCGGAACCCCGTTGCGAGTTTGTTCGCGTTGCCGCGCCCGTAATAATGCAAAAAGATTATCCGAGGGGATTCACCGAGCATGTGGTGATGCAATGCCACGACTTCCAGATCGTTTTGCCGCAACGTTCTGATGACGGGATTCACCTCCGCTTCGAGCATTGCAATGTCGCCCGCGACGTGAGCCGTCCCCGCGGTTCCGGCAAACGACGCCCAGGAGTTTAAGCCGATGCTGGCCGTCATCTCGGCGCCCATCGCGGTAATCTGCAGATCGTCGCGTCCTACAGTGTATTTGTAAGTCGCACCGTTTATCGCGCCGGTTTTTCCGGCAATTTTATCGAGCGCGGGGAGATCGAATATTTCCTTTGCCGTGCGCGCGGGCTGGGCGACATTGGGTTGATTTGCGGGAAACAACTTGTTGTTCCTGATGGTCGCCGCGTAGCTTTTCGCTAGATCGGCAACCGTTCCCATGCCGTGCAGGTGCATGTAAAAAATGCGCGGCTGCTCATAAAAGAAATGGTTGTGAATCGCGCTGATCTCCAAGCCGTTGGCGTGCGCGGAGCTGATCAGCGGATTGACCTCTTCTTCGAGCAAGACGGTATCGCTCATCAAAACCGCCGATTTGCCGTCCATCGTCTTTTTGACCGAGACCCACCCGCCGAAGCCGAAAGCGATCGGCACGGAATCGCCTTTGATCGAAACCTTTAGATCGTTGCGGGGCAGCGGCAAGGTGTAAGTACTTTCCGCTTCTACGTATCTGCCTTTTTTGCCCAGCGCGGTTTCGATCGCCCTGATCTCGTCCTGCGTGAGCGGCGGCGTTGTTTTTTGCGAGGAAGGCTCGGCCGAGGCCGCCCTCGCTTCGGCTATGCCTAACGCTGCCGCTCCGGTAGCCAATAGTCCGGTAATTGCCTCTCGCCGTGATATATTGTTGATCATTTTTCGTTCCCATGAGTGACATTTTAAGACGATCTGTCTTCACTACTTAGCGGTTGCTTTCAAATCGTCGAAATAGGTGACCGAATCGGCCTTTGTCCACAACCCGATTTTCCCGGCTTCCCTGAAAGTTTCGTCTTCAACGTCGTAAAGTTTTTCGCCGTTTTGATAGACGGTAAAAAGTTTCCCAATAGCAACGACGCGCAGCTCGCTCCACTTTTCCTTTGGCACTGGTGCTTTTGCTCCGTAGGTTTTTCCTTTTCCGACGAGCGGCAGGTCAGACCGTTTGCCGTTTTCGACCTTGTAAAGGACAACGTTATTTTCGAGGGCGTTCGCCCGGACGATGTAGTAATTGTTCGCGTCCTTGAGCCGCCAGACCAGCCCGGCAGCCTGGTCGACTTTGCCCGAAACGGGCTTGAACTTGACGCTCAGATCCACATCCTTGAACGAGCCTTCGTCCGCGATCACAACGGGAAAACGATAGCTCGTTTTGTCGGTTGAAGTTTGCGCGATGACGTTTGGCTGAGACGGCGCTGTCGCATCGGCCATTATCGTCCACGTTCCTCGCGTCCCTTTGCCGGTCAAACCGTCGTGAAATTTCTCCGGCAGACCGCCAGCATTGTCTTTATCGAAATTGTATTCCAGTGTCTTTCCGCTTTCCTGCAGGGGAGCCGGTGTTTCTACCGGCACATAGCCTTCTTCTTTTGACGTTTGCGCGTTGCTTTCAAAAACTTCATTGTTGATGCCACAGGCAAGGATGATCAGCAATCCGCCCACCAGGAACGTGATTAACAGGCTTTTTCGTTGCATAGAACTTCTCCTTGTAATAGATTTTGTTTTGACTCTCGCCGCAGGAACTTCGCATCTCTACTCCTGCGCAACTATCGGCAGTTTGACCTGAAACATGCTGCCGCGCCCTTCCCGGCTTTCGACAGTCACATCACCTCCGTGCGCCGTGCAAATGGATTTAACTATTGCCAGGCCTAAACCGGTGCCGCCGACCGAGCGCGAACGCGCTTTGTCAACTCGGTAGAAACGCTCAAAAACATGCGGCAGGGCCTCGGCGGGAATTCCGATTCCGCCATCCTTAACTTCTAGAATTGCAAAACTCCCGTTTCGCCTGACCTTCGCTTCTACTTTGCCGTCCGGCGGCGTATATTTGATCGCGTTGTCGAGCAGATTGACAACAATCTGCTTTAACCGCGCCGGATCGCCTTCGACTTCAACGCCGCCGCCTTCGACGTCGGAGACGAGGGAAACGCCCTTGTCTTCGGCCAGCAGGCGCAATTGCTCGACGGTCGCGGCGGTCAATTCGGCAAAATCGAATTGCTTCTTTTCCATCCGCGCTTCGCCCGCATCAAGCCTGGAAATAACCAGCAGGCTTTCCACGATTCTTGACAACCGGTCGGTTTCTTCGAGAGCGCTGCCGATGCGCTCACGTGATTCTTCCTGAAGATTCGGCTGCTCAGCCAGCTCTTCGAGCTCGCCGCGGAGAACCGTTAAAGGCGTACGAAGCTCATGCGATGCGTCCGCCGAAAAGCGACGAATGTGTGTAAACGCCGCATCGAGCCGTTCCACCATGTTATTCAGCGCAATCGACAGTCGTTCCAATTCATCGCCGGTGTTCACCGCCGGCAACCGTTCGCCCAAATTGCTCGACGTGATGCGTTCCGCGCTGTGCGTTAGGGCGTTGACGGGTTCGAGCGCCCTTCGCATAACGAAGTAGCCGCCGGCAATTGACAGGAGAATTATTATCGGCATGCCGACCGCGAGAGTGAATAAAAGCCCGCGCAGCACGCTTTCGATCGCGTGGAAAGGTGCGCCGATCTCTATCGTGTAGCAGCTGCCATCGCGCGCCGTGAAAGGCATTGTGTAAAGCAGCAGACCGCCCTTGCCGTCCGGCAGAAAGACCTTTCGGGTGAACGGTTCGTCGGACGGCAGCGTCGCTGCGCCCAGACCTGTCGGGTCGAAACTCTCGTCTTCAGGTATCCCGGAGGCGTACAAGATGCTTCCGTCGCCGCGCGTCACGCGAACGAACCGCGAGTTGATCTCAGGCGCGTAATGCTCCTCGATCTCCCCGATTACGTAGTCTTCGCCGGTCAGCCCGACATCGGCGAGATGGCTCACCGCGATCTGCTGCGCCTGGTTTTCGAGCGAATCCCTCAACGACCACTCCAAGTAACCGGCGAGCCCGAAATACGAAGTAGCGCCGAATACCAAGAGCAAGCCGGCGAGCAGCGCGGCGTACCAGACCGTCAAGCGAAAACGAATCGAGCGCGTGTTCATGTTTGCGTTTCGTCGCACATCGAGTAGCCGACCCCGCGAACCGTGCGAATCAGTTTGCGCTCGAATGGCTCGTCTATCTTGTTGCGCAGATGCCTCACGTACACGTCAACTATATTCGTAACGCTGTCGAAGCTCTGGTCCCAGACATGCTCGATAATCATCGTGCGCGAGAGGACGCGCCCGACATTCGCCATTAAGTACTCAAGCAACGCGTACTCCTTCGCCGTCAGTTCGATCCGGTTCCCGCCGCGTCGCACCGTTTGCGAAAGGCGGTCCAATTCCAAATCTGCAACGCGTATCACATTTGAGCGGTTTACGGCGCCGCGCCTCAGTAGCGCCTTCACACGCGCCAGCAGTTCGGCGAACGCGAAAGGTTTGGTCAGATAATCGTCGGCACCCGCCTCAAGATTCTCAACTTTGTCGCCGATCGCGTCGCGGGCGGTTAGAACCAGCACCGGCACGTGGGAGTTGACTTCTCTGAGACGGCGCAGCGTTTCCGTTCCGCTCAAACCGGGTAGCAGCAGGTCGAGGATGATCAGATCGTATTCATAGAGCGTGGCAAACTCCAATCCGCTCACTCCGTCCGCGGCCTTGTCCACCGCAAAGCGTTCGGCTTCGAGCCCGCGAGCTACAAAACGCGAGACTTTTTCCTCGTCCTCGACCACCAAAATACGCATAGCGGTTATTCACAGAAGAACAGCTTAACGAAACTTGATTAAAGCCAAATGAAGACAACATTAAAATTCGTTCATTTTTGAACGAATAGCCGGCATCCTGTTCCTTGATGCAGCTCGGCGAAATCCACATCCCTAGGCTTTGAACGCTCCGTCGAGTTTGTCCTGTCGCACCATCTCCTTGCAATAAGCATAGAGTGCGTCGTACACGATCCACTGGGCGGCGTTGATCTCGTAATCGTCTTTGAATCCAAGATGGCGAAAGCCCTCCGCGATTGCTTTGAGCCCGGCGCCCTCGGGCTGCTGCCAGAGTGCATTATCCGTGTCCGCGCCGTTGACGATTTTGCCGAGCAACTTTAGAGCGGGATCGTCATAGAGCCGGTACTTTTTAAGTATTGCCTCAAAGGAACATTCCTGTCCGTGGTGACCGAGCTCAACGTCCTTCACGTCAAGCGGCGTGGCGTTGAGACGAGCCGCCTCGCTCTTCACACGGTCCGGCGGCACGAAATAGAACTCGGCATCCTGGTCGACAAATCTCTTTATCAGCCACGGGCACGCCACACGATCGACCTTGACGCGTTCTCTTGTGATCCACTTCATAAAATTTACCCCATCAGGAACGTTGCCTGCGGGGATCAGCTCGCGAACCGTTCCTCCACGGTCGCTGCAAAGACGATCGTCCCGACGATGCCGATGATCCCGGCAACGATAAAAGGAGTTTGCGGAGCAACCCCCCACAAGATTCCTCCAACAAACGCAGCCGGTGTGATCGAAAGACTTCTCACCAAGTAATACAGCCCGACCGTGCGGGCGCGGAGATGCGGCTCGGCGAAATCCACGATCATCGCCTTTCGCGAAGGCTCGCCGATCTCGCGCAAGCCCCCGATAATGAATGCCAAGACGAGGCTGGCGAAATTGAACGCGAGCGTCACCGCCAAAGGGAAAAGCGCGAAGAACAAAAAGGTGGCGATGACGAACGGCTTGCGGCCGATCCGGTCGGCTATCCTTGCGGATGGGATGTAAACCACGATCGACGTGGCCATCTGGACCGCGACCAATACGCCGTATTCGCCGAGGCTTATCCCGATAACGTTGGTGACGTACAGCACGATGAAAATCTCCGCCATCCCTTCGCACACTCTGATGATGATGTCGGAAACAAGCAAACGCTTGAGCGCGGAGTGGAACAAGCGCCACACGCCCCGCACATTCACGGCTTCGCCCACATTGAGCGGGATATTGACGGTAAAAACTATTAGAACTGTTATCGCCGCCAGAACGAGCGTGATCACGAATCCGGTCCGGACGCCGACCAAGACGCCCATTGCCCCGATCAACACTCCACCTACGATCGGTGCGATCGCCATCGGGACGCGCTTGAGCATGGATTGGACGGTGAAACCCATCGCACGCCGTTCTTTCGGTAGCGAGTCGCCGATGACCGCGAAAATGGCGGGCGACGCCATACTGCCCCAAGCCATCGCGAACGCAAGCCCCAGAAAGAGGAAGATCCACGACGGGCTGAAAAGATAGATCAGATAGCCGACGGACGCGAGAGCAATGAAGATCAAAAAAGCTCTACGACGTCCAAGATGGTCGGCGAGCCAACCGCCCGGATATTGGTACACGGCGTCGAGAAAGTCCTTCGCGGTGCCGAACAGACCCACCGCAAGCGTGCCGGCCCCCAGCGATTCGAGGTACTTGGGGAGGAACTTCTTCCAAAGCTCCTCGCCGATGCCGAGCAGGAAGAACGCCGAGGAAGCGGCGACCACGTTGCGCTCCAGGCCGAGATAATCGGCAAACGTTTCCCGCCGCGTCAGTTCTGCGTTAAGCGATGTACGTTCAGTCAAGTCCACTTCTCAATACCGGAAAAAAGCGTCCAGATAAGTCCGACGGCTCCGCCCACCAACACCACCACGAGCACGTCCGCTTTATACTTGTAGAGCGCCACGAACGCCGAGGCCGTCATCGCCGCCGAAAACCAATCAACACTCCCGGTGATCCCGTCCGGGAAAATCACCGCCGTCCCGAACACCAACGCGAGGTTCAGCACCACCCCCACCACCGCAGCGGTGACGCCCGACAATGCACCAGTGAGATTCTTGTTCCCCCTTAAAATCTCGATGTACGGTGCCCCGATGAAGATAAACAGGAAGCAAGGGAGAAAAGTGACGTAGGTGGTCACCAGAGCGCCGAGTACGGCACTCGTTGTCCGATCCATCCCGCCGGGGTTATTCCACGCCGCGATGAAGCCGACGAACTGTAAGACCATGATGAGCGGGCCAGGGGTCGTTTCCGCTAGAGCTAGACCGTCCACCGCCTGTGTGTGAGTAAGCCAGTTGTACGGAGCGGTCGTAAGCGCCTGAGTGACGTATGCGAGGACTGCGTAGGCACCCCCGAACGTGACCAATGCCGCTTGGGTGAAAAATCTGTACTCCTGCGAATGCAGACTGTCGAAGCCGCGCAATAATCCGATACTCAGAAACGGCAGTAACCAGAGGGCAATCCCGAACGCGAGGATCCTAAAAGTTCGACCCCGGTTCGGCAGTGTATGGGCTGGAGGCGGTGCATGGTCGTCGATGACGAGCGGCAGATCATCCGCTAGGGCGTCGTCGCCTTCGTTTTTTTTATCGGCCTCCTTTGTCTTCGGTCGCCGAACGAACACCGATGGGGCGATCCGGACTCCGAGCAACCCTACAGCTGCGGCAGCGACCACGATCAGCGGGAAGGGGACGTGGAGAAAATAGATGGATACGAACGCAAGCGCCGCGATGATGAAATGTGCAGACCCTTTCAACGCCTTGCTCCCGATCTTGACGACCGCCTCCACCACGATCGCGACGACTATGGGTTTGAATCCCGCCAGCACGCCCGCGACCGCCGGGACGTTCCCGTACGCCGCGTAAACGTAGGAAAGCGCCAGCAATATGAAAATTGAAGGGATAACGAAGAAAGCTCCGGCGACGATGCCGCCCCAGGTCCGGTGCATCAGCCAGCCAATGTAAATGGCGAGCTGCTGAGCCTCCGGCCCCGGCAGCAGCATGCAGTAATTGAGGGCGTGCAGGAACCGCTCGTCCGAGAGCCACCGGCGCTTGTCAACCAGCTCCTTGTGCATTATGGCGATCTGCCCGGCAGGACCGCCAAAAGAGATAAAGCCGAGCTTGGCCCAGAACCGGAACGCCTCGCCAAACGGAACCTGACGCGGCAGACGTTCGCCTCGTGGTGCTTCGAGACTCTCTTCAATTGTTGTCGTCCCGGTCGGACCTTCCGCCGCCGTCATTTTTGTTTCTTCCCTTTGGCTCGACCCGTCTCCAAACCGGTCCCGTCCGTCGACGCGTCCGCGGACCTGAATAACTCGTATAAGCCATCAAAGAGGGGGAAGGATTTCTTAAGTCTTTCGTTGTCGTCGCGGTAAACTTCGGCCAACCCTCGAATGACGACATTAACCCCGTTCGCCTCGAGCCTCTTAAACTTGCCGTCTTTGAGATCGACATCGTGGACTATCTCGGCTATCTCTCCCAAGGCGGCATCACCGTCCAATCCGAAACTCTTGATGAAAGTTTCGAAACTGCAGTCCTCGCCCCGGTGAGTAAAATCCGCGCCGACCATATCGAAGCTGATGCTGCCTTCTGTTGATGACCCCTCATCGACAAAACCGAAACGCGGACGCTTGTCGATGAACCTCTTGATGAGCCACCCACAGGCGAGCCGGTCTATGTGAGGATTTTTTCTGGTGACCCAGCGCCGGTTTTGGAATTCGGCGGGATTCAGTCTGGCAGGGCTGCTTTGATCCCTAGCCTCCTCGTCGCTGCTGGTTTTTAATCGCTGTAACGCCCTTAGGCATTTCTCAAAGGCTGACTGAGCTTTCTTCCTCTTTGAAGCGCTAAAAAAATCAACGGAAAGAACAGCTTCCAGCTCCCGCCGCAATCTACCCAGTTCGATCTCGTACTGGCCAAGTTTGGCAACGGAAACGGAATCATTCTTTCTTCGATCGCTAAGGTTTGCAGCGAAATCGTTGAAGTCGGAAATCAGCTTTGCGTACTCTTCGTCACGTTGCTGGCAGAATGCGGCGACCAGCTCCGCATCGGTAGTGCCCTCGACGGAATCCGCGTGGAACAGCGACGCTTCGCCGCCCGCTGCCTCGATCTCCTGTTTTAGCCACTGGAAATCCTCGTTCGTTTTCTCATTAGAAGGAAGTATGTAAACGGAATTCTTGATCGAAACCGCACCCAAGGACTGGAGCTTCCGCCACGTGCGCACGCGCAGATTGGTGGGTTTCGCCGGCAGGTGATGAATAAGCAGGATCCATTTGTGCGTTGGTTTCGGTTTCATGCGTATTGAAATAGATCATCGCCATGTAACGAGTGTTACAATCACAATAATACCAAAACCAGCTTTGTGCAAATTTCTAAAATAGACTTTTCGAGGGAAAGGCGGACCAATTTGTCAGCCGAAGGTAAAAATCGCCCTGTGCAGAGAACCAGACTCAGCCAGCATTTCAACTAATCGACAACCATCTAGTGAATCTGCGACAAAAAATGCCGGCTCCGAATGATCGTCCGAGATCAACTCGGCCCAATCACCTATTCAATCATCGATCAACCGCTCCTGGTCCTTCGACGTCGCGCCAAGATCGCGTCCAAAGACAACGGGCCGGCTCCGACGATCAGCAGGAAGATCGACCCAAACAGCATCGCCCAATCGGTCCGCATTTCGTGCGCCATCCCCCAGAAGCCGTAGTACGAGACCTTCCGCAGGCTGAACCCCAGAAACTCGTAGCCCAGAAGGATCGGGATCTTCGTCGAAACGATCGCAACCAGCATATTTATGATCAGCGGGATGGCCGCCAGCCGCGTCAAGAGCCCGAGTATCAGCAGCATGCCGCAAACGATCTCGACCACTCCAACAAACGGCGCCGTCATCTCCGGACTCGGGATTCCGATCTTTATGAATCGCCCGACTCCGTTCTCGTCGGGGTAAAGAAACTTCTGTATGCCCTCCGATAAGAAGACCGGCCCTACGATAAATCGGACCAGAATGGTTGCGGCGGGAGCGGTCGTGATCAAGAGTCTCTCAAAAAATGACATCGATCCTCCTTGTACCAAACCGGCGCGTGTGATCAGCGCCGGGCGTTGTTCCTGATTCGCACAACTGTGCTGCGAAAGTGCAAAACATTCTCCGCACACTGGTAGGCCACACAACAAGTCATGCAGGCGGCGGTATGGACGCGGTGAATTGTGCCAGATCTACCAATCCGAGGCTCGCTTCGATCTCGCCTATCTGTTTCACAGCATCATCGAATCCGTCTTCGCCGAATTGCTGATGCTCGATCTCCTCGAACTTTTCACTCAGTTCACTGTATTCGGCGCCCGAGATCGCGTCCTTCCAGGCGGGGAAAATGATCGAGTCCTCGCGGGCCGAATGGTTCTCATACATTCGCACAAAACCTCTGAGAGCCTCTGCCAGCGCACTTGCATTCGCACCGAGCTTCGCCGTATTCGTGACGGACAAGATATATTCGGTGATCTCGCGTCCACGATTGTGCTGAGTTATCAGTACATCCGAGAGTGAAGCAGCTTCTCCACCTTTCTTTTTGAGTGCCGGGAAGATGAACGCTTCCTCGAGTTGCTTTTCGTGATATTCCTCGCCGAAGGAGCGGAAGAGTTTTGCTCCTCGCTGTAAAGCTTCGGGAGAGACGCTGTCCGGACGTTGGGTCAGTCGCGTGGCTGCTTCGCCGTAAACAAGCAGCGTTCGCCGCAGAATGCCGTGTTCTCGCATCAGATCTTCGGCGGCGGCAACTTCCTTTTCTTTACCTTCCTTCTCTGTTTTGGCTTGCATATTACCTCCTTGATTGCTTCCTGTGTTTTGAACGGTTCCCCCACAAGCGCCCAAAACGATTGTCGAGCTTGTTAACAAGACTGTTTCCTTGAGAAAAGTCCTTCTGGAGTATTCATCGTGGCTCATCTTTTACCTCCCTGGAAGATCTAGCGGCTATTCCTCTTCAAACAACTCACCGAATAATTCCTTGACCTTTACCTTCGCCTTGGCGAGCGCACGCTTGCCCGCGGTCGTGGCCGTATAAACGCGCCGCGAACTTTTTCCCTCACGTTCGGTTTGGGACTGCAGATACCCGGTTTTCTCCATTCTGTGCAAGATTGGATACAGAGTTCCCGCACTCAGTTTGTAGCCGTGCCGCCCCAGCTCCTCCATAACACCGAGGCCATAGATCGGCTCTTTGACGGCGTGATGGAGAATGTGAAGGCGGATCAACCCCGAATAAAGATCCCGCTCAGGCGACATATTTGAACTATATCGTATTTCGATATCGAAGTACAATATAAGGCGCTTTTGGCATTAACGCTGCGATCAAGGCTTCGGCTCAGAGCTGACCACTAATCTGCCAACGCACCCTACACAGACATCATCAAACTGCGGATGAAATTACGGTTCGGAACTTTCAGGCTCGCGCTCGCCGCCGCGATCGTCGGTACTGCTTTGTTAACTCTAAATGCCAACGGCCAACGCGCGCAGGTGCCTGACATTAGAATGGCAACGATCGACGGTAAGATGTGGACGCTGTCGGATCTGCGAGGCAAGGTCGTGGTCCTGAACTTCTGGGCCACCTGGTGCGTCCCGTGCAGGACCGAAGTGCCTTATTTGGTCGCGCTCGGGAGGGAACACAAGCAAAAAGGGCTTGAGGTCGCCGGCATCTCGCTGGATGAAGATCTCGGCCTGGTGAAGAAGTTCATCACCGAATACAAGGTCGACTATCCGGTTCTCATCCCCGACCCCGATTCGCCTTGGCGGAGCCTGGACAACACGCCGACAACACTCCTGATCGACCGACAGGGTAAACTGATCCAAAAATACATCGGTGCCGTCCCCGAAGAGACCCTCCGGGCCGATACGCGATCCGCCCTCGTAGAGCGCTAGGATTTCTTCGGTCGCTGTTTCGACCATCCTAACGTTTCGGCGTGAGACTCAATCTTTCTGCACGAGGAAGCTTGAGCCATGTAGTGCAGTCGATTCCTTTCACTTTGCGAACGGGTATACGGGTTCGTCGATCTGTGGACATTGAGAATCCATGAATGGCATATAGCTCAAACACCGATTTCAATAAGCATCACTCGTGCCAGATTTTCGCGAAGAGACGACGTCTATCAGGCCGCTGAGCCACGGTCTGGCCTCCCCAATAGTCGGGGTAAACAGCATCCGAACATGCCTGTGTCTCAGAAAACCACAACCTTGTCGCTCTCGATCGTCCAAAGGGCTAACTGCGCCAGATCGCTGATTTCAGCGCCCTCGACAAGACTCGCGTTCCTTAATCCACGAGCGTCAGTGCAACTGCCACAGAGCTTCACCGAAGCCCCGTTTCGAACCAAGAGCTTCAACATACGCTCGACATTGTAGTACCCGTTAGGCGTCGTTTGATTGCTAATGGCGCAGCCAACTGCATCGGCCATTAGGAATACTCTGACCTCCGCATTTTCATCTGTTTTCTTTAGCTGACCTGCTAAACGGAGTGCATTATAAGCCCGCTCGGTTCCGTACGGTGCATCGTTAATAACTATTAATATCTTCATCTCGTTATACATACGGCGGAAGAGTCAACAGACCAAAAGTTCCTCGAACAAAACGTTCACCAAAATGCCAAACGAAGCGACGGCTTCTTCAGCCACGGTGTATGCGGCGATAGTTTCCGGAATCGGGCGCAAGCGATCGCTGGATGTGTACATCCTTTCTGTCACGTGATTATCATAACGAAATTTCAACGATCATCCGTACATTAGTATCGGGAGATATCCGCCCGACAACGGACAACGATTATCCCGGATGATTCGACCTACTTTCACGCATTACAACGGCAACGATAGTGCCGGAGACGAAGGTCACAAGTCCTATTGAAAGTATGGCTGCGGCGAAGCCGAAGCGATCCGCGATCAGGCCTGCCGATAGAGCCCCGATGGCGTAACCGAGATCGCGCCAGAAGCGGTAAACGCTCAAAGAACGGGCCCGCCATGTCGGATGCGAGGCGTCGGAGACAGCTGCGATCAGGCTCGGGTAGACCATCGCGGTGCCGATACCTAGGAGCAGGCTGGCGAATATCCACCACCCGAACTGGCCCGACAGGGCGGTCAGGAAGAGACCGGCCGCCTGCACCCACATCCCGAGGACGATCAAACCTTTGCGACCCCATCGGTCACTCATCGGCCCGGTCACGGTCTGGAAGAGGCCCCACACGATCGGGTAGACGGCCTTGAGGAGTCCGATTCGTTCGACTCCGACTCCCAGCGTGGAAAAAAACAATGGGAAGATCCCCCAGCTCATCCCGTCGTTGAGGTTGTTGATGAGACCGGCCTGCGATGCCGCGAACAGGTTCCGGTTCTTGAACGAGGTCAGCGCGAAGACCTCCCGGAAGGTTAGCGGCGACGCTTCTTCGGTGATCTCGTCGGCTTCCCGTTTGACGTGATGCCGCGTATCGCGGACAACAAGGATGGAAAGTGTCGTCCCGGCGATCGCGTAGAAAACGCCCAGATAGATCGGTACCGGCCGCAATCCGTATCGGCCCGCGAGATAGCCGGTAAGAAACGCGGTCAGCCCCACCATGAAGTAACCGGCGAACTCGTTGAGCCCGACAGCGAGCCCGCGTCCCTTGGGGCCCACCAGGTCCACCTTCATGACGACAGTCATCGACCATGCGAAGCCCTGACTTAACCCGAGCAGGACATTCGCGGCAATCACCCATTCCCAGTTCGGGGCGGCGATGATCATGAAAGGGACCGGGAGACCGATCAGCCATCCGGCGACAAGCACCCGTTTGCGGCCCCAGCTATCGGCCAGCTGCCCGGAAACCAGATTGGCGAATGCTTTCACCAGACCGAAGCTTACGATGAAGGACATCAAAAGCGTCGTGGATTCGACTTGGAACGTCTCCGAGCCGATCAACGGCACTACGGTCCGCTCAATTCCGACCATTCCCCCGACGAAGGCGTTGATCAGAACGAGCAAGGCGAACTGGCGCCAGTTCTCTTTCAGTCCAAGGCGTACACCTGGACGGGCGATAATCGTGGCTTCTGACATCTTTACGCCCTCGTATGCCCGGAATTGATCGCCCGGAGGGTGGCCGCTTCGATCGGAGCGGGAGGGATATCCTGTAACATGAACTCAATGAAATCCGCCTCCGAGTCGATCGCGAAGGCTTTGTTGTGACGCCTCTCGTACCCGAGTGTCGAGATCGGGTTGCCGCTCAACCTGCGGCCGCAAACCGAGCCCGAAAACGCCCCCGGAAGGACCTGAATATAGTCCGGAAGGGCCTTCAGCTTTTGAACGCTCTGGAACAAGTCCTTAGCCCCTTGCTCGGCACTTACAGCCAACTCAGTGCGGCCTAGATCTCCAACCATGAGCGTATGGCCGGTCAGTAGCAACCAGGGTTCCTCGGCTCGTGTCCGGTCGGTGACCAGAAGGGTGATATGCTCCGGTGTGTGGCCCGGCGTCGCGAGTATTTTGACCGTGACATTGCCGAGCGGGATCTCGTCACCGTCTCGGACCGGAGTGAACGGCAGATTAAGGTCAGCCCTTTCAGACATTACATATTCGGCGCCCGCCGCATCGGCCAGGGCCCGCCCGATGGAAATGTGGTCGGCGTGAACGTGCGTGTCGATCACATAGTTGATGTTGACGTTCGCCACCTTCGCGGCCTCAAGGTAAGTATCGACATCAGCGACCGGATCGACGACGGCGACCGTGCTTTTGCCTCCGCATCCGAAGATGTAAGAGATGCTGACCGGATCGTTATGCAGGAATTGTCTCAAGATCATTAAATTGCGCTCCTTAATAGAAAATGTTAATATCATTCAATCATTCTGCTGAATGTTAGAACGATGGATAAAACCTTGTCAAGCTTTAAACCAAAAATGGTCATTTTCGAGAGTCTCGCGGAGGTTGCACGGGCTCTGGCCCATCCGAACCGGATCGATCTTCTTGAACACCTCGCCCAGGGGGAGCGATCGGTTGAGTACCTTGCGGAAATTTCAGGGATGACTTTCGCGAACACCTCTCGGCACTTGCAGATCCTGCGACGGGCGCGATTGGTCGAGCCGACACGCCGCGGAAAACACATTCTCTACAGTCTGGCCGGCGACGCCGAGGTCGTTACCTTGCTGAAGGCGTTGGGGCGCGTCGGCGAACGCAACGTCGCCGAAGTTGCGCGTGTTATGGACGACTATTTCCGTTCCCGGGATTCGCTGGAGCCGATCGCCCGTGAGGATCTGTCAAGTCGGATTTCGGATGGTCTGGTGACCGTTCTTGATGTCCGGCCGGAAGACGAGTTTGCCATGGGGCACCTGCCCGGTGCTCGCAATATCCCGTTGAAGGAGTTGGAGCGACGGCTAGACGAACTTCCGGTCGAATCGGAGATCGTCGCGTATTGCCGTGGCCCTTACTGCGTGTTCGCCGTCGAAGCCGTCGCCGCGTTGCGAGCGAAAGGATTCAAGGCCAGGCGGCTTGAGGACGGTTTTCCGGAGTGGAAGGCGGCAGGACTTGCGGTCGAGACTTCGCAGCCTTGATGGGTCCGGTCGGCGAGGCATTCGTGGGCTGGCTCTAACCCGTTTCCTGCGGCAGCAGCTCACACGACCATGGCCCGTCCTAGCGCTAGTATTTCGGCTTCATCTCTTCCAGCCGACGATCCATATCCCTAAAGAAGCCGGTCACGACTGTGGATACCATACGTAGACGGGCTGCTTCCATTGCGGCGGTTTGGTTTATTGAAGCGGCTTCGGTGCGGCCCTCAAAATTAAGCTGATTGGCTGCCCGTTCCATATCGGCTGATCGGCGGATCCCCGAAAGTTGAATACCCGCGCCTTGACGGCTGCTTGATGCTGCAATTCCAGTACCCTGATCTATAGCGGCGATGTTCTGTGAAGCCTGCGCTTCGTAGGCTTTGTTGATCTCACCCTGGTAGGTATTCGACGCTTCGATTTTTTTACCGGCCACGATCTCGGTGTTGTTGTTTTGAAGCGACACGTTCGCGCGCGTGGTCGAATCCATCTGTCGATTCACTTCCTGGATCGGATGCTTATCGCGAGCCCAGTCGAAGAGTTCCTGTCCGGCGCGTACAGGAACGGAAGTTCCTGCGATCGACGAACCGCCGGGCGTGAACTCGTAGGTCTTCATGCCGAACCGTTCAAGATTGCCCTGGCCTCGCAGTTCGACTTCTTTTTTGCCGTCAAATGTTCGAGCCTCCCGCGTTCCTTCCGCCTCGGCCAATGTGCCGGTGATCTCACGGCGCGTAGCGGCCGAACTGCTGGCAATGCCGAATGTCTTATTGGCCTCGGCAAGCAAGGTCTGGGTCACCTGATTGGCACGGATCTGCCCGAGACTGGTGACAAGGCCGCCCTCGACACCGGCGACCGATGACACCAGCCTCGCATCTGTCGATTGGTTGGCAGCTTCAAGTGCTTTCTTAGCGGCAGCCTGCTCAGCGTTGTAGATGCCTTGTATCTGTGTATTCTCGGCCTGACGATGCAAAGCCGCTCCCGCAACAAGACCGTATGTTTCCAGGGCCGTGCCTAAAGAAGAAAGCATCCATCCCATTGAGACCTGCGATACTCCCTCATAGACCTGACCCCGAAGGACCCGGTAGCTCAGCCACGGAACAAGGATGAAGCACAAACTTGAAACGAAGAACAGCGCGGTAACTATGAGAGCACTCGAAGCCGGATCGTAATTGTTATTCGTGATGATCGTTGCGGTCGTCGGATCAAGCGAGAACAGCGCCTCCCCGTTGTAGACGGAGAGCGCGAGAAGACCGATGCTATAGCAAACATAGAGCGTTACTGCTTTTACGATCGGAAATGCGAGCGCGAATGTGGCCACTCCCCAACAGAATGGATAGAAGATTTGGTTCGCGAACTTCTCGTCGAACCCGAAAGCCGAAAGGACTGGAGCCGCGAGTTTCAACCCGATGAGGATGAACAATCCCGCAACGGACAAGAAGATCGCACCGAACTTGATGATGTTCTGGCCGATGACCATGAATGTGAACATGCGCGGCATATCCCAGCCAAGCATGTTCATTTCGCTCGTGATGTCTTTTACGGTCGAGTTCTTGTCGGTGATGATCCCGACAAGTCCCGGTTCTCCGTTAGGAAGCCTCTCGGCGAGAAGCTCGTTCGGGTCTTCGACCGCGAAGTTGTTCTTCACATACTGCTTCATTTTCTCGTCGAACTCTGCAATGAGAGAGCTGTTGTAGCCGCGGATGGGTCGCGCAAAGAATTTCCCGGTGACAGTCAGAGCGTCGATGACAAACGGACTTGCACCGATGACAACCATGAAGACGATGGTCCTAACTCCCCACGCGACGAGTTGCTCAGGCCCCATACCGCGATTGTCATGAAAGCGGCGGACAAATGCCACGATCAACACAAAGCTCGCGATAATCCAAGCAAGAAAAGTCAGGATCGGCATCAGCGGTCTGATGATCGTGTCCAGGACCGACCTGAAGAGCCATTCCTGCCCCGTCCGCATTAGATTGGTGATCTGCTCGCTGAAACTCGGTGCAGGCGGTTTAGGCGGAATCACCGGAACAGTCTGCGGCGTTGCAGTCGGGTTCGCCGGGTACTGATTCTCGAACTGCTGCAGGACGGGTGCCGGACTTCCGTCAAGCGGCGGCATGAACGGAGAATCGGGATTGATCGTCAGTATTAGATCGTTCGCCGTTACTGGCTGCCCGTTCATCGTCCCTATCGGTGTCTGCCCTTCGACCCGTGGAGGACGAGGGGGACGAGGCGGCTGTTGGCCGGCCGCCGTCGTCGAAAAGAGGCAGGCGAAGAGGCAGGACGCTAGCAGGAACGTGAGTGCGGCAGCCGTGCCGACAAATGTGTTCTTGAGTTTCATGACTTTTTCTTCGACTCCGATGGTCGTGTGCTCTTAAGGAAGGGGACTTTGATAGACATCGTCGTCCCAGATCTCGTATCGTTCGAGCTCGCGCAGGAAATCATCCGACGCCCGAGTGATGCCGGTCATCATTTCCGACGTACGATGAATTTCCTTGCCGAACTCCGTCATTTGCTCGATCTTCAGGCCGTATGCGATGAACTTCGCCTGGATCTTCGCTTCGAGTTCTCGTAACTGGCCCTCGACAGTCGTGATACGAAGATTTACCGCAAGCATCTGGTCAATCAGAGACTGAACGCCGTCCTGATTGGCATCGGGGTTCATGGAGATAGCCCTTGTCGCATCCGCGATCTTTTCTCTCTCCTCGTACAACTTGGCGAGGTCGAGAAGCATGTTCTCGCGGTCGAAAAGCATTCGCTCAAGCTCGGAGTCGAGCTTTGCGAGGCGTTCGAGGTTTGCCAGGTGTGCGTCGGCGCTTCTGCCGATCGAGTGGCGAAGGAAGTCGTCCAGGTCGCGTTTATTGGCCTCCATATCGAATATGCCGTTCTTGAGCCTTCGGGCGATGTTGACGACCGAATGTATCTGGCTCGTTATCGTGGCCTCGATCCGTTTCTTGAGCTCGAATGTCCCGCGGATCAGCCGCCCAAGTGTCGCGTAAGTCGTGATCAACTGCTTGTGACGCATGATCTGTTCGTCGACCTTGTCGAGAATGCCGCGCAGGTTGGTTACGCTCTCGACCATCTTTTCGTACTGCCGCACCGCGTTCTCGTATGTCTTTATGTAATGGTTGATCGTCTCGACCCAGCGGGCGGCTTCCTCGATCTTTTTCGCGACCTGAAGCGCGTACTGCGATGGATCGAATACGGTCCACTGAGCGTGAACCGGGCGCACGTCGATGCCGATGAGAATCGATGAAAGAACAACGCCGAGAAGTATTTGTCTGATAATACTGTTCATTTTGGTCATGCCTTCACCTCCAGGCCGATTAGTTCATTCAGGTCTCGTTGTGAGATCTCTGTTAGCCCAATTGCCGTCAGACCGCTCGGATACTTTGAGGCCAGCCACGAGACGACGATCTCCGGTGGAAGATCCGGCCTGACATTCTCGACAAGCCGCCGGGCGTTCGCCTCGTTCGTGTCGTTGGTGTTCGCCCACAGCATTGCGGGGGACAGGCGGATCTCCGCCATCTGGACGATCTTGTCCGCACCGCTCCCGATGACGAACACCCATTGCGTGTAACGGCCATATTGGTTTCTTATCCCTCGTATTGCGGCTATTGTCTCCGGCGCCAGTTCGCAGTCGTCGGCGAGACGCTCGAAGCCGCCGATCTGTTTCCCGATCATCTTTACGCCGGAGTTTTTCACCAGATCGATACCCGTGACGTTCGGCTGCTCAGGTGTGCCGGTGAAATGCTCGTAGGCTTGGGAGAAAAGTACCGTAACGAGTCCTTCCTTGCGCCCCGTAACGGTCGCTTCTGCAATAAGCTCTTGAATCGCCGGGAAATGCCGGTTGATCTCGCGCATCTCGTCGCACAGGAAAAGGATCGGCTGTTTCTGGTTCTGAGCGTTCTCCTCCCCGATCTCCTGCATGATCTGGGCGCTGATGCGGAACCCGACGCTTTCGCGGATCTTTTCGTCGAGGCTGCTTATTCCCGACAGCTCGAAAACATCGAACATTGATGGAGCGTCATAGTCAGGATGGGTAGGAGCATTAAGCCATGGGTCTTTTCGATGAATGTTCAGCTTCAGGTAAAGCTCATTGGCCTGCCTCTCTTCGCCCGCGTTCCAGTGATAGCTTTTGAGGATGTCGAGAAAGTGACCGAGGGTCGGCTGGAACTTCGGTCGACCGTAACCGTTTCGCGCGAGAGCCATCTTATAAACCTCATCTATTACGGTCGACGCGATCGCGCTTGTGATCGCGTCGGTCTTCGGCGTCTTGCTCAGGATCAGGATGTCCGTGAGGACCATCGCGAGCTGGCGTTTGGTGGGCGGCACGCCGTTCTCGATGCCCGGATAGTTCCAGATATTGATCGGTCTTGGATCTTTTTCGGTGAACTCTATCTGCCTTCCGCCGAATAGCCGACAGATGGGCTTGAACGAATGACGGTAGTCCATCACGCGCACTTTTACGTTCCCGCGATGAGCACGGATGTCCGTAATCAGCATTGACGCAAGGAATGACTTACCCTCACCCGATGCGGCCGTCACGATCACGGTCGGTGATTTGATCAAGGATCGGTCGTACAGGTCGAGGCCGAACATCTGTCCGTTCGGAGTGGTAAAG
>JAJTWY010000026.1 GCA_021463165.1 Pyrinomonadaceae bacterium | reverse complement strand
CATGCCGATGTAGGTGCGGTGGAAGCCGGTTTTTTCGGCTAGTTGTTCTTGGGAAAGGTTGCGTTCGGTGCGGAGTTGGCGGATCCTTTTGCCGAAGTCCTCGATCAGGGAGCGGTTGCGCATTGGGATCAAAACTATACGCATTGTATGCGGCGATCAACATACAATGCGTATCATTCGAAACGGACCGCGTCGGTTGATTTTCATCGCCCGACGCGGTGGTCCTTTTTGTACGGTTGCCCGGGGTTTCACCCTGGGCTATTATCTTTCGCCCTTTCAGGGCTTCGGAGTTGGTTCTTCACCTCTCAAATACCTTCCATAACCTCCCATCGGAAAACGAATAATGAACAGCGAATAACGAATATTGAATAACTCATTCGCCGAGCAAATATCTTCGGAATGAGCCGTCGAGGATGCCGTCTACCATGGCTTCTCGGGCGGAGCGGGTTCTTAGGCGTTTTAGGGCGGACTCCCGGGCGCGGATGGCGGCTTCGGCTTCGGCGGCGTAGTTGCGTAGGTGGTCGGATTCTTGGGAAGGCCCTAAATAAGTAAGGGCCGATCGCGGATCGCGGATATCGGATCGCGGATCTCTGGCATTTAGCTCGTATGTCAGGACCTCATTGGAGGTTGGGGCTAGGTTCTGAGGGACTTGGCTACGGGTGGCCAGGAGCTTGGTGTAGCGGTATTGGGGGCCGTAGGTGCTGGGGGCGAGGAGGATGGCGGTGTCGGCCAGGGTTGCCAGCCCAAGGAGATGGGCGTAACGCGAAAGGGGGTTTGAGGTTTGAGGGTTTGAAGTTTGAAGCTGGTTTTTGGATGTCGAGCGCGCGGACGGCGGCGTTCGCGTTCCGGCCGTCGCCAGGATCGAGACCTGGTGCATTTGCGCGTAGAGCTTCAGGGTTTTTAGGACGTTTGTCATCGCGGTGGCGGTGATGCGGCCGCGGAAGAGGTAGTTGATGCTGTCGATGATGACGATCCGGGCCTCGCCGGCGGCGATGGCTTCGCCGATCGAGTGTTGGAGGTATTCGTGGACGCTGCCTTTGAAACATTTTGGGATCTCACCGACCTCGCCGATCGACGCGCGTTGAAAATGGAAACGCGTTCGGCACGGCAGCTTGCCCGGGATCGGCGACGGGTAGGTGTAGCGTTCGGTGAACTGGTCGGTGGTTTGTTCGAAGTCGATCAGTAAGACCTTTTGATCCTGGATCTTAGATCCTGGACTTTGGATCGGATGCGTGTCATACCCGGCCGCTGCCGCTCCCGGTTCTGACAATTCGGTGAGTGTTTTTGCGCCGGTGGCGAGGTCTTCGGCTAGTTGGACGGCGAAGAGGCTTTTGCCGACGGATTTCGGGCCGAACAGGAGGCAGACCTCGCCTTCGCGCCACATTGGGCCGTAGAGTTCGCGGCGTGGCCTTTGCGCGCTTGGTTTGATGATCCAGTGCGACGCCGGGCGGACCTCGAGCATCGATTGGCCGACCCGCGGCTGCGATTCGAGTTCGCGAAGTGCTTTTTCTTTTAGTTTTTTGTAGGGGTCACGCGGCTGCCATCCCGCCGCCGAATTGTATCTGCCGAGCTCTTCGTCCATGCGTTGTAGAGATCGTAACAAAAATTGCACGGATTGTCAAGTGTTGCATGAGTGAAAGCCTGACAGGGGATCACTGTTTCTCGCCCGGGCGGTAGCGTTTTATCGCGCCGGCATCGACATCGGCGGCGGTGAAGGCGACCTTTTTCATCTCGCCGCGGGCGAACATTGTGGCCTGGTCGTCGAAGTAGGGCGACGAAGGCAGGCGGCTCTGGCCGTATGAGAGCACAGAATACGCTCGCGGTGTGTCGCCGAATTCTACGGCAAGGACCCAACCGTCGCCGCTGTTGGCGACCATTTTGCCGTCATCGGCACGAGTAAAGCCCATGATCCGGAAGCAGCCGAGGTCGTTGCCGCATCCGCCGACCGGTACATCGACCTTGCCTCTGCGGACGCGATACACATCGCCCCATGCAACATCTATCGAACCGTAACGCCGTGTGACATCCTGCATCGCCCATTTAAAGGATGCTACCGCGTTCGCTCGATCGGCGAGGCCGCTGGGGGTCTTGAGCGGGTCGTCGATGGACCAGACCTTTGCAAAGACCCGCGAGGCAGCGAAAGGCTGCGTGCGTTCCGGCGGCCGGATGCCCGAATAGTGCGTCCACCAAGTTTGAAACAGCACCGAGCCGCGGCTCTCGGGCGATGTCGTGTTGTCCCAGCGTTCCAGGAGCTGAATGGCCGAAGACATCGCCGAGTCCGGTTCTGAGGCTTTCAGGGCCGCAAGGAGATCCGGTTTTACACGGTCGGCAAGCAGCGCACGGTAACTGTGTTTCAGGCGAACAACGTCTTCGAGGCTGTATTTCTCATCGTTATCGATCAACTGGATCGCAAGTTGGCTGCGAAGCGAGAGCCGCGGTGGCTCAAAATTTGGGAACGCATCCTTAGTGTTTATAGGGCCGCGAACATTCGTATAATGCGGCGAACTGTTCTCGTTGTGAACGTAACCGCCCGGTGGATTTAGGAGCTGGGGCAAAGAATCAAATGGGACATACTCGGTCCAGACGTCGGCTTTTTTCGACGCATGAACGGCGGTCGTTTCGTTTACGGGGGCGTGCGGGAGCTTGGGCAGAGAGGCGTTCCAGATGAAGAAGATGTTGCCGTCACGGTCGGCGTATGTGAAGTTCGAGGTCGTCCGGGCCCGAAGTTTCATCGCCGATCTCCACTCCGCCAGGCTCTTTGAACGCATCATCCTAAGGAACTGCTCCCCGGCCCGAAACTCGCCATCGCCCGCATATTTGAATACATAGACCTTGCCGTTGGCACGATGGATGACCGGCCCGAACTGGGTCGACCAATATTCACGGGTCTCAGAAGAAACACCAGGGCCGTTGCGGTATTGAGCAGTGACGAGTTCGCGTGTCAGCGGGACCGCTTTGCCGTCCAGCAGGTAGTGGTCAGGGTTGTTCGGAGCAACATCGAACGAGTAGATCTGATCCAGGTCCTGCGCGTTGTTGGTCGTGGACCAGCCGAGATCCTTGTTAAAACCGCCGACCACCGCGAACGGGCCGCCAATGCGAAAATCACCGTAAAAATCGACAACGCCGGGAACGGTAATATGCGCCTCGTAGTACCCGGCATTCCATTGAAGGTGCGGGTTTCTGAGCAGAATGGCCCTACCTGATCTCGTGCGGCTAGGTGCGAACGCCCAAGCATTCGAGCCGTCATCGGGGCCGGGGCCTTCGTCTTCATTGCCCTCCGGCGGTGACGGCCGGGTGGGGGCGGCGGCCGGGTTCAGTGCCGCGAGAAAATTCCGTACCTTCATCGCCGAAGGCCCTTGTATCTCGAGCGACGAGACGTCATATCCAGTGAAATCGCGCGGCATAGCGGCAGGGAACTGGCCCGGATAAAGCTCGACAAAGCGGTTGATCCCGGCCGCAAAACCTTCATATACGTCACGGGTCTCTTTCATGAGTCGCGAATAGTTTCGAATGTGTCGTTCCCGGGATCGTCGGATCGTAAGGTCAGACTCGATCGACTCATATCCCGCGACCAACGCCATTCGGCCGCTCGCGCGAAGGAGATTCATCGCGGTTTGGGTTCCGTAGTCTTCGCATTGAAGCCAGGCTAGCGCATACCCCGCCGCATGTAGGTCGGCTGCCCGGATGTGTGGAACGCCATACGCGGTTCGGACTACCTCGACACGCCGCCATGGTTCTCTGACTTTGGCCGATGAGGGCTTTGTCTGGGCAGAGGAAAGCGAGGCGAGAACCACAAGTATGACTGACAAGAGGTACAGGAGTGCTCGTTGGTTCCGGATATATGAAGCCAGCATATAAGTAATTTTCGACCTTCGTAACACTTATAACATACGTTCAGGTGCGAACTAAGTTTGTCTTCTCAAGGGCTTTCACCGAGCGGCGAATGAGCGTAGACTGGCCATTAGAAACCATGATCAGACGAAATTTTTTGAAGACACTCTCCGGGTTCGGACTCGGCCTCGCTTCAGCAAAAACCGCCATGGCAGGCGAGAAGGTCGTAAAGGAAGCTGCCGATCGCGAGTATTGGGTTCGGTTGCTGGAGAAAATAGCGTTGCCGGTGTTAGGGAACATGAGCCGGGGCACGCTTGTCCGAAACATGCCAATGCTGGTGAGCCCGACCTACGACCGGCGGGACAAGCGTGTCGCATACATGGAAGCCTTCGGCCGGCTGATCGCGGGCTTGGCCCCGTTCCTTTCTCTTCCCGATGACCTATCGTACGAGGGCAAGGTACGAAAGAGGCTTCGAGAGCAGGCGCTTGCGAGCTTTGCCCACGGATTCGATCCGAATAGCCCGGACTATCTTTATTGGGGTTCGCCAACATCTCGGCAACCGCTCGTGGATGCTGCGTATATCGCCCAAGCTCTGCTGAGCGCTCGCGAAGCACTGTGGAAGCCGCTTGAAGCAGTCACCAAAGAGCGCATTATTCGCGAGTTCAAAGCGATACGGCAGATACAGCCTCTTAACAGCAACTGGCTGCTGTTTGCGGCCATGATCGAGAGTTTTCTGCTAAGTGTGGGCGAACCGATCGAGGCGTCGCGTGTCGATAATGCCATTGACCAGATAGTAAAGTGGTACGTCGGCGACGGATGGTACAAGGACGGCGAGGTCTTCCATTTTGACCATTACAACGGATTTGTCATACATCCGATGCTGGTCGAGGTGCTCAAAACGAATATTGCTCACGGCCGCCGGACGAAAGCGGAATATGACACCGCTTACAAGCGAATGCAGAGGTATGCCGAGTTTCAGGAAAGATATATCTCACCTGAAGGGACTTTTCCGGTATTCGGCCGCTCATCAACCTATCGTGCCGGAGCGTTTTGGCCGCTTGCTCGACTGGCGCTGGAGAGATCTCTTCCTGCGGGCGTTCATCCGGCCCAGGTCCGATGTGCGCTAACGGCCGTTCTGAAGAGGATCTTTGTTCCCGAGACATTTACCAGAGAAGGGTGGCTGACATTGGGCTTCATCGGTAACAAACAGCAGGATATCGCGGATTCGTACTCAAACCTCGGAAGCATGTACCTCACTTCGCTTGTATTCTTCCCGCTCGGACTGCCATCGAGCGATGAATTCTGGAGCGGCCCGTTTACCGAATGGACACAGCGGAAAGCCTGGAGTGGGAAGCCGTTCAAGAAGGATTACGCCGTAAATTACTGATCGCCTTTTTGCGTTCTGCGCCGAGTCTCTCGCGACCCGCCGAGATACGTGATTATCGCGACGACCAAGTGTGCTACGAACCAAATATTGTCGTATCCGATGTTCTGATAGATGTAGATCAGAATGAGTATTCTCGGGAAGATAATACCCAAAACGATCTCGGCCCACTGCGGAACAGTATTGGCGGGAAACGCCTCCGGGAATGCGAATAAATAAACGAGAAGAACGACCCTCGGAGCAAAAAGGGAGAAAAGAAGGAAATAGAAATCCATTTTAACCGCGAGGATATCCCTGCTTGTGACGGAATGTCAATATCTATGCCTGCTGTCCTCGAATCCTTCCTTCATCGCTTCGGGACTTCTAGCGCGTTCAACTGCTGGATGAGCGGCGGATTTTCCGGGCTGAGCGTAAAAAACACCTCGATGTTCGCCTTTTCGCCCTCAAGGATAAATCTCCCTCGCAGCTGATTCTCCGCGATCATGTCACGGACAGCTACGATCTTGCCGGCCTTTGCCCAAATGGCGGCATAACGCTCCTTTAGAATGTCGATCGGGTTGTCGGGGAAGAAGTTTTCGGCAAAGATCCCGCTCTTTTCCGCATTCTCCCACGTTGGAATGATCTTCAGTAGTTCAGCTTTTCGCTGGGCGAGGATGGCCGAGGTGGGCAATTGCCGAGGGCTTAGCCCCGCTTCTTTTATGATCAGGTCGAGAATTTGGAGATTGACGTTGCCAAGGCTTGCATAAGTGACATTTCCATAGGCGACGATCCCGAGGCCGTATTCGGGCATAACTCGCCAGTGGCTGCCGAAACCGGGAAGCCCGCCGCCATGGCCGATGTAAACGCGGCCTTCGCAATCACGCATCCAGCCAAGGCCATAGCCATAGGCTCCCGCCGTCGCACACACTCGTCCGCCGGGGTATGTGAAATTCGGATTTAGGCTGTTGAACCGCCACGGGTGCTGCATCTCGCGGATCGACGCTCGTTTGAGCGGGCCCTTGTCTGCAGCGCTCGAAGGCGGCCACGCGGAAAGGTGCAACGCCATGTATTTGCTGAACTCATCGATAGACGAGATCATGCTCCCCATCGCTCCCCAAGAGCCGTCTGCGGTGTCGTGCAGTAAGATCTCTTCGTTCCATTTTCCATTCAGCCAACGATAGCCGTGGGCCAGTTTATCCGGCGCCACGTTCGCGTATTCCCATTCGGTGGTTGTCATCCCGAGCGGCCGCCAAATATTCTCGCGAATGTATTGCTGGTATGGCTTGCCGGAGGCTTTTGTGACAATACGGCCTAACAGCGCAAAGCCAAGATTGGCATATTCATACGCAACACCGGGTGGGTTGGAGAATGAAACCTGCTTCTCAAGGAGATCTGAAAGTTCCTTGTTCGTGTCAGCTAACTGCCTGTCGCCCCATGGGTTATCCTCGGGGAACCCGGCTCCGTGTGTGAGCAGGTCGCGGATCGTAATTTGAGTCGAATCGGCGGTCAGGTATTTTTGCTTTTTCATTTCCGGCACATAAAGGTAGGCCGGATCATCGAGTCTGAGCTTGCCTTCGTCGCGGAGTTTCAGTATCGCCATCGCCGTAACGCTTTTACTCATCGACGCGATGCGGAAAAGAGAAGATGTCGTGGCGGGGATCTTCTTTTCAAGGTTCGTATAACCATCCGCGCCGGAGAAAACGAGGTTGCCATCTACCACGATACCCCACGCGATACCCGGGAAATGATTTCTTGCCGCGTGATCTTTGTAGATCGTTTCGATCGCCGGAAAGGTCTTCCTGATCTTTTCGAGCCGGTCAGGGTCAGTGAACTCCGCCGGTTTGTACGTCGAGTTGACCGATTGTGCGACGATCGTAAATGAAGAAATAAGCAAAAAGGCCAGGGAAAGCAGGCACTGCACACGATGATGAAGCATATTCAAAAAATAGCAAAGCTCAGGATCGAACCCAAACTCCGGAGGGCTGCGAACAGATCTCTATGTCGCCGCAAACGCATCCTCTCCTGTTGTCTGGGCCAAATGCCGCGTGTCGTTCAAAGCAAGGATACGCACGTTTCGCGGGCCGCGGAATTCGAAGCGGTTGATGCCGCAATTCGAAGTGATGAGCCACGGGGTAGTTCTTGTTCCCCGATGAATGGCTCCCATCAAGTGCAGCGTCAGGAAGCATATCGCGCCGGTATGTGAGAAGATCGCGATCCGCTGCCTGTTGTGGTTGCGAAGGATGTTTCGCAATTCAGCGGTGATCCGGCGGAGCAGATGTCGATAGCTTTCGCCGTCGGTAATGACGTGGTTGACGTTGCGGTTGATGAGGGCGTAGTAATCGTTTGGGAAGCGTTCTTTCGATTCGTCGAATGTCAGCCCTTGCAGCACACCGACGTGTCTTTCGCGAAAGGCGGTCGATTGGTGTATCGGGATGTCGAGCAACTTGGCCAATGGCTCGGCGGTCTGCACCGCACGCGTCAGATCGCTGCTGTAGATGACGTCGATGCCTTCCTTTGCCAGATACCGAGCTGTCTTGTCCGCTTGATCGTGTCCAAGGGCCGAGAGCGGTGTCGGCCCATGCCCGCCAAACCGCCCTTCGGCATTACCGGCCGATTGTCCGTGGCGAATTAAATATAGGCGGGTTGGTGGAGGCATCTTTACCTAAGTATTTTTACCACAAAGGAACATCGGCACATAGGTCCATTCAGAAACTATGTGTCCTATGGTGCTATGTGGTGAAACCCTCTATGCCGCGACTGCTTCGGCCTTAAGCTTTTCAGTCTGGTAATGCGTCCGCAGAGCTTCGATAAACTCATCGAGTTGACCTTCCATGACCAGATCCAACTGATGCACCGTCATTCCGATCCGGTGGTCGGTGACACGGTTCTCTTTGAAATTATAGGTGCGGATCTTCTCGCTGCGGTCACCGCTCCCGACCATCGATTTGCGTTCGGCCGATTGAGCGTCGTGCTGTTTTTGCTCCTCGATCTCCTGCAGCCTCGCGCGCAGAACGCGCATCGCCTTTTCGCGATTCTTGATCTGTGATTTTTCGTCCTGCATCGAGACCACGACGCCTGTCGGCAGATGGGTGATGCGAACTGCGGAGTACGTAGTATTTACCGACTGTCCACCGGGGCCGCTGGAACAAAACGTGTCAATACGAAGATCGTTTTGATTGATCTGAACATCGACCTCCTCAGCCTCGGGCAAAATAGCGACTGTGATCGCAGAGGTATGGATACGGCCCTGCGTCTCGGTCTGCGGAACACGCTGAACGCGATGTACGCCGCTCTCGAACCGCATTTTCGAATAGACGTTATCGCCCTCGATGACCGCTGTTGCGTCCTTGATGCCGCCCACGCCGGTGTCGGTCATCTCGAGAATGTCCATCCTCCAGCCCTGGCGCTCGGCGTACCGCGTGTACATTCTGAGGATCTCGGCTGCGAACAAGGTCGCTTCGTCGCCGCCCGTGCCTGCTCGAATTTCGAGGATGACGTTCTTTTCGTCGTTCGGGTCCTTCGGCAGCAGGAGCATCTTCAAGTCTTCTTCGGCCGCCGGGAGCCGGTCCTCGATCTCCGCGATCTCGAGATTCGCCATTTCCCGCATCTCATCGTCGTCGGCGAGCGAAAGCAGGTCTTTGGCTCCTTGCAAGTCCTCGTTGAGCTTCTTGACCTCACGATATTTCTCGACGATCTCGCCGAGCGTGCGATGCTGCTTCATCGCCTTGGCATACGCCTTCATATCGGACATGATCTCGGGTGACGAGATCTGTTCGGTCAGTTCCTCGTATGTCTTTTCAATTTGGGCTAGCTTCTCAAGCATAATCAGTTGTCAGTGTTCGGTTTGTCAGTGGTCAGCATAAGATCAGTTGCGGCAAATGCTAACTGACGGCTGCCAACTGACGACCGACAACTGGATCCGGTTCAAGCTTCAGCGATTCGTCCAAAGCCTTGATCGCGACTTCCAGCTGTTCCTCGTCCGGCTCCTGGGTCGTTATGTTTTGCAGCCAGAGGCCCGGTTTGGTCATAAGTTTGAAGATCGCTCCCGATTCCTTCTTGGCCGCATAGCGGATCACCTCGTAGGCGAGGCCGGCGACGAGCGGCATCAACGCGATACGAACGACGAGATTGAGCCACATCGCCTCGAAGTTGATGACCGAGAAAAGGACGATCGCGATCAGCATGACCACCATCAGGAACGACGTGCCGCAACGCGGGTGCTGACGGCTCTGTGTGGTCGCATTCGCGGGGGTAAGATCGAGGCCTTTTTCCCATGTGAAAACCGTCTTGTGCTCGGCTCCGTGGTATTCGAACACGCGGCGAATGTCCTTCAGAAACGACATCGAGAAGATCATAATGATGAAAAAGATCATCCTGATGATCCCGTCGATCAGGTTGAACCCTATCCAGGAGCCAAACGAATCGAGCTTGATCTTCCAGACGTAGGCCATCGCCGTTTGCCACCAGCTCGCATCCTCGGCGATCACCGGCGAGCCGGCCCAGCCGAATGAAATGAACAAGAGGTTGGTCAAAACAAGCGGAGCTACGATGAAAAGAAGAATGTTGAAACCAAGAGCAAAGATGATCGAGCCGACGGCGCTCGCCGATTGGCCCATCTTGTTCTGTTTCCTGGGCGTTTCGTCAGGCATCACCACCTTGACGGGGGCCTTCGTGAAGTTCTCGTCATCGGTGCCATCGGCGTAAGCGAGCTGCGTCTCGGCGGCTTTGGCCTTTTCGGCCTCTTCCTGAGCCTTGATATCTTCCTCGTAGATCCGAGCCGAGAAATTGAGGGCCTTGACCCCGAGAGCCATCGACTGGATCAATGTAGCACCGCCGCGAAGAACGGGCGTATTGAGCCATTTGTATTTGTCGCTCCACTTTGGCAGCGTTTCAGCGGTCGTCACGATCGAGCCATCCTGGCGCCGGCAGGCAATGGCGTAGGCCGACGGAGTCCGCATCATAACGCCTTCCATCACGGCCTGTCCGCCGACAATGAGGTCACGCTCCATCGCAAACACGGTGTGAAGAAATCTAAGTTTTCTCGAACTCATTTGCTTTTTCATACGCCAAATTTGATTCACAAAATGCCCAAAACAGATGCTAACGGATCTTGTATGTCTTACAGGCCTAACCGGCTGATAGCTATAGGCTTTATCTCATTTTCATGCCCGGTGCTGTCCCACCGTGTCCCACTACTGTCCCACCCCTCGGCTGGGACACGCAACTACCTTTAGATACTTCATTTACAGCTGCCAAGACGATCAAAAACGAAAATTTTCAAAAAAACTTTTTCTTGTGTTTTCGATCCGCCGTCCACCTATACGAAAAATAACGGAAAATGTTTCATAGATCGTACAGGATTGCACAATAGCTCGGCGGGCCGCAATTGGGTATAAACGACCAACGCCGACCTATTTTCACCTATCTCCGGTGTGTTCGGCACACCCATATCGATCGGCGCTTGAGGTCGGCGTCGTAGTTTTAGTTAGCTAATAGTTAAAGATCGCGATAAACAAATCTTTATTTCGCAGCGGCTCCGCGCTGATAACGCTTGTTAAAGCGGTCAACACGCCCGGCGGTATCGACCAGCTTCTGCTTGCCGGTAAAGAACGGATGGCAAGCCGAGCAAATTTCGATGTGAAGCTCGTCTTTCAGCGTTGAGCGCGTATTGAACGAACTTCCACACGCACAGGTCACAGTGATCTCGTTGTAGTTAGGATGAATTTCAGGTTTCATAATTGTTTCACTTCCTCCGCCGAATATAAGCGAGTGAACTCTTGCGACAAAACGCAATCCCTAATCATAGGCGAGTTGCGGTACAAGTGCAAGCAGCGATCAGATCCGGAGCGAAAGCGGTATCCCTGTCTAACCTAACAGCGTCATCAAATGTTGGGATCGGATACCATAGGCTTTTATTATATCGTGGATCTGTTTAGTGAACCGGTCGTCCACGATTCGTCGACTAGTGCGTGTGCCAACGAGCATGTTGTTCTTCGGGGTGTGCTCGGTCGAGACGAACTCAAATAGCTTTGTCGAATATCCTTCGCGTTCGAGGATGAGGGAGCGGAGGCCGTCGGTGAGGGTTTCGGCCACTCGTTCGAGCATGACGCCGTGTTTCAGGATGTCGCGAAGCATCTCCGGCGGTTTGATCTGCGGGCGGATCTCCTGATGACAGCAGGGGGCGACGACGATCAGACCGGCCTTGGCGCGGATTCCCTTGTAGATCGCATCGTCGGTCGCGGTGTTGCAGGCGTGGAGCGCGATGAGGATATCGGCCTCGCCAACATCGTGGTCGGCGATGCTGCCGACAACAAAATTCAGGTTGTCGAAACCGGCCGCATCGGCGACGCCGTTGCCCATCTCGACAAGGTCGCTTTTAGTATCGACGCCGGTCATCGAAACCTTTACGCCGCGCCTGTTTGCGAAATAGTCGTACGCAGCAAAGGTGAGATATCCTTTGCCCGAACCCATATCGACGATCTTAAGCTGCGCTCGATCTTTCAACTCGGATCTATCGACCAAACTCGCCAGAACCTCAACAAACTTATTGATCTGCTTCCATTTATGCTGCTCCCGATCGCGGACCCGGCCATTGTCATCGGTTATCCCAAGTGCTCGAAGGTAGAAGCTGTCGGACGCGATCTGGACCTTCTTTTCGCGGTCGTGGCTTTGCGTAGCAGCCGCTTTGAAGGTGGGCCTGCCCGAATTCAGCCGCGACCTGCCCTTCTTGCCGATCTCGAGCTGGAAGTCGTTCGTTGTCGTGAAAAGATGTCCGCTGCGGAACCCGTTGTCAAGAGCATCCCCGACCAGGGCGACACCGGTTTGAGGATCGAAATTCTTCGCCGTATCGCGTGTTGCCCCTCGATAGAGGAAATAGAGCCGGTTTCCTTTTTTGGTCGATATGGGCCGAACAAGCAATTTTTGCAGATGCGTCTCAGGGCCTTTATAATTGCCGAGTGTTAGCTTGACGAAGGTGCCGTCGGCGAGGCTTTTTTCAAGCGCCGCGACGAAACTGGAGACGTTTTCCGACATAGCAGATCATCAACAGATTATCACGGATGAATATGAAGAACCTTTTCCACCTGGCATTTCCCGTTCATGATTTGGATGCCGCACGGGAGTTTTACGGCGGGCTGCTCGGTTGCAGCGAAGGCCGAAGTTCTGACCGCTGGATCGATTTTGACCTCTACGGGCATCAGATCGTCACCCATCTCGACCCCGCTCTTGCCGGCGTGAAGATGACCAATCCGGTCGATGGCAACGATGTTCCGGTGCCGCATTTTGGGGTGATCCTACCGATGGATGAATGGCGCGCATTTGCTCAGCGTTTACAGTCAAAGGGCGTGAAGTTTGTTATCGAGCCGAGGATAAGGTTCGAAGGACAGGTCGGAGAACAGGCGACGATGTTCTTTCTCGACCCAAGCGGCAACGCCCTTGAATTCAAGGCTTTTGACGATATGTCGCAGGTGTTTGCGAAGTAAAGGCTGGCCAGGGTTGCTAATGGATCGCGTGCATAGGCCCGGGCGTACGCAAGGGCAGCTCTCTTAACGTGGGAAACCGGACGCACATTATCTTACGAACTCGGAGTCGATCATACGCCAAATTCCTAGCGGGTTCGCTTCCTTCAGCTCATCGGGCAATGCCGCATCCGGGAAATTCTGGAAACAAACCAACCGAGCGAATCGCGTGATCGCGCGACTTCCGACCGCTGTGGAACGCGAATCGGACGTCGCCGGATAAGGGCCGCCGTGGACCATCGAAGGGCAAACCTCGACACCGGTCGAGAAGCCGTTGAAGATCAGTCGGCCGGCTTTCGTTTCGAGGATGGCGATAAGGTCGGCATATTCGACGAGGTCTTCCTCGTCGCCATGGATCGATGCTGTCAACTGGCCCTCGAGACCGCGGGCAATTTCAAGCAGTTCTTCTTTGGAATCAGCATTGATGAGCAGAGTCGTTGGGCCGAATATTTCGTCGTTCAGTTCGGGTTTTTCCAAGAAGGTCGCCGCTGATGTCTCGAAGATCGAGGGCCGAACGGCGAAGCCCGTCAGATCGGCGGCTGTGTTCTCCGTAAAGTCCTCAACTTCCGGCCGCCGCCCCTCGCTCGCCGTTTCATAACTTTTTCTGATCCCCTCGGTCAGGAGCGGAGCTGCTCCGGTATTTGAGATGTGCGATCTTAGATCCGAAAGAAACGAGCCGGAATCGGCTTTCGAAGGCAGGAACACAAGGCCCGGCTTTGTGCAAAACTGCCCGACCCCGCCCGTGACCGACGCATGCAGCCCGGCCGCAAGGGCATCGCCTCGCTTGGCGATCGCGTTCGGGAGCAGGAATGTCGGGTTGACCGAGCTCATTTCCGCATAAACGGGGATCGGATCATCGCGACGAGCCGCGATGTCCATCAACGCTCGGCCTCCGCGTCGCGATCCGGTGAAGCCGACCGCCTTGATGGCCCGATGCGCTACCAGCGCCTGGCCGAGCTCGTAGCCTTTCGAAAAGATCAAGCTGAACGTGCCTTCGGGCATGTTGTGGTCCGCGACCGCTTTGGCCACGGCCGAGCCGACGAGTTCGGCGGTTCCGGGATGAGCGGTGTGGGCGATGGCGATGACGGGACAGCCCGCCGCGAGGGCCGATGCGGTATCACCGCCGGCGACCGAGTATGCAAGCGGAAAATTGCTCGCACAGAAAACGGCGACCGGGCCGAGCGGACGATACATCGATCGCACATCCGGTTTTGGCAGCGGCTGGCGGTCGGGAATCGCGTGGTCGATCCGGGCCTCGACCCATGAGCCTTCATCCAGCAGATCGGCGAACATTCTAAGCTGGCCGCAGGTTCGCGCTCGTTCGCCTATGAAACGTGCATTCGGCAGGGAAGTCTCCAGCGTCGCGCGCTCGATGAGCGTGTCGCCGAGGGCCTCGATGTTGTCGGCGATCGAGCGGAGGAATTTCGCCCGCGTTTTACCGGGAAGATCGCCGTATGGGATGCGAGCGGCGTCGGCGAGTCTTGCGGTGGTTTCGAGTTCGTCGAGTGTAGCCGAATGAAATAGGGGTTCAACAGCATTGCCCGTTGTCGGGTCAAATGCCGTGAAC
This sequence comes from Pyrinomonadaceae bacterium, assembly GCA_021463165.1. Lineage (GTDB taxonomy): Bacteria > Acidobacteriota > Blastocatellia > Pyrinomonadales > Pyrinomonadaceae > OLB17. The sequence goes on along the minus strand of JAJTWY010000026.1, from coordinate 25,709 downwards.
GTATCGCTTGTTTCAGAGCCTCGCGTGAAGCCGATGAATGAAGTTCCGTTCATACTAAGGCGGAAACACGACCGGTAGGGAGCGTGTCCAGGATCGGTAAGGAGTCATGTTCGTCAGGCTCAAACACACTCCCTACCGGTCGTGTTTCCGCCCATTATTCTCTACGATCCGCTTGCTGCAGACAGGCCCGGCCGCGTTGCGAGCGCGTGATCGATCAACTTGAGGGTCTCGGCGAGTTCGCTGCCGGTCAGTTCCATTCGCGGCGGACGGACGCGCGTCGTTCCCATCCCAACCTGCTCCTGGACGAGTTTTATCAACTGAACAAATTTCGGTACCGTATCGAGCCGGAGCAGCGGCAGGAACCATCTGTAAAGTTCGTGCGCCTTTTCTTTTTCGCCGTTCATCGCGTAGTTGAAAAGGTCGACCGACTCTTTCGGAAACGCGTTGACGAGACCCGCTACCCAGCCGACCGCACCGGCGTCGATGCCTTCAACGATGCAGTCATCGACGCCGACACATATCTCGAGCCTATCACCAACGAGGGAACGGATGGCGGTCACCCTGCGTACGTCGGTGCTCGATTCCTTTACGGCGTGAAGGCCAGGCAGTTCGGCCGCGAGCTCGGCGACCTGTTCGGGCAGGAAATCCGTTCCGTAGGCGACCGGATTGTTGTAGAGCATACAGGAGAGATCGGTCGCCCGGCAGATCTGCGTGATGTGGTATTTCAGCTCGCGCCAGTCGCCGCGGTAGATATACGGCGGAAGCACCATCAGGCCCGAGCATCCGGCCGATGCCGCTTCGACGGCCTGCGCGCAGGCTTCATCGGTGGTCATCGAAGCGATGGCCGCAACCACCGGAACACGGTCGCCGACAGATGCGATGACAGTTTTCCAAAGAGCGACCTTTTCGTCGATCGAAAGCGTTCCTCCTTCGCCGAGGCTGCCGTTTGTGACGATGCCGGTACAGCCATTGTCAACGAGCCACGAGACGTGCTTCGCCGTAAATTCGTGGTCGATCTGCAGGTTTTCGTCGAAACAGGTCGTGATGGCGGGCATCACGCCGTGCCAGTTCATTGTCATAGATTCTCCAATTTTACCGGAAATATTGGCGGTCGAACAGAGTCGACGTGCCACTTGAACAAAAATTCACAGGCCGCACCGCAAACGCGCCCCTGACAGGGGCCCATTCCGCAGCGCGTTTGCAGCTTTGCTTCGCGCCAGCTATTAAAGTCTTTCAAAACTCCAAACGTAACATCTTCGCAGCGACAAACAAAAGTCTCGGCTTCGGCAAGGGTTAGCAGTTCGTTGCGGAGTGCGAATGTGGCTTTCAGGCTTTCTGCAAATCGAGAGGTGCGGTCGCGCTTTGCAAAAAGAGCCTCGGCTTTTCGTGTTTCGTCGGTGGATGCAAAGCCCGCGATCTTACCTTCGATCAGCGCCGCTTCGACGCCACCGATCCCCGTTGGTTCGCCGGCGGCGAGGATAGTCGGGATCGACGATCGCTGATATTCATCGACGCTGACAAAGCCTTGAACTATCGAACAGCCGAGCAGCGAAGGCAGTTCTATGTTCGGTACGAGATGAAACCCACAGGCCACGTATTCGCACTCGAACTGTCGTTCACGTCCGCCTTTGCTGATCGCTGCGGTCAGCATCTCGCCGGTCTTCCTGACGCTTTTGATCCACGAACCCTTTGGATACGGTATCCCTGCGAGCCGCGATCGAAGCTCGAGTCCCTGGGCGAGCTTCGCCGGAGCATTCCACAGTCCAAGCCCGAAACGGATGATTTTCGAGACCGGAGCCTGTTCGACGATGGCCGCGATCTGAGCGCCTTTTGATCTCAGATACTCGGCAACCACCAGCAGAAGCGGGCCTGTACCGGCCACCAGAATTCTCTTGCCGGAAACATCAAAACCGCCTTTCACCAGAGCCTGCAGCCCTCCGGCACCGAAAACTCCGGGCAGCGTCCAGCCCGGAAAGGCCAGAAATCGCTCGCGGGCTCCGGTCGCGACGATAAGTTTGTTGTAGCCAAGTGTGATAGTTCCGGCGCCCGTCTCGGCGAGCAGCGATCGGTCCCGGTCGGTGCCAAAGATCTGGGCATTGTTTATCAAGTCGATCCTTCGCTCGGCAAGGGCGGCCAAGAGTTTGTTCGCGTCAGGCGATCCGTTCTTGCCAAGCTCGGCACGCCAGATCTGTCCGCCGAGCCGTGGATTGTCGTCAACGATCGTCACGCGTCGGCCGCTTTCCGAAGCCGCGACAGCCGCCGCCATACCCGCCGGCCCGCCGCCGATGATCAGGATGTCGGTTGTGATCGTTGTGCCTGACATCGTTAGCCGAGTGTGAAAAAACCAACGGAAAGGTTGACCACGCCTGAACGCGGGCCCAGGCTAGCAGCAGCCGCGAGCCATTGCCGTTTACGTTCGTTCCGATCTGTCTTCATCCGTGTGAATCTGCGGCTGAATCTTCATTAGCTGCCGTTTCGATCTCCATTCCCTGCTCCACAAGGATCGTACAGCTTCGCTGGCCGGGAGCTCCGTTTATCTTGACCCGACACTCGAAACATATCCCCATACCGCAAAGCGGGCCGCGCCGACCGCCGCGGACGGAAGCGCGAAAATGATCGGTTCCCGCATTCAGGATCGCCGCCGCGACCGTTGTGCCGGGCTTAGATCTGATCGTTTTTCCGTCAATCCTGATCTCGATCATTCTAATGAGCAGCGACCTCACGGTTAGGTGAATATGGCGTTCGGTCGATCCGCGAATCGCGGCCGAGGATCTCGTCCGTTATCAATTCAGCCGTTCCAAGCGAGGTGGTGATGCCGAGGCCTTCGTGACCGGCGGCCGCAAATACATTTGAATCGCCGATCCGTCCGATGTACGGCAAATTGTCCGGGGTCGCCGGGCGAAAACCTGTCCAGGTGCGAACTGCCGAAAGCTCCCGCAGCCTTGGCATATACTCGAACGCCCGCGAGGTCATCCGCCGCAGTAATTCCCGATCGACGCCGGCATCGTCGATGCCGAATTGTCGCGAAGAGCCCAACAAGATCTGCCCGGTACTTCGCGGCTGCGCGTTGAACGCTACGGAGTCAGAATCTTTGCCGTGTGCCGACTTGAGATAGCCGAGCTCGATCAGCTGGTGCGAAACAAATCCGGGATACCGATCCGTGATGACTAGATGGCCTTTTCGCTTGATGATCTTCAACTCAGGCGAGAGCGAAGCCGCGCCAATACCGGCAGCGTTGACAATGTATTTTGCCCTTATCTTCTCGTTGGTTTCGAGCCAAACGCCATCTGACGCGACATTGGTTACTTTCCTACCGCTGATCACCTTAGCCGGTTTTGCATCTTCGATGAGATAGCTCGTTGCTTTTAACTGATACACAACGCTGTCGCCCGTTACCAAAAGCCCGCCTGCGAGGCCTTCGCGGAGGTTCGGTTCAGCGTCGTGCAAGGCCTTTTCGTCGAGCACCTCAGACGTCAGGCCGCGCGCTGAATAGAACGCGTGTTTTCGGCGAACCTCGGCCATTTCCTGCTCATCGGCCGCGACCCAGATAGTGCCGCAGTGTTCGTATTCGCAGTCTGTCGGAAGCCGAGTTGCCATCTCGTTCCATAGCTTTTGGGAAAGATCCGACAGGGCGAACTGAGCTTCGGAATCATCCATCACGACGATGTGGCCCATCCCGGCGGCTGTCGTTCCGGTAGCGATGCCCTTAGCCTCGATCAGGGCGACGGACATACCTTCGCGCGAAAGGCTTGCCGCACAGGCCGCTCCGACGATACCGGCCCCAATTATCGCAATATCGTAGGTCATTGTTCGGAAGGCCTTCAGATCCCAAAACGAAATGGGTCGTTCGGGTCAAATATAAGATCGATCTCCGCGGTGACGAATGCGGTCCCTGTTATCGAGGGAATTATCTTGCCGTTCACGACATCAATGCTCCCCTCGAAAACGCTCCCGATAATGCTTTCCTGCCGCCAGGTCTCGCCCGGTTTTAGCTTGCCGTCGGCGTAAAGACAGGCGAGTTTGGCGCTTGTCCCGGTTCCACAGGGCGAACGGTCGTATTCGATCCCGGGACAAAGGACAAAATTGCGGCTGTCGGCCGTCGGCGTATGCGAAAACAGCTCGATGTGGTCGATCTCGGCGCCATCTTCGCCGGTGATCCTGTTCTCATTAAGCGCCCGTCGGATCGCGACCGAGAACGCTGTCAGTTCCTGTAAATTCGCCGGTTCGATCGCCTTTCCATGATCGCTGACGAGAAAGAACCAATTTCCGCCGTAGGCAACATCGCCGATTACGGGGCCATGGCCCTCGACCTCGACCGTCACGTCTTTCCGGGTTCGATAACTCGAAACGTTCGTGATAGTGACCGATCCATCGCCGTTCAGCGCTGCGGTCACATTGCCGGCCGGGGTTTCGATGGTATGAAGCCCCGCCGAAATTCGGCCCATGTGTTCGAGCGTTTTGACCAGGCCGATCGTGCCGTGGCCGCACATTCCCAGATATCCGACATTATTGAAAAAGATCACCCCCGCGGCCGAGGTCGTATCGGCGGGTTCGCACAATAATGCCCCGACGACCGCGTCGTGGCCTCGAGGTTCGCGGACAATCGCCGATCGCAAATGGTCGTGGTCGCGCCGAAAAATATCTAGCCTCGCTGCCAACGGGCCGGTCCCGAGCGAAGGGAAACCATCCACAACCACACGTGTCGGTTCTCCTCCGGTGTGAGAATCTATCGCCGATATTCTCATTTCAAAATAAGTTACAACGAATGACCAAAACTCTCCAATATGACCGCGCAATATCCGCTCCAGCAGGAAACAACCTACATGTTTCAGTGACAAGTGGACGGTGGATAGTGGATAGTTATTTTCTATGACGACCGCACTTGTTCGCCATCCGATATATGAAAAACACGACACCGGCATTGGACATCCGGAGACACCGCTCCGCTACAGGGCGGTGATGGATGCATTAAGAAGCGACGATGTTCTCTGGCCGAGCCTCTTGGAAATAACGCCCGAGCCGGCATCGAAAGGCCAGATCCAGGCTGCGCACGCGCCGGGGCATTTCAAGCACGTCGAATCGGCGGTCGAAAGCGGGATCGACCGGCTGGATGCCGACACGACCATCTCGATGCATTCATTCGACGCGGCGATGACGGCGGCAGGCGGTGTTATCGCCGGGGTCGATGCTCTGATGCGGGGCGAGGCTCAGAACGCCTTTGTTGCTGTTCGTCCGCCGGGCCACCATGCGACCGGCGAACACGCGATGGGTTTTTGCCTGTTCAATAACATTGCGGTCGGCGCGCGTTACGCCCAAAACCAGTACCGCGAGATAGAACGCGTTGCTGTCATCGATTGGGATGTTCATCACGGCAACGGTACGCAAGGGATCTTTTATTCTGACCCGAACGTCTATTTTTTTTCGATGCACCAGTATCCGTGGTATCCGGGCACCGGAAGCCGAGGGGAGACCGGCCATGGCCGCGGGCTCGGCATGACAATGAATGTTCCGGTCCGGGCCAACACTGGTTCCAGCGAGCAAAAGAGAATGTTCGAAGCCGCGATCGAGGATATCGCTAAAAACTTCAAGCCCGATATGATATTCATCTCTGCCGGATTCGATGCTCATCTTACCGATCCGCTCGGCCAACTGCGGCTCGAAAACGGGGATTATGTATCGATGACGAAGACCGTAATGCAGTGGGCGGATGAGGTTTGCGGCGGCCGGATAGTATCGGCGCTGGAGGGCGGGTACAATCTCGAAACCTTAGGCGGGACCGTTAAGGCCCACGTCGCCGCCCTCAACGAGGGTGCCTAGAACAAAGACCTCGTCCAGCCGCCGTCAACTGCGATCGAACTTCCGGTAATATAGCTTGCGCGTTCAGACACGAGAAAGGCCGCCAAGGCCGCGAACTCACGCGGTTCTCCGAGCCGCCGCATCGGGATCTCAGCGTGCCAGCGAGCTTTCACGTCATCCGGCGAGATATCTTCTTTCCGGCCGATAAATTCGATCAATTCTTCCAGCCGTTCGGTTCGAGTGTAGCCGGGCAGGATATTGTTGACGGTCACGCCATCGGCGGCGACCTCGTTCGCCAGGGTTTTGGCAAAACCGGTCAGGCCCGCCCGCAGCGAATTTGAGAGCATCAGGTTATCGACGGGTTGTTTCGACGCTATCGAGGTGATGTTGAGTATGCGGCCCCATTTCCTCTCTTTCATTCCCGGAAGGACCATCCGCGTGAGGTCGATGACACTGTGAAGCAGCAAGCTGACCGCGGCATCCCAGGCGGAGCGATCGATCGAATCAAACTGCCCGGCCGGCGGCCCGCCGCTGTTCGTCACGAGGATATCGACCCTGCCAAATTGTGCGATGGCCCTGTCGTATAGACGTTTTAGATCGGCCGGATCGGCGATATCCGCGACGACGGCGACAACTTCCGTTCCGTGCGTTCTGATCGATCCGGCCGCTTTTTCAATGCCATCTTGCCCACGCGAGCAGATAACCAAATGTGCACCTTCGGCGGCCAATTCATCCGCCACCGCAAAGCCCAACCCGCGGCTTGCCGCGCAGACGAGAGCGACCTTTTCTCGCAAGCCCAGATCCATTACTTCTGCCTCAAATAATCATCCGTCTTATCCAGCCAATCCTGCCGCGGCGGGCTGAAGATATCGACGTCGAGCGTGTCCTCAAGCGCCTCGGCCTTATGCAGAACATTGCCCGGGATCACGAGGACCTCGCCGGCCCGGACGATCTGTTCGCGCATTTCCTCGCCGATCCAGAACTTGAGTGCTCCGTCGAGAATATAGGTCAATTGCTCATTCTCGTGGGAGTGCTGCGGCACGATACACCCCTTTTTTAGATAGACGTGGGCGAGCATCATGCGTTCGCCGGTTATCAGGCGACGATCGAGCATATCCGTGACCTTCTCTTTCGGCATATCTTCCCAGCGGAAGAATTCTGTCGCTTTCTGTTCCATAGGACAGCAAATATAGAGTATTTTCACGCGTCACGAAAGTCATCGACCGCTGCCTTTATCCAAATGCGTAGCTCTATGCTAGTATTGCGGTATCAACCGTCAAACATGCCCTTTTGGAGGTGATATTCTATGCCGGATGTTGAAATTCCGTGTGTCCAATGCAAAGAGATCTTTCACTTTACTGAGAAAGAGCAGGAAATGTTCTACCAGCGGAACATGATGCAGCCACAGCGATGCCCGAGGTGCCGCTCGAAAAAAGCTGCTCTCAGGCCCGACGCGCCGACGCGGTACGAGATCGTATGCGATAACTGCGGAAAGCACGATACTGTTCCGTTCCAGCCTAAAGTCGGGCGTTCGGTGATGTGCAAAGACTGTCACGAGGCAAGTCGTTCGCGTGCGAGACACGCTTAAAGAAATGATCGTAAAAAAGGCAGAAATAAGGGGGAACGCGTATGGAACTTGAGACCGTAAAGTACGAACTAAAAGACGGCGTTGCGACGGTTACGATGAACCGGCCGGATGCGCTGAATGCGCTCTCTTCACAGTTGATGGCGGACCTTGATTCGGCGTTTCGGCGAACGATACTCGATGGTGCGAGAGCGATCGTTCTTACCGGCAGCGGACGGGCGTTCTGCTCAGGCGGCGATCTGCGCGAGATGCAGTCGATGTGGGAAAGGGAAGGCCGCATCGAGGCGTTTCTCGAAGAACCGCTCGGTAAACTGCACGGTGTGATCCGTCTTATCCGCGAAATTCCGGTTCCTGTTATCGCGGCGGTAAACGGCGTCTGCGCGGGAGCCGGTGTCAATTTTGCGCTCGCGTGTGACATCGTGATCGCTGCCGACGATGCCTCGTTCCGTGAGGCATTTGTGCGAATCGGGCTGTCGCCGGATTGCGGCGGTACGTTCTTCCTTCCGCGGGCTGTAGGCGAAAAGATCGCGACCGAACTTTTTATGACCGGCGATGCAATTTCCGCCGAACGGGCCCTGCGTATCGGCATGATCAATCACGTCGTGCAGCCGCATCTTCTAGAATCCGAGGCGTTCAAACTTGCGGCAAAACTCGCCGCCGGGCCGACCGGAGCGATCGGGCGGATCAAGCAAATGATGAACGCCACATCCTCGAACGATCTCGCGGCCCAGCTCGCACTCGAACACGAATGCCAGATCGAATCGGGCAAGTCTGCTGATTTCAAAGAGGGCGTTGCTGCCTTTTTTGAAAAGCGGCCGCCAAATTTCACAGGCCGCTAGTCAGACCAACCACCTGAAACCGCTTGCCGAAAGCTGATATTGCCTCTTTCGCTTTTTTTGCCTCCGGCTGTCAGCTTTCAGCAGCTCGGTTTCTGCATCCATTCTCTCGACCGATATTGAAAAAATTCATTCTTTAGTTGACATGCTGCCATGGTTCAAATATCATTATTAATGAAAATGACTTTCATTAACATTTAATCAATGATCCTCGCGAAACTTAAAGAATCGACCCGAGACCAGCATGAGAACCTGGAAAAGGTTGTCAATGTGATGGAAAGCGGATTCACCCGCGGTGCATATGAGCGGTTGTTGGCAAGGTTTTATCAGTTCTATCGAGCGATCGAACCGAAGTTTGTCGGCTCGGGAATTGAATCGACCGGCTTCGACCTGACGGCGAGATTGAAGACGCATCTGCTCGAAGCCGACCTGAAGAAACTTGGGATATTCAATAGCCGGGACCAGATCGCTCCGGTATTGACCGCCCTGCCCGAAATTGACTCGCCGGCGAAGGCGTTCGGAACCCTCTATGTTCTCGAAGGTGCGACGCTCGGCGGACAGATAATTACACGGCATTTGAAACAGCACCTTGGGATCGATAATGGGAGCGGCTGTTCGTTCTTCAACAGTTACGGCGATCAGGTCGGGCCAATGTGGAAGAAGTTTGGCGCTGCGATCACGGCGTTTGCCGAGCAAAATGGCGATGATGAGGCCATCGTTCAGGCGGCGCGAGATACGTTCGACGCATTTGCCGAATATTTTTCGTCTGCTCAGGTAGATAGGTCTATTGCGCAGACAGTTTAAGAAAAGCGGCACGTCAGGGCCTGCGAAAACCATTTGACGTGCCGCCGTATTTGAGTTCAACAGCGTATCACGGCTGCGAACTACTCGAAGTGTAGTTCCGCGGGCCACGATACGCAAGCATAGGAGTATCGATATGGCCGGCAAACAGCCGATCCTGGCATTTTTATTTACGATCATTTTTGCCCTTTCCGGGCACGCACAATCAACCATAATTTCAGGCCGTGTTCAGGACACTGCCAACGCGGCGGTTCCGGGAGCGACGGTGATTCTTCGCAGCAGAGCCACGGGCATGGAGCGAGTGGCGGCCGCTGATCGCGAAGGTGATTTCAGCTTCACGGGCGTTGTGCCCGGCGAATACGAGATCATTGCACTGGCCGGAGGCTTTGCACGCAAGAGCGAGACTGTGGCGGCCGGATCGACGGTTCTCGTTACGCTTGCGCCATCGATCATCAATGAGGAGGTGACGGTCCATTCCGGTTCGCGACAGGAGGAACTCCGCGAGAGCCTCAATACCAAAGTGGATGTCCTGACCGCCGCCGACCTTAAGAACACAGGTTACGAAACGGTCGGCGAGGCTCTTCGCGAGGTGCCCGGCGTGATCACGCGAAGAGGATCGGAAACGACTCCGGTCACGGGTGAGCAGATCCAGGGGATCGATTCGCGACAAGTGCTCGTCCTGCTCGATGGTCAGCCGCTGATAGGCGCGCGGGGTGTCAAGAGCGGCATAATAAATCTCGACCGCCAGTCGACGGGCCGGCTTGAGAGCGTTGAAGTGGTCAAAGGTGCATCGAGTGCGCTTTACGGGTCGGACGCCATCGGCGGCGTGATCAACCTGCGAACGAAAGAACAGATGGCACCGTTGACCGCTTCGTTTCAGGCGTCGGCAGGGAACTTTGGGATCTTCGACGGCCGCGGACTTGTCGGGTTCGCACGCAACAGACTGAGCGGCATCTTCAGCTTCGAGCGGCATAAGAACAATGGGTTCGACCTCAATCCGGCGACTTTTACTGCTGAAGGCTCTGGTTATCATCGTTACGACGGTTTTGGAAAGCTCAAGTATCAGTTTGCCGACAACTTTGCGGTGACCGCCTTCGCAAACAGCTACTGGAATGAATCGCTCGGCCGCGTCGTGGGTGAACCAAGTCCGGGCAATATGAGCGGCCAGCAAACGAGCCGGATCAAGGACGACGCTCACAACTTCGGCGCCTCGGCCGATTGGGCGATCGATGGGCGGACCAATCTGCAGATCCGAGGCAATTTCTCGCGGTTCGACGAACTCAATTTCAGCAACGCGTACCCGAGCGGCCTGTCCCTGCCAGACGGCAATCTTTTTGAACGGTTCGGGCGTTTTGACGCAACGCTTTCGCGGATCATCGGCGAGCGGCATTTCCTTCAGGTCGGAACGGAATTCGCGACAAATCGTTACAGCGGCCTCAATCGGCTGCAGGACGATCATGGCGAAGCCGACACTCGTGTGTTCTGGCTTCAGGACAAGATCAATGTTCTCGACCGGCTGACGCTGACCATCGGCGGGCGTGTGGACAACCATTCGATCTTCGGCACGGCGGTTTCGCCGAAATTCGGCCTGAACTACCGTCTGAATGAATTTGCCAGTCTGCGAGCGTCGTGGGGAAGAGGCTTCAGGGCGCCCGATCTCGGACAGCTTCGATATCGGTTCGGCAATGCGCTGTTCGGCTACCAGGTGATCGGTAATCCCGGCCTTGCTCCCGAGCATTCCGGGTCGTGGCAGGTCGGGGGCGAATTCAATGCATTTAAGAGACGAGCTCGCTTCGGCGTCAATCTCTTCCGCAACGATGTTCGCAATCTGATCAACTCGCGCAGCCTCGGCATGGTAACGCTTGCTAATGTCGATACGCTGCTGGCGGCGAATGGCATCGACCCGGTGATCAAGCCCTATATCACATACAACCGACTGCTCTTTGTCTATCAGAATCTCGCAAGCATCTACACACAGGGCCTCGAATTTGATGCCGGATACGTCCTGAAGCATGGCTTTTCGGTAAGTGCGGCCTATACATACCTGGATGCTAAGGACAAAGCTCCGAACCTCGTCAACCCAAATCTCACGAACCGACATAAGCATCACGGATTTGCGAAACTGGCCTACGACAACGCGCGGCTCGGGCTGAATGCAAATGTGAGGGCAACTTTCTTCAGCAGCTGGTGGAATTCGGCAACGGTCCGCGTTCCGGGATTTGAGCTGTGGGATGTTTATGCATCGAAGAGCCTGGTCAAGGGATTCGATGTTTATGGTTCGGTCGACAACATCCTCAACGACCAGGACCCGAACACCGGAACTTCGCTTACCATCTACCGTCCAGAAGCCGGGCGTACATTTCGACTTGGACTCAGATGGAATTTTGAACGCGGCAGATAGAAAGATATGCAGATCACACGAACGGCAAAACCGGTGCGAAATGTGGCGAACGTGCATTTGTGGTACTGCGGCGGCTGCAGGGTAGTGCATATGTCGATCGGCAAAATGGTGTTGAACTTCAGCCGCGAGGAATTCGTCGATTTCACCGACGCCGTAGTTGATATCAATTACTCGACGTGGCCGGCCAGGCAACATTCGGTCTTCGACCTGATCGATCACGATGCCGACAGCTATGTGACTGCGGTGGTGCATTAGGTTTGAGGTTCAAACCTCGAACATCAGTACAAAGATAAGAATGAGAATCTTTCGAAAGATCATTTTTTGGCTCCACCTCGTGCTCGGCATCGTTGGCGGGATCGTGATCTTTATCATGTGCGTCACCGGCGCGGCACTTTCTTTTGAGAAGAATATCCTCGAATGGGTCGAGCAAGACCAGCGGCGCGTCACCATCGGCGACACGAGGCTTTCGACATCGGCGATCCTGGGAAAGGTCATGGCGGCGCGTGCCAATTCTCGACCGACCTCGTTTGCGTCCCAAAACGATCCTGCGGCGGCGGTGACCGTCGGCCTGGGAAGCGCGGGCTCGGTCTTCGTCGATCCGTACACCGGAGAGATCACCGGCTCGGGAAGTTCGGTGACGCGCTCGTTTTTCCGGTTCAATACGGACCTCCACCGATGGCTGGTGATGTCGGGCGATCAGCGTGCGATCGGAAAGGCGATCACCGGCGCGTGCAACCTGATGTTCCTCGGGCTTGCAATTACGGGAATTTACATCTGGTTTCCACGCAAACTTACGTGGAAGAGCGTACGCCCGAGAGCGTGGTTTCGGAAAACATCGAGAGCCAAGGCGAGGGACTTGAATTGGCACACGACGATCGGTTTTTGGACGTCGCTCGTGCTGGTCGTGTTGACCGTAACCGCCGCCGTTATCTCGTACCAGTGGGCGTCGAACCTGATCTTTACCTTCACCGGCGACGAACCGCCGAAACCGGCCGCGTCACCAGATCGCGCGTCCCAAACGCCTGCGCCGTTCGTTGTGCCGGCAAACCTCGACCAGCTTTGGAGCCGTGCCGAGCAGCGCGTCACCACCTGGCGATCGATCTCGCTTCGGCTGCCCCTGACGACCGAGGCGACATTCACCATCGACGAAGGGACGGCTCTGAACAAATTCGGCCGCGGAACACTCAATCTCGACGCGGCGACCGCCGAGACCGTTAAATGGGAGCCTTATGCCGAAAAGACGAGCGCGTCACAAGTTCGTTCCTGGATGCGGTTTATGCACACGGGCGAATCATTCGGATTGATCGGCCAGTTCATCGGATTCGTCGCCTGCATCGGCGGAGCAGTGCTTACTTACACCGGGGTTGCTCTCGCACTTCGCCGCCTGGCCGCGTTTCTGCGTCGCCGCAAGAGGGCATCCGATGATCTAACCTCTGCAGACGGCAGGCTTCAAACGCTCGAGAGCTGAGAGGCCGGAGCCTCGAAACGAGATAAGGGAGATAGGCCTGATGACTCCCTAATTCGCGTCTCTTTTCTTTAGTTCAACGATCTCACCCGCCTAAAACCGTAAAACTAATGTTGGAACTCAAGGCATCGGTCCGCACACCCGATGCCTCCCGCCTTTTAAATTGTCAAATAGCGTCTAGCAGATGCAAGAATGTAGCATAAATAAAACACGTGTGTCAAGCGCTTTTTCTCGGAAACTTTGCTCAGCAACAGGCCAAAACTGGCCGCTTATGCCACTCTTCCGGGAAGACGGCCTCCGCCGCCTCGCAGCAGAGTGTCATCCAGTCCGCTTTTCCGGTACGTTCGTTTGTTTTTATCACCAGAACCTCCCAGTTTTTTTCAAAGAGACTGCCGAAAAAGTTTCGGTCGGATTCGCGGCGGCAGTCGCTTCTTAGCGGACAGCTTCGGTCGTTTCTGGTGAGCATTTTTTCTCGTAATTGCATTCAAGGCTCCTCCGGCACTAGCAGCAAGCTGTCTTGACATCCGCGGGCTTTCCGTCGATGCCGACAAATGCCGGTACACAGCACGCGCCGTCGTTGCTGTTCATCGTGCCTTCGGGCAGGTTGTCCTTGAGTACGACGAAGGCTTCCCATTCGTTACCGTCGGGGTCTTTGACCCACGTCTTGTCCTGAACGGCATAACAGCACGTGGTTCCCATTTCGTCACGCGGGATCAGTCCCTGCTCTTCCCAGCGAGCTTTTAGTGCGAGGACGTCATCGGTCGTGGCGACCTGAATTCCGAGATGGGACAGCGCACCCTGACCGGTAAAGGGAACCTGGTTGAGTGTCAGGTTGAGCGGTGGGTTCTGTACATCGAACTTTGCGTAGCCGGTGCGGACCTTGCTCGGCTCGATCCCAAGCATGCGTTTGTAGAAATCGATGCTGTTTTCAACATCGCGGACGTTCAGGGCGAGATGAGCTTTTAAGGTATTGATCGCGTTCATTGTCTAAGATCTCCTTTGTTAATATCAATTACGCATAGCCGTAATTGTATTCCAGAGAATAGATGCTCCAAACAATTATGTCAAGCCATAAATGTAATATGCTATAATTTTTTTCATGGCGGGTAGGAATGGTTTCGATCCTGAGTTGTTTTTTTCGGCCCTTGCGGACAGGACGCGGCTGCGTTTGCTGAACCTGATGCGCGGAGGTGAGGTCTGCGTTTGTTTTTTTGCCGAGGCGCTTGGAACGAATAATCCAAAGATCTCTCGCCATTTGGCCTATCTCAAAAGGGCCTCGCTTGTTGCGAGCCGCCGCGATGGCAAGTGGATGCATTACCGCATCAGCGAACCGATCGACCCTGACGCAAAGGCGGTCTTCGATTCCACGATGAAGCTGCTCGAGAACGACCCCGTGATGAACGAAGACCGCGAGAAGCTGAAGGCCGTCTGCTGTGCACCCTCGGGGCTGGTCGCGATAACACCCCGAGGCTGAGTCTGACAAACCCATCTCAAACCTCTATTCTATCTAGATGCATTCGCTGACCTACGGCGAGTTGATCGGCGGGAACCGGAATTTCCGCAATCTGCTCATAGGCCAATTCATCTCAGAGCTTGGTAACTGGTTCAATTTTATTGCCGGCCTGGGCTTGGTGCGGATGGTCTCGGATGCTTCGCCGACGGCTGCCGGCCTATTTTTTGTTGCGAGGCTGCTTCCTTTCGCTCTCACCTCGCCGATCGCCGGAACGTTCGTTGATAGATTTTCGCGGCGTCAGGTGATGATATGGACTGACCTTTTGCGGGCCGTCATCGCACTGTCGTTCTTGCTGGTCAGCGATCCGGGCGATCTTTGGATCGCCTATCTCGCCACCGTTCTGCTCCATTTCTTCGGAGCATTCTTCGACGGAGCAAAGAACGCTGCGGCGCCGAATCTCGCAGGAAAAGAAGGCCTGCTGGCCGCGACGGCCTTGCTTTTCTCGACGAGATTCTTGCTGATGGCGATAGGGTCGGCCCTCGGCGGGTGGGCGGCGTATGCGTTCGGCTACAAGGTCGCTTTCATCATCAACGCCGCGTCGTTCGTGGTCTCGGCCTACACGGTATGGCTGATCCCGGAGGAAGCCACTCGCGACGAAACGACCGGTGCCCGAATGTCGTCCCTTAGTCTTCGACGCCGCCGGACGCCGCCCTCGGAACAGCCAAATTACGTGACGCCGGCCGAGCGCGACCCGTTCCTGACCGAGCTCCGCGAAGGCCTTGTTTACACGGTCAAGAATCATTTCGCGTTCACGATCCTGATCATGAACGTCATATGGGCAACGGGCGGCGGGTCGATCAATGTTATTTTCGAGCGGCTAGGCGGTGTCTATTTTGCCGAGACAGAGAAATGGAACCCGGATGTCGCCGTCGCGATGATGTGGACCGCGACCGGTTTCGGCCTCGCGCTTGGAATGCTGATCGCCCGTCGGGCGTCAATATATCTCGACCGCAAGGGCATAAACCATTGGTTCATCGGCTGGGCATTGATAGCTCATGGAGTGCTCTTTGCTGCGGGCGGGGCGGCGCCGACATTGTGGCTGTTCGCGACCATTGCATTTGTTTCGCGGGCGATCGTGGGCGTCGAATATGCCGTCCAGGAGACGATGTTCCAGCGAAGTCTGCCCGATCACATCCGAGGCCGTATCTCGACGCTTGACCGCGGCGCCGAACTGACGATGTTCGGCCTTTCGAGCTATATTTCGAGCGAACTGATGTACTACATTACGCCGCAGACGCTGACGGTGCTGTCCGGCATCCTGTCGGCGATGGCCGGGGTCGTGTGGTTTGTCAGGGAAAAGGCAGAACCTTCGGCGTCAGCCGGCGGAGATGTTGAACTGGGATCGACGTGAATCCGCCCGATAGCCGCGCCGACCGGCGTACGCTATGGTAAGCGATCATGCGGTAATGATGACCGCTTTGGTGCCCGTCAATTCGGAAAAATCCTTTGTAAATACCGTATCGACGCGACGGATCGAGGCGATAGTGTCCGCGATATCCTGGGTCTGTATAAATCCGTCCTCAATGTGGGCAATGGCCCATTTCTTGATATGGGATGCGCGGCGAAGCGTTTCTTCGAGCAGATGCAGGTATTGCGATTTGGTTTCGGTCGCGGCCCCGAGCCTGCCGTGGAGCTGTCCCTCGAGTTCGGGCCAGAAGCTGTCGCCTCCACGGATCCACTCTTCGCGCCAGGCGGCGCGGCCGAGATGGGTGCGGTGCGTGTGCGCGTGCGGGTGCGGGAGCCTCAGGAACATAAGGTCCGATTGCGTTTCCGCCACGAAATCGTCCGCGATGCGGTTTGAACACGGATTGTCGCGGCCATTGTCTATGGGCGACGGCTGAACGGTCCAAAGCCGCCGAAACACATTCGACAGAGGCTGGCGAAGTTCCCGCGTATCCTTGTCAAACGATAGGGCATAATCACCGGTCGCGAGGACGATCGTCGATGCCAGAGCTTTCTTGACGGGCGTCTGAAGGCGGTCGATGTTCCTTTTGACATTGTCGAACCACCACGCATCTGTTTCGCCGAACCATGCAACAAGTGCTTCATTGTCGGGCCGATAGCCCGGAACGTAGGCATCCTCGAGGACCGTGTCAACGTCCGTTTGTTCTAGCTTCTCGGCATGGTTCTGTATCCGGCACAGCGCTCGAATATACGCGAACTGCAATGGATCATTCGCCGAGACGCCGGCATTCCATCGTTTAAGGTATGCTCCCAACGCCGTTTGCTCAGCAAAGGGCAGGGCAACGGACGAGAATGTCAGTCGCCTCAGGACGTTGAGGTCAAAAGCGAGCCAGCTTTTTGGTGAGATCTTTGTTTGGCCGTGCATAGGTTAGATCAGGTGGCTATCGTCTGCGGCGTTTGCTGGGCCGCTTTGGCCCGCGCGTTCTCTGCGGCCGCCTTAAATGCTTTGACGACGGTCGGGTCAAATTCTATTCCGGCCCATTCGATAAGATATTTCCCGGCATCATCGGCAGACATTGCTCCTCTGAAGGGCCGCGATGCGGTCAATGCCGCGTAGGTGTCGGATACGCGCAGGATGCGCGCGGCCAGCGGGATCTCTTCAGCTTCGATCCCGTCGGGATAACCTGATCCGTTCCACCATTCGTGGTGCCAGCGAATAATAAGCTGTGTGCCTCGAGGCAGGCCGAGCTTCGAGGCCTCCTGTTCGCCGATGACCGGATGCCGCTGGAGATCGAGCCTTTCGCTGTCGCTAAGTTTCCTCGGCACGCGTATGTACTCGCGATTCATATGCATCTCGCCGATGTCGTGGACGAGGGCGGCCTGCTGCAGAAAGAAGCGGTCGCGCGAAGCGAGGTTGAAGTGTGACGCGATAACATCGGCGATAGCGGCGATGCGCTGGCCGTGCGCGCTGTGATAGCCCTCGAATTCATCGATCTTTGCCGCTATCTTGAGCAGATCTTGATCGGTTTCGGTGCTGTTGGCGAAAATACTCTGCACGCTAAATAGTTTCGCCTGTTTTAGAATGAAGTTTCAAGCGGGAGCCTGATTTTATCCGTCCGGCCTTGCAGGGTTTGATCGGGGCCTAGCTATTTCTTACCCGCTCGAGCAGTTCCTTCGCTTCGCGATTACTTGGAAATATCGCGAGGAGGCGAGTCAATTCGCCTTCAGCACGTTTCTTGAGGTTGAACTGAAGGAAGAATTCGGCGAGCATGATGCGGAATGTCGGGTTGTTCGGGTCGATCTTAAGAGCGGCCTGGAATTCTGCCTCGGCTTTGAAGCGGCTCTTTTCATCGAAGGCGAGGGCCCTGCCGTAAAATGCACGATAGCGCGCATTCTGCGGTTGGAAATGGGCTGCCCTGGCCAGGAACGGGAGAGCGGAAGCCGGGTCATTCTCCATCAACAGGCTGAATCCACGGTCGAAATTCTCGGTCGCCTGTTCTCGCTGCATTTGCTGCGTTCCCGTTTCGCCGGATTCCTCTCGCCTTTCGCGTTTCTCAAGCTCCTTTCTGACGCGATAGTCGTAAACTTCGCGTGATTCGGCGCTCTTGAGCGTTTCGTGCGCCTGGGCTAGCTGAGTGAACGCCTGCTGGATCCTCTTGAGGGTGACGCCGCCCTCGGCGTGATAACGGTCAGGATGGAAATTCTTGGCGAGGTGGAAGTATGCACGCTTTAGCTCGTCGGCCTCGGCTTTCACGTCAACGCCGAGGATGTCGTAATAGGTTGCCGCGTTTTCAACGCGGTCAAGATAGTCTTCCAGCGAGATCTCTTGAGGCACAGCTGCCGCAGGTTGGGGATTTTGTTCCTGCGACGGCTTTTGGGTTGGCTCCGGCTTGATGTCCGCGATGGGTTTTGCGTCGGCTCGTGCTTCTGCGCGCAATTCGAGCCTTGCGTTCTTGATCGCGGCAACGACATGCGGGGTGAAAGCCGGATTCCAATCGCCGCGGATCAGCAGTCCTCCGAGCCACAGAGTATAAAGCGAATGCAGTACCTTTGCCTCGGGCATCGTCGACAACGTGATCAGTTCCGACGCCGAGAGCGGGCCTTCGTCGAGGCGCGATAGAATGAACCCTTCCTCCATCGTTAGATCGAAATCGGTCCCGGTCTTCTCGGTCCGACGGAAGGTCTCATCCAATGTTCGAAAACGATTCAGGATTTCGCTTTCGCTAAGGCAGCGGCTGTAGTTGAGCAGATGGCCAGTTAACTCGATCTCAAAGGCGAGACCGTCGCGGATCCGTGCGAGCGGGCTGAAGACCCATTCACCCGACGGCCAAACGAGAAGGTCGAGAACGATCGCTAAAACCTGGTCGCGAAACAGTTGGTCACTCTCCGACTGCGAAAGGATAGCCTTGCTGACCAAAAACTTTGTGATCTCGAAGTCGTTCGAAAAATTCGGGATCTGCGCAAGATCCTCTTTTTTCAACCTTCCTTTCGCGAGCAGCATCTCGTATAGCCGCGTCGAGCGGGAATTGGATGCCGCAAATGCCACTTGGCCGCTTTTGAAGTAAACGACGCACTTCTTCTCGCCGCTCGACACACGCAGCGAGCCATTGAGCCGCGCATGCGCGATCTCGACGAGCAGTTCAGCGAACGGATGGTTCAATAACGCTCCATTTACTTCCAAAGCGGATTGCGGCGTCATCTTTTTTGAGCGAAGGTACGGCGGGGTGCTGGGAGCAACCAAGGCCAAATACAATATAGCAGACGAGGCCCGCAAATGTTAAGCGATTTTTCGCGTTTCGTTTTTGCATTTGGTACGATTTTTTTCGGATCGTGGGTTATCAACTCGATGGATGAACAAATAGAAATTCGCGAGTGTACAACACTCGCCGAGCTCGCCGAATGCGTACAGCTCCAACGTGAGGTCTTTGCCCTTCCCGAGGTCGAACTTTCGCCGGTTCGGCACCTCATCGTGACGCGAAATGCCGGCGGATTTACGCTCGGCGCTTTTGATGGCCAGAGGATGGTCGGTTTTGTTCTTAGCCTGCCTGCCTTCATGCGGGGCCAGCGGGCATTCTATTCGCATATGACCGCGGTAGATGCTGCCTATCAGAGCTATGGAATTGGCCGACGGCTGAAATGGGCCCAACGGGAACGGGCCTTGGCCGTTGGTGTCAAGTATGTGAAATGGACGTTCGAGCCGGTGAAAGCCCGCAACGCCTACTTCAATTTGGAGAAACTCGGGGCGAGTGTCAGCCAGTACGAGGCTAACTTCTACGGGGTCGATTACACGACCGCACCCGGGCAGAAGATAGGCCTTGCCAGCGACCGGCTATTTGCTGAATGGCACCTTTCGAGCCCAAAGGTCGAAGCACTGGCGGCCGGCGAGGGTTTTGAGGAAACACGAGAGATCGCCGCGGTGATCGAGATAATGCCGGACTGGTATTCCTTCGTTGAGCAAGGAGCGGAAGGGGCGCTTGCGGAACAGATCCGCATCAGGAATGAATTCGAGGCGGCCTTCGCGAAGGGGCTCGTCGCCCGAGGATTTCGCCGTGACAACGTAAAACCCGCATATCTTTTGTACGAAGACTGAATCGGGCTGAAGAGATGAGTTTTCATATTGATCCCGACACTCGAAAGGCGAGAACGCTGACTGCCGATTTCTACACTGATCCGGCCTATTTTGAACTGTCGAAGGAGAGGATCTTTGCACGTTCATGGCAGTTCGCCGGAAAGGCTGACGATCTCGGCGATCTGACCCCGATGACGGTGCTGCCGGGAGTGCTCGATGAGCCGGTCGTGATCGTCAAGACCTCTGAATGGATCACCTGTCTGTCAAACGTCTGCACTCATCGCGGCAAGATCCTGGTTGAGGGGCCTTGTTCGGCTGATCTGATCCGATGCCGCTATCACGGGCGACGCTTTGCACTCGACGGGCGGATGATCTCGATGCCGGAGTTTGACGATGTTGAGGATTTCCCAAGCGAGGCGGACAACCTTACCAAGCTGCCATTTGCCGAGGTGGGCGGCTTTCTTTTCACGTCAGTTGCGCCGTTGACCGGATTTTCTGAGTGGATCGACGGCGTGGAGCATTTGTTCGATGCCGCTCCCACTTCGGGACTGGCCATGACGGCGCGACGCGAGTACGAGATCAATGCACATTGGGCTCTCTATTGTGAGAACTATCTTGAGGGCTTTCACATTCCGTATGTACACAAAGGTTTGAACGCCGTGGTGGATTATGGGTCGTATTCGACTGATCTCTTCGGTCATACGAGCGTGCAAACCGCCTATGGCGTGTCGAAAGAACGGGCCGCTCCGGCTCAGGTGGAGGCTCGCTACCTTTTCATCTTTCCTAACTTAATGTTCAACTTCTATCCATGGGGGATCTCGGTCAACGTCGTCCGGCCGATCACGCACGAAAAAACATCGGTCGAGTTTCTCACATACGTTCGCGACGAGGACTTGCTCGAAAAAGGCGCCGGTGCCGATCTCCACGCGGTTGAAATGGAAGACGAAGCGGTGGTCGAAAGTGTCCAAAAGGGGATCAGGTCACGGTTCTACGACCGCGGCCGATATTCGCCGAGCCGCGAGCAGGGAACGCATCATTTTCATCGGCTGATCGCGGGGTTTATGAACGACAAATGAGCGTAAACGAAGTAATACAACAGCTTAGGGCCGAGATCGAGCGGCACAACGAGCTCTATTACCAGAAGGCCGAGCCCGAGATATCGGACTTTGAGTTCGACGCGCTTCTCGAACAGCTGAAGAAGCTCGAGGCCGAGAACCCCGACCTCATCACGCCCGATAGCCCGACGCAGCGTGTCGGCGGCAAGGCCGACAGCCTACGGCCATTCACCCACACTGTGCCTCTGATGTCGCTCGATAATTCGTACAGCCTCGACGATCTGAAGGCGTTTACCGAGCGCTGCGCAAAGCTGGCTGAGGGGCGAACACTGGAATATGTGGCGGAACTCAAAATTGACGGACTTAGCGTTTCGCTTCATTACGAGGACGGTATCTTGGTCACGGCAGCGACTCGCGGTGACGGTCAGCAGGGTGACGAGGTGACGCAAAATGCGAAAACGATACGCTCGGTGCCGCTGCGGCTGAAAGCAGATGCGCCGGCTCATGCCGAGGTCCGCGGGGAAGTATTTTTGTCGCGTACACAGTTTGCGCGGATCAACGCCGAACTTGAAATGCAGGGCGAGAAGACCTTTGCCAATCCGCGGAACTGTGCGAGCGGAACCCTGCGGATGCTTGATTCGCAAATTGTCGCTTCGCGGCGGCTGGATATGTTTCCATACGACGCATATACGGGAGCGTCGAAGATGTTTGCAACACACGCCGAGGTTTTTGAGTGGTGCGGCCGAAATGGCTTCAATGTTAACCCGAATCGACGCGTTTGCCGTGATCTTGAGGAGCTTGTTGCCTTCATCACCGAGATGGAAACACACCGCGATACACTCGATTACGAGATCGACGGAGTGGTTGTGAAGGTCAATTCGACCGCGCTGCAAGAGGAATTTGGTGCTACGACCAAAGCACCGCGATGGGCGATCGCCTATAAATATCCCGCACGACAGGCAACCACGCGCCTTCTTGGGATAGGCATCCAGGTCGGCCGGACCGGCGCGTTAACCCCGGTAGCCCATCTCGAACCCACGTTGCTCGCCGGAACGACCGTTTCACGTGCATCGCTGCACAATGAGGACGAGATCAAGCGGCTCGACCTAATGATCGGCGACTATGTAACCATCGAAAAGAGCGGCGAGATCATCCCGCAGGTGCTGTCGGTAATTGCTTCGAAACGCGACGGCAGCGAGACACGGTTCGCGTTCCCAATGGTCTGTCCGGTTTGCGGTTCTGATGCCGTTCGTCCCGAGGGCGAGGCTGTTCGTCGATGTGTGAACGATGTCTGTCCGGCGAAGGTCAAGGCTCGCATCGGTTATTTTGCTTCGCGGAAGGCGATGGATATCGAGGGGCTGGGCGAGGTTTTGATCAACACTCTCGTGGATAATGGCTGGGTCGGCGATGTTGCCGATCTTTACAGCCTGACGGTCGAGCAGATCGCCTCGCTCGAACGGATGGCCGAGAAGTCGGGAACGAACCTTATCGATCAGATCGAGTCGAGCAAGCAACGGGGGCTGCAGCGTTTGCTCTACGGCATCGACATTCGACACGTCGGCGAGCGATACGCAAAACTGCTTGCCCGCCATTTCCGCTCGATCGAGAGTCTGGCTGGGGCGTCGGTGCAGGAACTTGACGACATTCCGGAGATCGGCCTTGCCGTTGCCGAAAGCGTATATAAGTGGATGCGCGAACCGGCGAACATCGACTTGCTTGCCAGGCTTCGTGCGGCCGGCGTCGTGATGGCGATCGACGAGGCCTCGTCAGCGGCGCTCGATGAGCGTTTTGTCGGAAAGACCTTCGTCCTTACCGGCAAGCTCGAAAAATACACCCGTGACGAAGCCGCCAAACTGATCGAAGACCGCGGCGGCCGTGTGTCGTCATCGGTGAGCAAGAAGACGGATTATGTGATCGCCGGGGAGGATGCGGGATCGAAATTGACGAAGGCGGAGAGTTTGGGCGTTGCGATCATCGGTGAAGCAGAATTTTTTGAGATGATATCGCGGTAAGGATCACCTGGTCACCGGATTTGGCCACCCGGCGACTCGACGTGCGCTCGGCAGGGTTTTGATGCTCAATCTTGTCGATAACAGGCACGGCGGTAAGATTGGTTGTATAATCCAAAGAACGAGTTTGCGTGGATCGATATGCTGCCGGGGTTCTCGACAAACGAGCAGCAGGGCTATTTTGTTTGAGCGTATTCACGGGGCGCGACTCTACCAGGAACGAGTAAACAGAGACCTAGCTATTCAACAATTATGGAAAACTTCTTTAGTGCTGATATTGCGACCGTCGACCCTTTGATCAGCAGAGCCATAGATGACGAAGTTCGGCGTCAGACCGACGGTTTGGAGCTGATCGCGTCGGAGAATTTTGTGTCTGAGGCGGTTTTGCAGGCGATGGGCACGGCGTTCACGAATAAGTATGCCGAAGGGTACCCGGCCAAGCGGTATTACGGCGGGTGTGAGTTTGCGGATGTAGTTGAGAATCTGGCGATCGAGCGGGCGAAGCAGCTTTTTGGATGCGATCACGCAAATGTTCAGCCGCACAGCGGTGCGCAGGCGAATATGTCGGTGCTGCTGACGGCATTGGAGCACGGTGACCAGATACTCGGAATGAACTTGTCGCACGGCGGCCATCTCACGCACGGGCATCCGCTGAACTTTTCCGGCATCAACTACAGGGTCGCTGACTATGGCGTGAACAAGGATACCGAGCAGATCGATTACGACGAGCTGCAGAGAATAGCCGAAGAATCGCGGCCGAAGCTGCTGATCTGCGGGGCGTCGGCATATCCGCGTACGATCGATTTTGCGCGTATCGGCGAGATAGCGCGGTCGGTCGGTGCCAAGGTTATGGCGGATATCGCTCATATCGCGGGGCTGGTGGCCACGGGGCTGCATCCGTCGCCCGTGCCGCATTGCGAATTCGTCACGACCACGACTCACAAGACGCTTCGCGGGCCGCGTGGGGGCATGGCGATGTGCAAGGAGGAATTTGCCGCTGACCTGAACCGACGCGTATTCCCGGGGGTTCAGGGCGGGCCGCTCGTCCACATCATCGCGGCCAAGGCTGTCTCATTCGGCGAAGCTCTGAGGCCCGAATTCAAGTCGTATCAGCAGCAGGTGCTTGCGAATGCCCAGGCCCTTGTCTCGGCCCTGAAAGGCGCCGGGCTTCGGATCGTTTCGGGCGGAACGGACAATCATTTGCTGCTCGTTGACGTATTCATGGACGGAAAAGGCATCACCGGCAAAGCGGCTGAAAAGGCCCTCGACGAGGTACGTATCACCGTCAACAAAAATACGATCCCATTTGATACGAACAAGCCGTTTATCGCTTCGGGAATTCGGCTCGGCACGCCGGCTCTCACGACCCGTGGGATGAAGGAGGCCGAGATGGCCAGGATCGGGTCGATGATCGGTGAGGTTATTCAGGATCCGGAGTCTGACGAGGTCAGGACTCGCGTTAAGCGTGAAGTGGCTGAGATAACGGCGCGGTTCCCAATGTATCCTTCGCGGCTTCGTTCAAACGATGCGGTGGATAAGGTGTCGATGTAGCTCCTAATGAGGCATGGGCTTGTCATTCTTGTTTTACTTGCTTGTGCCGGGGGTTCGTTCGGGCAGAAGGCGGAAGGCCGTGTGATGCCCAAGGAATTCAAGAGCGACAATTGCTCCTGGTTTCCGGACGGAAACTATGCCGACTGCTGCGTTGAACACGACAAGGATTATTACTTCGGCGGCTCATTATCTGAGAGAAGGGCCGCCGACAAGCGCCTTAGATCCTGCGTCCTCTCGAAAGGGAAGGGATGGAAACGACAGGTCCTCGCCAACATGATGTATTACGGTGTTCGGATCGGTGCCGTTTCCTGGCTTCCGACGCCGTTTCGGTGGGGTTTTGGCAACAAATGGCCCCGAAAAGAGCCGAAAGATCAGAGCAAGGAAACAAAATAGCTATTGTCCCTGGTGGTTCAAAGGCTCGTCGAACTGATCGAGCAGGTCTCGAGCCTCGTCCGATTCAAATTCAAATGCTTTTTGCTCGAGCGCCGCTGCTGCGATGCCCGAGTAGAGCGGGTCATCAAGAAGCGGAACGATCTGCGGCACGGGCATCATCGCAAGGGTCTCGTAGGCGATAGCACGGATCTGCGGGATCTCGGTTTGCCGAACGATCTCAGCGATCTCTCCGGCGGAATACCTTTCGGAAAGGTGATCGGCCAACCGGTCGAGACGGTTGAAATCGTTTTCTTTCACAGCCCGTTCGGCAAGCTGGATGAAGACCTCGGCCGATGCCGATTGAGCTTCGAGGACACGAACACACGTATCAGCAAGCTGCTTTATCTCGCCCAGTTTTTCTTTGTCATTACGAAAATCTGAATTTTTCGATTGTTCATCGAGCGCGGTGAGCAAACGACTGACCTCCCAGTCGGCGTGGGCATCGTAATGAAATTTTGTGGTCTTTGAGGAGATGGGGCCTGTTCCTGATGCCTGAAGAGCACCGACAAGCATTTTTTTTGTCACCGGGCGTAGGCCTTCCCAAACACTGACAACTCTGGGGCCGAGGTCGTTGATCGTCATGTCAATGAATTAAGTTTGCAGTCACACAGTACGCTTGTCAAGCTTTGACAAAACCGCCGCCGCAAGTCGTTCTTCAACCGATTTTAATTGGATCGCGAACTCGGCATTGTTTCTCTCGTTGATCTGGTCCGGTGTCATCTTCTGGATCTGCTCCATCGTGAGCGTTGTCGCGGTGTCTCCGCCCGCTCCGCCGTTGATCGTCTCACTCGG
>JAJTWY010000025.1 GCA_021463165.1 Pyrinomonadaceae bacterium | reverse complement strand
ATTGCCCGCGAAACGGATCGTGCTGTTCGGACACGCATCGATAACCGCCTGCCGCAGGCTCCCGGCTCCGCTGTCATTTGCGTTCTGCACGACCGGATCAACGATACAGCTAGGCGTCACCGTCTGCTCCTCGTATGCACCGATGTCGGTTCCGTTAGACCCACCGGTACCATTCATAATGCCCGGGTCATCCACCGGACGCGGCAGGCCCCGCTGGTCCACTGTGAGTCCATTATTGTGGCCCTGGTCAAGAACAGGGCTGCCAGGCTGCGGCTTGTGCGTCGCGGTCGGACCGCCGTTATCGTCCAGGTCGTCAAGCTTCGGGTCCTTAGGGGCCATTAGGTTGCCTACGATGTCGGCTGCACCAAAACCCGTCGCATCGCCTACATCACCGATGAAGTTGTGTCCGACGGTCGAGAAAACCCCTTCTACGTCCGCCTTGCCACTAGTGTTGTTCGCAACGATCGTATTTTGGAGGGCCGGGTTACTAGCTGCGTCAGGCCGAGCCGTGCCGCCGTCCTCCGGCCTAACTGGAAGGCCGATAAATATGCCTGCCCCATCGCTTCCCGGGCTGTTGTTGTCAGTGATCGTCGAGCTTCGGATAAGGGCGGACATCGGAGAATCGAAGTAAATGCCGGCGCCGTTCCCTGCTGAGCTCGCGGGCCGCATCGTACCCCCGGAGTCAGTCGAATTGCCCGATACCGTCGAGTTGGTCATCTCAAATCCCGACGCACCTCCCGGCGATTCGGGCCGGAAGCTAACCCCCTCGACATAGATGCCGCCGCCGTCGCCCCCGAGCGTAAAGTTGCCCGAAACAGTCGATCTGGTTAGCGTTAATAAACCCTCGGTGAAGATCCCGGCGCCATTGGTAGCGAAGCTGTCCGAGATCGTCGAGTCGGTGATGGTGAGGGTGGACCCAGATGACGCAAAGATCCCGCCTCCTGGCGACCCGCCCTCAGGCCGGGTTGCTACCATCCTGCGGCCCCCCAATTCACCGCCAGTGTCGCATTCTGTCACGGTCGAGTTCTTGAGATTGAGCGTTGACAGATCGCCGAGATAAATACATCCGCCCCCGGATGAATCCATTCCTTCCGTGATCTTCAATTTCTCAAGCGTAGCTGCCACGGTTGAGGCGACTTCGCCGCTTTCCGGCCGAGTAGGCTCCGGCCCGATCAGGAAGATGCGGCTGTTGAAGTCGGTTTCGACGATGACCGTATGCTCAGGCTCTGATCCGCCTGCCGCACCTGTGATCGTCAGGTTCTTGTCTATGACGATCTGGCCCGAAGTCAGCGTGATAGTCATGTCCACGTCGAACCGGATCGTGCTGCCGGGGCACGCATCGATCACCGCCTGCCGCAGGCTGTCGGCCCCGCTGTCATTGGCGTTCTTTACTAACGGATCGGTCGTACAGCTCACCGGAGTTATAGAGAAGTTGTCGATGGCCAGACCGTCGTCCGCACCAGAAGCGTCGGGGTCTGTCCATCGAAAGAGGAATGTTGAACCAGGAGGGATGCTCAACCCTGAAATTGTCGAGGCGATGACCGTTTGATTAGCGGCGCTATTGCCATCTTTCGCTCCGACCGGGGTTGTTGTCGGCGTGATAAAATCCAGGGCGTCCACGTTCGTAAAAATACCAGTCGCTAGGTCGGTCGCGCCAAGACCGATCTGAAAATCGAGGCTATCTGTTCGGGACGCCGTTCCAAGGCGCCATTCCTCACCCGTGTACGAAACATTGAGGGATGTGATCGTTGAGCCGGTATTGTTTACGAATTTGGCTCCAAAAACCGGGATCAGTGTCCCACTTCTCAAACCGCCGAGTGCTCGCTCCGAGGCCGCGGCCGCACCATAGCTATATGTGTCTCCTGTGGTGCTGGTACCCGTATCGGCACTGTACTGTTCATTGTCGCGAGATCCTCCGCCCGTTTCGGTAATATACCAGCCTGTTGGAAGAGCCGAATTAGTGTCGCCGCCGGTCGCTAGGGTGTCAAAGTTTTCCGTGACCGCTACGCCGAGCGTTGCCAGTGATACGTTCCCCGAGCCCGTGTCGAGGATATCGACGGAAAGGGGCACGTTGCTCGTAAGCGCGGCAGATACGTCGCCTGCCGGTCCCGTGGAGGCGGGTTCGGCGGAAACAAAAAGTCCCTGGACCAAGGCCCGGAATGGGACAAATGCTGCGGCATTGGATGCCTTTGCAACAGGGCTCGGGAGAACAACGGCCGCTGCCATCAGAACAAAGAGTCCGATAATGACCGCGATACGACGTTTTAGGGATGCTGTTCGAGACATGAGTTTCTTTTCCTCCAGTGTTTTTACGGGCCAAAAAGGATGGCCGGAAATATGAACCACCGATGTTCGGGGCACAAAAGCTTCTCCCGCGAACCAGACATTGCTTGAGATATATGTCCGCGAGTATAGCGCCGTTTCATATAGCGCACAAGCATTAAATTCACGTAGCACTGATAGTTAAGGATTCATACTGCACCGGAAACTATGTTTCGCGGTCGAGTCCTTCGACCCATTTTATGAAAGAATCCTCAAAGATCAGGTAAGGGGCGCGGGTGTTTCGGCGCGGGGCGAATTGAAGGTCGCCGACCTCGCAGAGCCGGACGAGGGTCCTTCGTGAGAGCGGCGGGACGATGATGCGTCGGGTGCGAATGAGGCGTTCGACCTCAGAAAGGCGGAGCTTTGGCCGCGCGTTCAAATCCAATGTTCGTTTTGTGTATTTCATGTCTTTTGTGCTTGTTCTTGTTGGAATAGATGTCCGCGCAGAGCGGGCCGAATGGTGGACGAAGCGTTACATTTGTCACACGAAAATGTGAGACAAAATGTGAAAAGTAGGACATAACGTGAATTCTGTGCATTCCTGGCTTTCCTTGCTTCGCGAGTCGTATTAGGCTGGTTATCGGCGGGGCCTTTGCGGACGCCGCGATCACTCAGTTGTATCAAAGTATCATATGAACATTGTAAAATCAAGTACGAATGTTTTACCGGGACAAGAAGAGGCCGCCAGGCTCGCCGATTTTGACGAGCTGATGGCCAAATACCGCGGGCGCCATCACCGTCAGATCGAGAAAGAGATGCGCGATCGCGGCTGGGCCAATTTCTCACGCCGCATCTTATACCCGCGCACGAGCGGCCGCGGCCGCCGCGCAGGCTGGATCGTCGAGCGCGGCTGGGACAAGGTCGATTGGGATGTGTCTGCCCCGTCGCCTTCAGCCGTGTCGGGTCCCCGCGCGTCGGCGAGGGAAAGGCTGTGTCCGCATCACGCGGCAATGTCAGTGCCATCCGGCGGAACGGCCGGCGGCCGAAACTGGATGGCTGAGATGACGAGTCCCGAAGACCCTGATTTCCAGGCGTGGCTCAAAAAGGTCTCGCCGAAAATGACGTGGGACTGGCGTCACCAGTTATACATCTACGAGCGTCTGAAGCGCGTCACTGATGGCAGCTGCAAGCGGCTGATGGTATTTATGCCGCCGCGCCACGGAAAAAGCGAGCTGCTGACCATCCACTACGCCGCCTACCGCCTGCGTCACCGGCCGCAGATGAAGGTGATCGTGGCGAGCTATTCGCAAAACCTTGCCAATAAATTCTCGCGTGCCATCCGGCGCGTTCTGTCCGAGGACGCGGCGCTTTCCGCAGAAGGCGCTCCGGCGACTGCCGAGACGGCCGGGGCGAAGCGTGCCGTGAGCGCCGGTGACGCGCCGCCGCCGGCCGGAAAGGTGCCGTGCAGCGCGTGCAAGGGCGAAGGGGTCATCTACCCGCATATCCCCCGCGTCGCATCGCCGCAGACGATGTTCCCATTCGTCTCCTCGCGGCCCGCAAATTCGATCCAGGATTGGGGGACGGCGGCGGGCGGCGGATTGCGAGCGGTCGGCGTCGGTTCGGGAGTGACGGGTTACGGGGCCGATCTCGTCATTATCGACGATCCGGTCAAGAACCGTGCTCAGGCTGAGAGCGAGACCTATCGCGAGCGCGTCTGGGATTGGTACAACAACGACATCTACACTCGGCTCGAAGCCGACGGTGCCGTCATTCTCACGCAGACACGCTGGCACGAAGACGACCTCGCGGGCCGCTTGCTGAAGCAGATGGAAGAGGGCGGCGAGGTGTGGGAGATCATCGACCTGCCCGCATTGGCCGAGGCTCAAACTGGTGCGTTGGCTGACGGAGAAATTGAACTATTGCGATCGCAGCCTTCGGCGGCGGAGGATCGCGCAGCTTGCGGCCCCGTCCTAATGGCTGATTGGCGGCGGCCGGGTGACGCGCTTTGCCCTGAGCGGTTCGATGCCGAGAAGCTGGCCGGCATCCGTTCGCAGATCGGGACCTATCCGTTTTCGGCCCTTTATCAGCAGAGACCGACACCGGCCGAGGGGGCGATCTTCAAACGCGAATGGTTTCGCGACATTGTCGATGCCGCGCCGAAGGGGCTGCGTTGGTTTCGCGGTTACGACCTCGCGATCTCGACCCGCACGACCGCCGATTACACAGCCAGTTTTCGCGTCGCAATGGACGGGAACGGGATCCTCTACATTGCGGACGGATTTCGCGAACGGATCGAATATCCCGAGCAGCGGCGCTACCTGATCGAACGCATTCGCAGCGAACGCGACACCATTCACGGCATCGAGGATTCGATGCACGGCAAGGCGATCGTCCAGGACATTCGCCGAGAGATCCGGCTGATGCAGCACGCTTTCAAACTCGTGCCCGTATCGAACGACAAGGTGACGCGCGCCCTGACATGGTCGCCGAGGGCCGAGGACGGCAAGGTGAAACTCGTTCGCGGCGGCTGGATCGAAGCTCTTCTGACCGAACTCGCCTCGTTCCCCAATGCTGAGCATGACGACCAGGCCGACGCGATCGCGATAGCTGTAAAGATGCTGGCCCAAACGGGCGACAGGAAGGTGGTCTTCTTTTGATCGGGCCGAAAACGGCCGGCGGATGGGCTGACCAGGAAGGAGAAAAAGTCAGGAATTGGATGTAGAAGGCAAGAAATATCTTGCTTATTAGAGATGATCGGGTTCATAATGCGGGTAAAAAGTTTTTGGGCTCTCGTTGATATCTCGTGATATTTCCGTCCGGTTACTTAGCTGCGGCGCTTTTCGGTTCGGTCCTGAGAGTAGGTTTTTTTGGTTTGGAAGCAGTTTGATCTTTTGTGTAGGACGCGCCGCTGTAGTAACGGAAGAACCGGAAAAATACCGCAGAACTTCCGCCATACCTGCAATTTTGCTTCTACTTGAATTGGAAGACAGGAGAGATGGGAAATAAATTATACGTCGGAAATTTGTCTTTTCGCGTGACGAGCGAAGATCTGCAGGAGCATTTTGCTACGGCGGGTGCGGTCGAATCGGCCAATGTCGTGTTCGACCGTGAAACGGGCCGTTCGCGGGGATTTGGATTTGTCGAGATGGCGTCGGACGACGACGCGTCGGCGGCCATCGCGCAATTCAACGGTACGGAATACGACGGCCGGAACATGGTCGTCAACGAAGCTCGCCCGCGCGAAGATAACCGCGGCGGTGGAGGATATCGGGGAGGCCGCGGAGGCGGAGGCGGCGGTGGCTATGGCGGCGGCGGTCGCGACCGCGGCTACGGCGGCGACAGCCGATGGTAGGGAAAAGTAAAAAGCAAAAAGTTAAAAGTAAAAATAAAAGTCGATTCGCGGTCCCAAAGACGTTTTGTCTTTTTGCTTTTTACTTTTGACTTGATCAGTCGATCCTCCCATTAAAGCTCGCAAGTGCGGTGGCGATGTCATCAGCGAGCGAGGTACGGGTTCGTGTCGGCCCGCCCACGTTGTTTACCAGGATCGAGACGACGAGTTGTTCGCCCGCGGCCGTCGTCACATAACCCGAAAGCGCCGAAACCTGATCGATCGTGCCGGTCTTCCCGCGAAAATTAGCTTCGGCAACGGTGCCTTTCATTCGATTCGCCAGTGTCCCATCCACGCCGGCGATGGTCAGGCTGTCACGCCAGATCTGAGCATTCTTGCTCTTTGCCATGTAGGAATAAAGCGTGACGACCGCGCTTGGCGTGATCAGGTTGTGCCGCGAAAGGCCGCTGCCGTCGTAGGGAATAATGCCGTCGTCGGGAACGCCGATCTCCTTGAGAAAGGCTTTGACAGCATTGATGCCAAGCGTTGAGCTGTCGCCCGCCGTGTTTCCGTTCCGCGACTGTTCGCCGAGCGTCCAGAGCAGCGTTTCGGTAAACATATTCTGGCTGGGCTTCATCGTCTTCGCCGCGATCGTACTTAGCGGAACGGATTCGAGTTTAGCTATCTCGATCTGGGCCGGGTCGGCGGGAATGTTCGGCGGGAGAACACGCGATGTGCCGGTAACCGTGATGCCGCGATGTTCGAGCCTGCGTTTCAGCAGGGCGACGAATAGCTCAGCCGGCTTGGTTATTGCGATCGAGGTCCTGTAGCCATCGTCGTTCGACGGCATAGTGCCGGTGATCTCGATCACGTTGCGGTCGATCCTCTTGACGACTGAGAGTCGTCGCTGTGAACCGGATGTGGTGCACAGATTTGATATTTGAAAAATAGAATTCGGCGGCGAGACCGAGAAGTTGCAGGCTCCGCCGCTCGGACCGGGCGTCACGGCGATATCCACGGCATTGTCGTTTATCGGCAGGGCCGAGACTTCGGCGCCGTAGTAGAACTGAAGATCGTCCCATTCCCACGAACCGGGAATGTGAAAACCCTTGAAGTAGCTCTCGTCGCCGACGATACTACCTTCGATACGTTTGACACCCGACGTGACTATCCTGTCAACGAGCCGGTCGATACCCTTGAAGTAGGTATCCGGGTCGTTCGGCGAGGTGCCGAAAAAAGCGGTCGAGATCGACACGTCGCCCCGGCCGTAAATGCGCAGATCGCCCTTCACCGTTCCAGCCTGATCGGGAAGAGAATTCGCATAAACGCTGGTCACGAATTTGAAGTCGGGCCCTAGCTTTTCGATCGCGGTCGCCACCGTGAAGTTCTTTTGATTCGAGGCCGGCATGAAATATTTCTCCGAATCCTGATCGAATATTACCTTGCCCGAGTTCAACGATGCGACCTTGACGCCGACCCGCCCGCGTCGGACCAGCGGGTCGAAGAGACGCTGGCGGATCTTTGCCTGCAGTTCCTCGAGGGTCTGGACGGGCTTTTGAACCGGTGTGGGCGACGGAACGCTGACCGGGGTTGCCGTAGGGCTCGGCGTACTTGCAGTCCGAGGCCGGCCGGCCTGCGTCGGGGTAGGCGTCGGCGCGGCCAGGGTGGTCGAGGCCGAAACCGGCTGCTCGCTCCAGTAGGTAAAGCTCAGCGCCGTCAGGAGCAAGCCGGGAAGGATAAGGCGGGTTTTGAGATTCATAATGCGATTTTACAGGAACTTGACGATGGCATGAAACCGATGCGGCTCTCTGTTCGAAAGTTCATTTTTGACGTGATAGGATTACGAATTTGATGATCTGAAGTTTTTCTGCCGATGGTTTGGGTTCGCTACATCAAGTGTGTGCTGGTCATAGTGTTTGTGCTCTTCGCAACGGGCGCAATATTATTCGGATCGCAGACGTTCCGGGGATACGCTTTTGGCACATCGCTCGCTGCGCCGACTGGCCTTATCGCTTCTGACGGCGATTATGCCAACAAGGTTGGACTTAACTGGGATGCTATACGCGGAGCCGCGCTTTATCGCGTATTCCGGAATACGTCGAACGATACTTCGACAGCCGTGGATATAGGCACAACGGCGGCAAACTACTTTTTCGACACCGGCGGAGCTGCTGACCAAACGTATTTTTACTGGGTACGTGCCGAGAGCGACTTGTCGTTGAGCCCGTTCAGCGTGCCGGATCAGGGAAAGCGAGCGATCGGCGTGGTCGAGCCGACCGGTTTGTTTCAACCGCTCGAACCTCCGATCGCACCGACCGGGAATCCGGTTACCGCCGCCAAGGCCTATCTGGGCAAGGCCCTCTTCTGGGATGAACAGCTTTCGTCAACCAGGACGGTCGCCTGCGGTACATGTCATCGGCCGGCATCCGGCGGATCAGATCCGCGAACCGGAGCCGGTTTTCCCGCATCGAGAAATCCGGGGTTCGACCAGATGTTCGGCACGGATGACGATGTATTCGGATCGCCCGGAGTGCCGCAGAATCTGGTCGGCGGCGCGTATGTTTTCGATTCGACCTACGGGTTCAAAGATCAGGTCACGGGACGAAAAGCCCCGTCCTACCTGAACGCGGGCTATGCACGCGACGGACTGTTTTGGGATGGCCGCGCGACCGATGCCTTTCGTGATCAGTTGACGAACAGTGTGCTGCTTCCGAGCCGTGCATCGCTTGAAAGTCAGGCCGCCGGGCCGCCTGCCTCGGCTGCCGAAATGGCGCATAACGGCCGTAGTTGGAGCGAGATCGCAGTTCGCGTTCGCGACTCGAGGCCGCTCGCCCTTGCATGGGATGTTCCGACCGGACTCGCAAATTGGATCGACGGGCGAAGGTATCCGGAACTCTTTCAGGAGGCGTTTGGCTCAGCAGAAGTAACGCCGGCACGGATCGCAATGGCGATCGCGACTCATGAGAGGACGCTATTTTCAGACCGGACACCATTTGACCGCTCGAACGCTGAGATCGAAGGATTGACCCAACAGGAACAGGATGGCCTCTCAGTTTTCCTCGGGGTTAGCTGTGATTTTTGCCATGGCGGCCCTCTCCTGACCGACAATCGATACCACAATATCGGCGTGCGGCCAGTGACCGAGGATAGGGGCCGTGGGGCGATCTCGCAGGATCCGGACGATGATGGTGAGTTTCGCACCCCGAACCTGCGCAACGTCGAACTCCATGCACCTTATATGCGAAACGGACGTTTCGCAACACTTGAGGAGGTAGTTGAGTTTTACGATCGTGGCGGCGATTTTCGAGATGGCCCAAATTTTGCGAACGGGATCATCCGACCCTTGGGGCTGACAGAATACGACAAAGCGGCCCTCGTTGCGTTCCTCAAGCGGCCCTTGACAGATCTTAGGGTTAAAAACGAACTGCCGCCATTTGACCGGCCGAAACTGTTTACGGAATCGACGCGAGTTCCGCTGGTCACGGGGGTAGGCCGTGCCGGTTCGGGTTCTCTGGTACCGGAGATCGCAGCAGTTTCGCCGCCCGTGGTCGGAAATCCGAACTTTACGATCTCGGTCTCTAAAACTCTCGGCAATTCGGCGGCCGTATTGGTCGTAAGCGATGCCGATCCGGGCCTCGGAACCTCGATCCCTGTAAACGGCACCTTTGCGCGTATCGAGGTGAATACTCAGAATACGGGTGCGGGAAATGGTTGGGCTTCGGTAAGCCTCGCGATCCCGAATTTGGACGCGGAGGCGGGAAAGACCTATTTTGCGAGATGGTATATTGCCGACCCGGCGGCGACGAACGGATTTTCAGTTTCCAGGGTCGTCCAATTCACGGTTTTTGGCCAAGCTTTGAATATCCCGACCTTTACCGTTTCCGGCAGAGTATTGACGCCGTCGGGGCAAGGTTTGAGGAATGCTTCAGTAATGCTTCTCGATCCGACGGGGACTCGCCGGACGGTGACGACGAGTTCGTTCGGGATCTACAGTTTTAGCGGTGTTCGGGCCGGTTCTGGATACACGATAGTCGTTGCATCAAAACGCTACCGCTTTGCGCCGCGACTGTTTTCGCTGGACGCCGATCTGGTGAACGCAGATCTTGTCGGGTTGGAATAGTGTCAGGCTATTTGCACTTCGAATAGCCGCAATCACGGCACGAATCGCAGCCTGATGCGTGTTCGAGTTGGCCGCCGCATTCAGGGCAACTGCCGATCATGCTGGACATTTGTCCCGATTCGATCGCCCGTGACTTGCCGATCGCTCGCTCCGATTCAGGCATGCCCCTGAGCCGACGTTCGATGAGGAGCAGGCATTCAGCGACTGCCTGTTCGGGCGATGTGAGCAGCCGCTCATTGAACCAAACCGCGTGGGTCGATGTCACCTTGTTCAGGCTGTGAGCGACCTCGTTTGCGGTGAAGCCGCCGCGAAGCATCTTCGAGGCCAGAAGGCCAACTCCGGGGCTGATCGGCCCGGCACAGAATATCTCGCGGATCGCGGTCCCATCATGATTGACCGTCACGTAGAGATTTTGGCCTTCGAACGGGATCTGCCAGGTTGAGCCTTGGAGTTCCCGGGGCCGGGCAACTCTCTGCAGAGAGTCGGGCCGTGGAGCTTGAGTGCCGGCCAGAAATGCAGGCGACGTTGGCTCAGCTACCGCCTGGGTTTCAGCTTGCGGTTCGGCGGTTTTCATTGTGTTGAGCACCTGGCCCTCGCGGCTGCCATCACGATAATAGCTGACCGCCTTGCAGCCGAGATCACGAGCCAGGCGATAGAGTTCATCGACGGATTCGAGGGTATCGTCCTTAGCGCCGTTGCAGGTCTTTGAAATGGCATTGTCAACGTGCTTTTGAGCAGCGGCCAGCACTCTGACATGTTCGATCGATTTGATCGACATCGCCGAAATAAAATGTGACGGAAGTTCGCTTTCGTGTTCAACGACGTATTCTGCCGCCGCCTTGATCGAAGCTTCGTCAGTCTGATCGACGGTCTGGCCGAGGGCTTCGGCGGCCGCGGTATGCACGTAAGTTCGGGTTCCGAGGGTGTCCTGACGTACGTATGCCCAGGAGAAATTGGGTTCGATGCCCGACGAGGTCTCGGCCACGAGCGAGATGGTGCCGGTCGGCGCTATGGTGGTCACCTCGTAGTTGCGAGGTGTGAGCGGGATATCCCTTGGGATACCGATCTCATCGTAGATGAAACGTGAATAGGCCTCCTTATTGGCCTCGAACTCAGGAAAGACACCTTTTTCTTTCCCGAGGCTAAGGCTTGCGAGCCACGCTTCGCGTCGGACAAAGCCCATCACTTTTTCCATAAGACTGAGCGATTCGTCACTACCGTATGTCACGCCCATCTTGAGGCAAAGATCGGCAAAACCCATGATGCCGAGGCCGACCGGACGGGTGCGAGCGACGACATCGCGGATCTCAGGAAGCGGGAAGTAACCTGCATCGACCACGTTATCGAGAAACTGGGTAGATAGCTGGGTCACATGAGATAATCGCTCCCAATCGACCACGCCTTCGCCTGCCTGGGTTCGTTTGAAAAACTTTGCAACATCGATCGAGCCGAGATTGCACGAGTTGTTGAAGTGAAGCTGCTGTTCACCGCACGGATTGCACGCGTAGATCGGCCCCATCGACTTGGCCATGTGATTGTGGCGGTTGACTTCGTCGATGAAGATGATCCCCGGCTCGGCGTATTTGTGGGCCGACGCGATTATACGGTTCCAAATGTCCGGAGCGAAGATCATCCCGGCAAGCGGCGGAGGTTCGATGATGCAATCGCTGAGGTCGGCCGTCTCAAAGGCGAGTTTATCGGCAAAGGTCGCGGTCGATCCATCGGCGCGACGGTAAACGACATAATCTTGTCCCGTTGCGGCATCAAAGATCGGCTGGGTCCATGCCTCACCGTTAAACTCGGTCTGAAACCAGGTGCCTTTCTCGACGGCGTCCATGAAAAGGTCGGTAACCGTGACCGAGATATTGAAATTCGTCAGGCTTGTTTGATCGTTCTTGGCATGAATGAAGCGAAGAATATCAGGATGCGAAACGCGGAGAATACCCATGTTGGCTCCACGCCGAACACCGCCCTGTTTGACGACCTCGGTCGTCTGATTGACGATGTTCATGAAACTCACCGGCCCACTGGCTACGCCGCGAGTAGAATTGACCATCGACCCGGCGGGACGTAGAAATTCGTAGGTCATCCCTGTACCGCCGCCGGTTTGATGGATGATCGCGACATTCTGTGCATGTTCCATGATCCCTTCGATCGAATCGGGAACATTGAGCACGAAACAGGCCGCAAGTTGGCCTTTAGGCTTGCCCGCATTGACGAGGCAAGGGGTATTGGGGATGAATTCGCGGGCGAGCATTACCGCGGACATTTCATTATAGAAGAGCTTTTGCTTGAAAAGTTCAGTTTCGGCTTTCGATACATGGCCGACCACGCGACGGACAATGTCCTGCCACGTCTCAATGGGCTCTCCATTTTGATCCCGCAGCGAATAGCGTTTGCTGACCACCTTTTTGGCATTGAGGCTAAGCGGAACAAATTCACGCGCGACGGCGGTGCCGGCTCCCTGGCCTACACCGTTTTTCTCGAGAAATGTGCTGATCGCCGACTCAAAAACTGTGCTCATATTTGGCCTCTGCTCCTTCATTTTTAGTGGAAACGACGCTACCGAACCTGATGCTATTTTACCATCTGGTAACAGCAATTCGAAGCATTAAGTACTCGTGAATTGTGTTTAGCGAGCTTGAAGATCTGCGCGAAAAAACGTATCTGCAAGTAGATGCAGTTTAGTGAAAAGCGCGCGGCAATGTCAACCCTTTTTGCTCAATATATTGTGTTCGATGGTTTCTGTACAACCACTAGGGGTATAAGGGGATCAGCCACGGCATACGGTCGAATTGACTAATCTACTTTCGTTCTTCGAAACTATTCCTGATGGATAGACTCATTCACGGAACGGCCGCTGAAGGCACAGTTCGGCTCATCGCCGCAGTCACGACCGACACCGTCGCTGAGGCGGTCCGGCGGCACGAGACATCGCCGACGGCCTCGGCGGCACTCGGACGAATGCTGACAGGGGCTGCGTTAATGGGGGCGAGCCTCAAGGATTTTGATCGCTTGACGCTGCGCATCGATTCCGACGGCCCGATCGGCGGAGTGGTTTCTGAGGCGAACAATATGGGCGGTGTTCGAGGATATGTTCGCAATCCGCTCGCGGAACTCCCGCCTAAGGATAACGGCAAGTTCGATGTCGCCGGTGTTGTCGGCAACGGAATGTTCCACGTAATTCGTGAGTCGGGCTTTGATCTTGGCCTTCATCGCGAACCCTACGTAGGCTCGGTGCCGATACAGTCGGGCGAGATCGCGGAGGATCTTGCCTTCTATTTCGCCAAATCTGAACAGATCCCGTCGGCGGTCCTGCTCGGAGTTTTGCTCCAGAGATCGGAACCCTTTGTTTCTGCATCGGGCGGTGTCTTGATACAGATGATGCCAGGTGTCAACGATCATATTGTAACGATGATCGAGGATACGGTCGCACATGCCCCGCACCTTACATCGATGATCAAGGACGGCGCAACGCCGGAAGACCTGGTCCGCCTTGTGCTCGGAGTGATCGAGTTTGACGTGCTTGGGGAGAAGGAAGTTGCGTTCCGCTGCACATGCTCGATCGAACGAGCCTTTACCATGGTGGAGGCACTGGGCCGTGATGAGGTCGGTGCCATGCTTCAGGAGGATGAAGGAGCCGTGATGACCTGCGGGTTCTGTAATGAGACTTATAGATTAGATGGGGCCGATCTAGAGAAGATCCTCGAGAATCTTGAGTGATCATCTGCCAGTGACAAAGACCGGCTGCGTCCACGCCATTTTGCCATTCGATTCGAAGACCTCACGAGTCCCAGCTTCAGAATTCCGTGATCTGAAAATAGAATGTGGCCACCGGCTCGGTGACCACAATGGTCGGCTTTAGAATCACGCTAATCGACCTCGTTTCCGTAACAGGTAAAGGAGCAACTGAAGTCTGGGGGGAGAGTGCAACGAACCGTCTCAACCCGACCAGGCGCACACGCCCGGATTGCATCCTCAGCACACTGCTGACATCCCGATTCTTCTTTGTCAATCATCGTACCAAACGGAAAATAAATCGAGTTTCCGTTTGTACAATTTGACAATAACGTGGTTCTCGACAACGCCCCGAAACTAATGTGTTCTGTGGAATTGAAGTCGCCAAAGTGGAGCGACGCTCTCGACCGACTAGGACGATCGCCTGCTTCCGCACTCCCTCCAGCATTTACATTCGGCAACAGGAAAATAATCAGAATGAAAGCCGATGTGAAGGGCACTGATCTTAGTGCCAACTCAAACGATCCCATATCAAGCCTCCTAATGCGAAGTCGCAGTCTACTCGATCAGCTCGCCCTTGCATTCGAACTCACATGAATATGAGCCATCCGGATTCATCTGGCACGACATCGATTTGACCTTGCCGGCGCCACACGCTGCTATCGCGTTGTTCGTACATGCGGTGCAGTCTTCGACGACCTCCCCCGTCAGGCTGGCCCCCCCACTTGGGGCCAAGAATTGTACCGTATATCGACTGGCGCCCAAAAAACCATCGAAGACATGAAAAACCGATGAAAAGACCGAGTTACCTACGACTTCTTCATTTGTTTTCCAAACACTTCGCGCTTTTAAACCGCCGTTCTTGAAATATGCGTTGAGTACAACGGTAAAACCCGGGTAGGATTGGATTTTTCGATTCGCGATTGAGAACCTCAGTTGCAACTCGCCATTCCGATCGAGAAGATTTATTCGGTTGAGGTTGAAAACGTCTGAGGAAAGCGCTTCAAAAGGAATTCGCTTTGTTTGTTGAACCAAAGCAGCCCTCTCTTGAGAGAGTGCGCCGGAGTTAAGGACTAAACCAAGAACGATTATTGACAATATTGAAAGTGTTTTCTTCATATGACCTCCATTTGGTTTCTTGGACAATTGGGAAAGGCGAAACGCACTAGCCTAGAAATTACAACGATGATTCAACGGAACGGAACACTGTTATTTGGTCATCGAGTCTCTTTACAAGGCCTATTTAATGGCGGAACGTGATAATTCCTGCAAGTCAGTGCGAACCTACCACCCCCCCCCCGTTTTGTCAAGGAACGAGAGCCGAAAAGACAAATGTGATGGGTGAGATGAACTGCGGTTCTCCAACGAGACTTATAACCTCGATGACGACGACCTTCGAAGCGTTGTTGGGAACCTTTGTATGATCATCTGCCAGTAACAAAGACGGGCTGCGTCCACGCCATTTTGCCATTAGATTCGAACACCTTGGCACGGACATAACCTTCCGATCCCGTGATCCGGTAAACAGCGTTTCCGGCATTAACTTCCCTGAGCAGCCGTCCTTCTTTACCGATGAACTGGATCCTGTATCGACTGTTGGTCTGCTCCTTGACGGTTACACTGATCTGGCTGGCGTTAGCCTGATAGTCGGCCAGTTCGACCCCGGTCGAGGCGTAGAAGTTCCCGGTTCGCAGGCCGTTTACGATGGAAGCTTCCGTCAACTCGGCCGCCCGTACATAGACCCAGCCTTGTCCGGGTGTTGGAGCCGCGGGATCGCCGATCCGTTTGAAGAAGTGCGAATCGTCGTCCGCGACAGCCCAAACCGCCTTCCCGGAACTCAGGATCGCATCCCAGATCGCCTCGGCGCTCGGTGAGCCTCCGCCTCCCTGATTGTTGACGAGAGGATGTCCGTTGTGGATCTCGATCAGCGAATAGTTCTCAAGTTTGATCAACTGCTCCGCGTTCAGGGCCCATACAAAGTTGGGATGATTGACCTGGGCTATCCCGCCAGCCGCGATTACATCGTTGATGTTCTTCTGGAGAGTCTCGACAGCGCCCGGAAGCCGATTTGGCATAACGACCTTGCTAATGCCGATCCCATTCATGTGCAGCGGCTTGCGGTCGAACGAATCCGTTACTTCCTGTCCGGAAACGACCAGAAAGCTCTCTTCCTTGCCGAACAGGTCGTTCAAGGGGCCGACTTTTGTAACATATTCGTGATCCGTGATGACAACAAACTGATAGCCGTGGCTTCGATACCATTTAACGACATCGTCCGGCGTCGAATCTCCGTCGCTGTTCATCGTATGGGTGTGAGTGTTGCCTTTATACCATTTGAGTTTCGGTTGGCCGAAAAGCATGCAGGAAGCCGTCAAAACGAGGAGAGCGGTGAGCAAGAAGGTCGTGAACTTTCCCATATTGTTAACCCTTTTCAGCGAGATCAAGTTTTCGATAGCTGCCCTGGAAATATGCCAGCGGGTTTCCGTCGCGGACGGAAGAACTCTCGACTTCCGCCACAAAGATCGAGTGGTCGCCGCCGTCGAACGTCTGTCTGACCCGACAGTGAAGCGTGGCGAGCGAATCGGCTATCACAGGTATCCCCGACTCCGTTTTCGATGCCCGGATCCCGTTGAACTTGTCGGGAAACGGCGTTGCGAAATGTTCAGAGACGTGGTCCTGTGATTCCCTTAGGATATTGACGACGAAAATACCGGATTCCTTGAATGCATAATGGCTGGCCGTTGCCTTTTCGATACAGATGAGCACGAGCGGCGGTGACAATGAGACCGAGCAAAATGCCGATACGGTAATTCCGAACGGTTTCCCCGAACCATCGATAGTAGTGACAACATTGACCCCGCTCGTAAAGCAGGAGAGAGCGTGTCGAAATTCTTCTTCTGATACGGGCATACCTAGGTGAAAAATCTAACCTATTGCCCTGCTATTGGCAAAAACCGGATTTTTGATAAACCGGGCCTGATAAAAGATAATCTTCTGGCGATGCAGAGACTGGATGAGTTTCTTACAACTGTTTGCCGCGATGTCGATCAAAGATTGGACGAGTTGATCCCGTCTGCATCCACCCGTCCCAGAAGGCTTCATGAGGCAATTCGCTGGAGCCTATTCGCCGGCGGCAAGCGTTTTCGGCCCGCTTTGCTCATCGCGGTCGGGGAAACCCTCGGAGCGACCCGAGATCGCCTTCTAACTTCCGCCGCCGCGATCGAAATGATCCACACCTATTCGCTGATCCATGACGATCTTCCTTCGATGGATGACGATGACCTGCGGCGCGGACGAGCGACTTGTCACGTCCAGTTCGACGAGGCGACCGCGATACTTGCGGGCGACGTGCTGCAGACGCTGGCTTTCAAGGCGATCGCCGACGATGTTGTCCTGGAGCCGGATGTGCGGATTGGCCTGATATTAACGATATCGTCGGCCGCGGGAACACCTGTGGGTATGGTTTCGGGCCAGCAGCTCGATATTGAAGCTGAAGGTCGTGATGCCTCGGTCGATGAGATCTTGGCCATACATTCGCAAAAGACAGGTGCGATGATCACCGCCGCGGCTGTCTCGGGGGCGTTGATCGCCGGAACGAAGAGCAGCGAGGTCGAATCGATCCAGAGCTATGCACAAGGCCTTGGCCTCTTGTTTCAGATCACCGATGACCTTCTCGATATCACTCAGGAAACCGCCGTTTTGGGAAAGACGGCGGGCAAGGATGTCTCGTCGCGGAAGGCGACGTTCCCATCCGTACTGGGTATTGAAAGAAGCCGTGAAATGGCCGCCGAGCTTAGGAGCGAATCTGGTGAAGCCCTTCGCCGCATCGATCGTGATACAGAGTTGTTAAACGCCCTGCTCGAATACGTCGTCGCCCGAAGTCGTTAGGGGCCGGCCGCGTCGCCCTGCGGAAATCGGCTCGGATTAAGGCTTTCCTAGACGTTGGCGCCAAGATGGACGAGAGCACCAAACAGTATAAGAATGGCATCGCTGCGGCGGTGGGACTGTCCGCCGCGCTGGCCTTCCTATACTCTTCAGTGCTGTTCAAGCTAGGTTATGACTGGTGGAACGACGAGAACTATTCTCACGGGCTGCTGGTCCCGTTCGTGATCGCGCTGATCGTTTGGCGTGAGTGGGATGCCTTCAAATCTGTCGCCAAGAAGCCGGCGATCCTTCTTGGCGTTTCGGCGATCGCATCCGCCGTCTTGTTGCTGCTGGTCGGAACGCTGGGAGCCGAGCTTTTCACTTCGCGGATATCCTTCGTGCTAATGATCGCGGGCCTTGTCCTGTATATATTTGGTGCTCGGGTCCTGAACATCCTCGTAGTCCCTTTCGCCTTGCTTCTGCTGGCGATACCGATACCGCAAATAATCTTTAACCGCATTGCATTTCCCCTCCAGATATGGGCTTCGCAGATGGCTGTTTGGGGAATGCGGTTGTTCGAGGTGCCAACCCTTCGCAAGGGGAACGTCATCGATATCCTTCCAAACGGTTCTACTCAAACGGTCTCGCTCGAAGTGGTCGAGGCATGCAGCGGAATTCGGTCATTGATGACCCTGGTCACGCTCGGGCTGATCCTTGGATATTTTACACGACGTTATGAAAACGGTGGCCTCGCCAATCTGGCGAAGGCTGATCTGCTACGCTGCGGTCTGCTGATGCTACTCGCCGTCCCGATCGCTGTCCTTACCAATGCGGCGCGCGTTATGGGGACCGGGATCCTTACCTATCATTATGGCAAACAAGCTGTTGACGGAACCTGGCACGATGTGTCGGGCTGGCTTGTATATGTGGCGGCTCTTGCTTTGTTGATCGGGGCGAATCTCCTACTCAAAAAGCTCATTCGCGGACGCGAGATAGCAGAG
Source organism: Pyrinomonadaceae bacterium (assembly GCA_021463165.1). GTDB lineage: Bacteria > Acidobacteriota > Blastocatellia > Pyrinomonadales > Pyrinomonadaceae > OLB17. Next base: position 25,925 of record JAJTWY010000025.1, on the reverse strand, counting down.
ACGAAAGCATTCGGGCCTGCGGATGGCGCCGCGCCGAGGATGCCGATCCTGCCGGTGATCCTTGCGATGCTAATTGGTGGAATCGCGGTCAACTGGTTCGTCACCCGTTCGGAAGCCGAGCCGAGCCGAAGGCCGCTGAATGAGCTGGCGCGTTCTCTCGGCGATTGGGATCAGCGTGGGAACGAGATCCGCTTCGATCCGGGGGTCGAGAGTGTTTTACGGACGAGCGACTATACGATGAGGGAGTATATGCTTCCGAGTGGCCGCATCGGCAATATCTACGTTGGGTACTACTCATCGCAGCGGACAGGAGCAACCTATCACAGCCCGCAGAATTGTCTCCCCGGAGCCGGATGGGTGATGAAACAGCCGCAGGTTGTTGAGATACCGCTGCCCGACGGACGCTCGTTCCTTGCAAACAAATATATTGTCCAAAATGGTATCTACAATGAGGTGATGATCTACTGGTATCAGGGCCGCGGGCGATTCGAGGCCAGTGAATATACCGACAAGATAAACACCATCTGGGACAGCGTTACTCGTCGGCGAACGGACGGATGCATCGTTCGCGTGATGACAAGCGCCGGGACCGATGAAGTTTCGGGCACCGCTGCCGCGGTCGACCTCTCTGCGCGACTAGCCGAGACACTGCCGGAATTTATTCCTGAGTAGTGTATACAAACCACTCCGATCTGATTTTTTTCTGAAATCCCCTGCCGATTGTCTCTATTTTTCAAAGTGCCGGTGAATCCGGACAAGGTTTTGAAATTGCAGTAATTGGCGGATGACCCGATCAGTGTATCCGCAATAAGCCCCGATCAACTGCCGAAGCGTCAGTTCTCAACGCCCCGAGAACCAACGCAGAGCCGATCGCGGTTCACAATCTTAACGATTATGTTATACGGAGAGTGCCAAATTTCTCGTAGACCGTTTGCCTACCTATTTTTAGTCCTTTGCATTGCTCTGGCCGGAGCTTCGTGCACCTCGAGTGCCTCTCTTGTTGCAAAGGGTGAAGAATATCTCCAAAAGCGAAAATTTCACGATGCGCTGATGCAGTTCCGAGCAGCGGTTGAGTCCGATCCTAATTCTGCAAAGGCACACTGGGGGCTTGCACGCGCATATGAGAACTTAGGCCGCTTCAACGAGACCGTCGAGGAGTTGAGAAAGACCGTCGAACTCGACGACGCGAATCTCGACGCCAAGGCGAAGCTCGGCAACTACTTTCTCCTGGTCCAGCCGCCGCTGATCGAGGAAACACAAGAGCTTCGTGACGAGATCCTGGCGGCTGACAATTCGTTCATCGAAGGGCACATTCTATCGGCTTCGATCCTGGCGGCTGAGGGCCGGCCTGAGAACGAGGTTGTTGACGTGGTCAACAAAGCGATCGCCCTCAACCCCAAACGGATCGAATCCTATATCAGTCTCCAACGCCTATACATGACGCGGGAGAAGGCCGGTGAGGCCGAAGCAGCGATCAAACGCGGTATTGAAAATTGCCCTGATAGCTATCTTGGCTATATCGAATATGGCCGTTTTCTGATGTATTCGAGCCGTGACGAAGATGCTGAGACACAGTTCAACAAGGCACTGGCACTCGATCCCGCGAGCATCGAGGCACGCGAGGCCGTCGCCGAGTTTTACGTAACAAGCCGGCAGATCGGAAAGGCAGAAAAGGCATATGTTGAGTTGGTCTCGCTTCAGGAGGACAGCCCTGAGAGCAGACTGGTTCTCGCAGAGTTTTATTCAAAGGTTGATCGTGAGAACGATGCGATCGATACGCTGGATCGGATCCTTGCGGAGACTCCGGAATACGTACTGGCCCGGTATCGGATCGCCGACATATACCTGAAACGGAAAGAGGCATCGAAGGTCGAAGAACACCTGGCGGCGCTTTTCAAGATCAACGACGACGATCTCGATGCATTGATGTTGCGTGCCAAACTCCGGCTGCAGCAGAGCCGGGCGGAAGATGCGGTCAAGGATCTCGAGGAAGTGCTGAAAAAGACCCCGAGCGATCGAGATCCGCTCTATCTGATGGCACAGGCCAAACTCGCCGCAGGCCAGATCGAGCAGGCGAACGCCTTCCTGGCTGACCTCGAACGCTACCATCCAAACTACTTGCACGGTTCCCTCATAAGGATCCAGGCGGCTTTTACAGCAAACGATGCGTCGACCGCCTTGAGATTGGCGAATGAACTTGTAAAAAAGGCATCGACCGCGGTTCCGAACGCCGATATGCCGTCCCAGATGATCGAGGACATCCGGGTTCGAGCGATCTCGTCGCGGGGCCTTGCGAACCTCGAGCTTGGCCGTATTGCCGAAGCAAAGGTGGATCTGACTGAGGTGGCGAAACGCTCTCCGCGTTCCTCAACGGCGGCGGTCAATCTAGCGAGGGTTCTGGCTGCGGAAAAAAACTTCGATGGAGCTTTGGCGGCCTACGAAAAGGCGATCGCTATGGACAGCCGTAATTTTGACGCGATAAGCGGTACTGTCAACATGGCGATCAAACTCAACCGCAGTGCCAAAGCCAAGATCAAACTTGACGAACTACTGGCAGAAAACCAAGACGACAAGGAATCGGCAGCTGCGCTTCATTACCTGAGGTCCACCGTCGCCTCGGCCGAGAGGGATGATGTCGAAACAGAACGTCAGCTTTCCCAGGCGATCGAGATCGATCCTGATTATCTTCCGGCCTATTCCGCATACGCGAGTTTCTTGGCGGGTCGCAACCGGACGAATGAAGCCGTAGAGAAATATCGTCAGGTGACCGAAAGACGGCCTGCCGCTGCGGTCTTTACAATGCTCGGCATTCTTGAGGACTCGCGAAGCAATTCGAATGAGGCCGAAAAAGCCTACCGCCGTGCTCTGGAATTGGCTCCCGATTCGGCGATCGCTGCCAATAACCTTGCCTGGCTTATGGCCGAGAGGCAAGGAAATCTCGATGAGGCTCTTCGGTTGGCAACGCTTGCCATAAGCAAGAGTCAGCCGACCGCGAATTTTCATGACACGCTTGGCTGGATCTATCTAAAGAAAGGCCTGGTCGCACCGGCGGTCGAACAGTTCCGGAAGGCGGTAGCTATCGAAGAATCGACGGCGCGAAAGACCGGGACAAAGCCAAATCCGGCCTATCGCGAACGGCTTGGTATCGCCATGGCCAAAGCCGGCGGCAGGAACCTGGGATAGGAGAGGGAACTAACAATGTTTTTGTTGTTTGAGATTGGTAGTTCGGCGGGGGTTGAGGCAATGGTCGTCTCTATCCCGGAATCTGTTGGGGTTCTTTTCTTTGGGGTTGGGCTAGTGGTGCTTGCGGTCGTGCTCAGGTCATTCTTCGGCCGCAACGGTGAGTGATATCGAATAGGCAGTTTTTGCAGGTATAAGAAAATGGCTGAATTTAGACAAAGAAAACCCGGCGAATTATTTGGGATGCTCAAGCGCCAGAAATGGCTGATCATCCTTCCGATGATCACGCTGACGGTCGCGATCGGCTATGTGGTCTATAGGCTGCCGAGTGTCTACGAATCGACGTCTCTGCTGACAGTAAAGCCTCCGACGATCTCGTCGAATCTGGTCGCTCCGGTTTCACGCGAAGACCTTTCTCAGCGTCTTTCGACCATCAACCAGGAAGTCCTGAGTCGTTCTTCGCTCGAGCCGATGATCCAGAAATATGACCTTTACAAGCTGGAGCGAGCCGCTCAAATGCCGATGGAACTGATCTTCGAGAAGATGCATAAATCCATCACCGTGGAGATGGCCGAGACCGGAAATGAAAAGGTGGCGGCTTTCAAGATCAGCTATCGCGATCGGGATCCACAATCCGCGCGAAATGTTACTTCCGAACTGGCAAGTAAGTATGTAAACGCGCAGGTTCAGAATGCGGTTGAGATCGCCGAATCGACCAACGAGCTTTTCGAGCGACAGTTGAGCGAGAAGAAGGCCGCACTCGACAATCTTGAGAAACAGCGTCTTGACATCATGATGCAGAATGTCGCGACCCTTCCCGAATCTGAACAAGGGCTCGTGGCCCAGCTCGAAGGGCTTCGTCAACGGGACGACACAATAACGAAAGAAAAACAGTCGCTATATAACGAAAAGGGAAGGTTGAGCGACGGTATTGCGTCAAACAATCGCCAGATGCGACTGATCGAAGATTTTGGCGAGAAGGAGACTCAGGACACCGCTCGTCAGGCTTCGCAGATAGAGGATACGCCGGCTTACGCTCAGTTGATCCAGAAGCGTGCCGATCTGATGGGTCAACTCGATACCTACATGAAAACATGGCGCGACAAGCACCCGGCCGTTATTGCAAAGCGCGACGAGATCGCCCGAGTAAACGAGGAGATCGAAAATCTGAGGAAGAACACGGAGAAACGTGTCGCTGTCGCAACGCAATCGACCAGCCGCAAAGCCGAATTGCAGAAGAAGAATCTCGAACTCGAGAATCAAAGGATCCAGGCCCAGATAGGCCAGATCGAACAGCAGCTGCAGACCAAGGACGCCGAACGCCAGCAGAATGCGATGCAGATCGCATCGCTTGAAGCACGGATCAACGCGATCCCCCAGGTCAAGGTCGCGCTCGAAAGCGTGACAGCCCAGCATCAGTCTGCCAAGGCGGCCTACGACGAGATGATGAAGAAGAAGAACGATGCGGGCGTAACGCTGGATGTCGAACAGGGCCAGCAGGGTGAGACCATCCGAGTTCAGGATCCCGCCAGTTTGCCTTCGTCGCCTGTTGCGCCGAAGCGATTTATGTTGACCATGCTGGGAACCGGCATCGGCCTCGCGCTCGGGCTCTTTCTTGCCGCATTCTTCGAGGTTCCGCGGCTATTCAAGATACAGAGCATTGATGATGCGAAGCATTACACCGGTCTACCGGTACTTGCCTCGGTGCCGCCGCTCCTGTCTGTCAGTGAGAAGAACTGGATACGACGATCCGGTTGGCTGAAACTCGCCGCTGGCACTGCGGCCGCTATCGGGATCATTCCCCTGATCGTGCTGATACTTCAGATGACGAGGCTTTTTGACAGGTTTGTATAGTGAACGCGACCGCGATCGCTTCTTGAGGGGTTAAATATTATGTATAAGGAATTCTTTGGATTAGAAGACACACCATTCACGCTGACACCGGACCCGAGGTTCATTGTTTTTACCCCGAGTTACAACGAGGTGCTTGCAAGCCTCTACTATGGGCTTGAGAATGCGAAAGGACTGATCGTCCTCAGCGGCGAGGTCGGTACGGGTAAGACGACGGCCCTCCGATGGATCCTGCGGCGTCTCGACTCCAGCGTTCTTGCGGCATACGTATTTAATCCACGGCTCTCGATCGAGGAGTTCTATCACCATGTGACCCAGATGCTGGGCATCAAGGACTGGTCGAACAAGTCCGAACTGCTTACGCTGATGGGCCGTGTTCTCGAGGAGCGCCATCGCCGTGGGCTTCGGACCGTCCTGATCATCGACGAGGCTCACGAACTGTCTGATCATGTGCTGGAGGAGATCCGCCTCCTGCTCAACTTCGAATCGGATAACGCAAAACATCTTCAGATCGTGCTCACTGGCCAGCCTGAGCTTCGCGAGAAGCTGAATCAGCAGAATCTGCGCCAGCTCAAGCAGCGGGTCGCACTTCGCTGTTCGATGCACGCATTTCCGAACGTGGAAGAGGTCGATCGTTATATTACCGAACGGCTTATGATCGCAGGTTCCGACCAGCCGAATATTTTCACTCCGGGCGCCGTCGATTTTATCTTCCAGTGCAGCGAGGGGATCCCTCGCCAGATCAACAATATCTGTGACAATGCGATGCTTGCAGCCTACTCTGCGGGCGAACCGGTCATCGGCCGGCAGATCATCGAGTCGGTTGCTGAAAATCTCGACCTTCTGCCGCGAACCGACCTTGCTGCGGTTGATCGAGCATTTGACGTCCCAAGCGGACGCGTGCTGCGTTCTGAGACACCAGAGGACATTCGATCGGGCGCGGCCAGGACTGATGCAGTAAAACCGCGCGTCTTCAAGCAGAATGCGGAGATCCCGGAGCCGTCCGTAACGACCCCGTTTTCCAATGGCGACACGCTCATTTTTGAAGATCTTGACGAGGATGTGGCGCTCGAACTCGGCACTCTCAATGGTTTTAACAAGTACAACTGACAAAGTCGCCTAGCGGGCCAGGAGTGATCGACCATGAGCATTCTCAAAGCATTAGAAAGAAAACGTACCGAAACTCTCGGAGGCGAATACCGGCCTAACGAGAAGATCGTCCCAAACAACAAGAACATCCGGCGTGTAAATACACCGCCCGAGATGCTTGCAGAGGGCGTGAAGATCGGTACACCAAGTTCGGCGTTCATAGGGCAGCCGGGTTCAACGAACGGGACGGCACTCCCTGTTCGGTTGGAAACGGAGATCTCTGCCGGGGCAAAATTGAACGCCGAATCCTTAATACGAACCGGTGGTCGGCAGTTACCCGACTTTGTAAGTTGGGATGTCGACACCGGACGTGTCGAGCCGCGACTCGTTGCGATCACGCAGCCGACGTCGGCCTATTGTGAAGAATACCGCAGCCTCCGAACGCACATTCTTCACAAGAGCCAGCGGCAGAAATTGCAGTCGATCGTTGTTGCTAGCGTTAATCCAAGCGAAGGCAAATCGGTAACCGCGCTCAACCTCGCATGGCTCCTCGCTCAGACGGACGGCGTTAGATGCCTGATCATCGACAGCGATCTAAGAATGCCAAGCCTCGGTGATTATCTCGGTATCGAGACTGACAAAGGCCTTTCCCACTTGCTTGCAGGTGATACGACGCTGATCGAATCTATCGTCCGGCTCGAACCGTCGGGCCTCCATATTCTGACTGGCGGTGATCCTCGAAGCGATGTAGCGGAGCTGATCTCGGGGCCTAAGTTCAAAGAGATCCTACGCGAAGCGCGCGAGATGTTCGACTATGTCATCATCGACGCTCCGCCCCTCGGCATCTTTACCGACGCGACCGTTCTTATAAACCACGCCGACGGCGCACTGCTGGTTGTTCGGGCAAATCGAACGAAGTGCAGTGTCATCGAGCGGATCCTAGAGCCGATCCCGAAGGATCGAATGCTGGGCGTTGTCCTCAATCAAAGTGAGGACGTGCTCGAGGAGTCGCACTACAACTACGGTTACTACAACTACAAACGTCTGGGCGAGACTGCCGTACCGTAAGTAGGAATAAAGCGCAATGGGTGCCACCAAACTTAGTTCAAGGCTCATTTGGCTATTGCTGGCCGATACCGCGATCGTATTCTCGGGAATCGTTCTGGCGATGCACCTCCGGCTTGGTTTTGCCGGGTCGGCCAATGAACTGACGAACAGGAATGGTTGGCTCAAGATCGCCTTCGCCACCGCTGTTTGCCTGCTGATCCTGTATTTCTACGATCTTTATGATTACGTTGTAATGACCAACCGGCGGGAGCTTCTTCTCCGGCTGGTTCAGGCCTTGGGCATCGCTTGGGTCTCGCTCGCCCTTATCTTCTACTTCGTTCCCGAACTTATGCTGGGCCGCGGCATATCGGTGGTCGCGGTCGTGGTGGTGCTGGTGATGCTGCTTGGCTGGCGTATCGCGATCCATGCTCTCACCGGACATCCCGAGATAGGTGAGAAGATCCTGGTCGTGGGCACCGGAAAGACGGCGCTGGATACGGCCGAAGCCGTCTGGGAACGCAGGGATGCCGGCTATCGGATCGTCGGCTTCCTATCGGAGAATGGCGCAAAACCAAAGGAGAAGCTCGGAAGATCAGAGATAATCGGCAAGGCCCATGAACTGGAAAACGTCATCCGTAGTGAGAAGATCGACCGCGTCGTTATAGCTGTTCGTGAACGACGTGGAGCATTTCCGACAGAAGCTCTATTAAAAATGAGCTTGGCGGGTGATGTGTCGATCGAGGAGTGTACGTCATTCTTTGAGCGAATAACCGGTAAGGTCCATGTCGATATGCTGAGGCCGTCGTGGCTGATCTTTGCCGGAAAGAGGCGCGATTCACCGATAAAACTAGTGTTCCGCGAATCCGTCCACCGCGTCCTGGCATTGATAGGCTTATTCGTCTCGCTGCCAGTCGCGTTGCTGACCGCGATCTTGATCAAGGTCGAATCACGCGGCCCGATCTTCTATATGCAGGAGCGGGTTGGTAAAGGCGGAAAAAGTTTCAAGGTCATAAAATTTCGGTCAATGAAGGTTGACGCCGAAGCAGACGGGAAGCCGCTGTGGGCTGCATCGAACGATGAGCGCGTAACTCGCGTCGGTAAGGTTATCAGAAAGCTGCGTATCGATGAGATCCCTCAGTTTTGGAACATCATTAAGGGCGAGATGAACTTCGTTGGGCCACGCCCCGAACGACCGCATTTCGTACAGCAGCTGGCAAAGGAGATCCCATATTTCGATCATCGCCACCTGGTCGCGCCGGGCCTTACAGGCTGGGCGCAGATCAAATATCCGTACGGAGCTTCAGTGAGCGATGCGGTTCAGAAGCTTCAGTACGATCTTTACTACATAAAGAATCAGAGCCTGACACTGGACATAATGATCATTTTTGACACGGTGAAGACCGTCTTGTTTGGTAAGGGCAGATAAACAACTGGATTCTTCAGGCAAATCGGAGTTTTTCTAAGCGTCGAGGCAACAGATATGAAAGAGAAGGCAATAATTCGAGATCTACCAATAATGGTCGCAATGATCATCGTGGCGGCTTCGGCCTGCATCGCGCAGGACACGGCTTCAAAAAGCGAGGAGAAAGCAGGGAAGCAAGCAAGCCCGACAACGGCGACGCTGTCGAACCCGGCACCAGAGAATGAGAAGTCGGCCGACGACGAGATACTTCCATACTACGACAACTATCTTAAGGAATACCGCCTCGGTCCGACCGATGTCATAACCGTTGAGGTTTTTGGGCAATGTCCGGCCTACTGCATTTTGTCGAAGCCGATCCCACCGAACGCCAGGATCTCGTATCCGCTGATTCGCGAAGGCATACTTGTAGCCGGGAAGACGGTCGAACAGGTTGCCGCTGAGATAACACAGAAACTCGATGAATTCATCATCGATCCGAAGGTAACGGTCACCCTCGAACGGGCGATGTCGACCCGATACAGCGTGATGGGCAATGTTGCTACGCCCGGGGTTCGCGTGATGGACCGAAAGATAAGTGTGTACGAGGCGATCCTCGAAAGCGGCGGCGTTACCAAGAACGGCAACAAGGATAAGGTTTACGTCGTCAGCTACACAAAGGACGGGAAATTGGCCAGAAAACAGGTGAGCCTGTCGCAGATGGAATCCGGCAAGGCCGAAATGGTTTTCCTCAACCCCGGCGATCAGGTCTTTGTTTCGGGCAAAGGATTTACCATCGAGAAGTTCTTCGACGTTCTCGGCAAGGCGAGCGCGGCCAGACTGCTTTTTGGAAGTCCATTCTAGGCCAACCAAGGTGTCGCTATGAAGAAGTTCATTTCGATTATAGCCGTCCTTCTGCTCGTGGCCTGCGTGCAAGTGTCTCGAGCAGATTGGGTGAAGCAAAACACGAATAGCTTCGCCTGGTTCAAAGACATATTCTTTTTGGATCAATCCAGAGGGTGGATCGTCGGGACCGACGGAGTTCTTCTATCAACTGCCGACGGCGGAAGCACATGGACGCAGAACAAGAAGTTTACCAACGATGCGATCCTGCAGGTGCACTTTGTTACCGAATCGAGAGGCTGGCTCCTCTGCGAACGCAATATATTCGATCGGGGAACGGATCCAGCCTCATACCTCAGGCTAACGACCGATGGAGGACGTACTTGGGAAAACATCGAGTTCGAGGACAGCGGACGCGAACGGATAACTCGACTGCTTTTCAACTCAGACGGTAAGGCAATGGCCTTCGGCGAAGGCGGCGTTTTTTACAATCTGCAGGAGGATCGAACTTCTTGGAAGAAGGTCCAGACGGCGATGCATTATTTGCTGCTCGACGGAGGATTTGGGTCAGATAGGGTCGGAGCTATTGTAGGGAGCGGTGGTACGATCCTTTTTACGGAGGATTCAGGTTTTACATGGGAGCGGGCATCGCTGTTGGGTGAAACCGACACGCGCTTCAACGCCGTTTTCTTTAATGGACAGAAGGGAGCGTGGGCGGTCGGAACCAAAGGACGGATCTTCCGGTCCAACGGCGGCGGCCGTCTTTGGAAACAGCAGTTTTCAGGCGTTACGACAAATCTGACGGATGTTTATTTCACAAGCCCGACCAGCGGATGGGCGATCGGTGAGAATGGGGTGATCGTTCGGACGCGCGATGGTGGCAACAATTGGTCGGATGTCACATCTCGAACTACGCACCGCCTCGAGAAGATAGTCTTCAATGGCGAGCGCGGCTGGGTTGTCGGCTTCGGTGGAACGGTGCTGACGTACGACGCTGGTAGCCGTCCGGATCAGGGAGCACAACCTGTTCTCATGAAGCGAGGGTAGTTCGGGCTTGACACCAGAGGTAGTCTTTCGTACGATTATCGTTCGCTCATTTTTCGGATATGAGCGATGTTTTTTGAAAAGAAGTCGGGCACATAGCCGAAGCAGATCGTTTTCGGGCATGTACGTCAATTGGTAGACAGCCTCTCTTACAAGGAGGAAGTTAGGGGTTCGAGTCCCTTCGTGCCCACCACTCTTCGCGGGGTCGTAGTTCAGTTGGTTAGAACGCCAGCCTGTCACGTTGGAGGTCGCGGGTTCGAGCCCCGTCGGCCCCGCCATTAAGATAGAATGTAACGAAGTGGGCATCAGCTGTTTTGGTTGTTGTCCATTTTTTGCGCCTCTAGTTGAGCCACTCTTTCTTGACCCCTATCCACTAAAAAAAGAATAAAACGCCTGCCAATTTCATGCTAATATCCCGAGATATGCGTGGAATGACAGGATTTGCAGCCCCGGGCCTCGTTCTCTTTGCTGTTGCCCTCGTTGTTGCGACAGGTTTGCAGCTCGCGTCAACCGACCTCCAGAGCGCGAGAGCTGATGCCCGGCCCACGGTCGCTTGTGGCCTGTTCATTGGAACGGGCATATACATGCGCTATCAGGAACCAATGGCCGCGAACCTGGTCAGCTATACGTATGCAAATAGTCAGCCCGTGGCGAACGATTTTGCAATTTTTCAAACTCACGATCCGGCCGGCGGTCCGATGATCAAGGATGCGATAACGGCGGCGGGCAAGACATTTACCGTTTTCTCGCCCAGCCAGCTTAGCAGCACGCCGCTAGGTAGTTATCGTGTTGTGATCCTCAATTGGGAGCAGCACCAGACAAGTGAATTCAGCACTGCACACTCTGCGGCGATCTCGGCCCTCGAGGCGTATGTCAACGCCGGCGGCGTCCTGCTGGTGATCGCAGCCTTTGAGCCATCAGGCTCGATCCCCATGCCGTTCGGCGGCACGGCAACCTACAATCCAAGTGTTAACGGGTTGATCGTCGACCCGGCGAGCCCGATCGTCGCTCAGTATGAAAGTACTGACGTTCTCGGCGATCCTGCAGCATCGACAACCTTTCCAAATGTTCCAATGGGTGGCCATGTCGTTGTCAAGAACATTGACTCAACGGCAACGATCCTCTATGAGATAGTCGGAGGCGGCACATGCGGCGCTGGAACCCCTACACCTGTGCCAACACCGACGCCGACTCCAACACCGACGCCGACTCCAACACCGACGCCGACTCCAACACCGACGCCGACTCCAACACCGACGCCGACTCTAACCCCAACGCCCAGCCCGACGTCGACGCCGACGCCGATTCCAACCGTCACACCTACACCACTCTGCCAGTCGGGAGAGCTGGATCCGTCCTTTGATGGCGATGGGAAGCAAACAACAGACTTCTTCGGCAGCGGCGACGTGGCCAACGCAATTGCGCGGCAGGCCGATTCGAAGTTGGTGGTTGTCGGCAGTGCGATCAACTCAAACACGACTGATGTAGCTGTCGCCCGCTACAATGCGAATGGTTCGCTCGACGGTAGTTTTGGGACAGGCGGGAAGGTCAGCATACCGCTGCCTGGTGTTGGGGAAGACGTAGCGATCCAGTCGGACGGAAAGATCGTTATAGCAGCTCAGTGGCTTGTCGGTAGCGGGATATTTACGGTGATCAGATTGAACAGTAACGGGTCGTTAGATACTACGTTCAGCGGCGATGGGATCACGAATGGCGACCTGCTTGGCCGAGCGTACGCCGTGTCCATACAAACGGACGGCAGGATCGTCGTCGCGGGGACTGTCAGCACGAACAGCTTCGGGGTTATCAGATACAATTCTGACGGCACACCGGACATGACTTTTGGTTCGGGCGGCGTGGTTGCCACATTCATTCAAAGCCCCGGTTCGGACGACGCGAGGGACATGCAGATCCAGAGCGATGGCAAAATCGTTGTTGCCGGTACACACTATCCCCAAAGCGGAAACTGGCAATCGGCATTGATCCGGTATAACAGTGATGGATCACTCGATACATCGTTCGACAGCGACGGCAAAGCGACCACCACGATCGGTAGTAATGATGCGCAGGTAGGAACAGTCGCGATCCAGCCGGACGGCAAGCTTTTAGTCGCCGGCGATATTAACGGCCGTATCGCGGGATTCGTGGTTAGGCATAACTCCGACGGTTCGGTCGACACACAGTTTGGCGGAACCGGTTTTACGCTCATCGACGAAGCAAATTCGGGCGAGATAATATCCTCAATTGTCGTTCAGCCCGACGGAAAGGTCATTCTCGGCGGCGGAAGCTCCATATTCGGCATCAATAGCCCGGACATTCTCCTCGCAAGGCTAAACACGGACGGAACCCTAGATACGACGTTTGGCAACAACGGTCGCGTCATCCTATTTATTTCGAATGAGACTGACACGGTCAATGACATGCTTCTTCAGCCGGACGGCAAGATTGTCCTTGCGGGACAAGCCGGTGACTCCCCGCAAAGCGATCTCATTGTTGCGCGATATTCGACATGCATAGTTCTCCCGACATTTTCGTTGTCGGGGAGGGTAACGACGCCTAATGGCTTGGGTATTAGAAATGCCGTCGTTGTGCTTGTTGACTCATCGGGCCAGCGTCGCATGGCCACAACAAGTTCTTTTGGGTTTTATGAATTCAACGGGGTCCAGCAAGGAAGCTATACGATCAATGTATTGTCGCGGCGGTACCGTTTTGCAGCGCAACTGCGTGACGTGACCACAAATATAGCGAATGTTGATTTCGTTGGGTTGCAATAAAAAATTCGGCACCGCGCGGGCGCCGATTTTGGGCGGGATGGATTTAGGTAGATGCTCTTATCCCTTCCTCAATTCCGTAAGAACCTGTTTTGCAACGGCTTTCAGCGTATCAAATACGCCTGATCCGTTTGTCGCGACGGCCTCATAAACTGGCTCACCTTTTTTCTGAAGTTCATTCGTGAGTTCATCAGTGGGTATCACGTTCGGAAGGTCCCGTTTGTTTAGTTGGAGAACATAGGGGATGTTGTTGAGATCGTACCCTTGGGTCGAGAGGTTTTCTTCGAGATTGTATAGCGATTCGATATTGGCATCCATTCGCTCTTCCTGACTGTCGGCGACGAAGACGACGCCATCGACGCCCTTGAGGATCAACTTACGCGACGCATCGTAATAGACCTGGCCGGGAACAGTGTAAAGATGGAAACGGGTCTTGAATCCGCGCACCGTTCCAAGCTCGAGCGGCATAAAATCGAAAAAGAGCGTACGGTCGGTCTCGGTGGCAAGCGAGATCAACTTGCCTTTCGCTTGTGGGGCGGTCGAGTCATAGATGTACTGAAGATTGGTCGTTTTGCCGCACAGGCCCGGACCGTAATAGACGATCTTGCAGTTGATCTCCCGGGATGCGTAATTGATGAAAGTCATAGGTCTGTTCTCAGTTGTCAGTGGTTAAACCGCTGGAAGCATCCAGCAACTAACTGAACAAGCTATCAATGTCCTCGTCAGTAATTTCTGTGAAGAACGAATTTTGGTTGACCCGGAATGCCGCAGAATCTTCCGTTGCCTCATCCAGGATCGCTGCTACCTCGAAGCTTCCACGTTTTGTTCGGATCTTCACAAGGCTAAGTGTTGAACGCTCGTCGAAAACAACGACAAGAAGTGCCCGTCCGATTATCGAGATAAATATCGATTCACGCTCGCCCTCATGAAAAACGCTTGGGAACGTATCTTCCCCGATCAGCTTTGCCATCGAACTTGTCGCAGCAACATTTCCTGCGGCCAAGGACGCAAAACTCGTTGTATCCATCGCGCCGATCTCGCCATTGAAAGCTATCGGCTGACCGTCGCGGTCTATCAGAAAGACCACCCGGGCCGCGCACTCCACCCTTAACCGCTCCAGAACGGTTTTCAGCTTATGAAACTGATGTTCTTGCAAAATAAAAGGCGTATCTGCCATTTTAGAAGTCTTGAAGCCGATTTGGGCCGGCGAAGGTAGTTTATATAAGGTAGATTGTATTGGCAAAGCGGCCGACAGGCCTCGGACTAGCCGCAAAGCCAAGTGTAGCATAGGGTACATTCGACCGCCAAGATTTTTTTGTTCACCAACCAGGAGCTTATCTTCGATGACATTATCTAAGCGATCCGTCGCCGTTATCACAGGAGCCGGGTCAGGCATTGGTCGTGCCATTGCGATCCGCCTTGCTAATGAGGGGATCGCGGGTATCGCTCTGTCGGACGTTGACGAACTCGGCCTGAAAGGTACGTGGGAAATGCTTGGCGGAACGCGGTCGAAAGTCACGACACATAGGATCGACGTGTCTAAACTCGAAGAGGTCAAACAAATGGCCGAAGCCGTTCTGACGGAGCACGGACGCGTTACGCACTTGATAAACAACGCGGGCGTAGGGGTTATCGGAACCTTCGAGCAGATCTCGATCGAAGACTTTGAATGGCTAATGAGAATCAACTTCTGGGGCGTGATCTATGGCTGCAAGGTGTTTCTGCCAACGCTCAAGAGGCAGGACGCGGCTCATATTGTCAATATTTCAAGCGTTTTTGGGATGATCGCACCTCCTGAACAAAGTGCGTACGCCGCTTCAAAATTTGCGGTCCGCGGTTTTACGGAGAGTTTACGACACGAGCTAGCCGGAACGGGTGTCGTTGTTAGTTCAGTCCACCCGGGCGGGGTGAAAACGAATATTGCTCGCAATGCAAAACTTGGGGCAAACACTCCAAACGAGTGGAAGGACCAAGGTGCCAAATTCTTTGATAAGGTGGCGCAAACCACGTCCGAGTCAGCAGCAAAGACTATTGTTAGAGGAATCAAGGATCGAAACCCGCGAATACTTATTGGAAGCGATGCGAGGATCATTAGTTTGGTCTCGCGGTTGTTTCCAAGAGCTTATCTGGAGATCCTCGAGCGCCTGAGTGGCCACAAATTGAATCTTCGAACTAAGTGACTAAGGCTTTGGCAGTGTCATCGTATTGCCCTCCGAGTCCATCTCCAGTCTCCGTGTGGTCGAGTCAGTTACGCTCGGCGGAACCAGGTCACCCGTTTTGTAGCGGGATTCAACCGATGCGAATTCGGTTTGCGCTTCGGGGAGCGAATTTGAAGATGCGGGAAGACCAACCTGAGATTCGATAGTCGAGTGGAAGCCGGTCGCTTTTTCTTGCTTCCGAAGTTGGATGAATTGTGCAATGCCCGCTCCCATCATCGTGAACGCGGGAATCAGCATCCAGAACCACCAGACCCGCCCACCGGCCATGTTGGTAACGCCAAGAACGATCGATACGACGAGAAATGCCAATCCGGTCGCAAACTTAGTGATCGAGCCTTCCCAGCTGATAGGTTTTCCTTTCCGGTCTACAAGTGATCGTGGAGGGTGTCCTGACAGAGCACTCGAAACGTTGCCCAGGTCAGTACCGCAGCTACGGCAAAATTTACCTGTTTCGGGATTCTGTGAACCACATTTTGGGCAGAACATACTTTGTTTATTTTTGAACAGCCGCGCGTTGTTTTCGCGCCTCGAACAAGATAACGCCGGCAGCGACGGAAACGTTCAGGGAATCTATCTTTCCATACATCGGAATTTTTACCAAGGCGTCACAGTTCTCGGCTACAAGACGGTGAAGTCCGCCACCTTCTCCACCCAGGACGAGTGCGCTGGGACGAGTCCAATCCCAGTCAGTGTAACCAGTATCCGCGTCGATACTGGTCCCGACCACCCAAACGTCACGTTCTTTCAACTCAGCAATTAGTCGATTCAGATTGGGAACCTTCGCGACTTTCACATACTCGATGGCCCCGGCCGATGCCTTCGCAACCGTATCGTTTAGCCCCACCGCTCGTCTCTCGGGTATGAAGACCCCATCGACGGCCGAGCAGTCAGCCACGCGCAGGATAGCGCCCAGATTTCTTGGGTCTTCAACCCCGTCAAGAATGAGCAGCAGCGGAACAGGACCGGCACCGAGGAGGAGATCGTCCGCCGCAACATAATTAGCGGATGCTACAACGGCGGCGATGCCCTGATGATTTACATCCGGTTCGAAGTATTTTGAAAAATTGGCTCGAGAGACGTAGTTCCACGCTATCGACCTGGCTCTACAGAGGGCAAAAACTTCGGAAAGACGTTTTTCTCGGGAGCCTTCGACAATATAGACCTTCTCAACGCTGCGGTTTTGGGCTCTAAGTGCCTCAATAACCGGCAGTAAGCCATAGATCATCGATCCGGAAGCTGATTTTGCCGCGTCCGTCGGGCCAAGATTTTTGGGTTTTCGGACGTTTGGCCGCTTGTGGTTTTTATCTCGCATCCAGATATCGCTCCAGCCTTGAAAATCTATTGAACTGATCCAGATTAGTCATTTCGACGGATCTGCCAAACGTACGTTTTCTGAACCCAGTATTTTTCATTCCATGCGTTTCGTGACGGGATTCTGGTGGAAATGTGGCATTCAGTGCTTTACTGACATGGTCGTAATCTGCTACAAGTCGCGAGCGGGTGCAGGCTGCCTGCAGAAGTTCGATCAGCCGTGGCCAATTCTGCACAGCAAGAAGGGCCTTTCCGTCATTAAGGCAGGAAAAATCGAATCCGGCGGTCTGGATTCGGAACCCTATCATACTCGAGATGTGGTAGATGTCCATCATCTGTTCGTCAGTGTATATATGGGATTCGCTCGTCGTCGCGACTTTGCTGCGGGCCTTCTTGGTAAATTCATCTGTTCGTTCCGACCACACAGATCCCGTGACCAAAAGCGATATGTCACTAAGTTCCAGTTCATACGACGTACTGGTATTAAAATCGCGGAGGTCGATATTGTCACCTAAGAGCGAGATCGAGCCAATTCGAATATTCGGCTTCTCGAGGAC
The DNA here is from genome assembly GCA_021463165.1 of Pyrinomonadaceae bacterium. Classification (GTDB taxonomy): domain Bacteria; phylum Acidobacteriota; class Blastocatellia; order Pyrinomonadales; family Pyrinomonadaceae; genus OLB17. Next base: position 8,614 of record JAJTWY010000025.1, on the reverse strand, counting down.
TAGGTCCAGTTCATTTACAATTAAGCATTCAAGTCCAAGCAATGCCAGAGCACTACAAACACGGGCCGCTTCGGCACTATTTGGATAGCGGGCGATCGGAAGCGGACGACGAGCTTGTAGGATCGCCGAAACGTCTGAGAGATCGAGCGACAGAAGCCTTGAGACTTCGCGGTCAATACCTTCTGCTGCTTGTCCACAGACGACTATGCTAAAGCCATTTTGCCAGGCTTCCAACGATTCCCGCATGTGGAATGTGTGCACAGACGCGAGTTCATAATTTACTTCAGTACCGCAATATAGACAGTGATGTCTGTTCGCCGGGGTGGCCCGATCACATGCCAGGCAACGCAGCACTCTATCGTTAGTATTACTACCTGGGGTTTGTATTGAGCCGTTATCAGCCTTGTGTGGATTCTCGTTTGGACGGTTCATGATCCGAGTCTTGCCTACAGATAGATTTCGACCTGCGATCCGCAAGGCAATCCAATGGTAAAACGATTCTTCGCTGATGGCCACAATTTAGCAAAGATCGCGGCGGTTGCAGAGGCCTTTACAAGCCCCCATTGTCTTCTTAAAGAGGTACTGCTTATTCATTTTACACAGCTTTTACGCCACCCGGCGCCATTTTCGCAAAAATTTAACACTTTTTAAGCATTTGTGCGCTTTAGTTCTTGACGACTTAAAGTGATTCCTGATATTATCCCGCTAGTTTTCAGACTTCCTTTCGTAAAACTTTTTGTCTAGTTCAGGAAAAGGCCTATGAAATGTCCGGTATGTGAGCGGGAACTTGCGCCTACGCTGTCGATTTGTCCGAGTTGTGGTGCAATGATGTTCGATTCGGTACGGGAGGAGTTGCAGGTCAAAATAACATCCGGGCGTCTGCGGCCAAAACCCGAGGTGGCTCCCCGGTCGATGGACCACTCGCCTGCGGTGGCGGTTGCGGTTAGCCCACCAGTTGTTTCACAAACGTCTTGTGATGTCCGCTTGCCCGCACCTGCAGTTGGTGCCGCGAGGGCCGCGCTGGCTCCAGCGACGGTCGGTGAATCATCGCGACGAGTCCAGACGGCCGATCTTCGTCCCGCAAGAACGGATCCCACCCTGATGGGCTTTCAGGGCAAGAATCCGATTGTTCCAGAGTGGCGGCTTCAGCTCCAAAATGCCGTTCAACAGCGCAAGGGGATCCAAGCTAGTGTGGCTGGCGGAACTGGTGACAAACAGGTGAGGTCGGGCTTTCCGAAAGGGCCAGTACCGGCCCGGCCCTTCGCTATTCCTGCGATCGAGCCAGAGGTGTCCGATCTGCGAGTCGCTAACGCTTTACGTAGGATTGCAGAATCACGTGCCGCGTTTTCTGAGGTGAAAAGACTGCCCACGCCGACCCCGGCCGCTGCAAAGTCACATAAATTTGATGTGGTTGTCGGCAACTCTGTCAAGGTCTCGGCGCCGCCAGCCGTTGTCAAACCGCGATTGATCAGCGAGCCGATCTCGTTGAAACGCGATACCAACAAACTGCCTCCCATCGAGGCGATGATTGGCGAGGGCGATCAACAAACATTAGGGTCGAAGAACCCTAAGCGACCGGCCCGTGAACAGGAAGCCGTTCCCGATTCGTCTGAGTTTGCCGTTGTCAAGAGGATTCGAATCTCCGCGGAGAATGTCGAAGAAGCTGAGACGAAGTACCGCAACCAAGACTTAGCTGACATTGAGGATCTTGCGAGCGTATCAATGCGATTCGGTGCGGGATTGTTCGACCTCATTATAACTTCATTCGCGAGTTTGCTTCTCCTGTCTCCGATCGCATTCTCACGAGGTGAGTGGCTAACAACGGCAGGAGTACTTACTTATGTAGGGGTTTGTGCTGTGATAACGTTCATCTACATGACGATCTGTCTCGGGTTTTACGGCAAAACAATGGGGATGCGATTATTTTCACTCGAACTTGTCGATGCTCTTGAGAACGAATATCCGACGCTTCATCAGGCAGCTGTAAATTCGTCTGTTTTCCTACTTTCACTGGTCCTCGGGGGTGCTGGCTTTGTCACCATGTTCTTTAATGAAGAAAAACGCGCCGCGCATGATCTCCTGTCTGGAACCATCCTGGTACGAGAGTTCTAGCTTCGTCGAGTCATTATGATCTGTATTAAGCCCAAGGGCCTTGAGCTTTGGGCTTTCTTTCTGTGATATTCAAGGTATTGTGACGAACGAAGAAGTCAAGAGCGTAGCGACTGAGATCAATGACCAGCTCTCCGGCCTGCGTTTTGGACGGGTGTACCCGCTCTCTGCAACGTCTGCTGCGATCGATTTCGTGCCTCATAGAGGTGTTTATTTATTCCTCGATCTTTCAAGGCGATATCGATCGGCCTATCTGATCGTCCGCAAGCGTAAGTTTCTGGAACGAAATTCGATTCATTCGCCTTCATTCGTCATGGAGCTTCGAAAGGCCCTTTCGGGAGCTATCCTCGAGCGGGCTGAATATACTCTGGGTGGACTGTGTTTGGGTTTTTCCGACGAGACGGGTGACCGGTCAGAACTTACGATTAGATTGTTTTCACAGATACCAGCTTTGGCGTTTCGTCGGAATAAAAGCGATCTCGAATTTTTGTTAGGTAAAGCTTCAGCTATAGATGGCGGTTACGCCCATCGAGATGTTCCGACCGTCCCAGTAGATCACGGAGGCGTTACTGTCTCCGAAGCCTTAGACCGATCCCGGCTGGAAATTGAAGAAGAAGAGAAATTTGATTCGATGGTCCGGTCGGCCAGGAAGTACATAAGGGATCAGATCCAACGACGATCTAGCCTGCTGGTTAAACTTAAGGGGGACCTTGAGAAACATGGAGACCCGGAGAAATGGAAGTACTACGGTGAGCTGATCCTATCCAATATGGCTACCCTTCACACAGCAGATGGTGGATTCCTGGTAATAGATTATTTTGATGAATACCAGCCCACTATAACGATTCCTGCAAAGGAGGGGCTGTCGGCAAAGCAGACTGCAGAGTATTACTTCAATCGATACGCAAGGGCCCGAAATGCAAATAATGAGATCGCCGCCAGAGAGCAGTTAATTCTGGCTGAAGTTGCAGAGCTTGAGAGCAAGGGAATCGAGATCGAGTCGGCAATTCTGGATCGCGATATTACCCGCATACTCGAAGCTGTGGATTTGAGGAAACCGGAAACAGCCAAGCCGAGACGAAAAAAGCGAGAAAAAAGGATCCGGGAGGCACGCGAGTTTATCTCGAGTGACGGTGTGAATATACTGGTGGGCAAATCCGCGATCGATAACGACACGTTGACGTTTAGGCTCGGTCGATCGAACGATATATGGCTGCACGCCGCCGACTATCCTGGGTCGCATGTGCTCGTCAAGAATTCCGACAGAAAAAAACTTTCACCCTCGACGCTGGTGGAAGCTGCACAACTCGCCGCATTCTACAGCGAGGCACGGAACCTGCCGAAGGTCGCCGTCAACTATACTTCGAGGAAGTTTGTACATAAGCCAAAGAAAGCTGCTCCGGGACTGGTAAGGCTCTCAAGTTTTAAGACCATCCTTGTCGTTCCCGAATTTCCGCTATTAGTTCAACGCAAGGTCGTTTAATCGACGAGGTTGGGCTGGTGCGTCAATCTTCATCGAGTGTCTTTTGAAGTGTTGACTTCATCGAGTCGAACACGCCCTGACCGCCACCGACAAAAACACCTCTTAGATGGCCATCGCGGTCCACCAAGAAAGTTTGCGGAACCACCTGCTGTTTCGAGATCTGGTAGAAGAGGGCAGTCGTCGCGTTTTCGCTACGAGCCAAGGTGTAATTTACATTCAGTTTGACCGCAAACGATCTTATCCAATCTGTCGGCTCCGGAACGCCGCTATTGTCCCCAATGTTGAGTCCGATCACCTCGAAGCCCTCTGCTCCATGCTTCTCCTGCATTTCAACGAGATAAGGCATTTCCTGCCGACAGGGGCCACACCAAGTCCCCCAGAGATTTACCATGATAACCTTGCCCTTCTTATCAGAGAGTCGAAACTTGGTTCCATCCAGAAGTTCAAATTCGGCTTCCGCGAGTGCCGAAGGTAGTGGCGGATAGTCCTTTGACCGTGAGTCTGAGGAATTCGACGACGCTTTTCCACTGTTCACATTCGGAACACTTCGTTCGGCGCACGAATACATCGCAAAAGTAAGCAAAAAAAGAGCGAACCGGATTGAAAGCTTATGGTCCATAATGGGTGGTGCCGAAAATCGAGCTGCAACTCTAATAGTACAGGATGAATCCAGCAATCGCACGAGAGCGCATCTGAAGTGCGGCTTGAGTTTCGGGAAACTCAAGCCGCGAATTACGGAAAGGCATTTACTGTAGGCCTCGCGGAGCTGTAGGCAAAAAGCGGATTTCAATGGGCAGGGCAATGTGCCGAATCAACAACTCCTCCGCGTAAGTTAGTTCGCCGGCACGGGAACTTTTTGGGGCTGAATCGCGACGCCGCCGCGTCGAGCCGCTCGCTCGATCACCCGCGGATCCGTTTTCAAAAGATGTATTTCTTCCTGCAAGGCCAGATTCTCATCAAGCAGGCTCTGTACCTTGCCTGAAAGTACTGCGTTCTGGTCAACCTCGTCTTGAAAAGTTGAGATCGCCCGGAAATTTATCGAAACGCATAACATCGCAAAAATTGATGTCAGAATAAAAGCTGATATCCACCATGAGACCGCTCTCCTCCTAGAGACAGCAATCGGTTGCCGAGGTCTAGCGAGCGCGGGTTTGCTGCGTTCAGGCGAACTATCCCAGTAAATATTTGCGGCCTTGCTCAAGTAGTTTCTCCAAATCGTTTTTGTCTTCGCTCTCGGCGTAGATTCGTACTAAAGGTTCAGTCCCTGAAGGGCGCATCAACATCCAGGCGTTATTTGCAAACCGGAACTTCACTCCATCCATGCGCTCGATTTTCTCAATTTTCCGACCATCGATGTCCAACGGCTCTCGTAGCAACTTTTCTTGGAGATTGTTCGCGATCTCATGGGTTAGCTTGACTCCGATTCGACCAGACTCTAGTTTCCCCACCCTCCTATATAATTCGGCCAGCTGGTCTGTTAGGCTTGTCGCCCGCACGGCGACCGATTCCGCGGCCAGAAGGCAAGCGAGCAAGCCATCCTTTTCCGGGTAATGACCGCGTATCGACAGCCCGGCCGATTCCTCACCACCAAGGATGATTTTGTCCTTGATTATCAATTCCCCAATAAACTTAAATCCAACCGGAGTCTCATAAAGCTTCAAATTCCGAGATTCTGCGACGCGATCAACAAGATGTGAAGTAGCGACGCTGCGGGCAACTCCATTCGTCCATCCGCGGCTATCTGCAAGGTAATCCGTCAGCACGGCAATCAATTGATTGGGCTCAATAAACTCGCCATTCGCATCGATGATGCCGAATCGATCACCGTCGCCGTCCGTAGCGATCCCCAGCGTGAGTCCTTTTTCAACTACCACGGATCGCAGTTCGTCGAGGTGGCCTTTGCCAGGTTCTGGCGATCTTCCTCCAAAAGTCACATCCCGCCAATCGTGAAGAGTCTCGACATTGACACCGATGTCGCGAAGAGCTTTGTCAAGGTACCCACGTCCCGTTCCCCACAACGCGTCATATGCGTAGAGACCATTCGCGGAGGCGATGGAGTCAAACCGGATTTTTGTGGCAAGATCGGCGAGGTATTCTGGTTTTGGGTCAAAATCCTTAACCGATCCGCCAGAAATGTCATCAACCGGCGTGAGTGTTTGGATCCTTGTCTCCAACTCCTTGGTGATCTCGGGCAACGCTGGGGCCCCATCGCCGGTCGAGAATTTGATACCCTGGTATTCTGGCGGGTTGTGAGACGCCGTGAAATTCAAGCCGCCGGCGGCTCGGTTGCACCGTATCGCATGCGAAATTGTCGGAGTTGGGGTTGGACCTGTGCAGAGCAAGACCTCAAACCCCTTTCTCATCGCGATCTCGGCGGCGAAAGCCGAAAACTTTTCGCCCATGAATCGAGAGTCATGACCAATGACTAACGTCCGACTGGCAAGCCCTTGTGAAGTTGTCAAATATCCACATACTGCGTTAATAGCTAGTTCTACGTTCTCGAAAGTGAAATCTTCGGCAATGATGGCCCGCCATCCGGATGTTCCAAAACGTATGGACATAAGTCTGAAAACACATTGTCCGAAAGGACTTTATTTGGCTTCGACCACAAATTACCAGTGAAGTGTTAAAAAAATTATCACAGGTAATGCCGTTTGTAAAGCATCTGCTAAAGCTACATAAATGTATATTAAATCAATGGTATACAGGCGATTTGTTAAACTAGTCCCCATGTATATAGCTTAATATGTGTACGAAATATGAACAATATTAAGCGCTAATACTAATGGGTTACGCCGGGTTGCTTGACCGTATCATTCTGTCACCCTAGCTGAGATCGCTTATTCTCGTGCGTCATATAGACACATTACTTGAGTGTGGGTGCTGTGGTAATACTATGAGAAACCTCCCGTTCTGTGGGCCAGACCGGATAAAGTAGAGTGAAGCTACACCGTGGCACAAACCTTGCTGTAAATATACAGCAGATTTTTCGGCCGGGATCGTTTTGCAATGCGACACGACCCCTCAAAGGTACCGGTCGTTTTTGGGGAGAGATATCATGAGATCTGTTAAGCACTTAGAAAAAGGACTTACCTACGTAGCTTCGGCGGCTTTTAACGCGGTGAAGAGCGTAAATCAGTTCAAACCGAATCCAAGCTTTACGCCAAAATGGGCAGACAAGCCGATCTTGAAATCGTGGCAGAAGTCAAAGCCGACGCTCGGCTTTCCGCGTCAGACTGATTCGCTTTGCCCGAACTGCGTTATTGAGGCCCGCGAATCGATCCTTAGCGGCGAGAACGATGTTTCGCTGCTCATCAACGAAAAGGTCGGCGAGATCAAAGCGCAGATCATCGAACGTGACGGTCAGGTTTGGATGATCAAAGATTGTCCGAAGCATGGCCATTTCGAGGATATGATGGCGATCGACAGCAAGTTCCTGACGCATATCGAAGGGCTTTTCCCTGGCCGCGATATGGATGCTCACAACGATGAGAAGCTCCACAACCACGGCACTTCGTCGGTCAAGTACGGCCGCGGAGCGGTGCTTACGGTCGATCTTACGAACCGCTGTAACATGATGTGCGACCCGTGTTTCATGGACGCGAACCAGGTGGGGTTCGTGCACGAGCTCTCGATGACCGACGTAAAAGAGATCCTCGACAACGCCATTCAGATCAAGCCCCGTCGTCAGATGTCGGTGCAGTACAGCGGCGGCGAACCGACGCTCAGTCCGCACTTCATTGATGCCATTAAATATGCCAGAAAGGTCGGTTACAACTCGGTCCAGGCGGCGACGAACGGCATCGAGTTCGCGAAATCGAAAGAATTCTGCAAAGAGGCCGCTGAGGCTGGACTGAGATTCGTATATCTTCAGTTCGACGGCATCGGCAACGACGCCAACTCGCACCGCCAGATCGGCAACCTGTTCGACGTCAAGCTCCGCGCGATCAACAACCTCCACGAGGCCGGCGTTGACATCATCCTGGTGACGACCTTGGTCAACGGCATCAACAACGATCAGGTCGGATCGATCATTCGCTTTGCGATGGAGAATCCGAAGAAGATCTCGTTCATCGCGTTCCAGCCTGTGTCGTTCACGGGCCGCGACGAGCTGATCACCGAACAGCGCCGGCTGCAGCAGCGTTACACGCTTGCTCACTTGGCTCACGATGTCAAGGGCCAGGTCGGCATCACCGAACCGACGCGTGACTGGTTCCCTCTGTCGCTCATGGGAGCGTTTGCCGATTTCGCTGACGTTGTTCACGGCCCCGAAGCGGATTGGGGACAGGTTTCGTGCGGCTGCCACCCGAACTGCGGCGTCGGCACGGCCGTGATGATCAACAAAGAGACGAAAGAGATGGCTCCCGTGCCGCAATTCCTTAATATCAAAGGGCTTGTGAAGGATATGCAGCACATCACCGACACCAACCGCGGCAAGTGGTTCTCGAACATCATGATGGGCCTTGCTCTCTTGAAGAACTACGATCCGTACGGCTCGCCGTCGAATTTCACGCTCGGAGCGATGATCAAGAAGTTCGACAAATCGTTCGGGCTCTCGGGCAAAGATTACGGCAAGGTTGATGGCAGCCGCACGATGGAAGATATCCAAAAGCGCCGTCAGGACCCTTGGAACTTCCTCTTCATCGCCGGAATGTGGTTCCAGGATCTTTTCAACTACGATTTCCGACGCACCGAGATGTGCATCATCCCTTACGGCACGCAAGAGGGCGAGATCTCGTTCTGTGCTTACAACACCGGCATCGGATGGCGTAACATCATCGAGCACATGCACCAAAACGCGACCGTCGCCGAATGGTACAAGAAAGAAGGCCGCCACGAGGTGTTTGCACGCGGCAAGAACGTCGATCTCGGCTCCACAGAGCACGACTTGGTTTTGAACGAGGTGGACCTGACCCGCCCGAACAAGCCCGAGATGGAAGGCCCCAAGACCGCTGCCGAGGAAATGCAGATGATGCGTAAGCTCTACAACGAAATGGTCATGCAAAAAGCCGGCATCAAAGG
>JAJTWY010000024.1 GCA_021463165.1 Pyrinomonadaceae bacterium | reverse complement strand
TGTCGAAACAGCCGTCTGCCCGGCACCGTCCACCGTGACCGGAGCACCGAAGTTGCTGCCGTCGATCACGAACTGCACCGTCCCGCCCGGCGGCACCGGTGCTACCGTCGCCGTGAATGTCACATTCGTCCCATACACCGACGCATTCTGCGATGACACGACCGTCGTTGTCGTCGGGATCGTCTGTACCTCGAATGCTCCGATATCCGTTCCGTCCGCCGCATCTGTGATGCTCGGATTGTTTGTCGTCCTCGGGAAGCCAGTGCCTCGCTGGTCGAACATGAGCGGAGTTGGCGTAGTGTTGATCCCCTTGTCTATCGCCGGACTTACGCCCGTACACCCGGCCGGAACTCCAACCGCCGCACACAACGCATGCGTCTCGGTCGGCCCGCCGTTGTTCGCAAGCGGCCGTAGCAGCGGATTTACGGGTGCAGTAGCCGTACCGACATAGCTGTTGTGAGCGTTGGGAGAGCCGCTCGGCAAATCAGTCGACAAGGGACTATCAGTGATCCCGACAACATTATTGTTCTCAACAAGGATTCCGAGGAACCGAAAGATATCTGGTTCACTGGTAGTAGCAGAGTTGCCGGCAATAATTGAGCTGGAAATATACGAAAAACCCAGTTGGGAGCTTAAACTAACCCCTCCGCCCTGTGATGCCGTATTGGCAGTCACAGTTGAGTTATACAGCGTTCCAGAATCGTAGAAATACACGCCGCCGCCAAACGAAACCGCAGTATTGCCGGAGAAGGTCGAGTTTGTTATAGCGGCGGAAGATAAGGCCCACAAACCGCCTCCTTCGGAGGCCGAATTCCCTATGAACGTCGAGCCCGTTATGGTAACGTCCCCCACATCATAAAGCCCGCCTCCGTGGCCGAAAGCCGTTATTGTGTTATTCAAAAACGTGCAGGCTGAGATGGTCAGTATGCCGGCATTATAGACACCTCCGCCGCCGTCATTCAGCGTCGTGTAAACTTCTCTACCGTTTGCGATCGTCAGTCCGCTGATCGCGACGACGTGCGCCGGCGGCCCGACTGGTATGTTGAAAATTCGGCTCGCGTTGTTGCCGCTGACGGTCAGAAGATTGGCTCCCGGCCCGTTTATCGTCAGGTTCTTGGCAATGACGATCTCACCCGAGGTCAGCGTGATCGTCCTCTGCGTTCCGTCGTGGAAATTCGTCGCACCGCCCGCGGTCGTGTTCGAGAACGTGATCGTACTCCCCGGGCACGCATCAATAACCGCTTGACGCAAACTGTCGGCCCCGCTGTCGTTGCTGTTCTGGACGACCGGATTTGTGGTACAAGCGGTTGTAAAGGTCAGAACGAAGTTCGGCCCTGCGGAGCCGTTGCCGTCACCGTCGAGTTGATTTCCGGCGGGGTCGGCGATATTTGCCGATACACCCGTGACCGTGCAGAGGACGCCAGCCGGAAGTGTCGCTGTCGGGTCGAGTGTTATCGTGCTTACGCCGTTTTGCGGCAGCGTTGGTGAGAACGTTTGTACGCCCGCACAGTTGAGCGTGATGCCGCCCGCGGCGATATTCACCGGCTCGGAGAAATTGAGCGTAATATTGCCGTTGCGGTCGACGCCCGTCGCTGCCTGGAGCGGTGTCGTACTTGTTACGGTCGGCGGAACATAGTCCACAGTGAGCACAACGTCGTTCCCCGTGCCGCCCGTGTAGCTTATCGTCGCGTTCACGCCTGCCGCGCCGAGGAAATTGTTGATCGTCGCACCTTGTGCCAATCCGTTGAAGGTACTGATAATTGCATCGGCCCCGTCGTTATTGACGATGACAAACTGCTGCCCCGCTGTCGGAACATGGCTGCCGCTCAGCATGAGCGAGACACCGGTCAGGTTTACCGCTCCCATGACATTTAGCTGGTTGTACTGCGTATCCACCGTCGTACCGTCGATCACGATCGCCAGATCGCTGCCGAATGAAAGCGTGCTAGCAGTAACGTCGGTCGAGGCTTTTGTCGGCTTGACAGCGTCAGGTGAAACGCCCGGATCGAGGAACAAGGTTCCGCCACCGGTATTTATCTGACCTCCGCTGATCACGACATCGCCATCGCTCGTAAGCGTCATGTTTGTCGCGGCGGCGCGGGTAATATCGGCGCTGGTCGTGATCGTGCCGCTTGTTGCATTACCTATATTGATCGTTCCGGCAGTTACGCGATCGAGCTCGGCGTCGGAAAGCTCGAGCGTCGAAGGCGTCGTATCGACCGCCGAGCCGAGGTTGATCGCAACAGCGTTTGTTTTCTGCCTCAACGAAACGGGTCTGCCCGCGGCATTTATCGCACCGAGACCGGTATCGATAAAGATCGTGTCCGCATTTAACGTCACGCTGCCGCCTGACGTTGCGAGCGTTCCGGTGGTGCCGAGGATACCGCCGAGCTGAACGCCCGCGTTATTCGAAGTGTTACCGCCAGTTCCGGTTATCTCGATCGCACCGGTCGCTGTTGAGACTGTCGCACCATCGCGTACGTGGACGCCGTTTAAAGGGACGGTCGGAGCACCGGCGGTGGCTGTGCCGCCGGTACCCGTGATCGTGACGTTTCCGTCGCCAGTTGCCGTGATGTTCGCCCGCAGTGACGATCCAAAACATCCGTCATTACACGTGCCCGAAGTGCCGGTGATACTGACATCCCCATCGACCGTGCTGATAGTGCTTACTGATGAGTCTTGCCTGAATCCCTGAGACGAGCCGGAAGTGCTCGTTGCGGATGTACCCGTGAGTGTCAATGAACCTGCGTTCGCTCCAGTTCCGGTAGATACGATGGTTCCGGCGGTTAACAACCCGGCGGAAAGCAAATTGCCAACCGTGCCGGCAGCGGTCTGAGTGGCGCCGTTGCCCGTTATGCTGACCGCACCGTCGACGGTCGATATCGTGCCGCCATTGCGGACCCCAACTGCCCCGCCCTGGCTGTTTGTCACGGAGCCCGCCGTTCCGACGACCGTGATCGTTGCGGTATTCGGTGCGACGCCCGTCGAAGACAGAGTAGATCCGGAGAATAAAATGACGCCTACCGAACTTACGACGACATTCTCACCGATCGCAGTACCGCTGATCCCGGTAATGGAAATATCTCCCGAGATCGAGGTTACCGTACCCACCAACGCCATTCCGGCCGTGGCGGTTACGCCTACGTTACCACTCCGGGCATCGATCGTAATAAGACCGGCATCCGCCGCCGTGCTTGTCGAACTCACTAACCCGGAGTCTGTAACATTGACACCGACACTTGCGGTTGTGCCCGAGGCGACCACCGTATCACTGCCGCCTTTGCCGTTGATAACGATATTCCCGCGGCCACTGGTCGAGAGCGTGGAATTAACAATGACGGCCTGGAAATAGCCCGCCGTCGGCGTCGCCTGCTGGTTTGCATTGAGCGTCATGTCACCGTTGACCACGCTGATTCCCGGGCCGCCGGTCAGGAGGATGTTTGATTCCGAAGTCAGGCTGACGGCACCGTTTCCAGTTGCTGTAATACCGGTGACGCCCATTCCAATGCGGGCAAAGGCGGTCAAGTTTTTGTCTACGGCAAGAGTCACCGTGCCATTAATAAAGAAATTTCTAAATGGCGACACCGCGGTACCTACGTTTAGCGTAGGGAAGCTCGGAAGGGCGGTGCTAACATTCAAAGTGTCGTCGACATGTCCGCGATTGAGCGTCACCGAGCCGGTCGGCGTGGCAAAATCGGTCTGCTCGAATGTCGGCGCACTAAGCCGCGTCATCCCGCTCCCGATATCTGCGAGCGTCGCGTTGTTTGCCGAGGCCGAAGGCAGATTGAATATTACATCAGTCGCAGTTCCTGAGTTTGCTATCGGTTCGAGGCCAGTGTACGTGATCGTACCCGTACGCGTACCGCCCGCAATGACCACGTTGCCGTCGTTCGCGTTCGTGTAGTTATAGGTGGTTGTACCACCCGAGTAGCCCGCAATATTGAGGGCGTCGTCTCCCGCCGCTCCGCCATTAAAGAACAGACCGCCGCCGGCACCGTCATTGATGAAGTCACATCCTGACAGATCGATGGTGAGTGAATCATTCCCGCCGAGAGTATTTATCGTGAGGCTTCCGGTTATCGACCCCACAAGGATCGTCACCGCATTTGGCCCGCTCTGGGTAAATCCGGGCCCGGCGCCTATCGTTACGTTCGAGGTAATGGTCAGAACCCCGCCGCTGCAGGTCATCGTCAGCGTATCGTTGCTCGTACCGCCGTTCTCATCGGTTATGGTCACGTTGCCGCTGCCATCGAGATTCGCCGATGTTTCGCCAGGAGGTGACGACGAACCAATACTAAAGAAGCTAACGGACGACATCGGATTCGACGTTATCGTCGTGCCTGGGACGACAGTGCCGCCGACGGAATCGTAGGTACCAACCGGATTGTCGTTGCTGTTGTTTATGTACTGCCCGATCAGATCGCCGGTAGCAACTGTAGTATCCGTCAGCCGAACCGTAGCACTTGTAAACGATCCAGAAGTCTCCTTTGCCTGCCAAAAGCGATTCGTCTTGAGCGACGAGAGGCCAGTGCCGGCGGTACCGCCCGAACCCGTATCGAATACCTCGGCGCGCACCCTAACTGTTCCGGCAGATGCCGGATTCAAAATCTCTAACGGATTAAACGAGCCTTTTCCGGTCGGAAAAACATATGGCCCTGCCCCGGTGACGACGTCGCGAGCGATGGGGCCACTAACATAGGACGCCGGCCCTCCGCCTGAGATCGCCCCGACTGCGGTGTTCGTCACAGTAAGCAGGTTAGTGTTGGTGGTGATAAAATTGCCGGCCGTTAACTCAAGTATGCCTCCTATTTCTACGGGTGCACCCAATGTAACGCCAGACGCGTTATTGACCGTTAGGTTATTGACCGTCGAAGGAAGCCCACTACCAGTTACTTGTGCCGCTGAGCCATTGTAAACATAGCTTGCACCCGGACTGAAAGAACGAGACGTGGTTTGGACATTTCCGGTTGCCCCGGACGAAGATATACCAGCGGTGCTCCCAATACCCAGCGTTGCCCCAGACGAAAGTACAAAAAATGTTGAAGAACCGGTTACAGCCTTGGTCCCGCAATTCAGTACTCCGTTCACGGTAAGCGAGCGACCAAGAGCCAGCGGAAAGTCGTCGGTTAGATTCAGGGTCTTTCCACTCGACACCGCATAGTTGATGCGGCTGTTCGCAAACGTACCAGCAGACTGGATGAAGGAGACGGAGGAAGTTCCTCCAGTGAAGTTAACCGCTTGATTGCTTGTGCTATTCGTCGTCCAGATTCCACCGGTCTGGTTAAAACTACCACCGATGTCTAGTGTTGTGATTCCGGCACTTCCGCTGGCTATGTTTAGCGTCCCGCCCTGAATGATCACGTCCTTTCCAACCGTAATCGTTTGGGTCGTATTTGCAGCCAAACGAAACTCAGATGCGTTGGTACTGATTACCGCCAAATTCCCATTTATGGTCGTTAGCCCACCTCCGCATTGAATATTGCTTGAGAGAGTGGGTGCGTTAATCGTCAAATTGCCAAAAGTCACACTGCTCGGCCCAGTGCTATTTGAATTTGTGATAATCACCGTACTGGCCGGGTCAAAGTCCTCGATGCCCTGAAATATGCTCGAACCGTATGCTGAGGTGTTGCTATGAACATAGGTACCGCCGGCATCAATCCGAAAGGTAGTTGCTGCCGCCATCGTAACAACATTTGTTGCCGTTAGTATACCGCCACTCTCGATATGAACCTTTGATAATGTTCCCGACACAGACCAAGCCGCGGTGGTCGTCATATTGTGACCATTCTGGATTACAAAGACGTCACCACCGGTGAAATTTGGCGGAGGCGACCCACCACCAGATGGTATGGTATTCCAGCTGCTTGTTAGATTTGGCGCGAGATTGCCCTGAGAATAGTACGTAACCCCAGCAGAAGTAACAGCAGACCCAGTCTCGCTCTCGATCAGTCCTTGAAACGGCTGAGCCCGATCTCCAAGAAGCCCTTTGAGTGATTCAACAAGCCCGAGGTGCAGTTCGACGCTGGCGGCGGAGGCTGTCGCACCAATACCTATTCCGGCAAACACTATTGCGCCTGCGATGAATACGAAAAAGCGAAAGCGGGTAAAAGGGCGTGCGGTCATACGGCTCATTTATATGTAACCTCCGAGGTCGTCTGCGGAAATGATCTGACGGAGAGCGTTCGTACGATGATGAATGCGAAAACCGGCGGGTTCTGACAGAGGCGGAAACGAAAGCCCCTCTGACGAAATGCCACAAAACTGAAAAGCAATCGCCACGCTGACCTTGCCAGCGCGGCCCACCCGCATTTCAATTGGCATAGTTCCTCACTCCTCCGGTTGTTCGTCGCCGATGCCTATTACATCGGTTGAGCGGGATTGCCGAAAAGCAACGGCGAACAATAGTAAATAGTTATTATTAAATGATTTCTTGTAATTATAGGGATAATAGTGTTCCTGTCAAGCATTCCTTATAAGTGCAGCTACGCGATCCAGGAGTCGCCCACACCGAAAAGCGGCCGCGGCGGGCGGCCATTTTGCTGTGAGAGGCCTACTCAGCCGGAGCCTCCCCAAAGAAAAAGGACTGCCTTGTCGGACAGCCCATTTTCCAATTTATATCGAGCGGTTTAAGGAACCTTTAGTGCGGGATCGCCATGGAGAACCCATGAAAGCCGCACGTCGGCTCCGGAGGGGATCACGGTCTTGGCATCGCGGATGAGATCGCCGATTCGGTCGAGATTTCCGGATGACATCTGTTCAGCGAATCTGAGTCCCATTGCCAATTGGATGTCAGGCGTTGTCTCGGATGTTGATGCCCAAGCTGCTGCAGCACCACCGCCGGGGGCAAAGAGCAACGTCTCGGAGAGTGAGTCGCCGTTCGGCCTGACAAAATATCCCGACAGGCAGGTGAGCATTACATAGATACTAGGGTTGTCTAAATTGGTCAATTGGGGGACTGAGCTATTACTGAAAAAGCTGCTGCCGGACCAGAGACCGACCGCGCCATGGCCTGAATAGTTGACCAATAGCTTTCCTTCGTTCATCCGCTGAATAAGCGTCTGTCCGGCATTTGTATCCCCTGAGCTGACCATGCTCACTGGCGTACCAGCCGGCAGCTCCTGGCTCATCTGGACGTTCATAGCTTCAAAATCAAAGCCTATAGGGATATCATGGGCAAAAAGAGCCCCGCGGTTATAGTTCTGCTGATTCAGCTCGAAGTTCTTGGTCTTGTTGAACGCTGTGGTGATCTGCGTGGCGTTCCTGGCCGCAATTCGGCCAATGGCGATGTCCGAAAGGCCATCGTCATCAAAGTCGCCCAAAGCCTCGTCGCTAACACTCTCACCCAGAATAAGCGGTACATTCTTTGACGGGACCAGATCGAGGTAGCCAAACCCCTCATAGTTCCGAGGATCATAAGTCGTATCCCCGATCAGGAGTACATATTTCGGAGCCTTGGTCCAATTCTCGGTTGCGTATTCAAGGAATGATCTTATTGCGTCCGCGCCAGAGGTCCCATAGTTAAACTCATCATACACATCGGCAATGCTGATCACCCGGGTATTGAGTCCACCGCCTAAACTGCTTCGCCTGTAATCTGCCCAGGAGTTTGCAACGGCAAGAAAACTCGGCGTCGGATCTGAAATTATCAGCATGTCGGCCTCATTCGATTCGAGCGAAAGCAGTGACGGCGTGTTCATTAGAATACCCGGCGATTGAAGTAAGGCAGAATCGTCAAGCGCATAGCCGACCATCACCCGAGATGAAGGGATACTCGCAGTATATCCAGACGTTCCTTCGGCTACTGAAACATTCGAGATCAGGACAGGATTTCCGTCGAATGTGACGTCGAAGACGCGAACCGAAGGCGATGAAAAGCCTTCTATGGCAACACGCTTATAGCCCGGCGTCGAAAACGACAGCTTATCAAGCTCTGCAACATATCGACGATCATAGCTCACCTCGACCTTGTCAAAAAGGATCTGATCGCCCGCCGCGCTGGAGCGAAGTTCGAGTTGATTAGTTCCCTCCTGAAGGAATGAGATAGGGATCTGAAAACTCCCTGACATCGGCACCCGGCCGAACTGAGTAAATGCTGGTGTCAGGTCGTGGCCATTGATCTTAACAGATACTTGATGCTGATTGATCGTAAAACCAACACAAGAGACATCGAGTCTTGCGGTCGACGCCGTTTCGTCGATGGCGTTCAGATTGAAGTTGATGCGTCCCGGATTATCGTTGAAGATCCCTCCAAAATAATTCTCCTCGGGGCCATTAAGGATCGTCGGGTCAAAGAATACTCGCTCTTTTTTGCCGGCAACGACCGGAAATCGTCGGGCCGTCGCAGCGCCGACAGCGGCCCTGAGCACCTTTGTCCCAATGCGCTTACCCTCAACCCCATCCGCGATCAGGTAGTAGTAGCGGATATCAGTCTCGGCAGTCTCCAGCCCTTTTCCGTAAAACTCTATGTATTGGGCATTTGGGCCCACGATGATCGCCTGCTCGACCCCGTTCATGAACAGACGCCACTTTGTAGGATCGGAAGCGACCGGAAAGCCAGCGGAGCTAAGTTGTGCAGCAGGTACGCGGTAGAATCCATCTTTCCTAACCATTATCTTAGCCCCGGGCCGCGAGGCTACCCACTGCTGCATTTCCGGGTCAGGTTCCTGTTCGTAGAGGCCAACAAGATCTTTAAGCTCCCCGGTTAGGGTCGCACTTCTATTCTCGATATTCGCATTTGTCGAAACCCTTGCCCGCGCGAACACCTCAGACGACGTACCGACCTCCGCTTCAACACTTTTTACACCTTCGGTAATTACCGGTTTGCTTCTGAAGCGTCGACCGTCCAGCGCGAGCCCCTCAACGAGATACTCGCTGCCTGTACTGCCGTCAAGATCAAAGAACTGATACTGCTCGCCATAGGCAACTCGTTCACGGTGTCTCGCCGCGGAGCCAGCGATCATGTTCGGCGTGACTCGTACATAATCTGCACCGTCCCTGCGATAGACATCGTAGGCCGAAACCCCCGTCTCAGTCTTCATGTTCCACCGAACAAGGACCCCGGGGCCGTCGCTGATAGCCCTGACGTGCTCAAAGATACCCGCCGCAACGAGACGTTTTGCAAGTCTAATATCAGCAGACCGTTGGCCAAACGCCGAAGGAAAGCCAGCCAAAACGAACATAAATATCAGTACGAAAGTGGCAGTTCTTTTCATGGTAAATCTCCAACAAATGCCAAACAGAAGCAGAAAAAAGATCTTACTCAAACTCGTAAACTTAACACTATTGGCCTGCGAAAACAAGTAATTTACGAGATCAGTTGACGCAGAACAAACGGCAAAATACCGCCATTCTTGTAGTATTCGATCTCGATCGGCGTATCGATACGCAAGGTTAGCGAGTGCTCAGACGTCTCTCCGTCACCTCGCGTTACACGAAGCGTCACGTCTTGCCGCGGACGAACGGTATCGGCGCCAAGGCCAACCAGGTCGAAGGTCTCGCTGCCATCAAGCTCAAGGGTCGCAGCCGAATCCCCATCCTTAAACTGGAGAGGCAGCACGCCCATACCTACCAGGTTCGACCGGTGGATACGTTCAAATGATTCTGCGACGACAGCTTTAACCCCCATCAGCGCCGTGCCTTTTGCGGCCCAATCCCTCGAACTTCCGGTACCGTATTCTTTCCCCGCAAAGATCACCTGCGGGATCCGTCCCGCCTTATACTGCATCGCCGCGTCGTAGATCGTGGTTTCCTCACCTGATGGCTGCATTTTCGTGAAACCGCCCTCGACCGGCGAAACCATCAAATTCTTGATACGGACATTAGCGAAAGTGCCTCTAAGCATTACCCGATCGTTCCCCCGCCGCGAGCCGTATGAGTTGAAGTCAGCCGGTGCCACTCCGTGCTCCTGCAAGTATCTGCCAGCCGGCGAATTTGCCTTGATCGCTCCAGCCGGAGAAATATGATCCGTCGTAACCGAATCGCCAAATATGGCCAACGCCCTCGCGCCGATGATATCCGAGAACGAGCCCGTCGACATCGAGAAGTCTTCAAAGAACGGTGGTTCTTGAATATAGGTCGACTCCTTATCCCATTCGTAGATCTGCCCGATACTGGATTCAATGTCATTCCATAAAGGATTCTGCTCCGCGAATTTCGAGTAAAGACGTTTGTACGTCTCAGGGTCGAATGCCGCCGCGAGCATTTCGCGAACCTCATCCAGCGACGCCCAGATATCTTTCAGAAAGACCGCATTACCGTCCTTATCCTGACCGATCGGCTGCCCATAAATATCTCGGATGACGGTACCTGCCAGTGCGTAGGCGACAACCAACGGCGGAGACATCAAGAAATTCGCCTTAACATTCTGATGGACGCGCGCTTCGAAGTTGCGGTTGCCTGAAAGAACGGAGGCGGCGATCAGGTCGTTCTCGACAACCTGCTCTTCGATCGACGGGTCAAGAGGGCCTGAGTTGCCGATACAGGTTGTGCATCCATACCCCACGAGATCAAATCCAACCTCGTTCAAGTACCGCTGCAGGCCCGTACGTTCGAGATACTCCGTCACAACTCGTGATCCCGGTGCCAATGAGGTCTTGACATAGGGAGGAACCTTCAAGCCTCTTTCTGCCGCCTTCTTTGCAACGATGCCGGCCGCAATCATGACAGCCGGATTAGACGTGTTGGTGCACGACGTTATCGCGGCGATAAGCACGTCGCCGTGCCCTATGGTCGTATCAACAGGGAGCGCATCGAGATCCGACGAATCGATCCTGTCCGGGGTTGGCCTGTTGTTCGCCATCTCGATCTCAGTTTCGACATTGGTATTGTCAGGCGATACCAGACCGTGTATCGATTCGGGCAACGACGCTGAGCGCTGCTCGCCGCCGCCAACGACGGTCTCGTGCAAATGAGATCCTATCGAAACCGGAAAACGGCGCTCAATATCTTCGCCGGCCTTCCCGTAACCGCCATCTGCAACGGGTTTCGTAAAAAGCTCAATAAATCGGTCATCCAGGCTTGAAAGCTCGATCCTGTCCTGTGGACGTTTCGGCCCCGCAACCGCCGGCCTTACCGTACCAAGATTCAGTTCGATGACCGCTGAATAGTCGATCTCACCATCGCGCGGGATACCGAACATTCCCTGCGCCTTGTAATATGCTCGAAGCGTCTCGACCTGTTCCAAACTTCGACCGGTATTTGAGAAATAGTCGAGCGTTTTTTCGTCCACGCCAAAGAAGCCCATTGTCGCTCCATACTCGGGTGCCATATTCGCAATGGTCGCTCGATCAGTCGCATTCAGAGCCGCCGCTCCCTCGCCAAAAAATTCGACGAACTTACCTACAACATTGGCCTTTCGCAACATCTCAGTGATCCGGAGCACAAGATCCGTCGCCGTCGACCCTTGGGACAGTTCGCCGGTTAGATGGACGCCAACCACGTCCGGCGTCAGAAAGTACACTGGCTGCCCGAGCATTCCCGCCTCCGCCTCGATCCCCCCGACGCCCCATCCGACTATCCCGACGCCGTTGATCATGGTCGTATGCGAATCCGTACCTACGAGCGAATCTGGAAAATAGACGCCATCTCGCTCGAACACCCCCTTTGCGAGATACTCGAGATTCACCTGGTGGACGATCCCTATTCCCGGAGGCACTACACTGAAGCCATTGAATGCCTGAGTCCCCCATTTTAGAAAGCGATAACGTTGTTCATTCCGCCTGAACTCGATCTCCATATTCCGCTGATAGGCAGTCTCGCTTCCGGCAAAATCGACTTGAACCGAGTGATCGATCACAAGGTCGACGGGAACAAGCGGTTCGATTACTCCAGGGTCCTTGCCAAGTCGTTGGACCGCCGAGCGCATGGCCGCAAGATCGACCAGTAGCGGCACCCCGGTAAAATCCTGCAGGACAACCCGTGCAACCACAAAAGGGATCTCCTCGGTCCTCTCCTCGTTAGCTTTCCATGCAGCAAGGGCCCGGACGTTCGCCTCGCCCACTTTCCGTCCGCCATCAAAATTTCGCAGAACCGACTCAAGGACGATACGGATCGATATCGGGAGGCGAGAAACAGTCCCGAGGCCCTGTCTCTCAAGTTCGGGAAGCGAATAAAAGACACCTTCCGTGCCACCGCCAGTAATGAACGTTTGCCGGGAATTAAAGAGGTTATGACTCATATGTTTAGTAGGTTTTTCCTAATATTTCAGTTTAGGAACCTAGTCAACCAAGGTCAAGGAAGCAGGTTGCCCAGCCCTCGACACAATACCTTGCACACGGCCCGAATTGCGTTATCGCAGGTGTTTGTCTATACTTGTTGAGTTTTCAACGGCGCGTTCGTCTATCGGTTAGGACGCAAGATTCTCAATCTTGAAAGACGGGTTCGACTCCCGTACGCGCTACCATTTCCTCCTTTCAGAAGTATGGTGAACGGTCTTCACCTCCGATCCTCAGGCCGGATATCCATCGGAAGAATCTGTTTCTCAATCGACTCGGGTCGATGAATTCGGTTATCCCAACCGATCGTCGAGGTTTTCCGTCTCTTAGACTCAGAGTTATCTCACTCAACATCTTTACCTCCGTAAAACCGGAGCGGAACGAGCGTAACGGTTTTATCCTGACCCGGGTACTGTCGTCGGCCGTGAACGTCATTCGTCGCGGAATGTGCAGCCCCCACGGATCGCGGCGGTAGTCCGTGGCCTCACACGCAGCCAGACGGATCTCTATCTCTCCATTCCGTATCAGGTAAAAGGCACCCGGTGCATTCCTCTTCTGTACGCCGCCGAGTCGATCGAATATCACAGTCGAATCAGTGTAGTGTGCTCGGCCCCACATCCTTGAGCTAAGGTCCCGATAATGCACGTTGGCACTCGACACCTGGTCGTGATAGCCAGTTCCCCGGAAATTAATGGTCTTGCGGATCTTTCCGCGTCGGCCGATCAACAGCAGCTTACCGCTTACATCTGCACGAGGAGCCACTGCATTCCATGTGACGGCAAAATCACCGTCAGCACATTGATCGAGGTCAGATTCGATCAGGAGCCATTCGATCTCAGCACGAATTCGTCGTCCGCGGAAGGTCGGGAGGTCGATCGAAACGA
Source organism: Pyrinomonadaceae bacterium (assembly GCA_021463165.1). Classification (GTDB taxonomy): domain Bacteria; phylum Acidobacteriota; class Blastocatellia; order Pyrinomonadales; family Pyrinomonadaceae; genus OLB17. The sequence goes on along the minus strand of JAJTWY010000024.1, from coordinate 33,947 downwards.
CAAAGCCATTCCCGTAGCCTGCCGAGGCCATTTGAAATGACGACCCGCCGATAGCGCATCCCTGCGGTGACAAGGCTCGGAAATCAGCCTCAACATACTCGTTAACGGATGCCAGGATCGGCGTGCCATCCAACGAGTAAACAAATGAGACCGCGGGAAATCGATGCCGGCCCGAAAAAGTCACATTCTCAGCCGACGTAGAATTCAGAACAAATCTGGGTGAAAGAACATAGTTGTCATAAAAGGCCACAACCAGCGCCTCGCGACCGTCATCCGACACCGCATCGAAATGCCAGCTCTCAAATGCATTGGGGCCTGAGAGATTGTGCCAAACCGCATTTTCAAGACTTGAGCAGAACTGGACGTCCGAAGGATTTCCAACCTGTGCTGCTTCACTCATCACATCAAGGAGTCGTCGTAAATTGTAAACCTATTGCCACCACAGAATCGCAAAACACTTTCTATATCGCAAACCCAAGACCGAAGGTCTTATGTATCGCTCAGCCCGTTCTGCTATGCTGATCGAAAGGCATTCACAATGCGAATCATCATGACACCGTTGGTCTCATCTTTTGATCTCTCATTTCGGCAACTGGATGCCGATTCCCGAAAGCTCCTCGATCTGCTTTCCGACGGCGACCTTTACCAGAAGCCCGCGAGCCCCGCACCTTCAGGGAACACATCCTCCTGCGGTGAATACCTCGTCCGTTCAGCGGCCGTGGTCGAACAGACCTTTGGCGGAATCACGACCCGGCTCTGGGACGACCCGTTTGAGTGGACCCTTCCCGAAAAGCTCGGCTCGACCGCCGATGTCCTTGAATACCTTGACGATGTCGAACGCACTCGGATCAGAGGCTTCACTCTCATACAAAACGATAACGATCTCCTGCGACATTTGCCCGCCCCGGAGAAGATGATGTCGCTCGCCGCTCTCTTGATCGAAACATTGGCACGGGCACGACATTTTCAAGGCCGCGCGTTTGCCGCCTTCCAATTGATCTCCGACAAGAAGCTTCCTCGGTTGTAGCAATTACTTACATGAACCCATCGGTATTTTTTGCAATGCGAACTTTTTCGTGCAAGAATTCGTTTGATTTCTAGTCGAACGGCATCTTGACGAAAATAAATGCACTGCCCGAGTTGCGGACAACAACAGATCTCGACCGAAACGAAGTTTTGCTCTCGTTGCGGTTTGCCCTTGGGTCTAGTTTCCGAGGTTGTCGCCCACGGCGGCTACCTGCCCCAACTAGCTGAACTTCACAAGAAAAAAAGGCCATTCTTCTCCCGCCGGAACATACTTGGGTTCAGCCTTATCTGGTTTCTCTTTTTCTTATTCATAATGACACCGTTCTGGGGCATCGCTGACGTCGAGGAATTGGCCGGCGTCTCCGCCGTTCTGGGCATCTTCGGTGGTTTGATCATGATGCTGTCTGCATTCATCTTCTTTCCAAAAGATCGTCCCACCTACCCGCTGGCAGCTGGATTTATGCCCCAGAATCAATCGGCAGGATATCCCCAACAAACGCCGAATCAACATGCCGCTCTTCCGCCGCAGCAATCGATCCCGGCCGCGGCATACGGTCCGCCACAGGCCGGGAGCTGGCGCGACACGAACGACCTCCAGCCATCGAGCGTTACCGAGAGCACTACCAGACTTCTCGACAAGGATCAGGTCTAGATCATGTTTTGCCCTCAGTGCGGTCAGGAGCGACTCTCGAACGAAACGACCTTCTGTTCGCGGTGCGGTTTCCTGTTGACCGGTACCGCCGAGTTGCTTCTTACGGACGGGCTGATCAATAGAAACCTGCCCGCGAAAAACCCAAAGTCTTCGGCCCGTACCAGGGGACTGAAACAGGGCTTTTTCCTTCTCCTTACATCGATCCTCATCGTACCGGTCCTTACGTTGATCGCGATTGCAGCGAATATGCGATCGCCGGTCCTGCCGCTTGCGGCACTGATAATACTTATCACCGGAGGCTGCCTAAGAATGGCCTATGCCATTCTGTTTGAGTCTCAGGAAAGCGATTCTCCCGCCGAGGGCCTTCCCATTCTGACCAGCGAGCATCGAACCACTCCCGGCCTGCCGCAGCAGCAGACGTATCCTGCCTCAAACTATGCTCCGCCGCAGCCCGGCAGTTGGCGAACCACCACTAACGGACTTTCTCCGCACAGCGTTACCGAGCCGACGACAAAGCTCCTCGAAAAGGAAGCTCAGGATCAATAGCCGACCGCTACGCCGTCGCTGCGAGAATCGATAGCCCCCAAACGAACGCCCGACACATCGATCATAATGCCTGTCGCCGAGGCGATATTGCCCGGGATCGCTCCGAGCTTATGGCCCATCCCGGTCAGGATCGCGATCGTATCCGGTGAGAGTCCATATGGTTCGTGAAGCATCTCGTCGGGCAGCCATTGATGATGGATCCGCGGGGCGTCGATGGCGGCCTGAATATTCATATCGTGATCGATCACATTTATAACCGACTGCGTGACCGCCGAGATTATCCTCGGCCCGCCACGGGCACCGAGAGCGAACCACAATGAACCGTCCTTGCGGAGGACTATCGTTGGCGTCATTGATGACAGCGGCCTTTTGCCACCCTCAACCTTGTTGTTCTCGCCCTGGACGAGCCCGAAAAGGTTCGGACGCCCCGGCCGGGCGGCAAAATCGTCCATCTCGTCATTCATCAAAATTCCCGTTCCCTTGATCGTCACGCGCGAACCGTATAGGTCATTGATCGTGTACGTATTCGAGACCACCATTCCCGACGGGTCGACAACCGTATAATGCGTCGTATCCATCGATTCCGCCCCGGCCGGCTCGCCGAACTTCACTTCTCTGCTGTCCGAAGCCTTTTTCAGATCGATCGACATCCGTCGTTGTTCGGCATACTTCTTGTCGATCAGGCCGGCTGTGGGGACCTTTGCAAAGTCGGGATCGCCCATAAATTCAGCACGATCCGCGAACGCCCTCCGTGAAGCCTCGGCAACCACGTGATACTTAGCCGCTGAGTTCGACTTCATCGCCCTCACATCGTAGCCCTCGAGCATATTCAGGATCTCCAGCATGACGATCCCGCCCGAGCTGGGCGGCGGCATCGAAATGATCTCGTATCCGCGATACGAACCGCGCAGAGGCGTACGCTCCTTTGCAACGTAGTTCCTGAGATCTTCCTGCGTTATCAGCCCGCCATTTGCCTTCATGTCGTCGGCGATCATCTTTGCGGTAAGGCCGGTGTAGAATTCCTTCGCTCCCTGTGCCTCGATCCGCGCCAACGTCCTTGCCAGTTCGGGCTGACGGAAAAGATCTCCTTCCTTGTAATAATTCCCGTTGTTCAGGAAGATCCGATTGCTGTCGGGGTATTTTGCGAGGTTTTCACGGTAGCTTTTGGCAAGCTCAGCGAGCCGGTGTGAAAGTATATAGCCGTTCGCTGCCAACAGCCTTGCCGGACGCACGAGGTCGGCCCACTTGACCTTGCCCGAGCCGTATTTCTTGAACGCCAGGTCGAACCCCGCCAGCGTTCCCGGCACGCCCGAAGCCCGATAGCCGATGGTCGAGCTGCCCTCGCCCCGTATCAGGTTGCCGTCCTTATCGACGAAAACGTCGCGGTGAGCGGCCTTCGGGGCCATTTCGCGATAGTCTATCGCGTGCGTCTCGCCCTTCGCGTTACGCATCAGCATAAACCCGCCGCCGCCGATGTTGCCCGCTTCGGGATAAACCACCGCCAGGGCGATCCCGACCGCGATCGCGGCATCGACTGCATTTCCGCCGCGCTTCATGATATCGACACCGATCTTCGAGGCCAGCTCATGCTGCGAAGCCACCATCGCATGCTTTCCACGCACCGGCGCGGGCGAAGCTGCCAGTGCAGGCCGGGAAACAGGTACAAAGGACAGCGTGACCGCCAGTAATAGGACAAAAGCGGCCAATGGACGCACTACTCGATTTTTCATACTCCGAAAGATAGCAAAACTTCCCCACTCGCTCAAACAGGTGCTGGGGTTCCCGTGTGCAGCGACCCAATTCAGCTTACGCCGGACAAGATCGAAACACCTTCGTCCCTGGATCATCTCAATCTTTCTTGTCGAACGCGGGACACCCCACAACGTGTAAGACCCCATAAATATATTCAAACGCTATGACTTAGCCCGTGTTCCCCGCCTCAAGTGTCCCGAGTGTCCCACACGTGTCCCACCCTAGTGGCGGGACGGCCTATGCTCCTTATTATCAACAACTTACAGCAACTAGAACCATGCTTTTCGCAACATTTCAAAAAATCCGTACTACTTTGTCTTACAGCCACCATATTATGCAACAGTGTAGCATAGATAGGACGCCAAAGTAAACGATTAAGATCTCCGGCTGCGTTCGGCCTGGAGTCGTTTGACCGGCTGCCGTTTGCGGCGTCATTCTATGCTTTCGCTGCCTTGAGCTGCCGAAGTTTCAGGGGTTTTGCGCCAATGTTTCCGTGATTTCCCCAGAACATGGATCGACTGTACAGCGACAACGATCTGGATATTTGGCGGCGGCTTATCCGTGACGAGACGGTCGATCTTTGTTATATCGACCCGCCGTTCAACTCGAAGCCGAATTGCAACCAGGAATACAGCAACGTCGGCACCGAAGACCGCGGTCTGACATCTTCCCTATTGCTCACGAAAAGGTTATAGTCATTTTTCAGCCGAGAAGAATATTTCTCTGTTCTTTACTTACGATGAACGACGACGGTAGTAGTAGAAGATCAAATGACGCTTTTGCCCAAAAAGCTGGTACAGAGGTTGCGCCGTGCGCCGTCGCGGTTTCGCCGGTCGTTGTCTGAATATCGATTTTTTGCCTACCTTGCCATCCTTGGCCCCGGAATAATCGCAGCAAATGCAGGAAACGACGCGAGTGGGATCGCGACCTACTCAAGCGTGGGTGCCGGGTATGGATATTCGCTGCTTTGGGTTTTCATCCCGATGATCCTGAGCCTGGTCGTTGTGCAGGAAATGTGCGTGCGAATGGGCGTCGTTACGGGGCAAGGGCTGGCCGATCTGATCCGTGAGCAGTTCGGCGTGCGCTGGACCGCGTTGATCATGCTGGCCTTGCTCATTGCAAACACCGGTGTGATCATTTCCGAATTTGTCGGCATCGCCCAGGCATCAGAGCTTTTCGGGATCTCCCGTTATCTTACCGTGCCGCTGGCAGTTGGTTTGATCTGGTGGCTTGTTGTGCGGGGATCGCAGAAGCGTGTCGAGCGCGTTTTCCTTGCGATGTCGCTGGTCTTCTTCTGCTATGTGATAGCGGCCTTCCTGGCGCGGCCGAACTGGGGCGAGGTTGGAGCAGCCCTCGTTACACCGAGCCTAAGCGGTGACACAGCCTATCTCTTTTTCATAATGGCCCTGATCGGCACAACGATCACGCCTTTCATGCAGGTATTTGTCCAATCATCCGTGGTCGAGAAACGTATGGATGTCGAGGACCTTCCCATTGTTCGGGCGGATGTCATCGTCGGCACCTTGTTCGCCTGCGCCATCGCAGCGTTTATCGTGATCAGCACGGCGGCCACGCTTCATCTTAACGGCGTCACGGTTATCGATTCAGCCGCGACCGCGGCCGAAGCGTTCGTCCCGATCGCCGGAAACTATGCGAAATATCTCTTCGCCATAGGACTGCTCGGCGCTTCGTTGCTAGCCATGGGCGTGCTCCCGCTGGCCACCGCTTACAGCCTGAGCGAGGCAATGGGTTTTGAAAAGGGCCTCTCAAGGTCATTTCGCGAGGCTCCTATCTTCATCGGTATTTTCACGGCCCTGATAGTTGTCGGGGCCGTCGTCGCCCTGATCCCCGGCATACCACAGATCCAGTTGCTTCTGGTCACACAGATGGTCAACGGACTCTTGCTTCCGGTCCTCCTTGTCGCCATCGTTTTGCTCTCCGGTAATCGCGAGATCATGGGCAAGCACTCAAACGGCCGACTGTTCAACATCTTTGCCTGGACGATCACCGTGATCGTATCGGTCCTCTCATTGGCGTTGATTGGCAGGGCGATTGCTGATATGTTTACCTCCTGACCATGCCAACAACTGACGTTCGCAAGCGAGTTCTTTATTTTGTTCTTTTCGTCGGGACTCTTGCCCTGATCCTGTTCCTTTTCCCTTACGCCGAGGATTCGATCCGTTCGTACCTGGGCGAGCGATTTAACCTTGTGTGGCAGGATGGGACCTTCAGCGGGATCGACAGTGCGAAAGTTGACCCGATGATAGAGACCTCGGTCAATCTTCTAACGATCTTCCTAAAGATCCTGCGCGTCATCATCTGGATGATGCTGATAGTCTCGGTCGTACGCTTCGTACTGTTCATCTTCACACGATCGATCTCCGGCAAAGTATCGCCGGGCGAGGTCTCGTCGATCCTACAAACTGTTGTTTCCGTTGTTATTTACGTCGTTGCCTTTTTTGTTATCTTTCAGTCACAGTTCCCGACCATCCAGCTCGCACCGATATTCACGGGTTCGACGATCATCGGAATTGTCGTCGGTCTCGCTCTGCAGGACACCTTGGGAAATCTGTTCGCGGGCCTTGCCCTTCAGGCCGATCAACCTTTTCAGGTCGGCGATTTTGTGATGATCCCGGGCCGCGGCGAAGGCGTGATCGAAAAGGTCTCCTGGCGGGGCGTAACGATCAGGACGTCGCAGAACAAGCTGCTTGTGATCAGTAATTCCGTACTTGGAAAAGATACGATAGAGGTCTCGCCAAAGAATAATCTCAACGCCAAATCGGTCTTTTTCAACACACTTTACACGCAGTCGCCCGCATATACGATCCAGGTCGTGCGTGAGGCGGTCAGGCAGGTCGAGAATGTATCAAGGAAGATGCGTCCAGTGGTTCGCATTCGCAATCTCGCAGCCGATGGCATCGACTTCGAGGTCAAGTACTGGCTTGATGATTACACGCGGCAACATGATACCGATGCCTTGATCCGGCAGCGGATCTGGTACGTCTTCAAACGCGAAGGAATTGAATTTGCTTATCCGACCCGAACTATCTATACGGAAGAGAAGGTCGAGCAGGCCGCTCCGGAAGAGATCATCAATATGATCACAGAACGGCTGAATCAGGTCTCGATATTCAGTCCGCTTGCCGATGATGAGATCGAACGTCTGGCGAACGCGACGACTACGCGCGTCTATGCACCCGATGAGCCGATAGTCAGAACGGGCCAGGTCGGGAACTCGATGTTTTTGATCGCCCGCGGGAGCGTCAGGGTCGAGATACCTGACGGAGCCGGACGCAAACCCGTCGGCACACTCGGGCCAAATGAGTTCTTCGGAGAGATGTCTCTGCTGACCGGAGAACCGCGTTCGGCTCACGTTGTGGCCGTCGAAGAGACCGAGGTGCTTAGGATCGACAAGAACGGTCTCAAACCGATCCTGGAAGACAATCCGAGCCTGGTCGAAGCGATCTCAGAGATGATCGAGGAACGTCGCGCGTCTATCCAGCCAACCGACGACGACCTGCCTGACGATGCACAGCCGACGAAGAAGAGGGCTCTGGTTTCGATACGCCGATTCTTTGGGTTGAAGAAATAGGTGGCCTTTACTGCACGTTACTGTCGTAGATGTCGTGCAAGACCTCGGAGATCGTCTTGCGATCCTGCTTCTTGGCATCTTTTGGCTCGGCCATTCTCGCGATCACGTTTGCTTTCCGGGACACCTCGCTATGACCCTTCACGGCCTCCTCGCCCTCGACCTCGATGACACCCGCCGCGAACGCCCCGCTGCCGCCTTCGGCATCATCGACCGATCCGAGAATGTGCTCCGGTTCACTTATGTGGATAGCGCGTCGCTCGACCTCAGCCCGGCATTGTTCCAGCAGAGCCTTGCCCCTATTCTTCCTCGCCCTCTCAAGGGCCCGAATGGCCGAGGAGGTAAGCGGAGCCTCGGCGGGAGCTCGTTCGATCTTCCGAAGCATCTGGACGTATTCCCGAAGCTCTCTTGGCGGGTAAACGATCGCGGTCTCGCTGGTGGCGTTCTCGCCGACGGCTTGTGAAAGATATTTCAGGGCCGCGCTATTGTCACCCAGTTTCGCGTAGAGCGAACCAAGGGCAAAGTGGACCAGCGGAGGCACGGCGGACATCGAAGCGACTATCGACTCGCCCTTGGTGATCGTCTCCTGAACCTCAAAACCATACCATCGCCGGTCGTCCACGCGGAGTATCTCATTTGCCGAGAGATAGAATTCGAAGACGCGTCGGGTCTCATTACGGCCTTCCGACGAGAAGACCTTCCAAACGAAAAAGGTAAGCAGCCCTAGAAAAACAAGTAGAAAAACGGGAAAATTGGCGACCCAGAGCATTACGCCGATGAGTCCCAGCGCACCCGCGTACTGCAGCCGCTCTTTGAGCGGACTTTTCTTTCTTTTCTCAAGAGCGGTTTTCGTCACATTTTCGCGACAACGGACAATCGCTATTTTGCAGCCCGAGGCTTTCTCTTCGGCGGTGCCTTTGTCTTCGACTTAGCTTCCTCCGCGGCCGGTTCAGCATTCGCCGCGGCCGCTTTCTTTGCCTCCGTCTCGATCTTTAGTCCAAGATCGCCGATCGCGTCACCTACCTTCTCGAGGACCTTCATAGAGGAATCGGCGACATACTTGAACGCTTCGTTGAGGGTAGCCACCTCCATCTGCAGCAGGCTCGAGAATTTCTCGTCAAGCGGCAATGCCTCAAATTCCGAACGAATGTCCTTCTTCGCTTCCCGGTTCTCAGATCTTTCGGCCATCACTGTTACAACACTCCTGAATGTTTTAGGTCCTTTCGGTCAAACGAAAGGACAATAAGCCTACGCCCGGACGACAGAAAATGTTCACATTCTCAATGTTTAGCCGTCTTGACCCTGACGCGAGGCTGCGCTCCCGAAGGAGCCGGCTGGGCATCCGCCTTCGATCTCTGACACTCGGCGCAAACACCCCACATTCGCAAGCTGTGATGCGTGGGACGGAATCCAAACCTGCTCGCCATTTCATCCTGCAATTCTTCGATCTCAGGCGAGAAGAACTCGATGACCCTACCGCACTCGGTACAGATCATGTGGTCGTGGTGTTCGTGATTATAATGGTGCTCGTAGTAGGTCTTGCCGTCACCGAAGCCCACCTCGCGCGCGAGCCCTGCATCAGTTAGCAGCTTTAGCGTTCTATAGACTGTCGTCAGCCCGATCGTCGGATCTTTCCTGTGTACCAGCCCGTAAAGATCTTCACTTGTTAGATGATCTTCTGTGCTCAAGAATATCTCAAGGATCAGGTCCCGCTGGTTGGTTCGCCGGAGACCGGCCGCCTGTATGTGCTCCAGCAGTATCGACTTTTCAACAACAAATTTCTCCTTCTTCGTCCGCAAGATCGCACCCTCAGTAGGTTTGATACTACCACTTCAACTTTGATTTCGCTATCAAAACCTTGGTTCGCATCGAATCGATCTTTTCCTTGCTAACTCCTTGCCCGGCCGCTAGTTTTAAGGAGCGTTCACCGAGCGTGAGATATATCTCGAGAAGTTCTTCGGGGACATTCTCGCCCAAGGCGGTCAGGTGTCTCGTCAGTGTCTCCGTGTCGGCGCGAGCGAAAGTTCCGGTCAGCGCGGCGCCAGGTTCTTGCTCTTCGAGGTTCTTTACGGTGCTGACAACCAGCGGCATCAGAATGTGCCGTGCCTCCGTCGCCGAGAGGCCGCACTTCGTTAGCATCTCAACGCTCGCATCGATCAGTGCTACCAAATGGCCGCATGCCGTCACAGCTGCTGCGTGATAGAGTGTTTTGAATCGCGTTTCTATCGAAAAAGGCTTGCCGCCGAGATCTTCAACGATCTTTCGGCCTATCGCGAGAGCTCGGTTACTGCCCTCAACACAGAAATAGGCTCCCGGAAATCGTCGTGGGCCGAGTTCCGGCGAACTGATCGAGACGAGTGGATGGATCGAACCAGTTTCCCAGCCCACCTGCCCTAGCGGATCAAGGATCGAAGACGGATACGAGCCGCTCGTATGAAATACCGCTGCCGGGCGAGCACCGCTCGCAGCCAGATCTTTTGCAGTCGCCGCAATGTTTCCGTCTTGGGTTGTTATCAGGACGACGTCGGAGTCGATCTTTCCCAGGTCGGCGGTGCTGAGGATCCGTGGCCGATCAGGAAGTTGTGACGCGATCGCATCCGGCGAGTTCCCTTCCCGGACAACCAGATCCGTAATGACATAGTCGGCCAACGCAAGGCTGATAGCCATTGCACCGCCCACCCGGCCGACGCCGATGACCGCGACAGTAACCATTACAGGCTAGGATATAGCAGGCGGACGGCAGCACGCCAGTCAACTTAGATCTCGGTATTGACGAAGTCCTCGACTTCCTGCACCTCTATCTCCCAGCGATCCAGATCGTCAGCGCCGCGTTCGCCCGGAAATAGGTCGGGGCCCGCCCCGTTGACAGCACCCGTTGCAGACATCTGCTCAACCGCGAGCTTCAGCACTCTGATCTCCTGACCGGTAAGGTCTGCAAGGGATGAACTCCCTTCGATCTGGTCAAGGATTCCCGCAACCGAACTTTTCATTGCCTCGGAGCCAACTGATCTGAGCAGGTCATCTCGCTTGGAAAGGATACGGCGGGAATATGTTTCGACGGCTCTCGCAACGGTAGATCCGAGTTCCGCGGGAAGCTCCGCCAGGCGGTCGCGTTCCGACACTCGGAAGGAGCAGCCGCAAAATGGCCGTTGAACGAGTTCTTCAAGAACTCGCGCGCGACAATTCAGTTGCCGCAGCTCGCGAACGATCTCTTTGCCCTCGGAAAACAAGCCCCGGTCAATCCAATCAAAGATCGAGAAGGTTTCGAAGACAACCCAGGCGTTCGATCTGACGATCTCCTTTAGTCTCTCCGCGGCAGCATCCGATCTCATTACCCGATCGTGATGTTCGGCATAAAATTCGATGTACGCCGTCTTGAAGGCCGTCCAGGCATCGACGATCTGTGCGGCCTCCTTACCTACCGCCGAGAACTTCGTTTTTTCAATAAGATCGACAAGTTCAAGCCGGGATCGCTCAAGCACCTCATCGCCTGTGTTCTCACAGAGCGTCACGTAGGAGAGAATTTCGGCACGCTTCTGAACCGCTGTTGTAAAGTCCCGCAGAACCCGCATATCGATCTTCTTGTTCTCGTACTCGGTTTCCGAATCGGAGAAGAGATCGGCGACCAGCTGGAGGCACTGGTCGAGCGGGATGTCGCCGTTCGCCTCAGAGGCGATGATCTCCGCCATGGCCCCGAACGATTTCCTAAGGTTTGCGGCGGTTCGCCAGATCGCAGCATTCAGTTGTTCATCAGGCAGGGCGTCAAAATCTGCCAGGACCCGGCTTTCGTTCCAACCGCGCAGCCACTGGGCGAGCGAATCGACTATGAGGGAGCGATCTTCGGCCCGGTCGATGGATCTCAAAGCGGAATTCCCGGTTATCAACCTTGCCCAAGCCAAGAGCCTTTCGGATGAATACAGCTCCGTAAGGGGTTTTGCGATCCCAACGATGTCGTCCCAGACTATCTGAAGGTCGAGCGAACGGTGGTTGATCCGGTTCCCGCTCGACGTTACGAAATCATACAAACGCTGACCCACGAGAGCCGCGAGCGTAAGGTGCTGTGCCTCGCGCGTCAGCCCGTAGGGCGGAGCCTGCATCCTCATGGCAACGTCCTTGATGGGGATCACATCGCCGCTGTCGGCGGAGCCAATTGCATCCCGGACCATCCGGAGATCGACGAGAGACTCTCCGGTCGCGGGGACCAGAAGATCACCGTGCCTGACCGCAAGTCCGAGCGGTTCCGCATAAACCTCGGCCAGCTTCTGCACCTCCGCACCACCGCCGCCCGACGCACTGAGAAATCCGGCGATCACCGCGGATGCCTGTTTCATCCCCAGGGTTTCCGTGAAGACCGGGTGTTCCGGATAGAGAGCTTCGAAGGCAGGTGCAAGGGCACCAGAAAGCACCTGAGCGAGAGTGTGCGCGCTGCAAGCGTCATCGCCGAACTTGTAAGTCAACCCGCCCGCAAAGAGGTAACTGTCCTGAAGGAATACTCGCTGCCAGACCTTTTCGACCGTAAGCGAAAGAACATGCAACGGCGTCGAAATGTCGTCCCCGAACTTCTCACGTAGGTCCGGGCGCGACTGAAGCAAGTAGAACCGGCTAACCGACTCGTGTTCCTCCGCGGTCAATTTTGCCAGCCGCCAGGCGAAACCGGTTCCGTCATCGGCCGGTAGGCCTTCATCTTCGTCGGGTTCGATGCGGATTATCCAATCGGGCGTGTCCCGGCGCTCGCGCGGTGACGGCTCACCGTCCTCGGATGGCGGCCAGATCAGTTCACCTCTCCGGATCGATCCCTGCCATTCGACGCTGCACTGACTCGCGTGTCCCCCGATGTCGAGATCTGAATATCGCTCAGCCATCTGAGAAAGCAGCACCCGCAGGATCGTGCCTGCCGAAACACCGACACTCTCGTCGACAAGCAACCCGTCGAGTTCTGCCTGCGCCGAGACTTTCAGAAGGTACCTCGGCTTGCTGCCTTGGCGGCTGATCCTTGTTACCGCATTCGGCCGGGCCTCGGCGAAAGAATCCAGAAGTTCGTCGGCATCTACTCCTCCGGGATCACCTGATGCGGCCGAGTAGATCATCATCGACGCACTGAGGTCAGATGCTGAAACAGGCTCACCGCCCAAGGACAGTATGAGCAAGCCTTTCAGGATCAATCTGGCGGGATGCCGCACCGTAACGGACATTTTTGCTACGACCTCGCGGTCAAGATCGTCAAAGGCCGCGAATGTATCTGCAAGGGCAGGGACCGAACGAAGCCGATTCTCGACGCTGTCGAATATCTCATCCAGGCCGATGAGCGAATTGGCCGGACGGCCAAGTATTTTGACGCCGGCTTCGGCCGCAAAGCCGAGAAGCGCAAAATCCTGAATATACAACCTGATCAGAGGGGCAACTTCAACGGTGGCCGGATGAAGGGGATAGAGCGAGGAGAACCTGTGCTCGCTCCAACGGAACCCTTCCAGGTCAGCTCGATAGTCCTCATAGATCTCGTGGAGGAGGCCGCGCCTTTGATTCTGCTTCGAAAAGATGAATGAATCGACGATTCGATACAGATGCTCCTGATCGAGAAAATCGATGCCATAGGCTCCCGCGATCGAAGCGTTCGGACCATCGGCTCCGGATATATCGTCGTCAAGAGCTACACCTACGAAGACTCCCAGGCTCTTCGCTGCGTCCGCGATCTGGCTCAAGATGGGCCCATCGTCGCGGGCAACTCTGTTCTCGCGCCCCATTTCTGTGTCGATCAAGAGCACAATGGGGAAATCTCCGGCTTTTTCAGAGGTCCGGAGAAGCAGGTCATAGAGCGAGTCGCTCAACGCGTTCGGATTGGTCTCCAGAGTGACGCTAACGGCACGTTTTAATTCGTCGACAAGCGACGTTCCTGTGCCGCGGCGAACCCTGATGACATGTCCGTGCCTTCGCGGAAGGCGTTCAGCGGTCGAGGCGACGTGCGAATCGGAGATCCGCGAGCGAAGTTCAGGACGCCCGACTATCGAACCGACGACCGAGAGAAAATGGCTCTTGCCTACCCCTCGAAATCCTGCGAGAGCGCAGGCCGTTCCCTGTCCGGGCCTGACCGCTACGATCCGATCGATCCATTTGGACATCAGATCGGCGGTTATATCCGTGAAATGATATCCAGCAAGAGTCAAACCGGGATCGGCCTCGAAATCAAGCAGATTCGTGAACGAACGGATCTCTACAAGGTCTCTAACTTTCTCCGCGACACGCTTCATCTATTCGAAAGAGAGTAGCTCAAAGTACAAAAAAGGAGGATCAACCAAGCGAGCGGGTGGTGCCCATTAGAAATGGCCTCTACTACGCCAAACATATTTTAACAAGTTTATTCATCTATGGAAACACTTAATTTTGAGATCGGAGATCGAAAAATTTCCGAGATGGGCACTGATCTCACAACTATTCCCGGCTCAGCAGCATCCTATGTCCGTTGATTTGGATCAATAATGGGACTACAATTTTTGGAGTCGCGGCAGAACTTGAATGGAGACCACTATGCAAAGCGAATTTGGCCGCAAGATAGCGGCAGCGGTTTTGGGATTTAGTGTTTGGACCGGAGCATTTGTCGTTTTGCCCCATGGCGCGATGGCGCAGGACAAAACAACACCTCAGACCGACGACAAAAATGTTGCCAAGGCCGACAAGAAGAACAACCAAAAAGCCGCCAAACCGGCCCCGACACCTACCGCTCCATCACCTTTGAGCGAAAAGGAAAACCCCGCAATGATCGGCAAGCGGAACATCAACGGCGGAACGGACAAGCTCTTTGGCTGGTTCGGTGGTTCTGTGGAAAAGGAAATGCAGATCGGCCGTCAGCTTGCCCTTGAGGTTGAGCAAAGTGCCAAGATGGTCGAGGACCCGATCATAACCGAATACGTCAATCGCGTCGGTCAGAACGTGGTCCTTCATTCGGACGCGAAGATCCCATTTACCATAAAGGTCGTCGACAGCGACGAGGTCAATGCATTCGCCCTTCCCGGTGGGTTTTTCTTTGTAAATAAAGGCCTTATCCTCGCGGCTGAGAATGAGTCCGAACTCGCAGGGGTAATGGCCCATGAGATCGCACACGTTGCCGCTCGCCACGCGATGGAGAATCAAGGGAAAGGCACCCTGCTCCAGTACGGAATGCTGGCCGGCATCCTCTTTGGCGGAGGTATAGCCAGCGGGATCCTCCAGAACACTGCGGGCATAACCCAGGCCCTGGCATTCTTCAAATTCAGCCGTGGTGCGGAGGAAGAGGCCGATAAACTTGGCGTTCAGTATCTCTACGCTGCCGGGTACGATCCGCAGGGAATGTCGACGATGTTTGAGAAGCTGGCCTCGCAGAACAAGAAAAAGCCGGGGACGCTCTCGAAGCTCTTTTCTTCGCACCCACAGTCTGTTGACCGGCGGGATGCGAGCGTTGCCCTTGTGGCGCGGTTCCCGGAAAAGGAAGAGTATGTGATCAGCACGTCGGAGTTTCAGAGGGTCAAGGGACATCTGATGAAGGTAACGAATGCACGGGCCGGGGTTGTCACCGATTATGATTCGGTCGATGACAGCAAGCCGACCCTGAAGAAGCGACAGCCCGACAGCACCGATCCTGCGACCGGAGAACCGGGTTCGTCATCATCGTCCGATGCGCCGCCGAAACTGAAGAAGCGCGACCAACCGGACCCGATACCGACGCCATCGCCGCTGCCTTAGGATCGAGCGAGTCAAATAGGAATAGGGAGACCGCCGAGAGGCGGTTTTTCTATTCCTCTGATATGAGGATTCGAACCAATACCGGACACATTGCTGCCGAGGACTGGTATGAGACGGTTTGACCTGAGACGTCGATCACGTCACGGCTCGCCGCAAATAACGAAAGAGGCCCTTAGAAGAGCCTCCTAATCGGTCAGAACCTAAATTGCAAGGAGACAATAGCGCTACTGCTGTTTGATCGGCGGAGCCTCCTGAACGGCCGGTTTCGGTTGCGGGGTCACTGTTTTGATCACGGTTGTAAGTGCCTGTGGGATCTGATTGGTCAGAATGTCGCCCTGATTATCAATGATCTGATCGATCAACTCGAAGCGTTCCTTATCAAAATCCTTTGTCATCAGCACGCCATTCTTATCTATCGTCATCGGGTAGATGCCGAAAAGTTGATTCTTGAAGTTCTGAAAGAATGAGACATCCTCGGGTGGCAATATTTTGGCCCGCTCCGGGTTCGGGGGCGGAACTGTTGCCCCCATGAGTTCGAGTTGCTCGACCGACCTCTTAACATAATCGCTGTTCGGGAAATCGCTGACTATACGCTGAAAATACCGCGCTGCCTGGTCCGTTTCCTCCTCGACAAGGTACGTCACCGCAAGCTTGTAAAGAACCTCATCCATAAAATTGAAATTGGGATATTTATCGAGGATCTCGCGATAACGCGACTGCGCACCCTTCAACCCCGCCTTTTTCTGATCGACCGACAACGTGTAGTAGTAGTTTGCGATGAGAAGGTTGTGGAGACCCAAATTGTCCTGTACCTCGCGAAGCTTGGTCTCGGCGGCCGCCAGCAGGACCGGATCCTTCTGGCATTCACGCTGTTGAAAGATAGCTTTCAGACGGGTTTCCGCACGTTTTGCACGGGTCGCATCGCGGTCCGGAAGGCCCACCTGACGCATCTCAGCCTCGCCGATCTTCAATATAACGCGGCACGAAAGCGGGTGGGTCGGAAAGAAGGTCAGCCATTCTTGATAGGCCCCAATGGCCTGGATCAAGGAGCTTGTCGAGCCTTCGAGAAAGAAGGAATCGCCGACCGCGAGTTTCGACATCGGAAGATATGGCGAGTCGGGGTAGGTCGTGATTATCGTCTGGAAGAGCAGGCGCCCAACATCATAGTTGCGTTTACGGACCTCGCGTGTCGCCACGACAAAAAGCTCGCGATCGCGGCCAACCTGAACCGAGCCCAACAGCTCCTCGTATTCATCGCTTCCGCCGCCGCCGAAGATCCCTAAGAACTTTTTCTTCTTTTTCTTTTCGCGCGGCTGTCCTATGGTCGAAACCGGATTTGCTCTGCCCGCAGCCACCTCGAGCTGAGCCGTATCGGCCCTCGCCTGGTATTCGGCAACGGACTGTTCGAGTGTGTCGAGGTCTGACCGTTCGTACTTTTCGCCGCGGTCCACACGTCCGCGAAGACTATTTACGTCCGAATTCAGTCGCGAACCATCCTTTTCGAGCGCGACCAGCCGGCCAAGCGGCGTTTCGATCTTCTTTTCATCGTTCTTCTTGGTCTTGTCCTCCTTGTTCTCATCCCTGAGAACGGAGATAACACTGTTGAGTGACCGCCTGAGACGCTCGAGTTTGTCCCGCATGACCTCAAGACGCTGAAGATCTGTACCATCCGCAGGGCGGACCTGGGCAAATGTGAACAAACCGCTGCAGGCCAGCAGGGCCGCGAAAAGGAAAAGTGATCGGTAAAATCTAGAAAACATAAGAAAACAATCCGGGGCGGGCCGAAACTAGACCCAAACCGTCCCACTCTCGATAAGCTCCGCGACAGCAGCGGCCGGGTCTCCTCCGTCGAAGACGGCTGAACCGGCGACCAGGATCTCGGCACCTGCATCGACGACATCCGAGATGTTATTCTTCCCGATCCCGCCATCGATCTCGATACGGACCGGCAAGCCCATGTCATCGATCATTCGCCGGAGCCGACGGAGTTTGTCGAGCATCGTCGGGATGAACTTCTGCCCGCCAAAACCCGGATTTACGGACATGAGCAGCACGAAATCCGCATAGGGCAACGCCTCGGCCAGCGTCTCGATCGGGGTCGCCGGATTTATTGCGATGCCCGCCTTTGCTCCTTCGTCACGAATGGCCGTCAGGGTTCTTTGAAGGTGATGATCGACCTCGACGTGAACCGATACCATATCGGCACCAGCCCTAACGAACTCGGTCGCGTAGCGCCCCGGTTCGCTTATCATCAGGTGCGTGTCAATGGTCATGTCCGTCGCCTTTCGCAAGGACCTGACAACGGGCAGGCCGATAGTTATATTCGGCACGAAGTGCCCGTCCATAACATCAACGTGCAGCACCCTGGCGCCTCCGCGTTTGACCGCGTCGATCGCTTCAGCCAGTCTGGTAAAATCCGCCGACAAGATCGACGGAGCAATTTCAAACATTACGCTTCCTTTTGGTATCAAAAACGCAGCCGGCGGTTGCACATTGAGATCAAGGCCGGTCGCCTGATCTTGGTTTCGGCTCTGACTTGGTCGCAGGATTCGGCAGCCGCGGCGAAGGCGTTTGTGTGTTCTTATTCGGCTTGTCGCCCGGCCCGCTGCTGTTCGCAGGCTCCTTTTTGTTCGAGTTGCCCTCGCCCGTGCTCGAACCGGCCGATGAATTCGCAGCTCCCGATACATCGGTATTGACATCTTTTGCCGGGTCAGGTTTCTTGCGATTTGTATTCGAATTCGCCTTAGGTTTCTTCGGCTTGTCCGAGATCATCTCTTCGATCTTCTCAGCTTCCTCTTCATCCGTCGTATTTCGCAGGCTTGGCGGCAGGTCACCTTCGCCGCCGCCCTTACTTGTCACGACCAGTATCATTTGCCCCGTCTTCACCGTCTCGCCGGGTTTGGGAAGCTGCTCGATCACCGTGTCGGGCTTTTCGGAACTAACCCGATCGGCCCTTTTCTTGATCTTAAGGCCTAGAAGCGCGAGTTCTTTCTCGCTCTCGTGCAGATCTTTTCCGGTTATCTCAGGAACCTTGATCTCCGAACCTTGCAGCGACATATAGACGACCCCCACAAGGCCAAAGAGGAAAACCGCAAGCAGCACTACCAACGCCGCTAACCGGCCTAAAGCTGAAACTCCTGAACTAACGATACTCACGGCCTGATCTCCAAAAGCAAACGACAGTCTAACATTTTCCTCAAAAATCAAGAATCGCGAAAACCATTCAGTTACGGATGAAGGACGCGATGAAAAAACCCTCCATCCCGTCACGGTCGGGCCATGTCCTAGCAAAACCATCCCCGGTCACGAACCGTTCAGGAACCTTGGGCACGACCTTGCCGAAATCGCGGTTTTCACGAAGGAAGGTCTCGCACACCCGCTCATTCTCTTCGGGTTCGAATGAACACGTCGAGTACACTAACGAACCGCCGATTCTAACGAGTTTAGATGCATTCGACAGGATCGTAAGTTGTTTGGCGGTGATCGCGGGTATATCGACAGGGTTGAGCGAATAGCGCAGTTCTGGGTTGCTCCGGATGGTTCCCCTACCCGAACAGGGTGCGTCAACGAGAACTGCATCGAAGACCTCTGGGGCAAAGGGCAGCCCCGTAGCCGCGTCGTATTGGAGAATCGAAATGTGTTCCGCATTCTGTGCCGCGCAGTTTCTCCGCAAGTGTTCGACCCGGGCTCGATGCAGGTCTCCGGCCGCAACAAAAACCTCGGACCGGCCAAATCTATTCGCGATAAGAGTAGTCTTTCCCCCGGGTGCCGCGCAGACATCAAGGAAACGGCCACCGGCGGGGACGACCACGCAGCGGGCCGTGAGCTGTGAGGCCTCGCCCTGCAGATACACCTTGCCATCATCGATCATCGAGCGAAACTCAGCAATAGGCCGCTCCGTCAGGAAGCAGCCTTCGACGAAGGCTGAGGGCCGCGATCTCGAAACGAGCGCTGCAGTAGAGTCATCAACGGTAATGATCCGAAATGCTGCCGGCGGCGGAGTATTATTAGCCATGGCAACGGCCTCGGCCCGTTCCGCCCCCAGATCCCTGCTCCATTTCTCGATCAGCCAGCGGGGATGCGACGTCGCTGCCGAGATCCGGTCGATCTCGTCGGAGAAGGCCACATCGGGCGGGGCTTTCTGATATTTTCGCAGGATCGCGTTGACAAACGCCTTTGCGGACGTCTTTTTGGCCCGTTGAACAAGGCCGACGCTGTCGTTGATCGCGGAGTAATCAGGGATCCGGTCAAGAAAGCGAAGCTGATAGATCCCGATCCGAAGCGCAATTGCAACCTCGCGATCGAGCTTTCGCCGGCCGACAAGGCACGAGATCAAACGATCGAGCAGCAACTGATTCCGAAGGACACCAAGGACTATCTCATAGCATAGACGTCGATCCTGGGTTGAAAGTCTTTCAGTAAATTGCGGAAGAAGGAATGACGAGAATGCCCGGTCGCGCTCTATCCGGTCAAGTACGTCGAATGCGGCGGCCCGTGCCGGTGAGACGCTCATTCTGCCACCCTGTACTTTTCTTTTTTTCGCTGGTGCAGACGCTGCGAAAGGTCTTGGGTTCGGCCCTTCCGAAGCCTGGCATCGACGGTCACCCGCTCATCAAAGACGAAGCATTCGCCTTCCCAAAGGGTGGCTTCTTCCGGAACCACTTCGAGATATTTCAGGATGCCGCCTTCGAGTTGATAAACTTCCTCGAAACCCAGCTGCTTCATATACGGAGCAAATTTTTCACACCGTATGCCGCCGGTGCAGAACATCGCCACACGCTTGTTCTTTTGCGGATCAAGGTTTTCCGCGACAAATGCCGGCAGATCGCTGAATTTCTCTGTTTTTGGATTTATAGCCCGCTTAAAGGTACCCGTTTGATACTCGTAATCGTTGCGGGTGTCGAGGATAACCGTCTCAGGATCGGAGATGATCGTGTTCCAGTCTTCCGGTTTTACGTGAGTTCCAGCACCAAGAGAAATATCCACGGGCTGCTTCAAGGTCACGATCTCCGGCTTGATCCTGACCTCCTGTTTTCGAAAGGGGGCTGATTCGTTGAAGGAAGACTTGTATGCGATCTTAGTTTCCAAGACATCATTCGCACAGGCGAGGAACTGCTTGATCTTTTCGGAGCTGCCGCAGACCATCCCGTTGTAACCTTCGGCCGCGAGAATTATCGTGCCATGCACTCCGGTTTCCCGGAGTATCTCCTTCAGCCTGGTCTTTGACTCCTGGAGGTCGCCAAGCGCGGCCATCTCCTTGAATTCATAGAAAGCTATTATCTCAACATTCCCTTCCATCAGTTACCTAACCTTTCCCTGATCGCAGGCCTAGCCCCGTTTATAAAGTCCCTCGCGGACAATCGCCGCTTGCCTTCCGGCTGAAGCTCGCTGACGGACAAGACATCTCCGTCGCCACAGGCGATCATGATCTCTTCCTTACCGATCTCGATGATCTGGCCAGCCGGTCGATCTGACACCAGATCGACGGCCCTAGCCCGCCATATTGTCAGCCGCGAGCCACGGTACGAGGTAAATGCCGTCGGAAACGGTTGAAATCCTCGCACCCGATTCGCGATCTGCTCGGCACTCATTGACCAGTTTATCAGGCCGTCTTGTTTCTTCATTATAGGCGCAAGCGTGGCGAGGTCGTGGTCCTGCGGACTCGGTACTATTGTCTCGATCGCCGCAAGTGTTCGAGATAGCACATCGGCGCCGAGCACTGAGAGCCGCTCCATTAGTTCGATCGATGTTTCTTCTGAGCCGATGTGGATGCCTTCCTGCAGAAGGATATCGCCGGTATCCAACCCCGCGTCCATTTTCATCGTGGTAACGCCCGTCTCATTCTCGCCATTTATGATAGCCCAGTTGACAGGAGCGGCGCCGCGATATTTTGGAAGCCGCGAGAAATGGACATTGATCGCCCCGTGCATAAAGGCCGTGAGGAAGGCATCGGGAAGAATACGGCCATAAGCAACGACGACAGCTGCGTCGGCCTTATGCGCCCTAAATTCACTCGCGGCTTCGGGTGTTCTGATCTTCGCAGGTTGAAAAACCTCGATCCCGTGGTCGAGCGCGCATATCTTTACCGGCGAAAAGAGGATCTTGTTCCCCCGTCCTGAAGGCCGGTCGGGCTGGGTGTATACGGCCTTGATCTCGTGCCCATCCGCAATGCAGCGTTCCAACGACAGAACCGCCGCTTGGGGCGTTCCCATGAAAACGATCTTCATTTTCGGGCAAGTCCCATCGCGTCAGCCATCACGTAGAAGATCCAATTCTGTTCCATCGAACCACGGATCAGATGCGCGTTTGGGCCTATCGCGTAGATGGCAACGTCCTCACCGCCGTGTGTCTCAGACTTCAACGGCATATTCGATTCCTGCTTATAGTCCGGAAGAATGACCTGAGGGTTTGTCAGAACAGGCCGGTCCCCTGTTCGTGCACCAGGCCCATTCGCATACGAGAGCGTCGTGTAGGGCTTTTTATTCCTGTCCGTCGAATCTTCCTTATCAAGCTCGCCGCCATCACCAACACCCCGAGCTAAGCCGAGGATATTATTCCCACGTGCCGGATATCCCTGTATCACAAGCGTATGGCTATGGTCAGCTGTGACGATGATCAGGGTCTCCTCAAGATCCACCTTTTTCATCACCGCTCGAACCGCATCCGACAAGGAAACAACTTCTCGAAGAGCCCGAAAGGCATTACCGTCGTGATGAGCATGGTCGATGCGGCCGCCTTCTACCATAAGAAAATAGCCCCGCTTGTTCCTGGAGAGAAGGTCGACGGCTTTGGTCGCCATTTCGGCCAACGAGGGTTCTTCGGAGGGGTTCTTTAACCGGTCAAACTCATATTTCATGTGGGAGGGTTCAAAAAGGCCAAGGAGGTGTCTCGTTTTGGTCACATCGATATTTTCGAACTGCTCCCTGTTCCAGACGTAGGCAGAATCCTTATACTTTCTCAGCCATTCCTGGGAAAGGTCTCGCTTGTCCAGCCGTTCGCCGGTTTCTTTCGGATACTCCGGATCCGCCATTTCCTTTGGCGTGAACTTTGAACGCCCGCCGCCCATCGCTACCTCGAGACCGTCGCCGTACTTGAATTCGATCAATTGACGAGCGATATCAGGAAAACCCGCCTCGTGCGCCTCCTTCTTTTTAAAGATATCGGCATCCGATTCCCAGTCCCGGTTGGCTGTATGTGCATAACATGCGGCCGGGGTTGCGTGTGTGAGACGGGCCGTAGAGATCACCCCGGTCCACTTTCCAGCATCCTCGGCGTATTCGAGCATCGTCTTGGCCTCATTTCCGGCGACTGTCGTATGATCGCCAAAGCGGACGTTTTGATCTACGGAAATGATCCCTTCATCAGTTTTTACGCCGGTAATGACAGCACTCATGGTTGGAGCTGAATCAGCCGTCTGCTGATTGACCTGATACGTCTTCGAGAGGGCAGAAAACGGAAACTCTTCGAAGCTCAGACGGTTCTCCTCGCCGCTTTCTCCCCGCATCTGCCCCTCGAAGATCCGCGCCGCTGTCAATGTCGAGATCCCCATTCCGTCACCCAGAAATAGGATCACATTCTTTGCCTTCTTGGTCCGGATCTTCGTCTTTTTCGCCATGTCGATCGCGTTCCAGCCGTCCCGACGCCATGTTTCGGGCGTCTCCACGCGTTTGACGGGATACATACGCTGATCGTTCTGTCCGAAGAGCGATCCAGTGATACTCGCGATCATCAACCCCGCAAGAACGGAGTGCATTGTTTGTCTTCTCATATCAAAAAAGTAAAGTGCTAAGTTCTTTCTCGAACTTAACACCTCAATAAATAAAAATGAATTTGGTGTTAATAGCCGCAGTGGTAATTGGAAAATTCGTAGCTTTGGATCCATTTGCTACCGTTTCGCTTATAGACGTTGAACCCGGCCCCTTCGAATGACTGAGTGTAGGTAAAGACCTCGGCGGTTCCGTCGCCGTCGTGGTCAAAGACATCCAGAAGCAATTCGTGATAAACCCCATCATCAACATCCTTGATGCTCCCGCTCATCACGCTGCCCTGATCGACACTGCGATATTCCTGGTGCCCAACCGCGTATTTTCCGTTGCTGCCCTTGCCGGCGATGAAAAACAGCAGGCCGCGGGTCAGCTTGTCGATCTCGACCCAATAGGAGGCCACGAGTTCCGGCGATCCATCTTTCTCAAGATCAAGTGCGGTCAGGTTATGGTAGCGAAGCACCTTTGGCGTTAGTTTGTGTTTCGCAAATTCCGCCTTTGCGAGCGAGTCTGCCTCTGTCTTTTCCGCCGCCGTCGGCCTTCGCCGGTAACTCGATGCCGCTTTGATCGGAGAGTTGGTTGCCAGCGCCATCACGAGCCCCTTTATCGGTGTTTTTGTTGCCTTTGTGGTCACAACCGCCATGTTTTTGGCACATTCCGACGCAGGATCCGAACTCTGGATCGTCGCAGTTCCGCCGGCTGCACCACCGAAAACCAATCTGTACGATGTGCCTTTGCGCAAATACGAACGATTGAAGACCGCCAATTCTCCTGCGTCGTCGCTGCCGTTGACCGGGGCTTCGAGCTTGCCGCGGTCGATCAGTGCTATCGGCTCAATAACGCTTCCGCTCTCCACCACGGCAAAGATTATGGGCTTCGCAGCAGGCGGAGCCGGCTTAGCCGGTCGCTTCTGCGCCGGAACAGCCGAGGAAAAGACAGAAACCGCCGTCAATAGGACTATCGGCTTGCAAATTTTTCTGATCATCATATTCATTTGATTCGATCTAGACCTTCTGTGCGGTTGATTTACCTTGCATGAATTGAAGCAGATATTCACGCCCACCGGCCTTTGAATCCGTTCCGCTCATATTGAATCCGCCAAACGGATGAACGCCGACCAGGGCTCCGGTGCATTTGCGGTTAAGGTATAGATTCCCAACATGGAAATCACGCCGCGCCTGATCAAGCCGCTCTTGCGATCTTGAGTAAACGGCTCCGGTAAGCCCAAACTCTGTGCCATTTGCGATCTCAAGTGCGTGATCGTAATCGCGTGCCTTGATCACGGCAAGGACCGGGGCGAATATCTCTTCTTGCTCGATGGTGGCTCCCGGTTCGACGTTATCTATGATCGTCGGTTCAATGAAGAAGCCGGTCGAATCGTCCCCCGAGCCTCCGGCAACCACTACGCCGCCTTCTTCAACTCCCTTTCGGATATAGCCGATAGTAGTATCGAACGACCGCTTGTTAATGACAGCAGCCACATTCGTGTCGCCCTCGGTCGGCTGGCCAACCTTCAGCGCCCTCGTCAAGGCAACGACCTTGTCGATCAGCTCATCGTGAACCTTCTCGTCAACGATCAGGCGTGAGCACGCCGAGCATTTCTGACCCTGAAATCCAAATGCCGCCTGAACGATGCCCGTTGCCGCCGAATCGATATCAGCATCGTCAGCTACGACAATGGCATCTTTCCCTCCCATTTCCGCAACTACGCGTTTGATCCAGATCTGGCCGGGCCGGGCCTTTGCGGCCTGCTCGTTAATGTGCAGGCCGACGCCCTTTGATCCGGTGAACGAAATAAAGCGGGTCTTTGGATGGGTGACCATCGCCTCACCGGTCGCGGCTGACCCGGAAATGAAATTGACCACACCAGCCGGAAGCCCGACCTCCTCGACGATCTCCATGAACTTCGCGGCGATGGTCGGCGAATCGGAAGAGGGTTTCAGGATGACGGTATTCCCAGTAACGACCGCTGCCAGCGTCATTCCAGCCATGATCGCCAGCGGGAAATTCCACGGTGGGATAACGGCCCCGACACCAAGCGGGATATATTCAAAAATATTCTTCTCACCGGGATAAGGTGTCACGGGCTGCTCGCTCGACCAACGCAGCATCTCACGGCCGTAAAACTCGCAGAAATCGATCGCCTCGGCAGTGTCACCATCGGCCTCAGCCCATGTTTTCGAGACCTCGAAGACCATCCAGGCAGAAAGCTCATGCTTCCTCTGTCGCATAATGTCCGCGATCCGGAAAAGATAGTCCGCACGAACCGCCGGATCGACATTTCGCCACGTCTTGAATGTCTCTGTCGCCGTAGCCACTGCCTTTTCGACGAGCGACGTGTCCGCGTCCCCCTCCGAAAATACCCCGATCACCTGCGAGCGATCAGCGGGATTCCTGCTCTCGAACTTAGCCGTCAACGAGATCTTCTCTCCGCCGATGACGATGGGATATTCTCGCCCTAACTCGGATCTCACCTTATCTAGGGCCGCACGCATCGCCTCGGCGTTCTCAGGCTTCGAAAAATCAGTAAAAGGTTCGTTCTTGAATTCGTCTAATATTCTTTGTGTCTGCATATTCTGACTGCTGCGGCCCCTAGAATGTTATGCCGTAATAGGCCGCCAGTGAATTATTACCGCGTCCCGAATTCCCAAAGCTGTAGCCGGTCGTCAGGTACTGCCGCTTCGTGACCGCGAAGTTAAAGCCCGCTGACGCGTAGCCGATCCGATTTTTGCCTGAGAACCAATCGGCGACAAAGCTTACACGATCGGCGATAGGCTGATTTAGCCCGACGATCGCTCCGGTCTTGTCGCCAAAATCATCGCCGCCACCAAAAATGTGGTAGGCTCCGCCGGTCAAAGTCATTCCGTTGAGCGACCTCACGGTTTTGCTGCCGACGCCGTAAACCATCACGGCGGTGCGGTCACCGTTATGGGCCCTCAGAGGAACAAAAGCGATCGCTCCGCCCGAAACGCTAACACCGAGCCGCTCGTTGCTGTAAACATTCTGTTTCAGGCTGAACTCCGCCTGTGCCGTAGCCTTGTCACCGTCGTAGGTGTAGTAAAAATTGGAGCCGATCTCGGTTCGGTTCGTCACGCCGTAGGCGACGCGGTAGCCATAGGTCTGGTAGCCGCCATCGCGATAAGGAACGGGCTTAACGATGAGATCCCCTTCCAATCCCCACGACCCGCGCTGAAGCGTATCTGCCGTCGGGATATTGAGAAGCGTTGTCTGTCCGCTCGCGATCACCGCCGCGACAAACAGAACTAAGGATGCTAACGAAAACGATGCAAGCTTTGTCATAATGCTGCTCCTCTGCCGGCACTCGTTTGACCTTTTCCTGAGTGGGTTCCCTGCCGCCTGGGCAATCGGTCAGACTTGGATCCCTTTGCAATTCTCCGCTAATTTTAATTGAAACCGTTGGTAAAGCAAGACTGTGCGTTGTGCGTCACCTATTCCGCTGCCTCGCCATCTCGCGCTGCTCCCATTCGTCAAGCAACTCAGGAAAGATCGGCGGGCCGTCAAGCTGCCAGCCGACTACGAACCGTGGTTTCTGGGTATCACTCGCGTGTTTCACATAACTGAGGAGCAAAACCCAGCCTTCCCCGAGATATTTGTTGAGTTCCCCGCTCGATCCCAATTCAGCGGTCAGTTTCGTTTCCTGGATATTCAATTTAGTTCCACTTCCCTGTTCTTTGTAAAGTTTTGATCTTTCGCTTGGCAAACTGCCTTTTTAAGGGCGTCATCCGGTCCAGAAAGACAATACCGTCGCAATGATCCGTTTCATGCAGTATACACCTGGCTGCAAGCCCGCGTACATCTAATTCGAATTCTTCGCCCTTAACATTCTGCGCTCGCGCTATGACTCGCATCTCACGCTGAACGACCTGGTACAAGCCTGGAAACGAGAGACATCCTTCGTCACCCACCTGTTCGCCCTCGACATGAACTATCTCAGGGTTTATGAGCACGTGCCTTTCGCTCGACTCATCCCCATTCGGTGTGTCCATGACAAAAAGCCGCCGAGAGACGCCAACCTGCGGCGCGGCGAGGCCTACTCCGCGCGCATGCTCCATTGTCGCAAACATGCTGTCGACGAGCTGGGCAAGTTCAGCGTCGAATTCGCCTTCCTCGACAGGTTTTCCAACCGTGAGTAGAACTTGTTCAGGGTAATGAACGATCGGCAGGATCGGCATCAGACCATTTTACAAAATACGGCGGGAAGTGGCGAGTTGATCTCGGCGGCGATCTTAGACGATCCGGTATCGGCATCTCGGAAATACCATTAAAATTGCAGCAACTATGCGTTCGATCGGCATCTCGGCCATCCTGTATATACTTCGTCGGATAGTTTCGATACGGTTTCCGTATGACGCAATCGCGAAGGCCCGGCGGACACAAAAACACTCAGAGGATATCATCGACATCAATATCGGAATTTGCCGCATCGGGGATTGACACGCTTTGGTCTAATTTGAGGACGTACTCTCGACCTCGAAGACTACGGCGCAGCGTCGAGCTTCGCGGTCTCCGTTTTGGTCCAGTCGCAGATCGCCTGCTTTTCGCTATCTGCCAAAACGGCATCGCGATGGATCCAAAGGTAAGATGGCAGTGGCATAGAACCACTCGAGACCTCGTCGCAGATCTCTTCGAGCTTTCGTTTCTTTTTTTTCTTATCGAGCGTATTGAAGCGGCTAAGGTTAAGCTCCTCTCTACCCTGCACTACGTGATCCTTAACGAACCAGCCAAACGGCTGGACATTTGTGTACCACGGGTAAACCGTCTTATGCGTATGACAGTCGTTGCAGGCGCGGCCGATGATCAGCGAAATATCCGGTGGGACGGTTACCGCCGCCTCCAGGGTCTCGCCGGGATCAATTGGCGGATCGGTCTTATCGATCCTGAAGAACTGGATCCCCACCAAAATGATGCCCAGCAGGATGGCGACGATCTTTATGAGCTTTTTCAACATCGTTAGATCAAAGAAAGTTGATGCTACTATAACCCAAACGGTTTCGATATGTTCAGAAACGGGAGCGAAGTATCAGGCTTAAGGGTTCCGGTCAACCTAGCGGGGTCGGCCCTTATCCTCATTGCGATCACGGCTGTAACCGTCACTGTTTCGGGCCAATCAGCCCCTTGCAAGATATTTGTCGCGGAAGACTTCCGAGCACCCGAGATAGTCGATCTGCTCGAACAGACCTCAGGGATCCTCGATAGACTTTCGTCGAGGCGCGAGACCTTCATTTCGACGGGAAATATGCTCGAGATATTTCCGGCGCTCTACTATCACACGACTCGGGCCCAGCTAGAGGAGATCGCCAAGGAGGACAAGGAAACGGCGATCGAGTTGCTTGGCCTTGTTGTCGAATTTTATTCGTCCTATGACGATAACCGCCGGCGATTTGACCGAGGTGGACCGAAGGCCGTCGAGCCGCACTGGAAGACCTACTATGAACGGGCGGTGGAGCGAAACCGCGCCAAGGCCGTTTCGTCGCTTGAGGTGCTTGCTGTCCTTCTTTATGGCGTCGATGCCCATTTGACCGATCTTCCGCGCACCTTGCGTCGATCCTTTGTCGCGAAAGCGGCCCGGCGCAAGGAGCTCGAAACCGCATATCGCCGCCTCGACGCCGCATTCTACCGCGCCGGCGCAGCGGCCAACGGCGATCTTGTTTTGGGACGCAAGATCGGCGGTCGGCTTCTCGAATTCGAAAAGCAGTTCGACCTCGGTGCGCGGTATGTTATTCAACTCCGAGAAAAAGCCTGGATCGAGGCCGTATCGGGCGGTCCGCTGCGTGCTGCCGCACCGCATCCGCCGATCGCGTCCATGCAGCATTCGGCAAACCATTTTACCTTCGACCGCAACTCAGCTTGCGCGTCGCCAAAATAGCCTTGCTGACGACTACTTGAAAGAATGAAAGCACCTGCTCTAATGTAGTTCTATGCTTCGTCCGACGGTCATCGCTATCCCGCTCTTCGTCATAATGATCGCGGCTGAGGCGTTATGGTCGCACTACAGGCATCTTGGCGAATATGCCGATAGAAAGGACACTTGGAACAACATCCTGATGGGCTTTGTCAGCGTCTTGTTCGGTGCGATCTTCGGCCTCGGAACAGCTCAGATCTATCTTTTCGCCTATGACCTGGCGCCATATAAGTTTCCGTCGGAGGCCTGGTGGTCCTGGGTAGTGCTCTTTTTTATTGACGATCTCGCTTACTACATTTTCCACCGCGTCAGTCACGAATCGCGTCTGTTCTGGAACTTTCACGTAGTTCATCACTCGAGCGAGCAATACAACTTGAGCGTTGCGGTAAGGCAAAGTTGGTTCTCGGGCCTGCTCCATTGGATCTTTTATGCCCCTGTGATGCTTATCGGCTTTGCTCCCTGGATGTTTGCCATCGTGCACGGGTTCAATCTCATCTATCAGTTTTGGATCCACACAAGACTAATAGGGAAGCTTCCGGCATGGTTCGAGGCCATATTCAACACGCCCTCGCACCACCGGGTTCACCACGGGGTGAACGAGCCCTATCTGGATAAGAATTACGCCGGGGTTCTGATAGTTTGGGATCGACTCTTCGGCTCTTTTGTCGAGGAAACTGAAACGCCTCGATATGGTATAATAAAACCTCTTCGCAGCTACAACGCTCTGTGGGCAAATACTCACGGCTGGGTCGAGATGTTTGGTGCGATCCGCCAAACACCCGGCGTGCGAGGAAAGCTCGCTTGCATCCTCGGCTCGCCGGATCTTAAGGTCGTCAACAAAATATGAGAACTACCGCCCGTCTTACCTTTCTGCTTTCGTTTATCGTCCTCGCGAGCAACTTCGCTGAAGCTCAGAGCGTCACGATAACTCCGGAGAAGGTCACATATACGCGACCCCAGCCGCTCACGGAATTCAAGAAAACCTTTGAGATCACCTTTCCAAGAGTGAACGCGAGAACACCGGCACTGTCGAAGAAGATCGAATCGATGCTCGACTACGAAAAACTATTTGATTTCACTATTGCCGAAGAGAAAGGGGAGAGCCAATGGCTGGAGGAAGCTTCTTACGAAGTCGGCTTTAATGAGAAAAGGGCGCTCAGCATCGCCCTTTCGATCCAGGGTTCCGGAGCCTATCCATCAGGTGTGACAAAGCACCTCGTGATCAACACTGCGACCGGAAATCGCGCCACACCGGCAACCGAGTTCACGAATACAGTCAAACTCGTATCAAAGCTTAGTGGAATGCTTAAGAAAGAGATACGGGAAGCGATCAGGAAGATCCAGGCCGACAAGGAGAACGAAGACATCGTCCCGTCGGAGCTGTTTGCCGGTAAGAGGTTCCGAACCGCGGATCTGCAAGAATTCTCGATCGGGACTGATGGTGTAACGTTTCACTATGCATACAATTTTGTTCACGCGGTCCAGGCTCTGGAACCAGAAGGAAAATTCAGGTTATCCTGGGCTGAGATCAGCCCCTATTTGCGCAAGGGCGGATTGCTCGCTTCAATAGCCCACTAGTATAATCGTCATAACGATGATCGATCGGAAGATAAGAGTATTGGTCGCCAAACCAGGTCTCGACGGCCACGATCGCGGAGCAAAGGTCATTGCCCGAGCACTACGCGATGCCGGAATGGAGGTTATCTATACCGGCCTGAGACAAACGCCCGAGATGATCGCCGCGGCCGCGCTGCAGGAAGACGTCGATGCCGTCGGGATCTCTATCTTGAGTGGTGCTCATAATACGCTTTGTCCGCGTATCGTCGGTCTGCTTCGCGAGAATGGAATGGACGATACACTCGTCCTGGTTGGAGGCATCGTCCCGCAAGAGGATATCCCTGTGCTAAAGCAGAACGGCGTCTCGGAGGTATTTTTGCCGGGAACGTCGACGGAGGAGATCGTAAAATTCATTCAAGGCAACGTCAGAACGGGCTAAGGTCATAAAGGGTTCTGAACTGACAGCGCTATGTACACTAGCACCAATTATAGGAGGCTATTTTTATGAAAAACAGATCAAATATTTATCTTCTATCGATCGCATTCGCCGCAGCTATCTTTTTTGCGGGCCAGACCGCCGCGAACGGTCAAAGCATGGTCGGCACCACTCAGAAGGTCTATAGCAAAGCGAAAAGCGGGGTCAAGAAAGGCTATCGTGTCGGCCATACTACCGGCGGACGTGTTTGGACCGGCAGCAAATGGGTTGCCGCAAGATCATGGAAAGGCGGCACGTGGGTCGCTCACAAGACCGCTAACGGCACTAAATGGATCTATCGGAAGGCCAAAAGGGTCGTCGTCGGCCCTCCGGTTCGGAAGCCTTAACAAATCTTCGCTGGTTCAGGCCTAACCAGGGTCGGATCGCAAACTTTCCGGTCAATACCGCTTCGACGCCCGAGGTTGAAGCGGTATTATTATTTTCAATATGAAAGAAACGGTTCGCGTTGCGGGTGGACAAGGGTTTTGGGGTGATCTTTTGACGGCGCCGATCGATCAGGTACGCAAAGGCCCGATCGATTATCTGATGCTCGATTACCTCGCCGAGGTGACAATGTCGATCGTCCAGAAACAGAAACTCCGCGACCCGAACGCCGGCTATGCTCGCGATTTCGTGGGCTTAATGCAAGAGATCTTGCCAGATTGCGTCGAAAAGAACATCAAGGTACTCTCGAATGCCGGCGGCGTCAACGTTCCCGGCTGTGCCGCCGCGATCAAGGACGTAGCGCAGAATCTCGGCCTCGCGGGCAAAGTAAAGATCGGCGTCATCACCGGCGACGACATACTTGATAAGCTCGATGATTTTCTCGCGCAGGGCGTCGAGATCAACTCGATGGACGATGGCACGCCGCTGTCGGCGATCCGCGACCGCGTTCAGTCCGCCAACGTCTATCTCGGTGCCGCTCCGCTTGTTGAAGCTTTGGACAAAGGTGCGAACATCATAGTCGGCGGACGTTTGACGGACACGGGTTTGACGCTCGCGCCGCTGATGCACGAATTCGGCTGGAAGTTCGACGATTGGAACCGCATCGCTGCCGGGACGATCGCCGGTCACATTATCGAATGCGGCGCGCAATGCAGCGGCGGCAACTGCCAATACGATTGGCAGAATATCCCCGGCATGGCGAACATCGGCTTCCCTATCGTCGAGGTTTCGCCGAACGGCGAGTTCATCGTCACCAAGCACGAAGGCACCGGCGGCCGCGTCAACGTGCCGTCCGTCACCGAACAGCTTCTCTACGAAATGGGTGATCCAAAAGCCTACATCACGCCCGATGTCGTCGCGGATTTTTCGTCGATCCGTCTCGCAGACGCAGGTGAAAACAAGGTCCGCGTCTTCGGCATCGAAGGCAACCCGAACACCGAGTTTTACAAAGTCTCGATCGCCTACCAAGACGGCTACAAGAGCGTCGGGACGCTCGTTTACGCTTGGCCAGACGCGCTCGAAAAAGCCCAGGCCGCTGACAAGATCCTCCGCCAACGCCTCGACAATCTAGGCGTGAAGTTTGATGTTGTCCTAACAGAATTTGTCGGAGCAAACGCCACGCACGGACACCTCGCCAGAACGCCAACGCCGTCGTACGCTTCGGCCGACGCTTCGTCGGTTACCAAAACTGCTCACGATCTTTCCGCCGGAGTAACCGGCGTTGCGGACGAGGGCGTCCGCGTTCCGCACGACTACCCCGAAGTCCAGTTGCGAGTAGCCGTCCGCGGCCCTAATAAGGCCGACGTCGAACGCTTCACCAAAGAGATCGCCCCGCTCATCCTAACCGGCCCGCCCGCCGTCACAGGCTTCGCCGGCGGCCGCCCCAAAGTCGAAGAGATCATGGCCTACTTCCCCGCACTCATTCCGAAGTCGCTGATCGAGACAACCGTCGACATCGTTGAGGCGTGAAGGCTAAAGGCAGACGCTATACATCCTTGCCACGGCCCATATAGTTTTTGAAGGGTCTTTTGCTTCTAGCGAGAGTGCATACGGTCTATTGACTATGACCATATAACGAACACCTTTGCGTCCGTTTGGACGCAAGTGATAAATAATACGGCTTTCCGTTCTCTTCGTCTCTTCAAGTTTTATTGTATCCGCCGATTGATTCAAGAGCTTTGCCAGAGCCTCGGAGCCGACTTGATTAGGTTTGTCGTAGCGCCAAGTATCAGAGCCGCTACACCTTATTTCTCCAAAAATTTTGCAATTCCCCTTTTACAATCGTCGGTCATACGGACGTTGGCGTTGGTGATGACGCCTTTTTCGATTGCGTCGGAAAAATCTAGGGCGTCGATGTCGTAGATTGGGCGTTTTGTCATGGCGATTGCAGTCAGTTCTCGCACTTGCCTGAGCGGATCGCTGCATCCAATTTAATAGACACTTCTCCGGCGGCGGCTCGAGCGCTGCGCAGTGCTTCTGCCTGAACCGTATATGTTGACGATGTGCGGTTAGAGACGGACTTGTCTATAAAAACCGCGTAAGTCTCGACCGTTATCGACTCGGCCTTATCCAATGCACGAAAAATAGGCGTTAGCTTGGCCGGATCGGATATTTTTGCACTCAGGATATTTGTTGTGCCGGTCGGCCAGCCATTCTGCCAGCCGCCGCTCTCCGCGTCTAGTTCGGCAAGAAGTTCGGTTCCGGCCTTCAGCTTCAACCTATACGAGGCAACCATATCGTCTTCGGCGGCGATCCCCGGAGCGAAAAACGTTATAGCCGGGCGCATCCCACTCGTGCTCTGAACGGTATCAAAGCGGACCCAACCCTTTTTCTCGCCTTTTCCGTCACTAAACTCGGCAAAATCAGTTCCAACGGTGGCACTTCCGCTGCCCGAGACATATTGCGCGACTTCGATCGGTTTTCCGTCTTTGATAACAGCGGCCCCTCTAAAATACCAATTGGGCCCGGAGGCATCCGCTTTACACGTAACCTGCGCCGACAAGGGC
>JAJTWY010000023.1 GCA_021463165.1 Pyrinomonadaceae bacterium | reverse complement strand
GATCACGCTGACCGACAACACCATAACCCGAGCCACTTCATCCGCCGATGGAAGGCTGATCCCGATCGTATTCCTTGACGGCGAGGCCAGAGTCGGCAACAAACGCTAACAGTAGGCCTATCAAGTTTGGATCGATTCTTGGATCTCGTTCGATTTGGTCCGGCTAATGGACGGATGAAAGATTTCTGGGACTTGCGGTATGATCGACGAGTTTGAATTCAATGGTGCGTTGCTGCAAAAGGCGATCCGTAAGAGCGATGGTGGGACTGATATCTAGTATGATTCAGAAATGAAGGTTTCCACGTTCATTTTCCTTGCGGTCGTATTCCTGGTCATTTCGTCATCAGCACAGTCGACGCGTTTTGTAAGGGTCGAAGGGGGCACGATGATGCGCGATCGAAAGCCCTATACTTTCGTTGGTACGAATTATTGGTACGGCAGCCTGCTCGGGCTCGAGAAGGATCGAAGACGCGGAATCGGCCGTTTGAGGTCGGAGCTTGACTTTCTTAAAGCCAATGGGATCACGAATTTACGCCTAATGGCCGGTGCCGAGGGAAGCGGGCTGCTCAACGGTATCGTGCGTGTCGGCCCGTCGCTGCAGCCAGAGAACGGTCGGTTTGACGAGTCGGTCTTGAAAGGTCTCGATATTATTCTCGACGAGATGTCGCGACGCAAGATGACGGCCGTTATCTTTTTCAGCAACAACTGGGAGTGGAGCGGCGGCTTTCAGCAGTACCTGATATGGAACAAGGTTATTTCTGACGACTGGCGGGAGAAGAAGCCGGATTGGGACCAACTGCGCGACATTGTTTCGCAGTTTTATTCATGTGAGCCGTGCATGAAAGGCTACGAGGAACAGGTCCGCCTCGTCGTCAACCGGACGAATGGGATCAATGGAAGGAAATACGTTGACGACCCGACCATAATGGCATGGGAACTCGCAAACGAGCCCCGTCCGATGCGGCCGGCTGCAGACGAGCGTTATAAACAGTGGATATCGAGGACCGCAAAATTAATAAAGTCGCTCGACCGAAACCACATGGTAACGACCGGCCACGAAGGCTGGATCGGCACCCAAAGCATCGAGCTTTTTGAGGAAGCACACGCTTTTCCCGAGATCGATTACTTGACGATACATATCTGGCCGAAGAACTGGGCCTGGTTCGCGGATAAGAAGCTGGCTGAGGAATTTTCGAAGGCGAAAGCCACGACGGAGAAGTACATCGCCGAAAACCTGGCTGTTGCGCGCCGTTTGAATAAACCGCTGGTCATCGAGGAATTCGGCCTCCCTCGCGATGGCCAATCATTCTCGCCAACCGCTCCGACCACGCTGAGGGACGATTATTTTCGCACTGTCTTTTCATACATTGGTCGCGATGGCATCGCTGGAGCCAATTTCTGGGCCTTCGGCGGAAAGGCCCGCCCACGCACCGGCCAACTATTCTGGAAATCCGGCGATGAGTACATGGGCGACCCGCCAATGGAAGAACAAGGCCTCTACACCGTCTTCGATTCCGACGCCTCAACCTGGAAGGTCATCCGGGCGGCCGGTAGGACGGCGAGGTAAACTTTGGCCATGACCGCTGATCAGCTTCCCGTCGAACTTTTGGAGATAGCGGCATATCACGGGGCGGTTGCGATTCCCTGATCCAGCCTTTCCAGGGGGTAAGAGTATCGCAAGGATAGCTCCGTTTTGTTCACTCGCCTGTTCCGTAAACCAGTTTTCCGTCCTTGAGGCGAGCCGCCTGTGTGAATGGATGGATCACGTTTTGTCGTTCGTCCATAATGTGTTCGACGATGACGCCCGCAGCCTTAAGGTGATCCGAGATCATCGAGCGGTGACACCGCCACCAAACCGCTTCGGCGCACATAATGGTCGTCCGCTTCAGGCGTGCCAAACCCAACAGCGTTTCCATGCCCTCGCGGAAGTCGGCAGTTTCCATATAGTCCGCGTATCCGCGAAAGGCCTCGTTTCGCCAGATCGTATTGGGTGAATCCGGTCTTGATTTGCGACGTCCGCCAAGTTTTCTTAGTAGCTGATAATCTATCCCGTTCTCGGAAAGTGATTCGGACAGGGGCTCAGAATTAAAATGCGGAAATTTGCGGGATCCCGGATAGCTGCGTACGTCGGCGACAAGTTCAATATTATTCAGTAGGAGAAGGTCGATGAATTTCTCGATCGTCAGCGTCGAGTGCCCGATGGTCCAGATCTTTAGTTTTGCCGGATCAGACATCAAAGGTCGGCAAAGCCCTCCCTGAATAAAGTGAACTAAGGGGTGCCTTCGAGTCGTTTTACTGCGGGATTCTGCGGGTTGATCTTTTTCAGTTTTTCGAGTGTCGAGGTGAGGTTTTGGCGGTCGCCGGATTCGCTGTAGGCGAGGACGAGGTTTTGCAGAGTGATCTCGCTGTCGGGTGAGATAGCGAGGGCAGCTTTGTACTCTTTGATCGCGCGATCGACATCCCGTGGAGTTCTGAGGAAGAAGGTCAGGCCGAGGTCAGTGCGGACGTTGATGTTCTTAGGCTCTTTCTCGAGTGCCTGCAGATACCACTTTTCCGCGAGTTCATACTTCTCGGCATCGAAGTGCGCGTTCCCGGCTTTTATCATTGGCTCTGGTTCGGCGGGCTTCAGTTTGCTGGCGACTTCGTAATATTTCGCGGCGTCCTCGAACCGCTGGATCTGGTAATAGAGATCAGCGGCGGTCATCTGGGCCTCGTAATTCTGGGGCTGCTGTTTTGCTTTTTCGATGGATTCCATCACCTGGGCGACCGGAGCGGTCTGAGTGCTGTCGCCCGAGGGGCCGCCGATCGGTGGATGATCAGGCGGAATGGCCGGATTTGAGGAGTTAGCCGCCGAGGTCATGGGGGCGGCCGGCCCGGCACCGGTTTTGTTAATGCTGTTTGCAAAAACAAATCCAACAACGAGTCCCAGTACAAGCCCAAAAATGCCGAACATCAGATTCTCTTTTCGCATCGTCATTTAATAGTAATGCCTATCGATTCCAAAAATCTATTCGGCCGCTCGCCGCCGATCAATGCGAAGATAAAGTCGTTCTTAATGGTCATCACTTCCTGTTTCGTCTTTACATTCTCGATCACGACCTCGTTCTGACGCATCTCCTTTATTCCAACGCCGAATCGGAGATCAAGCAGGCCGTCCTCAGCACAGCTGTAAAGCTGGTATTTATTGCCGAACTTTACCGTCGGCGCCAGAAAATCGCGAACCAGGACCGTGACTTTGTTCATGTCCTCGGGTCGACGCGGTGAGATCGAAGCTCCGTCCCGAACGGCGACGAGGTCCACAGCGGCCTCTACCGCGACGTTGCCGCCGCCAACAACGACAATGTGCTTGCCCCGAAAGTCCATAGGGTTTGAAAGCCCGTAGATAACCTTTTGCTGCTCGCGGCCGTCGATCACAACGCGTATATCTTCGTTTGGCAGGCGCAGCTTGTTCGGGGCACCGCGGAGCCCGATCGCTATGATCACTCGGCGAGCGCGATAGGTTCGCGGTGTTTTATCCGAGCCGTATTCAGTATTGACGATGAAATAGTCGCCGTCCTCGGCCCGGACAACCGATTTGCAGCTCTCCTCCTCATTGATCACAACACCCCGCTCAGCGAGGCTGCCGAGCCAGATGTCGAGGATGTTCTCTCGCTGGTCGCCGGGGATCTTCGTCCGAAGCTGGTCGACGATCTCAGAGCTGAAGGCCGCCGCCATCTCCCTGCTATGTG
The DNA here is from genome assembly GCA_021463165.1 of Pyrinomonadaceae bacterium. GTDB lineage: Bacteria > Acidobacteriota > Blastocatellia > Pyrinomonadales > Pyrinomonadaceae > OLB17. The sequence goes on along the minus strand of JAJTWY010000023.1, from coordinate 45,559 downwards.
GTGCAAAATGAGTGCGATACAGGTTTTGCCAATCGGCCTGGCCTTTCGTGCGGAGTTGCAGGACGATCCGGCGTTTCAGCTCCTTCTCAAGCTTTTCTGCAAGGAGCGGTGACAGCTTTTGCTGAAAGGCTTTCGGGATCTGTCCGATCAATTCACGGCCAATGAGCGATATCTGCTCGGAGACGAATGCCTTTGCGTCGGGGCCGATAGCGTCAAAAACAGCCTGTGTGTCGTCGGTCGTTTCGCTGCCGTACTTGGCCTTCGCCAGGCCGAGGCCGGTCACGGGGATGCCGCCGAACCAATCCTTTGTGTCGGGTTTGAAGAAGATGTACTTGCCCTTTGGATATAGATCGATGGTCGATAGGACCTTGGTCTGTTCGATCCCAACATACCGCAAGCCGGCTTCCTTGGCGGTTGCCGCCGCTGACGCTCCGCCCGGACCGATCCCGATGATCGCGACGTCCAGTTCGGCTTTTGGTTCAGGTGGGGCTGACGCGAGCTCGTTCCTAATGAACGAGATCACTTCAGCACCTTCTTTTACGGCATTCTTGATCAAAGGAACGCCGGAAACGTCGCCGATGATAAAGCAGCCGGGCACATTCGTCTGATATGTCGCTCCGTCACGCGTCGGCGTCGGCATCGACCGGACCTCTTTCGCAGTATTGATGACGATACATGCCTTCGGATTAACGGGGCATTCCGCCTGGCAAGCCGTATCTTCCATACAAAGGTCGGGGGCGACCGCGGCCGCTGTTCCGTCAACGATGGCAAGTACGTCGTGCGGACATGCATCTACGCAGGCTTGGCAGCCGATGCAACGCTCTGGGAAGATAACCGGATGGGGATACGCTGGGCCTCGATACTTGTCCAGCCCGAGTTCATTCAGTTCGCCGCGGTCAAGCGTGCGGATCTGCGTCGGCGGCGTCGCCTTCTGATCCCTCGAACGGAAGAACCCAAAGGCCCGTGCCGAATCAGTAATGATAACGAACAAACCTGAAGCAACGCCCACCAATAAGAGACTGGACCAGCCTACCCACGTCAGGCCCCCGTATCGGGGTGAGTTCTCAGGCAACACCATCTGATTCAGCCAGATGAGGAGGCCTATCACGGTCAAGCAGGAAATGATGTGGAATATCCTCATTCGTCAGCCGGTTTTGTGAGTTTCTTGATAACAGCAGCCTTTCGCCGGTTAATGGCATCCTCAGTCAGAAATTCGCTCCAGCGGCCGGTGCTGTAAGGATGCTGTACGTGGCATGAGATGCAGTTTGCGGTCGAGGTGCCAAAGCGTTGGTCGCGGTTTGCCGCTTCCGGCGATGTCGTATGACATGCCGCGCACGTGGCCTTTGGCGTTTCCCTATCGATCGGCGAAAAATTCGTGTGACAAGTTCTGCAGGAAACCAGCCCACGAGAATCACCCTTAAGGCCCGCCGGGACCGTCAGCCGTCCGGTGTGCACCGTATGAAAATGCCTGTTCAGTCGTGCGTTCTCATCCTTGTCGCCGGTTATTGAGCGATTGATCTCGGGGATGGCGTCGGCAATCTCGCGGTACACTCCCTTCCATTTCCATGCACCATCAACGATGGGATAACCGTACGTACCGCCGTGAGCGGTATGAACCGGCTTTCCGTTGTATATCGTTTTGTTGCTGTCGTTGTGACACTCGGCACAGCTTTGGATCGCTGTCTTCTTTATGTCAAAATCCGCCCCTTGATGTTCCTTATGGCAAACGGTGCAGGTAATGCCGGCGTCCTCATGAGCCTTGGTGTTCGACGAATGGAATTCACTTGCCTGATGACAACTGATACACGAATTCTCAACCGGCTGGTCGGGCGTGTGGCAGGTCGTGCATGAACCGCTGTTGGCTCTGACGGCGACACCGCGAGAATTTTCCGTCGTAACGTGCGGGTTCGACAGCGGCTTCGGAGCGTATGTCTGCGGGTAGCGGAAATATGCGAACACGCCCGCCGCACCGAGGATGAGCAACGCCCAAACGAAGAGGCCTATCCGCCAAGGACGACGCAGATCGCTCGTGGGCCGCCAGTTGAACATAGCCTTGCCCGGCTTGGGTTTTTCAGTCGGGCGCAGGCGGGTGCCCCAGTCTTCCTTGGCCCGAGTCCGTTTCTCCCAAAAAACCTTAAGAACACCCTCGGACGCGGGTGGTGGTGCCGGCGCTTGAGGTTCTTTCGGAGCGAGATCGCCCGTCTTTCGCGGCAGACGCTCCGAAAACTGCGATTCGACGATCAGGTTCAGGTTCTTATCGAGCGGGCCGACAGAGATCGTGAATGGGCCGATCTGGATCGTATCGCCGTCCGCGAGAACGTCATCTTTCTGCGGGCCCAGGAGACGTCCGTTGAGCGTCAGGACGTTCGATGACGATAGGTTGACAAGAAAGTACTTGCCGTCGCGAAAATTGATAGCGGCGTGGATGCGCGATACGGACTTGTGGTCGAGCACGATCTCGCACGTATCCAAGCGGCCGATGAAAATGCCGTCCTTGGCAATGTTGATCGTGTCGCGATCGATATCGGCGAATGAGATCGTAAAATTTCCGGTAACCGAGGCCATAGATCAGCGAACGTTAAAATAGACGACCTGAATGATGTGCAAGACCAACAGAACGAGCATCATCGACGTGAAAAGTACGTGCGGCGCCAGCCATATTTTTAGCATTTTATGCAGCAGCATGAGCGAATCGACTCGCCGAAGGGTGGCCGCATTCTCTACCGCCTCCATCAGGCGTGCGTCATCCGAGCGGGACATTCCTTTCGCCGCATCGCGAAACTCAGAGCGTGCCTCGGCAAGCATTGTTTGCAAGTCCTCGCGCGAAAAATATTGCCGCAGAAGGTAGCGAAGGCCGAGGAAGCGGCGGCGCACCTTTTTCTGAATAAGAGCACGGAGCTCAGGGTTCGCGGTAGAATCAGATGCTCTTACCAACTCAGCCCGCAGCTCGGTCCGCCGTGCCTGCAAGTCCTCCAGAAGCAGCGGTTCGCGTTCGATCTTCGTCATAAAACGCGGCACGATGGTATAGCAGGCTGCACCGAAGATGCCGGTCGCGATCACCAGGTCGAACGTGATCATCAGTACCGTGGTGAGCAGGCCGCCGGAGCTGCTGCCGCCGTGAACAAGAAGGACCACGCCGGCGAGGACTCCGAGATATAGATGCGACAGGAGCCAATAGCGTAGTGCGCCGGCCCTCCTACGGTAGATCTGCTTTCGGACCGGGTAGGCCATCACCCAAACGATCCCGGCAAGACCGACAAGGCCTGTCAGCCAGCGCATCGTGAGCCATGAACCCGGCGAAAGGGCAATGTCCTGAGAAAACCGCTGAGTTGCCCATATCGCGGCGCCTCCGCCGGCGAGGACGATCACAATTCCGAGGATGTGCCACAGCATCGCCCGAAGATCGAATTTGTGGATATTGACCCCAATCGCGTGCGTTCGGCTTCGTTGGATAAAGCCGATCGTGCTGTTCACCTCGTCGAAATACTCGCGTGGGTTGACGCGAACCAAGGCTCCCGTGGGGCAGCTCTCCTCACACGAATAGGCCGCGGTCTTCGCGCCCGGTTTGTTCAAAGCAGTGCCTTTACACAAATTGCATTTTGCAGCCAGAAGATCCTCGGATTGATCAACCGCCGTGGGCAGGGGCGGTTTTCCAAGCGAGAAGAGCGAGAATGTTTTGCCGATGATCCCCTTGCCGTTCGTTACAGGCGTCTTTGAGATCATCGATATCGCGTCGTACGGGCATTGGGTCGCGCAATCGCCGCAACCGATACACGTCGTTGGGTTGATATCGATCTGGCCATCGGGAAAGCGGGCGATAGCACCGGTTGGGCACCCCGTCAGGCATTCGGGATCCTGACAGTGCATGCAGACGGTAGGAACCAGCACGCTTTGGATCCTTGATGAATGCGCCTTTACCGGGCGTTCAATGTGTATTCCCCGTCTGACAAGCCGCGAGGTGCCGTGGACCTTGTGGCAGGCAAGCGAACAGTTGCCGCATCGGATGCACTTCGCCATGTCCATTACGAGGAGGTTCACGCCGTCAACGACACCGGTCTCGATCTCGCGGCCTGCCGCCGTGAGAACCCTGGTATCGTCCGGATGCTCGGGAATCTCCGATCTCGGGGCGGTACTTGTTTTGAGAAAAGGTACCACGACAGAGCCCATCTCTCGGTCCTCGCGCAGCCGTGAAATAGCGACCTCGAGCACTTCTGCTCTCCCGCGGACGGTCGCCGTATACTTCCAGTCGCCCGGCTGATCCACCGCATCGAGGCCCAGACAGGTGCCGGCACCGACAAAATCGAGCCCGACCGACTCATCACTCTCGATCAACAGATCAGCAGCCTTCGGATTGAATTCGACCCCGGCAACCCTCTGTATCCATCCGTTTCTTATGAAGAACAGCCGGTTTATAGGATCACCCTCGCGAAATAGGACATGGTCCTTCTCGTACACGGCGAATCTTGCCGAGTCGTTCAGACGCCTTAAGACGTCGCGGTCAAGATCCAGATCCGAGAAGTCCTTGAGATCATTCAAGGTCAGTGTCTGTCCGTAATTACGATAATTCCGATCGAGAGCCCGGCCGAATTTCGGCAATTTCCTCAGCAGCCGGATGGCGGGCCTGGTGAACTCGAGCACGAACGCTGATCCACTGCCCGGTGCTACGGACACTGATGCAGTGCGGGGCGTACCTGAGAGCAGGGCCATTTCGCCAAAGGAATTGCCCGAGGGGACCTCGCCGACCTTTTTTCGGGTGCCGTTCGGTTCGGTCACAGATGCGTCAAGCTGGCCGCGAACGAGAATGTAGAATAGACTGCTCTCCCAGGTGTTTTCCTGGACTATCGTCTCGCCGGGCAGGAATTCGAGAAGCCGAGTATAAGGACCAACCTTCTTACCGCGATAGCTGCGGCCAAACAGGATGATATCCATGTCGAGTTCATTCCGAAATTCACCGTTTGGGAGCTTTTCGACAAGTTCCGAGACAATATCTACATTGCGAAATGCATCGATTATCTGCTCGTGCTTTTCGATCTCACGTGGCATTGGCTCGTTAGTCGGGCTGCGAAACTATCTGAATTGATACTGAGATGAATAAATAATGATCAAGGCTGCGGCGGCTATCACAAGCAATGCAAGAACGACTACAACTGCCGCGGCGATAATGATCCATTTGACGACATTCGTCGTCTTTTTCGTTTCGGCCTTCGATGCGGTCTGGGGTGGCCCGGGTGTCTCCAGTGCCGCCGGGGTTATCACTTCCACCCGCTTTTGTGGCGGAGCATCCGGAGCCTTTGATATATTCAGCCCCATATCGGACAGCATCTGGTTATACATCGTTTGCCCCAGCTGTACTGTGCTGTCCATGGCCTCAAAACTAGAGGCCTGTGATCGTTTTTGCTCCTCAACGAATGCGTGTCCGCAACCCGGACAGAATGCCTTGGCCTCGTCAACCTTCTCCTCACATTTCTCGCACTGCTTCAGAGCCATCAAATCAATTCGCCTTCATATGACAAATAAGGCAGTCTTTCGAAGTTGCAAAGCCCTTCTTACCCTTAAGCTCAGGCCGCGCTTTGAAGGCTGCGTCGTGGCATGTGTTGCAGTTTACGTGGTAGGCGAGTTCGTTGTTCAGATCCTTGCCATTGAGTACGGGCATTTCCTTGTCATCCGGAACATTTCCGTCCTGGAAGTGACATTCGCGGCATCCGGTCACCTTCTGATCCGAGGCCTGCCAGGTTTCCATCGTCAGGACGACATCTCTTTCGGAGGTGACAAGAGGCGGTTTCATGGCCGATTTCGGCTGGTCGGTATGATGACACTCCACGCAGCCGACAACTGACTTGCCGTCCGGACTGTATTTTGCAAAGGCGTGTGTATCATGGTCAAACGGTACGGCGCCGTGGACGGCATCGAGACTGTCTTTGCCGAGCGTGAACTCCTTAGGGATCTTCTTGTTGCCGGCAGGCGGCTTAGCCGCATTGGCCGCAGTGTTTGTCGCCGTGTTGACCGCGGCGTTAGATGCCGGCGTCGGGGTTGCCGAAGAGAGAGATGCAGAACCACCACCTGGGTTTATGGCTCCGCATGAAAACGCGAATGCTGCGAGACACGCGAACGATGAAAACACGATCAGCTTGACGAGGTTCTTCATATTTTGTGTCCTTATTTAACTCTCTTTCGTAGGATAATGTCAATATTTTTCGGTTCCGAAGCCAGTCCGACGGGCCTCGGTCAATTCGGCAGAGTGTCGTCTTCCGTATAAGTTTCAGCCGGTAAATTAAGGGTTCCCATTCCTACATGACAGCGAGCGCAGGTGCCCGGCTGCGTCAGGTCGTTACCCGTAAATGCTCTTCTTCCGTTGTGACATTGCAGGCAGTTATTTCCGGGGGTCGTCCTGTGCTGCAGGATCGCGATGTCTGTCACCTGACGGCCTTGGGAAGCGCCCGCGACGACGCGATGACATTCGCCGCAGTTCACACCTTGCCGGGAAGTATGATCCGAATGTCTGAAGATGGCCTTGAAATTGTACTGGGACGCCAGTGTTCGACGATAAGGGGCGATCTCATGACAGACGTTGCAGCTGCCGATCTTGCTCTCGGGCGTATGACACGTGTAGCAATTGTTATGAGTATCGAGTCCTGACGGGATCGTCTGGGCCGCTCCCGCAGGGTGATGACAAAACGCGCAGCCTTGTGGCGGCCGCCCGGCACCGTTGTCGTGAGCCGCGTGCTCGAACTTCATATTGAAGCCCTCCTTGAATTTGGCCGGAAACGGCCTCATCGGCGGATCGTTCGAATCGACGTTCTCGTGGCAGATCGCACACATCGCCCTATTTTCGTCAGTGACCGTGTTATCGATGAATTGGTTCAAGTGGCATCCGACGCAGGATTCATGGCCCGCATACTCAAGCTCGCGCTGTTTGCCCTCCCGACGGTGGCAGGCGATGCAATCGAACTCCTTATGCTCGTCGATGGTATGCGAGAACTTGTCGAACTTTGATGTTGATGCTCGTTCCGCGACGGGTTCGGGCCGCTCGGACGAAGTGATCGTAGGCGGTGTCCGCGCGGCTTGTTGAATACAGCCGGCAACAAACGCCGCCGTCGCAAGCAGGATCAACCCGAGTTTCGCCCTTTGAGTTTTGCCGGTGACGTTGGACATTTGCTTCTAGGGCTTCCGATGACTCGCCGGGATCTCGTAACGCCCGATCGCAGATGTATGACAGTAGGTGCATTGGAAGGGCGCCTCTTTCTTTTCGATACTCGAGTCACGCGCCGCTATCTCATCGAGCAGAATTCGTCGTGAACGGCCTTCTTCCTGGGTAGCGTGGCAACGCCAGCAGGCCGCGATCGGCACATCTGCGTCTTTCATCAACTCGACCTTCGAATTCTGTGTGATACGAACGTGACACGCCGCGCAGTCGTTCTCAACATGGCCGGTACGGCTATGATCGAACTTTGTCGAGTATCGCTCAAGGGTTCGCCGCTCGATATAAGGGCGGGTCAATTCGTGACAGCCGGCACAGTTCTGTTTGCCTTTTGGCAAATATTGATACTGGTAATGACAGTTGAAACACGATGCATGCCCATCGGGCGAGCCCTTGAAGAATTCAGCCTTGATTGGGCGCTCGAACGTGTCGGCTGCAACATCGCTAAGCGCCTTCAGATTGGTTAGTTTTCGCGGTCCGTTCTTTGGGATCTGAACCGTCGTCTGGTGACAAACGGCGCAGCTATACGGGTCATCGGCCGTAAGCTTCGGTGATGGCGAATACGAGGCTTTGACGAAATGAGCGACGGCCACATCCGCATATCTTTCGTTCCTGGCGATCAGATCCTGGTGAACGTCGTGCGGAAAGATGGTATTGAACTGCCTGGCCCGACCCTGAACCGGGAAGGGCAAAACAGCTCTCGCCCTCATCGATGGTACGGTATGACACGTTCCGCAGAAGACACCGCCGCCGGAGAATGCTGCATTCGTATGGCAGGCAAAACAGATATTTCCGGCACCCTGCCTATGCGGATTCGGAAAATTTATGACATCCGGAAATGGCGGCAGTTTATCTCGGCGCGGCGACACCCAGTTCGAGGTTGGCAGCTGATGGCATACGTTGCAATCGGCGTATCGGCCGGTCTTATGCTCCGGAGTGTTGTGCGAAAAAGCCTGGGCACGTCGTTGGGCCGACGAAGGCGTAATGAATACCGAGCTGCAAAAGATACAGCCAGCTATGACCAGGAGTATGATGGTGGTCGCTTTCACTGCTTGTTACACGCCTCTACGGAACAGGTCTTTAGTTCCTTTTCGACTAGGACGCAGTTCTTCCTTTTTGGATCGAGCGGAAGTGCCAGGATCAGATTGCTCGGCTTTGCGGCCTGAACATCTATTTCGCATGCCCAGGTGTAGGCCTTTTTATCGATCTCGACCGGCAGAATATTCGAAACAAGGTACTTGGTCGATTTTCCGGTAACCGGGACACCGGCGAATGTCGCCTCAGCGCCGGCCGCCGTCGAGAGGATGGTCTGAAGGGGCTTGCGCGACGCTGTGATCTTCTCGACGAAGCTTCGCTGCTGGCGATAGTAGCCAGAGGTCAGGTCTGGCGGCAGATTGTTGATCATCCAGCTAAGGGCGAGGTCGGGCTTATTTCGGTAAGCGACGAGGCCTTTTGCGTAGGCCGACTCAAACTCCTTGACACCCTTAATGTCTTCACGTTTGATCGCTCGGCAGAAGGGGCTTTCACAGTTTCCCTCATTGAGCCAGCTAATAAAGCATGGGCTTGCCTTTAGGCTATTGTAGAAGCAATCTCTGGATGTGATCTCGGCAGCCCGGATACTGTCAACCAGATCCTTATTGTCGGCGAGGCCGCCCGCGAAGAGATAGAATCGCTTTCTCGACAGCGGGATCTTTGCTCTTTGCGAGCCCCTGACATTCTTGGCACGTACAACGATCGATCCGACAGCCGGTTCTGCCTGAGCCGATGCGACGGAATGAACCGACACGAAGAACCCCAGGAAAACGCAGACAGCCTTAAGACACATAGCCTACCTAATCGACGAACGGACGGGCCGGGAACTTGAGGAACGGCAATCTTACGCCCCGCACAAAGGTTCGATCGGAACGCATGTTTGCCGGTGACGGGAAGAGATTCGCCCCGCCGGCGCTGATAAGATCGTCCTGATCTATACCGTCGCCGCTGACGCCTATCGCACCGATGTGGGTCGATCCCCTATAGAGCGGCTGACCTCCGGCGAAGGTCTGAACCCCATTGGGCAATTCAGGGATCGAGGTGCACGGACATGGTGCAAGTAGAAAGTCCTTTTTGCTGAACTTTGCGCCGCGACAAACCGGAGGGTTCGGCGACAGCGCCGCGAGCAACGCCGGACGGATCAGATCAAGCTGAAATCCCACATTGAACGGGCTCCAATCACCAAGCGACGTGCTGAACGGGCCGGCCTGCGTGTTGTTGATCCCGTCAGGGAACAGCGGGCGATGCAGGAAACCAAAACCGCGGTCGCTAAAGGCGATACTCCCGTTCAGAGTTATTCCCTCGGCTGCACCACGCGCGACGTATGATCCCAATCCGGCTGCGGTCAATTTCGAGCCGGCATCCGACCGGGCGAGAAAGTTAGTTGTCCGGGCCTTTTGAACCGCAACATCAAGCCCAAATACAGGTGCGTCAAGCTGCCGGAAGATCCCAACGACCTTCCCGTTAACATCTACTACCGCTACGGTCACCCTTGCATTTGTGCCGATAGGCTGCCGAATGGCGGCTCGAGTGACATTTGCGGTGGCAATAGCCGCGCCGAGTATCTGCTGCACCTCTGCAACCGAAAGCGTCGAACCTGCGACTATTGGGAATCTGGAACTGAACTGCCCGTTAACGCCGCCCAACGTGCCCGGGACGAAATCGCTGGGTGGAGCCGCCCGGATCGCTGACGTAACCGTTCCCGGAAGCGTTGCGAACTGGGCGGTCGCGACATTCTCGGTGCTTGAGACGTTTGAAAACGGAAATCGAATCCCTTCCACAAGAATATTGTCGCCGCGTATCAGAGGAGGTGCCTCGAAGCCCCTTGTCGCGTGGAAGGCAATGATCTCCTCCATCGACTGATCGTCATCCGTCGGGTTGCGATCGATCGTATACAAACCGTCACCTTCAACACCGACGCCGCCCACCGCTACACCACCTTTGTAGAGAGGTAACCCGCCCGGATCTCCCGACAGGCCGAGCGGAAGGGCAGCGATGGCAATATCCGAACAAACGAGCGTCGAGAACTGCACGCCGTACAGCGGGCCGCCGGGTCGATTGTCGTCCTTCGGCGGAAAGTGCTCTTGAATGATAAACGATGCCGTTCGGGTCGAGAATGCGTTTCCTCCGGTGGAAAAGATCCCTGCCGTACCGGCCTTGGAATGAGCTGCCAGTGCAGCCGGGACCGTAAGATTCTCAAGTCCTTGCCCGGCCCTGCCTACGCTCCGGATCAACGTATCCGTCGATGCCCCGGTCATCTGGAATGTTCCGAGAAGGTTACCCTCCTTGTCCGTTACCGAGACCGTCACGCGCTGATTCATCGCTGTCGCCTTCGATACGGCTTGGGCAATGATCGTTTGCACATCGCTGACGCTCAGGCTTTGCGACAAGGTTGGAACGGCGAGCAGCAAGCCCGCCAGGAAACACCGTGTTACCCGAAGAAGTCTTACCGGAAAATGACTGCCCATGATGGCTAAGAATATTATACAAAGTGATTTAAGAGTCAAGTTTTTCTCATAAAAAGTTTGTCATTGTTTAAGAACTGTGCTAAAAAGCACTGTCAGTAAGTTTCATTATTCCGTCCCTTGGATCACGTTATGGCGTCGTGTTTTAGAAAACTGACACTGTTGCTCGCGATCACCCTTTTAGTGTCGGGGATCGGCCTTGCGCAAGGTTCCAGCGGAAAATTGAGCGGAAAGGTCACGGACGCGGACGGAAAACCCGTTCCGGCCGTCGAGGTGATAGTCACTAATCAGACATCAACTGAGACAACGCGGCGCCGGACGCGGTCTGACGGTACCTATTCCATGTCTCTGCGTTCGGGCGCCTATCGGATCTCAGTGGCCGCACCCTTTGAGGCGCGGTTCGATCGTGGAAAGGCCGCAGAATACGGTGTTTTTTCTAACTTCATCTGCGACGAGTCAAAGCAAAACTGTCCGACACTTGAGAATGTGATCATCGACGGAGGTGAGCGGAAGATCGATTTCTCCGTTGTCCAGCGGGGTAAGGAGCCTGCGCCTGCCGGTCAGACACCGCCTGCGAAGGACGAGGTCCCGGACAGACGCGAGGTGCGCGACCGTTGGCGGATAAGTTTCCCCGAATATGATCGCTATGGGGATAAAGGAGCTCGCGGACGCGACATTCCGTTCCGCCGCGGAAGCTGGTATAACCCCTATGACCAAAATATTCTAAAGGGCGACCTCCCGATCATAGGTGACGACTACTTCATGGTACTTTCCGCTGTTAGTACGACAGGCGTGGAACTTAGAAGGACCCCTTCGGCAACGAGTGTCAGCTCGGCCAATCCCGACAGCAACAATTTTCTCGGACGCCCGGAGAGCTTTTCATTCAATCAAACACTGCAGGTTTCGTTCGAGTTCTTTAAGGGCCAGACTGTTTTTCGCCCGCGAACCTGGGCTATCAAATTTTCGCCGACGTTCAGCATTCCAAATTACCTGAACGCTCGTGAGAACGGGATCGTCAATATCGATGCCCGCCGCGGGCGAACACGTACCGACTTTCAGGTTTCGCTCGAGGAAGCATTTGCGGAAGTCAAACTCTTCGACACTAACGACAATTTTGATTCGGTCTCGGTGAGGGCCGGTATCCAGCCGTTCAACGCTGATTTTCGCGGATTTCTATTCTCAGACAATAATCTCGGGGCGAGGGTTTTCGGTGCTTTTTCGAATAACAAGACGCAGTTCAACCTCGCTTATTTTCGCCAGATCGAGAAGGACACCAACAGCGGGCTCAATTCGATGCGGTCGCTTCGTCCGCAGGATGTGTACATCGCCAATCTATTCCGACAGGATTTCCTGACAAAAGGTTATACGGTTCAGGTTGTTGGTGCCTACAATTTCGACCGGGCCGATACACACTACGACCAGAACGGTTTTCTCGTACGTCCGGCGGTTGTCGGCAGTGCGCGGAAACATAGCGTAAAGGCTGGCTACGTTGGGTTCAACGGTGACGGACACATCGGCATCCTGAACCTTACAAACTCCTATTACTTTGCTTTCGGAAAGGACAGTTTCAACCCGATCGCGGGGAAGCCGAACGATATCAGGGCTCACATGGGTGCGGTCGAGGCGTCGATCGACAGGGATTGGCTAAGATTTCGCGGATCGGTGTTCTTCGCATCCGGCGATGACGATCCGACTGACGAAAAGGCGAAGGGTTTTGACGCGATATTCGATGATCCCAACTTTGCGGGCGGCCAGTTTTCGTACTGGAGTCGTCAAGGTGTAAAGCTCGTGTCAACGGATATCGGTCTGACCCAGCCGAACAGCCTGTTGCCGAGTCTTCGGTCAAGCAAGATCGAAGGGCAAGCCAATTTTGTCAATCCCGGCATTTTTATCTTCAATGTCGGCGTCGACGCCGAGGTGACTCAAACTGTCAAGGCCATTTTTAATGCGAACTATCTGCGTTTTCACAAGACGCAGCCCTTGGAATACGTTCTGTTTCAGCCGAATGTAAGGCGCGAGATCGGCTATGACCTTAGCCTCGGGGTCATCTATCGGCCGTTCCTGATAAACAATCTGACCTTTACCTTTGGCGGTAATGTGCTTCTTCCCGGGAAGGGATTTAGGGACATCTTTACGGACCGGGCTAGGAATTGTCCGATCCCAAACTTTTGCGAAGGGGATGTCCCGAACCCGAGCAAACCGCAATACTCGTTGTTCAGCCAAATGAAATTGATCTTTTAGCCACGGGGGTTACGGATGATGACGACTGCAAATTCCAGATCGGTAATGCGAATTAAGCTGATGATACTGGCAGCTTTTGCCGGTTTGTTCGCGGCCGCCGTTTGGAATCTCGATTCTTTCGCCGGGACGACCGTCAGCGCCCAGCCGCCGGCGGCTGCAAACACGCAGGCATCACCAACCCCGGAACCGTCCCGGGCAACCGCGGCTGCACCGGTCGCCGCCGCAACCCCGGCCGTCGAGGGTTGTCTTAACTGCCACAACAAGATCGAGCCGATGCATAGATACAGCCCGACTGGTGAGGCATTTGACTCGCTCCAGGATGGCAAGGATGCGCTGGGACTCACGTGTACCAGTTGTCATGGCGGAAACCCGGCGGGTTTGACGGCCAAGGACGCCCATGTCCAACCGAAGTTTCCGAAGGAATGGGGCTGTAAGAATGGTGAATGTTCGAGTGCCAACCCCGAGAGGTCGAATACGCTGCTTGCGAAGGAAAGCGAGGAATTCGTGCGTTTTGTTAATCCGGGCGATTTCCGCGTCTTTGACCAATCTTGCAGCGGCTGTCACGTCGAGGAACGAAAACAGGTCCCCCGCAGCATGATGGCCCACGGTGCGATGTTGTGGGGAGCCGCGCTCTACAATAATGGCGGCTATCACATAAAGGATGCCCAATTCGGCGAGAGCTATAACGAGGATGGTAAACCGCAGGCGTTGTTTCAAAACCCGAAACCGACCCGAGAACAGCAAGCGAATAAGGGGTTTCTTACTTCGCTCTACCCGCTGCCTCGTTGGGAGCTGTCACAGCCCGGAAATATCCTCCGTGTTTTCGAACGGGGCGGAAAACGCCGCCTTGAGGTTGGCCTGCCGGATAAGGAAGAGGAACCGGGCAAACCGGATAAAGGATTAAGCCCACGAGGGCTAGGAACGAACAATCGGACCGATCCGGTTTACCTTGGGATCCAAAAAACGAGGCTGCTCGATCCGACACTGAACTTCTTGGGCACGAACGACCACGCCGGCGATTATCGCTCTGCTGGGTGTAGCGCTTGCCATGTTGTGTACGCGAATGACACCAGCCAGTTCGCGTCCGGAAAGTATGCGTCGGCGGGCAACCAGGGGTTTTCGGGATCGGCTGACACCAGCATTCCTCGCCGTGAATCAGGCCATCCGATAAAACATCAATTCACGTCGCAGATCCCAACGGCGCAGTGCATGACTTGCCATATGCACCCGGGAACGAACATGGTCGCGACCTATCTTGGCCGGACCTGGTGGGACAACGAGACCGATGGCAAGTTTATGTATCCGCAGGACAAGCAGATCGATCCAAGCCAAAGCGACGAGGCTCGAAAGCTGGATAAGAATCCTGAAGGTTCATCGCTCCGCGGCCTTTGGTCCGATTCGGTTTTCCTGCAAAAGACCGGTACCGAGGATTTTAACAAGCAGCTCAAGAATGTTCAGTTTGCCGATTCTCACGGGCACGGCTGGATATACAAGAACGTTTACAAAAAGGACCGTAAGGGCAATCTCCTCGATGTTGATGACAAGATCGTCCAGCCGGATGATCCGGACAAGTGGAAGAAGGCAGTGCACCTCCAGGACATTCATCTCGAAAAAGGGATGCACTGCGTGGATTGCCATTTCCGCCAGGATAGTCACGGGACCGGAATTCTCTACAATGAACCGCGCGCTGCCGTTGAGGTCGGATGCGTAGATTGTCACGGATCTGTCAAGGCAAAGGCCAATACGATCACCAGTGGTCCCGCTGCCATGGCTCCGAGCGCCGCCGAGGTGCGACAGCGTGAAACTGCGAAACGTCCGACGATCGGACGAGATCTGACCCGCTTACGCTTCCGCGGGACTGATGGACGGCAGATCCCGATCCTTCAGGTACTGACCACCGCAACCGCGCGAACAAAGGTTTGCAAGGACGAAAAGGATCAGCCAATTCCGCTGAAACAAGGAGATATTGTCCAGAATTCCATTGTTGAACCTGGCAAGTGCTGGAAGGTCACTCAGACAATCGATACCGTTACGCCCGGAAACCCGGATTACAGCGAGAGGAGTTCATACGCAAAGACGATGCAGCGTGATAACTCGACCTGGGGCGATCCAAAGGCGACCGAGGAAATGCTTGCCCATCGTGAGAGCAGTATGACGTGTTACGCCTGTCACACCTCGTGGGTGACGAGTTGTTTCGGCTGTCACCTGTCGATGCAGGCGAACAGGAAGATGCCAAATCGGCATAACGAGGGCGGCGACTCGCGCAACTTCACTTCGTATAACTTCCAGGTGCTTCGCGACGACATCTTCATGCTCGGAAAGGACGGTACGGTCACCGGACACATGGTCGCGCCGGTCGCGTCAAGGTCAGCCGTGATCGTCAGTTCCCGGAACCAGAATCGGGAATGGATCTATCACCAGCAACAGACGATCTCAGCCGAGGGCTTTTCGGGGCAAACCTTCAGTACTCACGTTCCGCATACCGTTCGCGGCAAGGAAACGCAGGGATGCTCCGACTGCCACGTTTCGGCCGAGAAGGATAACAACGCATGGCTTGCCCAGGTCCTTCTGCAAGGTACAAACTTCGTGAATTTTATGGGCCGGTACATCTATGTGGCCGGGACCGACGCGCTTGAGGCAGTTGCGGTGACCGAGCACTCAGAACCTCAGGCCGTTTACGGCAGCAATCTGCATAAGCTGGCCTACAAAGACAATTTTGACAAGTTCGTCCGCGAAGGCCGGGAACTGAAAGAGGTGTACGAGAACAAGGGCCGGCCCGAGGTGCTTCAGGTACAGGTGCGCGGAGAGTATGCGTACGTGGCGGCCGGAAAGGGCGGCTTGCGTGTGTACGATGTCGCCCAGATCGATCACAAGGGATTCTCCGAACGGATAGTAACTGCGCCGGTATCGCCGCTAGGCCAGAAGTTCTACGTGCCGTCAAAGTATGCGACCGCCGTCGCGGCCCCTTCTACACTCGCCGTCGATCCGACCCGTTGGCGAACGGTGGTGAAAGGGGACGGAACCTATGTTCAAGTGCCGCCGGATGAGGCACTAAGATTGAACGCTGAGGCGAAGGCTGCCGGTAAGCCTGCTCCGGCTGTGAATGAAGAAGGCCCCATACATCCGCTATATGGATATCTCTATGTCGCCGACAAGTTCGAGGGCCTTATCCTTGTTGGGGCTGGCACCTTGCTCGATGGCGACCCGCGGAACAATTTCCTGAGCCGAGCGCTTACATTCAATCCGAACGGGGTCCTCGACGGAGCGAACAATATAACGATCGCGGGTAACTACGCCTACATTACGACCGAGCGTGAGCTCGTGATAATAGATCTCTCGACGCCGCTGCAGCCGAAGGTCGTTAAGCAGTTGCCGTTTGACCAGCCGAAGGCCGTAGCCGTTCAGTTCCTTTATGCGTTCGTCGTCGATCGGGCCGGAATGCACACCATCGACATCAAGGAACTTCAGACGAGGGGCGAGGCCGTTAGGGTTGCGGGCGCCTCTGTCCCGCTCGGCCACGCTCACAGCATCTATGTCGCACGAACCTACGCATATATTGCAAATGGTTCCGATGGCATTGCGATCGTCGACATCGAGCGGCCCGAACAGCCAAAGCTTGATCAGACCTTCAATGCCGGTGGTTCTATCACGGATGCTCATGATATAAAGGTCGCAATGACGAATGCCAGCCTTTACGGCTATGTAGCTGACGGCAAGAACGGGCTCAAGGTGCTCCAGCTTACCGACCCCGAAACTATGCCAAACTTTGCCGGGTTCAGCCCTCGCCCCGAACCGCGGCTCATATCAACCTTCAAGACAAAGGGTGAAGCTCTTGCCGTTTCAAAAGGCCTCGACCGTGATCGTGCAGTTGACGAAAGCGGCAATCAGATCGCGGTCTTTGGTCGTCGCGGTGCCCGCCCATTCGGTTTCGAGGATGTGATGAGAATGCTCAGGACGAATAGCGGGACGGGCGATTTCTTCATGGTCTCTGACACACCGAAAAAGTAGCGATCCTGCCATAGCTGCTGATGACCTGACCCGCTCAAGGGCGGGTCTTTTACTTCAAATTTCTAAAATTGGTCAAACCCATTGATATTTTCTTTCATAATTGGTAATAACACCCTTGACAGGGATTTTGGTTTTGGGCATAATCGTTCCGGTTCGTATTAATCAATTAATATGGGCAGTATATTCATCTGGTCCCGGTCAAGCTGAGTTGAGCCACGGTGTTGTCGAGGAAAAAGATTGGTATTACCAATGAAAAATGATCTCTTGGGGGATCTATCGTCAGGGCCCGGGAGCCGCATGACGCCAAAGGAAGGTTGCATGACGTTCTTTTACTCCAGCCGGGTTTACGCGGTTACTGGCCACTGTCGGAAGTTTTGGCAGGTCACAAGTCAGCGTAACCCACCACGCGATATTCAGATCGGCGGAAAGGTAATGTTCTGATCCAGTGACGTAAGGCTTGTAATTTTCAACCGGAGGGCGTCACATTAGCGGTCGAGATCTTTTTTCACCGGCTGTGTGACGCTTCGCTCATCTAAGTATCGTGAATAAGACGTTTCTAAGATCCTTACTGGTTTTCGTTTTCGCTGCGGCTCCGGTGTCGGCCTTCGCAACTGACGTGATCGTGGCTGCAGACGGTACGGGAAATTTCCGGTCTGTCCAGGAAGCCATAGATAAGGTTCCCGCCGATAACAAAAAACGCTTTGTCATCACCATAAAGCCCGGAGTCTATGATGAACAGGTTCGGGTGCCGGCCAACAAGCCGTATGTTTCATTTATCGGCACGGATGCGGCAAGGACGGTCCTGAGGTTCAAGATCTCGAGCAAGGACGCGGGTTCAACGTCGGCTGCCTACGCGACATATATCGGCGGTCATGACTTTTACGCCGAGAATATTACGTTTGAGAACTCGTTCGGACGGCCATCCGAAGCCGGTGGCCAGGCTGTCGCCATCTTGGTCGAGGCCGATAGATCGATCTTCAAAAAGTGCCGCTTTCTCGGTTGGCAGGATACGCTTTATGCCAAGGGCGGCCGGCAGTATTACGTCGAGAGCTATATTGAAGGCACGGTTGATTATATTTTCGGGCAGGCGGCCGCTGTTTTTGAGAACTGCCATATTCACACAAAAGGCGACGGTTATATTACCGCCCCAATGCGATTCGCGGACGACGAGCCGGCGGGTTTTGTCTTTCACAGATGCCGTTTGACCAGCAGCGACACAAAGAACGGCGTTTACCTCGGGCGGCCATGGCGCGACTATGGCCGCACCGTGTTCCTGAATACGCAGATGGAGGCCCACATCAGGCCCGAGGGTTGGCATCGCTGGGAGCCGCAGCGGGAAAAAACGGCGTATTTGGCCGAGTATGGCTCGACCGGGACGGGAGCCTCGCCGGACACACGGGTTTCGTGGGCCAGGAAGCTCGGCGATGCGGATGTAAAGCAGTTTTCCGTTGAGTACTTTCTGCGCGGCCGCGACGGCTGGGACCCCTACAGACCCTCCAGCTGGGCCTGGCAGGAAAAGACACCACCGGACTTCAAACTCGTAACCTGGAACGACGTTTTTAAACAAAAGCCGCTATGGTATCAGACCGACGAAGCGGCACGGATCGGCGACCAGCTCTTGCTCTACCAGAAGTCGAACGGAGGCTTTGAAAAGAACATTGACATGGCTCTGATGCTTACCGCGGCGGAGCGTGCGAAGCTGGCCGCGTCAAAAGGCGACATCAAGGAGACAACGATCGACAACAAGGCGACCTATGCGCAGATCGAGTATCTCGGAAAGCTCATCACGGCAAGCTTACTCAAGAACACTCCTCCGCGCAACTTTCCGGGCTACAAAGAAGCGTATTTCAAAGGTCTCGACTACCTCCTGTCATCACAGTACGAGAACGGCGGATTCCCGCAATTCTTTCCGCTCAAGAAAGGCTACTACACACATATCACTTATAACGACGATGCCATGATCGGCGTACTTGAACTGCTTCGAGACATCGCCGAACGTGCCCCAGACCATCAATTTGTCGACGAAGAGCGCCGGAAAAAGGCGGAGGCGGCGGTCGCAAAAGGCCTCGCACTGACACTCCGGCTGCAGGTCCAGATCAAGGGCAGGCCGACGATATGGGCCGCTCAGTATGACGAGAATACACTGAAGCCAGCCAATGCCCGGTCCTTTGAACCGGCTTCGCTTTCCGGGGGCGAATCCGTGGCGATCGTCCGTTTTTTGATGGGTGTCAAACAGCCGTCGAAAGAAGTGATCGACGCGATCGAGAATGCGATCGCATGGTACAGGTCGAACAAGATCGTCGGTCATCGGCTCGACCGAAAGGCGTCACCCGAAGGGTGGAAGTACTCACTGATCAAGGACCCTGCCGCAAAGCCTTTGTGGGGAAGATTCTACGAAATGGAGACGATGCGGCCGATATTTGTCGGGCGGGACGCCATCGTCAAATACGATATCAAAGACCTCGACCCCGAACGGGCCGGTGGTTATGCATGGTACGTTTCGAGCCCGGAGAACCTGATCGAGAAAGAGTATCTGAAATGGAAACAACGGATCGCAGGCCCTGTCAAAAAGTAGATCAGAGAGAGACAAGCAGGAATTTGACGATGCAAAATAGACGGGAATTCATGATCAAACTTGCCGCGGGGGCGGCCGGCCTGGCTATCGCGCCCAGGATCGCTTTTGGCCAGCCCGATCCCTGGACGGCCGAATGTCCGAAGATCCTCGCTCGGATCAAGCCGCCGAAGTTCCCGAAAATGGATTTCAACATCCTGCGGTATGGAGCGAAGGCCGGCGGCGCGATCAACTGCCGCGAAGCGATCAACAAGGCTGTTGATGCCTGCAACAAGGCCGGCGGCGGCCGCGTAGTCGTTCCCAAGGGTGTGTTTCTGACCGGCGCGATCCGGCTTCGGTCGAATGTGGATCTTCATCTTTCGAAAGGTGCGACGCTCAAGTTTGCGACCAACGCACAGGACTATCTTCCGATCGTCCATACGCGCTGGGAAGGGATGGAACTTATGCATCTTTCGCCCCTGATATACGCCTACGAGGAAGAGAACATTGCGGTCACGGGCGAGGGAACGCTCGACGGCCAGGGGAAGGCTTTCTTTTGGAAATGGCATGGAAATCCGCGTTATGGCGGGAATCCCGACGTTATGAGCCAACGCGCGGCGAGGTCGCGATTGTATGAATTCATTGAACGCGATGCTCCTGTCACCGAACGCATATTTGGTGACGGCCACTGGCTGCGGCCACAGTTCATTCAGCCTTACAAGTGTACTAATGTGCTCGTCGAGGGCGTCAGAATCATCGATTCGCCGATGTGGGAGGTGCATCCCGTGATGTGCGAGAACGTGACCGTGCGGAACATTCGCGTTGAATCGCATGGCCCGAATAACGACGGCTGCAATCCTGAATCCTGCAAGGACGTGCTCATCGACAATTGCTATTTCGACACCGGCGACGACTGTATCGCTATCAAATCAGGCCGAAACAATGATGGCCGCCGTCTGAATATTCCGACCGAAAATGTCATAATCCGCAACTGCACGATGAAAGACGGGCACGGCGGCATCACCGTCGGCAGCGAAATATCAGGCGGGGTACGTAATGTTTTCGCCCTTGATAACAGGCTCGACAGCCCCGACCTTTGGACGGCGATACGCTTCAAGAACAATGCTTCACGCGGCGGCAAGCTGGAGAATTTCTATTACAGAAATACGGTCGTGGGCACGGTTTCACGGGCCGTCATAGAGATCGATTTCAATTACGAAGAAGGTGCAAAGGGTGGCTATGTTCCGCTGGTCCGGAATGTCCAGATCGATGGTTTGAAGTGCGGGATCGGGAATCGAGCGGTCGATCTGCAAGGGCTCGACAACGCCCCGATCTTCGATGTCGTGATGAAAAATTGTACGTTCGGAGAGATAAAGAATGCGAGTATCATAAAGAACGTCAAGGGCTTAAAACTCGAGAACGTCAAGGTCGCCGGCAAGCCGGTCGAGTCGTTGGGCTAGGATGTCTCGGCGGCCGGCGCGCTTATCTCGGAAAATGGTCGAACTTATGAGGCTACTCATCCTTTTTGTCCTAATGAACCTGTTCATGACGGTCGTCCTGGCGCAGCGAGCGCCGACGATCTTCCTCGCCGGTGATTCAACAATGGCGGTCAAGGCAGTTGACAAGCGGCCGGAGACGGGCTGGGGTGAGATGCTGGGGCGAAAGTTCAAACCGGGAACGGTGAAGGTCGATAACCGTGCAATGAACGGGCGAAGTACGACATCGTTCATCGCCGAAGGCCGATGGAAGCAGCTTGTCGATTCCTTGCGGAAGGGCGACTATGTCTTTATCCAGTTCGGTCACAACGACCAAAAGAAGGACAACCCCGTCCGTTACGCATCTCCGGAAGACTACAAAGCAAATCTCGCTCACTTTGTTGAGGACGTGCGGTCAAAACATGCTATCCCTATCCTGATGACATCGATCGCCAGGCGGCGGTTCGAGGGCGGGAAGGTCGTACAAACCCATGGCGAATATCCTGAATTGGTCCGGCAGGTGGCGCGAGATCATCGCGTCACCCTGATCGACATGGGAAATAAGACCGAGGCGATTTTGGCATCGTACGGTGAATTGGGGTCCAAGAAGCTCTTCCTTCATCTAAAACCGGGCGAAGATGCAAATTATCCAAAAGGAATTGAGGACAATACGCATTTGTCGCCCTACGGCGCCGACCTCGTTGCCGAGGCTGCGATCGCCGGGATCAGGGAGCAAAAGATCGTCGGCCTGACCAGGCACATGATCGATCGATGAATCGGGCAGTACCGTTAAAGAACTGAGCGCTATGAAAACCATACTCTTATCATTGCTCTTCTTCACCGCAACGGTGGGCGTGGCGGCCCAGGCCGCGACTGATTCTGAACGGCTTGCCGAGATCGCTATGAAGCGGCTTTGGCTGGATGACCGAAATCTACCGGGCATTCCACGCAGCTGGACGTACGATCAGGGCGTCGTACACAAGGGCATCGAGGCCATGTGGTATGCGACCGGCGACGCCAGGTATTTTGACCATATCCGGAAGGGGATGGATCATTGGATCGATGACAAAGGCAACCACAAGGACTACGACCTCGAGGAATACAACATCGACCACATCACGCCCGGAACTTCAATGCTTACGCTCTGGCGTGCGACCGGCGATCTCCGATATTACAAGATGGTCGAACTGCTTCGCTCACAATTGAAGACGCATCCGCGAACCAAAGAGGGCGGCTTTTGGCATAAGAAGATCTATCCATGGCAGATGTGGCTCGACGGGCTCTACATGGGTCAGCCCTTCTACGCCGAATACTCAGCGACCTTCGGTGAGGAAAACTGGGACGACATCGCAAACCAGTTCGTCTGGATGGAAAAACACGCCCGCGATGCAAAGACCGGCCTTCTCTACCACGGCTGGGATGAGTCGAAGGAGCAGCGATGGGCGAACAAGGAAACCGGCCAGTCTCCGCATTTCTGGGGCCGTGCGATGGGCTGGTACGCGATGGGGCTGGTCGATACGCTCGAGAATTTTCCAAAAGACCATCCTCGGCGTGGCGAGTTGATAGCGATCCTCAATCGGTTGGCAGCCGCCGTGGAACTTGTACAGGACAAGAGGTCAGGCGTTTGGTGGGATATTCTCGACTTCCCGGGCCGGGAGAAGAATTATCTCGAATCATCCGCATCGGCGATGTTCGTTTACGCATTGGCACGCGGCGTCCGCGAGGGCTACCTTCCAGACAAGTATATGAAGGTAGCAACGACCGGATGGGCAGGCATTCAGCGGGAATTCATCAAGACCAACGAGAAAGGTGAGGCGACGTGGGAAGGAACGGTCTCGGTTTCCGGCCTCGGCGGAAATCCTTATCGCGACGGAAGCTACGAATACTACATGAGCGAAAAGGTCAGGACCAATGATCCCAAGGGCCTCGGCCCGGCGATCAGGGCGGCGGTAGAGATCGAAAACTACAAACGCGGCTGGCCCGGGCGAGGCAAGACGATAGTTCTGGATGATCACTTCAATCACGAGGTGCGAAAGAACAAACTCGGCAAGGATGAGGTCTGGCACTACAAATTCGATGAAAAGCTCGATTCGGGCTATTCGATCTGGGGCAATATCTTTCGGTCGCTGGGAGCGGAGATCAAACAGCTTTCAGCCGCTCCGACGGCCGAAAATCTAACGGGAGCCGATGTCTATATCATCGTTGACCCTGACACCGACAAGGAGACGGCCAGCCCGAATTACATCGAACCGCAGCACATGGCTGTCATCGCGGATTGGGTCAAAAAGGGCGGGGTCCTTGTGATGTTCGGCAACGACGCCGGCAACGCCGAGCTCGATAGGTTCAGTGAACTTGGAGCAAACTTCGGCATAGTCTTCAACAAGGATAAGAAATATCCGGTGCTGAACAACGATTATCAGATGGGAAAGGTAGCTATTCCGGCCGGAAACCCCATATTCAAGACCGCAAAACAGATCTTTCTCAAGGAAGTTTCATCGATCAGCATCTCGCGGGAGGCAAAACCGATCCTTGCGGTCAACGGCGCGAACCTAATGGCGGTTGCAAAGCACGGTAAAGGAACCGTGCTGGTTCTCGGCGACCCATGGCTCTACAACGAATATACCGATGGCAGGCGTTTGCCGGCCGAATTCGAGAATTTCAAGGCCGCACAGGATCTGAGCAGATGGTTGATCGCCCAGGCAGGAAAGTGATTATGAAAACGAGAGGCATTCTTATCGCCCTGGTCGTGTTCGCAGTGAGTGCAGCGGCGGCGGCGCAGGACCGCCGGCCGTTGACTGCCGCGAAGCCATTCATCGTGAAAACCGGCAAGCAGCTTTCCGAGATCGCAGATCTGCTCGTCAAAAAACCGGGAAATACGAACCAGGATATCGTCGCCGCGGCCGGCCAACAGGCTCGGATAGCGATATTTCACGACTCGAACCGCGTAAACGACCTTCACGAGGTGCACGACGGTTCTGATGACGTTTACTACGTGACCAACGGGTCCGCAACGCTGATGCTTGGCGGGTCATTGGTCGGTGCTCGGGAGGTGTCGCCCGGCGAATGGCGGGCCGAATCCTCGACCGGCGGCGAGAGGGTCACGATCAAGAAGGGCGATCTCGTCTTTGTCCCGCGCGGAACGCCGCATCAGCGGACGGTTACCGACAAGAAATTCACGATGATCCTGATCAAGATCTTCGCGGCGGAACAGAAATAGGTGTTTTTTCGACTAACCCGGATAGTTAGGATAGGATGGTAACGAGGATCGAACAGCGAGCTATGCCAAAGCGGACCGCGGCTATATTCCAGAATCTCAATTCTGAAAAGAGTGGCACAACGGCTGAAGAGGTCGTTGCCCGGCTGCGCGATATGATACACAACGGTGAGCTGTCTCCCGGCGACCGCCTGCCGCCCGAGCGTGACCTCGCAAAACTGCTTGGGGTCAGCCGCCCTACGCTGCGTGCAGGCATTCGCTCGCTCGCGACCGTAGGAATACTGCAGTCAAGGCAGGGTGCAGGAACCTTCGTTGCCGAGCGTGCTGAATCGCCGACGCTGGACAGCAGCCCGCTCAGGATGCTCTCGGCGCTTCATGGCTTTACGACCGATGAGATGTTCGAGGCACGCCTTGCTCTCGAAATGAGCATCGCCGGAATGGCGGCCGAGCGGGCAACCTCGGAGCAGATGACCCAGATGGCAGAGCAGATCGCGGGGATGTATGCATCGCTCGACGACCCCGAGCAGTATCTGGTGCACGACATGAAGTTTCACCAGACCATCGCGGCGGCTTCGAACAACCGGATCCTCACCTCGTTGATGAACATGGTCGCAACCATCCTTTTCGACAGCCGTTCAAAGACGGTCAAGCGCGCACGCGATCTGAAGGAATCGGCCGAACAGCACCACAATATCTATCGTGCGCTCAGAGAACGCGACCCTGAAGCCGCGAGCCGTGCGATGTATGACCACCTGACCGAGACCCAGAAGGCACAAAGGCTCGAAGAACAGGAGGCATCGCAGCATACGAACGGATCCAAACCCTAGAAGACTATCGCTAGCCTATGCACGCTTTGACGAAATCATTGCTGATCTCGCTTATGTTCCTGTATCCCTTGATCGCCTCGGCTCAGGCATCAAAGGTATGGGTCGCCGACAATGGTGACGGTACATACCGGAACCCTGTTTTGAACGCCGATTATTCGGACCCTGATGCCGTCCGCGTCGGAGACGACTATTACCTTACGTCGTCGAGCTTTAACAGCATACCGGGGCTTCCCATCCTTCATTCGCGCGACCTCGTCAATTGGCGCCTTATCAACCATGCTCTCAAGGTTCAGGAGCCTAAGGACATTTTTTCAAAGCCGGTCCATGGCGGTGGTGTTTGGGCCCCTTCGATACGCTATCACGGCGGCGAATTCTACATTTTCTATGGCGATCCGGATCATGGCATCTACATGACGAAGACCAAGGATCCGAAAGGCGAGTGGTCCGCACCATTGCTGATCGCCGAAGGCAAGGGCCTGATTGACCCGTGCCCTTTGTGGGATGACGACGGAAAGGCATACCTGGTTCACGCCTTCGCCGGCACGCGCGCCGGGATCAAGAGCCTGCTGGTCGTCAAAAAAATGAGCCCGGATGGCACGAGGCTGCTGGACGATGGCGTAATGGTTTTCGACGGACACGATGCCGACCCGACTGTCGAAGGGCCGAAATTTCTCAAGCGGGACGGCTATTATTATATTTTTGCTCCGGCCGGAGGTGTTGCGACCGGTTGGCAGCTCGCTCTTCGTTCCCGCAATATTTACGGCCCCTACGAACGCAAGGTCGTCTTAGCTCAAGGAAAGACCAACATAAACGGACCGCATCAGGGGGCGTTTGTCGATACTCAGGACGGCGAATGGTGGTTTCTTCATTTTCAGGACAAAGGCGCCTACGGGCGAGTCGTGCATCTGCAGCCCGTAGCGTGGAAGGGCGGCTTCCCGGTTGCGGGAACGGATAACGACGCCGATGGGACGGGTGAACCGGTCCTCCGATACCGCAAACCGGCGGTCGCAGGGGCCCACGCGATCCAAACTCCGCCCGACTCCGACGAGTTCAACGAGGCAGCCCTTGGGCTTCAGTGGCAATGGCACGCGAACAGAGACGGAAGATGGGGCTTTCCGTTTCCCGATCGGGGTGTTTTCCGAATGTTCTCCGTCCAACAGCCCGAGGGCTACAAGAACCTTTGGGACCTGCCCAATCTTCTCCTGCAGAAATTCCCGGCGGATGAGTTTGTCGCAACCGCAAAACTACGCATCGATCCGCGATTTGATGGTGAGCGGTTTGGGCTGGTCGTTATGGGGCTCGATTATTCGCTCATCGGACTTACAAATCGGGGCGGCAAACTTTACGTTTCTCAGGCATCGGCAAAGGACGCAGATCGCGGCACAGCCGAGACCGAGACCGCACAACAGCCGATCTCGGAAAGGGATCTATATCTGCGGGTGACCGTCCGCGAAGATGCCCGGTGTACGTTCAGCTATAGTACCGACGGCCGAACATTCACTCCAGTGGGCCAGACGTTTACGGCCCGGCAGGGACGCTGGATCGGTGCCAAGGTCGGTTTCGTCTTCAACCGCCCCGGCCGATTCAACGATGCCGGCTCTGTTGATATCGACTGGTTCAGATTCGAGCCGGTATCATAGCACGCAGCAGCCCCGGATCAATCGTTCAACTCTGCCGGTTCCAGCTTCGGCGACAGCAAATGGATCAAGGTCAACGCAACCAGGTATGCGGAGGCAGCGATGATGAAGATCGGAACGTAGCTTCCGGTGCGGGCAAGTATGTAGCCGACGAGCGGAGCGATGACCATTCCTCCGATCGCGCCGAGCATCCCGCCGATCCCGACAACCGACCCAACCGCCTGTTTCGGGAAGGTGTCCGAGGTCAACGTAAACAGATTGGCCGACCAACCTTGATGAGCGGCAGCCGCGATCCCGATCAGAATGACGCTGAGCCAGAGGTTCGACGTGACCGAAGCAAGCACGATCGGAACGACCGCAAGTGCGCAAATGAGCATCGCGGTCTTTCGTGATCGATTTATCGTTACACCGCGCTTTATAAGGGCCGACGATATCCACCCGCCGCCCACGCTGCCGATATCGGCGATAATATAGATAACGGCGATGGGCAGGCCGAAGGATTTGAGGTCGAGTCCATGCTGCCGCTGAAGGAAGTCAGGCACCCAGAAAAGATATATCCACCAGATCGGGTCCGTCAGAAACTTGCCAAGAGCGAACGCCCACGTTTGCCGAAACCTTATCAACCGCGCCCAAGGCACTTTGGTGACCGGATCCGAAGGGTCGCTTTGAATATATGCGAGCTCTTCCGGAGATAATTTTGGATGCTCGTCGGGGCGCTGGTAAAGCCACAGCCAAACCGCAAGCCAGATGAAACCAAGTATGCCGGTGACGATAAAAGCTTCATACCAGCCCCAAATGGCTACGAGAATAGGAACCACCAACGGCGTTACCAGGGCGCCGACGTTAGTGCCGGCATTGAAGATGCCGGTGGAAAGAGCACGCTCCTTTTTTGGAAACCACTCCGCGGTTGTCTTGATGGCAGCCGGGAAATTGCCCGATTCGCCGAGCCCGAGTACGAATCTTGCTACGATGAAACCCGCCACTGACACCGACAGCACGATCGACCAGGGTGCGAACCCTAGCGGCGTGATCACCGCGTTGATAGCTGCGAGAATGCCGTTAATTATCGGGGTGATTATGGGCTGCGCTATCTCCCCGACGCCCACCGCCCAGGCGTGCAGCAGCGCGCCGATGCTCCACAGGACGATCGCCAACGTGAACCCGAGCTTGGTGCCGACCTTGTCCATGAATCGCCCTACGAAGATGAAGCCGATCGCATAGGCGGTCGAGAAGGCGAAAATGATCCAGCCATAATCGATATCGGTCCAGCCGAATTCACCCTGCAGCGTCGGCTTTAGTATCGCTATCACTTGCCGGTCAACGTAGTTGATCGCCGATGCGAAGAAAAGCAGCCCGCAAATGACCCAGCGGTAATGGCCGACTCGCTTCACCGCATCGCCAATGCCGGACATTGCGCTGCCGGCTGCGGCGGGTGAAGGTTCGCC
Organism: Pyrinomonadaceae bacterium; assembly: GCA_021463165.1. Lineage (GTDB taxonomy): Bacteria > Acidobacteriota > Blastocatellia > Pyrinomonadales > Pyrinomonadaceae > OLB17. The sequence continues at coordinate 17,466 of JAJTWY010000023.1, read as the reverse complement.
GTCGTTCTGGTTGAGTTCCCTGTCCTTGATCTCGGCCTGGTCGTTGCTCATCTATAAATACCTCTCGCTAAATTGATAGGACACCGGGAGAAAAGTATTCGCGTCCGTTGATCACGGCGACGATCCGGGGAAACTCCGGCGACGCGGTGATCACCTCGATCCCATCGGCGTTTACGATGACCGTTTCCTCTACCTTCGTCCCCGTTATCGATGGGTTCCATGCAAATCCTTGATATTCGTTTACGGTCTCGGAACTTTGAGGATGTGCGACCCAGTCTCTCGTTCGATATCCGGCGGCCCCGCCCTGATGATGGCGGTTTATCTCGTCTGGAAATCCCTCGCGCTCGTACGCCGCCGCCGCCGCAGAATAGATCTCAGAACCCGTCGCACCGAGACGCGTAGCATCGAGCATCGCGGCGTTTACATTGGCCGCGGCCTCGGTCCTCCTTCTTAGATCGTCAGGCACAGCGCCGACGTACACGATGCGGCTAAGGCTGGCTATCAGCCCGAAGCGTTTTGCACACGTTACCATCAGGAGGCCCTTATTCCAACGGTTTCCCGTTGGAACAGGGTGCCGGAATTTGGCGATGCGGTCGTCGGCGGCCACCAGCGTTACAACCGATGAAATGCCGTCGAGGGCCAGCTCATTTCGCAGTTTTTCAGCGATCTGGACCTCGGTTTCACCGGGCTCGACCACTTTTGCTGTTCGGTCCATCGCTTCCGAAGCATCCCTGCCAAGCCGTGAATATCTGGCCCTTTCGTCCGTAGTGAGGCGATATCGACACGCCGCGACCTTGCCTTCGATAGCCGGAACGTCGGCGAACATCTGAATATCCGTCGCTATTCGAGCGTTCGGCCCAACGACCGATCTTACTCTCCTGAGAACGCTTGCCTGATCCGCCTTTTCGTCCTGCCAACTTATCGTAACTGGCTCGAAACCCTCCGACGACAGCTCCTCGCACAGCATTCGATCTATTTCGATCGTGTTCGTTAGAATGAATCGCTTGCCCGTGCGGGTCACCATCAGAGATGCGACGCCATTCTCACGGCTCTGGTCAACCGCGTTGGAACTGCCGCCGGTTAGCCATGCAAAGTTGTGCTGGGCGTTGAGGATGACCATATCGAAGCCATTCTTATCCAGCATTTCCTGCAGGCGTTCAGTTTTTTCCTCGAGCTCAGTCACTATTGGTTAACACCGCTTGCAAGGAATCCGCCATCGACGACGAGCACCTCGCCGGTAACAAAACTGGCCGCTTCGGATGCCAGAAAGATCGCCGCACCGGCAAGTTCTTCGACGTTCCCGAACCGGCCCATCGGCGTTCTGGTCAAGAATTCGCGGCCTCGTTCGCTTTCGTCGAGCAGCTTTTGGTTCAGCGCGGTTCGAAACACACCCGGAGCGATCGCATTTACGTTGACACCGCTTTTAGCCCACTCGATCGCCAGGGACTTAGTAAGCGATGCGACAGCGGCCTTACTGGCCGAATAGGCCGCCACCTCAAAAAGCGAGACAAATGTGGAAAGGGAAGCGATATTGATGATCCTGCCGTAGCCATTCTGGATCATATGTCTTCCGAAGACCTGACACGCACGCAGAGTGCCCGTCAGGTTGGTTTCGAGGATCCCGTTCCACGTTTCTTCGTCCAGATTGAGTGTGGGCTCCCGCTTGGTCCTTCCCGCCGAATTTACGAGAATATCGACCTTGCCGAACACAGCGGCGGTTTCCCCGAGCAGCTGGTCGAGAGAGCTTCGGTCGCTTACGTCAGATGCGACACGAAGTGTCTTGGCGCCGAGCTGTTCGATCTCGGCCGCGGCGGCCTCGACTTGCTCGATACGCCTCGACGTACAGACAACATTCGCTCCAGCCTCGGCAAAACCATGCGCGATCGCACGGCCAATGCCCGATGTGCCGCCGATTACCACCGCCGTCCGGCCTGTCAATTCCAGCTTTGAATAACTCATAAAGTAATACTCTCGACTAAAAGGTCATACCATTTCCGTGATGGGCGAGACCGCAAAGGTCTCTCAGGAAAGATGCCAAAACGGTCAGAATCCATCATTTATATCAGGATAATACATATTTTACGCATTGGCCGTGATAAATTTCAAAAAGGACGCTTGCTTTTAATTGGTTAAACCAATTAGAATATAATGTGAAAGGAACCGAAGTGCAAACCTCAAGTAAAAGATCGATCGAGCGACGCGCCTCCGGCGACAACATTTGGCTTAGTTCGTCTGAGGATAGCAGTCCGGCCATACATCCGACAATAGGCTACCCCTACACGGTCTGCGAATCGGAGGAAGTGGTAGGCCGTGCGATGCTTGAAGACCTCGTCAAGTATGCGGCGCAAAAGCACGGGGATATTACCATCGTGCTGCTTGGCGGCCGGGGCGCGCAGGCGATGTATCGCATCATCAGTCGCCTCGCTGAGACTGACGAGATCGACGATCTGCTCGGCCGGCTTCATGTCTTCACTCAGGACGCCCTCGCGCCGATGCGGATGAACAATGGCCTGAGTTTTGTGCGCGATTTTGAGCGGCTGCTGGGCCCGAACTTCTTTGCAAAGGTCAAGTGTTTCACGCCGATGCTGACCGAGACCGACGATCTTGGATCAGCCCTTTCGGCTTATCTCGATAAACTGAGGTCGCTTGACGGCATCGACATCTTCTTCATGGGTTTCGGCCCCGAGGAAAATGCCGCGTCGCATCTTTGCTACATAAAGCCGGGCTCAGGTGCGAAATTCGACGACCTGCTTGGGATCATCCCTATCTCTCCAACGATACTTGAACACCATATTTCCAAGTTCAAGGTCGGCGGAAGCCATATCTCGGCTGAGGATGAGGCCGAATGCCGCAGCGCTTCGTACATACTGACGCTCGGCCCGGCCGCTATCCTGAGGTCCCGTATGGTCGTACAATCTATCGTCGATGCCTCGACGGCCCCCGGGAAGATCCCGAGCTTCAGGCGTTTCCTTGATACTGAGCTTTCGTCGGACCGGAACGAGCTTCAGCGACAATGCGACGAGAACCCGGGCTTGCTGCTGCGTCTTCATTCTAATGTCCGTTCGTATGTTTTACCGGACCTCATTGCGTAAGGATCATGTTGGATACATTGGTAGAAAAGCCGGTTTCTATTAGCGATTACGCCATCGTCGTCAATCCTGACGACAACGTGGCCGTCGTCAAGGCAGAAACATTCGAGGGGCTTACGCTGTCGCTGGCAAATGGCGAAGTCATCACCGTAAACAGCAAGGTTCCGCCGGGCCATAGATTTGCGACGAGGGACATTCCTGCCGGTGATTTTGTCAGGCAGTATGGCCAGCCTATCGGCACCTCGCTCGGGATCTCGACCGGCGAATGGGTCAGCCATGACAACATGACGGACGAGGTTCCGGTTGTGCGCGATCTTCCCGACGATCTCCACACGCCCGCACCCGACTACTTTGCCGCGGATCAGATCGAGACATTTATGGGCTTTCGCCGCGCCGATGGGCGTGTCGGGACGCGTAATTTTGTGTTGATCGTGCCGACATCGATGTGTGCCAGCCATGAGGCGAGCCAGATCTCGATGATGGCAGAATTTCTCCATTACAGCCGCGAAAAATACGCGAATGTCGATGGCGTCGTCGCGATCCCTCACAACAAGGGATGCGGCTGTCAGGACGGATCGACCCTCGATGTGATGATGCGGACGCTCTCGAACTACGCCGATCATCCTAACGTCGGCGGCGTGATCCTGATCGATCTTGGGTGTGAGAAGACCAATCTTTCCTTCGTCGAAAAGTATCTTACAAAACGCGAGAGGCCGATCGAGAAGCCTGTCTATAAGATCGGTATCCAGGAGGTTGGCGGCACTCAGGCGGCGATCGAGCTCGGCCTGAAATATGTTGCTGAGATGCTGCCTGAGGTCAACAGGTGTGAGCGTGAGCCGTTTCCGGTCAGCGAACTTGTACTCGGCGTCAAGTGCGGCAGTTCTGACGGCTTTTCAGGCATCTCGGCAAATCCGTCGCTCGGCTACTGTTCCGACATGCTTATTCGCAGCGGCGGTACGGTTCTGCTGACCGAGGTTCCCGAGTTCTGTGGTGCCGAGCACATTCTGGCCAATCGCGCAAAGGATTCTGAGACCGGCAGGCGCATCTATGCGATGGTCGATTGGTATAAGGAGTACGCTTCGAAATTCGGTGCGGTGCTCAATCAGAACCCGAGCACCGGCAACAAGGCCGGCGGGCTGCTGAACATCACCATCAAATCACTCGGAGCGATCGTCAAGGCCGGAACCACGCGTATCGAAGATTGCATCGAATATGCCGAGACCCCAAGGGGTCGAGGCATTAACCTGATGCAGGGCCCCGGCTACGATCAGGAATCGACGCCCGGCCTCGTTGCGGCAGGTGCAACGGTCGTGGTATTCACCACAGGCAACGGCACCACGATCGGCAACGCCATCGCCCCGGTTCTCAAACTGGCGTCGAACAATCGGGTTTTCGAACGTATGTCTCAGGACATCGATGTTTCGGCCGGGAACATTATCGAAGGAACGGAAAGCATTGAACAGGTCGGGAAACGCCTGTTTGAGCATGTTCGGCGGACTGCGAGCGGCGATATCCAGGCAAAAGCCGAGATCCTCAAGCACCGCGAGTTCCAATTCTGGGCAGAACAGACCGTTTCGTTATAAAGTATTATCCGAACTAGAGATCGATAACGGGGCGCTATATCAAGCTGCGCTGCACTCGGGCGGCGGCGAAGACGAAAGGGTTTAATCATGCAGACACAAATTCAACTCGAAAATATCGATCCGGCAAAATGCTTTGTCCGGGGAACGCACCTACACAAAGGACGAACGAATTCGGTGGCGCCCGGCTCGACCGCTTCGCGAAATCTCTTTTACGGGCGGATCATTCTCGAAGCCGGTGATGCTCCCATCGAGTTTGCGACGCAGACACACGAGACGGGACTGATCTGCCTGAATGGTTCGGGAACCGTTACAACCGACGGGCATACGTTCGCGATGAGCCGGTACGATGCCCTTTACGTGCCGCGGGATTCGAACATTTCGGTAAGCAGCGAGGGCGCGTTCGACCTTGCTGAGATCTCGGCACCGGTCGAAAAGCGGTACCCTCTGCAGTTTGTTGCTTTCGACGCTATCAGGAAGGATCCCTCGCTTCATTTTACGGCCGGTTCGAAACCGACGGAACGCGACCTCAATATCCTGCTCGGCAAAAACATCGAGGCCGGCCGGATCATGGCGGGCGTGACGTTCTCGGCTCAGGGAAACTGGACGTCGTGGCCGCCGCATGAACATCACAACATGCTCGAGGAAGCCTATCTCTATATCGATATGCCGGCGCCGCAATTTGGTATCCAGTTGGTTTACACTGACTGCGATGATCCTGAACTGGTCCAGATCGTTCGCGAAGGCGACGTCGTCCTGATGCCAAAAGGCTATCACCCGAATGTCGCCGCTCCGGGCGGTTCGATCAATTTTTTGTGGATGATGGCCGCGAACCGCGAGGGCGAAGATCGTCAATTCGGCGTGGTCAACGTCCAACCGGAATTTGCCGTCGGTGCGACCGGGCTTGAGGCTTCGCAGAAATAGGCCTACGCGACCTCTGTCGCCAACGGCGACCTTTGACGAATGATACTGGACAAATTCCGCCTCAACGGCAAAACCGCTCTCGTTACCGGTTCGGCGACCGGCATTGGGCGTGCGATCGCCATCGCATTGGCCGAAGCGGGGGCTGATGTCGCTTGTCACTGCCGCAAACCGGGTGATGCCGCCGAGACTGTTGCGGCGTGCAAGGCAGCGGGCCGCAGTTCGGTCGAAGTTTCCGGAGATATGTCCGACCGAACCGTGCCGTCGCGAGTCGTCGATGAAGTTGTTTCAAAGCTTGGCAAGATCGATATTCTGATCAACAACGCCGGAATGATCCGTAGGTCGGCCGCCGTTGACTATAGCGAAGACGATTGGGCCACGGTGATCGAGGTGAATCTATCGAGTGTTTTTCGTCTTGCCCAGGCGGCCGGCCGGCACATGATCGCACAGGGATCTGGCAAGATCGTAAATATCGCCTCGCTGCTCTCGTTCCAGGGCGGGATCACCGTTCCGGCCTATACAGCTTCGAAATCAGGTGTTGCAGGGCTTACCAAGGCACTCGCCAACGAGTGGGCAAAGAGTAATATTACCGTCAATGCCATTGCACCCGGTTACATTGCGACAAACAACACGGCGGCGCTCCAGTCGGATGAAACGCGAAACCGGCAGATACTCGAACGCATCCCCGCCGGCCGCTGGGGCGACCCTGACGATATCGCGGGTGCAGCCGTGTTTCTGTCGTCCGCCGCGAGCGATTATATGAACGGCCACATTTTGGTGGTCGATGGCGGCTGGATGGGAAGATGATGCGGGGCAGTTGGTCGTCGCCGCTTCACGGCAAGCGTCATTACGCAGCCGGAAAGTTCTTGAATCTAACCTTGATGTATGATACAATGATGCAGCTATGAGACAGCTGTAAGACAAAGTCGCAAATTGTTTTTTGAAAACGTGAGATCGGACACGATCTGTTCAGTAAGTTATTGAGAACACTAGAGTTATTTGTCCCACCAAGTGGGTGGGACAGCGGTGGGACACTTGGGACAGCCGGATGCGGTATTTGGCTGTAAGTGATGTGCATAAAAGGGTTAGCGAGATAGCTAAAAATGCGTGTCCCGACGAATATCCTTAAAACGACATGAAAATAAAGCCAAAAGATCAATGCAAATGGGACATAGTTTCCCTCGGCGAGGTAATGCTCCGGCTCGATCCGGGCGATAAGCGGATCCATACCACGCGGACCTTCGATGTCTGGGAAGGCGGCGGAGAATACAACGTCGCCCGCGGGCTGAAACGCTGTTTTGGCCTCGACGCGGCCATCGTGACAGCATTGGCCGACAACCCGGTCGGCCGGCTCGTTCAGGACCTGATGTACCAGGGAGGTGTCGATCAGAGCCACGTTAAATGGGTCAAGTATGACGGCGTTGGACGAACGGTGCGAAACGGGATGAACTTCACCGAACGCGGCTTCGGCGTGAGGGCCGCCCTGGGGTGCTCCGATCGCGGCCATACAGCGGTCTCGCAGCTAAAGGCAGGCGATATCGATTGGGAAAAGATCTTTGGTGAAGAAGGTGCCCGCTGGCTGCACACCGGCGGCATCTTCTGCGCACTCTCGGAGACGACGCCCGATGTCGCAAGAGAGGCGATGCAGGCCGCGAAAAAATACGGCACCATCATCTCGTACGACCTCAATTACCGCGATTCGCTATGGCGCGCCATTGGTGGGCAGGCGAAGGCGCAGGAAGTGAATCGCGACCTGGCGCAGTACGTCGATGTGATGATCGGCAACGAAGAAGACTTTACCGCCTGCCTCGGTTACGAGGTCGAGGGGCAGGATGAGCATCATTCAAAGCTCGACATCGTGAATTTCGAAAAGATGATCCGCAGGGCGGTTGCCGACTTTCCGAATTTTGCCGTTGCGGCCACGACACTGCGAAACGCAAAGACCGCTTCGGTGAATGACTGGGGCGCGGTCTGCTTTACCGAAGGGAAACTCTATCAGGCGATGATGCGGCCGGATCTCGATATCTTTGACCGGGTCGGCGGCGGCGATTCATTCGCTTCGGGACTGATCTACGGATTTCTCACGGGCGAATCGCCCGAATGGGCCGTCAACTGCGGTGCCGCTCACGGCGCACTCGCAATGACAACGCCGGGCGACACGACGACCGTCGGATTGGCTGACGTGCTCAGGGTAATGAAAGGCGGCGGTGCCAGAGTGGCCCGCTAGGGCATTGACGCAGGTAGGACCAATGGCATGAACAAGAAACAGATAGTTGAACACATAGAAGACCTCGGCCTTGTGCCGGTCGTGCGGGCTTCGTCAGCCAATGAGGCGATGCAGGTGATCGAGGCTATTAAGGCGGGCGGCGTCAATGTCCTTGAGATCACGATGACGGTGCCCGGGGCCGTTCGGGTGATCGAGAAGGTGGCTGACAAATACGGGAACGACGTGTTGGTCGGCGCCGGAACGGTGCTCGACCCTGAGACCGCACGAGCGTGCCTGCTGGCCGGAGCTCAGTTCATCGTGAGCCCGGCCTTGAATCTGGACACTATCGCACTCTGCCATCGTTATAGCGCGCCGGTATGTCCCGGAGTTTTGACGCCTACCGAGGTGATCACGGCGTGGAGCGCCGGAGTAGATCTTGTAAAGGTTTTCCCTTGCGGCTCGGTCGGCGGCGCGAGCTATGTAAAGAACCTAAAGGGCCCGTTCCCTCAGATCAAGATCATCCCGACGGGCGGGGTTTCATTGAAGACCGCCGCCGATTTTATCAAGGCGGGCGCCTCGGCCCTCGGTGTGGGCACCGACCTGGTCGATGTAAAGGCTATCCGTGCGGGTGAAGCCCACGTAGTGACAGAGCGGGCAAAACAGTTTGTCGAGATCGTGAGAGAAGCTAGGGCCTAGATCGAATGCTCGGATCTGGCCGGTACGGCTATTGAATTGGTCGAAACTGCAGCATCCGCTCGACATATTTTGCGATAACGTCAACTTCGAGATTGACGCTGTCGCTTTGTTTGAGAGTAGAAAGATCGGTCATTTCCCATGTTTTCGGGATGACAGCTATTTGAAAATTAGTTTCGTTGAGTTCAGCGATTGTGAGCGAAATGCCATCGACAGCGACCGACCCTTTGTGGACGAAATAGCGCCCAAGATCGCGGGGAAAGCCGACGGTAACGGTCCAGAAATCACCGTTGGCCTCGGCAGCGAGAAACTCGCCGCACCCGTCAACGTGCCCCTGGACAATGTGTCCGCCGAGCCGCGTATTTGGCGTTACCGAACGCTCCAGATTTACGCGTGCGCCGGCACCAAGCTTTCCGAGGGTCGTGCGGGAAAGGGTTTCGGGCGAGATATCGGCAAAAAAGCCTGACCGGTGGACATCCAACGCGGTCAGGCAGACACCGTTGACGGCGATCGAGTCGCCATTCTTCAAGTCGGAGGTCACCACCGAGGCAGCAACGCGAATTCGGCGCCCATCGGCTAAAGATCCGACGTCAGCGATGGTTCCGAGTTCCTCGATCAGTCCCGTGAACACCTAGAACCAGCCTTTTCTGCCGAGGATGTAGGTTTGCGAGAATTCCTCGTCAGATTTCGTTAGGTACATGATCCCTTCGACGAGGCCGATGATGCCGATCACCATCGAGGGAATGCCGCATAGGAAGATGATGCCGAGGATCCAGGCAACGAGCATGATGACGCCCTCGGTCGTATAGCCGAGGATGAACTTGTGCACGCCAAAGCCGCCGAGAAGGATCCCGCAAACGCCGGCGACGACCTTTTTCTCGGCACCGGGCGGTTTGTCGGTTGCTCCGTAGTTAGGCATATGCTGCATCGGCATCGGGCTGATCGGAAGTACAGTTCCGCAATTGGTACATCGTCCGCCTTGATAGTTCTGGGTCTGGCAGGTCGGGCAGGTTTGGGTTTGAGTTTGCATTAGTTGACCTCTCTCGCGGTGATAGCGTTATCACACGAATTATAGCTTGCGTACGAAGCTTGTAAAAGTTTTGTTCGAATGAAATAATCCGGCATTTATGTCAAAAGAGCAGGAGAACGAGCCGCCAAAAGTAAGGATCTCTGAGTCCGGCGTTCCCGACGTTGGGTCGGTGGCCGATCTGCTGGAGTGGTTTCTGAATTTCGACGAGCGGACAGCACGGATGCGGCATCCTGATACCGAGCAGGTGTTTCAATGGAAACAGCAGGACGACAAGGTCAATGGGGTAAATACATATCCGTTTGAAAATGCCGAGGCACGGTTTGCGATAGGCGTCTTTCAGGCTCTCGAAACCAATCGTACGGAAGCGGAATTGAGCGATTGGATAACAAGCCTGCTCGAAGCTCTGCAGGATTCGCATAAGACGAAGACCGAATTGACGGAAGTCTATAAGCTCGGTGACGATCTCGATGCGTCCACGATCGAACGCTCCCAGAAACTGCCTTCTAATGTTGAGAAGCGCCTCTATCTGACGAGTTGCTGGATCGAGGCCCTTTGTACCGCAGAAATTCGCTTCCTGGGCTGGATGTATAAAGAGATCTACGGCAAAGCTTACGCCTAACGCGCTATCGGAAGGTTTCGCATTGACGCATGCTGCCTGACTGCATTCCCTTGGCGAACCACTGCATTCGCTGCTGGGACGAACCGTGAGTGAACGATTCGGGCACAACATAGCCTTGGGTTCGCTTCTGGATCATATCGTCGCCGACGGCCGCTGCGGCTCGGATCGCCTCCTCGGCGTCGCCGGTCTCGACAAGGCCTTTTTTTGCGGCGAAATTTGCCCAGATCCCGGCGTAGCAATCAGCTTGCAGTTCGAGGGCGACCGAAAGTTGATTGTTCTGTCCGGCCCGCTGGACCTGATCCATTATTCCGGTCAGGTTTTGGATATGATGCCCGAATTCATGTGCGATCACGTAGGCTTGAGCAAAGTCACCCGGAGCTCTGAACTCTCGTCTAAGTTCTTCAAAGAACGCGAAATCCAGGTAGAGTTTGGAATCGCCGGGGCAATAGAACGGGCCGGTCGCCGCACTGGCATATCCACAGGCTGAGGAGACCTGCCCGGTGAAAAGGACCAGCTGAGGATCGGTGTAACGCGCTCGGCTCTGGGCCGGCAGTGCCTGACGCCAGGCATCTTCCAGGCTTCCCATGATCGCGCCGACGAATTGTCGATTCTCGTCAGGGGCGGTTGCCTTATTTGCGGTTGATGTCGGCGGCGGGACCTCGCCGGGGCTTTGCCCGGTCTGGATCAATTGGCTGGGGTCCCCACCGCAAAGATAGATCGCGATGGCCAGGATCACGATGCCGAGACCGCCTCCGCCGATCGCCACGGGGCCTCGCATGCCGCGGCGGTCTTCGATGTTAGTGCTTTGACGTTGATCTCTCCATCGCATAGTTGGACGTCCTTTGAACCTTGATCGGTGGACAAATTCTAACATTTTCCCATGGATGAACGAAGTGATTGGCCGCCATTTCTCGGCCTTTGAATGGGTACTGGACAAGGAACTGAATGAAGCGGAAAAAATACTCAGCGACTTCGCCGCAAAATCTTGACAGATGTAGATTTAGAGGATTATGATGCAAGCACGTTTCTCAGCTTTAAGTTCTATCTCCCTTGCGGTTTCCGTTTTTTCGAAAGGAGGAAATGATGATCAAGCTTGACATTGTTAATCTCGTCGCTGACCGAACGGGCGTTCCGAAGCAGAAAGCAGAGCAGGTAGTAGATTCGCTTTTTGACGCGATGAAAGACGCCCTGGCGAATGGGCGGCGCATCGAGCTTCGGGGATTTGGTGTATTTGTCGTAAAGGCCCGCAAACGAGGTGTCGGACGTAATCCCCGGACCGGTAAGGAGGTTCCGATACCGGCTGGGAAGACGATCCGATTCAAGCCTGGGAAAGAACTTTCGGCCAAGGCAGTCGATTAGTTTGGTTAAAGGATATCTAGTATAGTTTTGTAGGTATTCTGGTCGTAGATTCGTGAAACCAGGCTAGACACTGGCACGATCTGCGATCTTTTTTTGAAGTGACAGAGCAGGAAACGTTTGAACCCTATTTTCAAGATCCACCGTCGTTTCGCCCAACGGCGTGTGCGTGGATAAAACATTTTCTCCTCTTGTTCCTGACTTTTTGCACGGTCACGATCGCGGGTTCGATCTTTCCCTTCGGACCTTACAATACGCTGCCTGACAGTGCCGACCCGGGCAGTTTCGGGGAACTGATCGATCTTTTGATTTTGCTGCCAGGCAAATATCTGACACTGCTCGGGGGGGCGGTTACGGCGTTATTTAACGAGCCCGGCCAATTGACCTACGGCTTGAGTTTTTCGATCTCACTGCTGTTCATCTTGATCAGTCATGAAATGGGACACTACATTGCGTGCCGCATCTATCGGGTTGATGCCACGCTCCCGTTTTTTATCCCTACACCGCCGATGGTCGGGCCGGCAGGCACTTTCGGAGCCTTTATCAAGATCCTGTCGCCGATGCCGTCGCGGCGGGCGATTTTCGACATAGGCGTGGCCGGCCCGATCGCGGGTTTCCTTGCCCTGCTTCCAGTTGCTATCACGGGGATCGTCAATATGGAGCCCGCGCCTGTTGACCATCTCTCGACCTCAAGCGGTTTGGTCTTTTCTGATCCATTGCTGATGAGGCTTTTGGGATATGTTCTGGGTCACGATCCGGCAGTGAGCTTTGGCAATGCGTTTTATTTTGCTGCTTGGGTCGGGCTGCTGGTAACGGCGCTAAATCTGATACCGTCCGGGCAGCTTGACGGCGGACATGCGATCTATGCGGTTTTTGGAGAGAAGGTCCACCATTGGACAGGCCGTATCGCCTTTCCAACAATGGCTGTCCTGTCGATCTTCGGCCTATATTATTACGGCAGTCCAAGCGGATTTTTGATCGCACTGATACTTGCGATCATGATGCGGATCCGTCATCCGCGACCGTTCGATGAAACGCCGCTCGATGCGAAGAGGAAAGTCGTTGCGTTCATCACACTCGTTATATTTGCTTTGAGTTTTGTTCCGTTTCCGATCCAGTTGAACTAGGAGCTCCGGTTACTGAACCGCCTGGGGCAACAGGCCTTTGATCTCTCTAACCATATCCTCAACGTCCTCTTGGCCGTCGAGAGCGATCATAAAGAAATCGTAGCTGGTCTTGAAACAGACTACTCCGTTTCCGAAGAACCAGACGCCTTCGAGAAGCGGATTGCCGCCGATGATGTTACCGAGTGGAAAGCCCGTCAGCGTAGTCGGATTCAAGACATTCGTCATCATTACGGCGCCGGACGCAAAGGAAAATGCTCCAAGCAGTGGTGCTCCGACTCGTTTTGCGATATCCCGTTCAAATTTTATTCGATCGGCATCGGCTTCAGAGAGCCTTCCGTTTGCTAGCAGTCCCTCACGTCGCTTTAGATAACGATCAAATTCCTGGGCCACCTTCTTTACCGACCAGGTCGGAATCGCTGAGTTCAACAGCCAGTGGGAGCTGATACCCGTGAATACGACCCCGAGGCCGGCACCGATAGCCATCGAAACTCCCGTGGTTGCGGCTCTTAAGGGATCTGCTTGTACCCATTCAGACGCCTTTTTTGCTGATCTTACGGCTGCGTCGAATGTCGATGACAGGCTTGAGCCAAAGCCGACCACTTTCGACACTCGTTTGGCATTCGTACCGACCGAATCGACCGCGTCCTCGATGATATCCCCGGCTTTTCCCGCCGCGTCCACAACCGCTTCGCCCGCCTTTGAGCCAACATCGGCAGCCGCATCCCGTAATGGTTCGCTCACATTCCACGCAGATTTCGCCGTGTCTGCCGCGGTTGATACCAGGCCTTCGGCGACCTGAACAGCGCGTTTTCCCACGTCAGTCCTTTCGGCCTCGGTCTTTAGGCGTTCTGCTCCAGTCTTCGCGGTCTCAACGACAGTCCGCGCACCGCCTTCGATCTTGTCCTTTAGCCCGAGCTGCGAATCGATCTCGTCAAATTTCTCAGTGGCCTTCTTCTGCCATCGTTCGAATCTCTCTTTGTAATCACTCATGATGCCCTTCCTCCAGCAACTTTAACCGATACGTTTTTTGTCCGATGTTTGTTCGCCGCCGATCTCGCGTAGCTCCATTTCAGACCTTTTGCTATCCTAGCCTTTCTTATGCCAGTCGTGAAGTGCCCCCGGTGCGGCCTTGAAGTTGAGTTTCATGGTAACGAGTATCGACCGTTTTGCTCCGAGCGGTGCAAGCTGTTAGATTTTGGTGCGTGGGCGGATGAGGAGTTTTCTATTCCATCCGGAAGTGATTCTCCCAACGAGGAAGAAATCGAAGCGATCGTTAGGACGCTTAAGGAGGGTTCCAAATGACCTTGCTCTTTGACGTAGCACCCGTGGCTGGCGGAGTTGCCCTCTTTGCCGCTGCAGCTTTCTTTTTGATACTTGCGTCGGCCGCATTCGTTGTGTTCAAACTCCTAAGAAGGACGGTAAAGATGGGGCTTCGGATCGCCATCGTAGCGATCATCTTGACTGTCGGGATCGCCGGAAGCATCGCACTTTGGGCCGTGAGCTCAAAACCGACGCCGAGGCCAAGGCCCATACCAACCCGCCCCCGCTGATCTGATCGATGCGCCGTCGGGAAATGGGATCACTCAACGAAGGATGGCTCCGTTATAAAGCCCTGCCAAGAAATGTCTTGTCACTCAGCCTGGTTAGTCTGCTGAATGACACGTCGAGCGAGATAATCTACCCGCTATTGCCGGCGTTTCTTGCGTTGAGTCTGGGCGCCTCACCATTTGCGATCGGCTTGATCGAAGGATTCGCGGAGTCGATTGCCAGCCTGTTGAAACTCGTTTCCGGTTATCTTAGTGACAAGTTTCACTCCCGAAAGCTGCCGGTCTTTCTGGGGTATTCTCTGGCCGCCGTGACGCGGCCGTTTCTGGCGTTTGTGAGCACTTGGCCACAGGTTCTTGTGGTCAGAATGACCGATCGTGTCGGTAAAGGTATTCGCGGCGCTCCTCGTGATGCGCTGATCGCGTCGAGCGTTAGCAAAGAGCGTCGAGGATTTGTCTTTGGTTTCAATCGTGCTGCTGATCACCTAGGCGCGGTTTTCGGTCCCATAGTGGGTTTTCTTCTCCTGTTGGTATTCGCCGCAGATACCCAGAACCCGACCATCCACGAGTACCAGCAGGTCTTTCTTTTCGCTTCGGTTCCCGTTTTCATTGGGATTGTTGTGATCGCGTTCTTCGTGCGAGAAGAAGCGAGGCCTCCTGGAGCTGGGGGCGAACCGCTCAATCTTTCGCTGCAGGGGTTTGACCCAAACTTCAAACGCTTTCTTGTCGTTATCGCGGTCTTTACCCTGTCGAATTCGACGGATGCCTTCCTGCTCCTCCGAGCGGCTGAGTCAGGGATCGCGCCCGTTGTTCTCCCACTCCTTTGGGTGACCTTGCATCTTAGCAAGGTCCTGTTTTCGCTGTTCGGCGGTGATCTATCGGACCGACTCGGCCGCAGAACGACGATCCTGATAGGCTGGTTGATCTACGCATTGGTCTACTTGGGCTTTGCGCTCGCTGACTCGGCCTGGCAATGCTGGTTGCTCTTTATAATGTACGGGGCGTACTTCGGCTTGACGGAAGGAGCCGAGAAAGCATTCGTGGCCGATATGGTGCCCGAGGAAAAACGCGGAACGGCTTACGGGCTCTATAACCTTGCCTATGGGATAACCGTCTTCCCAGCCTCGCTATTGTTTGGTTTTATCTGGCACCAATACGGGGCCCCGTCCGCATTCTTCATGAGTTGCTGCATCTCAGGGCTGGCTTTCGTCTTTCTTTTGACCGTTAAGCAGACTCCCTCGGCCTTAGAATAGGAATATGCGTCCAGACCGGATAAAATCATTGACGTGTCCAGATCGAGCGCATATACTTAAGAAACTTTTTAGACTTATTTTAAAAGCTTTTGATATAAGATGACTTAAATAGCGTTCTCGCAACCACGTAGGGTTTTATCCAATAGCCGAGCGGGACCAAGGTCACTCGGATCGGCTGAGAATGATGGCACGGGATATGTTGTAGCTGTTGTTCATTTCAATTGTTGCCGCAAGGGCATTTTTATATTTTAGGGGAGTTTCGGAGAATGATCATGAGAAAACTAAACGGTTCGGTCATTGCTTTCAACCGGAAAGCGGTGTTGGTACTCAGTGTACTGCTGAGTCTTACGGTGTTTGGGGCTGTTACATGGCGCATCAGCGCGCAGCGTGCGGCGGAGAGCGATAACCTAAAGCGGATCCAGAAACGGCAGGAGGTAGCGCAACGGCTTTCCTCGCTGCACCCGAGCAAGTTGCGTCGGTATTTAGAGGATCAGGATCGAGATAAGGGTGGGACCGTTGAGCTGGCTCGTCCTGATGCGCCGGTCGCGTTCGAAGCGAACCCTGTGATCTTTGCCTACGATTTCTTTTCTGATTCGTTGATCAGCTTTAACGCTGCAACTCCTGGAACCATCATCAACACCATTCCGCTGACCGGTCTCGACGTGGACAACGGCGAGTTTCTCTCGCCTATTGATTTTCGCCCGTCGAATGGTCAACTTTATGCTACAGCAGGCCAGATCTTTCCAGGGACGAATCGCGTGGTAACTGTGAATACAACGACCGGAGCGGTCACAAACGTCAACCCGGGCACGACGGTAACGACACTTATAGACCAGTTCTTCGGATTTGATTTCAACCCCGTCCCGGATGCTATTCGTCAGGTTGGTAACACCGGCAATAACCGGCGGATCAGCCCTACGACCGGAGCCGTTCTTGGCAACGATACGAATCTTGCTTACGTGGCCGGGGACCCGGGGGCCGGAACGACCCCGGATATCGTTCATGCGGCTTACAGCAACAATACTCCAGGGGCCGCGAGCGCCACACTCTATGGTATTGACGCAACGCGAAACACCCTAGTTCGTATCGGCGGTATCGGTGGGAACCCGTCGCCAAACCTGGGACAGGTTACAACGATTGGTCCTTTGGGTGTTAATCCAACGGGTTTCGGCGGTTTTGACATTCAGCAGGGAACGGATCTCGCATTCGCCTCCTTCTTTATCGATAGTGAGCCTAACTTCGTTTCGATCAATTTGAACACTGGCCAGGCGACCGTTATCGGTTTGATCGGTGATGGAACGGCCGGTGTGGATGGACTCTCGATCCAGTTCAGTCCGACCGGGGCCTCGGCAGACCTTGGCATTACGAAGACGGACGGGGCGACTAGCGTCACCCCGGGAGGTACCACAACGTATACCGTAGTTGCCTCAAATGCGGGTCCTGATCCGGTGGTTGGTGCTCGGGTTACGGATCCGATCCCTACCGGCGTTAGCTCGTTTAGCTGGACGTGTGTCGCCGCAGGCGGTGGTACATGCCCGGCCGCTAACGGAACTGGCAGTATTGATGCTCTCGTCAGTCTTCCGGTTAACGGCACAGTTACGTTCACGGTTACCGCGACGATCTCGGCGAGTGCATCAGGCACTGTAGCCAATACGGCGACGATCGCCGCGCCGACAGGAGTTGCGGATTCGACTACCTCTAATAACTCTGCATCGGATACAAATACCGTCGCGGGCGGAAATCCGACACCAACGCCGACGCCAACGCCAACGCCGACTCCAACGCCGACGCCGACTCCAACGCCGACGCCGACTCCAACGCCGACGCCGACTCCAACGCCGACACCTACGCCTACACCATCGCCGACGCCGGTGACATTCGTCTCGTTCAGTTCACCGACGTACCGACAGGACGAGTCGCAGACTGCGACGATCACGATCGAGCGAACGGGTGTGACGACGGGAACGACGACGGTGACGTTCAGCACGGCCTCGACGGGCAAGACCAACGGGGGAGCGACGTGTACCGGAGGGGCAGATTACCAGAGC
>JAJTWY010000022.1 GCA_021463165.1 Pyrinomonadaceae bacterium | reverse complement strand
CTCAGAAGCCTGTGGCCGCAAGGCCGTGATGGTTCGATTCCATTCGTCCGCACCACAGATGTGAGTGGGGAGTCGTTGGTAGGGAGTTCCTTCCTATTTGCGGCTCTTCTTCGATTTAGCATATGAGTTCCCGGAGCGAGTTTGTTACAGCTATCCGATCGAACGCAGGTTTGTTTGGTGTCGAGCTTTCCAGCGAGACGATCGAGCAGCTGGCCGATCATTTCGAACTGATCGTTGAACATGATCCGGTCCTGCACCTCGTAGCGCCATGCCCACCGGAGGAAATGGCGACTCGACATTTCCTTGAATCGCTTACGATGCTCAAACATCTCCCGCCGGGTACTCGGTTCGCAGACGTTGGTTCAGGCGGCGGTTTCCCTGCGATCCCGTGCTTGATCGCCCGCAAAGACCTTGTTTCGGTCGTCATCGAGTCAAAGGCAAAAAAGGCCGGATTTCTCAGTCTCGTCGCTGATAGGTGTGGGCTGCGCGATCGGGTTGAGATCGTGCCAAAACAATTTGCTGAGCACAGGCGACCGGACGTTTCCTACATCAGTTGTCGTGCGCTTGACGGTTTTCTGGATAAACTGCCGCGGCTGCTCAAATGGGCGGGACCTGCGAAACCGCTCTTTTTTGGCGGCAATTCCCTCCGGGAGGCGCTTGAGAAAAATAAGGTAGCTTTTTCTGAAGAGCTTATGCCGTTATCCGACCAGCGCTTCTTGTTTTACGGCCGTTGAATCGAGCCGCAGCCTCTTCGAATACCATTCATCGGGCGTCCAGATCATATTCCCGCAGCCTGCGATATAGGGTAGAAGGTGAGATGCCAAGGAGTTCGGCGGTCTTGCCGCGATGCCAACCGGTCTTTTCGAGCGCGCCGATGATCTGCTGACGTTCGATGTCCCGAAGGTTGTTCGTAGGCGGATTCTGGAAGGCTGTCGGAACGCCGGGTTGAGGCAAATTATAGCTGACAGAAACACTCGGGGCCTCGGTACGGTACGCGACCTCCGGTGGGAGTTCCTTGGGCGTGATCATCTCGTTATCGGCGAGCAGGATCGCACGTTCGAGGCAGTTGCGAAGCTGGCGGACGTTTCCGGACCATTCTGATGAGCTTAGTGCTTCGATTGCGGCCAGCGACAGCTCCGGAGCGTTAGCCCCGGCCAGTTTGTGAAGAAGGTGGCGAGCCAGGGGTTCAATGTCTTCGCGACGCTCGCGGAGCGGCGGGATCGCGATCTCAAAGCTGTTGATGCGGTACATCAGGTCGGCGCGGAAAACGCCGTCGGCGATCGACTGCTCTTTGTTGCGATTGGTAGCCGCGATCAGACGGACATCGACCTCGACCTTTTTTACGCCACCGACGCGAAAGAAGGATCTTGTTTCGAGGGCGCGAAGCAGCTTGGACTGCAGGGGCAGCGGCATTTCCATTACCTCGTCGAGGAAGATGGTCCCGCGATCGGCGATCTCGAAAAGGCCCAGCTTTCTGGTTCTGGCGCCCGAAAAAGCACCGGCCTCGTGTCCGAAGAGCTCGCTCTCGAGCAGAGTGTCCTGCAGAGCGGCGCAGTTCAGGTCGATGAACGGCTTGTCCGCACGGCGGCTCAGGCGATGTATGGCCTGGGCTATCAGTTCCTTTCCGACGCCCGATTCGCCCGTGATCAATACCGACGCGTCTGATGGGGCAACGCGCTGAACGAGCCGCAGGGCTTCTTTCATCTGCCGCGACTCTGCGACGATCTCGGGCATCGACTGCTTTGACGACCGTGCGATCTGGGCACGCAACCGTTGGTTATCGACCTTGAGCTGTTGCTTTTCGGCAGCAGCCGTCACAAGTGCGGAAAGTTCGCCGATCCTATACGGCTTGGTCAGGTAGTCGTAAGCACCGAGCTTCATTGCTTCGATGGCGGACTCGACCGTCGCCTGACCGGTAAGCATTATGACTTCGGGTGGATTCTGGCTCTGCTCACGGGTTCGCCTGAGAAGCCCTATGCCGTCGAGCCGCGGCATATTGATGTCGCAAAGCACGACATCAAAATCCGTGGTTTCCAGCAATTCCCATGCTGACTCACCGTCGTCGGCCGTCTCGACCTCATGGCCTTGCCGCGCCATTTCCTTCTGTACGACCAGTCTGAGGTTCTTTTCGTCGTCTACAACCAGTAATTTCGCCATAATTGGGCCTCTCTGGATCTATTCATCGCCGGGTCTTGTCGCCGGGAGAAAGATGCTGAACGTGGTTCCTTTGCCGACAGTTGAACGGACCGTGATGCGGCCCCCGTGTTCCGACACGATCCCGTAGCAAACCGCCAGGCCGAGCCCCGTTCCTTTGCCAACTTCCTTGGTCGTAAAGAACGGCTCGAATATCTTCGACATATTCTCCTGCGATATTCCCGCTCCCGTATCCTCGACCTCGATGAAGACACGACTGCCCTTCGCATAGGTGCGGAAGGTGAGTCGACCGCCTTCGGGCATAGCGTCGATCGCGTTCGTGGCGAGCGCGATCACCGCTTGCTGGATCTGACCTCCATCCACGGAGACGGCCGGAAGGCCGGGCTCGATCGCTGTATGAAGCTCGATGCCTTCACCTCGCTTTTGGTGAGAGATGAGGTTCGCGGCGGATCGAACAATGTCGCCGGCGTCCATAGGAGTACGATCCCCGGCACGGATCCGGCTGAAGTCGAGCAGATCGGTCGTGATCGTTTTGCAACGGAACGCCTCGCTCTTGATAAGGCCGAGATATTCGCTCAGGTCGTCCGCAGAATCGGACATCTCGAAAGCTCCTTCGTCGATCCGCTGTTCGAGAGCTTCGGCACAAGCTGCGATCGTCGCCAACGGATTGTTTATCTCGTGCACCACCCCCGCAGCGAGGCGGCCAACGGCAGCAAGCTTTTCGGCGCGATTTACGGCATGGATCGCTTCGACCCGCATGGTGACGTCTTCGCCAACGGTAATGACGTGTGTGACCTCGCCATTGTCGTGACTACGCATCGGAACCTTGCTTACCATCCAATGCCGCGTCGAACCGTCGTCAGCGACAGTTTGCTGCTCGATCCGCTCGATCCTTCCTGTCCTAAATGCTCGCTCGAATTCCTCGCGAACCCGGCCCTGCGGATATTTTTCGAGAACCTCGAAGACATTCCGACCGATCGCGATGTCGCGCGGAATTCCTTGATCGCCGACCTCACGGTGCCGATTCCATGTAACGATGCGATAGTCGCGGTCAACGACGTACAGTGATACCGGTAAGGCATCCAGGATCGACTCGGTAAACTTTCTGTGTTCCTCGCGGGCCTCATTGATCGAGTCGAGCAGGGCAACTTCGTAGTGAGCCGAAAGATTGACGCTCATCGCGGCCAGTTGGGTCGCTGCCTCGATCAGCCTCGTTCTACGCTCGTCGAGGTCGGCGGCATTCTCAAAGGCCGTTACGATAGCACCGCGCGTAACACCATTGATGCACAGCGGCGAGATGTATTCGACCGAGTGGCCCGTGCCGAGCATGAACTCCTGCGCGTCCTGTTCCGAATAGCCGATCTGGGGCGGCATGAACCTGAGCCATTTCTCAACCTTTTCACGGCGGAGCGAGCCATCGTCAACTTCTCCGCCGCGCCGGTGTTCTGAAGTAACGAGGCCGATCCCGCTGAGTTCGGCAACGAACGCACACGCAACGGCATCCACCCTATCAAGGATCGCAGCTGCAACGCGTGTTGCGACCTTTTTGGGATGAACCGTAAAGAGAAGGCTGCGGCCCAGCTCAGATATGAACTTTAGGTCGTTGAAGGATTCGTCCGAAGCCGAAGCCAAGCCGGTATTGCTCGCGTCCGTTTGTGACGACGAAGGTGTCAGCATTTACGTAGGTGATGGCCGGATGTCTCGCCGTTGAACGGCCCAATGGGAAAAAGACGACGGGGAAGCGAATCAGAAACTTCCTTATTGATTAAAAACAATTTTTAACATCGTGTCAACCCATTTGATCGCCCCTAAGGCCATTGCTTCTTCGATATTTGAATTGACAAGTGTTGGGCGGGAGCGAGAATCTAGTTTGGAGGAATGACTACTGTACGGTTGAAAATACTGCGGCTTATCGGGTCAATATTTATCGGCCTGCTCGTCTCGGTGTCAGGCCTCTCGCAGGAGATAGTGGACAAGACCGTGGCGGTTGTGAGTGACGGTAACCGCAAGTCTCAGCTGATTACTTATTCAGATGTTTTGTGGCAGCTCGCCCTTCAACCAGGCGCCGGACTTGAGAAACCAAGCTCAGAAGACCTGAATCAGGCCCTCCGATCGATGATCAACCAGCGGATATTCGCCCTCGAGGCCGAAAGGCTGCCTCGGGCGGCGCCTTCGGAGCGTGAAATAGCCGACAAGATCACCGAGATCCTGACGTTCTTTCCGACGGCGGCCGCATTTGAAGCACGACTCAAGCAGGTTGGTTTTTCTTCGGTAAAAGACCCCGCATTCGAACGATTGATCGGTCAGCGGATAGCGATCGAAAAGTATGTGGAGTTCAGATTTGCCTCGTTCGTGGTGGTTACGTCGGACGAAGAAGCGAGGTATTACCGAGATGTCTATACGCCCGAACATCGGAGGCGCACGCCCGGCCTCCTCCTGCCGTCGCTCGACGAAAAGCGTGCCGAGATCTCAGAGATCTTAAAGCGTCAGAAGATAGCGGCGGCGATCGAGCGATTCCTTGACGACGCAAAACGGCGGGTACAGGTCGAGATACTCATAGAGGTCTGACCTCCTGCCTTGACCATTTTGCATCAGGCACTTATCATCGAAACTTCTGCTGCCGGGGTGGCGAAATTGGTATACGCACCAGACTCAAAATCTGGCGGGGGCAACTCCATGTCGGTTCGACTCCGACCCTCGGCACCACTCACCTAAAAAAGAATCGTTGTCGCAGCCCCGCTCAGCATGGCATACGGGCAATACTGGGGGTGATATTATGAACAATAATTCTAAAGAGGTTATATCGATCTAGACGGTCGGGACGGTCATTCCATCCGACCGAAGTTATACTAAGACGGCACGCTTGATGGTCAGGTGTGCCGTTTTACATTGTGATGCGTATTTCAGAGTTTGATTTTGAGCTTCCGCATGAACTGATAGCCCAGCAGCCGCTCGAGGATCGGACGGCATCGCGAATGCTCGTCGTAGACCGTCGGCTCAAGGGTCTTTCCGACCATCGGTTTTCCTATCTCCCCGACCTTCTAGCGAACGGCGATCTGCTGGTTCTGAATAATACCAAGGTGTTTCCGGCGCGGCTCTTGGGTCAGACCGAAACGGGTGCGAAATTGGAGATCTTCCTGGTTAGAGAGATCGGCGAACGCCTCTGGGAGACACTTGCCCGCCCCGCGAGGCGCCTGAGGCCGGGAAAACGAGTTATCTTCGGCAACGACCTGTCTGGCGTCGTTCAGTCAAAGTCTGAGGATGGTCGCGTGATCGTCCGACTCGATGCCAAAGACGAACTCTTTGACGTGCTGATCAGGATCGGCCGAACACCGCTTCCACCGTATATTCGACGCGAGGGATCGACTGTCGATACCGATCGCGAACGCTATCAGACGGTTTTTGCAAAGCATCGTGGCTCGATCGCCGCCCCGACCGCCGGGCTGCATTTTACTCCCGAACTCCTTGAGCAGATCGTGAAAAAGGGGATCGAGGTACTCGAGATAACGCTTCATGTAGGCTACGGCACGTTCGAGCCCGTCAGGGTCGACGACCTGAGCGAACATCGTGTTTCCCCGGAAATGTATGAAATTTCAGCCGAAGCAGCCCGGAAGATGAACACGGCAAGGTCCGAGGGCCGGCGGCTGATAGCTGTCGGCACCACGACCACCCGGGCTCTCGAAGCGGCGGCCAACGCAAAAGGTACGATCCAGGCAGGGCAGGGAGTCGCGAACCTCACGATCACGCCCGGGTACACTTTTAAGGTTGTCGACAGTCTTATCACAAATTTTCACCTTCCACGCAGTTCGTTGCTCGTACTTACTTCAACTTTTGGAGGCCACGACCTTATAATGAGGGCGTATCGTCATGCGGTAGAAGAAGGATACAGGTTCTACAGCTATGGCGACTGCATGTTTATTCAATAGACCGATGGCAGTACTCGAGACGATACGAAACTTCTTCATCCTCCCGGAGCATAGCGAGCCCGAGGTCGTCATCCCCGCGCCGCCGATGAGCTACGCGATCAAGCCGCTTACGATCGAACATTTGCAGCAGGTTCTAAAACTGAATCTCCGCTGCTTCAAAAACGGTGACAACTACACCAAATACACTTTCGAGTACCTTCTGAATGAGCCTCGGACACTTGGCTTTCGAATAGTTACGCCGACTGACGAGTTGGTTGGCTTCGCCTTTGTCATGGTCAAGGAGAGCAACGCCGCTCATCTGACAACGATCGGGACTGCGCCCGAGCACCGTCGTCGAGGCCTGGCGATCCGCCTGCTTGAACATATCGAGGCAGCGATGATCAAACGTGAAATAGGCACGGTCATGCTCGAGGTTCGTGTCAGCAACGTCTCCGCTCAGATGTTATACAAGCGTTGTGGCTACACTATCGTTCAGAGGATAAACAAGTATTATTCCAACGGCGAAGATTGCTTCCTTATGATGAAATCGCTCTATGCCTTGCGGTCCTGATCCCGTGTCTCGAAAAATGCCCCTAAAGCTGCCGAGGATCTATCCGATAACCGATAGGAAGATCTCAGGACTTTCGCACCTTGAACAAACCCGGCGCTTGATCGCGGCAGGTTCGACCTTTATTCAACTTCGTGAGAAAGAGTTGTCTCCGCGAGAATTCTATGCCGACGCTATGGCCGCAGCCCAGCTGGCTCGGCAGCAAGGGGTTCGAGTCATGATCAATGATCGTGTCGATCTGGCAATTGCGGTCAATGCTGACGGCGTCCACCTGGGACAGGACGACCTGCCGCCTTCATACGCAAGGCGTTTGCTCGGCGACGAAGCGATCATAGGATTCTCGACCCATTCGGTCGAGCAGGCGATCGTCGCTCTCGAAATGCCGGTCGACTACATAGCGATCGGACCGGTGTTTGCCACTCAAACGAAGGAAGATCCCGACGAGACTGTCGGCCTTGAAGGGATCCGGCAGGTTCGTGCCGAGATCGGCTCATTTCCGCTTGTCGCGATCGGTGGGATCAAGTGCTCAGATGTCGCAAACGTCTTTGCGGCAGGGGCGGACTCGGCCGCCGTGATCAGTGATCTACTCCGGGATCCGGAGCTGACGACCGATAGGTATAGGTCGATGATGGCCCTTTCGAGCGCATAAGAATGTTCAACAAACAACAAAATTTACTTGCATTTCCTTTCCTGAATGACCGATAATCGATATGTCGGTTGCATTTGTACACTGTGACCGTCGCGGCATCCCAAACGAATCCCGCCATTTTCATACCGCAATTCGGAGTAATTCCTTACCATGAGTTTGCTAGATATAGCGCCCATCATTGAGCAGATGCTGCTCGTATCCGAGAACGTCAGCGATCTTAACTTCTCGTGCGGACAAAAACCACAGGTCGAGATCAACGGCGTTCTCTATCCAGCGTCGCCGATCGGATTGGGCCGTCTCTCGGCCTATCAGACTGAGATGATCGCGATGTCGCTTGTTCGCGACAACCCAGATGCCGCGGCGCAGCTCGTCAAGTTCCGGACCGCGGATCTGAGCTACGCATTGCCCGGCAAATGTCGCTTTCGCGTCAACATTTTCCAGCAACGCAATTCTTTCTCGATCGTCATGCGCGTCATTCCACACGAGATACCGAGTTTCGAACAGCTACGCCTGCCGCCTCAGCTTGCCGACATTGCCGAGATCCGAAACGGGGTGGTTCTGCTGACGGGGCCGACTGGTTCCGGAAAAAGCTCGACCTTAGCGGCGATCATCGACAGGATCAACGACACGAAGGCGTATCACATAGTAACCATTGAAGATCCGATCGAATTTCTCCACACACACAAGAAATCGACGATCAACCAACGCGAGGTCGGTGCTGATACAAAGGATTTTGCTTCAGCCCTCCGCGCGGCTCTTCGACAGGCCCCGAAGGTCATTCTCGTCGGCGAGATGCGTGACCTCGAAACCGCCGAGATCGCCTTGGAAGCAGCCGAGACTGGCCACTTGGTGCTTTCGACGCTACACACGATCGACGCATCGAAAACCATCGACCGAATCGTCGGGCTTTATCCTAAGAACGAAGAGCGGATCATCAGGACGCGACTCGCACAAACTTTCCGTTATATCGTTTCCCAGCGGCTTATCCCGACGGCAGACGGCCGTGGCCGTGTCGCAGCAGTCGAGATACTGAAGTCGAATCCGCGTACGCGCGAATACATCGAAAAGGGTGAGACTGAAGGGAAATCGCTTCTCGATGCGATCCGCGATGGTGAGATAGACGGAATGCAGGACTTCGATACGGTCATCAGAAAACTCATAGAGAGTAAGACGATTTCGATGGAAGACGGTCTATCGTTCGCCACGAACCAGAACAACCTGCTCCTCCATCTAAAAGGCCTCTCGTCAACCGAGGACTATGCGAAGAGCCACCTTGGAAATCGACCGGCCACACAAATGCCGACCCCGATGGCCCCGCCGCCTACGGTTGAGAACCCGGATTCAGTTTTGAACATGATCGAGTAACTGCAGAGGTCAGTGGCTGATGGACATTGTCAGCCGCTTTCCCTCTGCCCCTAATTGGGGCCGGCTGCCGGCCGCTGACAACCGACGACTATGATTATCCGTTGCGACAATTGCTCCGTTTCCTTACAGTTGGACGAATCAAAGATCCCGGCCGGGAACTTCTCAGTTCGATGTCCGCGTTGTCAGAACCTGCTGCGCGTTCAGAAGGACGCCTCGGGGAAAGGCCTATCCACCGTCGATCAACTCGCTGCTAATCAGCCTGCCGCGGCGACGGCCGAAGGCTCGCAGGACTTTAAGGCAAAGGAGACCGATTATCAGATAAACAACGCACTGCGATCCTTGATGGGAGCGCTTCAGGCAGACAAGAATGCCGTCGAGGACGACTCGATGACCGAGAAGCCGCGTCGCATTTTGCTCTGTCTCGGCCAGAAAGCCGAAGAGACCGCAAAGCTATTGGCGAAGTCCGGTTACAAGGTTTACGTTGCTCAAACACCTGCTCAGGCAAATGAGCGATTGCGTGAAGGAAAGACCGAGATCCTTATCTTCTCACCTGATTTTGCGGCGGACATGGGCGGCGCGGCGGTGATCCAGCAGAAGGCGAACGCCATGTACTCATCCGAGCGACGCCGTCTCTTCCTGATCTCATTGGAAGACAATGGTACGACAATGAACGCGCACGATGCATTCTTGCGGAACCTGAACCTGATCGTAAATACAAACGACCTGCCCCAGTTGCCCCTTATCTTGAACCGTGCCCTGGGTGACTACAACGATCTTTATAACTACTTCAATCGCGCCGCAGGCCTTGCCGCGATCTAGAGAGCGAGTTCGCAGACGAGCACTTCCAACGGGAGGCGCGAACTCCCGCCGAACGATGTCTTGATGGCCAGGTCGGCCTTCGCGATACGTTGTATTGCGTTTATAAGCTTGCCATGATCGGCCCGCCGTGCGGCCGCGAAGAATTCGTCTTGCCCGCGGCCATACAGTTTAACGGCCGAGGCGATCTCCGCGCGCGGGGCCGATCGCTCCATAAGTTCTTTTGCGATCAGAAGCCGTCGGTAATTATATGAAATAAGGCCAAGCAGGGCGACAGGCTCGACTCCATCATCCAGAACCTTCTTAAGTGACGTCAGAGCTAGCGTTCTACGACCGGCTACGAGGTGATCGGTAAGGTCAAAATTGCTTAGTTCCCGCGAGTGCGGAACAAGGGCGTCAACGAGATGTGTATCGATGTTACCTCCGGGCATCGCGGCCGTAACAAGTTTTTTTATCTCGTTTGAGACCCGTCTAAGATCGGGATCGACGCGGCTGAGCAGCGATCTCAGAGCACCCGCATCGATATGGCCGCCAATCGATTGGATCTCCTTCTCCGCCCAATCCGAAAGCTGCCTGTTGTCCAACCTGGCGAATTCAACCGCGAGCACGTTTTCGCGAAGAAACTTCCCCATTTTCCGCACTCCATTGAGCTCATCGGCGATCAGGATAAGGACTGTACTAGGGGAAGGATCCGCGATATAGGTTCGAAGAAGTGATTCGTGTGCCTCGGTGACCGTGTCACGAACACCGCTTGCAGAAATGCGGATGCCCTGAACGCGGATCACCCGCCTTGAAGCCATCATTGGGAGTTGCTGCGCCGCGGCGATCGCGACTGCAAGATCGTCTGGTGTTTCAAGCAAAATATCAGTTTCGTTGAAATCGCGAAGATCCTCCGGAGCGAATGAATAGTCCGATATGGTTTTTACCGCAAGATCGCGGAGATAGGTTTCGGGCCCAAAAAGGAGGTAGACCGGAGCGATCTCCCGCCGCCGAAGTTGATCACGAAGATTTTCCCTTGTAAACACCACTGGAACGGCTCCGACAACTATTTCTTATCGTCTCTGACACCCATGCCGTTCACAAACGCCGATACCGCTGATTCGGCAAATGCTCGGGCCATTCGCTCGACCGCCGGATCCTCTTCGTTGAAGAACGACCTCGGATCCGATGTAAACTCATATGAATCGCGGAAGGTAAAATTCTGATTGTCGTAGAGTATCCGGCCTTCCTTGAGCTCGCGGATCGTCACGGCAACAACGATCGTTACCTCATAGACGCGGGCACGGCCGCTGCTATCGAGTAGGACGCCGGTAAAGCTGAAATCGCGGATCGTGCCCTCGAGCACGGCGTCTGCTCCGGCACGTGAGCTCTGAACCTTTAGCCCATTCCCGCGTTTGATGATCTCGCGGCTGACGGCCTCGGTAAAGCGCGATTCGACGCGGTAACGCAGTCCTTTGGCCTCAAACTGAAACGCCGGCACCGCAACGACCTTGATATTCTTCGGGAGCCCGGAGTTGGTCACGGGCTTGTAGCACTCGGTAAATCCCGAGACTGCGAAAATAAGTGGAGCGAGACCCAAAATACGAAGCAGATTCATGGAGCAACCGCCTTTTTCGATCTAAAGAATAACCACAACCCTGTCGCGATAGCCGCAAGGAAGATGAATACCCCGGCGATCATCGAGAACCACCCAACGATCGTTAAACCGTTATCCCTGTCAGTAACCCGAAAGTTACCATTGCCTTGCCCGGGTTCTTCAGTCGAACTTGTACCGAGCCGGTGAGCTTTCGGCCCATCGGCCGCGCGCTCGATCGAGTAACCGGCATCTGTTATCTTCTCTTCATCTCCTTCACGAACCTCGCGGATAAAGCTGTGGTCAATCAGTTGGATGACGCCATTCACTTTGTTGTCATTGACCGATTCGATAAGTTTGTCCAGGTCGGAGCTATTCGGTGGACTCGAGATGTCTTTGAGATTCGCTTTTGGTATCGCGATAAGCGACCCGGAGCGGTAGAAGGCTCCGCCGCCCATCGGCCTAAGCGTTTCACGTTGCCCTTTGGTCAACGATAGTTCGACCATTCGAGCGCCCGACTGGAAGAAGAAGCGGTGATCGGGAAAATCATCCTTCGCCTCAACCACGAGATCAACGGTGATACGCTTGAATCCGGGTTCAGGAGGTACGTCGGCCCTCACCATGTCGAACGCCGCAGCCCCGAAGACCAGGATCAAGAAAACGTGCACCGCCTTTTTCATTTCATTTCTCGCCAATGATCGCACTTGCGACCTTTACGGCGGCTACCGTTTCTTTGACATCATGGGCCCGAATGACTCGAGCACCATTCTGGATCGCGAGAACAGCCGCCGCGATACTCCCGCCCAGCCTCTCATCGGGCGGAACGCCCCCTAACAACTTACCGAGAAACGACTTGCGGGAAGCCCCAACAAGGATCGGAAAGGTACCGAAGGCACACACGATAGTATCAAGTTTCGCGATCAGTTCTAAGTTCTGTGACGGATCCTTGCCGAAGCCGATCCCGACATCAAGCACGATATGCCCATCAGCAACCCCATGCCTTCGAGCTTCATGGATCGAGCCATTTAGGCCACGGGTCACTTCGTCAACAATTTCTTCAACCGGCGGTTGGGAGTGCATAGATCCGAAGTCACCGCGCGAATGCATAAGGATAAGTCCGGCTCCAGAAGAAGCGGCCAATGACGCAAGTTCGGGTTCCCAACGGAGTCCGGAAATATCGTTTATGATCTCGGCTCCATGACCGATGGCCCGACGGGCGACACGAGCCTTAGTTGTATCGATCGATATCGGCGTGTCGAAACGTTTTGCTATCGCCTCGATGACGGGCGCGGTTCGTTCTATTTCTTCGGCGGGATCGACCCGAGAGCTGCCCGGGCGTGTTGACTCGCCTCCGATGTCGACAATATCGGCACCCTCGGCGATCATTTTCTCAGCGCGCGCGAGGACCTGATCGATCGTCAAATGATGTCCGCCATCCGAAAAACTGTCTGGCGTGACATTGAGAATACCCATCACCAGCGGCCGGTCGAGCAAGATCCTTCGCCGCGATGTCTGCCAAAATCGCATAAGGCAAAAGTAGAAAGTAAAAAGGCAAAAGTAAAGAGAAACTCTTGTACTTTTGCCTTCAATGCAAATGCCAGAACCCGAGGCGTTCGGCCTCCAGTTTTCAGGCTACTACGCCGTAGCGGGATTGGGCGGAAGTATCGGGTTAGGGAACGCTGACTTGGACGATTCCTCCGTTTCGGACGAACCGCTGTTGTCGATCGAGGCTCGATCGTCGCTGTCTATCGGCAAGCCCGCCACAACCCGACGGATCTGAACCCCATCGAGTGTTTCGTATTCCAGCAGGGCTTCTGCAAGCCGGATCATCGCATCACGATTGTCCTTAATGATATTCTCCGCCAGCGTGTATTGGTCGTTGATGATCTTCTGGACTTCCTGGTCGATCTTTATTGCCGTGTCTTCGGAATAATCTCGGTGCTGTGATATCTCGCGGCCCAGGAAGATCTGCTCTTCCTTCTTGCCAAAAGCGAGCGGCCCGAGGCTGCTCATACCATACTCGCATACCATCGCACGAGCGATCTCAGTCGCCTTCTCAATATCATTCGAAGCACCGGTGGTGATCGACCCGATGAATATATCCTCAGCGATCCGTCCCCCCATTGACATTGCGATGTTGCCGAGCAAGTATTCCTTGGTCGCCGAGAGACGGTCCTTTTCCGGCAGATACATCGTCAGGCCCAGGGCCATTCCGCGAGGGATGATCGTTACCTTGTGGACGGGATCGACGTGGCCAACCTTAAGCCCGACGAGGGTGTGCCCAGCCTCGTGATAGGCGGTCACGCGTTTCTCCTCTTCGGAAATGACCATCGACTTACGCTCGGCGCCCATCATTACCTTATCCTTCGCTACCTCAAAGTCGTTCATTGTAACGACCTTCTTGTTGTAGCGAGCGGCATTCAGAGCGGCTTCGTTAACAATGTTCGCGAGATCCGCACCAGTGAATCCGGGCGTTCCACGAGCGATCACATTGACGTCCACTTTCTCATCGAGCGGGATCTTGCGAGTGTGTACCTTCAGGATACCTTCGCGTCCGCGAACATCCGGACGGCCGACAACGACACGGCGGTCAAAACGGCCCGGCCTCAAAAGCGCCGGATCGAGAACATCCGGACGATTGGTCGAAGCGACAAGGATAACTCCGTCGTTGGATTCAAATCCGTCCATCTCGACGAGCAGTTGATTAAGCGTCTGTTCACGCTCATCGTGCCCGCCGCCGAGGCCCGCGCCCCGATGACGACCGACGGCGTCGATCTCGTCGATGAAAATTATGCAAGGGGCGTTCTTCTTGCCCTGCTCGAATAGGTCGCGGACGCGGGATGCACCGACCCCAACGAACATCTCGACGAAATCGGAGCCCGAGATCGAGAAGAACGGTACATTTGCCTCACCAGCGACGGCCTTTGCAAGAAGGGTTTTACCGGTTCCCGGAGGCCCGACCATCAGGACTCCTTTCGGAATTTTCCCGCCAAGCTTTTGGAACTTCTGCGGATCCTTAAGAAACTCGATTATCTCCTGGAGCTCTTCCTTGGCTTCGTCCACACCCGCAACGTCCTTGAACGTAACGCGCTTCTGTTGGTTATTCAGCAGCTTTGCCTTCGATTTTCCAAAGCTCAAGGCCTTGTTTCCACCGGCCTGCATCTGTCTGAGCGTAAAGGCCAGGAAGCCCATAAGCAGGATAAACGGCAACAAAGTGATCAGCACCTGCCAGCCCAATCCGCTTGATGGAGGTTCGAGCTTTACTACAGTGTCGGTTTCCTTGGCGGCGGCAAGTATCTCTGTACGCGTCGCATCGCTGAGGTCGAGCTTGGTCGACAGCTTCTGATCTGCTTTGTTTACGAGCTCAAGGCTGTCCTGCTTGACGGTCACCTCCTTTATATCCTTGTTTCTGATCTGTGTAAGCGCGGCGTCAAAGGACAATTCCTTTGGCGGGGTCGTCTGCTTTGTCTGTAAATAATAGACAAAGACGAGCGCGCTCGAGATGATCATCAACCACAAAAGAACTTGTTTAGCCTTAGAACTCAATTTATAGCCTCCATGGCAACTCCAACCCGGAGTCACACAATAGCGTTTTGATGAAGCCAGGCTGCTCCGCGTTGTGCAAATTGCCCGGCAGCGCCAAACGCCAACCTTTGATTCTAGAGGTCAACCCCCTTTTTTTCAACCTTATTTTCCCTATATACGAGGCGCCCGCGGCTTTTTACCACTTTTCCACCCGGCAATTCTACTAGCCGCCCACTTTTCGTACTCAATGCCAAACGCTCAATGCCCTCAATATGTTTCAGTCCTAATTGCCGGGCACTTCCGCGTTGGGCTACGATCCACTGCCGTATTCGTCCGGTACGCGACTCCGGTGGCATATTTCGCATCTCCTCGACCTTCAGTTCGTCTGATGCAGGCATCTGGTTTCGATCATCTCCCGACTCGACGCACCCTTGCATCAAAGCAGCCGTGTTTGAAAGCGTTTCGATGATATTGGGATTGAGATCTTCGAGGAGGGGCAACAGAACCTTTCTGATCTGCACCCTTCTGAACGCCGTGTCTTCGTTCATCGTGTCGTAACAGTAATTGACATCAAGATCGCGGCAAAATCCTTCGGTTCGAATTCGTTTTGCCCACGTGAGCAGCGGCCGGACGAGTTTGACGTCATCGCGAAGTTCCCTAACAGGGCGCATCCCGCATAGACCTCCTACTCCGCTGCCGCGCAACAGGTTGATAAGAAAAGTCTCAGCCTGGTCGTTCATCGTGTGGCCCGTCAGCACAGCATACGCCTTGAGATTCTGGGCCGTTTCCGATAAAAAGTCATAACGCTGCACCCGAGCCCGCTCCTCTATGTTCTCGGATGGGATAGGCTTCGCACGCTTGACGGCCAATTCGACCTTGATCTCAGAACACAATCTGCGTACGTACTCTTCATCGTGATCGCTCGCCGACCCGCGAAGCTTGTGATTGAAATGGGCGGCGACGAGGCGGATGGCAAGTTTGCGCCGCAGAATCAGGTCGTGGATGGCAAGCAGGAGGCTGACCGAGTCGGCCCCGCCGGAAACAGCGACAACCACGGTGACCTCCTTAAAAGGCAGTTCGAGCCTTCGCCATTCGGTTATCAGATCGCGGACGAATGAATGCACACCTTGGATTATATGCGGAAAAGGCAGGCAGCAGCGAGGGGGCTGGCAAGCGCCGGAGACCCCTCATTCCCGATACGCGGCTCGGCGCTGAATAAGTAGCGTGATCCGCGACGTGCATACAAGCTTTCCTTTGTCGTTAGTGATGTCGATCTTCCAGACACTCATCGAACGGCCCGCATGGACCGGGGTTGCCTCCACTGTCAAGGTCCCTTTCGAAACCGCTCGAATATGATTTGCATTGATCTCAATGCCGACCGGCGTGACCTTGGTCAGATCGGCGCCGGCAACGACACCGACAGATGCGGCGGTTTCGGCCAGGTAGAGCGAAACTCCGCCATTCATTATCCCGACGTACTGATGGACCTTGGGCGTGACTTCCATTGTCAGGACCACGCGTTCGCCCGATGCCTCCACGATCTGGATCCCAAGAAAGCGAAAGAGCTCGTTCGACGCTACATCTTCAAGCAGTTTTGTCTTGTCCATCTATCTTCCTGCCGCATCCAGGTAGCGCGCCGCATCGCGAAGCGCAGAGCTCACCTGATCTGTCGATGTTCCGCCGATCGCGTTCTTTGTGTTCAAGGTCGAACTCAGACTAAGAGCTTCCGAGACATCCTCACGTATCTCATTTGAGAACGACATCAGCTGTTCGACAGAAAGTTCGTTGAGTTCCTTTCCTTCTCCGATGGCGAACAGCACCGCCCTGCCAACAACCTCGTGAGCGGTGCGAAAAGGAACGTCCTTCTTTACGAGGTAGTCGGCGAGCTCTGTCGCGTTCAAATAACCGGTCGAAGCGGCTGACAATGCCTGCTGCTCGTTGAGCGAGCAATTGTCGAGAACTATGGCCGCGGTTCTGAGCGAGATATTTACCGTATCAACGCAGTCGAAGACGGCCTCCTTGTCCTCCTGCATATCCTTGTTATAGGCGAGCGGGAGACCTTTGATCATCGTGAGCAGGCCGAGGTTGTGGCCGAAGACGCGGCCCGACTTCCCACGGAGCAACTCGAGCGCGTCCGGATTCTTTTTTTGCGGCATCAAGCTCGAGCCGCTCGAGACCGAATCACTCAAAGTGATAAAACCGAATTCCGTCGAGCAATATAGGATCAGGTCCTCCGCGAGCCGCGAAAGGTGCGCCATTATCAGCGAGCATGCCGACGCAAACTCGACCGCAAAATCACGGTCCGAAACAGCATCGAGACTATTTTCCAATATTGAGTCGAAGCCCAATTCTTCTGCGACCCTTTCCCGATCGATCGGGTAGCTGGTTCCTGCCAGGGCCGCCGAGCCAAGCGGCATGACATTTACCCGTTTGCGGACATCAAAAAGTCGCTCGCGGTCGCGTTTTAGCATCTCAAAATACGCAAGGCACCAATGAGGAAATAACACCGGCTGGGCACGCTGCAGGTGTGTATATCCTGGAATGACCGCATCACGATGACGTTCGGCGAGTGAAACGAGCGAGGACAGACTGTTTACGATCAGCTCATCGATAGTGTCGATCTCGTCACGCAGCCAAAGCCGGAATGCCGTAGCGACCTGATCATTGCGGCTGCGACCGGTGTGGAGTTTCCGGCCAGTATCGCCGATAACAGCGATCAACTTGCCCTCGATAAATGAATGAATGTCTTCGGCATCTGACACAAAAAAATCAGGTGCGGAGGATGAGGTGAGAATAGACCGCAGCCCGTCGGTTATCGCGGTGGCTTCGGTTTCGGAGATCACGCCGGCACGATAGAGTCCATTGGCATGCGCGATACATCCACGAAGATCTGCCGAGAACAGCCGCTTATCAAATCGGAACGAATCGTTAAATTCAGCAAACGTTTCGTCCGGCTTCTCAGTGAACCGCCCTCCCCACAGTTTTTCGGATATGTCCATCTTTTTGCGCTTCTTTGCGAACTCCCGGCCTTTGCGTGAAAATGGTTATTTCGCGTGAAGATAATTCTCACGCATAGCGGCAAAGAACGCAAAGAAAGCGAAAGAATGGAAAAGAAGATAAACAAACTCGTACTGGCATACTCAGGCGGACTCGATACCTCCGCCATGCTCCTCTGGATCAAGGAAACCTACGGCTGCGAGGTGATCTGCTACTGTGCCAATGTTGGCCAAGGCGAAGAACTCGATGGTTTAGAAGAGAAAGCGAAAGCGACCGGGGCCTCGAAGTTGTACGTTGAGGACCTTCGCGAGGAGTTCGTCAAGGATTTTGTATGGACCGCGGTCAAGGCAAATGCCTTGTACGAGGGTGTATATCTCTTAGGAACCTCGCTTGCCCGCCCCGTTATCGCAAAACGCCAGATCGAGATCGCACAAAGGGAAGGTGCTGACGCCGTTGCTCACGGTGCAACGGGCAAGGGAAACGACCAGGTGCGTTTCGAGCTGACGTATTACGCCCTGCAGCCGGACATCAAGGTCGTGGCACCTTGGCGTCATTGGGATTTCAAGGGTCGAGCAGACCTGATCGCATATTGCGCGAAACACGGTATCCCGGTTACGGCAACCGCGGAAAAACCTTACTCGATGGACCGCAATTTGATGCATATAAGCTACGAGGGCGGCATTCTCGAAGATCCATGGGCCGCCCCACCCGAGAATATCTTCCTGCTGACGAAGTCACCCGAGAATGCATCGAACACTGCACAGGAGATCACGCTGACATTTGAAAAGGGCGAACCTGTGGCGATCGACGGTGAAAGATACGGTGCGGTCGATATGCTCGCCAAGCTAAATTTCCTCGGTGGTGAACACGGCATCGGCCGTGTCGATCTGGTCGAGAACCGTTTCGTCGGAATGAAATCACGCGGTATCTACGAAACACCCGGCGTCACCATTCTGATGGCCGCCCATCGCGCTCTCGAATCCATAACGATGGATCGCGAGGTAATGCGTTTAAGAGATTCGCTCGGGACGAAATTTGCGGAATCCGTCTACTACGGCTTCTGGTTCGCGCCGGAATTCGAGATCCTTCGCTCGATGATCGACCAAACCCAGCAGACCGTAAACGGCGAGGTGAGACTAAAGCTCTACAAAGGCAACACCATCGTAACCGGTCGCAAATCGCCGAATTCGCTTTACCGCGAACGTGTCGTAACCTTCGAAGACGACGCCGGTGCCTACGATCAGCATGATGCTGAGGGCTTTATCAAGCTTCAGGCATTGCGCTTGAGACTGCGGAATATGGAGTAGAACAAAGAAGGTGATCGGTGGACGATCGGCGTTCGGACAATAGCCCGCGACGGTCTGTCATGGTTCGCAGAGCTAAGCGATCGGCCCTAAAATATGACTGATACGATCCTTTCCTGGCATAGAGTAGTTCGCAGTCGAGACGCGAGTGGACTCGCCGACCTGCTCGCAAATGATGTTGTCTTCTATTCTCCGGTGGTTCACGCTCCGCAGGTCGGTAAAGCTATCACTTTCAAATACTTGGTTGCGGCGTTGCATGTCTTTGCAAACGATAGTTTTCGCTACGTTCGTGAGGTGGTTTGCGAAAGTGATGCCGTGCTGGAATTCGAGACCGAGATCGACGGGATCACCATAAACGGCGCTGACATCATCAAATGGAACGCGCAAGGCAAGATCATCGAGTTCAAGGTAATGATCAGGCCGCTCAAAGCAATCAACCTGATCCACGAAAGAATGGGTGCGATGCTCGCATCATAACTATCCGGCTAACTCCTTAGATCGCGAGTGCATCACATTACGGCCGGCGTGCCTTAGCCTGTCGGCCGATACCAGATCTTCTCGATCAGGATCCAATGCCCTTTTGGAGCGCATTCCATGAATATTCCAAACTCTACGCATAAATTGATCATTGCTCATCTATTCTCTGTCCTCCTGGTCGCCGGCATCATGATCGCTGGCTTCTCAGCCGAAGCGAATGCTCAGGGAATGCGTTGGGCACACGGTGGCGGTTCGACTACGTCGAACGCTGTGGTGGGGGGAACAGACAGCGACGGCTCAACACTTTACATCTGCCGCACTTCTCACCGAGGAACTCCGCTACCCGGAAAAGTAGTAGGCACCAAATGCAATTACAACTGGGGGACGACCGAATACACGTCCGGCACATTCGACATCCTGATCGGCTCGGGGTCCTATTGGACGCGCAGCTTGAATACGCGAACGGCTGTGGTCGGAGGTGTAGGCGACGGGGAGACATTCTACGTTTGCCGGGCATTTGCCAGTGGAGGTTCGCATCCGGGCAGGCTACAGGACGGCAAATGCAACTACAGCTACGGCGGGCGCGGTTATGCGGTGACAAACTTTGAAGTGCTGAACGGAAACGTCAGCAATGCTATCACGGCTTTGTCGCTTCTGGATGCTGCGGAGCGTTCCGATCTTTCCGGTGTTCGTTCGGCGTTAAGGGCCGGTCAACCAATAAATCAGAGGAACTCCAAGGGGCAAACGGCCCTGATGCTCGCCGCAAGCAAGGGCGCGGTCGATGTTGTCAGACTTCTACTTTATGAAGGTGCTGCGGTCGACGCCCGCGATGATCAGGGATTCACCGCGTTGGGATACGGTGCGTTTTATGGCGATCCGTCCACCGTCCGTCAGCTCCTGGGTGCCGGCGCGAATTTGAGCTCACGCACTGATGCCGGCCACACACCGCTCTATTATGCCGCGGCGAGTGGTAGTGTCGATACCGTTCGAACGATCATCGATGATAATGCATTTGATGGGTTCGATAGTCCGGGGGCCGGATTTCCGCTGCATGGTGCCGCTGCCTATGACCGCACTGCCGTGATCGATATGCTGATAAACCGGGAAGAATATGACATCGACCGGCTCGACGAATCGGGACAGACGGCTATAATGGTCGCAGCTCGAAACAATAAGCCGGGTGCGGTCAGATCCTTGATCCGATACAATGCCGATCTCAGTATTCGTGCGCCGAATAACTATGAGGTCTTTGCGCTCGCCGCCGTCCACAACGCAACGGACGTGCTTGGTGTGCTGCTGAGTTTTGAAAGATTCTCCGTGGGCAGCCCTATTGTCGAAAGTGCCTTTCGCCTGACCGCCCGCGACAGCAAAATACCGGCTCTGAACTATCTCATCAAACACGGCGTTGATCCGAACGCTGTCGAGAGAGATACAGGGATCACACCCTTAATGCTGGCAGCAACTGCAGGCCACGATGGGGCGGCCTCAGCCCTACTAAAAGCGAGAGCAGATCTCAACGCAAGG
This sequence comes from Pyrinomonadaceae bacterium, assembly GCA_021463165.1. GTDB lineage: Bacteria > Acidobacteriota > Blastocatellia > Pyrinomonadales > Pyrinomonadaceae > OLB17. The sequence goes on along the minus strand of JAJTWY010000022.1, from coordinate 28,814 downwards.
GATGCTCATGGTCAAACCGCCCTGATAATGGCCGCATCGGGCGGAAAACGCAACGTCGTGAAACTTCTCATTAAAGCCGGAGCGAATGTGAAGATTGTTGACAATAATGGCAGATCGGCCGTCCAGTACGCGGCTCAGAACGGCCACAACGACACGCGGAAGGACCTCGAAAAGGCCGGTGCACATTAGGATCTTGATCCCTTATCCGAGGAACCCCTTGAATTTCTCCTTCGACGCTGAGTAGTTCGGGAATAGCTTGCCAAGGTCTTTCGATCCCATGTGTTTACTAGCAGCTTCAGCGAACACATCACGAAAATCGGTGGTCACGGCGAGGTCACGGCCTTCATTCAACTGGTCAGACTTGAGACCTTTCCAGTCGCCGTAAACCTTCCCGCCCTTGACCGAATTGCCGATCGCAAGAATCGCGTTACCGTGGCCGTGATCTGTGCCGCGCGTTCCGTTCTCCCGGGCCGTTCGGCCGAATTCGCTCATCGTGAGCACCAGAACATCGTCCATTCTTTTGCCGAGGTCGGTTGTGAAGGCCGCTATCGCAGCCGAGAAGTCGCGAAGCAAATTTGCGAGCTGGCCCTGCGAAGGGTTGTTGCCCAATGCTTGGTTCGAATGAGTATCCCAACCTCCCATTTCGGCAAAAGCGACTTCTAGACCGATACCGGCCTTGATCAGCTGGGCGATCTGCGAGAGCGAACGGCCCAGGGGCGTTGTCGGATAAACCGCTCCGTTCTCCGGCTTGTATTGAGACGGGTTTGCCTGCTTAAGGTAGTTGACCGCTTCGAAGGTCTCCTTGCCCGTCTCGCCAAGTGTGTCCTTCGCGTTCTGCTCGTAAATGCCCTCAAAGCCGCCTTTCATATCCTGCGAATAGATCCCCGCCTTGATCGTAAAATCATTGAGGTTCGTCATCGCTACCGACTCAGCCCGGCCGTAGAGCGACCGCGGCAGCGACTGCGTCATTGAGACCGCACGGAAGGGCGAATCGTCCTTTTTCGTCGTCGATTGAAGAACGCGGTTCAACCATCCGTCTCTCGTGCTCTTATTTCCCGGTGTGCCCGATTCCATATAGTCCTGGGCGTCGAAATGTGAGCGCGTGTTGTCCGGCGAACCAGACGAGTGAATGATCGCGACCCGTTTTTCCTTCCAAAGCGACTCGAATGGCTTCATCGAGGGATGAAGGCCAAAAAAGCCGTCAAGGTCGATCGCCCCGTTTGATGCACCGGGTTTCGGAATAGCGATGTTTCGGCGCAGGTTGTAGTATTCGCTTTCGCCAAACGGTACGACCATATTCAGCCCGTCAACCGCTCCGCGTTGAAAGACGGTCACAAGGACCTTTTTCTTACCAAAACCCTTGGCTGCCGTCTGAGCAGCCGCGAACTGATGCAGGAAGTTCGGGGCCGCCGCCATAAAACCAAAACTCGCTAACCCGATGCCGCTCGTCTTTAGAAAATATCGTCTGTTCATTGGATCAAACCTCGATGATATCGTTATCAAACATCTATTAGACGTGCCAACATCAGGAATGGTCAATTTTTTTCATCTGCACTGTCAGAACCGAGATACGGCACGGCCGGTTGGACGATCATAGCTCTTTTGCGCTTATTGAGGATACCGAGCTGAGAACAAGATTGCGAATGATCACTAAGCGCGGCTTCGTGAAAAAGGACACCTTTGATGGGCGCACGTCGATCAGGATCGGAGTTCGCGGCGGCCTTCATATCAAAAGTGCCCCCGACTTTCAATCAGCTAGATTGTGTTAACGATCTCGTTCAACGATACTGACGGCCTCATTGCCGCATCAGCCTTTTTGGGATCAGGATGATAATAGCCGCCGATCTCCTGAGGGCTTCCTTGGGCAGCGATCAGTTCTCCGTTGATCGCAGCTTCCTTCGTCTGCATTGCCCGGGCCACCGGCGCAAACTTTGCAGCCATTTCGGCATCAGCAGTCTGAGCGGCCAAGGCTTCGGCCCAGTACATTGCCAGGTAGAAATGCGAGCCGCGATTATCGATCTGGCCGACCTTTCTTGCCGGGGATTTGTCGTTTGCCAGGAATTTTGCATTTGCCTCGTCCAGCGCGTCGGCAAGCACCTGCGCTTTTTTATTACCCCGAGTTTGGGCAAGATGCTCGAAGCTTGCCTGCAAAGCCAGAAATTCGCCGAGTGAATCCCAGCGCAGGTATCCTTCCTTCTGGAATTGCTCGACATGCTTGGGCGCTGAGCCCCCGGCACCGGTCTCGAAAAGGCCCCCGCCGTTCATCAATGGGACTATCGAGAGCATCTTTGCCGAAGTGCCGAGTTCGAGGATCGGAAACAGGTCGGTCAGATAATCGCGGAGAACGTTTCCCGAGACCGAGATCGTGTCCTTACCTTCGCGAGCGCGATTCAGTGTCTCAGTCATAGCATCTTTGACATCCATGATACGGATGTCGAGATCGCTTGTATCTAGTTCGGCGAGATATTTCTCGACCTTTTTAATGATCTCTGAATCGTGGGCCCGGCCCTTGTCGAGCCAGAAAATGGCAGTCGTACCGGATAGCCTTGCACGGTTGACAGCGAGTTTTACCCAATCCTGGATCGGGGCGTCTTTGGTCTGGCACATTCTGAAGATGTCACCGGACTGCACGCTCTGTTCGAGCAGGACATTCCCATTTTCGTCCTCGACCCTCACGGAGCCCTCGGCCGAAATTTGAAACGTCTTGTCATGCGAACCGTATTCTTCGGCCTTCTGGGCCATCAGGCCGACATTCGGAACCGACCCGAACGTTCTCGGATCGATCGCCCCGTTCTGCTTCATGTCCTCGATGATCGCATCATAGAACCCGGCGTAAGTCCGATCGGGGATCATGCAAATGGTATCTTCCTCATTCCCATCCTTGTTCCACATCTTTCCGCCGCCACGCACGAGGGCGGCCATCGAAGCGTCAATGATCACGTCCGATGACACGTGGAAATTCGTTATACCCTTGTCCGAATTGACCATCGCAAGACGTGGGCCATTTTCGATGGTTTCGGCGATATCGGCCCTGATCTCGGCTTCTTTCGGATGGCCGCTGATCTTTTCAAAAAGTGTTGCAAGGCCGAAATTCGGGTTAATATCCAGCTCGGTAAATGTTTCCCTATACTTTTCAAAAACGTCCTTAAAATACGTCTCGACGATGGCTCCGAAAATGATCGGATCCGAAACCTTCATCATCGTCGCCTTAAGGTGGGCCGATAGCAGAACATCCTTTTCCTTTGCCTCCGCGATAGCTTCTCCGACAAAGTCCTTCAGGGCCGACAGGCTCATCACCGACGAGTCGATCACCTCGCCGGCTTTCAGCGGAGAATAGTCCTTCAGCACCTTCTCGGAACCGTCTTTTCCGTAGAAGGCGATCCTGAATTCGCCGGCGTTCTTGACCGTGGTAGAGTTCTCGGTTCCATAGAAGTCTCGACCGCTCATATGTGCGACCGTCGTTCTTGAATCTGTGCTCCATACTCCCATCCGGTGAGGATTCGCTTTTGCGTAGTTCTTGACGGCTTTCGGGGCACGACGGTCCGAGTTCCCCTCCCGGAGCACGGGATTTACGGCGCTGCCGAGGACTTTTGCGTATTTCTTGTTGACCGCTTTCTCTTCGTCTGTCTTGGGTTCCGCCGGATAATTCGGCACAGCATAGCCCTGTCTCTGGAGTTCAGCGATCGCATCTTCGAGCTGGGGAACCGAAGCCGAAATATTCGGAAGTTTAATTATGTTCGCCTCGGGTTTGGTCGCCAGTTCGCCCAGGTCCGCAAGGGCATCGGGGACTCTTTGGTCGGCATCGAGAGATTCGGGGAAGTTTGCAAGAATGCGCCCGGAAAGCGAGATGTCCGGAACCTCGATCTCGATATCGGCTGATCTCGCAAATGCCTTTACGATCGGTAGGAAAGAATAAGTCGCGAGCAGCGGAGCTTCGTCCGTCAATGTGTAGTATATCTTCGATTTTTCTGCCATTCTGTTGCCTGTTTAATATGAGTTCGGATGAATGATAACTGATCTATTTTAGGTCGATTTTCGGGAAAACGTAAATTTGCACTCATTCCCGGGTGCTGAATCGTCGTGTCGATGCTGATAACCTGATCACTTTCCTTTCCTCTGGTGTAAACTGGAGATATCTAAATGGACGCCAGACCTTGACTGGTTCCTGCATGGATCAGGAAAATTGCGAGCAAAGTGTTCGTGTTAGAAATGGTACGGATGATCGGGAACATAAGAGTGTGGGCAGCCGTGATAGCCGCGCTGATCGGCTCGTCTGTCGTCAGTCTAGCGCAGAACGAGAAGGGACCGGCCCCGAAAGAGATCTTTCGCGATCATAACGGCAATCTGATCTCAAACAACGAATTCGTCGACATACGGATGGCGAATTTTCATTATCAGGATGCGACGATCGTCCGAACGCTCGACGATGGAACGATCGAGTTTCGTTTGCAGAAGATCCCGCAGGAAGGAATGGCCGCACCCGAAATACTCGGGAAAACGATCGATGGAAAGAAAATAGACGCGGCAATGCTCAAGGGCAAGGTCGTGGTACTCAACTTTTGGTTTATCGGCTGTGCATCCTGCCGGGCGCATCAGCCGAAGCTGAATCAATTGAAAGCCAGATTTGCGGGCCGTGACGACGTCGTATTCCTTGCGATCACACCCGACCACGCAGGCGAAGTTCGGAAATACATTTCGAAAGAGAAGTTCGATTACATCCAGATCGCGGAAGCCGAGCCGCTGCTCAAGACCTTCCGCTTTTCTGGCTATCCGAAGAATATCGTCCTAAGTAAACATGGCGAGATAGTCTATTGGCGGAGCTCAGTCCATGCCTGGGATAAATTTGAATCGGTGATCGCAGGTGAACTTGAACGCTGACATTAGTTAACTGCCCTATCTGCGGAAGCCGGGGCGAACCCTCGCCGAGGTATCCGAGATATATTTGTGCCGATTGTGGCCAAGGGGCGACGGACAAGGACGGTCGGCCACTACGATTTGGTAACGTGTCTATCTCCGGCGGGTTCGAAGCGTTCTACCGCGACACAAGTGAACGGTACGAAAGCCACATCTGCTACGTTGACGGCCGCATCTGCTGGGCAGACGAAGCATATCTTGGCGGGATAGTTGTGAGCATATATGACCCGAAAGTCCACAAAGAATAAGCCGGTTGTGGCCATCATCATGGGCAGCAAATCGGACTGGCCGACGATGGAGATCGCCTCGCTTACGCTCGATGAATTTGGTGTGCCGCATGAAAGCAAGATCGTCTCGGCGCATCGAACGCCCGACCTGCTTTTCGAATTCTCAAAGGCGGCCGAGGAACGCGGCATCGAGGTCATCATCGCAGGGGCGGGCGGAGCCGCCCACCTGCCGGGGATGTGCGCTTCGCAAACGGTGCTGCCCGTCCTCGGCGTGCCTGTCGAGAGCAGGGCCCTTAAGGGCCTTGATTCCTTGCTTTCTATAATCCAAATGCCCGCCGGCGTGCCGGTCGGAACCCTCGCCGTCGGTCAGGCCGGCGCAAAGAATGCGGCGCTTTTGGCCGTCTCGATACTCGCAAATTCGCGGCCAGAACTGCGGAAGAAGCTTCATTTGTTTCGGTCGAAACAGACCAGGACAGTTCTGCGATCAAAGCTGAAATAACGATACCGGGATAATCGATGTACTTTGCCAACTAAACATTCCGGGAAACAACGTCATGCTGGAAGGTCTTCTTTGCGATCTTCGCGTCTTTGCGTTGGGAAAGGGTTGTAACGCAAAGACGCAAAGGCCGCAAAGAGAATACAGATCGGGATGCGCGCGTCTAACCGCTCGTGCCTAAGCCGTGTCTATCTGTGTTAATCTGTGGCTTTCTTTCATTCGTGACCAAACAGATACTTCCAGGATCGACTATCGGTATATTCGGCAGCGGACAGCTTGGCCGGATGTTTACCATCGAGGCGCGGAAGATGGGATATCGCGTTCACACCTTCTCACCGGACAGCGATACGCCGACCGGCCAGGTTGCGGACATTGAGACACAAGCTGACTATCATGACCTGCTGGCGGTTCGAACCTTCGCGCAGAGCGTCGATGTGGTCACCTTTGAGTTTGAGAACGTGCCGGCGATTGCGGTCGAGGCTGCTGCCGAATTTATCGAGGTTCATCCGCGAGGCGAGATACTTCACACGACGCAGAACCGGCTACGGGAAAAGACGTTTCTTTCCTCGAACGGCTTCCCGGTCACGCCCTTTCAAAGGATCACCGATCTCGAGGGGCTGCGGGGTGCGGTGAGCGAACTCGGCTACCCTTGCGTTCTAAAAACTGCCGGATTTGGTTATGACGGCAAAGGCCAATCAAAGATAAGCAATGAGGACGATATCGATCCGGCCTTTGCCGGGCTGAACAATGCCGAATCGGTTCTCGAGGCATTCGTTCCGTTTGAAAAAGAGGTTTCGGTCGTCTGCGCACAAGACCAGGCTGGCAATTTCGTACATTACGGCGTGATCGAGAACGAGCATCGCAATCATATCCTCGATGTTTCATTTGCTCCGGCGGCCGTCTCGGAGCGGGTGTTCGCCGAGGCGGTCGATATCGCCCGAGCTATTGTCGACACACTCGGCTACGTCGGTACGTTATGCGTCGAGTTCTTTCTGACGACTGACGAAAGGCTGCTTGTCAACGAACTGGCGCCGCGGCCGCATAATTCGGGCCACCTCACATTTGACGCCTGCATCACTTCGCAGTTTGAACAGCAGCTTCGGGCCGTCTGCGGATTACCGCTTGGGTCTGTCGATCTTCACCGGCCGGCGGCCATGGTGAACTTGCTAGGCGACATTTGGGAGAATGGCGAGCCAAATTGGGCCCGCTCGCTAACAGACCCCAATGTCAAACTCCATATCTATGGTAAGCTCGAGCCGCGCAAAGGGCGGAAGATGGGCCATCTGACCGCGACCGCGGAGTCGGCTCGTGAGGCGGTACGCATCGCCCTTGAAGCCAGATCCCGCCTAAACCCGCTTTCCTAACGCGACGCCCGCCATCACGCCCGCCAGTCCGACGACGATACTGAGCATGAGATAGGCAATACCCGTTACAAAATGCCTTTCGCGGACGAGATTGAAGATCTCCATCTCAAACGTCGAAAACGTGGTGAAAGCCCCCAAAAAACCAACGATCACCGCCAGCCTAATGTTCTCACTCACCACAAAACGGTCGGCGAACAGGACAAGCAGAAACCCGATCAGAAACGAACCGACCACATTAATAACAAATGTCGGGAGCGGGAACCACTCGAAAACCTTAGCCAGCGGCGAGATATTGAACAGATGTCTCAGCACTGCCCCGCCGGCGCCACCCACGGCGACTGCAAATATCTTGATAAGCTCGTCCATGAACCTGATTATACAGAAGAGACGATTGCCCCGTGCTCGGCGTTTGTTAAATAGCAGTATTTATTCGATAATCAATAATTTTGATATTCAGCGCACTTTGTCAGTATGGAGCTTCCGTGGCAGCGTGTGCAAAACCGAGACAATATGAACGATTACGTGATCTATCTGGTGCCCGTGTTCGGGCTAATTGGTTTGCTGGTAATGGCTTACAAGTCGGCCTGGGTGAGCAAACAGGATGCGGGCGATGCGAACATGAAGGAGCTCGCCGGCTATATCGCCGACGGCGCGATGGCGTTCCTCAAGGCCGAGTGGCGTGTGCTTAGCATTTTCGTCGTGATAACCGCGGCACTGCTGGCCTATTCAGGCACGATCCATCAGATCGGCGGACGGCAGATCCATTCGCACTGGCTGATAGCCCTTGCCTTTATTATCGGCGCCGTGTTCTCGGCAACTGCCGGCTATGTCGGTATGAAGATCGCCACCAAAGCCAACGTCCGAACCACGCAGGCGGCACGAACCTCGCTGAAACAGGCTCTGAAGGTTTCCTTCACCGGCGGAACGGTCATGGGTCTGGGCGTCGCGGGCCTCGCGGTTTTGGGTCTCGGCGGGCTGTTCATCGTGTTTCTCGCGATCTTTGCCGGGCTCGGAGCAAATCAAGTTAAGACTGCTATCGAGGTCCTGACCGGATTCTCGCTCGGGGCCGAATCGATCGCGCTTTTTGCACGTGTCGGCGGCGGTATCTATACAAAAGCTGCTGACGTCGGCGCCGACCTCGTCGGCAAGGTCGAGGCTGGGATTCCCGAAGATGACGTTCGAAACCCTGCTACGATCGCCGATAATGTGGGCGACAACGTTGGTGACGTTGCGGGCATGGGCGCCGACCTTTTCGGATCGTATGTCGCAACCATTCTGGCAACGATGGTCCTCGGTCAGGAGATCAAAGTCACGGACAGTCTAGGCGGGATGTCGCCGATCCTTCTGCCGATGATCATTTGCGGGCTGGGGCTGATCTTTTCGATCGTCGGAACGTTCTTTGTACGGATCAGCAATGATAAATCGAGCGTGCAGAACGCTTTGAATCTGGGTAACTGGTCGTCGATCATCCTGACCGTCATCGCCGCATTCTTCGCGGTGATGTGGATCCTCCCCGAAGGCACGATCACGCTGCGCGGCACGTCATTTACGCGGATGGACGTCTTCTATGCCATCGTAGTCGGCCTCGTCGTCGGAGCCATCATGAGCTTCGTCACCGAATACTACACCGCGATGGGCAAGAAGCCGGTCATGTCGATCGTGCAACAATCCTCGACCGGTCATGCGACCAACATCATCGGCGGCCTCTCGGTCGGAATGAAATCGACCGTCATCCCTATTCTCACGCTTGCAACAGGTATTGTCGTTTCCTATCACTTTGCGGGCTTATACGGCGTTGCCATCGCTGCGGCCGGCATGATGTCGACGACCGCCATGCAGCTTGCCATTGACGCCTTCGGCCCGATCGCCGATAACGCCGGCGGCATAGCCGAAATGAGCCAATTGCCGGCAGAAGTTAGGGAAAGGACCGATATACTCGACGCGGTTGGAAATACGACTGCGGCAACAGGAAAAGGGTTTGCCATCGCATCAGCAGCCTTGACCGCCCTCGCGCTTTTTGCAGCCTTTGTAGGTATGGCGGGTATCGATCGGATCGATATCTACAAGGCAAATGTGCTCGGCGGTCTGTTCGTCGGCGGGATGATCCCGTTCATCTTCTCCGCACTTTGTATTCAGGCTGTCGGTAGAGCCGCAATGGATATGGTGCAGGAGGTTCGGCGACAATTTCGGGATATTCCGGGAATAATGGAACATGAAGCAAAACCCGAATATGAGAAATGCGTGGCTATTTCGACCCAAGCCTCGATCCGCGAAATGCTGATGCCTGGTGCGATCGCGTTAATAACGCCGGTTGTCGTCGGATTCGCGTTCGGTCCGGAAGTTCTTGGCGGATTGCTCGCAGGGGTAACGGTCTCAGGAGTTCTGATGGGGATCTTCCAGAACAACGCGGGCGGCGCCTGGGACAATGCCAAAAAGTCGTTCGAGAAGGGCGTTGAGATCAATGGTGAAACATTCTTCAAGAAGTCGGAGCCGCATAAGGCCTCGGTCACGGGCGACACGGTCGGTGACCCTTTCAAAGACACTTCTGGCCCGTCGATGAACATCCTGATCAAGCTGATGTCGATCGTATCGCTGGTGATCGCTCCCTATATTTACGGTATCGGACAATAGTGAGGTCACGCCAGAGTTGAGCAAGCGGGCCGCGTTCGTCGCGGCCTTCTTTTATTGGATAGTCGTCGGCATTCGGAATGCTATCGGTTCATCAACTCGATAAACCGTTCGAAAAGATATTCGCTGTCATGGGGGCCGGGAGCCGATTCGGGGTGGTACTGTACTGAGAAAACAGGCAGCGTCTTGTGCCTGAGGCCGGCGACCGTTTGGTCGTTTAGGTTGATGTGCGTGACCTCGACATCGGGCGGAAGCGAGTCTCTATCTACAGCGAAGCCGTGGTTGTGCGACGTGATCTCGATCCTGCCGGTGGTTAGATCCTTGATCGGCTGGTTGCCGCCCCGATGGCCGAATTTTAGTTTGTAAGTTTTCCCGCCAAAGGCTTCACCAAGAAGTTGATGCCCGAGGCAGATGCCAAAGATCGGCGTCTGGCTGGCCGCGAGCTTCTTGATCTCCTCAACTACCGATGTCATCGATGCGGGATCGCCGGGTCCGTTTGAGAGGAAGATGCCGTCGGGGGCGAGCGCGAGTACCTGATCGGCCGTCGAATCGGAAGGGACGACTGTGATCCTGCAACCGAATTTGGCGAATTCGCGTAAGGAATTGGTCTTTACACCAAAGTCGTAGGCTACGACGTGGTATCTGGGTTCAGTGTTGAGCACACTCCCTACCGGTCGTGTTTCCGCCTCTTGGTAGGCATAATTTTCTTCGACGGTGACGGCGCTGGCGAGTTCGCGGTTTGCCATCTCGGGCGAGGCGAGAACCTTGGTGAGGAGCGATCCCGCATCGGTGTCAACGGTAGATATCGCCGAACGCATTGCACCCTTATCGCGGATGTGCCGCACCAGCGCACGGGTGTCGATATGCTCGATACCGACGATATCGTTCTCTTTCAGATAATCCTGAAGCGACTTCGTCGAGCGGAAGTTTGAGCGAACACGGCTCGCCTCTCGGACGACAAATCCTTCGACCCACGGACGGCGGGACTCGACATCCTGATCGTTGACCCCGTAATTTCCGATCAGCGGGTACGTCATGCAAACGATCTGGCCTGCGTAGCTCGGATCGGTCAGTATCTCCTGATAACCGGACAGCGAGGTGTTAAAGACCATTTCGCCAAATCTCTCGCCATCGGCACCAAATGAAATACCTTCGAACGAACGTCCATCCTCCAGAACAAGGATCGCCTTAGCCATAAGTGACAGATTTTAACCGATAGAAAGGTAGTTGTCAGTTGTCGGTGATCGGTGGTCAGAAAGAGCCGACAACTGACGATTGACCACTGACAACTGTCTCCTACCTATCGCCTGAGCCGGCGTCGCCTTTATTTGCAGGTGTTGTCGGGATACTGGGGTCATATTCACCGTGTTCGAGGAAACCAATGTTCGATGGTTTCCAATAGCGGAAGAATGCTTTCCCGTAGATATACTTTTCCGGAACCAGGCCCCAATATCTGGAATCGGAAGAATTATCGCGATTATCACCCATCACAAAATAGTGATGGTCCTCGACCTTCTTGATCATGGGAGGCGGCATCGTTTGGGTGAATTCCTTGTCAAGGTAATCTTCGTTCAATTCCCGGCCATCAACGAGAACGCGGCCGTTGCGAAGCTCGACAGTCTCGCCCGGCAGCCCGATGACTCGTTTGACGTAGGATTTATCGGGGTCGTTAGGGAACCAGAATACGACGATATCGCCCCTCTCAATGTGGCCCCAACTAACGCTCTGAATGCGGTAATATACGAGCTTGTTGACCAGCAACCGTTCGCCATCGTGCAGCTGAGGAAGCATCGATGTCCCCTCTACAACGACCGGTTGGACAAAAAACACGCCGAAAAGAATAAAGACAACGATGATAAGAAAAATATCGCGAATCAGCTTAAAACCTTCAGTCCAAAGGCCCTGACGAGATTCTTTGGCGATATGCGTGACCTCAATGTCAGTGTCGTCAAACACGGAAACAAGCCCAAAATCGACCTGATTTTTCTTTCGCAGCTCCAACATATTCACGAGCGACTAAGACTTCGCTCTACAATCTTTTATAATCGGTCTTAAAACTGCACATTGTCAAAGGAAATCTTATGAACCATGAGATCAGATCACTATTCAAAGCGGCAGAGAAATACACATATCTGAACAGCGCGGCGGTTTCGACGATCCCGAGAACTGCCATCGAAGCCATCAACTGGCAGATCGCCGATGTCGCAGCAAACGGCACGCTTCATTTTGATGAGTGGGTCGCGACAAAGGATCGCTGCAGGGGCCTGATCGCATCGATGCTGAATGTGCGCAATGATCAGGTCGCTTTTGTGCGAAACACCTCGGATGGTATTGCATCGATAGCGAACGGACTAGATTGGCAGGCGGGCGACAATATAGTGAGCTTCGAGCGCGAGTTTCCGGCCAATTTCTACCCTTGGCGAAGAGTTAGGGATGAGTTCGGCATAGAATTGCGTCTATCTCCCGAACGTGAAGGAAGGATCGATGAGGACGAGCTGATCTCTTTGATCGATGCGAGAACGAAAGTGGTGGCCATCTCGGCCGTGCAGTTCGCTTCCGGTTTCAGGGCCGATCTCGAAAGGATCGGCCGGGCAGCAAGGGCGGTAGATGCACTATTCTGTGTTGACGTCATTCAGGGCCTTGGCCAGATACCGTTCGATCTGCCGGCCCAGTACGTTGATGCAGCATGCGGGGCAAGCCACAAGTGGCTCTGTGCTCCGGAAGGCTGCGGACATATTTTCCTCTCAGATCGTGCCCGTGATCGGGTCAAACCAACTCTTTTGGGCTGGATCAGCGTGGAAGAACCGTGGGATTTCGATGATCGGGTACAGCCCTTCAAATCGACGGCTCTTGCCTGGGAAAGCGGAACAGGCCCCGCGGCCCTGTTCTACGGCCTCGAACAGAGTCTGAAACTCTTGATCGAAGTGGGTTCGGAAAGTATCGAGAAACATCTGGCGGAACTGACAGATACGCTCTGCGACGGCCTCGGCGGCAAGGATTACGAGATCGTCAGCTCACGCCGCCCGGGGGAAAAGACCGCTATCGTATGTGTCAAACACCTCGGAGGCCTTACTTCTGGCCAGATCGCATCGGCACTGGAGGCTGAGGGCGTCATCGTTAGCCCGCGCGGCGACAGGCTAAGGATCTCTCCCCACTTTTTCAATAATATTGAGGACATCGACCGGCTGATCGCCGCCTTGCCGTAGGCCCACCTAGTCTCCAAGTAGCCGGTCAGGTAAGATCTCAGGCGTAAACCCGTCGAGATTCAGCCTGGTCATGCCGCCGGCATCGGAGAAGGTCGTCATCTTTGCCCGAATGCTCTCGCGACGCCTGAAGAACAGATACCCGACGACCAATCCGGCGAGGATAGAGAAAACCACTCCGCCAATGATCACCAACAGGGTAGAGATGAAAATGTCGGTCGTTGTAATAACGAATGCGCGCTCCGCACTGATGGCAAATGGGTTCTTGCCGAGCCAGTGGATCTGCTTCTCGTATTTGACCTCGTCGATCAGAGCGTTTGCAGCACGGCTGCCCGCTCCATCGAAAACGACGACATTATAATTGCCGATCCTGCGGTAGAAGGTTCGTCCGTCGTCGGTTCGAGAAATGGCAGCCTGTATCTTCTGGTCGGCATCGATCGAACCCTGCGGACTGGCAAACTCGACGATCAATAGTCGCCCGGCCTCGTATTGGGCGGTAACCGCCTCGGTGCCTGCCGAAAAATCTATCTGATCCAAGATCGCTCGTTCGCCAAGCGCGGCCTTCAGGTCTGCGGTACTTCTGGCGAACCGGATCGTGTCACGACGATTCTCCCAATCCGGCAGGTGCTTGATGAGCACCGGTATCCCGTCGGTCTCCGATATTTCCTGGCTTTTGTATTGAAATTGACCCGCCTCCTGAGCGACAACCGCAAGACTGAAGACGCACGCCAAAAAAATTGCGGCTCCGAGTGCACGCAAACCTAACTTGGGGAATAAAGCCATCATCCAACCGGATCTATCTCTTGCCATGTACTATGCGATAGATTCTAACACCTATTCCTTCAATGCGAACCCTGAAAGAAAATACGTTAACAAGGTACACCAAAACGTGTAACTCTCACATACGTTCAGTTCGCAGTAGGCCTAGCATCTGCTCTTTGATGACGTACGAATACAGAAATATGCCCAAAAATTGGAACAAAAGCATGGCCGCGGGCGTCTAAAATGCAATTATTCGCGACTCATAATGTGTGTGGCACGGCAATTGAAGGGTCTCATCTGCGAGGGGGGAAATACAATGACAACTGACACATTAAATTTTCCGGTTTTTCATAGCGAACAAGGGATCGATACCGACGACGTAGTTTTCTTGGATAACGCCATCGCGGCGGTGAACCTTGCAGCGGCGAAGGATTTTGATCTCACGCAGCGGGCGGCCGAGGGCGACATGGTCGCCTTCGAAGAGATCTATAAAAGACATCACAGACGTGTTTATTCGATCTGCCTGCGAATGCTCCAGAGCCCGTCCGAGGCTGAAGATCTGACGCAGGATGTTTTTATCCAGCTTTATCGCAAGATCGGCAGCTTTCGCGGGGATTCGGCCTTCACGACCTGGCTGCATAGGATGACGGTGAACCAGGTTCTGATGCACTTCCGCAAACGGACGGTGAAATACGAAAAGACCACCGAGGAGGGTGAAACGCCCGACCAGATGGTAACCGGCACGAGCGATCCGAACCGCATGAGGATCGTCGACAAGATCGCCCTCGACAACGCGATCGAACAGCTTCCGAAGGGTTACAAGAACGTCTTCGTCCTACACGACGTCGAAGGCTTCGAACACGAAGAGGTTGCCCGGATCCTCGGCTGCTCGGTAGGCACATCGAAGTCGCAGCTTCACAAGGCGAGACTCAAACTGCAGAAGCTCTTGCAGAAGAAAGCCAACCCGAGGCTTGTGGGTATCAGTACCTAGCTCGACGGGGATCGGTAACCAGATCACGGCCGCTCAATTACGGGCGGCCGTTTTTTGTTGGTAGTCGGGCTGGAAAAATAACAAGGGTTGTATGGCAGTTCGATCCGAGCGATAGCTCAAAGCCATTTTTCACTGACCGTAATGTTCCGGCGAGCGAGTTCGGCGATAAATTTGTCCGGATCGATGGCCTTTTCCTGCGGGGTCGCTCCGCGTGAGAGGACCTCGCCCTTTGCCATCAGCTGAGCGATGATCGAGGCCGGGAAGGCCGTCGTGCGCATCATGGCACTCATCCGGGTCACCTCGTCGAGCTTATCGACAATGTCATATCTCAGACGCTTGCCGTCGCCCACGCATTCGACTCGAACCAGCACATAATCGGGCCCGTCAGCGGGAAGGTGCTGCTGGAGCAGCTCGCCGAAAACCTTTCGCGGCTTTACCTTGACGAAATCGGCGACGATCTCTTCACTTGAACAAAGGCCGAGGTCGATCATCGCCTTGAACTTCTCACAATGGCCGGCATAGCGGATGGTCTTGTAATCAAGTTCTCGGATCTTGCCGAGGAAGGTGTCCGGCAGCGTCGAGGTGCCGCCGCTGGTTTGAAAGGCTTCGAGCGGCGGGAAGCCGTCGAATGATAACGCCTCGATCTCAGTCATCGACGGCACCTCAGTTATCTGGCCGTCGCGGATCACGCGTGCGACCTCGACATATTCATTGATCAATCCTTCGACCGAGAATACGAGTTGGTAATTCAGCGGCGGCTGCGGGTCCTGCGGCAGGCCGCCAACGCGGATGTGTATCTCATCGACCGAATCGAATCGGGCCGCGGCGTGCATTGCGAGGATCGAAACCATTCCGGGTGCCAGCCCGCAATCGGGGATAATATTTACTCCGGCTGCCTTCGCTTCATCATCAAGAGCAAGTTGTTCATCGACAATATAATTGTTGCCCCCGAGGTCGCAGAAGTTTGCACCGGCCTCGATAGCCGCTTTTGAGAGCGAGACGTTGTACCAATAATTCACGCAGGAGATAACCGAATCGTGCCCACGAAAAAGATCGACAACATCCGTGTAATTCGAAGCATCAATGTGTCGAGCCTCAATTCGCGAAGTACCGACCGACGCAGCCACGGCTTCCGCCTTTTGCAGATCGAAGTCCGCGACGGTAACGGCCTTGGCTTCGGGTGAGTTGTGAATTAGGTCAAAAGCGGCTCCGTTCCCCATGCGTCCGGCACCCAAAACTAGGATTTTCATATATAGTGTCTCTTTTTTGTGAGCGGAAAATAACGATATGGACCTTTTGGACCTGGATCGTTTCGGATCAGATGCCGAGCTTTCCTGGGGTTCCGAATTGCGACTGATCTCTACCAGTCGTCGGCCTTCTCCGGCTCTTGGGCGGCGATCGTAGCTCCGGCGAATTCCCACACTTTCTTTTTCCATTCGCGAAGGCCTTCGGTGAGCATTAGGGCGGCCTGCGGATGAGAGGCGTTTCGTTCCAGACGGATGACCTCGCCTACAACAGTGACCTCGTCGTCAGGATTTTCGGTGACTGTGAGATGTACCTTGCCGCCGACGCTGGGAAGCACGCGCGGCAGATAGACGAGTGTTCCGTGCGGGCCGACGTTATCGGTCAAGCCCTCCTGGATGACCTCCTTCCCGTTTTCGTCCCTCCATCTTGCACGGATCGGAAACGATATTACGTACCTCGCACCCTGGCGTCTTTCGCGCATATTGACCTCGCAAAGAAATGTAGGCTATAGGATGGCGAAGGGCGAGAATGCCCGAATCGCCATCCAATCATACCAAAGTCTTGCGCAAAAAAACCATCGCATCTTCGACGGGGCCGCGGGGATTCTAAAGGCTGCCCAGAAACTCCCGAACGCGGTCGCCTTGGCCGGTCAAGCTGCCGACGCTGTGTCCGCCACCGGCATAAAGCCATTTTTCATAACTCGGGATCGGGAAACCGCCGCCGTCGACATAGGTATCGATCGCCTCCGCCATCCGATCCGTGTGCTCAAAGCCGACTGCCTCGTCGTCGAGCCCGTGGTGCATTTGAAGCATTTTGAACCCGGCCGGGAAATATGCCGCCGAACTCTGGATCAGCATACGTCGCGCCAGGTAGAGATCTCCGGCGAGGTATGTATCGACGGCGGGTTTGATAACGTGTCGCGACGGATTGGTGATGGTAATTCCGCTGCAGGCGTAATCTATCATCAGATCGGAATACAGGATCATGTCCGACGGGCCAAAGAAATCGACCGTCCGTTTGATCTTCGGGCTACGTGCATCGAGCAGCAACGTTACGCCGCCGCCTCGGCTCGTTCCATATGCTGCGACACGGGTCGGATCGGTGTCGGGGATCTTGGCAAGTACGGCTTTGAGCAGGACCATAACATCATCAACATCATAGTTTAGAATGCTCTGAACCCCTTCGGACGTAAAGATCTGATCGGGAAATCCGATGCTCGAAAACAGATCTTGTGTATAGATCTTCTCGGCCCGGTACGAAGGAACTACGACGAAGAAATTCCTCGCCACGTAGTCGTCCGGAAGGCTGGCATCGAAATCCATAAGGTAATCGAATGACACACCTCCGGCCCCGCCATGGTTGAGCACCAGCACGGGATATGGGCCTGATCCTGCGACATAGTCTTTCGGATATCGGATCAAGGCATAGTGAAGGTCATTTACCGAACCATCGTTATCCCCGTCGATCCGATGAGAGATAAGCTTGTATTTGAAGCCCGCATAGACGGTCTCGGCCTTGGTCGTTGTTCCGTCGAACCGCACTACCTTGAAGCCGGCGACGGTGTGGGCCGCCTCTCGCGAGGCCCAATCCGCCTGGATATCGCCGATCAATGCGGCGAGGTCCGTTGCGGGAATATTGACCAGTTCGTCAATACACGAAGCTCTCAGACTGGCTGCTGAGCATACGACTAGAACGATCCCCAGGATGTAAAATGGCACACGAATACCGAAAAGCTTGTTTTTCATAACTGCTCCTTATTGATCTTGATCTGGATTTTGGAGGACGGCCGAATAATGGAATATGGCCGCCACGTTTGGGGAAAGAACTCGAACAGAAACTGCTTGATCCGAGCTTCGGAGAATAAGACGTACGACCGTGGAGATTGGTCTGATTATTATCGTTTCTTTCTACAGAACGCTGCCCAAATGTATGCAGGGATAAGTTTTTTTTATCTGCGTAAGCGCCCGCAAATACAGCAATTGCATATGATATAAGGAGTTTCGGCCGCGACCCGAGTGGACATATATTCCCTTAGCTGATATCTTGGTACTAAGTTCCGACTCACGGGAGGACGGAAACAGGTCGAAATTCGTCGGCCGAAACAGTCTTCGTTCGACGCGAATAGTGGCTGATGACCCAAATCTTCGGACACTATTTTTGCGTTTAAACGGGGTACGAATTTTAGGAGAATGATTGATGAAAAATCTCGTTAGAGGAGGCGCGGTCCTTGCCCTTTTGAGCATGTGCGTTGTCTTTATTTACGCAAATGTTCCGGCTGGATCGGCTCTCGCCATAGCGAATGATTCGCTCGAAATAATACAAGATAATATTACTGAGGAAACTGAAGCCACGATCACCCCTGATGGGGTCGAGTTCTCGTTGGCGGAGGTACAGGACGACACCAAAAAGCTCGTTAAGACCACGGGGTCGTCGAGGGCAGTCGGAGCCGGAGCCAGCCGTGGGGCGTTCTCCGCGACCGCCTACTGTTTGAAAGGAAGAACGGCAATGGGGCACGGTGTTCGCAGAGGTATCATCGCCGCCGATCCCCGCGTGCTCAAACTGGGCTCAACCGTTACGATAAATGCCGGTCCGTGGAGCGGAAAGTACCTTGTTTCGGACACAGGCGGTGCGATCAAGGGTAAAAAACTTGATATCTGGGTACCGAATTGCAGCGAAGCACGACGCTTCGGACGCAAAACAGTGCAGGTATTTTCAACGAACTAGCTTAACTATCGCTACAAGACGATCTTTTCGTGGGGCTGCCGGATCGGCGGCCTTTTTTTGTCTCTGTTGAGATCAATAGCAGTCCGCGTACCACTCCGTACGGGGATCGACGAATTTGTTCAAATCCACACTGTGAATGGATCTACACTACCCGGATCACTAGCAGCAAGCTTTTGGAAACTCTGGTAGCGATGTCGATGGTTCATGTGACAGGAGCGCGATACAACAGAGTGGATCCCGATGGATATACTTTCCGATCCCCGGGGAGGTTTCCTTGATCGCCGATTGTAACCTTTTTTCTGCATTTTGCGTCTAAGCATATGTGTCAAGCAGATTGACCTGCCGCGAACGTCCCTTTTCGCGTCCGTGTCGCATTGTCGCGACTTGGCCTGGCCGTCCAGATAACGCTCGTCTACCAAGACCACAAAACAAAGGATTCAGGAGGAAGAACCATGCGTAAGGCTGCTCGTTTTTTTGTAGTTTCCATCACCGTTTGTGCTTTATCGGCGGTACTGCCGGCGCAGGACACGCCTCCGGTTTTGAAGGGCAGCGATCCCGCTAAGCCGCCCGTCCTCAAAGACGGCCCATCTCCGTCGTCGACACCCGCCAGGTCGGTAACTGCCGACGACGAAGTGATAACCGTCGAGACCAACCTCGTCACGACCCCTGTGTCGGTGCTCGATAAGAGGGGACGGTTCATCCCGGGCCTGAAGAAGAAGGATTTCAAGATATACGACAACGGTGTGCTCCAGGACATCACTTACTTTCAGTCGGAAGAACAACCGTTTACTGTAATACTGCTGATCGACACCAGTCCTTCGACCAAGTACAAGATCGACGAGATCCACTACGCGGCAGTGACCTTCGTCAATCAGCTGCGCCCGACAGACAAGGTGATGGTGGTCGCGTTCGACCAACGTGTCCGCTCCCTGACCGAAGAGCCGACGACCGACAAACAAAAGATATACTCCGCAATATACAAGGCAAATTTCGGCAGCGGAACGAGCCTCTATGACGCCGTCGCGGTCGTGACCGATCTCGACATCATCAAAGTAACCGGCCGCAAGGCTGTAGTGATCTTTACAGACGGCGTAGATACGACATCGCGGTCAGCATCGCTGGAGAGCTCGCTTGCCGGTGTTCAGGAAGTTGACGCCCTGATCTACCCGATCCGTTACGATACGCAGACGGCGAGCGGAGTAGTTTCGACGGCGACAGGCATGCCGGCTGCTCTTCCAAAGGACATCGCAGACATGATGGCGGCCCGCGGCATTACGATCGACCCACGCGTTTTCCGCAGCCCCGCACGCGGATCAAGCCCCGCTGAATACGCTAGGGGAAAAGAGTATTTGACCAAACTTGCCGAAAGCACCGGCGGCCGCATATTCGACGCCGCGGATATAAAGAACCTCGAAGCATCGTTCGCCGGTGTTGCTGAGGAACTTCGCCGGCAGTATTCGATCGGCTACTACCCGGGGAATCCGGGCCAGCCCGGCGAACGGCGTTCGGTCAAGATCAGGGTTACGCGTCCCAACACGGTCGTCCGGGCCAAGAACGGTTACGTCATACGTCAGGCCCGAAGTGATCTTGGCTCACAGACGGAAAGCACGATGCTCGCCGCCAAAGAATAGTAGCTAGATACCGAACGGCCCTCGTCACGGATAAAAACGCTCTGGCCAACCTGCTGCGCAACGAAAAACGGGGAGCCTCTCTATGCCGACACCTTAAACCAGACATAGCCGAAGGACAAGCCGCCCGGGCAAGTATTGGTGGGGGACTTAGCCGAAGTAAGAGAGGTAGCAAACTTCGGTTTCTTTGCACCAACGGTGCTAGGCAATTTAGCCCAGGGCAAGGCCCTGGGTCGGGATCAAATCGGTCTTTTAGCCGCAACGCGGCGACGTTATCGTTGGCATTCGAATTTGTCACGCGATCTACGCTGCCGCGTTGCGGCTTGGGCTATTTCGCGACCATTCCTGCGGTGTTGCCGCAGGCTACATTACTCGGCACCTTCGGTGCGACACGAGCCAGAAACTCACGCCACCATGATCATTGACGCTCTGGATCGAGGGCCAGTCGGCAAGACTCGCGATATAAATTCCTTACCCGGTTAAAGAGATTACCCCCTTCCGCTTCGCCGCATATATCCTCGCCATGGCTCGGCAGTTCTCGAATATCTTCGAGGTCACGATGCCAGCAGTTGGTTCGTCGGTCAGATCAGCGGCTTTTGCGGCTTTCAGGAGCCATGCTTGCGACGCAGCGGCGTAGAGGTCGTAGGTCGGTGTCCATTCCTCGTGTAGCGGGGCGAGGCCGGCGGCATCTTCAAGTGCGAAGGCCGCAAGGGCCGATTCGAGCTCGTCTTCGGTCAGGGCGGGATCTGCGTCCCAGGCAGTTAGTTGTTTTAGTTTGTCTATTGGATCCATATTAGTTCTTGGTTTTCAGCCGTCGGCCGTCAGAAAACGTCCCCAAAAAAGGCCGGCAGCTGACGACCGACGGCTGACGGCTATGTTTACTCCTTATCGGCGATCAACTGTGCAAGACAGGTTGGCCTGACTACTTTGGCCCCGTAAACGTGGAGGCCCTTGACCGCGTCACCGAATCGTTTCTCGGGCTTGTAGGTCTGCACGTCAACGATCTGGTCGACGTAGGTGGTCGCGATCGAGTGGCCGGCGATGATCTTGTATTTTTCTCCGGCGGTGTTCGGGACGTTGTTGGATTTTAGGATGGTGAAGCCTGCAGCCTCGCCGACCTCACCGTTGCGGATAGCGATGTCCGAACGGCGCGTCCCGGCTTTTACGAACCGCTCGTCCTTCAGCAGAAGGCCGTGGAACCATGCCGGAACAACGACGAAGCGTCCGTCGATGGGCGCGTTCGCCTCATCGAGCAATACGCCGAGATCGACCAGGTATTCGTAGGCGTCGTCCTTGGTCGGAACGATCGGTGTCGCGACCGAGCCGATCTTGTTACCGCTTGGAACTGCCGCGTCCATGGTTGTCGCCAGAAATGTATCGGCGCGATCGCGAAGCTGCCACGATGCCCGACGCATCGCTTCGTCCAGAACATTGACGTTTTGCTGTGCACGATCCACGCTGTCAACAAAGAAATTGAAATACTTCGCCTGGTCTATCAGCAGCGATTGGTCGTCATCGGTCAGTATCTCGGGGTCGGCGATCACGTCGTTCGTGACGTAATCATCGACCGTAACGTCGCCAACCGAGGCTATCTTGACGGTATTTCCGCTCGCGCGGATCTCACCTTCGTAATCGCGATTACATACATTCGCTTGTCCATATACGAGTGATCTCTGAAGAGCGACAAGCAGTCTCGCCGCCCAAACTGTGGGGATAAATTCTAATGCCATAGTGTTCTTTTCTTAATTGCCACTAGCCTTAGCTCGTGGACTTGTCATCTGGATCACTTTCGGGCCTTCGCCCAAATGTGCGGGAGCTAATATCTCGAGAGGGTTCGCTTCACGTCTTCCCAATCGAGTTCGGCGATCTCGGACGCGCTCATTTTTGCGAGGGCCTCTTTGGTCAACCCGGGCGACCGGGCAACACCGGCCGCGGCGTCGATCGACGCCAAGGCTTGCGTCCCAAACTGCTCGGGATAACGCTTGCGCAGCATTGCCGTTATCGCCGCCGCGTTCTGCAGCGAGCCGTCCTCGGCAAATTGCAGATCGCCCTTTACCGCGTCGAAAAGCAGCTCCGGCGAACGCGCTCCGGCGGCAGCCAGCTCGTCCGTTATCTGCCGGCGAGCCGCGGTGACGCGCATGGTCGTTCTCAATTGCTGGTTCTCTTCGCGAAGCCGCGACAACTCGGCTGCCGATCCGGTTTCCGGCTCGGCCACCGGCTCGTTCTCGACGGCCGTTGTCGATTGCAAATTCGTTGTTGGTTTTTTCGTTGTGTTCATAGTGTTCATTTTTGTGGGAACTTTGGCGCCGATGCCGTCGTGTAACATCGCATGAAGTTCCGATCGACACCCATAAGCGTGCTTGTTCTTTGGCTGGCTCTAGGTTTCATCGCGATCATCGGCGCAGTAGGAACGACGGTCGACCTCGTGTGGTGGATCTCAAGCCCGGCAAGATCGATCTCGCTCCTGCAGGTCATCGGCTCCGCTGCGCTGTTTTGCGCCGTTCCCGTCATCGCGATCCGCTTGATCGCCCTGCGTCACCGGGCCGGACTTTATCTGCGACTTTTGCCGCTGCTCTTCATCCTCGGCATTTCCCTGCGGTCCGTCTCGGCGGCTTTTGAGACCGAAATGTCGGCCAACAATTTCGGCTACGACATCTTTGCCCGGATGGCCTCGGTCGGCTTTGCGATCGGCCTCGCGCTTTTCATTATCAAACTTGGTTTCAGCAAGGTGGTCGCGGCCTATTTTCGTAAGGAACCGGTCTCGTGATCTCAGTTTGCCCGACCGCCGGCCTCAGCGGATCGCGGTTCTAAGAGCGCTTCTACATCGGCGATCCCATACCCGGCTTCGATCAGGGCCTGTTCGACGGGCAGGCCGATCCGGCGTTTCAGGAGGATGTTCTCCAGAAACTCACGTTCGGAGGTCGGCGCCGGGTCTTCCCATTCGGTGATGAGCCTGACATCCGGTTTGCCCTCGATCCGCAGCGCGAAGGCCATCGCATCGGCCCAGACCCGGCCAAAGCTCTCCTGCCGGTCCCGGATCTTGGCGACAAAGCGCGTCTCACTTTTCTTTAGTGCCTCGCCGCTCGGCAGGCCCGCATTGTTCTGGAGGAAATAGTGCAATGGCGTGCCGGTGACCGACGCAATGTCAATCCGGAAGCTATCTTTTACTTTTAGGAACTGGTCGAGCTGCGCGGCCTCGAAGTCGCCGAATTTTGCCTGCGGATTCCCGGCTATCCAGAGATGCTCGATCCCGGCGTTGAAGGGCCCGATGGGTTTGCCGTCAGGATCGTAATCGATCTCGATCCCCGCGGCCCACCTCTGGCGAAAGGCGCAGAACTCCATCGCAACGAGCATGTCGAGCACGGATTTGTTAAGCCCGTCCTGAACGGGCATCGCCGCATCAAGTTCCGAGCGGCCGCTTTGCCCGATATCCGCGTTGTTTGCGAAATGGAACACCGGGACGGCGCCGTAGGGATTGGGGATCACGCTCGGCGAACTGTCGGCAAATTCGGTCATCTCGGAAGCTTCCGGCGCAGGGCCGGCTTTTGTACGAGAAATATACCTCTCGATCCGATCGGGGTAGAGCAAGTTCAGACGCATACGCTTATCCGCATCTATCCACATCTTTGCTGCCCAGTCCATCGAAGCGCCTGAGTCGGAAGCGTATTCGACGGCTATCTGCGAGGCGCGGTTGGCGTGGAATCCGGCGTTGCCGCGTTCATCCGGCCAGACGATCACATATGCATTACCGCATTTGAGCGCCTCTTTGTGCACCTCGCTTGATCGTGTTGCCATTCGATCGCGGCTCCAGAGGCCGCGCGTCTCGGCCCTCAGGCCGTCGAATGGCCCTGAGTCCTCAACGGCAAAGCCGGTGACGCGCAGTTTGTCGCGGACGGCATCGATGATCACGGGGCAGAGATTCAGCGCGAATTCACGAAACAGCGTTCCGAACGTGTTCTCGAATTTCTCTGTCGCGAACGCCAGGTCGTGGTCGCCATTGTGGTAACGCTCGGCCCGTTCATAGCGCGCTGCGTTGTCGCGGATCATTTTTATTGCTTTTTCGATATGCTTATTCATAACTCGTTCTCATGTGGCTGACGTGGCCACGTGACTTTAGCGTCGGCCGGTGTCGCGGTCGCGTTCGCGCTCGCGTCGTTTGAAATGGAACTGCAATGCGACATCGATCGTCTTACCGATCGCAAAAAACAAGATCGGCAGCACGACAGCGGAAACGGTCGCCACCCACTCGCCCCCGTCAAAGGCTGCAAAGATGGTCGATGTCGAGCTGATCCAGGCCAGCAGAAGGTTCTTCGTGTCATTCATGATCGTTTGTTGGTGTCATCCGTCCGGCTGATGTTTCGCGAATGCGTCCCAAAACGAGCTGCCGGTAAAGGTAGAGCAGCATAAATGCGGCGGCGATCAGGGCGACGACGACCCAGATCTCGCGCGGAAGTCCGACAAAGAATCCAAACACCGCCCAAGCTGCCTGGGTCACGCTGCCGCCGATCGCTGCCCACATTGACTTGGCGGCGTCGCTCCGCCTCGTAGCGGCCACAATGGCGGTGTCCAACTTCTCAAATCCATTCATAGCCGCGGCAGCGAGGTCGCCAGCCGACATCTCCATCTCCGGTTCTGTTCCTCCGAACTCCTCGGCCGCCGAGGCCTCATTCGCCTCGGCATTGCTCCCGGTGACGCGCTCGCCCGTAGTCGGATGATCCCTGAATAATTCTTCGGTCAAGCTGACGCCCTGCACACTGATCGGGAGCCTAAGATCCCAGTTGCCGATGGCGATCTGGTCGAGAAAGAACTTTGTTCGATAGTTGGTGACGCGCAGGCGACGGATCTCGGTCAGCCAGCGGTGACGCCTTCGCACATACTCGGTGATCCAGGCTTTCTCATTCACCGGAGCTCCCGCACCTGCGGAATGCACGACGGCATTCACGCGAGCCGCGATCCAATCCCACGAACCGTGCGTCAACGAATCGTAAACGACCGCCAGCGACAGCGGGTTGTCGAAGCGCATCGTGTCGCAGACGTCGAGCGCGGGCTTTAGGTAACGCGTGTAGGCGATCTCGCGCTGTGCGGAGCGCATCTCCTCGACCGCCGCCGCGGCACTAAGAACGCGTCGGAACTCGCGGTCTGCGGCGAGGCTCGAGATCGATGCGTCCGACCGGTCGTTGAGCATTGGGAGTTTGCTGGCCAGCATTTGGCGACCCGTCACGGCGGGTGTGGCGAGATATGCCTTCACAACGGCCGCAAGCGAACCCGATCGGTGCGTAAATTGATTGATGCCGTAGGAAATGCCCGCGCCATCGTTCAGAACAACGCAGGCCGCATAGTCGCCGAACGGCTTGCCGGTCTCGAAGACATGAACGATAGCGAGGGCCTTCATTTTATCTTTTTCGGTAAATTTCATTATGTAATGTTCGTTGTACTTAAGATAATGGCCGAACGATACTGGGCGACAGGGATGTCGAGGCTTACTTCGCCGCTTGCGTTTACGCCCGACCTTCTCGACGTTACTTCAAAACCTTTCTCTTTGTATATACAGCCTGGCGGAGAAGTGCACACTGTGCACAAATGAACTGATTTTGACGTCTTGGCGGAAAAGCGCAGAAAAGACACAGAAACACAACTATCGTTGCATTTCGCGAGTGCTTAACTGGCCGGTCGAAGCAGAAGTGAAAAAACTTTTTCTTTTTTTGACCTAATTCTGTCAAAAAATACGCTTTATAGACTGAGAGGAAAAGATCAGGCCCGTTTCGGGGGAATACTGCGGGATTTTTGCGTCCACGCAGCCCGTCACTGGCCGCAAAGGTAATTTATTAGTAGAAATCGCCGCTAAGTTGTTCTATTATTGGCGTGATCGGACATTATTGCCACTGATATAGGGATCGTCGTCAGATGTTTTGACCGGACGCAGCGCCCTTGGAGGCCCCGTCTTCGACGATCCATTTTCGGATTAAGGAGTCGGGTTTGTCCTGTTGGCGTTGCAAGCATATCGGGACCGGCCGGGAATATTGGGATCTTAGATACGGAGGGAAAGGTAGTCATGAAAAAAACTCGAAGATTGTTCAATGCATCGTATGGAATGATATTGCCGCTGTTTGGCATTCTTTTGATCGCGGCCGCACTTTGGGTCGGCGATCAGCCGGCAAAAGCCCAGGGTGATCCTCCGGTCTCGACGGACTCGGCGAAGAAGGAACCACTGCCTCGCGGCGAGGAGCTCGGCCTCATTCCACCGCTAAGTGGCTTTCGAGTCGAACGTGAACGGAACGAGCGATCTGATCCTTCGGCCGATCAAAACCGGCCTTGGGCATGCTCAGTCGACTACGCTGCCGTACAATCGGCCGGCACCTTGACGCCCGGCACCGGAGCGTCGATAAACAGCTGTGATGAATGTACATCGGTGGTCAATTTTCCGTTCCCTGTCCGCATCTACAATCAGGTATTTACGAGCGGCAGGGTCAGCTCGAATGGCTTTCTGGTGTTTGGCAACAATAATACTACCTTCTCAAACAGTTCGCTTCCAAGCGTGTCCTTTGATACCGCGATATTTGCGTTCTGGGACGACCTTAGAACTGATGGTGCCGGCAACGGCGTTTTTACGAACACGGTCGGAACAGCACCGAATCGGACATTTATTATCGAGTGGCGCGCAGTCAGTTTTACAGGATCAAATCCGATCAATTTCTCGATCGAGCTGGTCGAGGGAAGTCCTAATTTTTCAGTCTTCTATGGAACCTCTACAGGAACCTCATTCGACGGCACCATCGGTGTTCAGCGTGACACGGGTTCATCGTTCACAGAATTTGCCGGCCCAAGTGCGGATCCCCCCGCTGCAGGACAGAAGGTAACCTTCACATTGCTCTGCATCCCACCGTTCGTAACCGGGCTCTCGCCCTCCAGCGGCCCGGAGAGTGGCGGAACCCCGGTAACAATAACAGGATCTGGATTCCTCGGCGGGGTTGTCACGGTTCAGTTTGGGGCTGCCGCCGCTACAGACGTTGTCGTGGTCAATGACACCACCATCACAGTGACCTCTCCACCCGGGCTCGGACAGGTAAGAGTTGTAGTCTCCAAGGACGGTGCTCCCTCGGATAACAAGAATGTGTTTACTTACATTCCGCCGCCGAGCGGTGGGAGCCAGCAGCCGGCCGTAATGGGCACGGTCGGAGACGGCAATCGGGGAGTCGTATTCCCGAATCCGCACGCAAATCTGCCCACCCCAACGCAGAACACCATTACAGGGCTGCCAACTGGAGCAGCTCCCCACGGGGTCGACTATTTTGGTCCCGACCGAGGTTTGCTTTCAGACTTCGGCAATTCCCGCGTTTTTCTAGTAGATATCCCTAATCATTCTCTGATCGACACAATTGCTACGACAGGATACAACGGGTCCGGAACGATCGCGATCAATCCAAGTTTTAGCCATGCCCTTGCGAGCGGTACTGCTGCAAGCCTCCGTGTGATCGCTGCGCCGTTTGGCTCGGGCTCTGCCCAAAACAGCGTTGCACTTCCCGGGACCGTTGCTTCGTACCAAACCCAAGCGATCGTGTTCAATAGTACAGGCCGCGCATTTGTCGCCCACTCAGCGGGGATCTCCGTTCTTGACCCTCCCTACGCCAGTATCGCGTTCACAATTCCTCTGACGAATTCCACCGGTTCCGCCCTGGCGATAACGCCCGATGGGAACACACTCCTGTTGTCGGGAGGCCTCAATGGGGGAACCCTCTCATTGTCAAGTGAGACGCTGAGGATCTTTAATGCCCCCTTTTCCGCAGGTTCGGTTCCATCCATCCTGACGATAGGCCCCGCGGTAGCTCTCGATGGGATACGCGTGACCCCTGATGGAAACACGGCGATCGTTGTCGATCTCGCGGCGACGGCTGCTTTCGCTGTCAACGCACCTTTCGGTGCGGGTTCATCCTTCCAGTCGTTGCCGATCCCGCCCGGAGCCCTGGATAGTTCAGTGATCGGTTTTGAAGATGTTGACATTAGTCCCGACGGACAGCTTGCTATCCTCACCGGAAACAGCGGCGGCCCGGGTGCCCCGGCTGTATTCATTCGTGCTCCTTTTACAAGCGCGGGGGCCCGTTCATTCGCTGTCGATGTTGTCGGCCCGGGCCGTGGCGCCGGTGGGGTGCGGTTCCTGCCGCGTTCACTCTCTGCGCTGCTTTCCGTGTCGAAGAGCGCGCCGCCCACGGTCAACTCAGGCGGAACGCTTACGTACACAATCACCTACAGCAACACGGGATCGCTCCCGGCGACAGATGTCGTCATTCGGGACGCGGTGCCTTCGGGAACATCATTCGTCTCGGCTACGAACGGAGGCACACTGCAGAGCGGCAGCGTCGTGTTCAATGTCGGGACCGTTCCCGCTAACAGCGGGCAGCTGACGGTCTCATTCACCGTGAATGTGACCGCGACCAGCGGCTCGATCACGAACAGTAACTATACATTGGAAGCAGACGGGATAGCGGCGTTCAGCGGCCCGCCGGTCGTAACAACCATCACCAGCGGTTGCGTGATCGATCCGGTCGTGCAGAACGCAAATGACAGCGGAGCCGGGAGCCTGCGGCAGGCGGTTATCGATGCGTGTCCGAACAGCACGATCCGTTTCGCGGGCAAT
>JAJTWY010000021.1 GCA_021463165.1 Pyrinomonadaceae bacterium | reverse complement strand
ATATCGAGATGGTTAAACACCTCGGATTCTGATCAGGCAATTTGGTATGAAAAAGTGCCCGCAGTGCGGAAGAAAGTATGACCTGACGATGAGCTTCTGTCTTGACGACGGAAGCGAGTTGCTCTACGGCCCGGCGGGGTCAGGCAAGTTCGACGAACCTGCGACTGCTATCTTCCCAGAACCCGGAGCGGTTGCGAATGCGGACTTGCCTGAGGGCGAGCGGGCAACCGCAGTATTCAGTTCGTCTCAAGACTCTCCAAAAGCGTTCATCGCGTCACCGAATAATCTTAGCGATGACCTAACGGCGCTGATCGGGCGCGAAAAGGAGATCGCGGAGATCGAGAGCTTGCTGGGCGGCGGGGGCATTCGGCTTTTGACAATGACCGGTGTTGGGGGAACGGGCAAAACGCGGCTTGCACAGGCCGTTGCGTGGCGCATGCTCCTGGACTTTCCCGACGGGGTATTTTTCGTCAATCTGGCTCCGATCACCGACCCCAAGTTGGTCACTACTGTTATTGCGCAGACGCTGGGCGTTCAAGAATCCGGCAGCGAACCGATCCTCGAAGCGTTGAAAATGTACCTCGCGGAACGAAAGATGATGCTCGTTGTGGATAATTTCGAGCAGGTTTCTCAAGCCGCTTCGGATATCGAGAAGGTCGTCAACGCTGCCCCGAACCTTAGAGTTCTGATCACCAGCCGCGAGCTTTTGCGCTTGAGGGCAGAACGCGAATTCGTTGTTTCTCCGCTTGCTCTGCCGCTTGAAAATGAGCGTCTGTCGGCGGCGGCGTTGTCCCGGTATGAATCGATCCGGTTCTTCGTCGAATGCGCGCGGGCAGTCAGACCGGATTTTGAATTGACCGAAACAAACGCCGCTGATGTGTCGGCGATCTGCCGCAACCTTGACGGCCTGCCGTTCGCGATCGAGCTCGCGGCGGCACGCATCAAGCTTTTCGAGCCGCAGACTATCCTTTCTCGACTATCAAGTTCGCTTAGGTTTTTGACCGGCGGCGCGAAAGAACGGCCCGAACGCCACCAGACGATGCGTGGTGCAATAGCTTGGAGCTACGATCTGCTGAACGCGGAAGAAAAGCGGCTCCTCGGTTGTCTGTCAGTTTTTGCCGGCGGTTTCACGATTGATTCCGCAGAAGCCGTCGGCGCCGAGCGTGGCGGTGAGATCCTCGACACTATTTCGTCGCTGCTCGACAAGAATCTGATCGAGAGGGTCAACCAGCAAGGCGGCGACCCGCGTTTTCGGATGCTGGTTGTCGTGCGCGAATTCGCCCTCGAAAAATTGGAACTAACAGGCACAGGCCAGGAAGTACGTCATCGCCATGCCTGGTTTTTCGCTCAGCTCGCTGAACTCGCCGAGCCGGAATTAAGAGGATCGAGAGCGGCCGATTGGTTGAAAAGGCTTGGACTGGAACATGAGAACCTAAGGCTGGCGCTTAACTGGACGATAGATCGAGAACCGGAAACGGCTCTTCGGATTGCCGCATCGATCCAGCGATTTTGGTGGCGTCGGGGACACCTTTCAGAAGGCGTCGAATGGACGCGGCGAGTCCTTGATGCTAACGCGACCTCTGGTAACCCGAAGCTTCTTGCATCGGCCTATCGCGGCATCAGCAGCTTGAGTTGGAGCCGGGGCGATTTTGACGCGGCCGTAATGTTTGCGGAAAAAGGCTTGGAGATCGCGTTCGAAACCGGCGATAAGAAACTCATCATCGACGCCCTTCACAGCGTCGGAACGGCTAAACACAATAAAGGTGATTTTGCGGGAGCGCAAAAGTTTAGTGAGGACGCTTTGACGATGGCGCGCGAAGCCGGTGAAACATTTGCGGCCGCCGAGTTGGCAAATGCACTGGGCGAACTTGCGCGTCATCGTGACGACTATCCGGCCGCGCAAAAGCTTTACGAAGAAACTCTCATGCTTGCAAGGCAAAACGGATTTCAGCAGCTAAACATGCTGGCCGCGATCAATCTTGCGGCGGTTGCGTGTCAGCTTGGGGATTATCAGGCTTCTCACACGTACACACTCGAGTCGATGCAGATCAGCGAGGAGTTGGGGAGCAGTGTCAGCGTCGGTTATGCCCTTGAACGGTTTGCAGCCTTAGCGGTCATTGGCGGTGAGATGGAGAGGTCTGCACGATTGAGCGGCGCCATGGAGGCGATCTACGACGCCGCCGGATACAGGATAGAGGAGGTCGATCGCCTGTTTCTTGAGCGTTATCTTGACGAAGCACGCTCCGCGATCGGCGAAGAACGCTTTGCTCTTGCGCAGCGTCAGGGAAGGGCGTTGTCCGTAAAGGACGCCATAGCTCTCGCCCGCGAGGGCGAAAATGAATGGCGGTCCACAAAGGCGATGAATCGCAGCAGCATAGCTTCGCATTCGGCGGTGACAACGCTTCCAAACAAGGGGACCGTTCGATCTTCGGAAAATCTGTCGCAATCCGACACAGTCGAGACGATCTCGAGTGCCGAATATATTGTTCGTCAAGTAAAACGGCACAGGCTGGCGTGGCTCGCGGCCGCCGCTTTCATCGTTCTCGGGCTTGGCGGATTTTTGGGTTATCGGTATCTGTCGCCTGCCAAATCTATCAATTCCATCGCCGTGATGCCGTTTGAGAATCGGAATTCGGATGCCGACACGGATTATTTGTCCGATGGTTTGGCGGAATCGTTGATCTTTCGGCTAACGCAGGTTCCTGATCTGAAGGTCAGCCCGACGAGCTCGGTGATGCGTTACAAGGGGAAGGAGACGGATATTTCAAAGATCGCATCGGAACTTGGTGTAGATGCGGTGATGACCGGACGGCTCACGAAGCGGGGTGATAATCTGTATATCACGGTCGAGCTCGTGGATGCCCGAACCAATAAATCGCTGTGGGGCGAGCAGTATGAACGCAAACTTTCGGAATTATTGACCACCCAACGCGAGATCGTCACCGAGATCGTGAACAAACTGCAACTAAAGCTCTCGGGCGAAAGCGAGCAAAAGCTCACGAAGAAATACACCGACAATCCGGAAGCGTATCAGCTTTATCTCCAAGGTCGCTATCACTGGTCGAAGCGCACGGGTGAAGAATACAAGAAAGCCGTTGATGCATACCAACGAGCGATCGGCCTCGATAAGAACTTCGCGCTTGCATACGTTGGAATTGCCGATACGTACAACTCAATCGGCAAGGATCCGGTGCTTGCCCCGAAAGAAAGCGTGCCGCTTGCGAAAGCGGCTGCGACACAAGCGCTCGAGATCGACCCGACGCTTGCTGAAGCGCATTCGGCACTTGCCGATTCTATTGCGATCTACGATTGGGACTGGGCGACGGCGGAACGCGAGTTTCGGCGTGCCAGCGAACTCGACGCGAACGTCGGCTATATTCACCTTGCGAGATCATCGAGCTATTTGGCACCGATGAAGCGCACCGATGAGATGCTTGGGGAGATGGGGCGAGCATTAGAACTCGAACCGCTTTCACTCATCAATAACGCGGTAATGGTTACGGGCTTTCTCTACGCACGTGAAAACGAAAAAGCTTTGAATCAAGCGCGAAAGGCGTACGATCTCGATCCAAGTTTTCGCATCGCGTACCATTGGCTTGGATCAGCCTATATCGAAAACCGCATGTACGACGAGGCGGTAAAACTGGGTGAAGATGCATTGCGAAAATGGCCGAACAACCCTGAGATGCTCTTCATAGTCGGCCACGCCTATGCCAGATCGGGCCGCCAGAGCGGGGCCGAGCAGTATATCGGAAAGATCAGAGACGTGGCGAAAACACAGTATGTGAGAACCTATTGGCTAGCGTGCATCTACGCGGCACTCGGTGATAAGGATAAGGCATTTGCTGAGCTGGAACGGTCATACCAAGATAAAGACTGTTTTCTGCCGCGAGCAAGCATCGATCCGGCAATGGACCCACTTCGTGACGACCCGCGATTTAAGGATCTGCTGAAACGGATGAATCTGCCCGAGTGAACGGCAAAGATTGAATAGTATCAATGGTTGTGAAAAAGCTCGGCCAAACCAAACTGGTTTTGAATGACAGACAAAGGTTTTTTCGACGAAATCCCGCAGGTGACTCGGACAAACGAGCTTTATTGAACTTGATTTGAATAAACATGGCACTTCAACTACGACGTAAGACACACGAATCGATCGTCTATATCGACAAAGATTCCGCTCCGCGGATCATGCCGAATGGCGAGGACTTTATCCTTGAGGACATTCCGGTGGGAACCCGGGTGATCTATCCGAATCCGCCGATCAAAGGGTTGCCAAATCGCGAAGCGGCTATTCGTTATGCCGTGAACCATCCGCTCGAGATGGAGCCCCTTTACGCTCTGCTCGAACCGGGAATGCGGGTGACGATCGCGATGGACGATATTTCGCTGCCTCTGCCGCCGATGGCGACGCCTGATCTGCGGCAGACGATGCTCGAGGTAGTGCTCGATATGTGCGGTGCCAATGGCGTCGATGATATTCATCTGATCATCGCTAACTCGCTGCACCGCAAGATGACCGAGTGGGAAATGAAGCGAATGGTCGGCACAGCGATCTTTAACGAATATTATCCCGACCGCTATTACAACCACGATGCCGAGGCTGATGACGAACTCGTCACGCTCGGCCACACGCGGCACAACGAGCCTTTGCGCGTAAACAAACGCGCGATCGAGAGCGACTTGCTGATCTATCTCAACATCAATCTCGTCCCGATGGACGGCGGCCACAAATCGGTCGCGGTCGGGCTGTGCGATTACGAATCACTGCGGGCACACCACGAACCGCAGACGATCCGCGACTCGGATTCGTACATGGATCCACCGAAATCGGCTTTGAATTATAAGGTCATCCGGCTTGGCAAACTTGTTGATGAGAACTGCAAAGTATTTCACATCGAGACTGCGCTGAATAACCGGATGTTTCCGGAGGGCTACGACATCTTGACCCGCAATGAGGACGAATTTTCGTTTTCCGACCGCCTGAAATGGGAGGCGATGAAGCGCACATTCTCGAAAATGCCGCGGCTGGCTCGAAGGAAAATGCTGCACGCGATACCCGCGGCGTATGAGTTGATCGGCTGTTTTGCAGGCAGGACCGAGCCGGTTCACGACAAGATCCTCGAACTCAATTACCGGCAATACGAAATTCCGGTCAAAGGCCAGTGCGACATTCTGATCTCAGGCATTCCGGACATTTCGCCCTACAACGTCTATTCGGCACTGAATCCGATACTCGTTCAGGTAATGGCGCTTGGGTATCACTTTAATATGTATCGCAACAAGCCTTTGCTTCGCAAAGGCGGCGTGATGATCATTACGCATCCGTGTTTTGACGAATTTGACCACAAATTTCACCCAAGCTATATCGAATTTTTCCATCGTCTGCTGCCGGAGAGCCGCGATGCCTTCTACCTGAGAGAGAAATACGAACGCGAATTCGCTACCAATCCGGCGTACATCGAAATGTACCGCCGCGGCAACGCCTATCACGGAGCGCACGCGTTCTTTATGTGGTACTGGGGCGAGAACGGCCGTCAGCACGTCGGCAAGGTCATCGTCGCCGGTGCCGAAAACGCCCACGTCCCCGAAATGCTCGGCTGGGAACGTGCCGACAACCTGACCGAAGCCATCGCAATGGCACGCAGCTACATGGGAAGGAACGCCGAGATAACGATGCTCCATCAACCGATAATCGGCTTGTGTAGTGTGACCGATTAAATGACCGGTCATCTGACTGGTCGGTATGATATGATTTTTGCTATGAAAACCAAAACTCGAACAATTAGCGCAACAGAATTCAAGGCGAAGTGTCTCAAGATCTTCGATGAGTTGGACGGTGACGGCATCGTTGTTGAGAAGCGGGGCAAACCCGTCGCAAAAGTCATACCGATTAGGCCTAACAACTCCGAATGGATAGGCTCGATGAAGGGGCAAATCAAGATACACGGGGACATAATGTCGACGGGAATCAAATGGGATGCTGAATCTTGACACGCACATAGTTGTAGATGGCTTGATCGGCGGCCTCTCAGAGCGCGAGTTTGCATTGCTCGACGGCGTGCCCGTTGCTATATCGGATATTGTCTTGTGGGAAATTTCAAAACTCGTACAACGGAAACGAATTTCCATTGATGTTGATGGCGTTGCATTCAGAAAATTTCTCCGACAGGCGACGGTTTATCCAATAACTGTGGAGATTGCCCGCGCTAGCACCGCTCTCGATTTCCGTTCCGATCCGGCTGACGAGATTATTGCCGCAACAAGTATTGTCGAGGGGATACCGTTACTGACGCGAGATCGAAAGATACTCAAGTCGAAGGTTGTTCCGCTTGCGGGCAGAGAATTTGGAAGGTGAGGTAATGACAGAATTCGTTAAGGAAAATACGAATTTTATCCATACCCAAAAGAGTTGATTGAGCCGCCTCCGACTTTGGAAGAATTGGTTGAATTGTTGGAAAGGGTTAAGGCCGATTTGTCAGAACCGGGAGCGGTAGCGAATGGGTTCCGGGCGGCTAGAGCAAGGAATGGCAAGGACGTTAAAACGCCCTCTCGAGCTCTTGACCAACGCTGACCACGCCGTAAACGACG
Source organism: Pyrinomonadaceae bacterium (assembly GCA_021463165.1). Taxonomy (GTDB): domain Bacteria; phylum Acidobacteriota; class Blastocatellia; order Pyrinomonadales; family Pyrinomonadaceae; genus OLB17. The sequence continues at coordinate 52,077 of JAJTWY010000021.1, read as the reverse complement.
TAGCTAAGTGCCGCGAAACGCGGAAGTTCTGTCAATGGCACTTCAGACAAGGTAATGCAAGTATGGACCATCTCTTCACAGATTTCGATTTTGATCTTTTAAAGTCCGCCGACTTTAAGGAGGACTCTGTGCGTGAGGAACTCATTGTGCCGATCTTAAAAGGTCTCGGCTACTCCGCCCAGGGCCAAAACAGGATCATTCGCAGCAAAAAGCTGCGGCATCCGTTTGTAACGGTCGGTTCAAAAGAGGTCGCGCTTACAAATTTTCCCGATTACCTGTTCGAAGTGGACGGCAAGATTGCGTGGGTTCTCGATGCAAAGGGGCCGGACGAAACGATCACGACCGGGAAAAACCGCGAACAAGCTTTCTTTTACGCCATTCATCCTGAGATAAATGTTCCCTATTTTGCACTGTGCAACGGCCGCGAGTTCGTACTCTTTCGCATCAATAAGGAAGATGCCGTTCTCTATTTTACGCTCTCCGAGATTGAAAAACATTGGAACGAACTTGCACAACATCTCTCACCGAGTGCGTTTGCGAGATACGAAACGCACATCGACAGTGGCAAAGCGGAAGTCGACTTCGATTATCTTTCGCGGAAGTCTTTAGCTGAGATCAGAGGAATAAGTAAGCAATCGTCGAAGCGCCACTATGGTGTTCATGGCTATTTCACGAAGCAGGCGTATCAAATAGTCCAGGCATATATTACCAACTTCACGAAACCCAACGACTTAGTACTTGATCCATTCGGCGGAACTGGCGTGACAGTTGTGGAAGCTTTGATGACCGGTCGTCGAGCTATTCACATTGACCTAAATCCGCTATCGATTTTCTTTGTCAAGAACCTTGTGAGCCCGGTTTCTTTGAGTGACCTGCAGGATGCGTTTGATCGTGTTGGCAAACAATTTAAGAATAAGCGTCCAAAAACTGAGGAAGAAGTCGAAACCGCACTAGATAGATACCCGTATCCCCGCAATATAAGGATGGATTCTTCTTCGGATTTTAAGTATTTGGACCAAGTATTTACACGCGAACAACTCGCCGAGTTGGTTACGCTAAAGCACATCATCCTACAAGAACCCAATCAGAAGGTTCGCGATATCTTGCTATTAATGTTTTCGAGTTCACTAAACAAATTTAACCTTACCTATCATGCTTCTGCTGGCCGGTCCGAAGGGAGGGGAAATAGCAGCATCTTTGCGATGTATCGCTACCGCAAGGCTAAAGAACCAGGTCGCGTCGATTTATGGGTAACATTTGCTGGAAAGCTTAAGAAGGTCATTAACGCAAAAAAGGAGATTGCCCCTCTAATCACGGAGAAAACTGTCAAGAATGCTCAGATCGTCAAAGGAACTGCGACAAATTTAAGTTTCATCGAAGATGAAACAGTCGATTACATTTATACCGATCCGCCATATGGAAAGAAGATTCAATATCTCGATCTCTCTGTGATGTGGAATGCGTGGCTAGATTTGGAAGTTACCGAGGAAGATTACAAGCAGGAAGCCATCGAGGGCGGCGAGCACAACAAGACGAAGGATGATTATTCAAGACTTATTTCCGAATCGATCAAGGAAATGTTCCGCGTTCTCAAGTTCGACCGATGGATGTCGTTTGTCTTCCAGCATCAGGATCCAGCGTATTGGCACTTGATCGTCGATTCGGCAGAGACGGCAGGTTTCGAATACGCGGGTGCGGTGAGGCAGAACAATGGACAGACAAGCTTCAAAAAGCGCCAGCATCCATTCACGGTTCTTTCGGGGCAATTGATTATCAACTTCAGGAAAGTTCGCAATCCAAAGTCCATAATGAAGGCCAATCTCGGCGGTGACGTGACCGATCTGATTCATCAGGCTATCGAAGACATCATCGCCCACCGTAACGGCGCGACGATCGAGGAAATCAATGACGACATCGTCATCAAGTTTATGGAACTGAACATTCTCGATCTAGTCGCGAAGAAATATAAAGATTTGACGCCGTTTCTCGCGAGCAACTTCGACTTCGACAATGAAACCCAAAAATACAACCTCAAGAAAGAGGAGAAATTCAGAGCCAGCATTCCTGTCGAGGTAAGAATAAAGTATTACATCGTCTCGATGATGCGACGTTTGGCCCGCGAAGGTAAATATCCGCATATCGATGACATTTATCTTGAAATAATGCCGCTACTAAAGAACGGAAAAACGCCAGAAAAGCAAACCATACTTAACGTCTTAGAAACCATCGCGGTCAAAATGGGTGAAGATCAGTGGAGGCTCGATGAAACAGGCCAAGGAGAGCTGTTCGCGATCGTGTAAAACGAAACATCTAATGAAACTATCACCAACAGAAATATTTAAGGGCAGAAAGATCTTCTTTAATCGGCGGGACGGGTGTGCGGAGCACGCCAAATAACCTTAGCTACACATGCAGTCCCGACTTGTCGGGACGGAATGTGTAGTAGCTCGGACCAAACGAGGTAAGCGTGTGTAATACGCGGCATGGAAAATGGCACATACTCGATTCGTGTATCACATCGTTTTCAGGACAAAGGGCGGCGAGCCGTTGATCGACGCGAGTTGGGAAAACGAACTGCATAGGTATCTTGGTGGAATTGCGAAAGGGTGGAAAGGAATTCCAATCGAGATCAACGGCATGCCGGATCATGTGCATTTGCTCGTGTTGCTGTTGCCGTGCGATTTTGCGGCATTTATGCGCGAGTTGAAGGCAAACTCGTCGAAATGGGCAAAGCGGCATAATCCAAACTTCTCGTGGCAACGTCGTTATGGAGCGTTCACGGTTAGTTCATCTGTCGCGGAAAAAGTTCGCTCGTATATCAAGAATCAGAAAAATCATCATGCGAGACAGTCGTTTGAGGATGAGTATCTTGAATTGTTAGTAAGGCATGGCGTTGAATTCAACCGTCAGTATTTGTGGGATTGATATCGCGTGTTACACACGCTAACGGGATTGCGGGCGTTTGAGCTACAGGTTACGCTTCGCTTCACCTGTAGCTAAAGTTGTAAAGCGTGCTTTGCACGCATTTGTTAATGAAACTATCACCAACAGAAATTTTTAAGGGCAAGACGATATTTTTTATTGGTGGGAACAGGTGTGCGGAGCACACAAAATAACTTTAGCTACACATGGAGCGAAGCGAAATGTGTAGAACTGTGGCCGCACGTGATTCGAGCGTGTGAAACACGCGGTATGAAACAGATTACGCAGGTTACACACGCTAACGGGATTGCGGGCGTTTGAGCTACAGGTTACGCTTCGCTTCACCTGTAGCTAAACTTATGAAGCGTGCTTCGCACGCTGATTTGCAAGCAGAGCGTGTGCGTTCCATATGAAACTATCACCAACAGAAATATTTAAGGGTAAGAAGATCTTCTTTATCGGCGGGACCGGCTTTGTGGGCAAGGTTACGTTGTCGATGCTGCTGCATAATTTTCCGGATATCGGCAAGGTTTATGCGACGGTGCGGGCGCGGGATGCGAACGAATCGAAGATCAGATTCTGGACGAGCATTGTGACGAGTCCGACGTTCGATCCGCTGCGCGAGAAGTACGGCGACGGGTTTGAGGATTTTATCAAGAGCAAGGTCGCACCGGTGAATGGGGATGTAGGCAACGAGTATCTCGGCATGGAGGAATCTGAGGCCGCGAAGATCATGCGGCAATGCGATGTGCTGATAAATGGTGCGGGAAACGTGACGTTCAATCCGCCGCTCGAATCGGCATTGAGAACGAATATCAATGGTTCGAACAACATCATCAAGCTTGCGCGGATGATGAAAAAGCCACGGCTGGTGCATGTTTCGACGTGTTTTGTTGCGGGAAAACGCAGCGGACCGATCTGGGAGAATGAGCCTGTGGTCGGCTATTTCCCGCGTAAAGATGAACTTGTTGGAACGACATTCGACGTAAATCGCGAGGTCGAAGATTGTGCGAGATTGTCGGAACAAGCGAGACAAGAGGCGGATGACGCCGTTCAAGCTGCGAAGTTTCGCGAGCAAGCCCGCAAGCGTTTTATAGACGAAGGCCGTGATCCTGACGACGAGACGGAACTAAAATCAGCGATCTTCCGCGAACGCAAGATGTGGATCCGCGAACGAACGACAGAGCTTGGTGCGGAGCGTGCGGAGTATTGGGGTTGGACGAACATCTACACTTATTCAAAATCACTCGCTGAGCAGATCATTGCGGCTCAGGACGACATTGTGAAGACCTTGGTACGTCCATCGATCGTCGAATCTTCACAAGCGTACCCGTTTCCGGGCTGGAACGAAGGTTTCACGACGACGGCGCCGTTGATCTTGATCGCGCTTCGCGGGCAGCCGGTAATCCCCGTCAATGAAAAGCTCATTCTCGATATTATTCCGGTCGATATGGTCGCCGGCGCCATTCTTGCCGCGGCGATGAATGTGCTGGTTGATAACAAGCCGCCGCTTGTGTTTCAGGCATCGTCGGGTGATTCGAACCCGAACGATATGAAGCGGATCGTAGGGCTTGTCGGCTTGTATAAGCGACGGCACTTTGAGGAGAAAGAGACCGGAAACAAGATCGCTAACAAATTGGCGGGAATGGTCGAGGCTGTTCCCGTAAGGCAGCGTGCTTACGAACTGACCTCGGCCCCGATGCTGAACAAGCTCGCAAAACGTGCCGACGATCTGATGGACAAAGCGACGCCGCGTTGGGGCGGCGGCCGCATTGGCAATATCATCGCGGACCTTAAAAAATCGACCGAAGGTTTCAAGGAATCAACGCAGGCGACGATGGACGCGTTCGCGATGTTCAAGCCGTTCATGATCGATAACGAATATTTGTATCGATCGGACAATGTACGTGCCTTGATCGGTTCGATCAAAGAGAAAGAGAAGCATCTGCTGCCTTGGTATCCTGAAAAGCTCGATTGGTACGATTACTGGCTCAATATTCATTTCCCTGGAATGAGAAAATGGGTGCTCCCGACACTTGAGGAAGAGTTGAAGGCTGTTGAGAAACGAGCATACACCTACAAAGACCTCATCGATCTCTTCGAAACTGCGGTCAAGCGATTCTCGACACGTGTTGCGATGCGGATCGAACGCAATGGCCGTAAGGAGCAATACACGTTCGAAGATGTTCGCGAATTGGCGTATCGAGCTGCCGGTTTCTTTGCCAAGAATGGCATCACGACAAACAGCCGAGTCATTCTCTTCTCGAACAATATGCCCGAATGGGGCATGACGTATTTCGGCATTCTCAAAGCCGGAGCGACGGCGATCCCGATCGATCCGGCGTCAACCGTTGCAGAGATCGTCTCGTTCGCCAAGGCCGGAGAAGCATCGGCGATCGCGATCTCGCCGAAGTTGTTTGGCGATCATCCTGAGCTGAAAAAGGCCCTCGCGGAAGCCGAGTTGGATGTAAAGGTTTGGACGTTCGACGACATCTTTGAGATGAGGTCTGAGACCGAAGAGGCGAAGCGCAATGCGTTGCTTCCGACGAAGGTTCATTCGAATTCGGTTGCGTCGCTGATCTTTACTTCGGGCACGACGGGCACGCCGAAAGCTGTGATGTTGTCGCACAAGAATTTCGTCAACATGATCTCGATGCTGTCGTCGGTGCTTGAGATGGATCTGACCGATGGCGTTTTAAGCGTGCTGCCGATGCATCACACGTTCGAGTTCTCAGCGGGCTTTTTGACGCCGTTCTCGAACGGCACGCAGATCACATATCTCAATGAGCTCACCGCCGAAGACCTCTCGAAAACCATTGAAAATGGGCATGTTACTGGCATGGTCGGGGTTCCGGCGTTGTGGGAGATGCTGCATCGTCGGATCAAAACTCGTTTGCGAGAACGAGGCGATTGGATCGCTGATCTGGCAGACAATGTGATCGAATTCAACGCTTGGATACGCGACAATACGCCGTTCAATCTCGGGCCGATCGTCTTTTTCCCGATCCATCAGGGAATGGGCGGCAAGATGCGGTATCTCATTTCCGGCGGTTCAGCATTGAGCGAAAAGGTGCAGAAAGACCTGCACGGACTTGGATTCACCGTGCTCGAAGGTTACGGGCTGACCGAGTCGTCACCGGTGCTCACCGTTGCTCGTCCGGGCAACAAGATGCTCAAAGGGAGCGTCGGCAAGCCGTTGCCGGGCGTTGAGGTCAAGATCGATTCGCCGGATGAGAACGGCGTCGGCGAGGTCTTCGCACGCGGGCAGAATGTGATGCTTGGCTATTACAATAATGAGGCTGCGACCGAGGCCGTTCTGCAAGATCGCTGGCTCAAGACCGGCGACCTTGGCCGAATCGATGAGGACGGAAATTTGTTCATTGTCGGCCGTTCGAAAGATGTCATTATCGATTCGAACGGCAAGAACATCTATCCCGACGAGATCGAGGATCTATACGGCAAGTCGAGCTTTATCAAGGAGATGAGCGTAGTCGGTTTGCCCGACGTCGACGGCGGCGAAAAGATCGCCGCGCTTGTCGTGCCGGATTATGAACATGACATCTCGCTCACGCGAAGTGAGGCCAACAAGAAGGTTGAAGAACATTTCCGCGAGGTTTCGGCAGGTATCGCCTTTTTCAAACGTGTCAAGGTCCTACACGTTACGCCGTTCGAACTGCCGCGTACGGCGACCCGCAAAGTGAAGCGTCCTGAGGTCGTGGAGATGCTGCAGACGCTCGAAGACCGTGCGAAGTCAAAAACAAAGACCGTCGTCGAAGCTAAGGGCGACGACAATGCACTTTGGATCCGCAAGATCGTCGCAAGCGTTTCAAATCGAGCGTTGAGCGAAGTTGCGATGGAGGACAAACTCGCCGACCTTGGGTTCGATTCGTTAATGTTCGTCGAACTACAAGCTGCCGTCGAAGACGCAGGCGGTCGAATTCCGTCACCTGATACGCTGAACGAAGTTCAAACCGTTCGCGAGCTTTTGACGGCAGTGAATCGCGTTGATAAATCGAAGAAACTTGCGGACGAGCCGCGTGTTGAAGAGAAGAAAGACGACGAAGAGATCTATATTCCATCGCTCATTCGCCGCGCCGGAAATGCCATTGTTGATCTTGCACAAGACACGCTCTATTCGACCGTACTCGATACCTCGATCGAAGGCGAGACGAATGTACCGCAACACGTCAATTTCATCGTGGCGCCGAATCACACATCGCACATCGATACAGGTTTGGTGAAACGGGCGCTTGGAAAAGATGTCGCCGAGCAGACCGTTGCAGTAGCGGCGGCTGATTATTGGTTCGATACAAAGTACAAACGTGCGTATATGAACAATTTCACGACGCTCGTTCCGATCGAACGCACAGGTTCGCTTCGGCAGTCGCTGCGGCACGTGACGCAAATTCTGAATGATGGCTATAACGCACTAATATTCCCCGAAGGCGGCCGCCAGGAATCGGGTCAGATCGCCGAGTTCAAACCCATAATCGGCTATCTTGCACTTAACCAGAAGATCGGTATTTTGCCGATCTATATTTGGGGCACGTATGATGCGTTTCCGAAGGGAATGGTGATCCCTAAATCTAGCAGTATCGGTGCAAAGGTCGGTGCAAAGGTCGGCAGATTTCTCGAGTACGATGAACTCGTAAAAATGACCGAGGGCGTGCCGAACACTGAAGCATATCGTTTGATCGCCGCGCGAGTTCAACACGAGGTTGAAAATATGCGTGACGGCACTCGGCGCAAATTCGATGTCGAGGCTCTGCGAAAACAATGGAAAGCCGAGCGACGGCGTTCGCGGAAACAAGAGCCCGTGATAGATAATTAGGTTACCTTCTGCTGAGACAGAATCAAATCAAAATCGTAGTATTTTTCAATATGAGATTCCTGAAACCACTATTTGCCATTACCCTCCTTTTTGCTTCAATGGTTCCGGCTCAGAAGGCGTCGTCATCTGGCTTTAAGATCGATTACCAGAAATTTGTCCTCCCGAACGGCCTGGAGGTGATCTTTCACGTTGATCGCAGCGATCCCGTGGTTGCCGTGTCTATCACCGCAGATGTTGGCTCGGCTCGAGAGAAGGCTGGCCGCACTGGTTTTGCACACCTGTTCGAGCATCTTCTGTTTCTCGAATCGGAAAACCTCGGCAAAGGCGGTTTGGATAAATTGTCAGCGCGGATAGGCGGTTCGGGCGCGAACGGTTCGACGTCGCGTGACCGGACGAATTATCTGCAAACCGTTCCTAATGACGCTCTTGAGAAAATGCTGTGGGCCGAAGCGGACAAGCTCGGCTGGTTCATCAACACAGTGACGGAGCCGGTGCTTGCAAAGGAAAAACAAGTCGTCAAGAACGAAAAACGGCAGAGTTATGACAACCAGCCCTACGGCCACACGTCTTATGTGATCGACAAGGCTCTGTATCCATCAGACCATCCGTACAACTGGCAGGTCATAGGTTCGCTAGAAGATCTGCAGAATGCGCGACTCGATGACGTGAAGGAATTTTACCGCCGCTGGTATGTTCCGAATAACGTTACCCTCGTCGTTGCAGGTGATTTTGATACTGTTCAGGCGAAAAAGTGGGTTGAGAAGTATTTCGCTGAGATCAAGCGTGGTCCAGAACCCTCACCTCAGCGGAAACTGGCGGGCGTGGTTCGGGAGACCGTAAAGCTCTATCACGAAGACAACTATGCGACCCTGCCCGAGCTCACGCGAGCATGGCCTACAGTCGAGCAGTATCATCCGGATTCCTATCCGCTGAATGTCCTCGCCGACTATTTGTCGAATGGCAAGAAGGCTCCGCTTTACAAGGTGATCGTCGAGGATAAGCAGCTTAGTTCGAACGTCAGAATGTTCAACGGCGACTCGGAACTCGCTGGTGATATGCAGCTTTCGGTTCGTGCATTTCCCGGAAAAGATCTCGATGCCGTGTCGGCTGCTATCGATGAAGCATTCGCTCTTTTTGAGAAAGATGGAATATCTGAAAGAGACCTGAGCCGAATAAAGGCTGGTCAGGAACGACAATTCTATAACTCGCTCTCAAGCGTCCTTGGCAAGGGAGTGCAGCTTGCCCAGGGCAATATTTTTGCAAATGACCCGGCGGTCGCAGAGAAAGAGATCAAGAGTATTCTCGCCGTAACGCCCGCTGACGTAAAGCGTGTTTACGATAAGTACCTCAAGAATAAGAATTATGTCGCCACGAGCTTCGTACCAAAGGGCAAGGTCGATCTTGCTCTCGATGGGTCAAAAAAGGCCGAGGTGGTCGAGGAGAAGATCGTAACGGGAGCGGATGCCGAGGTTGATCCTAGCGCACAAGCGAAATACGAACGGACGCCTTCATCATTCGATCGTACGAAAGAGCCGCCCTACGGTCCCGCTCCGGTCGTGAAAATACCGGCTCTCTGGGAAGACAAATTAGCAAACGGATTACGAGTTTACGGTATACAAAACACCGAGGTTCCGCTCGTGCAGTTTGAAATCGTCATCGACGGTGGACAGTTGCTTGACGATATCAACAAGGTCGGCGTTGCGAACATGGTGGCACGCATGATGACGCAGGGTACTGCCCGGAAGACACCGCAGGAACTGGAAGAGACCATTGACCAGCTCGGTTCGGCTATCAACGTGTTTGCCTCGACTGAAGATGTCCGGATAAGTGTAAGTACGCTCGCGAGGAATTACGATGCTACTCTCGCGCTCGTCGAGGAGATCTTGTTCGAACCGCGTTGGGATACGAAAGAGTTCGACCTTCTCAAACAGAGTATAAAGAGCCAGATCCAGCAGCAGCGTGGTAATCCGAACGCTATCGCGACCCTTCAGTTCAATAAGCTTTTGTATGGTGAATCTAATATGCGTTCGCGCAGCATTCTCGGTACTGCAACAACGGTCGATGCGATCACGCTCGATGACCTGCGGGCTTTTTACGCAAAGAATATTTCGCCTTCGGTTGCCAGAATGCATGTTGTCGGTGCCTTGGACAAATCGAAGATCGTAGGATCGCTCAATAGGCTCGGCACGCGTTGGGCAGCAAAAAGGGTTGATATCCCAACATATAAGCTGCCTGAACCGCCGGCAAAGGCTCAGGTTTACTTTTACGATGTGCCAAATGCCGCTCAGTCGGTTTTGCGTATCGGCTCGCCCGCTCTGCCTGCCTTGAGTGCAGATTATTATCCGGCAACGGTGGCAAACTATATCCTCGGCGGTGGTGGATTTGCATCCCAACTGACTCAACAACTTCGTGAGGCTAAAGGTTACACCTACGGTATCGGTTCGAATTTCGCGGGTTCTCGCGACTCAGGCACGTTCTCGATCCAGAGCGGTGTCCGGGCTAACGTTACGCTCGAATCAACCCAGCTCATCAAGAGTATTCTTGAGAACTATGGCAAGAATTACTCCGACAAGGATCTCGAGACGACGAAGAGTTTCCTGATCAAGAGCAATGCTCGTGCATTCGAGACTGCCGGTGCAAAGATGGGGATGCTCGAAAATATCAGCAAATATGGCTGGAAACCTGACTACGTCAAAGGCCGTGAACAGATCGTCAAGGATATGAGCGTTGCGAGGATCCGTGAATTGTCGACAAAATATCTCGACCCGGATCGCATGATCTGGCTCGTGGTTGGTGATGCGAAAACGCAGTTGCCGCGGCTGAAGGATCTTGGTTTTGGCGATCCCGTCTTGCTGGCCAAGTGAGGGTGAAATGCTGCCGTTGGGGGCAGCTATTAGCTACTTTTTATGAAGTACAAATTACTTCTGGGTGTTTACTGCCTATCGTTGCTCCTTACTGCTCCGGTGTGGACGCAGGATAAGGTTGACCGGTCGAAACTTGCTGACAAGGTCAAAGCGGAGTTTCTCCACGCCTGGAATGGATATAAGCAGTATTGCTGGGGGCATGATGATCTAAAGCCGCTCACAAAGACTTGTCGCGATTGGTACGGTCAATCGATCCTGATGACGCCGGTGGATTCGCTGGATTCGCTGTATTTGCTTGGCTTTAAGAAGGAAGCAGATGCGACGCGCGAGTACATTACGAAAAACCTTTCGTTCGATAAGGATATTTCCGTTCAGAATTTTGAGATCGTCATTCGCATCCTCGGTGGATTGATCACGAGCTATCAGATCACCGGGGACAAGAAACTCCTTGCACTTGCCGACGACCTTGGAACACGTCTTCTACCCGTATTTGATTCGCCCACCGGATTGCCATATAAGTACGTGAATCTGAAAACCGGACGGGCAAGCGGGAACATATCAAACCCCGCCGAGACCGGAACTCTGTTGCTTGAATTCGGAACTCTCAGCAAGCTGACGAACAAACCCGTTTACTACGACAAAGCGAAACGAGCTCTCGTCGAAACGTATAAACGTCGCTCGCCGCTAGGGCTCGTCGGAACCAACATCAACGTCGATACCGGCAAGTGGACCACGACCGAGAGCCACGTCAGTGCTGAGATCGATTCGTACTACGAATATCTCCTTAAATGCTCAATTCTCTTCGGCGACACAGAGTGCCGCGATATGTGGGAAGATTCGATCGCGAAGGTGCATTCGTACCTTGCCGACGAAGGAACCGATATGGTGAACCCGAGCCGCACCGGAAACGTCAAGGTTGGCGACCTCTGGTATGGCCGCGTGGATATGAATACCGGTAAGCGCACTGCGACTGTCACGGGAGCCCTCGATGCTTTCTTTCCCGGAGTTCTTGCCCTTGATGGTGACCTAAATAGGGCGCGCGCACTTCAGGATTCAATGTTCAAAATGTGGCAGGCGCACGGGATCGAACCTGAGGTTTACGACTACCGGATCGGAAAGGTCGTCAATGGCGGCTATCCGCTACGGCCCGAGATCGTAGAATCGACCTATATCCTTTATCAAGCCACGAAGGATCCAAAGTACCTGGCGATGGGCAAGCAGATCTTCGAGGACTTCGTAAAACACTGTCGTCACGATGTTGCTTACGCGGGGCTAAAGAACGTCGAAACTAAGGAGAAGACGGATTACATGCACAGCTTCCTGCTTGCTGAGACATTTAAGTATTTCTACCTGTTGTTCGCTCCGGACAAGACACTTGATATCAAAAAGGTAGTATTCACGACCGAGGCTCATCCGATCAGAAGAACCTGGAAATGAGAGGAATAGCTCACTGATCTTCAATGTAACATTCGCGTTCAAACTATATGGCCAAATCCAGAGTAGGCACGAAATCGGAAAAGCGCATACTTATAACCGGCGGGACCGGTTTTCTGGGCGCGCATATCGTTCGGCAATTTCTGGACGCGGGTGAGACTAATCTAAAGGTGATGGCGTCGCGGGTTCCCGAGTGGATGAAGGACGCTGGTGTGAAGGCGGTCGAGGGTTCGGTCACCGACCGCGACGACCTGAGCAAGGCATGCAAGAATGTTTCGGCGATCTTTCATCTGGCCGGGAAGGTGTCGCGTGACAATGCCGACGCCGTTGCGATGAACAGGGTGCACCTCGAGGGCACGCGGCTGCTTTGCGAGGCAGCGAACGAAGCCGAAGTCTCGACGATGGTACTTGCATCTTCAAGCGGCACGATCGCGGTGAGCGAGACAGAGCACATATTCGACGAAACATTTCCGCAGCCGGTCGAGACTATTTCGCGATGGGCCTACTACGCATCGAAGTATTATCAAGAACGTGCCGCGCTCGAAAATTTTGGTGGCGAAGGACGCCGCCTCGTGATCCTGAATCCATCATTGCTTCTCGGCCCCGGTGACGAAAGACTAAGCTCGACGAAGGTCGTACTCGATTTTCTAGCCCGCAAGATCCCGTATTGTCCGAGTGGCGGACTGAATTTTGTCGATGCCCGTGATGCGGCGCAGGCCTTTGTCTCGGCTTTGGAAAAGGGACGGGACAGGGAACGATATCTCCTTGGTTCCGAAAATATGACTTTTGCCCAGTTCTTCGGCCGTCTCGAACGGCTTTCGGGCGTATCGGCTCCAATGCTCAACGTGCCGAGGAAACTTGCAATGGCCGGGTCGGCATTTCTCAGCTCAGTTTACAGGAATTGGGGAAGGCCTTCGCCTGTAGAGCCGAGTGAGGTCGAGCAGGCCGAACATTACTGGTACTTCAGTTCAGAAAAGGCTGAGGAAGAACTAGGTTTCTCACCGCGTGACCCGCAGGAAACGCTGCAGGATACGATCAGCTACATACGCCAGAATGTTCTGGGTGACGGGATCTTTTGATCGGCTTCCTTTCAAGTCATGGGGTAGTCGACAGCGGGTAATGAAAAGTTGCCGACCAACCACGTCTCACTACCCACTGGATCAAATATCATTCTTTCCGCCCAAAAAAGAAAAAGAAGAATATTGCCGCATGGGAATCGCGAACGCCTTTCGCATATCCCTTTGTTCGTCGCGAACTGTCCTCGACCGACCCATTAGAATTCACGTAGCCAAGTGTTGAGCGGCTTCCGTTCTCGACTGTTCCGTTCGAATGAATGTAGCCGATGGTTCGACGGCCAGCATCTTCGACAGTCCCATTGCTGTTCAGATAACCCAGCGTACGGCGACTGCTATCTTCGATCGTTCCGTTCGAACCGATGTATCCGAGAGTTCGCCGGCCGGAGTCTTCGACCGTTCCATTTGACGAAATATAACCGATGGTTCTGCGGCCGCTGTCCTCGATCGTCTGCGATAGGCCGGGGACAACTAAGGCCAACAACATTAAGGATGCCAGGATAGATCCGCTCATTCTGTATCGACGGATTCTTCCGCCTCAGTTGTTGAACGTCCGAAGAGGCGAAAACATGCAAAAATTATGAGCCCGAGGGTTGCCGCAACGATCACTGCCAATCCCTCCTTCCGATAATCGACATTGGTCAACAGCCAGATGATCAACGCGATCGATAGAACCGCACAGGTGACTCCGAACGGAACCGTAAACGGGGCCTTCGGCAGGTCGCTCCTCCGCCGAAATATCGGCAATGCAAGGCATGTTGTTGCATAGAAAAGCAGTCGCGTTATGGTCGCGATAGCGACCGCTGTCAGAAACGATGATTGTACTGCGAGTATCCACATTACGATCGCGGTAACGATGATCGAGACATAAGGCGTTTTGAATCTTGGATGCACCCGCTCGAATACTCGGGGCAGGTCTTGCTGCTCCGACATTCCGAATAGCGTCCGCGTTGCGGCAAGTAGGCCGGCGTTCAGATTACCGAAGATCGAGACGACGACGCCAATTGTTATGAATGCGGCTCCCCACGGCCCAAGAAATCCCACGGAAGCATCCGCGATCGGCCGCTCAGAGGTCGCCAGACCGGGCAATGTGCCGATCGAGACCACCTGCACGGCGATATAGGTCAATGTTACGAGCAAAACCGCTGACAACAGGCCAAACGGGATGGTCTTCTGTGGTTCACGGGTCTCGCCAGCGATCGCGACGGAACCCTCAAAACCGACAAATGCGTAAATGAGCAGAAGGACCGCAGTAGAGAACGCGCTGTATTCGGGCAACGTCCCAAACGTGAATTTCGCCGGATCGACGAAAAATACGCCGACGACTGCAAAGACCAGCAGCGGGAGCAACTTTCCGACAGTGAAGATATTCATCATCACTGCGGATTGCTTGACACCCCAGATAGAAACCGCTGTTATTATCCCGAGGACCAGACTCAGGAGAAGGATCCGGGGAACGCCTTCGTTAGCGCCCGGGAAAAAGAATCCCAGATAGGTAACAAGAAGGTTGCTGTTTGCGGAAAATGTAGCAATGCGGACTATCCAGAAAAGCCAGCCGACCTCGAAGCCGACGGCCGGGCCAAATGCCTCTCTCGCATATAGATACGAGCCGCCAGTCAGGTCGAATCGGCTCGCAACCTCCGCATAGCATAGAACTATCAGGCCCACTATTAGCGCGCACAGGACGAACGCAAACAGACTGTACGAGCCGATCTGAGCATAGACCTTCCCCGGCAATCCGAAGATCCCGGCTCCAATGATGCCGTTTATCACAATCGCGGTGAAATCCCAACGGCCGATACCGCGGACTAGTTTTTCAGTGGTCATTTTGAAACTGCCGATACGATATCACAGCTATCGGGGATTCGCGGAACCCGCTCATGACATTCAGCCGGCCCATCGATCCCGACCAAGACTGACCCGATGGCGAAGGGTCGTTTGGGAGGAGATATGTTTCTACATTTTTCGTATCGCCGAAATGCACCTCCGTGCAATCGGGTCGCCATTCGGGTATACTGCGAGTAATTTCTACTTCTTAAAAACTATACAGGTAAACAAGAATGCGCTCAGGGTTTAGGTTTGTGTCGTGCGTTTTTATCTTGCTATCGCTGACCTTCGGCGTTGCCGGACAGGCTGCGGAGATCGTCAAGCCGCGTGGCTATGCCCCGCCGGCTTTGAAAGCATCGGCGCAGTTGAAGTCGATAGTAGATGATGCCGTCGCGCGTGTCGTGAATGACGATCGGCAGGATACTATCAAAAGTACGGAGATCGCGGTCACGGTAATCGATCTGCGGGACGCGACCAGATTTCATTGGGCCGGCTATCGCGGAGAAGAAAAAATATACCCCGCCAGCGTGGTTAAGATGTTCTTCATGGCCGCTCTTGAACGCCAACTTGAAGACAAGAAGGTAACAATGACCA
The DNA here is from genome assembly GCA_021463165.1 of Pyrinomonadaceae bacterium. Taxonomy (GTDB): domain Bacteria; phylum Acidobacteriota; class Blastocatellia; order Pyrinomonadales; family Pyrinomonadaceae; genus OLB17. The sequence goes on along the minus strand of JAJTWY010000021.1, from coordinate 36,532 downwards.
CCGAACTCGAACGCGGCCTCAAGGATATGATCATTGATTCCTCGAATGAGGCGACGCAGTACATTCTCGATGTACTGACGAATACTGCGAGCGGGGCCGAACTGCCGAAGAAGGAATTCGACGCGTGGCAGTACAAGCGAAACCGGGTCAACCGTTGGTTTTCATCGATGGGCTATACAAATATCAATGTCAATCAAAAGACCTTCTGTGAGGACGCGTACGGTATCGAGCAGCAATCACGGGCCTACAAGGGGCAGAACCGCAACATGATCACGACCAACGCCACAGCCCGACTATTGGCCGAGATCGTTACAGGAAATTTGAATACCCCGGAACGTACCTTGAGGATGATGAACCTGATGAAACGGGATCCATTTGCTGTAAAGGATCCGAATAGTCAAGCGACTGACTTCACGGGCAAGCTGTTGATCGATCGCAAGATGATCGATGCAAAACTCTGGTCCAAGGCGGGCTGGACAAGCCGCGCCCGTCACGATGCAGCATATGTCGAGACTGCCGATGGTCTGAAGTTTGTGATCGCCGTTTATACGGAGAATCACGCGAATGACCGAGAAGTTATTCCGACCATCGTGGGCCAGGTCGTAGATGGATTTAGAAAATAACGGTAATAAAACACAAGAGGAAGATATGAAGAAAGCCTTAACGAGTATGGCCCTGGTTATTGCGGCTATTGGGTTGATCCAAGTTTCGAGCGTCGGTCAAGGGAGCTACAAACAGCCGCCAAAGGCGATCATGGATGTTCTGAACGCACCCGCGATCCCGACGACGTCGATATCGCCATCGCGGGACAAGATCGCGTTACTCGAGCCGCGTCGTTATCCGCCGATCGCCGATCTGGCCCAACCGATGCTTCGGCTTGCGGGAACCCGCGTCAATCCGAACACGAGCGGGCCACACTTACAGGGCTATTCGATCAAGATGACCCTCAAGAATGTTTCGGACGGCCGCGAAACGACGGTCGCACTTCCCGCCGGGGCCAAGATAACCGGCGTTCAATGGTCTCCGGATGGCAAGCACATCGCGTTCGGCAATATCGTGTCAAACGGAGTTGAGTTGTGGATCCTGGATACGGCGACCGCCCGCGCCAGAAAGGTTCCGAATGTGCTTGTAAATACGGCTTTTGGTGGCTTCAGCTGGGAAGGATCGAACATGATCTCGGCTAATCTTATCCCGGCAAACCGCGGTGTTGCGCCTCAATACCAAAATATTGTTCCGAATGAGCCAAATATTCAGGAAACGACCGGTCGCCGCGGCGCCGTAGCGACGTTTCAGGATATGCTCAAATCGCCTAATGACGAGAAGCTGTTCGACTATTACGCGACCGTTCAATTTGCGTTGATCGACCTCACCGGGAAGGTGAAGATGGTCGGCCAGCCAGGCATCTTCGACAATTTGTCTGTGTCGCCGGACGGTAAATATATTTTCGTTTCCCGCATCAAGCGGCCCTATTCATACCTGTTCCCGGCCTCAAGATTTCCGAAAACTCTTGAGATCTGGGATTCAAGCGGCAAGGTCGTTCACCACCTTCAGGACGTTCCGCTGCTCGACAATCTCGCTTCTGGGTCGGTACAAACCGGTCCGCGCGGCTACGCGTGGGTTCCGATCGAAGGTTCGACACTGATGTGGACAGAGGCCCTAGATGAAGGGAATCCGCGAAACAAAGTTCCTTTCCGTGACAAGGTGATGACCCTGGCCGCACCGTTCAATGGCTCGGCCAAGGAGTTGCTTAGGACGCAGCATCGTTTTCAGGGCCGCTCGTTTGGCGAGAAAGACGGCCTGATGTTCTATTTTGATTTTGATCGGGACACGCAGCGACGACGTATGTTCATGACGAACTATCGTGACACGTCCAATCCGAAGATAGTCTCGGACCTCAACGTCAACGACCGCTACAATGACATCGGCCAGCCCGTCACGCGGCAGATGCCGAATGGCGTTTCACTGGTTCGGCAGAATGGCGATGAGATCTTCTTGAATGGGATAGGAGCATCGCCGCAAGGAGACCGTCCGTTCTTTCGCCGAATGAATCTGAAGACTTTGCAAACACAGGAGATATTTCGTTCCGGAACCGAGGAGTTCGAGACGTTTGCGGGGATGATCGATGACAACGGTACAAGCTTCTTCACACGAAAGGATTCATTGACTGATCCACCGAATGTTTACGTTCGAAGTGCTGCAGGTGTCAGGAAGGTGACCGATTTCAAGGACCCGGCGCCTCAGCTTCGTGACATCAAGAAGGAGCGTGTTCAGTACAAGCGCGCTGACGGCGTCGATCTTTCATTCACGCTTTACACACCGCCGGGTTACCGACCTGGGACTCGCCTGCCGACTCTGGTTTGGGCATATCCAGAAAGCTTTACCGACGCCCGCGTTGCCGGACAGGTTGCGGGTTCGACGAACAGATTTACCCAGTTCGGCGGCATCTCTCACCTCTTCCTTCTCCTGCAGGGGTACGCAATTCTCGATAATGCGTCGATGCCTATTGTCGGGCCGCCTGAAACGAAGAACGACACATTCGTCAAACAGATCGTCGATGCGGCGAAGGCCGCGATCGACAAGGGCGTCGAGATGGGCGTCGTCGACCGTGATCGGGTCGCCGTTGGCGGCCACAGCTACGGGGCGTTCATGACAGCGAACCTACTTGCACATAGCGATCTGTTCCGTGCAGGTATTGCCCGAAGCGGCGCTTATAATCGCACGCTGACGCCATTCGGGTTTCAGGACGAAACACGCAATTTCTGGGAAGCGACCAAGGTCTATACCGAGGTTTCGCCCTTCTTCTACGCCAACAAGATCAATGAGCCGATACTCCTCATCCATGGTGAGGCGGACAATAATCAGGGAACTTACCCGATACAGTCCGAACGCCTCTACGCCGCGATCAGCGGCAATGGCGGCACCGCCCGCCTCGTAATGCTTCCGCACGAGTCGCACGGTTATTCCGCAAAAGAATCGACCGAGCACACGCTTTACGAGATGTATAACTGGATGGAAAAATACGTGAAGAATGCCAAGCCGCGGACCATGGCCGCCACGGGTCAGGTCACGCAATAGAGGATCGCCCTAATGGATCGCCGCCAGCTTTAGCTGAAGGTTGGTCTTGCCAATATAAAACAAGGCTTTAGCCGAACGATCATTCGGCTAAAGCCTGTTTCTTTCTAAGACCGGAACCTCCGGCTAGAGCCGGAGGCGATTCAAAAGAGCCCTCGCATTTTCCGAGGCGGTTGGGTTATCCTCTCCTTCTTCGATATCCACCCGACGAACGCTGTTTGGCAAACTGATCCAGATCACGATTGTACGATCCATCAGATCCTAAGAGCGGAAAAAGCTGCAGGTCGCTAGATAAGTATCCGGCACGAAGCTCGACGGGCCGGGGGCCGGCTTTTACGACACGGACCGTTGTTCCTCTGATGTCTTCGATCCAAGAGGCAAAGTCATCGGCGCGGCCCACCGTTGCCGAAAGGAGCAGGAGGCGAATTCGCGGCGGTGAAAGAATGATGGCTTCTTCCCATACGTGTCCACGCTCCTCGTCCGCAAGATAGTGTGCTTCGTCGAGGATCACAAAGTCCGTATTGACCTGCCCACCCTCGCGAAGAGCATCAAAAAGCTGATTTCGATATATCTCCGTCGTGCCGACGATCAGCGGGGCGTCGCTGTTCTCTTTCCGATCACCCGTCAGGATGCCGACGTTCTCGGCACCGAATTCGAGTGAGAATTCAGTATATTTTGAATTCGTCAGGGCTTTCAGTGGTGTGGTGTACCAAGCTCGTTTACCGGCCGCCAATAAACGACGGATCTCTTCGCGGGCGATCCACGTCTTGCCGCTGCCCGTCGGAGCGGTTACTAGAACGTCTTCGGTCTCGATCGCTGCCAGAGCTTCGAGCTGGAATGCATCAGGCTTTAATGGCCTAGGCTCTGGGACGCCGATACCGCTCAAGAGACGTTCCACGGCCTTCAGTTGGGAGAGTGTCTGAGGCACCGCGACGCGAGTTTCGGAACTTCGGTGATCGCGTTGGCGTTTATTAGATCGTTCCGCCGGTGGCCTTTTTCGCGGTGATCTTTTCCATTGGCGTCCGCTTTTGCGTGGCATATCGCTTTGATGCTAAAGGTCTTCGGGCTCAGTTCAAAGCCGTTTAGAAATATGCCTTAATATTTTCAAAACACCCAACGAAGGTGTTATTATACCGGATTGCCCGCAACGTTTGGTGCGGGCCTTGCGTCTAAACCTGGTGCTGAGTTCAAAGGCCAAATTTTGACGCAATAATCTTAATATGTTTGAGCAGTCATTGTACCAACAGCCGCCCGTTACCGCCGATTCGGAGGAGAGCGATCTGTTTGAGAACTACGAGATCAAAAATTGGGAGCGTGGTTCGCGTATTTATAAGATCTTAGGAATTTCGGCGATCGCGAACATCCTCGCGTTGCTTGTTGTGGCGCAGACGTCGCTGCTTACGATGAAAGGATGTGAAAGCCCTCTCGTTGGGCGCGTTTGCTCGGTTCTCGACACCGTTTATGTCGGGAGCATGTTGTTCGGGACCGATCGGGAATTTGTCGATGCTGCATACGACGATACGCGGATCAGCGATTCTGAGATAACTTTTGTTGACGTTACCGGTGTGACTCCGCCGCTTTCGTATCCCGAGGGCTATTTTCAGCTTGCGAATCCTGAGCAATTCCAGGCTGCGATGATCGGGCCGGATGGCTTGCCGCTTAGTGGTGATAAGGGTTCATTGACCTCGGGATTTCCGCCGTCTGGTAACTTGTTCGATACGCCGCCAGTGCTTCCGCCGACAAATCCAAATGCGATCTCCGGCGATCTTCCTTCTTTTGGTAACGATTCAACATCGACCTATGTCCCGCCAAAGCCCCGCAAGACACCGCGGATCAAGAATCCCGGCAATCTTCCGGACATCGACGATAACGATGTGGCACAGGTTAAGCCGTCGCCAACACCGACCCCCCAGCCGCTACCGACGCCGATGTCGAGCGACGCCGTCAAGGCCGTCGAGATAAACAAGCGGCCCCTGGTTGATTTTGCAGATGCCGTCGCCGTTAAGTGGGAGAAGAAAGAGGTCGATCTTGACGAACCTTTCACGGTGGTCCTGAATGGAGTCCTTGCCGCGGACGGCTCGTTGGATCCAAAGAAATCGACCTTTGATGTCGCCAAGCAGCAGGGTGATCCGAAGATGATCGACATCGGAAAAGCCGCGCTCGAGGCCCTGGGTCAGAGTAACTATCTCAGCTATCTGAAACAGTTGAATGTTGATAAGTTTGTCGCGACGCTGGTTCAGGATGACCAACAGATCACCATCGTGATCAGGTCTGAGCAGAAATCTCCTGAGATGGCGAAAACGGTCGCAAGCGGTATCAATTCGTATATTGCTATCGGCAAGACCGTGACCCAAGACCCAAGTGACGAGAGAACTTTGCTGAACGGAGCGAAAGTTACAGCAGAAGGAAAGAGCTTCGTTTTGAACTTTGCGATCCCAAAGCCGATAGCACACGAGATGATCAACCGCAAACTCACCGAGGCTCAGGCTAAGAAGGCCCAACAGACTAAGCCCAGCGGTTCGACCACAACGCGGCCAGACCACAAGTCTACGTCAAAATAGAGGAATCTTGACGACTCAGAGAACCCAAAACCCAATACTTGTCATTGCGACACTCGGCGTCTACCTCGGCCTGATCATGGCTGGTGCGACGCCGCAGGTATTTGGTTCGGCGGCTCTTACTCGGCAGTTTGACGTAAAGGACGAGATAGAATTAAAAGACGATCTTGATACCAAACCGGATGACGAGCGCTCGCCCGTTTCGGCGTCGGTCCAGATCTACATTGAAGACGTTGAGTATTTTCTTTCAACGCTTTCGCGACTGAGCAAGACGGGAAGGTTTGATGCCCGTCGTGACACCTTCAGTGTCGCTCAGAACACGCTTCTTCCATGCGTCGACGCCAGTCGAGCGGCTCGGTTCACTCCGATCCGGTTCGACACGTCGAACGAATCATTAAGAAACACTCTCGGGCACTTCAGCCGCGGAATGGTCTACGGCTATTCGCTCGGCGATTGTATTCCGACGCACGAGTTCGATTCCGCGGCCGCTGAGTCGAAGTTCAATTTCGGTCTCGATCCCAAAGCTTTTGCGGTCAACGTTTCGGTCAAAAAAGAATCGACCGCTCGGGCGATCGACCTCGCGCGCCAACTCGAATCTACTCTCGATCTCTTTGCCGCCAAAGCCAGCACCTCGCTTCGACAGGCGGTAATTCGCAACACCACCTTTACCGCAAAGAACGATCAGGTCTTTGTCGTCACACGCCTGCCGCGGGGATCTCTTGTCTCCTTGCTTTCGGCCTAATAGCTAGAAACGACTATCAGTTACGTCGGAAAGCCGCCTGCCTGCCGGCAAGTGCGTCCGACATTCAAAACCCGCAGGCTTACGGTCTGCGCCCCGGCAAGGGAGGAAAACCATGGCTACAAATAAGTTTGCAGACAAATTAGTTAAGAAAATTTTTGGATCGTCGAGTGATATCTTTTTGAAGAACGTAAAAGCGACCGTCGCCAAGATCAACGAATGGGAGCCGACGCTGAAGGCGATGTCTGATGAGGAACTGAAGTCTCAGACACCCAAGTTCAAAGAGATGATCGCTCGCCACCTGGACGGCATCGATGATAAGAAGGAGCGTCGCAGAGCGGAGCAAGAGGTCCTGACACAGCTCCTGCCCGAAGCATTTGCGACCGTTCGCGAGGGCTCGCGGCGTGTTACGGGAATGCGGCACTTTGACGTGCAGATGATCGGCGGCATCGCTCTGCACCAAGGCCGAATAGCTGAGATGCGTACAGGCGAAGGTAAGACGCTTGTAGCGACTTTGCCTTCCTACCTTAATGGCCTCACCGGCCGCGGGGTTCACGTCGTCACCGTTAACGATTACCTTGCGTCTAGAGACGCGGAATGGATGGGTAAGATCCATAAGTTCCTTGGCCTCTCAGTCGGCTGTATTCAGAACGACATGGACGATGTCGAGCGCAAGGACGCGTACGCTTGCGATATCACGTACGGAACTAACAACGAATTCGGTTTCGACTATCTTCGCGACAATATGAAGTTCGATGTCGAATCGCTCGTTCAGCGGGATCATTACTTCGCGATAATAGACGAGGTCGATTCGATCCTGATCGACGAAGCGAGGACGCCGCTTATCATATCCGGTGCCTCGGATGAGGCGACCGACAAGTACTTTACGGCGAACGAGATCATTCCAAAACTTGAGCGTGGGCACAAGGACGAAGAAACCAAGGTGACGACGGGCGACTACCTGCTTGATGAGAAGAATCATTCATCCGTGCTGACAGAGCAAGGTGTTTCGAAAGCCGAGAAACTACTTGGTGTGTCGAACCTTTATGACCCATCGAACATGGATCTTCTCCACTGCGTTGAGCAGGCCCTGAAGGCCCACACGCTCTATAAGGCCGATCATCATTACGTTGTTCAGGAAGGCGAGGTGATCATCGTCGATGATTTCACGGGGCGCCTGATGCACGGCCGTCGTTGGTCCGATGGGCTTCACCAGGCCGTCGAGGCCAAGGAAGGCGTCAAGATAGAGCGGGAGAACCAGACGCTTGCGACGATAACGCTGCAGAATTACTTCCGAATGTATGAAAAACTCGGAGGCATGACCGGTACGGCGGAGACCGAGGCAGAGGAATTCAATACCGTTTACGGTCTCGACGTTGTTCAGATACCGACTAACATGCCGATGATCCGCAAGGACGGTTCCGACGTGATCTATCGAACGCTGCCTGAAAAATGGGATGCTGTTGTCGAAGAGATCAAGGAGCTCCACGAGAAAGGCCAGCCGGTGCTCGTTGGTACGGTTTCGGTAGAGAATTCCGAACTGATTGCCTCAAAACTGAAGGCGTTTGGCGTGCCCCACAACGTCCTTAACGCAAAATATCACGAACGCGAAGCCGAGATCATTGCACAGGCCGGCCGCAGAGGTGCGGTAACGATCGCCACAAACATGGCCGGTCGCGGTACCGACATCTTGCTTGGCGGTAACCCTGAATTCCTAGCCCGCGAGGGTCTCAAACGTCGAGAGATCAATCCGGATGAGGCGACCGAGGAGCAGTTTGCCGAGGAGTTGAGGAAGGCCAAGGCGGTCGTCGCCGAAGAAGCGAAAGAGGTTCAGGCTGCGGGCGGGCTTCACATTCTCGGTACCGAGCGGCACGAGTCGCGCCGTATTGACAATCAGCTCCGGGGCCGTGCCGGCCGTCAGGGCGATCCAGGCTCCTCGCGCTTTGTGTTATCACTGGAAGACGACCTGATGCGCATCTTCGCCGGTGACAAGGTCCGTTCGATGATGGAATGGCTAGGTATGGAAAAGGGCGTCGCCATCGAATCCCGCACGGTCTCGAAACAGATCGAACGCGCTCAGAAGGCTGTCGAGGCTCGTAACTTTGAAACTCGGAAACACGTCCTCAAGTACGACGACGTGATGAACAAGCAACGCGAAACGATCTATGGGCTACGGCGACAGCTAATGTTCGAGCCTGAGCATCGCGAGTATCTGCTCGGGGATACTGGCGTCGCACGCGACCTGCTGCACGACATCACGGCGAGTATGTTAAATATCGAGGCCGATCCCGAGACTTGGGACGTTAATACGTATGCGGCTGAGATCGAGAGTATTTATGCCCTCGATCCGGCTCGCGATGCGGAGGTTGATTTCAATACAGACAATCCGAATACGGTCGAAGAGAAGGTGTGGAAAAAAGCATCGGCGACCTATAGTGCAAAAGAAGCGAAAGCGGGCGGGGACGCGCTTCGGGCGTACGAACGCTACATTATGCTCAACATTATAGACAGTCAATGGAAGGACCACCTGCTGTCGATCGACCATGTAAAACAGGGCATCGGCCTTGTCGGTTACGGGCAGAAGGATCCGCTTGTGGAATACAAGAAACAGTCGTTCGACATGTTCCAGGATATGCTCGACCGTATTGACACGAATACGACAAAAGCCTTATTTAACCTTGAGATCGTCGATCGCAGCGAGCAGGAGGAGATCGAACGTCTCGAACGCCTCGAACAGCAGCGGGCTAGACGACAGGCCGCCGGAATGGCTTTCACGGGAGCAATGGCCACGGCCGACGCTGCAGGTGCCGAAGCCGCCCGGCACACACCCTTTGTCCGCGACACGCCAAAAATGAAACCAAACGAGCCGTGCCATTGCGGTTCCGGGAAGAAATTTAAGAAGTGTCACGGCGCCGGCGTATAAACAGATGTTGATCTGATCGAGCAAAATGAGCGGTCTTGGGATCGCTCATTTTGCTTTAAGGTTATCGATTCTCAATTGATAGCCTGCAATCGTTGGACCTATGCTTCACGCATGCGGGGGTGTTCATGAGGATCACGAATGTCCTTACGGTCGGGATCTTGGCCGTCACTCTCAGTGTTTTTGGGGGGCCTCGATGGCGCAGGCTCCATCGGCCTTGCCGGTACCGAAGCAGCCTGAAAAACCCTTGGACAAGCTTGCCGTCGCTTCGCTGATCGAGGAGTTTTCACGAGATCTGTGAGATTTCCTGGGCAGCGAGGAAGACGCCGAGACGATCGTCGAGAGCTGGAAAGCGCGAAAGGACCTTATTGGAAAGACACGGTCTCAGGCGATCCACCGTTTGTTCGAGGATGTCGTAAGGTGACGAAGTGCCTTTGCTCTCGCCGGTTTCGATCCAATCTTTTTTCGCCCAAATTTTTTTGCAAGGTTACTTCGTTAGCTTCGTTCAATCTCTGGCAGAAAAAGTATCTACGCGAGAGCGCGTACCGGAGGTTTATGATGAAAAAATTTGCTGCGGTTGGCCTTTTGGTTCTTATTACAGGCGTTGTTGCCTATTCATTTTCTACGTACTTCTTGCGGGCTTCGATGATCGAACCGGGCACCGACCCGCTCGTCGCTTCGACGGGAAAATCGGAAAAGACGATGAAGTCGTTCGCCTCGGAAGAGGCTCTGAAGGAGCATTTTAGGAAACTAGCTGAGAAACAGGAACGAATTCGTCGTGAGGCAGAGAAAGGGAATTCTACTGCGTTGAACCAACCGTCGCCGTCCGCGCCTGGTTCGCTGGCTTCGGAGTCCGCAATCTCGTCCGACGCGAAGTCGGCGACTGCAAAGGATGACGAGAGCATTACCAACAATCAGCATGCGGGCGTCGATGAAGGCGGCATCGTTAAAGTTCACGGTGAGCATCTCGTTATCCTCCGCCGAGGCCGATTGTTCACGGTCAAGGTCGGCTCGGGTTTGCTCGCCCCTGTCTCGTCGGTCAATGCTTACGCGCCCGGCGTAAATCCGAGCAATGACTGGTACGACGAAATGCTTGTGTCAAGGAACACGATAGTCGTTATCGGCTATTCGTATGGGCGCGGTGGAACGGAGATCAATCTCTTCGATATCGACACATCTGGCGGGCTGAAATTTCGGTCGAGCTATCACCTGAGATCGAATGACTATTACTCGTCGCGAAACTATGCGAGCCGGTTGATCGGCGACAAGCTGGTTTTCTACACACCACAGTACATCGGCTATCACGGCGACCCCACCAAGCAATTTCCGGCCCTGCGAAAATGGCACCAAGGAGCGACGAAAGACGAGTTTCGTACAGTAGTCTCGGCGACGCGTGTCTACCGGCCCGAGCGTCCTCGCGACCGCGAGGAAACAGCACAGTCGTCATCCGCGCTCCACACAGTGACCGTCTGCGATCTGGCCGGGCAGGAAATGTCATGCAATGGCACTGCGGTCCTGGGTGCGCCGGGTAGGATATTTTACGTCTCACCGAAATCGGTCTATGTCTGGACCACAGAATGGAACTATCGGGGTGATCAAACCTCGGCCGGTTCGATGGTGTATAGTTTGCCTCTTGATGGGGCGGCTCCGAGCGCAATGGGGGTTTCAGGTGTGCCGGTTGATCAGTTCTCATTCCTGGAAAGCGATGACGATCATCTGAATGTGCTCGTCCGCAGCGTCGGTTACGGCGAGCAGATGTGGGGCTCGGAACGGACCGCCGGCGACGTTGCCTTGTTCCGTACCTCTCTCGATGCCTTTAACGACGGCAGCGAGTCTGCATCACGCGATTGCTATCGGAATCTGCCAAATGTAGAAGGTTATACGATGCAGAACCGCTTCGTCGGCGATCACATTCTTTACGGAGCGGGAAACGGCTGGGGCCGTCAGAAGAGTACCGATGGAGCTAATCTCTATGCCGTCAACTGGAAAACCGGCGGCACGAGCAGCCTCTACCTCGACCACTCGGTGGACCGCATCGAGCAGATGGGGGCCGATGCGGTCGTTGTGGGTACAAATGGCAGCGACCTGTACTTCTCTCCTATCGACCTCACTCGAATGCCACTGGTCAGGCGGAGTTTGGTACGCAAGAATGCATCACAAGGCGAACTACGCAGCCACGGGTTTTTCTACAGGCCGGAAAGCAAGGAGAGTGGGATTCTCGGCCTACCGATCGCCCGCTCAGGCCGCGCCGGATATCGCCACCTTATGGAGGATTCGGCCGCGGTGGTCTTCATTCGTAATAACGACAGAAGTCTGAAGGAAGTGGGTGAACTCGAAGCCGGAGCTACCTCGACCTTGGACAACTGCAAAGCCTCCTGCGTTGATTGGTACGGAAATGCTCGGCCGATCTTCCTTCGCGGACGTGTCTTTGCCCTGCTCGGCTATGAGTTGGTCGAGGGCCGCGTCGATGACGACCGCATGCGAGAGGTTCGGAGAGTCAACTACTTACTCGGAAGGCGGATGACGGAGATGACCGACGATTAGGACATCGGCCTTGAAACTGGTATCCAACGTTCTTGGGGAACCCGGATCACATGATCTCTTCGGGTTCCCCATTCTCGTATTGATCAAAGTCTCAATGGGTATCTGTCTCAGCGACCTGGCTTATTGACGCACAACGGCCTTCTCCCGCGGCTGCAAAGCGCAGAGGAGGAGGACCTGGGCGAGTTTTCCGGGGTGATGGCGGACCATTTCACCTTCGTCCAAGAGGTTGCCATAGACGATCTCGGCGCCTTCGATGGTTTCGGGCGAGATCGAGCCGTGGACGCCGATCTGCTCAGCGCCTTCGTCGGTGTAGATCTGCTGCTGATGCTCGGTGATCGGGCGATTGTTCACGATCACGTAGTCGAAATCGATCTGCGGAGCGTACCGCCTGACGATCTCGAGATGGGCCCGAGCAGACAAACCATCGGTCTCGCCCGGCTGTGTCATCAGATTGCAAACAAATATCTTTACGGCTCGAGCATCCGCGATCGCATCGGCAACGCCGTCGACAAGGATCGGCGGCAAAAGGCTCGTGTAGAGCGATCCGGGCCCGATTGAGATAACGTCGGCCTCGGCGATCGCGGCGAGCGTTTCCGGCATCGGTTGGCAATCACTTGGTTCCAAATAGAGTCGCTTTATCGAACGGCCGACCTTGGCGATGTTGGTCTCGCCGCGGATGATCGTCCCGTCGCCGAGCTCTGCCGCGAGATGAACGTCAGCCACTGTCGCCGGATAAATATGTCCTTTGCTCGCAAGGATCTCGGACGAAAGTTTGACGGCCTCGGCAAAATCGCCTGTTATCTCGGAAAGAGCGGCCAGGAAAATGTTGCCAAAACTATGCCCGCCCAGATCGCCGTCGCCGCGAAAGCGATGCTGAAAAAGTCGCGACAGAAGGCGCGAATCTTCGCTAAGCGCGACCATGCAGTTGCGAATGTCGCCCGGCGGCAGCATTTGCAGCTCATCACGAAGCCGTCCCGAGCTTCCGCCGTCGTCTGTCACCGCCACGATCGCCGACAGTTTGTCCAGCCAGATCGGCTCCATCACGCTGGCGTTGACAAAGCGTTTCAGCCCCGACAGCAGCGTTGAAAGCCCGTTCCCGCCGCCGATGGCAACGAAATTCAGTCCGGTCGAACTGTCGGAAAAAAGATGGTTCTTCATTTACTGAGTACACCCCGGACGAGGGCTGCGAATAAAAGAGGTTTCGATTGAAAGGGCATTGCACCCCAAGAGTGTTCGCGAGCGCCGCAAACATTTCAAGTTTACCATTTCGATGCTTATGACCACAATAGGAATATTTTATCGTTGGCAAGCCTCTATGAGATCGAACCCCGGCATCCGGACCACCTATGCGGCGATGCCGGGTGCAGCCTACTACGATTCGGCCGGTGCAAGTCTATCAACCTATTCGTCCGGGTTCCCTCGCGAGCCTCAGGCGAACTAGAATAGTCGTATGCCACGCTCTTTAGATCCAAGTTCTCTGGCGACCGCGTGCCTTGAACTCGCGAGAACTCACGTTGAGTTTAGAACGGTTTTAGATAAATACGGCACGCCGCCGCTCTGGGATCGCGAACCTGGTTTTGCGACACTGCTGCAGATCATTCTCGAACAGCAGGTTTCGCTGGCGTCGGCGAAGGCGTGTTTTGACAAGCTTGCGGCCCGGATCGGCGAGGTGTCGCCTATCGGGTTGATGATGCTGAGCGACGCGGAGTTGAAAGACGTCGGATTCAGCAGGCAAAAGACGAGCTATGCCCGAAATCTGGCCGAAGCCTTGCTCGAAGAAAGGCTCGATCTCGACGCCCTGCGACATGCCGGCGATGACGAAGCAAGGGCCACGCTGACCGCTCTCAAGGGAATAGGCATCTGGACCAGTGACATCTATCTTCTGATGGCTCTTTTGCGCCCGGACATCATGCCATATGGCGATATTGCCCTTCATTCTGCGTATTCAAAGCTGACCGGCGATCCACGGCCAAGATCGAAAGAATTTATCGTGGTGGCAGAGAGGTGGGCGCCTCACCGTTCAGCTGCCGCGAGGCTCCTATGGCATTTCTATCTCTCAGAAAGGGCTGAGAAACATCCCCTTTGATGAAATATCGATCCGATCTGTATTCTTGTTAACAAATGCCCCGAGAACTCCGACAGTGCAGATGATGATATGGCGGCAACTATTCGTGAGTAGTTGCGCATCTGTTATCGTTGGAATTCGAGTTTTTTCGTACGAGGTTATTTATGACAAAACGTTTTTTCCCGGCAGTGGTCGTTGCAGTCTTGTTGCTGGATGTGATCGGATTCGCCTTTGTGGATGCGCGTACAGCGGCGATCAAGAAGGCTGAGGTCTCCCGCCTCATCTCAATGCTTCCGGCTTCGGACGGTGTCGTGGTTATTGATTCAAAGCGGCTAGTCGATCAGGCCCTGCCCAAGATCCTGTCAGGGAATCAAGCAATGCTGACTGAGGTTATGGGGAAACTTGCGGAGATGGAAGCCACTACGGGCATCGACCTTCGCAAGTTCGAGCAACTGACGGTAGGGGTCGCTATGAAGAAGGTGACGGCGACGGAGTTCGATTTTGAACCGGTCGCGTTGGCGAATGGCGATATCAATGCAGGAGCAATGATCGCGGTCGCAAAACTTGCTTCTAAGGGGACGTATCGAGAGGAAAAGGTCGGGGACAAGACCGTGTTTATCTTTAGCGCCAAGGATCTGGTACAAAAAAATGCAAAACCGGCGAATTCCAAGATCGGCAGCCTTCTTGAACAGGGCTTGAAAGGGCTGACGAAGGACGTGGCGGTTGTCGCGCTTGATAAGAACACCTTGGCGATCGGCTCGCTTCCAAGGGTCAAACAGACACTCTTGGGCGATTCAAAAGTTAGTTCAGACGTGATCTCAATGCTTTCGACACGCGAAACTTCGATCATGACCTTTGCGATGAGATCACCGGGCGGAATGTCTGCCCTGCTTCCTCTGGACAACGATGAGTTGGGAGCAAATATAGATTCGATCGAATACCTGACAGGTTCAATGGATGTTGCCGCGACTGGTACGACATTGAACGTACTTGCAAGGACCAGGAAGCCTGAACAGGCTCAGAGCCTTAGGGATACTCTCGACGGGCTAAAATTTGTCGGTCAGGCGCTATTCGGTACGTCAAAACGTGCCGACCAGCAGATATACGCGCGGCTCATCAAGGCCGCGAAGGTCGAGAGCCGCGGCAGTGATGTCTCGCTCGAGGTCTCCATCTCTCAGGCCGATATTGACAGCCTCATTGGTGGGGTAAAGTAGGTTTTGGCTCACAGCTATTGGACATCAGAAACCTCGATCATCGGAGCGGGGTTTCTGAATTCAAGTTGGGGATTGTCTGAAAAGATATTCGCGCCGCCGGCGAGAAAGTCCTCAGCCGTTTCACGGTCAACCGGCCGTGAGAAGAGATAACCTTGGCCCATTTCGCACCCAAGAGACCGTAGTTTTTCCAGCTGAGAAACGGTCTCGATCCCTTCGGCGACGACGTCGATCCCCAGATTCTCGCCAAGCATCAGGATGGTCTTCACGATCGCCCCGCTCTTTTCGTCGGTGTCCATGATATTGATGAACGAGCGGTCGATCTTCAACCGCTCGAACGGGAAGCGCTGCAAATAACTCAGGGACGAATACCCGGTCCCGAAATCGTCCGTTGAGAGTCTGACGCCGAGTTCATCCAGATCGCACAGGACCTTCAGCGATCGTTCGCTGTGCTCCATGACGGTGCTTTCCGTTACCTCGAGTTTCAACTGTTCAGGCGCTAGATTGCTGTCGGTTAGGATCGCGCTGACCTGAGCGGTCAGGTTCGGGTGCATCAGCTGTTTTGCCGAAAGATTGACGCTGACCGAGAGGACGCGACCAAATCGTCGCTGCCATTCAGCGATCTGACGACACGACTCCGCGATGATCCATTTGCCGATCGGTATGATCAGTCCTGTTTCCTCGGCAACGTGTACGAATTCCTTGGGAGCGACGAGGCCATGGACCGGATGCCGCCATCTTATGAGAGCCTCAAATTCGCTCACACTGCCGGTATTCAACTCGACGATCGGTTGGTACAGCACTTCGAATTCGTGTCGGTCGACAGCATGTCTCAGATCGGTCTCGACCTGCAGCAGATTCATATTCCTAACGTGCATTTCCCGGTCAAAGACCTCGTGCCGAGCCTTGCCCGCTTCTTTTGCGCGGTACATTGCCGCGTCGGCATCCCGCAGATACTCTTCCGCCTGACGCTGAACGCTGTTCGAAACGATGATGCCGATACTGGCAGTTGTGAATACCTCGTAGTTGTCGATCTTGAGTGGTTCTGAGATACGTTGCTGAAGCCTTTCTGCTACGCGGATCACTTCATCCGTGTCGCCGCTTCGGTTCAGAAGTATCGTGAATTCGTCTCCACCGAGTCTCGAAACGACGTCGCCCGGCCGTACACAGCTTGTCAGTCGCTCAGAAATGGCGATGAGCAGCTTGTCACCGACCGCATGTCCCAAGCTGTCGTTGATGACCTTGAATCTATCGAGGTCGAGAAACAGAACCGCAAAACGGGCGTAGGGATTGCTTTCTGCGCGTTCTACAGCCTGTCTAAGGTGGTTCATGAATGCGACACGGTTTGGAAGCTCGGTCAGTGCGTCATGCAGGGCGTAGTGCCTCAGACGTTCCTCGGCCCGTGTGCGCTCGGTGATGTCACGAAAGCAGGCGACGCGGCCTATAGGCCTTCCTTCGAGATACTGCGGCTGAGAATATCGTTCGAAGATACGTCCATCTTTCAGCTCGATCAGTTCTTTTGCAACGGCTTCGGGGTCGGAGTAGACGTCTTCGAGCTGTCGGCGGAAATCATCAACATCCTTGATCTGTTCGCTAAGGATCCTGATCATACGCTCGCCGTCCTTACTCTCGATAACCTCGTCATCGAGACCCCACATTTCTACAAATTTTCGATTACAGGTGACGAGTTCCCGATCGAGACTCATTACGACGACGCCGTCCGCGGTAGATTCAAATGTGGAGGAAAGAAGCGAAAGGGCCTTGTGAAGGGAATTCTCCGCATGGCGCCGTTCCGTTATATTTCTCGCTATTCCCTGGACGCCGACCGGCATACCGTCGATAACGATCAGCCGCGTACTGATCTCAAGAACCACCCGCGCCTTGTTTTTCGCGATTATTTCAAGCTCATATGTACCCGGCGTTTCGCCGTCCATCTTACGGGCGGTCATCGTTCGGGCTTTTTCAAGGAATTCGGGCGCGACGACCTGGGCGATATTCATGCCCAGGGCTTCCTCACGGGAATAGCCGGTTATCAGCTCGCCGGCACGATTGAGCGATGTAAAGTTACCTAGTAGATCGTGCGTGTAGATAAGGTCGTTAGCGTTTTCAAAGAGGTCGCGGAATCTCGATTCGCTTTGTCGCAGGGCCTCCTCAGCGTTGTAACGGTCGGTCGTATCCTGGATCGTTCCGATCATCTTGACCGGCGTTGATCCCTCGTAGAATGTCTCGGCTTTTGCGCTGACCCGGCGTACATTGCCATCGGGGAGCACGATCCTGCCTTCGATCTCCAGGAATTTGTGTTCGTTGACTGCCTCGACGAAGGTCGCACT
Organism: Pyrinomonadaceae bacterium; assembly: GCA_021463165.1. Lineage (GTDB taxonomy): Bacteria > Acidobacteriota > Blastocatellia > Pyrinomonadales > Pyrinomonadaceae > OLB17. The sequence continues at coordinate 19,093 of JAJTWY010000021.1, read as the reverse complement.
CACCCGCTCGAGATCATCGGGATGGATCGTTGAATAAATGAACTCTGTTGAGATTTCGATCGATTGGGGTTCGTACCCGAATATCCTATAGACCTCGTCCGACCAGGTGACGACATTTTGCGTCGCGTCACTTACATTGTGGATCTCAAGCTCCCAGCTGCCCAAGTGTGTTATCCGCTGTGCCGCGGCGAGGTTCTCTTCGCTTTTTCGAAGGGCTTGTTCAGTTAATTTGCGTTCGGTGATATCTCGTGCAATACCCTGAACCGCGACAGGCACGCCACCCTCGATGACAACACTGCTGTTCACCTCAAGTGTCGCGCGCGATCCATCCTTTCGCACACAATCGAGTTCGTAAACTGTTTGCTCAACGTCACCCGCTAGCTTCCTTGCGAGTTGGTTTTTTACGAGTTCCGAGTGTTCCGGAGCGACCACTGATCGCATGTTGAGCGTCAACGCCTCATCTCGCGAATATCCGAATATCCGTTCGCCGGCCTGATTTATTGACAGATAGTTGCCCTCGAGGTCGTGGACGTAGATGATGTCGTTTGCATTCTCGAAGAGCTGCCGGTAACGTGCTTCGCTGACCTTGATCGCATCATTCGCCTTCTTTGCGGCGGTGACGTCGCGCCACATCACCATTCCGGCGAAGATCTTGCCATCGTCGTCGCGTACCGGCCGGACGTAGGTCTGGAAAGCCCCCATCTCGTTCTCGCTGTCTATCACGACATCCTCACCTGCGAGGGCACGTCGGTAGTAGCCGGCCCACTCGTCCGAGATATCCGCCGGGAAGACCTCGTACAACGTTTTGTTTTCGAACATCTCCGTCGACCAGTTGTGGTGCTTCATCTGCTCGCCATCGGCAAGCGTGTAGCGGAAATCATGATCGAAAATGAGCACGGACGTTTGGGGGATCGTCTTTGCGAGTGTGCGGTAGAGCCTTTCGCGTTTTTCAAGCTCCTCCTGAGCTTCCCTGCGTTCAGTGACGTCCAGAATGACACCCTGCCAGCACATTTTCTCGCCGGCATCGTTCCTGATGAAGCAGCTACGGTCGCGAACCCACATTACACTGCCATCTTTACAGATGACTCGATATTCGAAGTCAATGCTCTCGCCCTTTCGCATCGCTTCTCGAGTGGCGACCAGGACCCGATCACGGTCCTCTGGGTGCATGACTCGATCCCAGATGTCAGGCTCGGTCAGCCAATCTCGGAGCGGATATCCAAATTTTTCGAAGGTCGGGCTGATGTAGAGCGGTGTGTGCGGAGCTGTCGGGCTCACGGCATAGAACATTACCGGCAGGTTCTCAATGAAAGCGCGATACGTGTCGCCATCAAGAAGGCTTTCTGAATTTCGTCGCTTTTTGGCCATAATTTAGCAGACCTGGCGAATTGTCCGGACGGGTGTGAAACAGAGTTTCGTTAGGAAGAGTGGATAGCGGGTAACCTATTGTAGGACAGTGCTTTTTGGTCTCTGAACGCGAAAGAAGGTCGTTGTTTTCATGAGGGGCCGCGGACGCGGTTCCCGAAATGCCAAGAAAGATATTAACATTTAAGCCATCAGACTTACCAGCATTTTTTATCTCGTGATAGTAGGCAGAAAAACGTATGATGCCCGGAACGACGTCCATCAGGTTAGAGGTCAAGAAACAAAAGGGCTAGAATGGTGACGAGTGGAACATCGATATGAATAGATTTATCACAGTAGTACTTATCGCTATATCAAGTTGTGCGGGTTTTGCACAGACGATGCCTTCGGGAGCCGACCCGAAACTTTGGCAGCGGGCATTGCGGCTGCATCGAAGCGCCATCATTGTCGACGGCCACAACGACATCACGGGCCCAATGATGGATCAGGACCTGAATCTTGCGACCGACACGACCGGCATGATCCAGGTTAGCGGTGATCCTGTTCATACGGATCTTGCCCGCCTTAAAAAGAGTGGCATCACCGGTGAATTCATGTCGATCTACGTATCGGGATCGACCCTTCAAACGGGAGGTTCGATGCGAAGGGCGATGGACCTGATCGACGTTACTAATCGCGAGGCTGAGCGGCACAGTGCTCTCATTACATGCACTACGGCTGCCGAGATCCGACTGGCAAAAAAACGAAACCAGGTCTGCCTATTGATGGGCATCGAAGGCGGCTATGCGATCGAGAATTCGCTCTATGCATTGCGGAATTTCTATCGGCTCGGTGTCAGATATATGACGCTGACCCACAATGTTGCTCACGATTGGGCCGATGCACATCGGGATATCAAACATAACGGGCTAACAGAATTTGGAAAAGAAGTCGTGCGCGAGATGAACCGCCTCGGAATGATGGTTGACATTTCACATGTCTCGGAAAAGGTCATGCACGACGCGCTTGATACCTCAAGAGCTCCTGTGATGGCATCCCACTCCGGTGCTCGCGGTGTGAACGACCATACCCGTAACGTGCCCGACAGTGTATTGAAACGCCTGCCTCAAAACGGCGGTGTGATCATGGTGGTCTTTTACCCTTCGTTCCTCGATGAGCGCACCAACCGTGAAGAAAATGAGCGAACTGTCCGATTGAAACCGCAGGTAGACGCCCTCCGCGAGAAGTACAAGGACGATAACGCTGCTTTTGTAAAGGCCGAAAATGAGCTGATGGCGGCCAACCCGATCTACATCGCAGACTACAAGCGGATTGTCGATCATATCGATCATATAAGAAAGGTTGCCGGTATCGACCATGTGGGCCTCGGTTCCGATTTCGATGGCGTACCGTTCCTGCCGCCGCCTATGAAAGGCACTGAGGATCTTGTGCTGGTAACGTACGAGATGCTTCGGCGTGGATATACCGAAACTGAGGTTCGAAAGGTGCTTGGCGAGAATTTCCTGCGAGCCTTTGCTCAGGCGGAAAAGGTCGCCGGTCACAGGCAGATCAGTGGGCAGGGAAGCCTTAAGAAGATCAAATAGTTCGTTTACTTTCTGAACTTCGCAGGACAATCGGATTTTGTTTATCGTGCCATCAGGAAAAGATCGTGACCAATAGACTAGATATTCTGATCCTCGCTGCCGGGCTCGGCACCCGTATGAGGTCGAATCTTGCGAAGGTCCTTCATAAGCTCGACGGCCGGCCGCTGATCAATCATGTTGTCGAAGCGGCGCTGGCCCTTGAACCCGATACCGTTTGTGTAATCGTTGGTCATCAGGCCGAGGATGTTAAGGCTGCAGTTTCGGACGAGTTTCGGGATGAGCGGATCTGCTTCGCTCTGCAGGAAAAGCAGCTCGGCACTGGCGATGCCGTTGCCTCAACGCGCGAACTGTACGACGGTACCGACTCAACGATAGTCGTACTTACGGGCGATGTTCCGCTGATAAAGCCTGAAACGATCAGGTCGATGATAGAACAGCATCGGGTGCAAGGAACGGCCGCGACTATACTTTCCGTGCGGCTTAACGATCCGAGTGGTTATGGCCGCGTAATGCGGGACCGATCTGGAGGATTTGCGCGGATCGTCGAGCAGAAGGACGCCTCGGACGACGAGAAAAAGGTATCAGAGATCAACGCCGGCTTTTATTGCTTTTCTGCGAGCAAGCTTTATACCGCGATCGGTCAGCTCTCAAGCGACAACGCGCAGGGCGAATACTATTTAACCGATGTCCCTGGTATTTTCTTGCGTCAGGGTGACAGCGTAGGTATCTTCACAGCCTCCGATCCGACCGAGGTCGAAGGCGTGAATGACCGCCGCCAGCTCGCCTCACTCGAACGAGTTTTCCGTGAGCAAACGATCGAGCGGCTGATGCTCGAAAGCGGTGTGACATTTATCGACCCGTCGTCAGCATATATTTCGGCAAAGGCGGCGCTCGGGCGCGACACGATAATTTGCCAGGACGTGACTATCGAAGGTAATACAGTTCTTGGTGAGGGTTGTACAATTCGCCCGGGCGTGCGAATCGTGAATTCGACGATAGGAAGCTATGTCGAGATAAAGGACAATTCCTTTGTTACGGATTCGATCGTCGGCGACGGCTGTACTGTGGGTCCCATGGCACACCTTCGCGGCCACGCCGAAATGATCGAGGGCTCAAAGGTCGGTAACTTCGTCGAGCTAAAGAAGACCAGGCTCGGCCGCGGCTCAAAAGCCAGCCACTTGACCTATCTCGGCGACGCCACTATCGGCGAAAAGACCAACATTGGGGCCGGGACGATCACCTGTAATTACGACGGCAAGAACAAACATGCAACTGTGATCGGCGATGGCGTGAAGATCGGTTCCGACACAATGCTCGTCGCCCCGGTGACCGTCGGCGATGGTGCGAGCACTGGAGCAGGAAGTGTGGTTACAAAAGACGTGCTCGATAACGAACTAGTTGTCGGCGTGCCAGCCCGCCCAAAAAGGTGAAATTGGATTTGTCGAATGATTCGGACTTTGTTTGACCGTTCTCAAGACGTTAAACGTTGTTAAGACTCTTGCGGCACTTGGGATCGCTAAAAAAGACCAGAATATTATGTGCGGAATTGTCGGATACGTTGGTAATAAGCAAGTTGTGCCCCTGATCATCGACGGTCTCCGGAAACTGGAGTATCGGGGATATGATTCGGCGGGCATCGCAGTTGTAGATGATGAACGACATCTTAGCTTGCGGCGTGCGGAAGGAAAGCTTCGCAATCTCGAAGAGGCGATCAGGCTCAATCCGCTCGATGGGAACTACGGTATTGGGCACACGCGCTGGGCGACCCACGGCCGGCCGACCGAGGAAAATGCTCATCCGCATCGCGACCAATCAGGCAAGGTCGTTGTTGTTCATAACGGTATCATTGAGAATTACCTTCCCCTCAAGGAGCGCCTTGTCGATCTCGGGCATGAGTTTAATACCGAGACCGATACCGAGGTCGTCGCACATCTTATAGGCCATTACAAGGATACGGAGAATCTTTCGCTCGAGATCGCCGTGCGAAAAGCGGTCAAGGAACTTCGAGGCATCTTCGCACTTTCGATAATCTCAGTGGACGAGCCGGACATGATCGTGTCCGTTCGCGAAGGCCCGCCGGTCGTTATCGGGATGGGCGACGGGGAATTCTTTGTCGCGTCAGACATTCCTCCGATCCTGCACCATACCCGCGATGTGTTCTTCCTCGGTGACCGCGAGATCGCGATCCTCACCAAAGAGTCGGTTCGCGTCACGGATTTTGACGGCAACACGGTTCAGCCGACGCAGCAAAGGATCACCTGGGATCCGATCATGGCTGAGAAAGGCGGCTTTAAACACTTTATGTTAAAGGAGATATACGAACAGCCGCGGGCGGTTCGCGACACCGTTCAGGGCCGCGTTTCGCTTGACACCGGCAAGGTATATCTCGACCCGCTTGACATCTCGTCCAACGATCTGAAGGCGATCACGTCGGTCAAGATAGCCGCGTGCGGCACTTCATGGCATGCCGGTCTCGCGGGGAAATACATGATCGAGCAGCTTGCGCGTCTTCCCGTCGAGGTAGATTATGCGTCCGAGTTTCGCTACCGCGATCCGGTTTTGACCGAGAACGACCTTCTCATCGTCATCTCCCAATCCGGTGAGACTGCCGACACCATCGCCGCCATGCGCGAAGCAAAGGCGGCCGGATGCAAGATCCTTGCCGTTTGCAATGTCCATGGGTCGATGATCACCCGTGAGGCAGACGGAACGATCCTCACTCACGCCGGGCCCGAGATAGGGGTCGCCTCGACCAAAGCCTTTACGGCGCAAATGGTCGCGCTATATTTATTCGCCCTTTATCTCGGAGAAATTCGCGGAAATATCAACGAGGAGCGTGCGCGAAAGCTGGCCCAAGATCTCGCTGAACTTCCGCTGAAGATCGAGCAGTTGCTTAATGACGCCGATTCGATCGAGGAATTATCGAAGGAGTACTTTCGTGTACAGGATTTCCTATATCTCGGCCGCGGCATCAATTTTCCGGTCGCTCTCGAGGGAGCATTAAAGCTAAAGGAGATCAGTTACATTCATGCTGAGGGATATCCTGCGGGAGAGATGAAGCATGGCCCAAACGCCCTGATCGACGAAAAGCTTCCGGTCGTGATCGTCAATACGAAGGAAACCGGAAATGCCGCCAGCGAGCTTCGCTACGAGAAGACTCACTCGAACATCGTCGAGGTCAAGTCGCGCGACGGCATTATCATATCAGTCCTTACCGAGGGCGATACGATGTCGAGCAAGGTGTCGGATCATGTTATCGAAGTGCCCGAAACCAGCGACCTGCTCGGCCCTATTCTATCGGTCGTCCCGCTCCAGCTTTTGTCATACCACATAGCGGTCCGCCGAGGCTGCGATGTCGATCAACCCAGAAACTTGGCGAAATCAGTCACGGTGGAGTAAGAGAGTGCCCCATAGCCCGTGATCGTCGATGTCTTGTGTTAAGCGGAGATCCGATGATCTACCCAAATTTGAGGCTAGGATCCCTGTATGAAGGCAATTGTTGTACGTGAATTTGGTGGGCCTGAGGTGATGAAGATCGAGGAGGTCGAGACGCCTCGACCAGCGGGGTCTCAGGTTTTGGTGAAGCTGTATGCCGCCGGGGTCAATCCAGTGGATACATATCTTCGAACCGGGAATCACGCCCATGCTCCAAAATTGCCGTATACTCCCGGGAAGGACGGAGCCGGTATCGTCGAAGCGGTAGGCGGCGAAGTTTCGAGGTTCAGACCGGGCGATCGCGTTTACACCGCAGATTCATTGACCGGAACCTACGCGGAATATTCGCTCTGCGACGAAAACCAGCTTGGCCGTCTACCGGAGAACATTAGTTTTGAGCAGGGAGCTGGGATTTGGACTCCCTATGCGACCAGTTATCGCGCCCTATTTCAAAAAGCGATGGTCAAACCGGGTGAGGTCGTTCTGATCCATGGAGCCTCCGGCGGGGTCGGCCTGGCGGCGGTCCAATGGCTGAGGGATAGTGCTTATACGGTGATCGGCACCGCGAGTTCCGAGGAAGGCCGTAGGCTTGTTCGCGACTGTGGCGCTGCAGCCGCGCTTGACCATACGGACGAGACCCATTTTGCGCAGGTCAGTGAGCAGACGGGAGGGCGCGGCGTCGATGTCGTTATTGAAATGCTGGCCAACGTCAATCTTGAACGAGATTTCGAATGTCTCGCAATGCGCGGCCGTATAGTGGTAGTGGGAAACCGCGGCAGTATTCAATTCACCCCGAGGCTGGCAATGACCAAAGATGCGACGATCTACGGAATGTCGCTCTTCAATTCCTCACAAAAAGAACGCGATGAGATCCACGCAGCGATCTTTGATGGCCTCAGCCGGGGCGTCCTTGCTCCGCACGTTCGCACATCGATCCCGCTCGCCGAAGCTTCGAGGTCGCACCACGAGGTGATCGAATCAAAGGCCCTCGGGAAGATAGTCCTGATTCCGTGACCACCGACTGAACCTTACCACGATAGGGCGAGAAGTCTGCCGTGCTGTCGGGGAACGACCGGCTGCGAAGTCACGAGCCAAAGCTCGGCAGTACATCAAATACTTGAAGCGCGTATTTTACATTTCCGAAGGGAGCCGAAACTTGAACACCCTGGATCAGGTCGCGTACCTCGGTCAGTGATTCGCGGGCTATCCTGATGCCCTCGTCGCGCGCGTGCTCTTTCGAAACGTCCGAGGCCTTTCGCATCCGCTCGAGGATCTCGGGGGTGACATTTACGCCGGGAACCTCGTTGTGCATGAACTCGGCGTTTCGGAATGAAATAAGCGGCCAGATACCGGCGATGATCGGAATCCGTACATGCTCGATGCGTTTTAGGAACAGGCGAAGTTGCTCCGTGTCAAAAACGGGCTGGGTAATGGCATACTCGGCACCGGCCTCTACTTTCCATTCGAAGCGGCGGATCTCCTCATCGAGATTGATCGCTCCGGGGTTTACGCCGACGCCGATCGAGAACGCGGTCGGCCGGCCGATCGGGTTGTTGCCGAGGTCGAGCCCATGATTAAGCTTGTTGACCATGTTCGTGAGGCCGATCGCATCGATGTCAAAAACGGCGGTTGCGTCCGGATAAGGCCCCATTTTCGGCGGATCGCCGGTTATCAAAAGTAGATTGTGTAAACCCAAAGCAGCGGCGCCCAGCAGGTCGGACATCATTCCGAGCAAGTTGCGGTCGCGGCAGCAGTAATGCAATACGGCTTCGATGCCGATCTCGCGTTCGACGAGGACCGCAGTTGCCTGTGCCGACATCCGGGTCTGGGCACGTGGCCCGTCGGGGATATTTACACCGTCGACGCCTGCGTTTTTCAGCAATCGGATGCTGTCGAGCGTCTTCTGAGCATCGCAGCCTTTCGGGGGCAGCACTTCGACCGAAGTCACAAACTCGCCTCGGACGATCTTGCCGGACCACCTCGACCTCTTTTCTGCCGGCACGACCTGCACGTCCTCCGGCATGAGTTCGGAAACCGTCGCGGGCTGATCGACAAACGTCTTCGCCGCCTGCCGCGGGCTGTCCGCTCGGATCGCGCTAGAGATCAGCTTGATGTGGGTCGGCGTTGTTCCGCAGCAGCCTCCGACAAACCTCGCCCCGGCCTGGACAAAGCGCCGCGAAAACTCTGCCATATATTCAGGCGAGCCCATATACAGCTGGCGGCCCTGAACGTCGCGCGGCAAGCCGGCGTTTGGCTGTGCGGAAAGCGGCTTGTCGGTAACCTCGCGCATCTTCTCGAGCGCGTTGAGAATGTGGTTAGGACCCATGCCGCAGTTGAGCCCGATCACGTCAGCACCGAGTTCGTCGAGGCGGGCGGTAAATTTTTCGGGTGGATTTCCAAAGATAGTCTTGCCGTCCATCTGGATCGTCATCTGGGCGACGATCGGCAGATCGGAAAGTTCGCGAACCGCCAAGATCGCTTGCTCGATGAGCGTTACAACAGAGAATGTTTCGAGCACGAACAGGTCAACGCCGCCTTCAAGCAGACCGGCGATCTGTTCCTTGTACATCTCACGTGCCTCGGCAAACGAGGTCGGCCCATACGGCTCGATCCGTAGGCCCAATGGCCCGATCGCACCCGCAACAAGGGCTTTATCGCCCGCAGCCTCGCGTGCGACCGTCGCGGCGGCCACATTGATCTCATGAAGTTTGCCTTCAAGCCCGTAGGTCTGCAGCAGATGCCGGGTTGCCCCGAATGAGTTCGTCTCGATAATATCCGCACCTGCATCCACGTATTCCTCATGCACCTCGCGAACGAGATCAGGCGCTGCAATATTCAGCTCGTCGTAGCTTCGGTTGATATACACGCCCTTGTCATAGAGACGGGTGCCCATCGCACCGTCAAAGACGTAAATACCGTCGGAAGAGATGAGGTCGCGAAAAGTTTTCATAAACGAAAAGTCTCGCCAAAACAGCGAGACTTCTTTACAAACAATGTCCTTTCAGCTGTTTAGCGGCTTCTTTAACGTGGTCGCAAGTCGCATTAACTCACCACGGATGTTAGGTATGATGATGTTCTTTTCGAGGACCGGTGTCAAGCTATTCGGCTTTCGCGGCCTTCATTTTCCCGAAGACCGCAAAGTCGGCTTTCGGCCCTGTTATCTCCAGACGCCAGTTTGTGAAATCTTCGGCGTTGTCGCAGTTGTTACCATGGCCTTGGAAAAGCAGCGTGTACTTCGTTGGTCTGACGATCCCGCGGCTGAAAAATCCTGTACCGGAGCCGACGGTGCCGTTGAAGACCCATTCCTTGTAAAGCACAACATTCGGAGCCTTCGAAGCGTTGTCGGGAATGTCGATCCGCCGCGAGGTCATCGTCGTGGGCCTCGGCAGCACAAGCGATCCCGTTCGTTCGCCACCGGTCATGAAACTCAGGGTCCATGTCCGGCCCGTAAATGCTTCGACCAGTGAGAACTCGGAAGAAGTGGTCACCTCGAATTCCTTTATTACATCGGGCAGGCCTTTGATGTCCTCGTAACTCGCGGCGGTCAGGAAAAGCTCGGCTGCCGGCCCAAATTTCATTTGCTTCAGGATCTCGAGCTCGTAGGCGGAGGGCTTGCCGGTCGAAACGGTGTACGTTCCGCGTTCCGCACAGCAGGCGCAGGCCAAGATGTCGGTCGAAAGCGATGCAATACATGCAAGGGTGAAAAAAGCCGTGAGAATGTGTTTGGTCATCAAGAAACTCCTTGTCTGCTCGTTCCAGAACAATCGGGTCATTAACGCCGCTGGCATTTGCGGCAGAAATACGTCGAGCGTCCGCTTTGTTTTAATCGAAGTATCGGCGAATTGCAATGGCGGCACGGTTCGTTTTCGCGGTCATACACCAGCCAACTCGGTTCCCTCTCGGACGAGAAATAGTTTCCTTCGAGATCCTCGGGATCGACCGGGCGGCCTATCGCGAAATCTATGGCTTCTTGCAACACGGTGAGAATAGCCTGCCGAAGCTTTTCGGCCCTCGGCCGCGATATGCGATCCGCGCGGAGCTCCGGATGAACGCCAGCCGCGAACAACGCTTCGGACGCATAGATATTCCCGACGCCACATACCTTTGTTTGATCGAGGAGTATGTCCTTCAGGCTTCGCTTTGACGATCGAAGAACACTTTGAAAATAGCGAGGAGAAAATTCCTCGGAAAACGGTTCCGGTGCAAGGCTTTTCAATTCCTTTGTCTCGTAAAGATCCTTCGAGGTCACGATCTTCATTAGGCCAAAGTGGCGCTGGTCGTCAAACACGAGTCGTTCCCCTGTGTCTAGATGGAACAGTGCATGTGTAAATCGCGGATCGTCCCGCTCAGCAGGGAGTATAGAGAATCTACCGCTCATCCGCAGATGCACGATCAGCGTGGTATCGCCGCTCAGGTCGAAGAGGATATGCTTGCCGCGACGATGAACAAAATTGATCGTGCGCCCACTAAGGATCGACGCGAAGATATCGGCCGGTGTTTTCGGAGCCAATCGCTGCCGCAGCAAGCGGGCAGAAAGGATAGTCCGCCCGTTAAGCAGGACGTTGAGCGACCGAGCGATAGTTTCAACCTCGGGAAGTTCGGGCATCGATCAGACTTGGGTATAGTCGGTAAGCGTGGTTTTATCGCCGAGAACACAACCCGCGCTCACGACGGCGTTGCGCCCAATATGGCAGCTTCGACCGACGATCGAGGAGCGTATTTCGGCAGCAGTCGATATGCGGCTGTGAGCCCACAGTACCGAGTCCTCAATAACGGCTCGTTCGTCAACATAGACACCCGGGCCAATGACCGAGTTGGAGATCCTGACGCCGGGCTTGATCGTACAGCCTTCGCCGATCACCGAGCGTTTGTCGATATCGGAACGCGTCGCCGCCTCGAACATTGGCGATTCTGCATCATTCTTAACAATGATCTTTCCATCGAGGAGATCGTGATGAGCCTTGAGATAGTTTTCGGGCGTGCCGATATCCCGCCAGTACGAGCCGGATATTTCGTAGGCATAGAACGGATATCCCTTGTCCAGAAGTGCCGGAAAAACATCGTATTCGAACGACCTAGCTGCGCCCGGTTCGATCAACTCGAGCACCTCGGGCTCCAGGACATAAATGCCCGCGTTTATGGTTTTCGACGCTACCGACGAAAGCGCTTTGCCTTCGGGTTTTTCGACAAATCGATCCACGATCCCGCCGACCCCGGTCTCGACAACGCCGTATCTCGAAACGTCTTCGACCTCCATCACCACGATCGTTGCTGTCGCCTTCTTCTCTTTGTGAAACTCGATCACCTTGTTCAGATCGAGGTCGGTCAGGATGTCGCCGTTGAGAACGATCGTTGTCTCTCGGAGGGCATCGGCCGCAAACTTGTAGGCTCCAGCGGTGCCGAGCGGACTTGATTCGGCCAGGTAACGAAGACTGACGCCGAACGCCGACCCGTCGGCAAGAATATGCTCGATCTTGTCGGGTTGGTAACTCAGCGAAAGCGTCACATCCGTCACATCCGCAGCACGGAGAATATCCAGCTGGTACAGCAGGAAGGGCCTGTTCATTACGGGCACGACGGGTTTAGGCGTGTAAACAGTTAGCGGCCGAAGTCGAGTACCTTTGCCGCCCGCGAGTATGAGCGCTTGCATATCTGACGAAACAACCTGAATTCTCAGACTAAGAAACTCGTCGGGAAATTGCAAAATCCGGACTATTCGGAGGCTTTTCAGTGTTATCTGATGCAAAACATTGTTGACACGCCCGAAGTTGCATGATAACTTGTTGAATACAGGTTCGAATGGTAACCTGTGCACTCCTCACATTTAGTTAGTCCCATCAGGTGTGCTCGGCAGATCCCTGCGGTCGGCGGTTCTTCCTTTCTAAAATTATCAATGAGTTTCGATAAAGCCAAAGCGATGCGAAATGCGGAGCGGTTCGTTGCGCAGGGAAAGATCCGCGCCGCGATCACCGAATATCGTTCGGTCGTTGACAACGACCCGCGCGACATCGCCACGCTGAACATGCTCGGCGATCTATATGCCAAGAATGCTGAGAAGAAGGAAGCCGTCAAGTGCTATCTACAGGTAGCGGATCATTACAATACGCAGGGTTTTGCACAGAAGGCTATTGCTATCTACAACAAGATCTCGCGGATCCAGCCCGACTCGATCGAGGTGTCTGCGAAGCTTGCTGAACTTCACAAGGGTAAAGGCTCACTCGCTGAGGCTCGGTCTCACTACACGACACTTGCCGAACACTACCAGAAGAACGGCCGGCGGCTCGAAGCCCTTGCGATGTACAAGCAGATCGCTTTGCTCGATCCGAATAATACCGATGTTTGCCTAAATCTCGCGGATTCGTACATCCGTGAGAACCAGAAGGACGATGCCCTCGAAGCATATGCTGAGGCGGGGGCACGTTTTAGTCGCCAGGGCAAACAGGAGGAGGCTATTCGAGCGTTGATGAAGGGCTTCGACCTTAAGTCGACAGACCTCCGGATCCTGAACGGTTTGGTCAAGGCTCAGACAGCCCTTGGAAGGGCAGGAAAAGCAGCTTCGCTCCTCGAAGAGATACTCGAGAACGAGCCGTATAATCGCGACGTGCTCTATCTGTTGATCGAGTGCTGCCTCGATTCGCAGAATGCTCGAGGTGCCGAAGCGGCTGTGATCAAACTCGTCGAGATCGAGCCGGCGAACTATCCAAAGTTTCTCGATCTGGTGAGGATCTACCTCAATGCCAATGATCCTGGATCTGCCTCCCGGATTCTCACGATGTCAGCTGAGTATCTGCTTGCCGGCGGGCAGTCCGACGAATGCGGTAAATGGATCAACGAGATCCTCGAACGCGACCCCGGTCAGATCGCAGGCCTCCGGCTGCTGGTCAGGTACAACTCGTGGTTGAAGGATGAGAACGGGTTCCGCCTTGCACTCGAACGCCTCTACACTGCTGCATCCGCCGCGGAGTCGGTCGAAGACGAGCGATTTGCACTAAACCATCTCGTGGTTATTCGTCCGCACGAGACGCGATTTCGCGACCGCTTGACCGAGATCAACGAGAAATACGGGTACGAGGAGTCCGAGACTGCTGCGGAGCTTCTGAACGGCCAGTTTGATTCGGCAACAGGGCCGCACATCGAGCAGGAAGCGGTTGTTGACGGAGCGGTGATCGAGGATTCGGCCGGTTTCGAGATGATCACATCCGAGGTTGGACATCCTAATGGTTCAGCTCTGCCATTGTCGGCGAGCCAGGAACAAAAGATGCAGAAGGAACTCGAAAGTATCTCCTTCTACATCGAGAATGATTACAACGAACTGGCCGAGAAAGCCTTGGCGGAATTAGCCAACGAGTTTGGAGACCGAGAAGAGATCGCCGAACTCAGGCGCAAGATCGGTGCCGAATACGTTGAGGAGACTCCCGTTGAGCCTGCGGTCATTCCCGGGGCTCCGACAGTCGAGGTTGTTGCCAGTTCGATCGGCATCGAACAGATCCGCTCGGAATTCGGGATCGAGTCAAATGATGAAATAGACGATAGCGATTACGAAACTCATTATCATACCGCTGTCGCCTATCAGGAGATGGGCTTGATGGAAGAGGCGATCCGCGAGTTTCAGGAGGCAGTAAGCCTGGTCGAAACTCATGACGGTACGCGGCGATTCTTCTCTTGCGCAAATCTGCTGGGACATTGTTTTCTCCAAAACGGGAAACCGAAGCACGCGATCACGTGGTTCGAACGGGCACTCGATGCGCCGGATATTTCGAATGAGGAGTTCCATGGTTTGTGGTACGAACTTGGCACCGCGCACGAGATCGCCGGGGAGGAGGCAGAAGCAGCGAAGTATTTCGAGCAGATCTATGCCGAAGATGTTGATTTTCGGGATGTCGGAGAGCGTGTGAAAAACCTGGTTGTAGATCACTAGCTATCGAATTCAGGATTGTTCGGCGGCGCGACAAAGGTTTATACTGACGGTATGGTCGAAAGACTGACCGTCATTTTCTTTATTGTCCTGTGCATTTTGCTGGGATTGTATCTCATCCTCTCGCCTTGGGATGCTCTTTTCGGTCCTTGGGGTGAAAACTATCTTTTGGTATTTCTCGCAGACAAGGCCGGGGCGCCCGCACTGCAGACCACCGTAGCTTCGACGTGGTTCAGGGGGGCGGTAACGGCGTTAGGCGTCCTAAATTTGATCATTGCAATTTGGGAGATCGCCCACTTCAATCAAAGCGTAAGAATGCTCCAGGGCGACGACCGGCGGGGACAAGGAACGTGAAACTGCCGGCAGCTCCGCTGGCCTATCTGATCACTAAGGGCGAGGCTACGGATCAGAATTTTTGTCAAGTGAGAGCCGCTCTGCTGAGCGCGATCAAGGTCGCGGTTGAAACGGGCATTTCGTTTGTCCAGCTTCGCGAGAAGGCCCTATCCACCAGGCTGTTGGCCCAACTTGCTGCCGAAGCCGTCGATATTGCTTCCGGATCGAACACAAGAATTCTGATAAATGACCGGGCGGATGTGGCCGCTGCGGTCAGGGCGAACGGAGTTCACCTGACCACACGGTCGCTGCCGGTTGGACTAGTACGCAGGCATTTTCCCGGGTTGATGATCGCCGCTTCGACACATACTTCTCAGGAGGTGGCGTCAGCAGCCCGCGGCGGTGCCGACTTTGTTGTTTTTGGGCCCGTTTTTGCGTCACCCGGTAAATCGTCGCCAAAAGGACTGGCCGAACTTGGTGACGTTTGCAGGCTCTTCCCGGATCTTCCCATCGTAGGACTTGGCGGCATCGACGGAACGAATTTCATGCAGGTTCTTGAGGCCGGTGCGGCCGGGATTGCGGCGATCCGCTGGTTGAATAGTGGATCTTCGATGCGGGAATTGAGCCGTAGAGTTAATGAAAATGACCGTTCCAGATAAGGTATTGCCGCCAGTTTGTCTCACGATCGCGGGGCTCGACCCGTCCGGGGGAGCAGGTGTCATTGCGGATATCAAGACCTTTACCCGCTTTGGTTGTTTTGCGGCGGCGGCGATTGCTTCGGTCACATTCCAGAATACACAAGGCGTCTTCGGGGCAGTAGAGCAGTCGGCTGACTCGGTCAGGCGACAAGTCGAACCCGTGTTCAACGATTATTCGATAGCCGCCGTCAAGACCGGAATGCTTCCTACGCGAGAGATCATCGAGGAAACTGCAGATCTGCTAAAGGAAAACGGGGTAACGAACCTGGTCGTTGATCCGGTTGTGCGCTCCACGTCGGGCTTCGACTTGATCGACGACGCGGCGCTAGGGGCTGTTGTTGAGCGGCTGTTTCCGCTTGCGCTGGTGATAACGCCGAACATACCCGAGGCGGAACGTATTGCCGGAATGAAGATCGGAACCGAGCGGGATATAGCCAATGCCGCGCGGATCATGCGATCGGCGGGAGCTCGAAACGTCTTGATCAAGGGCGGACATCTTGAGGCGGCCGGTGCAAAGGACTATCTTTTTGAGGGCGACTCTCTTCGAGTATTTGAGGCCCCATTGATCGAAACAAGGTCAACTCACGGCACCGGGTGCATCCTCGCGGCAGCGATCGCCGCTAATCTTGCGCTGGGGAAGGAGCTGTCTGCGGCAGTCGGAGTTGCAAAACAGTTCGTGCACGATGCCATTCGAACGGCGCCCGGACTCGGTCGTGGAAACTCGCCGATCAACATTTGATGAGATTATTTATTGTGCCGGCGTAAAGATCGTAGGGGTTTGATACGTAACACCAAAGATCACGCCGGTCTTCGGGCTGAATTTTGTAAGTCCGAACGCGGCGGCCGTATCAAATCGGAGGCCGGAGGCCTTGATCTGCGCGCCGATGCGAAATTGACCGACGCTTTCGGTTCCTAGCGGAGCTTTTCCGCTTCTTGTGTTGAGTCGTCCATTGACCTCACTCACCAGGTTTATGCGGTCCGTAGCGCGGTAGATACCGGCAAGGCCATAGATGATCACGTCATTCTGAGTGAACCGCTCGATCGGGGCCGTCATTATCTGCAGGCCAATATTACCCATTGCGTTGAAACGCGGCGTGTTATCGACCACATCGCCGAACTTCTTCTGCAAGAGTATCTTGGAGAAGACGTTGATCTGATTTGTCCCGATGCCCCGAGCCTGATCCGTATTCGGCATCTGAAATCCAAATTTCATTCCGATCGAAGGGAGAAGCCGAGTCTCGTTACGCAGCTTCACCTTTGCCGAAACCGTGATGTCGTCAAAATCGTTGGCCGAATTGCCAGTGACACTCAATGGGATCGCGGCCGGATCACGTGAATTTATCGCAACGTAGTTTTGGATCGAACCTTCGATCTGCAGCTCCACGTTTGGTGCAAGGCCGGTTCGTACACGGATGTCGCCGACGCGTGTCAGATCACCATTGATTCCAGACAACGGAAACTTAGCATTTTGGAAGAAATCAACCCCTGCGCTGATCTGCAGCGACCCAGGCGGCGTAATGTCAACATCATCCGTCAGGAGTGGCCGCTGCTGTGCCGCAACCGAAAAGACAGTCGCTACGACCAGCATCAAGATAAACCCGATCCGCTTCACAAGGACGATTTTGGCACCAACGGCGTCTTTTGTAAATCTTCTGTATCGTCCTTTGCACATATATCGGTAAACCTGCAAAATTGACACTGGGCTGGAACCGGAATGACCAACGAAATACTTCAATTTCAGAAGGAGACGGGCGACGGTCAGTTGCGACTGGTTCCGGAGCGCAGCGACGTAGAAAGGGAGATGGCGGTTGAAAAGCAATTCGTCAACTTCATGTTCTTGCGGATCAACCCGGACTGGCGCAAGCTGGATCCCGAAGCGAAGAAGGTATATAAGGGCGAGTTCGCAAGGGTATTTGAGTCCTTCAGGGACGATTTCTTGCTTTTTACCTATTCGCTGGTGGGCTTTGATTCGAAGGCCGACCTGATGATATGGCGAGTCGGGACCTCGCTGGACCTTGTTCAGGAGATGACAGCGAAGTTGTACCGAACGAATCTCGGCAGCTTTCTCGAAACAGTGGACAATTACCTTTCTGTCACGAAGAAAATGATGTTCGTTGACGCCTCGTCCGACGACCGTCAGCGAGTGACGGCCGGTACATCGAAGTACCATTTCTTCTATCCATCCGCCAAACACAAGGATTGGTTCGACATGACCGTCGACGAACGCGACGCGTTGATCGAGGAGAACTTTATGGTCGGGAAGAAATTCCCGAATATCAAGATACACCTCACGCACGCATTTGGTTTTACCGACAACGAATACCTTATTTCGTTTGAGACCGACGAACCGCGCGATTTTCTTGCGCTTGCCGAGGAACTCCGCCAAACTCCGGCAAGTAAATTGACCCTTCGCGGGATGCCGGTTTACACGTGCCGGCAGAGAAGCCTGATGGAAAGCCTGGATGCACTCGGATAATAGAGGTCAATGATCGCCAGAAAATATCTGATCAGTGGGGTCGTTCAGGGAGTCGGGTTTCGTTTTTTTGTACAGCGGTCATCCGCTCGACACCAGGTGCGGGGATACGTGCGAAATCTGGATGACGGCCGGGTTGAGGTCCTTGCTGAGGGGCCTGCCGAAAAGGTCGATGTATTCAGACAGGATCTTGCTGCGGGTCCGGCGAATGCTCATGTTACCCTAATGGAGGAGATCGTGTTAGACCCGACCGGCCTTTACTCCGGATTTCGAATTGAAAAATAGCCTATTTGAAACAGATGGAAAATCTCAGAAAACTCATTCGCGAGGTGCCTGATTTCCCGAAACCGGGAATCAATTTCTACGACATTACGACCCTTTTGAAAGACCCCGATGGGTTGCGGGAAACAATTGATGTCCTAAAAAAGCAATGCGACGGCCTGGAGGTCGACATGATAATCGGTGTCGAATCGCGAGGGTTTATCTTCGCCGCCCCACTCGCTCATCAGCTCGGCGCGGGTTTTATTCCGGTTAGGAAACCGAAGAAGCTTCCGGCCGAGAAAGTGTCGATCTCGTACGATCTCGAATACGGTCAAGATACGTTGGAAATGCATCGCGATGCGGTAGGCCAAGGACATCGCGTGCTGATCGTTGATGACTTGCTTGCCACCGGCGGTACGGCCCGTGCTGTTGTGGATTTGGTTGAAAGTGTTGGCGGCGAGGTCGCCGCCCTTCTGTTCGTCGTTGAACTGGATTTTCTGAACGGCAGAAGCAAGTTTGATGGCTATGACGTCCGTTCGCTGATAAAATACGATTCTTGATCCGTCTGAAGTTGGTAGCATCTTAACGGGTCCCGTAGCTCAGCAGGATAGAGCGTCCGCCTCCTAAGTGGAAGGCCGCTGGTTCGAATCCAGCCGGGACCACCAATAAAATCAATAAGTTACAGATGCTTGAATAGTCCAACAAACGAATCCCACCTAATTTCCCACCAATCACGCTAAAAAAACCTAGATTTCTCCGGATGTAGGGGTGATGACATTTAGGACAAATGGCGCTAAGCCTTCGCCGCTTCTCGGATAGACTTCGTATTCAGCAAGGCGATCAAGGCCCTGTCCTTGTTTGTCTGTTTTGGCATCGCTCTAAAGTCCGTCAATTTCTCACAAAATCTTTCTTTTTTAGTTGCAACTTGTTGCAACTTTATGTCTCGCAAACCGTGCGGATCGCATCCGAGTAAAGGCCCGAAACAATGATTTCAGCTTCCGCTTGTTTTTGAGTCAATCCGCCGTCGATC
>JAJTWY010000020.1 GCA_021463165.1 Pyrinomonadaceae bacterium | reverse complement strand
ACGCCGACACCCACGCCTACGCCGACTCCGACGCCGACTCCGACGCCGACACCCACGCCTACGCCTACGCCTACGCCGACTCCGACGCCGACTCCGACGCCGACACCCACGCCTACGCCTACGCCTACGCCTACGCCTACGCCTACGCCTACGCCTACGCCGACGCCACTCCCCGGCATGGACCTTACGATCTCTCAATCGGCTGGTCCCGGTACGGTAAATGCGGGCGGGTTTGTTACTTACACGCTGACGGTCACCGTTTCGCCGACTGGTGGCAGTGGTTTTGTGGCTCCACAGGTTCGATTTGCTTTTCCGGCTGGCGTTCCAAATTCATTTGTAAGTGCCAATGGCACTAGCGGGTATGTCGCGGCCCCGGACGCGACCGGGGTGTTCTTTGGTGGCGGGGTCATCTGGACAAATGGAACTGATCCGGGAACTGCAACCCTCAATGTAGTCGTCCGGTCCTTGACGCCGGGAACGCTCGTTAGCGCTGGAACCAATGTCCTGGTTGATCCTAATAACCTTGTCCAAGAATCGAACGAGTCGAACAACAGCGCTCAGACGATAACTACGACCGTCATTGCGGCACCGACACCTACGCCGACTCAAACACCAACACCAACACCAACGCCAACTCCGACGCCTAGTCCGACCGTTACGCCGACGCCGACTCCAACTCCAACGCCGAGTCCAACTCCGCAAACCGTATCGATCGAAGGGCGAATTTTGACGCCGACGGGGCTGGGAATCCGAAATGCGATCGTTCGGCTGATCGACTCAAACCAGGTAGTCCGTACATCAACGACCGGCTCGTTTGGAGTCTATTCGTTCACAAATATCCCTGAGGGACAGGCAGTTACGATCACTATCGAGAGTAAGCGATACCGCTTTGCGCCCAAGATCCTCGTCTTGAACGGATCGCTGTCAAACCTGGATTTCCTGGGGCTCGAGTAGCTCGGTTTTCATTGAAGGGTCAATCCGCAGCGGCCGCAGAATTTTATGTGAGGCGGATAGGCCCCGCCGCACCTTTGACACAATCGCTCTGCTTGGGCGGGGATCGAACGGCTGGTTTGTCTGAAATTTACAGGCTGCTGTGCGGCAAATTGTTGCGATGGAGAGATATTCAGGCCGCATCGTCCGCAGAAACGGGTGTTCCCGGCGACGGCTGCTGAACATCTCGGACACGGATACGACGAACCGATGACCTGGCCGGGGGTTATCATCGAGAACGTTCCGCTGCCGCAGCGGCCGCAGAATCTTACGCCCTCGGCGAATCGGGAACCACAGTTTGAACACGCGACGATGCCGGGCATCACGCTCGAATGCTGAGAACCCCCGGTGCTCGATCCCTGCTGTGAGGGATGGCTGCCATGTCGGCTTTGGAGTTGGGCCTGGATCACCTGCTCATTCGCACCCGGCCTGATCTCGATCACACGCTCGTCATCACGCTCACCTGCCTTTGACACCCGTAGGATATGCTGGCCCGCCGGGATATCGGTCAAAACCAAGCGTCCCGATCTCCCAACGCTTCCCTTTCGTTCGTCGTTGACATATACCTCGGCATCCAGTGGTGCCAGAATAACCAGCCTCGATTTTCCGGCCTGTCTCTCGCTGATATCGGCTGCGGCCGCCTCGAGCTCGCTGATCCACTCCGACACAGAATTCGGCCGATGAGCGGGATCGATCTGCAAGGAGCTCATAATCACCCGATCGACATCCGCAGGAATGTCGGTCCTGATCGACGACAGCGGCGGCGGCGTGTGCATCACTTTCTGCATCACCAGCTGCATCAGCTCGCCCGTAAAGGGAGTCTTGCCGCCCAGCATCAGATACGCGATCGTCCCCAATGCGTAAAGATCGGCCCTTTTATCGACCGCCAATTCAGGCTGCATCTGCTCGGGCGACATAAATTCGGGTGTGCCAATGATACCGCGTGAGGATGGCGTCGCCTTCGATGCTGTGTCGGTCACGGTCTGATTCATGATCTTGGCAAGGCCAAAATCACCCACCTTCACGAATCCGTCGCCGCCCTTTCCCTTCTGCATGATGAAGATATTGGCGGGCTTCAGGTCGCGGTGAAGAATATCGAGATCATGTGCCGCGTCGACACCGTCGGCGATCTGCCTTAACAAGCGAACTGCCCTTTTGACCGGCAATGTGCCCTCTCGTCGAAGCAGGCGGTGCAAGGTCTCGCCCTCGACGTATTCCATTACGAGATAAAAGATCCCGTCCGTCGATTCGCCAAAATCGGTCACGCTCACGGTATTCGGATGCTGGATCGATGCGGCAGCCTGAGCCTCGCGTTCGAACCGAGCGATCGCTTCGCCTTCCTGCAGGTCCTCACTGCTTAGAATGTCCTGCCGAACCGTTTTTACCGCTACTTTTCTTGTGTCGAATTTCTTGTCTTTTGCCAGGTAAACCTGGCCCATTGCACCCCGGCCCAGACGGCTTTCGAGCAAGTATCGGTCCGCAAGTAACTGCGGTCCGGGGAGTGCAAATCGCGTCGCTGTCCCGTCGACCGGGCATTCCACCACCTCGTCGGGATAACAGAGTTCGCATTTAGGGCATTCCTTCATCTCTAAATATCTTCCACGTCAAGTTCCAATATTCCAAGTCAGGAACGATCCGCCCGACATTTTTTGCGCGAACCCAGACAAACGCCGCAGCATTTTGGTTGCGGACGTTAGTTTTGATATAATTCGGGTTGCTTCTGGGTCGATAGCTCAGTCGGTAGAGCAGCGGACTCTTAATCCGCGGGTCACAGGTTCGATCCCTGTTCGGCCTACCAGTTAGACAAGGACTTACGACGCGTTCGTGGGTCCTTTTCGTTTTTGAATTGGAATCGCCGACCGGAAGGCGGCCTCTTACGCCCCTCAGATGCCCCCCGATCGGATTAGCACAGAGTCGATGGATCGGCGAAGCTTCTGATCTTGCCTTTGGATCGACAAGGCGTCATCCTCAGAAACTTGGCCTCCGCCTTAGACCTGATCCCGCCATTTCAACACCTCTTCGCGGAGAATGGG
Source organism: Pyrinomonadaceae bacterium (assembly GCA_021463165.1). Lineage (GTDB taxonomy): Bacteria > Acidobacteriota > Blastocatellia > Pyrinomonadales > Pyrinomonadaceae > OLB17. The sequence goes on along the minus strand of JAJTWY010000020.1, from coordinate 56,248 downwards.
ATTCTGCTGAAAACTACCTGTGTGGCCCTGCGCAGCAGTCGCCCGTTGAATATGCCAGTAGCTGAGGCCGAGTTTTCCGATCGCGCGGACATAGCGGCTTCGCGGTCCGAATTTACCGCTGAACAAGCCGCCAAGTATCCACCCTGAACTGCGAAACGCTGAGATCGCGATCTTCGCATGTTCCGTCGGGATCAAACCGCGAGCAATATCGATGGCAAGCATTTCGGTGAGGATCTTATTCTGTCGCCTCATGATATACAGCGAAAAGCCAACAAAAATGAGGAAGAACGGTATCTGGAATATCACGTAGCCGACTAGGAAGCCCTCAATGCCGCCCAGTACGGCGACGCCGTTCCAGATAGCATGCAATATCACCGCACCGATGTAGCCAACTACCGGCATCACCAACTTCACGAGCTTATTATGCGATTCGCGTGCAATACCGCACCCGATCCCGGTCATTACCGTGAACGTAACGTGGGCGAACGGCGACAGTATTCCCCGAAGCACAAAAAGGACAGCCAGTCCGCCGAAACCGCCCCCACCGAGCGCTCGGCCGTAGTAGAGAACATTCTCTACTGTTGCAAAACCGAGCGCTATCACGCCCGCAAACACAATGCCATCTAGGATATCGTCGAAGTACCTTCGGAAAAATATCAGGAGTATGACAAGGCCGAGGCCTTTCGAACCTTCTTCAAAGATCGGGGCCGACACGACGGCTCCCACAGCCTCGCCAGCCACGGGGGACACGCCGATCGATACGATCACGCCGACCGCCGTGTTCACAACGAACGAAACAAGCACGGCCACCAAAGCTCCCCAAGCGAATGCCAACGCTAGCAGCCAGGCTGGCTCCGGGTCGTAGCGGTCTAGCCAGATAAGCGGCAGGAGATAGATCATTGCTGGAGCGAAGGCTACAAACGTCGCGATCACTGCCGGTATCAGCCCAACGCTCAGGGTCATAAGGCCGGCAACAAAGATCGACATCACGAAGATGGAGATCACCGTCGCCGCAATTCCAATGTACCGTCCGGTCTTCGGAGCCTCGGGCTTGATCGCAATGGCACCGCCCAGTCCGAAATTGTGAAACGAAGCCTGCATGTTCACGGGCTCTTGGACGGCTGCCTGATTGAACTGTTGTGCCTCGTAATCGCGATAGCTTTGCTGACCTGAAACAACCGCCTGCGGCATCGATCCGCCGATCTGAACCGCCGCCATAACGCCATTCGATCCAAACTGGATCTGATCCCCCGAATTCAGCTTACAGGTCTGGATCCGCTGGCCATTCACCAATGTTCCGTTGGTACTCTGGTTGTCGGTTATATAGAACCCGTCAGGCCGCGCCTCGATAAAGGCGTGTTGCTTTGACGCTATCCGTTCGGTCTGCGGGTCAAGCCTGACGCTGCAGGTGTCGCTCCGGCCAATGGTAATGAACCCAGTTTCCAATTCGAAACTTCGGCCCGCCAGCGAGCCGCTACCGATCGTTAGCTGTAATTTCATACTGCAATGATAGAAACAAAATGCCCAAAGTCAAGCTATTCAGCCTGCCTCTGGGCACCAGTGCTACTCTTTCTAGATTCCGATCCCTCTCGGCTAAGACGCTACCTGATACGCCTCCCTGATAACAAGATCGAAGGTACCGGGCCCGACCTTCCTAAACCTGCTGTTCCGGCTTAGCGATACCGCAACCGAGATGGTCGGATTGTTGCCTTTGAACTGCATTCCACCATCGACAAGCATGTGATACAACTCATTGACGTGCAGCGGACGGCCTGCCTCACGAAGAAGCAACGTGCAGCTTTGCGTTATCGTTCGGTCGCTGAACCTATTACTTGCAGGTTCGAAGTCTTGCTGAACGATCAGTTTAGGCCTGGTCGGATTTAGATATGAGATCGGCGTGTCGCGCCGATAGTCGCGCGAAGCAAGATCCTGAACATTTGAGCGAGTCTCGACGTCGCCTGAGCGAGGAACCTCCTCGAGATGGAACGTCAGTCCGCCCCTGCCGGCATTCAATGAAAGGCGGACACCATCTATCGCTTTAGCAGTTTGCGCGGCGCTGTTCTCCAGGGCGCTGATCTCCCGCTTAAGTTTGTCGACCTCCGCCTCGGCGTCACGCAGCCGCATGACCGCTTGGCTAAGCGCCCCACGAGTTTTGTTCAAAATTTCTTCAAGAGCTTCTACAACTTTATCGTCTAAGATATTGCTCATATTTGGTTTACAGCCTCAGCCTCACTAAGCAGGTTGGCGGGATCCCTGCGGGCGAGCTATCAATTTTTTCTGTCGGTAATGAAAGCTAAAACGTCTTCCAAACAAGAACGATACTCTGATTTGCTTAAAACATCAAGATTTTTTCTTGCTCGATCAGAGTGATCTGCGGCTCGCTCGCGGATGGCCATGATGATCCCATCATCGTCAAGCATCGATCTGAGATACTCTCGGCTGACAGCAGAATAATTGCCGTCGTACATGACTTGTTCAAGGTCATTCCTTAGATGCGGCTTTTTCTCCAGCAGGTAGATCAGTGGCAGCGTGAGTTTCCCCTCAAGCAGATCCGACCCCGCCTCCTTGCCCAGACTTTCTGTATCCGACATAAGATCCAGGACGTCGTCCGAGAGTTGAAACGCTATCCCCAGATGCATTCCGAATTCACGAAGTGCCGCCTTTTCCTCTGGCCTCGCATCCGCAAGGATCGCCCCAACCTCGCAGCAGGCCGAGAAAAGAAATGCCGTTTTTCTTTTCAGAATGTCAAAATACTCCGATTCCGTGATATCCAACCGACCTATTCGCGTAAGCTGTATCAGCTCGCCCTCGGTCATCTTTCTGGTCAGACGTGTCAGAATATCTATGATCTCAAGCGAACGCTCACGAACTGTCGTCTCAAACGCCGACATATATAGCCAATCACCCATCAGGACCGCGGTCTGATTCCCAAAACGAGCGTTAACAGACGAACGGTTCCGACGCAGATCGGCGTTGTCGATGATGTCGTCATGCACGAGCGTTGCGGTGTGGAGCATCTCCATCACGGTCGCGAGCCGTATCACATTCGCCTGAGTCGCATCGCCGCCCGACGCATAATCGGACAAGATCAGCAAAGCCGGCCTGACTCGTTTTCCGCCGGAAGCTCGTAAATACTCGCCTAAATAATCGATGACCTGAATATTCGACGATGCCTGTCGTTCGAACTCATCCTCGACCATCCGCATCTCGGCCCCGATCAGGTCGAAAACTTTTCGCCCTGTCGAATTCACCTTCAACTCGTGTGCGGCAGCCGCAAATCTTTGCATAGATCTTTCGCAATATCGCGTATTTCGCAATCAAACTTCTTTACCGATAATTATCAAACTGCATATCGATCCCGAAATCCTTTGCCTTCAAGGCAGCAATGACCTGCTGCAGTGTGTCACGATCTTTCCCCGAAACACGCACGGTCTCGCCCTGGATCGATGCCTGGACCTTGAACTTGTTGTCTTTGATAAAACGGACCACCTCTTTAGCCTTGTCAGTCGGGATTCCCTGCTGGATCTTCACCAGTTGACGTACCGTACCACCGGCAGCCGGCTCGACCTTCTGATAGTCGAGGGCTTTCAATGAAATGCCGCGCTTAAGGAGTTTTGATTGAAGGATGTCGTTCATATTCCTTAACCGCGTATCATCTTCAGCCGTTAGCTGCAAATCCTTGACAACCAGTACGGCCGCCGCTTTGCTTCCCTTGAAATCAAAACGCTGCGAGATCTCTTTTGCTGTTTGATTAAGTGCGTTGGTGACCTCGGCGTAATCTGTCTTAGAAACTATGTCAAATGAGTTTTCTTTAGCCATACGAATATTTTACCTCAGTGACGCCACGCCGCCCGAGTTAAGTAAGCAAGCACCGATCGTCTGACAACACCGTAAGTCCTAATGGTCCGCTCGCATCGCGGATGGATCGATCCTAAACAGGTCAAGAAAATTTTGCGTCGTTTGTTTCGCCAGGCGGTCGAGATCGATGCCGTAAAACTCCGCCAGAAAACGAGCGGTATGAACAACAAAGCTCGGTTCGTTAAGCCTCCCACGAAGCGGGACGGGCGTCAGAAAGGGACAGTCGGTCTCGACAAGCAGCCTTTCGATAGGTACGACACGGGCTGCGTCACGCAAATTCTCAGCCTTCTTGAACGTCACGTTCCCGGCAAACGAAATATAGAACCCGACATCCATCAGATCCTTCGCCATCTGAGCCGTTCCTCCAAAGCAGTGCATTACCCCGGGCGGAACCGGGCCACGGAGATCAGTGGTTGAATATTCTTCAGTCAGTATTTCGACCGTATCATCATTCGCGTCGCGACTGTGAACAATTATCGGCAACCCGAGCGATCTGGCCGTTCTGATCTGCCGACGAAAAACCTCACGCTGGACATGCCGTGGTGAATGGTCGTAGTAGTAATCCAGCCCGATCTCGCCCCAGGCGATCACCTTCTCGTTTTTCGTCAGTTCGATCAAGTGCTTTTCCGCAGCGTCGTCATACAACTTCGCATCGTGCGGATGCACCCCGACACTGGCAAAAACCCCATCAAAACGTTCCGCGACCTCAACCGCCTTTGCAACTTCGCCCTTATGCGGATCACCGGTTCCCACACACAACATCACACCGACGCCCGAATCCCTGGCCCTCTGGACGACCGCATCGCGGTCCTCATCGAACTGTGAACTGTCAATGTGGCAATGTGAATCGATCAAGATCATTTTTCACGCAAATTCCGACGCAATATTAACCTAGATCAACGACTATTTAAGTCGTGCACCGATTTCCACATCCTCGATAAACGCCGCAAGCGCAGGCTTCGGCCCCGAACTATCCTCGAGCGAGGCCGCGCAGATCATACCTTGAGATTCGAGCCCTCTCATTTTTCGGGGTTTTAGGTTCGCAACGACGACGACCTTGCGGCCGATCAGCGGTTCGGGATCGTAGTATTCGGCGAGGCCGGCGAGGATCTGACGGTGTTCGGCTTCACCAAGGTCGATCTCAAAGCGAAGCAGCTTGTCGGCATTCGGTATGCGTTCCGCGACCTTTATTTCGCCAACCCGGAGATCGACTTTTAGGAAATCATCGATCGTGATAAAAGCTTCGTCGGCTGATGGCTCATCGCTATTCCTTGGAACCGCGGCCGCGACCGCCGCAGTTTCTCTCTGTGGTGGTACGGGCGCGGCCATGACCGGTTCACCGTTCGCTTCTTTCTGTTCACTGATTTGGCTCATAACTTTGTTCCTGTCTATCCGCGGAAAAACGCCAACAATTTCCCCGATCCTGGTACCGGCGGCGAGTTCACCCCATGTTAGCGTAGCCGGGCTGTGGGTCGTGATGTCGTCGCGGAGCCCGAGTTGGCTGTAGATCTTCTCCGACGCTTCAGGCATGACCGGATAAAGCTGGATGCACAGCCACCTAAGCGTTTCACATGCCCGATAGAGGACCGCATTAAGAGTTTCGGCCTGATTCTCATCCTTGATCAATTCCCAAGGTTTTGAATCAGAGATCAGCTTGTCCACGCGGGCGATGACCGACCAGAGAGTTTCGAGAGCCTGGCTGAACTCAAAATTATCGAACCTTCGAATAAACGCGTCCCTCGCGTGCTCGACAACAGACGCAAGCTCCAGATCGTCAGGGCTGACACCGGCCCGTTTGGCGTTGAGGTAATTTCCCTCAGCTATCTTTCCGCTCGGGATCAAACCGTCGCGGTACTTGGTGATCATCGAGAATGTTCGGCTTGCGAGGTTTCCGAGACCGCTTGCCAGGTCGGCGTTGGCACGGTCGATCAGGTTTTCGTAGCCGAATCGTCCGTCCTGGCCGAAGACCATATCGCGGAGCACAAAATAACGGATCGCATCAACCTGAAAATGCTCATGTAATACATCAACTTCAATGACGTTACCCATTGTCTTGCCCATCTTTCGACCATCAGCATCCAACCACATGCCGTGGGCAAAAACGGTCTTTGGCAGCGATAGGTCGGCGGCATGCAGGAACGAGAACCAGTAAACAGTGTGAAACCGCAAAATGTCCTTCCCGACCAAATGCACAACATTCTGCCAGTATTTCTCAAATCCGACTGCCGCTTTTTCGGCGTTACCATAACCAAGTGCTGTGATGTAATTTGCCAGAGCGTCCATCCAGACGTACATCACATGGTTCTCATCCTCCGGGACCGGGATCCCCCAGGAAACCGATGCTTTTTGACGGCTGATCGAAAGATCCTGAAGGCCACCGCGTACGAACGACAATACTTCATTCTTACGGGCCTCGGGCCGAACCAAGCCCGGCGTATTCTCTATCAGGTCGATTAGAAACTCGTCATAGTCGGACAACCGGAAAAAATAGCTTTCCTCTGCAACCTTATCGAGCGGTCGTTCGTGAATTAGACAGTTAGGGTTTTCGGAGCCCTCCGGCGCGTAATATTCGTCTTCAGTCTTGAAGGCGGCACACGGAGCGCAGAACCAGCCTTCGTAAAAGCCTTTATAGATCGGATCGTTACCTTTCGGGGTCTTCCGTTTGCAGATCTCGCGCCATAGATGCTGTACGCCTTCGTAATGGAAGGGCTCGCTCGTCCGCATGAAAATGTCGTACCCGCCATTCTCAGTATTCAGGCCGAAATCGCGAAACATCCTCTTCAGTTCACCCGAGATGTAATCGACCTGTTCCTGGTTTGTCCGCCCGTTCTTCTCCGCCGCACGTTGGATATTGATGCCGTGCTCATCCGTGCCGGTCAGAAAATAGGTATCAAACCCAAGCTGTCGCTTATATCGTCGTATCGCGTCCGCAACGATCGTCGTATATAAATGCCCAAGGTGCGGAAGACTATTGGCGTAGTAGATTGGAGTAGTTATATAGAAAGTTTTACTCATCAATATCTATTTCTTGCCGAAGCGCTTTTTGTCGGGCACCGAAAACTCGTCTGAATCCTTATACCGCGGCATGGTCCGGGAATTTGCTATCTTCAATCCGATCGCAAGGCCGAGTTCGGCATTCTGGACCATTGCCGATGCGTCCCACCAATCGTAATACTGATCGGACGGCTGGTGATAATATTTCGCGTTGTAGTTACGAAAGAAATTCAAAGCTTCGCCAGTCAGCGGCTCGATAAAATCGTCCCCATGCCGCAGGCTCACCGCCGGAACCCCAACCTTGGCAAACGGAAAATGGTCTGAGCGGAAGAAAAACCCTTGTTCCGGCAGCATATCGCCTTCGAGGGTCATTTTTCGCTCGTTGGCAACGGCTTGGACGATCTCACCGAGCGTAGATCGTTCGGAACCCAACGCAGAAAAATCACGTGTTTTCCCAAAGAAATTGACCCCGTCGATATTTACATTCCCTGCTATCCGGTTGAGTGGAATGAGCGGAAATCGTGAAAAGTACTCTGCACCGAGCAGGCCCTGCTCCTCGGCAGTCGGGAAAAGTATGTAGATCGAACGTCTCGGCCGTTCAGCCTTTGGGAGCCTCGTTATCGCATCCGCGATGCCAAGAATCGCCGCCAAGCCGGAAGCATTGTCGTATGCACCATTGTAGATCTTGTCGCCACTGGCATCAGCTTCACCAATGCCGAGATGATCCCAGTGTCCCGTAATGACCGCGTATTCACTCTTCAGCCTTGGGTCGCTGCCTTCGATCCTTCCAACGACATTTGGTGAGTCAAACGTGGTAAGCTCGCTCTTTAGGTTCAGATCTGCGGTGACCCCCAGATTCACCGGCCTAAAATCACGGTCCTTTGCCAGCTGTTTGAGCTTTTCGAGGTCCACATTGCCGAGTTTGGCGAGTCGAGTCGCCGCGTCGTTGGTCATCCACGCGCGATATTGAAGGAACGGCGTCTTATCCGCTTTCGAGCGGGCGATCTCGTATCGCCAATTCCCGTTCGACGTACGGACAACGTTCCAACCGTAACCGGCAGACTCATTCGTGTGAACGAGAATAACCCCCGCGGCTCCCCTTCTAGCCGCTTCCTCATACTTGTAGGTCCAGCGTCCGAAGTAGGTTAACGCCTTTCCGCCGAATAGGTTAGGCTCGGCAGCGGTCGCCGGAGGGTCGTTGACAAGTATCATCAGCACCTTGCCCTTATACTGCCCCGCGTCACCCTTGTAATCGTTCCAATTATAAAGAGGAGCATCGATTCCATAGCCGACAAAGATAACCTCAGCGTTGACGGCAACCTCTTTCGACTGGGCGCCGGTCGTCGCGACAAAATCATCGCCAAACTTAAAGCTATCGCTCGCCTGTCCGTTCGGTGTGTTGGCAACGAGCCGCGTCCCCGGATCCGCTTTGACACCGACAAGCTTCACATTCTGGATATAACTCGTTTTATTGCCGGGCTTTACGCCAGACGACTTCAACTGATCTACGAGGTATTGAGCCGCGCGTTTTCCGCCCGCCGTACCCGGCCCGCGGCCCTCAAAATCATCCATTGAGAGCCGCTTAACACGCTCCCGCATCTTTGCCTCATCAAATCTTGCCGACATATCCTGCCCGACCGAAATGGACGTAACAAAGGATGTAACTAGAACTAAGGCGAAAACTCTTTTCATCTCTTCTATCCTTTTATCAATGACATTGCTTCGGCACGCGTTCGCGGATCCTTCCTAAAGCCGCCCAGAACCGCCGACGTAATAGTCGTCGACCCGGGCTTGCGGACTCCTCGCAAGGTCATACATGTATGCTCTGCCTCGATGACCACCATAACGCCGATTGGGTCAAGGCTATCGTACAAGGTCCGTGCTATTTCCTGCGTCAACCGTTCCTGAACCTGCAGGCGCCGGGCAAAGACCTCCGCAATACGTGCGAGTTTTGACAGGCCGATGATCCTGCCGTTTTTCGGGATATACGCTATATGGCACTTCCCCACGAACGGAGCCAGATGGTGTTCGCAAACCGAAGCGATCGAAATATCCTTGACCAAAACCATTTCGTCATGGCTGTCCCCGGGCAATGGAACGATATGCGTCTCAGCGTCGATCCACATACCTTCGGTCAGCTCCGCGTAAAATTCCGCTACTCGTTCCGGCGTCTTCTTTAGCCCGTCGCGATCCGGATCTTCACCCAAGCCCTCAAGCATTAGCCTGACGCCCTCAGCGACCTTCGCCAGATCGATATTTCTCTTGATCTTCTTTGCCATCGGAGTAAGTCGTAAGCCTTTGATTCTAACGCTTTTGGGCCAAAAGCTAAAGTTTACCCTTGCGGGGGCTTTTGCGAATTCCCCGGCGAAAATCGAACCGGCCGCAGAAGATCGGGCCAAAAAGGTAATTAAATGAGGCAAGAGATCTCTTTTTGAATTCGGTATCCCTTTCGACCCGCAAATGAAATCGGAGCCCCCCAATTGATTGCTAATGCGTACATCGAACAACTATAATTTCCGTTTGCTCATGTGACCGAGGCCTAAATGACACTTATTGAGATCCAGAAAGCACTCCGGGACGCTGTTCGCTCAACTGCGATCACAGAATTCGGCGTCGAACCTGATACGATCGCCGTCGAGACCCCTCCAAAAACGGAACTTGGCGATATCGCATTTCCAGTCGCCTTCGAACTCGCCAAAAAGATCAAGGAATCAACCGGTGAAAAGCAGAATCCGCGAGCCATTGCTGAGGTTTTGAAGAAGAAACTCGAGGAATTCGATTTTGTAGCTCGCATCGAGATCGCCGGGCCCGGCTATCTTAATATCTTCCTCGATCGGACACAGTTTCTTTTAAACAATGCTGTAGCAGATCCGCTGCCAGCACGCGGGACGAATACAGCAAAAGTCTGCGTAGAACACACGTCGGTCAATCCAAACAAGGCGGCCCATATCGGTCACGTTCGCAATTCGGTGCTGGGTGATACGTTTCAGAGGATCCTTACTGCGACCGGAAAGCAGGTCGAAGTACAAAACTATATCGATAACACTGGAGTTCAGGTCGCCGATGTGGTGGTCGGATTCATGTTCACGCTCAACATGAATTTGAACGAGATAACGACACTCGATAAAGAGCTTATAGCCCAAGGTAAATCTTTCGATTACTACTGCTGGGACCTCTATGCTCAGGTCGGACAGAAGTATCAGACGGACGAGGTTCTGAAAGCAAAACGGGTCGAAGTTCTACATCTGATCGAGGAAGGCAACAACGTGACGGCCGAACTTGCTGATTATGTAGCAACGCGAAACGTCCAATGCATAACCGATACGATGGAACGCCTGTCTATCCGTTACGACCTGCTTCCTCGCGAGAGCGAGATACTGCATCTTCATTTCTGGGATAAGGCTTTCGATGAGATGAAGCGCCTCGGCGTGATCCATTACGTTGATGACGGAGCCCACGCAGGATGTTGGGTTATGCCGTGGGAATCGCATGAAGGCAGCGACGACCACGAAGCCGACAAGATCCTTGTAAGATCAAACGGCACAGTAACTTACACCGGCAAGGACATTGCCTATCAGATGTGGAAGCTTGGCATCCTCGGTCTTGATTTTAACTACAAACTCTTCCACGCGTACCCGGATGGTAAGGAGGTTTGGATCACAACTCCCGATCAGGAAGAAGAGCAACACCCCCATTTTGGCGGCGGGGAGACCATCTACAACGTCATAGATACGAGACAATCTTATCCGCAAGAGGTTGTAAAAAAAGGAGTTGCGGCGATCGCTCCAGAGCGTGGCGAGAAGGCCAGCGTACATCTTTCGTATGAAATGGTTGCCTTGTCGCCGGCGGCCGCCGAGGAACTCGGATTTGAACTGACCGATGACGACAAAAAACGAACGTTCATCGAGATGAGTGGCCGGAAAGGTCTCGGCGTAAAGGCCGACGACCTGATCGACCGGCTCGAAGCCAATGCCCTGGCGGAGGTCGAGTCACGACACAGCGATATCCCTGCCCAGGATAAAGCCCTTATTGCTCATCAACTTGCGGTCGGGGCCTTAAGGTATTTTCTACTTAAATTCACACGAAATACCGTTATCGTCTTCGACTTCAAGGAAGCGCTCTCGTTCGACGGTGAAACGGGCTGCTTCTGCCAATACTCGGCCGTACGTGCAAATTCCATCTTCCGAAAACTTGCCGATAAAGGCGATAGCGTAGAAGTATGCCGTGCAAAGCTGGAGAACGCTGAACGACTTACCGAGATATTGACATCCGAAACCGGGAAAGACATATGGTCAATGGCCACACTCGCTTCCCGTCTCGACGAAGCCGTCCACCAGGCCGCCTCGGCCAATGAACCTGCGATCCTCGCCAAATACGCGTTTAACCTGGCCAAAGCCTTCAATCTTTTCTATCACAACCACAAGATCATCGCCGAACCAGATGCGATCCAACGGGCCCTACTTGTGGTGGTGGCTGATATGGCACGCCGAGCCTTGACAGAAGCCCTAGCTACGCTCGGGATCGAGGTCCCTGAGAAAATGTGAGGTTGACAGGATAATCAAGTTCAAGTTTAATAGTGACAATGATACGCACGACAGAGATCACAGCTTACTTGGCCGCTTGGTGGTGGGAGTCGAGGTGTCGTGCGCGGGTGGCTTGATCGGTCATCTGAAAAGTTTTCAAACGACGCCGCTTGAGATCGATACTCGGGCGGCGTTTTTGATTTCTAACGGCTTGCAGCTTATTTGAATGGATCAGTCGAAACAAAAATTCACGAAAATAGTACCGGTTGTCGAAACTCTCTCAGCCGATCTTCTTACCCCGTTGGCCGTGTATTTGAAGCTGTCGGCGACTGGAGAAAGATCATTCCTGCTCGAATCGGTCGAGGGCGGAAAGTCTTTGGCGCGGTATTCGTTCATTGGTGCAGGACCGACGCAGGTATTGGCGGGCGGGCGGGAGGAATTTGAGCAAATGCGGCGGCATTTCGCTGAGAATATTGCTCAGGCCGATCCCGACTTACCGGCCTTCATCGGCGGGGCGATCGGTCTTTTAGGGTTTGACTGCTGTGAATGGTTCGAGCCGAAACTGGTGGGCGCCGAGCCGGAATTCGTGATGATGTTTTTCGATTCGATCGTTGCTTTTGACCACGCACGCCAGGTGATAAAGATAATCTCACTTGATTTCGATGGGGTCGCGGGTAATGCTGAGTCACGGAATGCGGTCATTCGCAAGCGATTGGAAGAGCCAGGGTTTGGCAATTGGCAGCCTACCCATCCAGGCGGCTCTAAAACCTCGGCCGATGCTGAATCAAACTGGAAACGCGAAGATTTCGAGAACGCGGTTCGTGAGATCAAGGAATTGATCCGTTCGGGAGAATGCTATCAAACCGTTCTATCACAATGCTTTACGCGTCCGACCAAGGCACACCCTGTTTCGATATACCGGGCCTTGCGCTCGATGAACCCTTCGCCATATATGTTCTTGCTCGATCTTGGCGACCGGCAGGTGGTCGGAGCTTCGCCCGAGATGCTCGTGCGATGTGAGAACAACCGCCTCGAATATCGTCCGATAGCCGGCACGAGGAAGCGTGGAAAAACGCCGGACGAGGATACGGCCCTGGCCGAAGAAATGCGGCTTGATAAAAAGGAAGTCGCAGAACACCTGATGCTGGTGGACCTTGGTCGTAACGATCTTGGGAGGGTCGCAGAATACGGCAGCGTGAAAGTCGATTCCCTGATGCATGTCGAAAAGTATTCCCATGTTCAGCATCTCGTCAGTTCCCTTTCGGCGAAGCTCCGGGTTGGCTGTGACCGGTTTGATGCATTCGCTGCGTGTTTTCCTGCTGGTACGGTTTCGGGAGCCCCTAAGGTACGTTCGATAGAGATCATCCGCGAACTCGAGCCTAACCCTAGAGGTGTTTATGCCGGTGCAGTCGGCTATTTCGACTATTCGGGCAACATGGATATGTGCATCGCGATACGAACCCTTGTCCTGAAAGATGGCATCGCGACAATACAAGCGGGAGCAGGAATAGTCGCCGACTCGGTGCCGGAGATGGAGTTTGCAGAGACGGTGAATAAGGCAAAGGGCCTTTTGCGGGCGGTTGAAATCGCGGAAATTGGTTTGTTTTGATCGAGTTTGGTCGGGCGGATAGTCTCGCGGCGAACATAGGACCGAGACCTCTAGAGAAGGACTTCAGGAATGAACGATAGGATATTACAACATTACTTGGACGAATTTGAGCTCGGTGCCGAAGTGGAAGCGGCCGAAGCCGAGACCTTATTTGATGCCCTGACGGACTGCGATGACCCGGCCTTGATCGCGAAAGTCTTGGCGGCATGGAATAGCAAGGGCGTCACCGAGGACGAGCTTTTCGCCATGGCCGATCTAATGAGATCCCGGATGAAGCGGATCCGTTCGCGGTATTCATGCTTTGTCGATATCGTGGGTACGGGCGGCGGTGCCTCGAAATCTTTCAATATCTCGACGGCGGCCGCCTTCGTGATAGCCGGTACCGGTCTTGCGGTCGCAAAGCATGGCAATCGTGCCGCAACAAGCAAATGCGGAAGTGCTGATGTGCTTTCGACTCTTGGGGTCGAGATCGATGTGGAACCAGCGGTCTCCGAGCAAAATCTGAATGATCACGGCCTATGCTTTATGTTCGCACCGCGGTTTCACTCCCTGTCGCCTTCTCTTGCAGCGGCCCGGCGGGCTATTGGCCGCCCAACGATCTTCAACAATCTTGGCCCGCTGTGCAATCCGGCCCTCGCGCCCCATTCAGTCATCGGAGTTTGGGACAAACATATGCTCGAAACGACCGCAAATGTACTCAAGCGGCTTGGAGCAAGAAAGTCGTGGGTCGTTTACGGAGAAGGCGGTCTGGACGAGATCGCCCTGAAGGGCGGGACATTGGTCGCCGAGATCGACGATGGAGAAATCAACGTCTTCGAGATCTCAGCCTCCGACTTTGATGTTTTTACGCTTGGGAAAGATATTCCTTCTGCATGCACACCTGAGGAAAGCTCTGCGATGATAACTTCAGTTTTGAAGGGCGAACAGAAAGGTCGCGATCCTGAAAGGCTCGTTTTGATCAACGCCGCCGCAGCGCTGTTTGTCGCAGGACGGTCTCTGACCCTTTCCGAAGCCTATGCTAAAGCCGAGGAAAGCGTGCGAAATGGCAACGCTTTGAGCAAATTGAATATCATGAAAGGAGCAACGGGAAAATGACCTTTCTTGAGAGAGTTACGGCGGAAACCCGCAAGCGTGTCGCCGCGGCCAGCGAATTGAACTATTTTGCGAAGCTGGCCAAGAAGGCAGAACTAACCTCCGAAGGCCGCGAGCGGGATCGTTTCAAGAACGCTCTCTCCAAAAAAGATGCCGTAAACATTATCGCAGAGGTCAAGCGGGCATCGCCGTCCAAGGGCGTGATCCGCGCTGATGTGGACGTGCCGCAGCTTGTGCGAGCCTATGAGTCCGGCGGAGCCGCGGCCATCTCGGTTTTAACCGAGCCGAATCATTTTGACGGCTGCATTGCCGATCTTGTCTCGGCTGGTAAACACTCGACGTTGCCACTTCTACGCAAAGACTTTGTTGTAGATGAATATCAGGTCGTCGAAGCTGCTGCGGCTGGTGCATCGGCCATCTTGCTCATCGTCGCCGCATTGCCGATCGAAAAGCTAGCGGTTCTGCATGATATCGCGGAACAGCTCGGACTTAATATCTTGGTCGAGGTCCATGATGAGGAGGAAATGCAAAAGGCGATCGATGTCGGGGCGTCGATGATCGGTGTCAATAATCGCAGCCTTCGCTCCCTGGAGGTTTCGCTCGAGACATCGCGTCGCCTGATAGCCGACAAACCCGACGGCATTGTGATGATCGCAGAAAGCGGCATTTCGACCCGTGACGAGATCGACGAGCTCCGCGGGCTCGGCTTCGACGGGTTTCTTATTGGAGAAACACTCATGCGGAGTGGTGATATCGTCGGGACATTGCGAGGATTGACCGAATGACCAGGGTTAAGATCTGCGGCCTAACGGATCTTCACGATGCACGCCATGCATTGGAGTGCGGTGCTGACATGTTGGGGTTCAATTTTTATTCGGGCAGCAAGCGGTATCTGTCACCTGAAAATGCGCGAAAGATTGTGGATCAGTTGTCGATCGGTCGGGAAAACATCGGTGTTTTTGTTAATGATACGATCGACAACGTACTCCGGATCGCCGATCTCGTCGGACTCGACGGCATCCAGCTTCACGGACAGGAAGATCCGGAATATGTTCGAACGCTGCGCGGCCGGACAGATCGGTCCATCATCAAGGCACATCGTGTGAGGCCCGGATTTGAGGCGCCGGCCCATCGTGATTGGACAGTCGATTTTCATCTATTCGATTCCTATTCACCGGGTGAATGGGGAGGCACCGGACGCACGTTCGATTGGAAAACTCTAGCGACGGACAACGATCTCTTCGCATTCAACACGGTATTTCTGGCTGGCGGCTTGACTCCGGAAAATGTTGCTGAGGCCGTTCGCATCGTTCGGCCTTACGCCGTGGACGTCGCGGGGGGAGTCGAATCAACACCGGGAAGAAAGGATCCGAAAAGGGTCGAAGATTTTATACGGAACGCCAAGAACGCATGACGAATTACGAGCCAAACGAACGAGGCTATTGGGGCGAGTACGGAGGGCGGTTTGTGCCGGAAACTTTGGTCGCACCCTTAGATGAACTCGCGAGCGGATATTTTGCGGTTCGCGACGATCCGGATTTTCAGGCCGAATTTCAGCACCTGCTTAACAACTATGTTGGACGTCCGTCGCCGCTGTATTTGGCCAGCCGGCTGACCGAAATGCTGGGAGGTGCAAAGATCTATCTCAAGCGCGAGGATCTAGATCACACTGGTGCGCATAAGATCAACAATTGTGTCGGCCAGATCCTTCTCGCTCGGCGAATGGGGAAGAATCGCATCATTGCCGAGACAGGCGCCGGTCAGCACGGCGTGGCCACGGCAACTGTTTGTGCCCTCTTTGGTCTGGAGTGCGTAGTTTATATGGGCACCGAGGATATGCGGCGCCAGGAACCGAATGTGTTTCGGATGCAGTTGCTCGGGGCCGAGGTCCGCGGGGTCGATTCTGGTTCACAGACACTGAAAGACGCGATAAACGAGGCACTTCGCGATTGGGTGACAAATGTTGACACAACGTACTACCTGCTCGGCTCGGCGCTTGGCCCGCATCCTTATCCACTAATGGTTCGTGATTTCCAGTCGATCATCGGTCGCGAGGCACGTGAACAGATCCTTACAATAGAAGGTCGGCTCCCCGATGTTTTGGTCGCCTGCGTCGGCGGCGGATCGAATGCAATAGGGCTTTTTCATCCTTTTTTGAACGACGAGGTTCGGATGATCGGCGTCGAAGCCGGCGGCCGCGGCGACGCACTTGGCGAACACGCGGCACGATTTATGGCTGGGGGCGATGTGGGCGTCTTGCAGGGGACAAAGAGCTATCTGCTGCAGGATGCGAACGGCCAGATCGCCCCGACGCACTCGGTTTCGGCAGGTCTTGATTACGCGTCGATCGGCCCGGAACATGCTTTTCTGCACGACATGGAACGCGTCGAATACGTTTCCGCGAGCAACGAGGAAGCCTTGGCGGCCTTCAAGATGCTATCGGAAGCCGAAGGAATAATTCCGGCACTCGAATCGTCACACGCTGTTGCTCACGCGCTTAAGATCGCCCCGGCAATGAGCCAAGACAAGGTGATGATAGTTAACCTTTCGGGGCGGGGAGACAAGGATATTGGTACAGTTCGAGATATTAGCCGTTAGATGGCAACTTTATAATGAGCAAGATCGCTGACAAATTTATGCAGCTTCGGTCTGAGGGCCGAAAAGGCTTTATTCCGTTTGTGACGGCAGGCGATCCTGATCTGGACACATCACTTGAGATTGCACTGAAGCTCGCAGACCTCGGGGCCGACATTATCGAGCTCGGGGTCCCATTCAGCGACCCGATGGCGGATGGGCCAACGATCCAGCGGTCGTCGGAACGGTCCATTCGGAATGGCACGACGCTGAATGACGTGTTAGACCTGGCTCGTTCATTTCGAGTGAAGAGCGATATCCCGCTGGTGCTGTTCAGCTATTTCAACCCGATCCATCACCTCGGCTTGAAGGAGTTTAGGTCGATGGCGGCAAGATCCGGCATCGACGGTCTTTTGTTGACCGATGTTATCGAAAATGAAGCTGCGAAGATCAGCGAGGTGCTCGAGGAAAGCTCTATCGACCTAATATCGCTGATCGCCCCGACAACTACGGACGAGCGGCTCCGTGACATCTGTTCGCGAGCCAAGGGTTTTATTTACGCGGTGTCTCGAGCCGGGGTTACGGGAGCCCGCGAATCCACGAGTTCGACGGCAAAACAACTGGTTGACCGGGCGAGAAAGTTTACCGATCTGCCGATCGGCGTGGGTTTTGGCATATCAACGCCGACTCAGATAGAGGAAGTTTGGCAATACGCCGACGCAGCCGTGGTTGGTTCGGCGATCGTGTCGGTGATCGAGATGAATGCCAGTAACCCGGTTTCCGCGGTCGAGACCTTCGTTGCCGGGCTGGTTCCGGAACGTCAGGCGACCGCTGCTGAATAACTCTTAAACTTACGGTTCGAAGCGATAAGTTATAAATTCAAACTTCGAACTTTTGTCGAATTCTGGATAAAGTCTTATTGGGTTAATTCTATGCTGATAGTAATGAAACCGGACGCCGCAGCGTCCGATATTCAAAGGGTTCTTGAAGTCATCGAAACGCTGGGTTTTCGCGGACACGCGATGCCAGGTGAGAACCGAACGGCAATTGGCGTTACTGGCAATAGCGGGTCGATCGATCCCGCACATTTCGAGAACATGGACGGCGTCGCCGAAGCGATCCGTGTCACAAAGCCGTATAAATTGATCTCAAAGGACCTCCGCCCCGAAAGGTCAGCCGTCAAGGTCGGCACTGCGACCATCGGCGGGAAAGACCTGGCGATCATTGCCGGCCCGTGTGCCGTCGAGTCTCACGAGCAGCTCTTCTCTGCGGCGGAGGTGATCGCAGCAAGCGGCGCAAAATTCTTCCGCGGCGGCGCATATAAACCCAGAACGTCACCCTATGCCTTCCAGGGGCTGGGTGTCGAAGGGCTGAGAATGCTGGCCGAAGTCCGAGACACCTATGGCCTCAATATCGTGACGGAGGCAATGGATGAGCACGGGGTCGATGCCATCGAGCGATATGGTGACTGCATCCAGATCGGGGCCAGGAACATGCAGAATTTCTCACTGCTGAAATATGCAGGAAAAACGCGAAAACCAGTCCTTCTCAAACGGGGACTCTCCGCGACCCTGGACGAGCTCCTGCTGGCTGCCGAATACATAATGGCCGAAGGAAATTACGATGTAATACTTTGCGAACGCGGAATACGTACGTTTGGCAACCATGCTCGCAACACCTTGGACCTATCGGTCGTGCCGGCAGTTCATCGCATTACGCACTTGCCCATTATCGTCGACCCGTCTCACGGCACGGGCCACAACTATATGGTCACGCCCCTGGCTCGAGCCGGCGTTGCAGTCGGAGCCGACGGGCTGATCATCGAGGTTCATCCGAAACCGGACGAAGCGCTTTGCGACGGATCGCAGGCGTTGACGCCGATCCAGTATGGCGAACTCGTCGCTCAGGTGAATGAGCTCTTCACCCTGATCAAACAGCCATCTGTGATCGAGGCCACGGTGAGTTAGCGCGGGTTCTGCATCTCATTGAAGCCAATATGGGGACGGCGAAAATGGCGTCTTATCACCCTCGCGCTCTTCGAAGATCTCGATCCAGCTAAAAAAATCCGCGTCAGTCTCCCGAAACTGACGCGGACCTTTTTTATACTCCGTTCGCGGTGCTTTTCGCCTACTTTACCGGACGGAGTTTCATTAAACTGTAGAACTGGATGTAGCAGCTGACCGCCGAAACAGCGATCAGCGCGACCAAGGGCAGGAATCTGGCCGTTTCCGGTAAGATGGTGCCTACGCTCCGGCTAAAACACGCGCCCACGAACATCCCGAGCAAGGCGATCGCCGTCCTTCCCGCGATCCAGTTCGAGAATGTCGGCTTCAGACGAGCTGACGGTAGAAAGTAAGGCAGAGCAAGGACCATCAGCATTGTCGTTCCCATTAAAATACCATCGAGCGAAAAAAACCTGACGGCGCGGCCATACTCGATAGCCAAAAAGAACAACACGAATGTCGTGTCGATGCTAATGCTCGCTCCAAATTCCGATCCAGTGATTCTTGTCGTTGTGTGATGCATTTTATCTCTCGTGAACTTGTTTTGCCTTACGTGCCGAGTTTGACTATTTCTTCTTCTGCGTGCCGCTGAATTGCTGGTAAGCAACCCGAAAAAGCTCAGACAATGCGTTTGCCGTCTCAGGCGAAAGGTTCTTGTCCGCTCTCAGATGTGCCTCGACGATGTCGGTCGTTGGTTCGTGCGGATAATAAATTACAGGTTCTATATTGTCACTGGAATGCTTCGTCATAAGGCGGTCGACCGGCATATCCAGCCATTGGGTCAGGCGGGCGATGTTGTCCGCATCCGGACGGCCCGTCCCATTTTCAATACGCGAAAGCGTAGAAGCCGACACGTCGGTCACATCGGCAACATCGCGCAAGCTAAGTTTCAATTCCTCACGTCGACGCTTTATTGCCCTGCCAAGCTCGACGGTGTTGATCAGACTTTCATTCTTAAATCCCATATTTTTGTTTCCTCCATGATTGTGTGTAGCGGGTGCCATACCTGCATTTGCTATTGCACAGATAAAACATATCACACCAACTTTTTAAATGCAACACCATATTTCACCCTTGCAACATTTTTATTTTTCAGATACACTGTTTCATAGATGCAATCCCTAACAAGACATCGGGGCATCTTTGACAAGTAGATACTGAGTCGGCATTTAGCCTGTAAAGCTGGCGAACAGAACTCGGTAAGACGGTACGAACGGGAATGGACAGGCAATCCCGGCATCCTCGTGCCGCCGAACCGATTTTAAGACACTTAGGGAGAAAGATAATGAAACGCAATCTGGACGAGAAGGCCGCACCGACGACCGCAACACTTTTTGAGCTGAATGAAACGGCGAGCAATGTGCTCGATTTCTCTACAACATTGAAGGAACTTCGGAAAAACGTCGATCCGAATCTGATCCGCCACCGCGAAGGGCGCCGTGACCGTAACGGACAAACGCAGACCGTCGAGTACGTCGAATGGCACACCGTCGCCGATATTCTGGACGAGCACGCTCCGAACTGGGCCCATACTATCAAAGACATTCGCCCGATCGGCGATATCATCACGGTCACGGTTGCGATCACCATCGACAACGTCACGCGTGAAGGGGTCGGAACCGGCCGGGCATCCAGCGAAACGGGGATCAAGAAGGCCGAGCACGACGCTCTGAAGCGTGCTGCGGTCAAATTTGGCATCGCGAGAGAGCTTTACAAGCGCGAATTTGACGCTATCGACAGCGATGTAGTGGTGTCCAACGCTGACCCTGTGTCGAACAAAATGCGAACATTCGAGGATTCTATCGCCCGAAGCCGCGGCGACCTCGTCACTGCCAAACAACTGACGATGATAAGGACGATAGCTCGGGAAAATGATATTGATGCCGCAAAGGAATGTGCCAATTTAATGAAATGCAGCATCACCGAACTTTCGAAGCGGGCTGCCTCAGATCTGATCGGCCACCTTCGAACGATGCAGAGGAACGGCTTTGTGCCTGTGCGTCAGGCAGGTTGACCTAGTATCCCGGGCCGTGGCTTACCATCCAAGCTTTTCTCCATGAAGCGCAAATACGCAGCCACGGCCCGGTCTCCCACGAACAATTCACCGAAGTCTTACGTATTAGCTATTATTCGTACAGAATAAGTTGACGTTTTCTTTCAAAACCAAAATAAAAGGAGCACATCTATGTCAGAGGAAGTAAGCGAAATGGCCGGTTACGCCGGTCCCGGACATGGCGAATTTTGCTGGACCGAAATAGCCAGCACGAACGCGGCCAAATGCAAGGAATTCTATAGCAATGTTTTTGGATGGACGTTCAAGGATAGTGATGCGACCGACGGTGCATTCGCCTATCATGAGTTTTCGACCGGCGAAGACTACCCGGCCGGAGGGCTCTATGAGATCACAGCCGAAATGTGTTCCGAGGGAGAGCCGCTTCCATCACCTCATCTTCTGACCTATATCGGGGTTGATGATGTCGACGCCAATGCGCAACAGGCGGTCGAATTGGGCGGAAGGATCATACGTCCCCCGATGGATATCCCGAATACCGGACGTTTTGCCGTGATCGCCGATCCCACCGGAGCGGTTTTCGCAACATTCAAGATGGCCTAAAAGGAGGAAAATATGGCTGATTATCAGATACCAGGAGCCGGCGAGATATGCTGGCGTGAACTAAGAACCAGGGACATTTCGACAGCTCGCGAATTCTATTCCGCGCTGTTCGGCTGGTCGCTCGAACAATCGAAGGTGACGGAGATGCCCTATCAGGAGATCATCCTGAACGGAGCGGCACAGGGCGGAATGATGGCCATGGACAATGCTGAATGGGGCGATGCTCCATCACATTGGGCAAGTTATATAGCTGTCGATAATGCCGACGAGACCGTGGCAAAGATAACGGCGAATGGCGGAAGCGTGCATGTTCCTCCTTTCGACGCGCCGGGTGTTGGCCGGATGGCAATGGTTGCGGATCCGTCGGGTGCCGATTTCGCTATCATTCAATTCGTATCGGCTTAACATCCGAACCTCAAAAACACAAATAGACGCGGCGGATACCTACCGTTCGCGTCTATTTCTATTTTCGAGATCGCCGCTATGCTCTGCTGCCGGCAAACGGAAGCGGGTCGGGAACGATCGGGGCTGAGATCGTCCCGGTCATTGAATCGCCGTCAGCTTTGCCGGATATCGCAAATTCGATAGGCTGGCCCTGCATCTCAACCGCCGCAGTCGCCGACAACCTGCTTCCGGTAACCTTACCGTCCGTGATCTTGCCATTCCCGAGCATCGTTTCCAGCAAACCCGCCACCGACTCGCCGTCCTGATCGAGCGTGAGGGAGACAGGCAGCTGTTGACCCTGGAAATCGATGATAAGTTTCCATTTACCGGCTATATCCACGGGCTGTCCCCCCTTGACTCCCGCGTATTTCGACTCATCTTGAGCGATTCCCTCGGTATCAAATATCTCGACCGAGTCGGCATATGATCTGACCTGCTCCAACACTTCCTCGGCATCCCCGACGATAACGATCGCCATCTCGTCGGGACGAATGTGCTTTTTGGCGACTCGCAGGACATCCTCGGCGGTTACCGCATCCACCTTCTCTCGATAGGTCTGCAAGTAGTCATCCGGCAAACCGTAGAGCTGTTGATTCACGATCAGGTTGGTCAGCCCCTCCTGTGTCTCGGCTCTGATAGGAAAAACGCCGGTAAGAAAACTTTTGGCATCGCGCAGTTCTTCCTCACCGACTAGGTCCTCACGGATCCGCCCAAGTTCGTAGAAAAACTCCTTGAGTGAATCGCCCGTCACTGCGGTTCTAACTTCGGCTGTCGCTTCAAAATTGCCGGCAAGTTTCTTGGTGTCAAGGCGGGTATATGCACCATAGGTATAGCCCTTTTCCTCGCGGAGGTTCATAAACACGCGGGACGAGGCTCCCGCACCAAGCACCTGATTCATCACAAGGACCGAGAAGTAATCAGGATCAGTACGTTTGATAGCCAAATTACCCAATACAATATTCGACTGCGCCGAACCCGGTCGATCGACTATGGTGATCGAACGGGTCGAACGAACGGGGGGCTTGGCGTATTCGGCTGAAGCTACCTTCCCACTTTGCCAATCACCGAAGATGGCATTGAGTTGCTCAAATAGCTCGTTTGCATTGACATCCCCGACAGCGATGAACAGAGCGTTGTTCGGGATGAACTTGGCTGCATGGAACCGGCTCAAGGATTCGCGGTCGATCTTTTCAATATCGGCTGCATTTGGCGAGATCGTGGCATACGGATGATCGCCGTATATAAGCCGCGAAGCTTGTTCATTCGCAAGAAATCCAGGTTGTGATCGCTGGAATTTGAGGTGTTCGACGGTATTCCTGCGATAGAGATCCAGTTCTCCCTCCGGGAAACTCGGCCGCAAGACAACTTCCGCCAAAAGGTCCAGGATCTCAGAACTGTAAAGCGAGAGTGCTGATGCTGCGACGATCGTAAAGTCGTCTGACACGCTGGCCGATAAACTGGAGCCCAACCGCTCGACCTTTTCGGCAAATTGGAGGCTGGAATAGTTCGCTGTCCCTTCGACAAGCATTGAACCCAGGGCTGACGAAAGGCCAGTATGCCCCGGTGGGTCGTTAATGTCTCCCGACGCGAAGGCCAGGCGGAAGCTAACAAGCGGTAACCGGTCGTCCTCGACGACCACGATGCGCAGCCCGTTCTCCAGACGATGCTCGATCGGCTTGGGAATGTCGAACTCGACGGCGCCCAGCGGTGGTGGAGGAGTTGTCCTAATATCTGCGGGCATAATCAACCTTTCCCTGCCGGCACCACGTCAAGCAGAGCCCGATTGTCTGTGTTAAGAAACGTCCCAACGGCATGTCTGATCTGTTCAGCCTTGATCGAAAGCAAGGTCTCAAGCTCGGTATTTACTAATTTCGGATCTCCGTCATAGAGGGCAAATTCAGCGATCTGCTGCGCCCGTGACATCGACGACTGCCTCATTCGAACCGAGTCGTTTATCAACTGATTCTCGATCTTCTCCATCTCTTCGGCCGTCGGCCCGTGAGAGGCCAGGTCATGTATCTCCTGCATGATGGTTTCCCGGATCTTGCTCAGGTCCTTCTCCGGTTTGGGGATCGCACCAACAAAAATACTCGAAGGGCCGCGCCTTTCATCCGTGAAGCCAAAGAGCTGTATTACAGATTCGTCGCCTTTGACGAGCTTCTGGTAAAGACGCGAACTGTCGCCGTCATAGAGAATCTTCCCGGCAAGGTAGAGAGCATTGAATTCTGCAGACCGACGCGGAGGTATCTTCCAGCCGATGAGAAACGCGGGAAACGGGGCCAGTTTGTCTTCCCATTCACGATAGTTCGCAGCCACCTCGGTCGGTTCTGTCACATCCAGGTCCGGCGGCAATGGTTGCGACGGGATATCTCCGAAGTACGTTTCGACCAGTTCTCGCGCGGTCTCGGGATCGAATGCCCCGGAGAGGACGAGCACTGCATTGTTTGGAGCGTAATAGATACGAAAGAACTCCTGAACATCCTCGACGGTTGCGGCATCAAGATGATCCATCGAACCGATCGTTGAATGCGAATTTGCGAAGTTCTTATAGATCATCTCGTTGATCAGATCAAAGATCTGACCGTAAGGTTGATTGTCGTATCTGAGGCGCTTTTCTTCCTTGACCGCTTCGCGTTGGTTGTCAAGATTTTCCTGAGTTACGGCAAGCGAGCGCATCCGGTCGGACTCGAGCCAAAGGCCCAGCGGCAGTTGATCTGCCGGCAGGGTCTCATAATAGTTCGTACGCTCGCTCGACGTCGTGCCGTTCATGGTGCCGCCGGCCTTCATTATGTACTGAAAGTGGCCCGCCTTCGGCACGTTTTCCGAACCCTGGAACATCATATGTTCAAACAAGTGCGCGAAGCCCGTTCGGTCAGCACGCTCGTTTCTGGAACCAACATTGTAATAGACCGCTATCGAAACAACGGGGATCGCGTTGTCCGGATTGAGTATGATGCGAAGCCCATTTGACAGCGAAAATTCCCTGATATCGAGCGGCGACAATTTGAATGTTTCCGACATAAAATGATGTGTTTCTAACCTCTTTTATCAGAACATTTTGGTGCCAAAAAAGCAATGAACTGGCGATTGAGGAAACCGCAAGAAATCTCTGGAAAATGCCATTGTTTCATCGTATTAACTAGTCAAACAAAATTGTGATCGGTGGCTGCAGGGTGCCGCCTCAGCTGCCGATCTTTTTTCATTTGGAGTGGCCTGCTGAAACAGGCCGTGGTAGAGGTCCGTCTATCCTTAGCTATGAGCCGTTTGCGTTGCGTCTTGTCATTGATCGTTCTGTCTTCCGTCGTATCTTCCGCCCAGATGAAAGCGCCCTTGAACCGCTCGGATCCTTTCACGATCAGCAACGGAAGCACATTTTCAGCCTCGGGCGGCTCCCCGACTCGCAGCGTCGGCGGCGGCAGCATGGAAAGATCCGAGCAGATCGCAAGCGAGATCCGGGAGGCTCAAACCCTACTGCAACAGCATTATATCGGGGGCCCAAAGGCTCGACTGCCGGAGTTGACCAAAAACGCGCTCGATGGAATGGTTCGGGCACTGGATCCCCATTCGAACTTCCACGACGCGAGCGAATGGAAAGATCTCCTCGAGGAACAACAAAGCGGCTATACGGGCATTGGTGCTACGATCGCAAATTTCCGGATCGCCGGGCGAGTGGATACGTACATACTCTCAACCTTTCCCGGTTCGCCGGCTGCCCGTGCGAACCTCAGATACGGCGATAGGATCGTAGCCATCAACGGTGAAAGAGTATCGGGCATCGATTCGGATATTGTCCGCGACAAGATACGCGGCGCTCATGGTTCCGCATTTCGCCTTACGGTCGAAAAAGCCGCAACGCTGAGCCTTCAGACGATCGATATTCGACGAGGCCGAGTGCCGCAGCCGTCGATCCCTGATGCGTATCTGCTTCGGCCGGGCATCGGATATATCGAACTGTCCGATGGTTTTACCTATACAACCGCCGACGAGCTAGACGCAGCGGTGGCAAAGCTAAAAAGAGCCGGAATGGAGTCGCTGATCCTTGACCTCAGGGGCAATGGCGGCGGCATTGTGGACCAGGCCGTCAAAGTGGCAGAGCGCTTTCTCCCTGCCGGCACTCTGATTCTTACTCAACGGGGCCGTTCACAGGCCGACAATCGAGTCTGGACGTCGTCAAATCTGGTTCCGGAGCACATGCCATTGGTTGTGATCGTTGACGAGAACACCGCGTCGGCGTCGGAGATCGTGGCCGGAGCGTTTCAGGACGACGACCGAGCCCTGATCGTCGGTGAGAAGACATTTGGAAAGGGCCTTGTGCAAAGTGTGATCGATCTTCCTGCCAAGACCGGACTTACGCTGACTACTGCTAGATACCTGACTCCTTCCGGGCGCTCGATCCAACGCGACTACACACAGATCGCGCGCTACGATTATTTCAATCACAAAACTCCGTCGGCAGCGGTAGGAAAAGCATATTTCGAAGCTCGTACAGTGACCGATCGGCGGGTTTTCGGCGGAGACGGCATCCAGCCTGACGAGGAAGTAAAGCCAAAGGTCATGACCGACCCCGAGATCGCTCTGCTTGATCCGATCTTTGCATTTTCACGTGAGTTGGTGAATGGACGCATTCTTGGCCACGCGGAATATCGCTCGCTACCCGTTCAGTCCGGCCATAGGATCTCTTCGGACGACCTGCCGGTTTCAGATTCGCTCCTTGCGTCCTTCTACGAATTTGCCGAAAGGAGGAACAAGGGCTTCGACACCTCCTCGGCACGAAGTTCCGCGCACTTTGTTCGGCTCCAGCTACGCTATCAAATGATAATGGCCTTCTATGGCTCGATCTCCGCTGGTCATGTACTTATCGAAGACGATCCACAGGTCGCGAAGGCCCTTGAGGTCATTCCAAACGCGGCCCGATTGGCCCACGCCGCCGGCATTGCGCGAAAATCCCGAAAATAAGAAAACGCCCGGACGGATCCGGGCGTTTCCGGTTATAGGAAAAAGATCTCTTAGAAGATAAATCTCATACCGAACCTGACGGTTCGAGGCCCTTGAAAGATCTGGTCCTGCTTATAGCGAACATCACTGCGGTCCGCCTGTGAATTTATACGTGCGATGATCGCGTTGTACAGGGTGCCGCTGGTCAGTCCATTCGCAAAGTTCACCTGGCTGCCTCCGGCGATAGCCGCTGCATTGACCGGAGCGGAGCTCGGATTGATCGTCGGATATATACCCGTGACTGCATCCTGATCCAGAAGGTTCAGAACGTTAAAGTCCAGTGCAACCGTATATCGGCTGTCCCGTCCGAATCTGTAGCGGTGAGTTACGTTCAGGTCGGTCTGCCAATACGTCGGCGAGCGTCCGAGGTCGCCGCGGCCGTTCAGGATCTGCGGTGTGACCGTGGAAGCTCCATAGAATGACGTCGTCTGCGGCGTACCGGAAGTGATCGTCTGGAACGCGGAGATCTCCGTCGAATTTGTCCTGCTGCCCCAATCGATGATATACGAGCCGTAAATATTAAAGACATGGGGCCTATCCGTCTGCAGGCGTCCATTGTCTTTCTCTCCTTTCGCGGTGAATCCAAGGAACGGCAGGTCGAACGCACGCGAAACACCGGGAGCCGTTCGGCCATTCAGGAGATGCGGCTCATCCGAGCTCGCAAGTCCCGAATAGTTGCCGTACAACCGGCTGATCGTGTAGTTAGCATTGAAGTACCAATTATCCGCAAGACGTCGCTCAAGCACGACCTCAACGGCATCATAACGACGCTGCGGCCTTGTTGACTTGCTGTAACCAAGTGCCTGTAAGGTCTGCAGATGAAGTCCCTTGCCGGGATTACCGATGATATAGGCTTCGCTGCCGGCGGAATTGACGATTCCAGCATCTTCGACCGCCTCATCGACATTCTTGTAGGTGTAACGACCACGGAGGACGTAGTTGCGGCCGATCTGATGTTCGAGGCCAGCCGTGAATTCAGTCTGGCGGAAGGGATCCAGGTTCGGATCAACCGCACCGTTAAAGAACGGCGATGCGTTCGGTTCGTTCGCGTTGACGCGGAAGTTCTTCTGGCATCGGCTGAGTGCCCCAGTGACAATGAATCCCGTCGTCGGACAGACACTAGGGCCGGAGAAAGTTCCTACAACCGTGGTTAGATTAAACGAAGATACGGTCTGATTCGGAAAGATCTCGAAATAGTCTTCGAGGAAGATGTCGCCGCCGAACAGCCCGCGCGGCAGAGCAAACTTCACTCGGTCATAAAACTGCCCGTAACTTGCAAATAGCTTCGTCCGTCCATTGCCCGTCAGGTCCAGAGCAAACCCGAGTCTCGGAGCGATCTTGTCGGTCCATCCAAAGTCGACACCGCTGGGTATGCCGTTGAAAGTCGGAAGATTCTCGGCCTCAAATCGGACGCCCAGGTTCAGCGTCAATCGTGAACCAGGTTGCCATTTGTCCTGGATGAAGATGCTCTGGCTGAGGTTAGACCCCGACCCATTGGTCCCAGTGCGCCTAAATGACCCCGACCCGACGGCGCCAGGCGTATCGGTTACGTTGCCGCCAATAAGGGTTGAGATCGGCGTACCGTAATTGAAGGAGAGCCGTCCGATAGTCGTGTTGCCTGATGCCACGTCGTTGAAGATCGTGAACCTTTGATAACCGCCTTTCAGTTCGTGTCGGCCGCCGCCGCTGAAGATAGCCGTTCCGACTAGATCGTAGGTTTGACGAAGCGAGACATCCTTTCGCGTAATCGTATTGGCACCGGTCGTCGAACACGGAAAGGCAACATTCGGTGTTCCGCAGCTAAAGATCTGAACTGTCGTAGGAACAAAGTAGTTGCCGTTCTTTTCGTTAAGGAACCCGCGAGTATATCGCGCATTTATCAAAAAGTTACTGGTAGGAGTATAAACTCCGTCAACCGTAAAAAGGTTCGAGTTTTGACGGCCGCCTTGCTGGGTCGTGTAGGCGTTGCCGACAAGCGTTCCGATCGAACCGCCAAAGTTCGCGGTCGGAATATTCCCGAACCCGAAAGCAGTCGAGGTAACATTGGAGAAGCTGGTCCCCGGAATGCTTCCTCGCGTTATCACCGGATTCCACAAGAAAGTGCTGCTGACACGGAGCGAATTGAACGGATTCGCATCGAGCCGGCCGAATGCATATTCGTACTTCGTCGTACGGTCGTAGCGCTGAGTTCCTACGAATGTTCGCGTCGCGGCCGGAAGATTTGTGAAGTACTGCGTTTCAATATCGGTGTTGTAAACCTGCGGCGTATAGCTCGTGAAGAACCACAACCTATCCTTGATTATCCGTCCGCCCAGATTCGCCGTCGGAAAGAAGTTCGTCCCACCTTCCTTCTGAGGGTTGAAGTACTCGGCCGCTTGCAGAAAAGTCCCGGCGGCAACCGTACCCGATGTAAATCGCTGCAGCACCTTCCTTGAGTTTCCGTTTAGCCGAGGCGTCTCGAACTGGACCCCGAACTCGCCGTGAAGTTCGTTCGAACCGCCCCTGGTGACAACACTTACCACGCCGCCCGTGGCACCACCGAATTCAGCGTCAAATCCGCTGGATTTGACCTGGACCTCACGAACGAGCTGCGTCGGCACGCTGTAGGCATCGTTCAGAGTACCGGTACGGTAATTCGTAACTTCCTGTCCATCGATGACAAAAACGTTCTCTGCGCCGGATGCACCGTCAACCGTGAAACCGGCCGTCTGTCTTTCTGGACGGGTTCCCGGAACGGATTTCAGGATGCTTGTAAATCCTGTGCCTTTTGGAAGCAGCTCGATCTTTTGCGCACTCACAGCCGTCTGTATGGCGCTGCTGCCCGTGTCCACCGGCGGAAGGTCGGAGGACGAAACGTCGACGGTATTCACGCTGCCGCCCGGATTGACCGTGATCGTTATCAGCGTGTTTTGACCAATGGTTACTACGATATTCTCGTATCGGGCTTCACCAAACCCGCCGGATGGAGTCGTAACTATACTGTATGTTCCGGGCGGTATAAGGATCGCCCGAAAGAAGCCTTCAGCATTGGTGGTGATCGTACGACGGAACCCCGAAGCCGCACTTCGGGTATTTGTGATGGTCAGCGAGACATTAGGCACAACCGCACCCGCGGCATCCTGGACGGTACCTTCGATACCGCCGGTTGTCTCTTGACCAAAGGCAGCTACGGCCAGCATCAGCGACAGTGCCAGCGAAAGCAATAGTGATGGTCCTTTACTCATTTTCTTACTCCTAGATCTTTTTGTTGGATATTAAATATCGTGATAGTTATACGGCAAACGTTCGTGATTAGTTATGCAATATACTACACAATTTCACCAAGATGTTAAGCGACAGATCGGGACGCAAGAAATTTTTAGGATCCTAAGGTCAGCACGCGTGAACCAGTCTCTCGCTCAAAAAGACTGCCGCGAGAAATACCCGCGGCAGCATAACGGTCATTAGTGTTAAACCATTCTAGAAATTCAGCTTACCGGAAAACTGAATCCTTCGGTTGTTGTTCGTGACATCGGCGTTGATGCGTCCAAAGATGCTGGTTCCGAAACCGGACTGGGTAAAGCCCGCCGGCATTGCAGCCGTGGGTGCCGCAAAATTCGGATGGTTCAGCAGATTCCTGACATCGACGCGAAGATCAAAATTCATATTCTCGGTGAACCGGAACTTACGCGAAAGCGAAATGTCCGTCTCGGTGTAACGCGGGCCGATGAAATAGTTGCGGCCAACGTTACCTGCCTCGCCCGGGCCAGGCTGCGAGAAGAGGTTCCTTTGCTCAGGTGTCCACCACCAGTTGCGGAGCAGCGGGTTCGCAGTATTCTCGAAATTGCCCTGAACTATATTACCCATGTTCCGAGGACATCCATTGCAGTTAGCACGGCTTCCACTGGTCTGGCTAATAGTGTTCAAACTCGAGAAGACTGTAAACGGCCGTCCCGAGGTCACGCGAAGCGTTCCCGCAACCTGCCAACCGCTGATAATGTAGTTAAGGACCGTGCCGGTGTCGCTGCCGAATTTCTTTCCTTTACCGAACGGAAGTTCGTAAACGTAAGTCCCAAGCAGCGAATGACGGCGGTCAAAGTCAGACCACGCATAGTTCTCGCCGCGGTCATAGTTATTCAGCGGTGTGTTCGCCGAAGTCCCGCTCGATCCTGTACCAACTGTTGTGAACACGGGGTCAAACGAACGCGTGTCCTTCGACAGGGCCCACGTATATCCGATCTGGTAGCTCAGGCCGCTTCTCATACGGCGCTTGAAGGTCAGTTCGACGCCGTTGTAGAACGAGAAATCGTTGCTGTCGATCACAAACAAGCCGCCCGTGTACTGCGAGAACGGCTGGAAGAATGAACTAAAACCGTGAACACCCAGCAGCTGTTGGCCCAGGTTTGCGGCCGCACATCGTCCGGCGGTCACATCCGACGAGGCGCACAGTCTCTGAGACATTGCCAGAGCAAGCGATGCGGCGCTTCCCTGTGTGATCCCCGTCGCATTGAGAGAACGGAATAATGTAGTTCCCGCATTGTTGGTCGTACTGCCGGTAAAGAGCAGGTTGATCAGGGGGCTATTGTACGTCGAACTTGCACGAATAGCCTTGAACTCTTGGAGAAACGTGGAAGAACCAGCGGCAGAAAGCGACCCGTTCAGGTTGACCTGGTTAACATTATATCCGCCAAAGAGATTTGTGGCCTTTTTACCAATATAATTGACCTCGATCACGTTACCGCCGAAGACCTCACGCTGGAAACCAAGCGTCCAGTTGTGGATACGCGGAAACTTGATATCCGGGTCCATCACGTTAATAGCGTTCGTGCTGAACGCAGGCGGCGTGCTTAACTGTGCTGGTGTACCGGTAGGCACGACCGATGGGAGGCCGCTCCTTCTCAACCCGCCGCCAGTGCCAAATGCCGTGTTCGACCCCAAGGCCGTGTTCCCAGGCGTGCTCTGGAAGATCGACGAACTGAAAAGAAATGTCCCGAAACGATCCGATGCCATACGATAGTTCGCACGGATGGACGTTTTACCATCGCCGAATGGATCCCACGCAAACCCGAGCGAGGGAAGCAACAGGCTGTACTCGTTCTTGAAGAGGTCCCCCTCGACCCACTTTATCGAATTCGAAGGAGCCGAACCGAGCGTGATGGGTTTGTCAGGAATTAGGATCGGACGTTCTCCGGCCGCTGACGGAGCTATTCTCAACTCGTACCGGGCACCGAGATCGAGAGTAAAGTTAGGACGAAGCTTCCACGTGTCCTGAAGATAGAAATCAAGCTCCGGATGGTTCGCTTGAAACAGCCAACGGGTCCCCGCAGGGGCAAACGCACCAGGATTGCTAGGGTCGTTCACAAACGCCTGAGTCACTGTGCCGACCCGCCCCAAAACATCATTGATCATATTTTCAAGGCGTGTTCTGTCGGCCGAGTTGATGATCGCCGAGCCCGTTGGAAGGGCCGTCGGGAATGTAAAGTTGTTATTGACGGTACGGCTGAAGTTATAGGCCAACTCGATGCCGCCGCCGGCAACGCTCGAACGATCGTCCGTGCTGCGGCCAAGCCGTAGATTCATCCCGGCCTTGATCACGTGCGGAGAGAGATCGAATGTCATGTTATCGACGATCTGCCAAGTCCGGAAACTTCGTGCGTTGTAGCTGAAGTTCGTGATGATGTCCGTGGGCAGGTTAAAGACGAAGCCATAGTTGGGATCCGGCTCGGGTGTCTCGAAGCTAAATCCAAACTGGCTCCAGCCAAGTACAAATTCATTTACAAACTTCGCGGTCGGAGCCCAGCGATAGTTGATCGCAAGGTTCTTCGGGGTGCGGAAGGTGTCCACGAAATTAGGAGCATCTGGGAAGCGGCGGCGTCCGCCATTTGCCGCGTCACCAAACGTATTTTGCTGCCCCTGCGCCCATCGAACATAAAAATTGTTACGCTCGTTGGCCTTGAAATCGAACTTCGTTACAAAGTCCCACTGTTTCTCGTTCTGGGGCGAATTGAATAGAAACCCGGCGGTATTCAGGCCGTCGCCGGTCGCACTGAAGCTATTCGGAAGCGGCATCGCATTGATGTAGGCCATCAGAACCGGGTCGAGCGATATTCCTGTGCCGGCTGCGATGTTATAGGAATTGACACACGCTGTCGTTACCGTCGCGCTGCAGGCGGGCTGAACCGGTGTACCCGAGGAATCAACCGACCCTGTGCCGTTTACGCCGCCTTGCACCCAGCGGAAAATTCCCTGTCTGGCCGTCTGCGTATAAACCGTCCTGGTCTGGAGCAAGCTGTCATAAGCCCGGAGCATCTGGAGATTGACGAAGAAGAACGCCTTGTCGCGGAGCAGTTTAAAACCATCTCCAAGCCCCAGATTAGGCAACGGGCCGCTGAAGCTTCCGCCAAAAATGTGCTGAACGAACTGTTCCTTCGACGTCCCGTTCACATTTGCCGCGTAACTGCGGGCGAGGAATCGCGGAGTCTGGTAATACTCGAAGACGTTGCCGCGAAAATTGTTCGTGCCCGAACGGGTAACGAACGTTACCTGCGCGCCGCTGCTGCGCCCCAATTCCGCCGTGAACCCCGAGGTCACGATCTGAAACTCCTGGATCGAGTCGGGGTTTGGCCTGAGCGGTGTGAAGTTCGAACCGCCCGCCGTCGATTCATTGATATCGATACCATCGAGCGTGAAATTGAATGCACGGTCGCGTGAACCGTTAACGTGAACGCCTCCGCCGGTGTTGGCACCATTGGTCACGCCAGGCTGGAAATTCAGAATATCCAGCGGATTGCGTCCGCGGGTACCTACGATCGGCAGAGATTCGATCGTTCGCTGCTCGACCGTTCCGCCGAAGTTGCCAGAACTGGCTGTTTGCACGACTTCAGCCGTGGCTTCAACTGAAACCACCGCCGAAACGTCACCGATCTCGAGTCCAACATTGACGGCCGCAGGCTGGTTCACGAGAACATTATTTCGCGAAGAAACAAACTTCTTGAACCCCGTCTTCTCGACCGTCACGGTGTATGACCCGGGTTGGATCAGGTCAAAAACATAGTAACCGTCGTTGTTTGTCTGCGTTGTGAACGTGGCATCGCTGCCT
The DNA here is from genome assembly GCA_021463165.1 of Pyrinomonadaceae bacterium. Taxonomy (GTDB): domain Bacteria; phylum Acidobacteriota; class Blastocatellia; order Pyrinomonadales; family Pyrinomonadaceae; genus OLB17. Next base: position 22,464 of record JAJTWY010000020.1, on the reverse strand, counting down.
TCACGCTGGATCTTGACGGTCGCACCGGATACAACCGCACCCGACGAGTCGTGTACCACGCCGGTGATGCGTGTGGTGGTACCTTGTGCCAAAACCGCCCCGACAAAAACAAAAAGAAAAGCAAAAACCGTAAACGCTCTTGCAAACCGCTCTCCCATGATACTTTCCTCCAAAGAAACTGGCTGACAATCAGAAACTGTAATGAATAATCGAAAACCCGTTGGAAATTGTTATGCAATATAGCACAGAATTTCCCAACGTGTTAAATCCACACAGATGGTTAGGCGGTTTTTCTTCTAGTTTATTTTTTGTAACGGAGAACGAGGCCTTTTTCACCGACGGCCCAGCCGTACTTCTTTTCCATGAAGAGCCCGTAAATACGGCTGCGCACGAAGGAATCCTGTCGGGTCCACGTCTGCCCTCTGTTCTCAGACCGAAGGATCGTACCCCCGTATCCGACGATCCAGCCTTGCTTGTCTTCGGGGAAATCAACCCGCATGAAGGTCTCTTTGGCACTTGTAAGCACTGAGTCCCATGTCGCCCCTCCGTTCTCGGTACGTAGGATCAGGCCAGATTTCCCGACAACGTAACCCTGGTCGTCGTTCCTGAAATCGACATGGTACAGCGGCTGGCTGGTGCCGCTATTCTGCTGGCGCCAGGTCAACCCCTCGTCGGTACTGTGAAATATCAATCCGCCGTCGCCAACGATCCAGCCGTGGGAATTCCCGCTGAAATCAAGATGAAAAAGCTCAGTCTTTGTCGGGACGGATATACGCCGCCAGGTCTCGCCGCCGTCTTCGGTCCGCATCAGAAGCGAATCAACTACAACCTCGTCGTTCCCGCTTTTCCGAAGGACCGACCCTATGACGTAGCCTCGGTTCTTGTCGGAGAAGCGAATACTAAGAAACTCGGGACGCCCCGCTCCAAACTCGCCGCTGCGATAGATCTGAAGGTCCCGCCACGTCCGGCCTTTGTCGTGGGTGATGAACATTCTGCGCCCCGCGACCAGATATCCATTGTCGTCATTGCGAAAATAGATCTCGTTTATGGCTTCGTCAGTTCCGAGATCATATTTCTTCCACGTCTTCCCGGCGTCGGTCGTCTCGGCAAGGAAACCGTCGTCGCCCGCTATCCAGCCTCGCTCGGAAGACGTAAAGAAAACGGTTATCAGATCACCATTCGTCGGTGCCGGCTGGAGAGCCCAGCCTGACTGTGCGACAGCGGCGCCGGAAGTTGCAACAGCCAAGGTCAGAATTCTCAATAGGCGTATCAGTGGTCTCAACTTTGGTACGGGACGATTTGTCATAAGGCCGGCGGTCTTCCTTCCGTCAGTTAAGGTGATCTTTGCCTTCTAGAATATTAGCTTCACAGACAAAAATCACCTTCTCCGATGGCGGTTGTTCTGACGGAGTTTGCCGGAAAGATCATTTTGAGATCCGGTAAACCTTTCCTCTCCAGACCAAAACGACCTGCTCCCCGACTGCGAGGTACTGCCCGATAGCTGGTTCTCGTGCGACGAGATCGAAATATGCTTCGCTTCCGAAAACGATCGAAACCTCTGCGATCCTGGCCTCCTCCATGAATTCTGAATCGATCCAAACACCGTTTTCCAGGTAGAAGGTCTTGGTTCCGCTTCTTTTAAGATTCATGGCTCTCTGAGAGATCGAATCCTCGGCTTCGGCGATCGTCGCCTTTTCCTTTTGAGCACGAGCCATCTTGCTTGCCGTGACCGCGCCGGCGCCGCTTGGTGCGTCCATAGCGAGCGACCTCGGAGCCGGAGCCCTGCTCATCATTGGAAGTCGAGTCGCATCCCGATTGGAATCCATCTCACTGCCATCAGTCGCCAGGTAAGATGTGTATGGGGTAACGATACCGTATCGCGTTCCGAGATCGACCACTTCGTCGCGAAGCTCTTTGTTCTCGCCATTCGTTCTTATCTGCTCAACCAGCCAGCCAACGCGTCGAGTTGCCCAAAGTCGCGGAAGAAACTCGTTATCCTCATTTCGAAGAGGAAAATGGAGATCGTTGTAGTTGAACGTCCGCGACTCACGTCCGGCTTTGCCGCGCAGCCGCAGCGTTATGTTTCGAAGGTCTGCCGAGTTCCTGTATCGGCCAATTATCGTCACCTGCGCTCCCTTAAAAATGTCCTTTAGCTGGCGCGGATACATCAGATCAGCGTCAACACCGCCGAAATCGAATTCGAGATCGCTCAGGACAGGTGAGTTGACCTTTGTGAAGAAGTTCGACACTTTTATCTCAAGGTCCTCCTTCGGCTCGATGTAGTCAGCATCGCCCGCATTCTCAGCGGCGAGTTTGTCGAGAAGGCGGGTATTTACGTCATAGCCGACACCGAAGGTAAACAGTCGCAATCCGTCGACCTTCGCACTGCTTGAATTCCTGACGATCCGCTCAATATTGGTTTCTCCGACAGTTGGCAATCCGTCGGTCATGAAGACCATCATCTTTGGCCGTTCGCCTCGCTCGAATTGCTTCATCGCTGCGATGAGAGCGTCATTTATGTTCGTTCCACCGGTCGGCTGCAAACGGCCGACAAATTCCTCGCCGCGCTTCTTCCCCGTCGCATCCGCTGCGATCAGGCCGGTTTCCATCAGCCGTTCTTCACCGGCAAAGCTCACAACATTGAACCGATCGCCTTCACGCAAGGTCCGGATACCGAAAAGCAACGCCTTTCGAGCCTTCTCCATTTTGCCTTCATCGGCCATCGAGCCTGATGTGTCCAAAACGAACACGATATCCTTATTGACCAGTTCCCGTTCTGTCAGATCGTCCTTTGGCGAAAGCATCAATAGGAAATAACCGTCCTTTCCCGGCTGCCGATGCGTAACGAGCGACATACCGAAGTCGGCGTTCGAAATTCCGTAGAAGAGTTGAAAGTCGCTGTCGCTTCCCTTTGTTTCAAACGAGATCGTCGCCGATGTTTCCCCTTTCCGCTTAACGTCGATCTGGTGAGTTGGCGAATAAATATTACGTATTGCCTCCTTACCAAGGATCTCGATCGAGCCGGAGATCGTCCCAAATTGCTGTTTTGGCCCCGCAATTCTCGATGTATCGGGAGCGATCGGCCGACCGCCCCACAAATTTCTTCCGGTGCCGAGCGGGTAGCGATAGGCGACCGTTGCGGAATCAGCCTTTAACACTTCGGTGTATTTCAGTTCGAGTTTCTTGTCAGAATGCGGCGGGATCGGGAAGATCGAGGCCTGAAAAAGGTTCTTTCCTGCATACTCCAGCAGGCCCGGATCGCGCTGACGGCGAACGATCTCGTCGTATATCCGGCGGGCTTCTTCGCGTGAACGAACCTCGCCGACCAGCTTCTTTCCATTCTCCCAAATGGCAAATTCCACGATGGATGCCGTCTCGGGTATCGGGAAAAAATAGGTCCCTTCGAGCGTAAACGATGTATCGTTTCGAAAGACCTGTTCAACGTGGGTCGTCGCGACCTGACCGCTGATCTTGGTATTCAGCTGGATAGACTTGACCGGCAAGGCATTCGGCAGCGGTTGCGGTAATGGTCTCGGACGGCATGGGCGAACATCGCAAACTATCGGCACTATGACCCCTTGCGCCGCCGCCATGGACGAAAGCAGAAACCCGGCAAAAACAGCAATGGAAAGAACAGTAATGGATCTTGAAAACATAGTTACCTCTAATCTGACTCAAAACGCGGGCGCACCCGTTCTCGTTTACAATTGAAGGAACGAAGTAAGTTGCTCGTTCTTGCAGGAACTGGGATCGTTGCTTCACGCGTGGGGTCGAAGTATAATTCACACGATCACTTTCCTTCATAGTTCTTGTTCCATTTTGGTCGACGATTCCAGGAGAAAACGATGAGAAAATCAGCAGTGCTTCTATTACCGATCTTAATGATCGCAGGGACCATTTTCGCATTCGACTCATATCGGAGAAGCTTAAAGCTGGCACCGGAGTCTTCGGAAAGATTTTCACGAGCATTCCCAGACAAGACGGCGGTAACCGTTCAATTGTCTGGCACAGATCTCGGTTCCGGAAGAATAATCGCGGAAGTCTATGACCCGAAGGGAAAGAAGATCGTGAGCGGTACTAGGAGGGTGTCATTCAATACAGGAAAATTGAATGGCAACTACACGATCGTTGTAGTCAACCAGACGAATAAACGACAAGATGTAGAAGTTTCCGTTACCTCATCACCGGGCTAAGTTGACGCCGTATCCCGTTTAAGTCCGGCAGGTTCGGAGCACTCGCCCCGGCCCCCAAACCAAGAGCGGCTTCGGTCTGCAATACCGACTCTGCCAAGCTGCTAGGCCTTAAGCTGGAAAGGCCCAAACATCGCGGGCAAGATCGGTCGATGACACAATTTTCGGAACAATGGCCATGGCCGGAAACTGTGCTGAGGATCCGCATCGGGCGGCTAAGCATCGCAAAACGACGATACTAATGTGCGGTCTCCCCTCGAAGCAATTCAACCGCATGTTTCAGCACCGGTCGGATGACCTCGAAACACTCTTCCACGCCCTTCGGCGACCCGGGCAGGTTAATGATCAAGGTCGAACCTCGAATACCGCAGACCGCGCGTGATAGTATCGCAGCCGGCGTTTTTACGGCGGTCTCCCGTCGCATCGCCTCGGCGAGTCCGGGCGCCTCACGATCGATCACCGCAAGTGTCGCTTCCGGCGTGTTATCGCGACGAGAAAAACCTGTCCCGCCGGTTGTCAAGATCACGTCAACATCTTCGCGATCTGCTAGTGCGGCCAAAAGAACGCGGATCTCAGCGAGGTCGTCCGTGACGATCCGACGAATAATGACCTCGCCGCCGAACGCGCCGACGAGATCGGCTAGCTTGTCCCCCGAGAGATCATTGGCCGGCTTACGGGTGTCGCTGACGGTAACTATTGCAGCATTTATCATCTTCTTTGATCATGCGGCCGTAACGTCCAACTCGTCCAGCCGCTGCCGACGCCGGCCATACAGCATGCTTAGAAAAACCCCGAGTACGACAAGCGCCATGCCGGCGATTGACATCAGGTCCTGTCTTTCACCAAATACTATCCAGCCGACTGTTATCGCGTAAACCAAGCCGCTGTAGTTTATTATAGCGACCCCGGCGATCCGCTCGCTTTGTAGAGCATTGGTCAGGAATATCTGGCCGAGTTGCGAGAACAGCCCTATCAGGAACAGGAAAAGCCAATCCCATCCAACCGGTGTCTTCCAGTCGAGGAATAGACAGATGAATCCGAGCACCGCGCCAACCAGTTGAAAATGCAGCACGACGGTCAGCGGGTGCTCCTTTCCTCGAAGGCTGCGGACAAGATTGTATGCAACTCCCGAACAAAAGGCAGATATCAAGCCGAGAGTCAGATAGAACGGCGAGATCCGGCCATCGAACTTTCCTATTAGCAAAACTCCGGAAAATGCGATCGCATAGAGCAGCCATTGCGTTGGCCGTACACCTTCTTTCAACACAAATATCGCTATGATCGCCGTGAATATCGGTGAAACATACTGTATCGTCTGCGCGGACGCCAACGGCATATTCTGCAGTGTGGTAAAGAAAAAGTAGAGAGCGATGGTTCCGAAAGTTCCCCGAAGCAGGAGAACGGTATGATTTGTACCCAGAAGGCTCGCCTTGGCCCGTCTCAGGCCCCAAACGCAAAACAGGGTAGCGATCGAGCAACGAAAGAAAATCGTTTCCATCGCCGGAATATGGGCAACCTGCTTCACGCACACATTCGCGGCAAAAAACGCGAGCGTTGACAGAAGCATCGCTCGCACGCCGGCCGTAATGAAGGGCTGTTTGGATTCCAAACTACGAATTTAATTTTTTCGCCTTTGTGTTGCAACCGCAGTCGCTGGTACAGTCACCCTTCAACGAGAATGCCCGTGTCTTTCGCAGAAGCATTGTGCCGACAAAAACGATCGCGGCGGCCAGAATGATCAAAACGATAACGGTCTGAATGTCCATAAACTTGCTATTCAAAACCAAGTAGCTTGCCGCCTTGATATGTGACCAATGCGAAGGAGTAAGCAAGGATGGTCATATATGCGAACATGAAAAGCGGCCAGCGCCAGGAATTCGTCTCGCGGCGCACGATGGCGAGCGTGGACATACATTGCATCGCGAGCACGAAAAAGACCATAAGCGTTAAGGCCGTCAGCGGCGTCCAAACCGGAGTTCCGTCATCTCGCTTAGCATTTCGCACGGCCGAGGACAGGGTTTCCGATCCTTCGTTCTCGTCCTTCCCAACGTTATATATGATGCTCAAAGTCGAAACAAGCACCTCGCGAGCCGCAAAACTCGCGATCAGAGCAACGCCGATCTTCCAGTCGAAACCAAGCGGGGCGATGGCGGGCTCGATAGCGTGGCCGAGTTTTCCTGCAAAGCTATGCTTGAGCTGTTCTGACTCGCGCGAAACCTCCGGTCCGACTTCACCGCTTTCATTCTGGACAACATCGGGCGTGTTAACCACGGGTTCCTGAGGCGCTGTTCGCGGAAAATACATCAGTGCCCAAAGCACGATCGAGATCGCCAGGATCACCGTTCCCGCACGTTTCAGGAACAGCCACGCGCGGGTGATCATGTTCTGGATCACAGTTCGAAGGTTAGGCAGCCGGTATGGAGGCAGTTCCATCAAGAATGGCGGCGGCGGAGCTTTTAGCAGCGTCCTTTTGAGGACGAAGGCCGCGATGATCGCGACGACGATCCCGAGCGAATACATCGCCAGCATCAAGACCGCCCCAACCGAGAGAAAACCTCCAATGGATCGGTCGGCAAAAAACGTCGCTATCATGAGCGTGTAAACGGGCAGGCGTGCCGAGCAGCTCATAAAGGGCGCGATCATGATCGTTGCAAAACGATCACGCCGATTCTCGATCGTCCGCGTTGCCATAATGCCTGGAATTGCACACGCGAAACTGCTGAAAAGCGGCAGAAAAGCTTTGCCGTGAAGGCCGACGCGGCTCATCAACTTGTCCATCAGGAAGGCCGCCCGGGCCATGTAACCACTATCCTCGAGCAGTGATATAAAGAAGAATAGGAGAAGGATCTGGGGCAGGAAGACAACAACTCCGCCAACACCCGCGATCATACCGTCCGCCACCAGGTCGGCGAGAATGCCCTCTGGCATCGAGCCTTTGACCGCCTCGGCCAGAGCGCCGAAACCCTGTTCCAGGAGGTCCATGGGAAGGCTGGACCATGAAAAGATCGTTTGAAAGATGAGCAGAAGGATCGCAACCAGGATCAGCAGCCCGAATATCCTGTGAGTCAGGACCCGGTCGATCTTTTCGGAAAGCCGGTGGCGGTCTCGGTCGTTATGTCTTACCGATTCCTGGACAACATCCGCAATAAAACCGTATCGTGCAAATATCCTCGCGTTCTCGCTCGAATCCTCCTCGGCCAGGTCGAGCGGCTCGGGACTCGTTCCCAATACGCTCTCCACCGCATCGGCGAGATCCTCCACACCGCGGCCGGTCTTGGCATTGACGGCCACGATCGGCGTTTTCAACAGGCGGCTAAGTGTCTCGATGTCGACCTCGTGGCGCTGTCGTTCGAAGACATCGATCATCGTCAGAGCAACCACCGCAGGCGTGCCACGTTCGAGGATCTGAGTTACAAGATAGAGATTTCGTTCGAGATTCGTTGCATCGACGATCGCGATCACGACATCAGGTTTCGAAAGATCCGAACGCTCACCTCGCAGTATCTCGCTGGCGATCTGTTCATCCAGCGACGTTGCGTCGAGACTGTACAGCCCGGGAAGGTCGATCACTCGGGCCTCACGGCTGCCCAGAGTCCACGGCCCTTCTTTACGTTCAACTGTTACTCCGGGGTAATTGGCTACCTTCTGCTTGAGGCCGGTGAGGGCATTGAAAAGAGTTGTCTTTCCGGCATTAGGATTGCCGGCGAGAGCGATGGTAATGGGTTTGGGATGTGAGCTCGCGTCCATTCATTCGTGAGCTAGAAATTTACCGTGACCGCATCGGCCTCATTCCGCCTCATGGCGAGGCTGTACCCGCGAACGCGAACTTCGATAGGATCGCCAAAAGGAGCAGTTTTGACCACTTCGACAGAAACGCCCGGCACAACTCCCATTTCCATCAGACGCTTTGTGATCCTATTCTTTTTATCAATCGAGGAAACTCGAGCATTTTGTCCTATCGGCAGTTCTGTCAGTGTCATCTCTTTTTTCACCTGGACGGTTCCTTCCCACAGACTATAATAACCTAATTGAAAATCATTTTCAATTTCAGTTGAGTAAAATTGAAAAAACATTTCTCCCGATGGTTAAGCGGCTGGTTTAGAAAAGGCTGGGAGAATTGACGACCAGGTCAAACTCATAAACGCCGGCGGTGATCTTGACGGGCACACGATCAGCAGTGCGGAGCCACACCTTAAGGCCAAGTTGATCGAGATCTTTGTTACCGGTATTGATCACCACCCGCTGTGCCGACATCTTCTCGCCGCCTATCGTCAACTCTTCCGGAACTGATGGGCGCAGCGTGAAGACATAGGGCCGGTTATCCCAGAACACCGCGACGCGGGTATCGTTGACAGGATTACTAGCATCCTTACTCGGCTTCAGGTTGAACGAGCGCATCGCATACAGAAGCGAGAGGTAACTGTGCGTCCCGATGGGGGCCTCGACCGAAGTTTTTTCGCCGAAGTTGATCGACCCGTTCCTGCGGTCAAATGTGAGCGTCTGTTTTAGTCCGACAAACGGTGCCGTGAACTTCGATTCGATCCGCGAAGGAGCTAGTGAGTCAGGGTCAACAAAAACCTGCGCCGACTCGCCCAATTTGAAGATATCGGTCCCCTGCTCAACTCCCGATATGGTGGCGGTCAGGACCAATGTATCGTTCTTATCAACAAGTTTGCGTTCCTTTACGCTCAATGTAAGCCGCGCCAGTGGCTTGCCGGCCGAGGATATCTGGTAATCAAGCACCTCACCCAAACCGAAACCCAGATCCGGGATCAGCGGCATGTTGTCAACATATTGCACCGGTGTCGGGGACGGCCGCACGACCGGCGTCGATTTAGGTGTCGGCGAAGGCGTCGGTGAAGGTGAGATCGTTGGGGCCGCCGGTTCGGGAACGACAACTGATGTCAAGCTCGCTCGAAATTCGCCCTTGGCTGTCTTCATTCGGACAAGAACCGGGAGCGATGCTCCGTCGGTGGATAAGTTTATCTTAAGGTCCTTGATCCCGACCGCCGTTAGGTAATCGCTCTGAACGGTAGAGATCGTCGTGTCGAATTCGCCTGCAAGCGTCCTGATCTTTTCCTGAGCCGTTGGCTGAAACGTGACAGTATAAAGCCGGTCGCCTTCGAACAATGGGAAGGAACCGCCGCCATTCGCTGCTCGCGCTTTGTAGATCACCGACAGGAGGTCGAAACTCGACGTAGGCTGTGCAAGGAAATTTCGGATCGTTTCTTTGGGCACGGCCGAATCTTCGGTAATTGACGTTACGTAGAGAGGCAAGCCGGTTTCGGGGTTGGCAAATGTTGTCCGGCTCGAATCGAAATTGACGAATGCGGCTGAGACCAGGTCGATGGTTTTCAACTTCGCTCGGAGCTCGACGGCGTCCTTTCCGCTCAGCTTTCCACGCGAGAAAACCTGCAATTCAGCGTAGCCAGCGTCCTGGATCTTTCCGAATGAAAGGTTATAGCTGAGCTTTTCCCCGATGCGAAAGATACCGGCAGGAACCGTGGCTACGGTCTGCGCCTCGACGGATCGGTCATATGCCCGAAAGGCCAGGACGGAGATTGCCGCAAGGCCCAGCAAAACACCGATAATTCGGATGCTGGCCGATCTACTCATTCCTTTGGTAGGGATCATCTGGGGGTTGATTTTAGTCCTCAAGTTCACACAAGATCGATTGTACAGCGGCTGCTCGGTCGACGGCCTGAGTGATCGGCCGCCCGATCACGACATAGTCCGAGCCATCAGCCAGGGCCTGCCTAAATGTAGTTACACGCTTCTGATCATCATGAGTTGCAAGTTTTGGGCGAATTCCCGGCGTAACTGTTAAAAAATCAGGATTTACGACCATCTTACGGATTGCTCTCACCTCATTGGCTGACGCGACGACGCCAGCCATTCCCGAGTTTGATGCCAACTTTGCCAAGGCAGCTACCTGCTCGTCGGCAGAATGATCGATACCAATCTCACGCAGCGTATTGTTGTCCGTACTCGTCAATACTGTCACTGCAACGACGAGCGGCCGCCGAAGATGTTCTTTCTCACACACCGAGGCGACCTCATCTGCCGTCCGCCTCATCATTTCGCTGCCGCCGAGTGCGTGAATATTGAACATCCATACGCCCAGGCGTGCAGCCTCGATCCCGGCTTTCGCAACAGTATTTGGGATATCGTGAAACTTCAAGTCCAAAAACACCCTTGCTCCGGTTTCAGCCAAATCCCTTACGATCTCCGGACCACAGGCAGTAAATAACTGCATTCCCACCTTAACGGCACCGACCATGGACTTGAGCTCACGCGCGATCGAGATCGCCTCGCTGGATGACTCGACATCCAACGCTACTATTATCTTGTCCTTTGGTGAGTCTTCGGTCGAAAGTACTTCGGTAGGTTTAACCATCTCTAATCGAGGTCCAGCGGATTTCGGTAGGGGGTTGCCGTATCGCTGTCGGCGCGTTTCAATGCCTCTTTGAACTTCTCCTCGAGCAACCGCTCACGGTCTTTCATTGACGACATCTCCTGAGCAAAAATATTCTCACGAAGCTCCTTCTGCCGATCGAGATCACTCTTGAGATCTTCGAACGAGCCAAGAACCTTTTTCTTCTCCTCATGACCGAGAAGGGATCCGGTCTCGGCGTCAACCGTTAGGATCGCCTCGCAGCAGGGGCAAATGATCGAATATTTGGCCATACCTCAACAGCAATTATACATAAGTCGCGGCCATCCGGCCTTCGCGGCTCAGCGGTTTGTCGACCGAGATGTCGGTTTGATACCAACGATCTGTAGAAGCAGTTCACTGGACACGTCATGCAGATACGGTATTTTGTCGGTCTTCGCTTCAAGGATCTTCCCATTTCTGAGAAAGACCTTCAGGTCCTTGTTCGACGGCTCCATCCATCGGGCCTCGGCCCTGGCGATCTGAGGATGACTTCTGAAAACCCGGATCTCCGTTATTGAGCCATCCGAATTCATCATCGCCGAGACCTCTGAATCTTCAGGAGCGGGCTTCGGTGTCGAAGGTCCGGGCTCAGATGTCGTTTCATTTATCGGCCGTTCCTTGCGTTTCTTCTCTCGCTGATTCTCCGGCGGGACAGCATTCGGATCCGGCGGCGGAGGCTGCGTCACACCTGGCTCCGACACGGTGTCGAGGGTCTTCTCGCCCGTTTCAGGGGATCCACATGCGCCGAGAAAGACAAGGCCGGCGACCAGCAAGGCCAAGGCAATCGAGAGCCCTAAACCGTGACCGCGAGCTTCGACATCAGGTTTTCTTTTACAGACGGCCATTCTGATTCGATGATACTGTAATACACCGAGTCGCGATACCTGCCGGAATCGGTGATCATGTGATTGCGAAGGATCCCTTCCTCGATGCAGCCGATTCGGAGCATTGCGTTACGCGACCGTTCATTCTTAACGTCGGTTTTGAGTTCGACTCGGATACATTTCCAAACCTCAAAGGCGTGGGTCAACATGAGCAGCTTTGCTTCCGTATTGATCGCCGTCCGCTGCCATCTAGGCGCGATCCAGGTCCAACCGATCTCGGCCTTCCGGTTAGGTATCTCAATGTTCCCGAACCGCGTTGATCCGACAACCGTTCCTGTTTGCTTCTCAACGGTCACAAATGGTATTGCCTTTCCGAGCATCTGGTCGGCCAGTGCGTTTCTGACATAGAGCTCGAGATCGCTTCGATCTTTGACAGTATTTGTCGTAAGCTCCCACAAAGATGGCTCAAGACCGACCTTGCACAATGCCGGCAAGTGGTCGACGCGCATCGGCTCAAGCCTCACTACCTCACCTTCGAGTATCACGGGTTCGACTTTCATTTCGTTGAAAGGATAACAAAAAAGGGGCAGGCCAAACGAACTGCCCCAACGACAAACGCCAAAACCCCTTGCCTAGATGTCGTAATACATGCTGAATTCGAGCGGGTGCGGCCTCAAACGCAACGGCGTGATCTCATTTTCACGTTTGTAGGTGATCCACCTGTCGATAAGCGAAGTCGTGAAGACATCACCTTTCAGCAGGAACTCATGGTCGTTCTCGAGAGCTGTCAACGCCTCATCGAGACTGCCGGGCAGCGAAGGAACATTCGCAAGCTCTTCGGGCGGAAGATCGTAGATGTCCTTGTCGAGCGGTTCGCCCGGATCAATACGGTTCTGGATACCGTCAAGTCCGGCCATCAATAGTGCCGCAAACGTAAGGTACGGATTGCACGATGGGTCCGGCGGACGGAATTCAAGCCGTTTTGCCTTCGGCGACGACGAGAACATCGGGATACGCACCGCTGCCGACCGGTTACGAGCCGAATAGGCCAGATTTACCGGTGCCTCGAAGCCCGGAACGAGCCGCTTGTAGCTGTTAGTCGTCGGTGCAGCAAAACCGACAAGCGCCGGAGCGTGCTTCAGAAGTCCGCCAATATAGAACTTTGCCGTTTCTGACAGGCCGGCATACTGGTCACCTGCGAACAATGGATTGCCTTCTTTCCATAACGACTGATGGCAGTGCATGCCGGAGCCGTTGTCGCCGTAGATCGGCTTTGGCATAAACGTCGCTGTCTTACCCGCTGCGAACGCCGTGTTTTTGACGACGTATTTGAAAAGCATCAGGTTATCGGCAGTGTGAAGCAGGTTTGAGAATCGGAAGTCGATCTCGCACTGGCCTGCGGTCGCAACCTCGTGATGATGACATTCAACATTGATCCCGACCTCGCCCAGGATCGACGAGATCGTATTTCGAAGGTCGATCAGGGTATCGAGCGGCGCTACCGGGACATATCCCTCCTTCGGACGTATGTGATAGCCCGTATTCGGGTTCTCAAGGGATCCCGCCCGCCCCGAATTCCAGTGGCCTTCGTCCGAATTAACGAAGAAGCCGGCTGAATGCTGCGAATTGTGGAAGTTTGCCTCGTCGAAGACAAAAAACTCCGCCTCGGGTCCGACGTTGATGGTGTCGGCAATACCTGTGAATTTCAGATAGCTTTCCGCACGCTGTGCGACCGATCGGGGATCGAGCCAATAGCCTTCTTTCGTGATCGGGTCAACGGCGTTCGCTATAAGACAAAGGGTCGTGTCTTCAGTGAACGGATCGATCCAGAACCGCGAAGGATCGGGAACAAGCAGCATGTCCGATTCATGTATCGCAGCCCAGCCTCGCAGGCTTGATGCGTCAAATCCGAAACCATCCTCAAAGCTATCCTCGGTCAGGTTGTCGATTGGAAACGTGAGGTGGTGCCATGCGCCGATCAGGTCGGTAAATCTGACCGAAACGAACCTCGCCTCCTGGTCAGCGGCGTACGTTAATACATTCTTTGCGTTCATTATTTCTCCTCGGTAAATTGACTAGTATCAAAACTTCAGCCTAGGGGCTTCCCTTTCAAAGACGTAAGTTTATCTCACGCAGGATAGAGGGCAAAGGTTGTAGTCGCGGCATCGGCATCTTTTCAGATTTCATACATTTTTGTAGGATTTGCGCTGTTGGCATCGTCAGGAACACAGGATCGGGGCCAGCTTGACCTGCGGCCAAAATTCGGAGACGATGGATCAACCCCAAAAGGAAAAGTGTTTATATGAGAGGATTTCTTTCCGCCTTCGTAACCGCATCACTGTTGAGCACAATGCTCGCGTCCCACACCATTGCACAGATCGATCCCGTCGAGAGACGTATCGTCGAGTACATAGATAAAAATGAGAAAGACGCTCTCAGGCTGCTCGAAACCTCGGTCAACATCGCAAGCCCCACGGAAGACATCGCCGGTGTTAGAGCGGTGGGAGATCTTTACGCGAAAGAATTCGAAGCCATAGGGATGAGGACAAAATGGCTTGATCTCCCCGCCGAGATGAAGCGAGCCGGTCACCTACTCGCCGAGAGCACCGGGACGAAAGGCAAACGATTGCTGCTTCTCGGGCACCTTGACACCGTTTTGAGCGGCGAAAAGTATCGCTTGGATGGTCAGACCGTACACGGTACTGGCGTCGCCGATATGAAGGGCGGCAACATGGTCCTCATACAGGCACTGAAGGCTCTCAACTCTGTTGGTGCGCTCCGAGACACACGACTGATCGTGATGTTTACGGGCGAAGAGGAAGATTCGGCCGATCCGATCGAGGTCAGCCGGGCAGATATGATCGCCGCCGCCAAACGGAGCGATCTCGCCCTGAGTTTTGAGGGAACCGTTCTGAATACCGCAACGGTCGGCCGCCGCGGCGCCAGCTCATGGAAGCTTGAGGTCGAGGCAAATACGGGCCATTCCGGTCAGATATTTCGAGAGGGTATGGGAAACGGAGCGATCTTTGAGGCGGCGAGAATACTCAACAGTTTTCGTGAAAACTTGGGCGGCGAAAGATATCTGACCTTCAACCCTTCGCTCATATTGGGCGGCACGACCGTCGAGGTAAAGGACAGCGACGGCTCAGCCAGCGGCAAGACGAATGTGGTCCCGGCGAAACTTGTTGTAAACGGCGATCTCAGATTCATCAGTGAGGAGCAGAAGGAAAGCGCACGAAAGCGTATGCGTGAGATCGTCGCCAAAAGCCTCCCGGGCACGAAGGCAAAGATCACTTTCTTCGACGGGCTTCCGGCCATGACGCCCCGCGAAGGAAACTACGAACTTCTCAGAACACTCGACAAAGTCAGTCAGGATCTGGGATTTGGAAAGGTCGATGCGTTGGACCCGGGCGATCGCGGAGCCGGCGACGTGGCTTTTGTCTCAGATATCATCCCAAGCCTCGACGGGATCGGGATCGGCGGCGGAAGGAACTCTCACGCGAAAGGGGAGTCGGCCCGGATCGACACCTTACCGATACTAACGAAGCGGGCCGCAATTCTCATATACAGGCTGACTAGGTGATCGATCACAGGACAAGCTGATCCGCCCAGATCAGCTTTGACACCTTGAAATTGAGGCCGCGCGTCAGGAAGGAGACAAGAGTTAGCCAACGATTTCACCGACCAGATCGTAATCATGGGCCTCAGTAATAAGGACGTCGTAAACGGCCCCGATCTGGGGCGAAAGACCTTCGGGAACGTCGTTGATGAGGATATGACCGTCTATCTCCTGCGCCTGCCCCTCGAGGCGGCCCTGAAACAGTAGGTCCGACTCGCGAGAAAGGCCTTCGAACATCACTTTGAATGTTCTGCCTACCTTTTCCTTGTTCTTCTGTCGGCTGATCTTCGCCTGCTCTTTCATCAATAGGTCGCGACGCCGCCTGGCTAGTTTCGGATCGACCTTGTTCGGCAGGTCAAAGGCCGGCGTTCCTTCCTCATCGGAATATGTAAAGACGCCGACATTATCGAATCTACAAGCCCGGACGAATTCAATTAGTTCCTGAAAATCTTCATCCGTCTCGCCCGGAAAGCCCGTTATGAACGTCGTTCGGATCGTAATGTCCGGGATCGCCTTGCGCACTCGCTCGATCAATCGTTCGAGCGACGCCCGCGTGCCGCCGCGCTTCATCAGTTTGAGAATGGTGCGGGAGGCATGCTGCAATGGCATATCCAGGTATTTCACCGCCTTCGGGGTTTCGGCGACCGCGGCGAGGAACGCGTCTGAGATATGGGTTGGGTAGGCATACATCACTCGAACCCAGTCGATCTCTTCGATCTCTCCGAGCGCCCTTATCAGAGCGGCGAGCGCATCGACCTCGCCGAGATCTTCACCGTAACGCGACGAGTCCTGAGCGATCAGGACGATCTCCTTGACGCCTTGTTTACCAAGCTGTCTCGCCTCTTCGATTATCGATCCGAAACGGCGTGACCTGAACGAACCACGCATCCCGGGGATCGAGCAAAACGCGCAGGGCCGGTCGCAGCCCTCGGCGATCTTAATGAAAGCCGTATGGGCATCAGTCGCACGAAGTCTGGGAGTGTCGAAATCGTAAAGATAAGTAGCGGTCTTGTTCCCGATCGGCCTGATCGTAAGTTGAGCCGCTTCAAACTCAGCATCCGCAGCGTCCAGGATCTGATCGACCTGTGAGGTTCCGATAAACGCATCGACCTCGGGCAGTTCCTTTATCAAGTCGTCACGATAACGCTCTACGAGACAGCCCGCGACGATCAATCGTGAAGCCTTTCCCTCAGATTTCCATCGCGCGGCCTCAAGAATGGTATCGATCGATTCCTGCTTTGCCGAATCAATGAATCCGCAGGTATTTACGACGACGGTATCTGCTTCTGATGCCTGGTTCGTTATCTCGTAACCGGCGCCGGCCAGCGTCCCCATCATCACCTCGCTATCAACGAGATTCTTGGGACAACCCAGACTCACAAACCCAACTTTCTTCACAGCGTTCATTCGGACTCATTCAGCAAACATACAGGATAGCACACAGGTAACCGGCCGCGCTTGCCCGGCGAGCGGGCTATCGGTTACACTCATTCGATCCAGTTCAACTTAACGATCCAGGAGACACTAAATGATAAAGAATGCATCAGCAGTTTTCGCAGTAGCGGTACTATTGACGGTCGGAATCGCCTGTAGCGGCGGCTTCACTACCGCTAACATTTCCGAACTCAGATTTGGCAAAAACAACAAGGCCGACCCGGCTGCGACAAGTTTCAATACCGGTGAGGATATCTACGCTCTTGCCGTTGTCGCGAATGCTCCCGATGGCAAATACAAGATGAAATGGCGGATCACCTACGACAATGTCCCGGGTAGAAGCAGGGGAGAAGAGGTCGGGACAAATACCGTCGACTTTGAGGGCTCGAAACAGCTTTGGCAGTCTTTCTCAACCCCGCTCCCGGGCGAATACAAGGTCGAAGCTACACTGACGGACGCCGAAGGTAAGCAGATAGACGCTAAATCCGGAACCCTGACCGTAAAAGGCTCGGCTCCAAGCTCGCCGACATCATCCGACACGAAGGATTCGGACGACGACAACTGATCGTTGGCAAAATGAGAGGCTGGGCCGTGACATAAAGTCCGCGGCCCAGTTTTATTATGGCAAAGGCAAAAACGCCCTAAGTTTAACGAATCTGACAGCAAGGTAAGATGCGATCGCCCACGCGAAGCTGCCCATAAGAAAGAACACAACGGTGCCGATCTTCAGGCTTATCGAACTTACAACGATCGCATCATTCGCCGAGCAATCCGACGCTGAATAGCGTCCGCACGCAAGCATCAGTTCTTGATAATTCGATAGGAAAAATCCGGATGCCACAAACATGACCAGAGCGTACGCGCCCAGGCCCAGCATCGGGATCAAGGTTCGCAGGTTCTTCTCACTCATTTCGCCTCCCTTTCTTAACTCTCCTGCAGCCGCTTCAGCATCTGACGCAGTTCGGCGTCCTGTTCACAGGTCAGAGGCCTCTTACCAAAACGGACTTCCTGATATCTTTGAGTTATCAAAATAGCCTCGGGATGCCCGACAGCGTGCGCGAACTCGAGCGGAGTTTGAAAAGCCTCACGTGTGAACCCCTTTGCCGAAAGAATGGCAAGCAGCCTTTGATAGAAAGCAACCTCGGCATCTTCTCTGCGCGAACGAAACCGGTCCGTCAATCTCCGCCATATCCGCGACCTTATGCATCGTCTGATCAACCATACAACGGTGACCATCGCCGCTAGTATGGCTATCAGCCCGGCCGCGGCGTAGACAATAGCAAGAATACTTGCCTGCAGCCCTTTGTCACCCCGAACCTCCGCGAGCCATTCATTGGCGATATCAGCCGTAAGGCCCAGATACCTCGACCATCCGCTCTGAATACTCTGAAATTCATCTCGAACCGATCGGCCGAGCGAGCGTTGTCCCTGATCGTCGTAGGCCACGAAGTACTGGATCCAGATCGCCTCGATAGCCTCAATGTATTTACCGAACACCGCCCCAATGCCAGTCGCCGGGTTTCCGCCCGGTTGCCCGGCGAAAGGAGTCGGGTCGAATGTGACCCAGGCATCAAGCCCCGGGAAATAAACCTCGACCCATGCGTGGGCGTGACGCTGGCGAATCACGGTCAGCCCGGACGCATCGTTGAGATCGCCGCCGTGAAAGCCGTTCACGATCCTCGTCGCGATCCCCTGCGTCCGCAGCATTATCGCCATCGCCGACGCAAAATACTCGCAATGGCCCTCTTTCACGTTGAACAGAAAATCCGCGAGCGGCTGTTTCCCGCCCGCTCGCTGCTCGAGTGTATAGCCAAAATTATTCTGCAGGAACTTTTCCAGTGTGAGGGCCTTATCGAACCGATTCGTGTCCTTCGACGTGACTTCGCGAGCCAGTTCGGCAATTCGCGGATCGAGGCCGTTTGGCAGCGAACGGTACGCCTGCGATTCCATCGAGTAAGGCCGGTCGTCGGCCCTCAGGTCATCCACGGGCGGCCTTGAGCGGTCAGATACCGCCTTATAACTGATCCGCTCAGCAGCTCGCGTGTGGCTGATCGCCCCGTAAGTGTCAAGATTTACGGCCACGAAACTGCCTTGCAGCGATATCGCGCGGGGTAGAACAAAAAGCACCGGCGTGTCGAGAGGTTCAAGATAGACGGTCTGCTGAACAAGCATCCCGCGATCCCTTGGCATCCCTAACGTGATGGTGTCATTGCTTCCTCTCGGGAAAGGCACCTTCGGCTCTACACGCAGGCGGCTCCATGCCTGGTTATCAAATGTGTCGAGAGCAACGCCGCGAAAATACAGGTCGTTCATCCCCGCGGCGGCGCCTTCGAGCTTTACACGCATTACCACGCGGTCATCCTCGGCAATTCGTCCGAACCTTCCAAGCGTAACACGGTCAGAAAACCCGGTCGTCGCCATACCCCGCTGATCGCCGCCGAAGCCGGCACCACCAACACGCGGCAG
Organism: Pyrinomonadaceae bacterium; assembly: GCA_021463165.1. Classification (GTDB taxonomy): domain Bacteria; phylum Acidobacteriota; class Blastocatellia; order Pyrinomonadales; family Pyrinomonadaceae; genus OLB17. The sequence goes on along the minus strand of JAJTWY010000020.1, from coordinate 3,495 downwards.
GGCAAAGAACAGTGGGATAGCGAGGAAGAGAATAAAGGCCAACAACGCAACGGCGGCGACAGGTATTCGCCGCGCTCCGAAGACGAGGCGCGAATCAGATATCTCATTTCGCCTGTCGGCGACCGAACCGTCGAGCCGGTGCTCGACCGCTCGCGAAGTGCGGCGGATCTCGAAGGCAACGATCGAGCAAGCCATCGCAAGCACATAGAACACAAAACTCGCCATGTACGTCGCACTGATACTCAAGCCCGCCGCCAGCAGCACTTCGAAGAAGGACATCAGGTAGAGGAATATCCAGTCTCGGTCGCTCTTTCGCTGCAGCAACTTTATCGCCGAAAGGCAGAGGATCATCCGGGCAAGCAGCCCGGCGATCCAGGTGTCGCCGCCCGAGGCAGATAGTAGATCCGAATTCCATAACCCATAAAAAACGGGCAGCGCCAAAACGATCAGTGCGGTGCCCAGTTTCTCGCCGATCTGAAAACGGCTGTCTTCGATGAACCACGCTGCAAAAAATGCCGCTATAAACCCCGCGGTTATCAGCGTTCCAAATGTGCCGGAGATCCAAAGCGAGAGAAAGCCGCAAAGGACGGTTAGGTAAGAAACGATGCGAAAGAACTTCTCGAGACTCATCGACTGTTACCAGATGATTATAGGCTTCCTATTCCGCTGAAGTGCGATAATTCTTCGATGCGATCGGGCGAACACAACCATCATCAATGTTTTTCGAGTCTTTCTACGGCTTCGCGCAGCACCGCCAGAAGCGTATCGACCGTAGCAAGGTGCGTTCGAAACGAAAGGCAGGCGAAGCGCAGGGTAAACTTACCATTGAGCATCGTCGACGAGATGAATACACGGCCGTCATTGATCACTTCGGTGAGAAGTTGACGATTGAACTCGTCCTGCTCGGGCCCGCTTGTCACGTATCGGTATGTGACGACAGACAGCTCGGGTTCGAGATCGCTCTCGAAGCCTAGCTTTTGAACTTCACGATGAAAATACCTGGCGAGGAGGAGTTTTTCTTCGAGGCAGGCCCGAAACGGAGCCAGGCCATGAAGCTTGAGCGGGAGCCAGAGCCGCAGCCCGCGGAAATGCTTGGTCAACTCGGGCGAAAGCTCAGCCGGTGACAGCTCGTCTGGAGCCGCAAAGGCGTCCTGCATGTAATGTGCATCGAAGCCGTACGATCGCTGCAGATCGCGTACGTTCTTGACCAGAACAACACCAAGTCCGTATGGCAGGAAAAGGCCTTTGTGCGGGTCGATGATCAGCGAATCTGCCGCCTCCAGGCCCTTTAACTTCGCCTTCCCTTCCTCTGTCAGTATAAAAGATCCGCCATAGGCCGCATCCACGTGGTACCAAAGATCCTTTGACCTCGCTATCTCGCCAATTTCGGTTAGCGGATCGATCGCACCGACATCAGTCGTTCCGGCAGACGCAACAACAAGAAAGGGATTCAGACCGGCGGCTTTATCTGAGTCCATCGACTCTGCTAATTCCGCCGGGATCATCCTGAATTTGTCATCGAGACGAATATACCGGACGATGCACTCGCCAAGCCCGGCGACACGGATCGCTTTGTCGATCGAATGATGCGTTTGTTCCGAAAGATAAATGACCGATCGGGGAATGTTCGTCGATTTGATGTCGCGGCCGTCGCGGGCCGCAACTATCGCGATCATGTTGGCAAGGCTGCCGCTCGTTGTCAGATTACCCGAGGCTTCCGCGGGATAGCCGACGAGGTCGCACAGCCAACGGATCAGCATGTTCTCCATTCGAACTGCACCGGGGCTCGCATAAAACACCCCGGCATACCGATTAGAGACATCGACCATGTAGTCGGCAAGCGCCGAATAGTAGATCCCGCCGCCCGGGATATAACCAAGATGTCCGCCCGAAGCCGGATTAAGCCCGGGCGTATCAATGTTCGCCCGGATCATATCGATCGCGGCCTCGACCCCGATGCCTTCCTCTGAGATGGGCGAATCCAGAAGCCCCTCGCCCTTGCCGGCGTTTGCGACATACGCTTTCGCGGCTTGAATATTGTCAAGAAAGTCCTCGGTGTACGCGATCACCTGGGCACGGGCCTCTCGCCGCATCTCAGACGACGGCTCAAGCAGCCGAGCACTTCTTTCCAGTTCGATCAGTCTATCCCTCATACCGCTCCGCGTGATTCTTGAGAATTGTACACTAACAATAGCTCCGGTAACATCAGCTCTCCGGCGCACGGCTTCGCATTCGACGTGAAGCGACATGTTGTTGCCAAAAGGCACACATTTGGACTAGAATACATTTGTGAGGTATTTCGCCTGGAACGCGGAAAAGAACGAACAACTAAAAGCCGAGCGCGGGATCTCGTTCGAAGAGGTTGTTTTTCACATCGAGAATGGCGGCGTACTTGCTGTGATCGCACATCCGAATCAACTCAAGTACTCGCATCAGCGAGTCTATTTGGTCGAGATCGAGGAGTACGTTTATGTCGTTCCTTTCATTGAATCGGATGATGAAATATTTTTGAAGACCATAATGCCAAGCCGGAAGTTGACCAGGAAGTATCTATATGACAAAAAAGATCAAACTTGATAAAGAAGAGGAAGAACTGCTTGCGTCGGTCGAGGCTGGCGAGTGGCGTTCGGTACCTAACTTTGAGGAAGAAAAAAAGAAGGCTGAGAAGATCGCGGCCGCGACTTTCAAGAAAGACCGACGCGTGAACATCCGGATCTCGTCCAAGGATCTCATCGGCCTGCAGAAACGGGCGCTAGAGGAGGGAATTCCCTACCAAACCCTAATATCAAGCATACTGCACAAATACTTAGCGAACGGGCGGACCTCAGTCAAAACCGCAGACGATAGCTAGCCCAATAAGAAAAGCCCACTCAAAACGAGCGGGCTTTTCTTGGATTAGATCCGGCGACTTCCTACTTTCCCACACCTGAAAGATGCAGTATCATCGGCTCCAGTAGGCTTAACTTCCGTGTTCGGGATGGGAACGGGTGTGACCCTACCGACAATATCACCGGAAAACTGTGTCGAATATCGAATCATGAATGTCGAATATTGGATCAAAACAATTCGATATTCTCTATTCGATATCCAAAATTTTCAAAAACCTGATATCTGACAACTGAATACATTGCGTGTCCACTACGAGCTGCTTTTCACATTAAAATTTGCTAGTCAACAAATTTTATGGTCAAGCCATGGGACAATTAGTACTAGTCAACTAAATACATTACTGCACTTACATCTCTAGCCTATCAACGTGGTGGTCTTCCACGAGTCTCACTGGCAAAATTAATCTTAGGACTGGCTTCACGCTTAGATGCATTCAGCGTTTATCCATGCTCGACATAGCTACCGTGCGATACGGCTGGCGCCATAACACGTACACTAGAGGTCAACCCAACCCGGTCCTCTCGTACTAAGGTCAGATTCCTTCAATTTTGCTGCGCCCACACCAGATAGGGACCGAACTGTCTCGCGACGTTCTGAACCCAGCTC
>JAJTWY010000002.1 GCA_021463165.1 Pyrinomonadaceae bacterium | reverse complement strand
CACCTTGATTTGCTTCAAGTATCGAAGGCCGCTGTCCTTGCAGCTCTCACCGATCGCAAAGCACGAATCGCAAAAGTTAATCAGCATCTTCGAGCCTTGCAGATCGTTGCGAGTGATCGTTTTAGAGTGATCGCGTTTTGGCGTGTGAGCCAATGCAAGGATCGAAAGTCCATATTTGCTTTTCAAGGCCTTCAAATACTTCATTAAAGGCAAGGCATCTTTCGCCCGTTCGGTTTCGTTCTTGAGATAAGTGAGATTGTCGATTATCAGAATCTTTGCACCGTGAGACGTGATCGCCGATTGAAGCGAAGCGTTTAGGTAAGCCTCAAAGTCTGCGAAGCCGTGATCTATGTCGGCTTCTGTGTCGATCTCAGCTCGCAATAGGTTCGCATTGAATCGATACGGATTCGAGTAGAATTCCGAGCCGGGTTGCTTGTCGGAATATCTCGCTTCAAATTGCTTGTCCGACAACTCGAAGTCAAAGTAAATTACCTTTTGCGGCCCGGTCTCCAGCCGTAAGCCGTCGATCGAACCACCTTTAGAAATAGAGTCCGCTATTTGCACCGCTAAGATTGATTTGCCTACGTTCGTATCGGCGAACAAGATACAGATTTCGCCTTCGAACCAAAATTCACCGCATAGCATTTTCGGAGCGGGCCGCGTCTGCGAATCGGCGATCCATTTGTCCGCCGTCTGAATCTTGAACAAACTCGCGAAGCTGTCAGCGTCGCCGTCGCCGGGTTCGCCGGACGCTGAAAGCATTGCCACCGCGTCCGCCCGGATCGTGTCAACGTCGATGTTTGGTAAAGGGTGATCTCCGTCTCTCATAGTGCTTTGATCCTTCCCGGCTTCCGCCTTTTCCAATCGAACCTCTGTGCCGTTCGTCGATCACGAAGCACCCGCTGGATTATTGACGCGATATGTTCAAAATTTGTGCTAGAATCTAAAGACGAAAACGCCTCTCGATTGTCCGCAAAATAATCGCTAGTTTTCAGATTTAAGCCGATCCCGTGAAGGTCGGCTTTTCTATTTTGGTTCATTTCGTCGCCTCCAGATTTCGCGTTCGCCCGTCAATGAAGGCGATCAGGTCGGATCGACGGTAAAGCAGTTTTGTCGCGAGTCGGACAAACGGCAATTCGCCGCGTTTCCGCAATCGCCAAAGGGTTAAAGGTGAAAGCCGCAAGAATGATGCGGCCTCTTTGTCTGTCAATAATTCGCTAGTTTCTGTCATAGTTTTCTTACTCCAAATAAAAAAGAATCAGAGAATTAACTCTCTGATTCCTAAGCTATCGAATCCTTTCTAGCTATTTAGGCAAGAAACTAACTTTAGTTTTTTACACTTTTATTTCATCGTATTCTTTCAAGATATCGCGCCATTTCAGGCCGTGCTTACGGCAACGGTATTTCATTAGCGATTGAACATCATTTGAATCCAAGTTCTCAAAAATGATCGTTCCAACATCAAGCTGCGTTCGCTTTCCCCCTTCCGTTTCGATCTCTGCTAACGCTACGAATACCTTTGAAATGAAGTCGTTCTTGTCTTGTTCCTTTTGCAATTCCGAATCAGGTTCGCGCCCGGATTCGATACTTTCATAGGTCGTAACGATGAGTCCGGGAACCACTTCCCGTTGTCCGATCTCGCGTTTCCGCTTTGGTGTCAACGTACTCTTGAACCAATTCTCAAACGATAAGATGATTGCGTCGTATGAATCCTTTCGCTCTTCGATCGAAGCACGTTGCCAATACAAACTTTCAAAATGAGCCGATATACAGAAGTTAATTAGAAAGCGTGCCAACCCGGACTTAAATCGAGCGGTTGCTATGACGGCATCATCAAGTTCAATACCGTTGAATCGCAGCTTGTGATATGAAGGGTGTCCCGGTTGGTAAATCTCTAGATAGGCATTGCGTTCGCGGTCTAGCGAAACTCTTATCTCAAAATTCAATTCGAATTGATCGAAAAGTGCGATTTCATTTCCAAGTTCGGGCAAGCCTTTGCCGTCGATTTCGTCAGCGTCAAGATTGCGTCCAAAAGTTACGCCCCGTCCGTCCGGCATAGGGAAAAATGGCGATTCTTTACCTTCCGGTGTATTCGCAAACTCAACAAAGTTGGACGGATTAGAATTCATAGCATCCCATTTATAGACTTTACTTGTAACCTTTGATTTTGATTTCTTGATCGCCATTTGAATGATGATGAAAATTAAAATTTCTAAACAGTTACCGATAGCTTGCGGTTGTGAGATACCCGTTGTAGGGAATACCCAGCAAGGACCCGCGATCAATTTACCAACTCGCTTGAAACGTCCGGCATCGCCTCCGCGTGTATCGAATTGATCGTTTCGGCAAAATTGCGAATGATGTCCGAATCGGTCGCCGTGTAATGCTTCATAGTTGTTTGAAGGTTCGTATGCCCTGCCATTTTTCCGGCAAGGGCAAGTGGCAAGCCGTATCTCTGCCAGCGTGTCAAAGCCGTCCGGCGTAGATCGTGAAAGTGAAGATCGTCGATCCCGGCGATTCGCTTCGCGGTTGCCCAGCTTCGTTTGAAGTCGGCAAACGGGAACGGCATTTCGCCCGGCGTGAATTCCCGAACGCGAACAAGTTCGGCCTTCACTCTCTCTGTTAAAGGTGCATAGCGTTCTTTTTGGGTTTTGGTATGCGTTCCGACAATGTGGATCAGGTTCGAGTCAAAATCGATGTCATTCCAACGGAGTTTAAGGATTTCGCCGCGTCTCATTCCGGCATCGATCGCAAGCATTATCAGGGCCTTCAAATGCGGATTGTCTACGCTGATATTCGCGGTAACGGTTCGTTCCTTCCCGTAATGTTTCCGCGTATAGGTCGTTTCGCGTTCGCCCTGACAAGCCTCAAGCAATCGAACTTCTTCGGCTTCCGTTAGAAGCCGTTTGCGTTCCATCTCTGCGTCCGTGTCGATAACTTGAGCGTTAAGGAAAATGTCCTTTGTGATCCAGCCTTCGCCGTATGCGTAGCGCATCATTCGCCGCATTGCCGAAAGTTCGCGGTTTATCGTTCCCAACTTCACCGGGACGAATTTGCCGCTTTTGATAACTTCAGGCCGTCGCGATCCCGTTTTCAGTCTCCAGCGTCGATAGCCTTTCAAACTATCGGTTGTGATCGAACCGATTCGCCGCTTGCCGAAAAACTCTTTCAGTAACTTCAGATAGTTTTGAGCCGTGTCATAAGATCGAACGCCCTCGATCTTTCGACCTTCCACAATAACGGCCCGCTGGTAGAAAAGCCTATCGCATCTATCTGCCAATTGAGCAAACGTCATTCGTTCACCCGTTCGGATTCCGCCGTGTGATTTCTTCAGTTCGTCGGTTAGGCGATCCCGTTCGTCTTTTGCGTCCGCTGATCTATCTTTGCTACGTTCCAGCGTGATAATTTTCCCGGTTTCCTGATCGATGTACTCGATCCGGGCGATCCATTTGCCTTTGCTCTTTCCAGATTTCCGTTTGAAAACTTTTGATTTAATATCCATACCATTTCACCGCCCGTAATATCCCACTAAAATTCCCACCAAATCCGTGTTATAGGTGGGAATGAATTGGTTATATTATGAAGGTAATAGAAAGAGCCGTCAATCTTGAAGTCACGATAAAACCGGGCTAAATGTGGGATTTATGAAAGGGGCAGAAAGTCGCAAAAATGTCCGGCATCCCAACTCCTAAGTGGAAGGCCGCTGGTTCGAATCCAGCCGGGACCACCAAAATATCGTAAACGGCGATCCCGGCCATATTCTTGCCGGATCGGTCCGCATTCCCCTCCGAATGACCGACGAAAGAGGTTTTCTGTGGTTTTCTGACCTTTTTTTGTTGCATAATCCGCATTATATGTTCGGAGGTAATATATGAGACGACACATTGGTTTGCGAGCGGCATTGATCGTGTTGTCGCTTGGAACAACCCTGCTAGGTTTCGGACACACTCCGCTGCGCAGTTTTGATGACGATTCAGTCCAGGCAAATATTGCGACTGGCTTTGAAACTGGGACGACGGAGGGTTGGCTAACGGTCGCGGGGGTCGAGACACTTACTGTCACGACGGACGAAAAGCGATCGGGAAACTTCAGTCTGAGAATCTCGAACAGGCAGCAGACGTTTCACGGGCCGCGCATGAACGTAGCGAATGACTTTGCCAACGGCTCGCGCTACCGCGTATCGGTCTGGGCCCGAATTGTCGCCGGCCAGGCTGCTTCGAATCTCAGGATGACGCTTCAGCGAACGCTGGCAGGGACTACTACTTATCACAACGTTGTTCCGGCCGTTACTGTAAAAGACGATGGCTGGACCAACCTAACGACAATATACACTTATCCCTTCGAACATGATACTCTTCGGCTCTATATCGAATCTGCGGCCGGCACATCGTCGTTCTATATTGACGATTTTGAGTTAACGCTCTTGCCGCCACTGCAGATCCAGAATGATATCCCGAACCTTCGGCAAGTACTTGAGCCTCACTTCAACATCGGTGCAGCGATAAGCCCGGCGAAGTTTCAGGGTGTTCACGGCCAGCTCCTCACCAAGCACTTCAACAGCGTGACAGCCGAGAACGTGATGAAATGGGGGCCGATCCACCCTTCCGAGAACACTTATGATTTTGCTCCCGCCGACGCGATAGTTAACAATGCGGTCGCAAATGGGATGCAGGTTCGAGGGCACGCTCTGGTCTGGCACGAACAGAACCCCAGCTGGCTTTTTCTGGACGCGAATGGGAATCCGATGACTCCCACTCCTCAGAATAAGGCATTGCTGCTGCAACGCCTCGACTCGCATATTCGCACGGTCGTTGGACGCTACGGAGCAAACATTTACGCCTGGGACGTTGTTAACGAGGTCATCGATCCGAATGAGCCGGACGGATTTCGTAAAACACAATGGTTCCAGATCTGTGGCACCGACTACATTGACAAGGCATTTCAGGTCGCACGCGAGGTATCGCCGTCGGCTAAGCTGTTCATTAACGACTACGACACGACAAATCCAACCAAACGTACATTTCTGTTCAATCTGATCCAGAACTTGAGGTCTCGAGGCATTCCGGTCGATGGCATAGGTCACCAGATGCACAATAATCCGAACTATCCCACGAAAGCATCGATCATAGACAGCATCAACCTTTTTGCTACGATCCCCGGGATCGATAATCAGATAACCGAGATGGATGTCAGCATCTATACCAACTCGTCGCAGAGTTTTACAACGATCCCGAATTCCGTTCTCCTTCGGCAGGGTTATAGATATCGTGATCATTTTGATGCATATCGAAGCCTCGCGGACAAGATCAGTTCGGTCACGCTTTGGGGGCTTGCGGATGATGCGACATGGCTCTCGACGTTTCCGGTCAATCGCCTCGAGGCTCCGCTTCTGTTTGACCAAGAGTTGCAGGCCAAGCCGGCTTATTGGGGAATTGTCGACCCAACCCGGCTGCAGGTGACTATCAGCGGAAGGGTGACGACGCCGTCGGGCCTCGCGATTCGGAATGCGACCGTCAATATCGTGGATCCGCTGGGTAACCGCCGTACGGTCACCACGAGTTCGTTCGGGACGTACACGTTCACGGGGATCGAGGCCAACGGGACCTCTTACATAATTAGTGTGTCGTCGAAGCGTTACCGCTTCGCACCAAAAACTATCCCCGTCGAAGACGCAATGACCGGCGTTGATTTTACAGGCCTGGAATGATGAACGCTAGACCTTTTCTGGGATCGACGGTCTTTCGACACGTTTCTCTGGAATCAGAAACCGAATGCCTCTTTTTATTGAATGAACGGAAGAAAAGCGTGTAAGAGCACAGTGGCAAACATTTTTGGCCTGTCGGCACGCCAGAGGTCTATTCGAAAATCTCCGAAATAGGTTGAAGGGCCGCGTCACGTACGATGCGGCCCCTTTTTTTACCCCACGATCTTTATGAATTCAGCCGTGGTTAACCAAGGCCTTCAAGGTGTTTAACAACGCGGTCGATCAGCCACTTAGGAGTTGAGGCCCCTGCCGTAACTCCGACAGTTTCTACACCGGTAAGGTCAGCCGGGTCGATCTCAGCCTCGGTTTCAATAAGGAAGCTCTTCTCACATTGCTCCTTGCAGACGGCAAGAAGCTTGACACTATTTGACGAGTGACGGCCGCCAATAATGTAAAATGCATCCACCATTCCGGAAAGCGCTCGAGCGGCATCCTGTCGGTCGCGGGTCGCCGAACAGATCGTATTCACGACCTGGACCTCGCCATCGGCTCGGGCCTTAACGGCTTCAGCCGTATCAAAAAAAGTCTTTGATTTGATCGTCGTCTGAGACACGACCAGCGGATCTCGAAGTTTGGGAAGCTGATCGAGCTCTGACTCATCACGAATCACAAAGGCATGATCGGGTGCATATCCTTTTACGCCGATCATCTCCGGATGGTCCGGGCTTCCGACAACCACCACATGGCGATCCTGTGCCGCCGCTCGGGAGGCTAGCTTCTGAACGCGAGTAACGAACGGACAAGTGGCGTCGACCACGCTCGCGGCTTTCTCCTCAAGCTCCCTTTGGACCTCAGGAGTCACACCATGTGCTCGGATCACTGCCGTTTCGTTGCGCGTGATCTGGATGGGTTCGCTGATCGTCGTTACGCCTTCGTGCGCTAGACGCTGCATTTCCTGCTCATTATGGATCAATGGCCCGAGTGCCCTGACCGTCTTTCCTTCGCCGATGGCCTTCTCGACCATATCGACCGCCCGTTCGACGCCGAAACAAAATCCATATTCGCTGGCCAGTAGTACTTGCATTCCCAATTAGCCTTGATTAACGTAGTCGGTTACGCCACGATATCATTTATCAGTCTAACAAATGGATATTCGAAACGAAACCATCATTCGAGAGTGTAGATTCCTGGACGACACCTGCTTCGATACTCTTTACAGATGTTTCTCCGAGGCTTTTTCTGACTACGTCGTGCCATTTGCTCTAACAGAGACTCAGTTCCGAAACCACCTCAATCTTACCGGAGTAGATCTGAACCGGACCATCGGCTGCTTTAATTCGAACGACCTCGTCGGGTTTTCGCTTAACGGCTTTGGTGAATGGAACGGATCTCCTACAGTCTATGATGCCGGGACCGGCGTTATCCCGAGCCGACGACGTCAGCGAATAAGCGAGTCGATGTTTGAAAAGATGATCCCAGAGTTCTTCGAATCGGGTATAGAGCAGTTTCTGCTGGAGGTTGTCTCAACAAACACAGGGGCTATCAGTCTCTACGAAAAACTTGGTTTCAAGCCGGTTCGGAGCCTTGCCCTGCTACAATGCGATGCCGAGCTCCCAAGGCATGATCCACGGGACCCTGATATTTTGATACGCGAGATCGATGAACCCGACTGGCCCCTTCTATCGTCATTCTGGGACGGCAGTCCATCGTGGCAGAACTCGATCGTCGCGATCCAGCGAACCAATAACCTGAAACGAATACTTGGAGCCTATTCTGACGGGGTCTGCATTGGCTACGTCGTCTTCTCATCAAAGTTTGGCCGTATTGCGCAGATCGCGGTTGATAGAAAAGTCCGGCGGAGAGGGGTCGGCAGCATGCTCGTCGGAGCAGTTAAGGCCTCTACAGCTCAGGGCTACTCCCTGCAGGTGATCAATATCGATCGATCTCTGCGGGATGCGATGATGTTCTTTTCGCATCTCGGCTTCTACGAGCGCCTGTGGCAGCATGAGATGTTATTGGATATGCGGCGATCAACGAACCGGATCCCGCAAAATGCGATTTGATGCCTCAGCGGCAAGGGCTGAAGCAGCTGGATTTGAAGCGGACAGATTTGCAAGTTGTCGAAGTGCCTCGCCTGTTCGCGACAACAATCTGACAAGGTCGCCTTCCTCGGCTCTTGTTCGATCCGCTAGTTCATCCCACGTCATACCGGCCGTCCACCGTTCGGCTGCTGCCGCCGCTGAGTAATTGATCTCCTGAACTGGGGCCAAGCCGTTCTTCCATTCGATGCTTGATACTGAAAGCACAATATCCTCGAAATCGGCGAGGATGTCGAGCATATGTCGAGAGGCCCGAAGTTCGCCATAGCTTCGCTCGGCATCCGCTGCGACCGAGGCCATTAGCCCTGCCGCCTCCGCGGGCGTCAGTTCGTCGAAAATACCATCGCGGAGCGCCTCACCAACAAGCAGCGGCCTGTCAATGCGGAGATCAGCGAGCCATTTTCCGGCTTCGGTGACGGTCTCATTTTCAAGATCGATATAGCCGTAGTGGCCCAGGACGTTGGCGCGACGCTCAAACTCGAGCCATATCCGGTCGTTTGACGGGCCGCCCTTGCCGCTGCCGCTGCGCACATCTCGCGATGTGCGCGTGACTGCCCAAAAGGCATAACTCTTCTCAGCGATCGATCGGACCTGGTCGAAGTTGCCAAACGCGTCGAGCAGATTCAAAAGGCTGGTGTAGGTCGAGCGAAACTTGCTCTCAAGTGCTTCCGGGCGTGATCGGAGCAGCTCTGCGATCCGCCTCGGGTTTTGAAACTGGCCGGGAGTAAGGATCACAAACCCGACATTGTCCCTTCCGCGGCGCCCTGCGCGTCCCGTCATCTGTTGCAGTTCGTTTGTTGTGAGCGGACGCCAGCCGTCGTTGCCGCGCGTGTCCGCGTTCGAGATGACAACCGTTCTGGCTGGAAAATCGACTCCGGCCGCGACGGTCGATGTCGCGAACAAAGCGTCAAGCAATCCTGCTGACATCATCCGTTCGATCAGCAGTTTCCATGAAGGGATATGGCCTGCATGATGTGCGGCGACACCGGATCTCACAATGATCGCGGCGTGCTTGTGGTCTTTTACTTCGGGATGCTCGATTGCGAAATCGTCAAATATTCCTTTGCGCGAGGCCTGACGGTCGGGATCAGCTCTCTGCGACTTATCGCCTGCAAGTTCGGCTACGGCTTCATCGCACCGGCGTCTGGTCGACATAAAAACGATCGCGGGGAGCAGATTGAACCCGCGGAGGCTTTTTATCAGCCGAGGTGGTGAGATCTCTGTGCGAGCGTCCATTTTATTTGGCAGGCGTTGTGATCCCGAGCCGCCGTGCTGCCTTCCAAAGGCCATTGAGCGTCAGATCGTTGTCAACGACGTCGATCCCTACGCTGTTATCCGCAACAAGTTGGGCGTGTCCACCCGTTGCGATGACACGTGCCGGTGAGCCGAGTTCCTTTTTTATCATCTTCAAGAGTCCTTCGAACTGGGCAAGATAGCCGTTTACGATCCCTGACTGAAGCGAACCGACGGTCGTGTTCTGGATCACACGCGGAGGCCTCGCGATCTCAACAGTCGGCAAACGAGAAGCGGCTTGACTCAACGCCAGTGAGAGGGCCTTTATGCCGGGCGCGATCAGGCCGCCGATAAGCACTCGATCATCATTTACAACGTCAATGGTCATTGCCGTACCGAAGCTGCAAACGATGCAAGGCGTTCCGTAGGTCTCGGCGGCGGAGAATGAGTTTATGATCCGGTCGGCACCGGCGGCTGAGAGCGGTTCGTATTCAATTTTAAGGCCCAGGTCGATGTTGTTCGTCACGATGATCGGCTTTCGCCCCGTCTCTCGCTCGATCGCCTTGACCACATTTTCATTCAACTCAGGTACTACGGAACAGATGAGGCAACTCTCGACGGCTCCTTCGAACCTGCCCGAAAACTTCGACGACAGCGACGCAGCAGCTTCATCTCGAACCGTCTCAAGCGAAAACCGAGACGACAGACCGTCGCCATTGAATATGCCGATCTTAATGTTCGAGTTTCCGATATCTACGGCTAAAAACATATCACCAGCTTGGGAAAGAAAAATGGAGAATTAAGCGAAACCTTAATTCTCCACGCTGAAACTCTATTTCAACCGATCTTATCCTTGCAGCGGCAGCCCGTCATAGATCACATTCCAGCCATTCCGTCGGCTGGTTCGGAGACTTTTCGTAAACCATTCGACCGCTGCGGACGGGTCGTCATAGATCTGGACAGCCGGCCGGTCTTCACGGGGATCGACACGGCAAATAGCCGCCCCAACAGCGGCTGTTTTGATACAGAGCAATGCGATCATGTCATTCTTTTGCATGACCGCTGTTCGGACCGAGACATCGGTCAACTCGCCATCGAACTCATCAAATTCTACAAGTTCTTCGTCGATATCATCGAGGTCGAAATTCGCGTCAAAATCAAAATCGTCGTTCATAACACGTCTCTACACGTTACACTCTCCGGCCGCAAAACTCAATTCGTACTTGACCTCCGAGTTGTTCCGAACAATGAGTTCCTCGTGAATCATATTTCCTGTCCGCCGGTCGATCACCCTGCGCCATATCTCGTTCTCACGAAAGATCCGGCCATCTGTCCGGTAAAATCTATGGTTTCGCTCAAAAACGTGAAACGAGCGGGTAGTCTCGCGGTCCGAGTAGATCGCGCCTTTCAGATGGTTTTCAGTGAGCCAGAGGCTGATCTGGAATGTGACCTTCGTCGGGTTGAAAAAGCGAAGGTCAACATAGTTGTAAAAGACGCCGGCGCCGCTGCCGAATGGCAGTGTGCGATTCTCATCGGGAAATGGATCAAAACTGTGATGGTGCCGTTCGACGACATCCAACTCAGTATGCAGAGCCATCCAATACAGAAGATTGGCGAGTTGGCAAAGCCCGCCGCCGACTCCCCGAACGACCTCGCCACGGGAGAGCTGCATTCCTTCGACATACCCCTTGTCCGATGTTGTGTTGCCGAGGCGATTCCAGAAGGAGAATGTTTGTCCCGGTTTGATCACTAGCCCGTTTATCATCGGGCAGGCGATGCGCAGATTCTGAACCTTGTTTTCCTGTAGCTGCGGGTCCGAATCGCCAAGCCTTCGACGCAGTAATGACTGGTGTTTCTTACATGTGAATTCCAGGCTGGAATCGACCCGTTCGGCGGCGAATCGTCGGCGCTGGCGCAGATCCTGCAGATGCCGAAACACCCGTTTCTGCCATATTCGTGTTCGATAAAGGATCGGGTGGAGTTCTGACAGGCGACGGGACATCAGTTTTGTTGCGAAGTCACGACTTCCCAATATAAGATAGAAGACCATTCCTCAGGGACAAACGCGAGAATGGAAGAGACGGTCTCGAAGCAAGCGACGGATGGACTTGAACAGGAAAGCCTGTTGCTTTGCTCGTCGTGCGGCTCCGTACTCGGATCCGATGCCGGATCGTGCCCAAACTGTCTGATGCCGACCGGCGCCTTTGCCAATCTCGATCCGATGGGGGCCATTCGAAGCGAGGGCGTGCTCATCTCGAAAGCGGTTGAGAAAAGGCCAAAGTCTATTGTGGTCGTCGGTGTCTGGATCATGTTCCTTCCGGCGTTCGTGATAGGTCTGGCCGTTGCGGCGCAGGTCGCTCTCGAGGGCGCAGGCAGCGGGATGTCCGGATTCCTATTCTTCTGGATCGGAATCGGTCTTAGTATATTCTCGCTGGTCGTCCTGTTCAAAGTAACAAGGAACTACATTCGATTTAAGGATCCCGACACACCGGACTAGAGCACTCTAAGCAGTTCAACGTCGCCGGCCTGAATAACCCTCGTCGTTCCATCCGCCGTCCTTAGCCGGAGGGCCCCGTTTTCTTCCAGGCCGTCCGTAACCCCCTCGCAAACCCCGGCCGGCGTCGTTACGCGAACAGGCTTACGGGAGAAATACGTCGAGCGGCGTTTCCAGTTTCGCAGTATTTCGTCAGGCCCATCCGCACCGCTGAGTGTCTCATACCAATAGCTCAGCAGTCCTGTCAGGCGTTGTTCGACGTCCGCTTCCTGATGGTGAGCCGCTTCTGCTTCGATCGAAGTTGCTGTCGCTGCAAGTTCCGGCGGAAAGTTGCGAGATGTCAGGTTGATACCAATGCCGACGACGACAGCAAGGCCCGTTGGTGTGTCGACGGTTTCCGCGAGAATGCCGCTGATCTTCTTCCCTTTTACCAGAATGTCATTGACCCATTTAATATCCGGTTTGATGCCAAGTTCACTTAGCGTGTCGTGAACTGCAATGCCGGTCATCAGCGTGATCAGGGGCAGAAACCGAGTTTCGATCGCGGGCCTCAGGATGATGCTGAAATATAGCCCCGATCCTTTTTCAGATACCCAAACACGGCCATGCCGCCCACGTCCGGCGGTTTGTTTCGAGGCCACAACGCAAAGTCCTTCGGGGGCGCCGAGCTTGGCTTGCCGGGCCGCTTCATCATTGGTCGATCCGATAGTGTCGAAGCGAAGGATCGTAATATTCATCTTTCGAATGTGTTGTGTGCGTCCTCAACCTATCGGCAACGGCCGAGATCTCAGAGCGGCCTCCATAACGAGTTGCAATAGAAATTCCTGCCGTCAATGAAGTTCTCCTTGATCCGAAATCCACTCTCGGCCGCCAGGTCCGAGATGATCTTAAGCGAGTATTTTTGCGATATTTCCATAAAGATCGCTTCCCACTGCTCGAATTCGAAGCTGCGGTTCAATGCTGAAATCTGTACGCTTTGCCTCTCACGGCTGATCAGGTACGAACGGGCCGAGCCTTCGACCGGGCGATAGTTGGCATAGTGGCTAAACTTATCGATATCAAAATTTCCGCCCAGTTCGCGATTGATACGCGACAGCAGATTGAGGTTGAACGCTGCGGTCACGCCGTCTGCATCGTCATAGGCCGGAACGATAACGCGAGGATCCTTCTGCAGGTCAAAACCGAGGAAAAGAACGTCGGAATCATCCATCACAGCGCGAAGGGATCGAAAGAAGTCGACCGATTGTTGGCGGCTGAAGTTGCCGATATTAGAACCGAGAAACATTATGATCTTCCGAGGCTTGTCCGGGCTCTTCAATGATTCGAGGATGCGGAAATAATCACCCCTTCTCGCAAAGACCTTCAGCGAGGGGAATTCTTCACTAAATTTGAATGTGAGTGTATCGAGGGCTTCCTGCGAAATGTCGATCGCCGTGTAGGAGATCTTCTCGGTTTGATGCAAAAAATGGTCGATCAAGACCGACGTTTTCGAGCCGTCGCCCGCACCCAACTCGATCAAGTCAAATTCGCTGCCGCAATTCGCGAAACTTCGATAGATCTCCGCGGCGTGGGTTGAGAAGATCTCATGTTCGCAGCCCGTCAGATAATATTCCGGCAGTTTCATGATCTCTTGAAACAATCTGGTGCCTTCGTCGTCGTAGAAGTACTTCGACGAAAGAAACTTCGGCGATGCCGAGAGTCCCGCGAGAACGTCGGCCGCAAACTGATTCAATTCTGGTGATAAAGATGTGCGCACTAAAGTCCCGTTTGAATACCCAGTACTCGTGAACAAGAAGCCAAGGCTATTTTGCAAGCCGGATCCCCGTAAACTGCCACCTAAGATGCGGATGGAAAAAGTTCCTGTATGTTGGACGGCTGTGGCCATCGGGGGTGGCGACCGAGGCGCCCCGGAGGACCATCTGGTTTATCATAAATTTCCCGTTGTATTCGCCGACCGCTCCATCGGCCTTCATAAATCCCGGATAGGGTAAATAGGCTGAGTTCGTCCATTCCCAGCGCTTGCCCCAATCGAACCGCTCGCTGGCCGCTTCCCACTCAAATTCGGTCGGAAGCCTCATTCCCATCCACTCCGCGAACGCCGCTGCCTCGTAGAATGAAACATGACAAACCGGCGCATCGGCCGTCAATTTGCGCAGCCCGCCTAACGTAAAGTAATGCCACTCGCCATCGATATTATTCCAATATAGGGGTGCCTTGATCTGTTCCCGATTCACCCAATCCCACCCTTCCGAATGCCAAAGCCGGAAGTCGCGATAACCGCCCGCGTTAATGAACTCCAGAAACTCGCCGTTTGTTGCGAGCCGATCCGAGATAGAAAGATCACGCAAGTAAACCTTGTGTCGCGAGAGTTCGTTATCAAAGCAGAATCCATCCCCGGCAAAGCCGACCTCATAGATCCCTTCTTCTATCTCGACAAAATTGCCGGAACCGCCACTTAGTAAAGCTGTCTCTGACAATTCCTCCGGAGCGAAGCCCTCGCGATAGGCCGGGAGCAGCGGATTGACGCTGAATGTGTATTTGAGATCAGTTAGCAATAGCTCCTGGTGCTGTTGTTCGTGATTAAGGCCCAGTGTGACGAGGTCGGCCAGATCGGCGGCTATTGCTCCGGAAAGCAGCTTCGCCATCGCGGCATCTACGTGCGATCGATACGCGAAAACTTCCTTTACCGTAGGTCTGCTCAATGCTCCGCGATTGTCACGTGCGGTTCGATGGCCGATCGTGTTGTAGTAGCTGTTGAAAAGAAAACCGAATTTTTCGTCAAAGACGCGATACTCAGGATCGAACTTTTTAAGGATCATCTCCTCAAAAAACCAGGTAGTGTGGGCAATGTTCCAACGCGCCGGAGAAACGTCAACGATAGGCTGCGGAATGTAGTCTTCGACCTCAAGCGGCGAGCAGAGTTCCTCGGTATAAGCGCGCACTCGATGATATGCCTCGACAAGACTGCCGGTTTCAACCTCACCTTTCCCGAATGCCTGCATGGCTCAATTAAACCAAAATCCGCCGTCTGCGAACAATAAAAAACCGCGGATGCAAGATCGAACGAGTTCAGCTTGCATGTCCACGGCCGGGGTTCCTGCCAAAGTTAGACCGTGATCCGAAAACTGCTCCTCCGCATGCGTTCCCATTCGGTAACCTGCCGGGCCCGCCGGTTTTCGTGGGCGCTCGAAAGGCTTACGAGAAGATCGTCGAACCTATGCTTGCCTAAACGGGACGCTTCGGAGAAATGTGTGTCGATTGATTTTGGCTGAGAGCTGTCTTGATGAGAGTCGCGTGTGCTGTCGATCTGGCTGACCATCGTGTTTGCCTCCTTTGCTGGCGGCAGGCGGTCATGCCATTAAACTCACGTCATTAGGTTTCGACCGGCTGCGGAATTGTATTTTTCGTCATCAAGTATTCCGTAATGAAAAGCTTCTAATATCGGATTTCCACAGTTTAGCGCTACGCGGTTGAAAATCCAAGGAAAAAGTCGATACGAGAAGGGCAGCGGCCTTTTCTCGTTGGTTGAACGGCCGAATGATCGCCCCCGGCTTGAAACCGATAGAAAAATGCTTGACTTTCCGCGTCCTGTATATTAAACTCTGTTGCAGATGTGAAAGAACGATCGCATCCCGAAAAAGTTGTTTGAAAATTTAACCGAGTTTACGTTTCAGAATGCGGTAAGATATTGAATATCAAGGGTGTGCATGTCTGCTATGGCGAGCGGACAAGCCGCGGACAACGGGCGGACAAGCAGTGGACAAGCGGACAAGTTTTGGCCATGCCGATCGGCTATCTGCCTATTTTTTCAGCCATCCGAATATCGCGTTGACCGTGATGTCGCGATTGGTTTGATAGATCGCTTTTGTCAGTGGCAGCGACATCGGGCAGACCTGAACACAGTTCTGGGCATTGCCGCAATTGCCGATCCCGTCGTCGCCGAGTAGGCCATTGAGACGGTCTTCGATATTGGTCGAGCCGGTCGGATGCATATTGAACAGCCGGGCCTGCGCGATCGCCTGAGGGCCGATGTAATGGTCATCTCCGTACTGCGGACACGCTTCGAGACAGCAGCCGCACGTCATGCAGCGAGACAGCGCATACCGATCCTGTGCAAGGTCATTCGAAATGTGAGGGCCTGACCCGAGATCGTAGGTGCCGTCCAGCTCGATCCACGCCTTGACCTGTTTCAGATGATCGAACATCTTTGACCGGTCGACCTTCAGATCGCGCACATTGGGGAATTTCGACATCGGGGCCAGCGTGATCGTATCCGAATGGGAGGCGAGCAGCAGATCATCGATAAGGGCCGAACACGACTGCCGGACCTTGCCGTCGATCACCATGGTGCAAATGCCGCAGACCTGTTCAAGACAGGACATATCCCAAACCGGCGGCGTCGTTTGCTTGCCATCGACCGTAACAGGATTTTTTCGGATCTCCATCAATGCGGAGATCACGTTCAGGTTCCGTCGATATTCGATCGCGAAGGTTTCCCATTTCGCCGGGGCTCCTTCCTTCTCACGCCGCTGGATCTTGAATTTGATCTGCGCTGGCGGGTTCTCAAGCTTCTTTTTTTCCAAATGCTCGCTTTGTGTCATTTCTTCCCCTTCGAGTAGTCTCTCTTCCTGGGCTCGACGAGCGAGACATCGACAGGCTCGTAGCTCAATACCGGAGCCTCGGCGGCATATTCGGCAATTGTCGTCTTAAGGAAGTTTTCGTCATCGCGGTCGGGAAAATCGGGTTTGTAGTGAGCCCCGCGAGATTCGTTACGGTTCAGCGCTCCCAGGGTGATCACGCGGGCGAGCTCAAGCATGTTCTTGAATTGCCGTGCGTGCGGTATCGCCTGTGTTGCCCAGAGGTTCGAATCATTGATCGAGATCTTGCCGAAACGCTCCTGCAATTCGCGGATCTTGTCATCGGTCGCCTGGAGGCGGTCGTTATAGCGGACGACAGTTACGTTATCCGTCATAACCTTGCCGAGTTCTTCGTGCAGCTTGTACTGATTCTCGCCCCCGGTCGAATGGATAATGGCGTCGTTCAGAGCCTGCTGTTTACTGAGTTCCGCCTGGTGGATCCCGTTTGTCTCTGTTCGGCCCCGCTCGACGTTCTTCGAATATTCGATCGCCGACGGTGCTGCGACAAATCCTCCATAAACGCATGAAACAAGGGAGTTTGCACCCAGTCGATTTGCACCGTGGATCGAGTAGTCGCACTCACCCGCCGCAAAAAGGCCGGGAATATTCGTCCGCTGTTCGAAATCGACCCACAGTCCGCCCATGGAGTAATGAACACCGGGGAAGATCCGCATCGGAACATAGCGTGGATCGTCGCCGACGAACATCTCGTAGATCTCGAGGATCGCCCCGAGACGCTCGGTAAGCGTAGCCGCAGGAATGTGAGTCAAGTCGAGATAGACCTGATTCTGCCCCGCAACTCCGTGGCCTTCGAGGCAGGTCTGGAATATTTCGCGAGTTGCAATGTCGCGTGGTACAAGGTTGCCATACGCCGGATATTTTTCTTCGAGAAAGTACCAACGTTCATTCTCAGGAATGTCACGCGGTGCACGGGTATCACCGTCTGCTTTGGGCACCCAGACGCGTCCGCCCTCGCCGCGTGCCGATTCGGACATCAATCTCAGTTTGTCCTCGCCCGGGATCGACGTCGGATGAACCTGAATGAATTCGCCGTTAGCGTAGCGGGCTCCTTGTTGATAGCACGCCGATGTCGCACTTCCCGTACAGGTCATCGAATTGGTCGATTTGCCAAATATAAGGCCCGGTCCGCCGGTCGCCATGATCACCGCGTCGGCGGCAAACGAACGCAGCTCGAGTGTCTGAAGGTCCATCGCCACCAACCCGCGACAAACCTGGTGGTCGTCGAGCACGAGCGAGAGCATCTCCCAGCCCTCGTATTTGGTTACCTTACCGGCGACTTCCCACTTGCGGACCTGTTCGTCGAGCGCGTAGAGAAGCTGTTGGCCGGTCGATGCTCCGGAAAAGGCCGTGCGGTGATGGAGCGTACCTCCAAAGCGGCGAAAATCCATCAGGCCTTCTTTCGTCCGTGAAAACGGAACACCCATTCGATCAAAGAGATAGATGATCTCCGGGGCCATGTCGGTCATACGCTTGACCGGTGGTTGGTTGGCCAGGAAGTCACCGCCATAAACAGTATCGTCGAGGTGTTTTGCAGGCGAATCGCCTTCGCCCTTGGTATTTACGGCACCATTGATGCCGCCTTGGGCACAAACCGAGTGCGAACGCTTAACAGGGACGACCGATATCAGATCGACATCGTGTCCGGCTTCGGCGATCTTCATCGCCGCGGCAAGGCCCGCGAGGCCGCCTCCAACGATCGCAATTTTCAAACCAGTAACCATACTAGAATTTTGTTGGGGAGGTTGACGTCGCAGTCTTCTTAGGCGATTCGCAAAGTGCGTGAGGCATCAGGCCGCACGGGCGGACGAATGCGAATGCGGCGTTCAGGCCGACGAGGCCAAGTACGATCGCGAAACCCGCACACGCCGCAAGGGTAGCCTTCTGAGCTTTTTCGCCTATAACGATCCCCCAGTCCACCGCGAAAAGAAATAACCCGTAGGCCAAGTGCCACGCAGTCGCAAGCACTCCAAGAAGGTAAACGATCAGCACCCATGTGATCTGAAAGTCGCCTGCGACGATCGAGAACGCCCGGTCAGCATTGCCGGCAACGGCAGTCATACTTAGGCCGGGTACTATACCGAACCGAAAATGGAGCAGGTGGAATAGTATGAAGAAGAACAGAAAGATCCCTGTAACACGCTGAAATATGTAAAACCAGTTGCGGCTATAGCTATAGCTGAGCGGATTTGCTTTAGCCTCAGACGATATGATCACGCCGTAAATCGAATGGAAGAGCAGCGGCAGGAATATCCCAAATACCTCGACAAGCAACAGGAACGGGATATCGTGAATGTCTTTGACCGCTTTGACAAAACTTGCCTCGCCGTTCATCGCCTTTGAGTTCGTGAACATATGGACAAGAAAGAATATGCCCAAGGGAACCACACCCGTGATCTGATGCAGTTTGCGCAGAAGAAAAGTGTTGGAAAATTTGATCGCCATGCGAGATAGGCCTGAATGCGCCAACGCAAATTAGTAATCCTTGATCTCAAGAATTCTAATCGCAAAGGCTTAATTCAGCAACATGCCCCAAACTCAATAATCTTACGACCAGGAGCAGATAAGTCAAAATGAAAAATATTGCAGGTAGAAAATAGAAATGCTAATCTGGCGTCGTACGATGCATGTCGAAACGCTGAAAGTATTCTGCGACCTGGTGGACCTCGAGAGTTTTTCACTTGCCGCCGAGCGTAATTTCATCACCCAGTCCGCAGTCAGCCAACAGGTACGTGCTCTTGAGGACAGATTCAAGAGACGTCTCTTAGAGCGGATCCGCGGACGGCGCGAGGTAAAGCTCACGCCCGCCGGCGAGGTCTTCTATCAAGAATCGAGAAAGGTTCTTGCCGCGTACGACCAGCTTCACGAAAATTTGCGCGGGGTTGTTGGCAAGATCGGTGGAACCGTAAAAGTTGCCACAGTCTACAGCATTGGGCTCCACGAGCTTCCGAGCAAAGTACGCGATTTTATGACGAAGTTTCCGGCCGCGAAGATCGACCTCGAGTATTCGCGAACCACGCGTGTGGTTCGGGATGTGCTGCATGGGAGTGTCGAACTTGGGATAGTAGCGTTTCCAGAGCCGAAGCGCGGGCTCACAATAACGCCAATGCCGGATGACCGCTTGGTTCTGATCGCTCCGATCGGGCATCGCCTCGCGGAACGTAAGAAAGTAAAAGTGAACGATATGAATGGTGAGGACTTTGTGCTTTTCGAGCGTGACGTTCCGACCAGAAAGGCTATGGACAAGATCTTCAAGGCCAATGCCGTCGAAGTCAAGAAGGTAGCTGAATTTGACAATATCGAGACGATCAAGCGAGCTGTCGAGGTTGGATTTGGACTGGCGATCGTGCCTGAATCGGCGGTATTGGAATCGAAGAAGGCCGGTGCCTTGGCCGTCATCCAACTTGCGGAAAAATACTGGGTGCGCTCGGTCGGCGTTATTCACCGCACTGACCGGAACCTTTCGCTCGCCGCAAGAAAATTCATCGACCTACTTGGAAAACGAGATTATTGACTTTGGCTCGGTCAATGGATCGGCAGTTCAGACACTGATGCAGCCGCCGCGACGTAAGTCATCGGCGTCGTCGGAGCCATCTCGTTCAACGTGTACCTTAGCTTGTCCCTGATCCCCTCGGTTTCCATATACTCGCGGCCGAGCAGCCGTCGGAACCGCTTTTCTCTATTTTCGCCTGCCAATTCCTTCAGCAGACCGCCAAGGAATGCGGTGACGAGCTCGGGGGCGAACTGCCGTCCTGCGTTACGTTGCAGGTCCTCGATGACATCTTTTGCCCCACGACGAGCCCGATAGGGGCGATCGGTCGTCATGGCGTCGAATGAGTCTGCCAGGTTCACTATCTTCGCAATGTAAGGGATCTCGCGGTCGAAAAGCCCGTCAGGATAGCCGCGCCCATCGAGTCGCTCGTGGTGATACTTCGCTGCGAGTGGTACATCGGTGAACGGATGATGTATCGGTTGAAGTATCTCGAACCCGACCGAAGGATGCTTGTTCAACTCGGCAGATTCCTTAGCGTTGATCCGATATGGTGCGTTGATGATCTTGCGCTCAACGGTAAGTTTGCCCACATCGTGCAGATAGCCTGCGACAGCCGCGCCCTCGACCTCATCATTTCCCCAGCCCATCTCGGCGGCAATGATCTCAGAGAACTTGCCAACACGAACAGAGTGGCCTTCAGTGTATTTGTCTTTGCAGTCGATGGCCGCCGCAAACGCTTTCACCGTATCGTGGTAGGTCGAGCGCATCTCATCAAAGAGCAACCGATTCTGCTCAGCCTGACGCTCGATCTCGGCCATCAGATTGCGCTGGGCGATGGCAACACCGATGTGGTGGCCCATTGCGCAGATTATCTCTTTCTCGTAGTTGGTATAAGGATCACCCGAAGCCTTTTCACCGAGGAATATTGCGCCTACGATCTCATCGCGCACAACAAGGGGAACGAAAAGCTCGAGACTGCGGCGTTCGAAGCTGGAGTCATAAACCTGAAAGAACGGCAGGACCTTTGCTTGTGATATTTCGATGGGATTGAGGCCATTGCTTAGAAATTGGCGTTCATCTTCGGAGCACAGCGACAGACTCAGCGGGAAATCATCGCCGAGGCCGCGAATCGCAAGCATATTCAGCTCATGCCCAAATCTTGAATATCGGGCAACGGATCCCCGCATTATCCCAAGTGCACCTGATATCAGATGGAGGGATGTTCGGATCGTCTCCTGAAAGTTGTTTTTGTTTGTGATCTCATGTCCAAGTTCGGCTAGGGCGCCGAAAGCGTGGATCAGCTTATGTGAGTGTTCGGCCATAGCTTACTCCCTCTACTCGATAACCACATGTTTAGTAAGGCCCAGCATTTCGAAGAGCTCGACCGTTTCATCATTGACTTCTGAAAAAACGATACGAGCGCCTTTGTCTGATGCAGTGTCGATCACACCAAGAAGTATTGAGATGCCAATGCTGTTCACGATCTCGGTGTTGGAAAAGTTCAGTTCCAGCTCGCGGCAGCCTGTTTCCAGGCGCCGCCGGCACTCATACTCGATCCGCTCGCCGCTAAGTTTATTTAGGTACCCATCTGCGAAGATGATGGATCGCTGGGCGGCTGGTTCTACAGGGTCAACGGTGCTTGCAGTTGTGATCACCTAATTCGTTTCCTTGTATTGTTTACACGAAATACTCGAAGAGAATACTTGAACACTACTTCTAGCATAAACATTTGTATAAAACAACAAGAAATGATGCCAAAGGTCGAACATGTATCCTAAGCAGTCTCAGGCCGTGAGTGATAAACGTTCTGAAGGGAATCGAACGTACTAGTCTGAGTAGGAGTGTGGCACCCGACCAAATTCTCTAAGCAGCGGCTCGAGATGGGCAACAACGGCCACGTGCGATGCTCCATTTGTAGCGACTATTCCATTTCGGTTTTGCAGATCTGCACGGTCGTATCGCAGTTCGCAGCCAAAGAGATCGGTCATTCTACCGCCCGATTCTTCCAGAATTATCTGTGGAGCGCATGTATCCCATATCTTTGTGCGCGGGCTGGGATGGATGTAAACATCGGCTTCCCGTTCAGCGATCAAGGAAACCTTTAGGCCGACAGAGCCGCGACGAACACAAGATCGAAAGCCGAAATGCTGGATGATCTGCCTCATTCGGGGACTCGGATGGTTTCGCGACACTGCGAGTCCTAGCGAGGGCAGATCCATCAAAGACGACGAGTCGAGCCTTCGTGGGGGGCTTCCATTCAAAATTGAATAAGCTCCTGATCCCCGGACTGCATAATTCAAAATGCCGTGGAAAGGCATAAATACGACCCCGAGTATTGGTGTCCCATTCTCGGCGAGGCCGATCTGCACCGCAAAATCACCATCGTGATTAACAAACCCCGCCGTGCCGTCGATCGGGTCGATGATCCACACCCGACGTTTTGAGCGTCGAAGTGAAATATTGTCGATCTCTTCTTCGGAAAGGATTCCATCTTCAGGAAAGTCTGCGGCGAGACCCTCAACGATAACGCGGCTCGCTTCGCGATCGGCAATGGTGACGGGTTCGCTGAAGCTGTCGGCACCGACCTTTTCCTCGGTCTCGAATCCCTCATCGTAATATCGTGAAACGATAGTGCCGGCCTCTCGCGCTAGTCGGATCGCGGCGTCTAACTCTTTTTCGAGCATCAGAACAAATCTAACACGCGAATCCTGGAATCGATAGGATCAGAATGGCTCGACCGGTTCGGTGATACCGCATCGGGGACAAACAAGATAACGTCGGGTCGCATCAGTCCATTTTGCAAGAGCTCGAACCGTCAGGTAAGTCGATCTAGACTCAGACTCGCCTTCGCGAAACATCCGCGAATGCGACTCGTGGCCTTCCTGGGCGACGAGATCTCGTTCGCACGGGCGACAGATCCAACCAAAGCCATCGTGGTAGAAGTCGTTCAAGTTTCGGGGGCCTAACATGGTTCAAGCCGGAGAAAGGGAGCGGTCGAAGATGTACAAGACGTCAACCCCTCCTTTAATAATAGGCCTACGCTATTCCTGGATACTCCGCCGCATGGTTCGACCGGACGAAGCTGCACCGAGGAGCCTTACTGGAACTGTGACAGTCCTGCCAGCGCGATAAACTTCAAAATCGACCGTATCGCCGATCTTCTTACGGTCGAGAAGCCTGTACAAGTCGTCAAGGTCCTCAAGCTTCTGTCCCTCCGCCGAAATAAGAATGTCGCCAATCGTGCCGTCAGCCGCGACGCCGCGCAAGCCCGAGCGTTCCGCCGAGCCTCCGGACTGCACCTGAAGTACGACGAGGCCGCTTTCGACCGGAACACGATATCCCCGTTGCCGAAGTTCGGTGATCGATGGCAAAGAAGCTCCCAGTTTTGGCCGTCGGACCTCGCCAAACTGGAGCAGCTGCGGGATGATCCGCTTTGCCGTGTTCGCCGGAATTGCAAATCCAACGCCGACAGAGCCGCCGGCGGGCGAGAGGATCTGTGAATTTATGCCGATCATCTTGCCGAATTTATCAAGCAACGGGCCGCCGGAATTTCCCGGATTGATTGACGCATCGGTCTGGATGGCTGCATCGATAGGACGATCGTTTCGGGCTCTAATGGGCCGCTGCAGGCCGGAGATGACACCGGTGGTTAATGTGCGATCGAGGCCGAACGGATTACCAATCGCGAGAACCTTCTGTCCGACAACGAGTTTGTCGGAATCACCAAATGACACGACCGTGAGATTCGGCGGGGGATTGTCTAGCTTGATAATCGCGAGGTCCGTATCCGGATCGCCTCCGACGATAGTTGCCGGATAGTTCTTGTCGCCGCCGAAGCTGACTGTCACTTTCTGTGCGCCTTCGATAACGTGATAGTTTGTGAGGATATTCCCATTCGCATCGATGACCGAGCCTGAGCCATTTCCTTTACCTTCCTGAATATCTCCCCAGAATCCCTGCTGATACGATGTTGTGTTAATAAATGCAACACCCGGAGCGATCGTCTTATAAACTTCTATACTGTTCTGTTCGTCCGAAACCGTCGAAGGATCGCTGATGCCGGACGGCGGAGCAGATTCCGCAAAGGTTTTATTTTGATCGCGGCTCGAAGGCCAGATGCGATCCAGATTCAGGACCAATGCTGTCGCTCCCACCGCCACCAGTGCCGATACAATTGATAATAGAATGATCTGACGAGCCGAGATCTGATAAACATGTCCTCTTTTCATGATTCCTAAGTACCTGCCTAGCCTTATAAAATACCAAGTTTTGGATGCGGCAAAAACCTGATTGAGTTGTGTAGGATTGTGCAACAGCACGAAGCGCGAGGTTTCCGCTGTGGAAACCTCGCGCTTCGTTGAAAAGGCGTTCTAGACATTAGACCAGGATCGCCAGGATCTGCTCGTTAAATTCTACGACGTTATGTATCGTTGTGTTCGATACTAGCCCAAACGCAGCAAGGCCGGTGAAGAGATGAATGCCCATCAGCCCGACATAGACCGCGAGGGCAACGGCAAGCCCGTATCGTGCCAAGGGCTTCTTACTCCATCGAACCAGGACGATGGCAGCTGCAAGTCCGATAACGATCTTTACCATCAGGAAAGGCCCATTCCCAATATCCAGCAGAGCTGCCATCAACTGGTTTCCTTCGGTGGCAACGCCGCTTCTCACCCATACGATCGTCAGCAGTGCATCCAGTAGGTTTAGCGCGAAGAGAAGAAAGGCCGGGGCGAACAATTGCATATCGAGAAACACAGCTCCTGGAAAAACTTGTTTAAACTCTCTCCTAAATGACTTGACCCCCGGTTTTGAAACCGGGGGCCTGTCAGGATTTAGGATCTTGTGACTAACTTACGTCAGGAAGATACGCCTAAACAGGTGCCGATTTCAAAAAAAATACAGCGGTCGATCAGTTTGTTAAGTAGATGTATTATACATCCAAAAGGGTTCGCAGAATATTTCAACGAATGATATCCTTTTGTTTGATACGCACGATCATCTCTCATAGATCTGTTTGCAACGATATGAGGTATAAAGTCCTCAAAGAGCACGCGAATGAGGCGTTTTTTGCCGCATTTAGGGAAAACTAGTTTCGGGAGAATTGTCATGAAGAAGCTAACTAATATTGGCATTATCGGCGTCCTTTTGGCCTGGGTTCTTGTACTCGGAGCGATCGATGCAAACGCTCAGAAGAAGCCCGTACTTAGAAAAAAGCCGGTGGTTAAAAAACCGGTCCCGCCGCCGGTACCGGTCTTTACGGTAGATGCCGGAACGATAATCCGGGCAAGGATAAATTCGACGATCAACTCAAAGACGGCGGCTGTCGGCAATACTTTTCTGAGCACGGTAACCGAACCTGTGTATTCGAACGGCGGAGTCGTCGTCATCCCGACCGGCAGTATCATTACCGGGCGTGTGACGAATGTTAAGAAGGCCGCTAAAGGCGGTGAGCCGGGGCAGATAGATGTTTCATTCGTTTCGGTCAAATTGCCGAATGGCCGCACGCGTTCGATCAATGGCTCGCTTACCGATCTGGAATCCGGTAAGACCACGACCGATAACGAAGGCACCGCATCACCGGGAAAGATGAAGAATCGAAAGATAATCTTTATAGGCGGCGGAGCAGCGGGTGGTGCGGTTCTTGGGGCCATGGTCGGCGGCGGCAAAGCCACGGCGATCGGGGCCGTTATTGGGGCCGGAGCAGGGTTTCTTGGCGAGAAGCTGCTCAAGGGTAATGAGGCCGAGGTTAAATCCGGTACCGAGTTCAATGTCCATCTTGATCAGGCTATTGCGTTGCCGCGATTCGTTGAGGCAACACCATAGCGATCGCCCAAGAAAATGTTTGACCGGGCCGCTCTTTCCGGGGCGGTCCGTTTTGCTTTAGACGGCGGTATGGACAAGGAATTCCGGTGTAACGATCACCGGTGCAAAGAACCCCGCGGACGTGTTGAACAATCGTAATCTGGCCTGTTTTCTGACATTTGCCAGGTGGCCGAAATTCCATGTGACGATATAGTCGATCTTGTGGATCGACGCCAGTGCGACGTGTATCGCATCCGCGATGAATTTGCGGTGAAAAATGCCGCGGTCGATGTAACCGTCGGCAAGGATCGCGACCTCCTCGGTCAGTTCGAGTTCCTCGAGCGGATCGATCAGTTTTAGATAACCTGTTCGGTGGGGTTCTTCCATTCGTTCGATCTCACGGCGAACCAGAACTGAACTGTAGGCCTCGTATTCATCCAACTCGTGCTCCCACCACCGGATGGTAAGGTCACGGCGGAAAGGCTCGCCGTTGTCAAGATAGGCGCCTACGACAGAGGTTTCCAGATAGATCGTCTGCTTCATTGACTATCAACGGATCACTGTTTCTCAGGCTTGACGGATTCAAAAGTGACCTTTGAATTCTTAAAATCAAAGGTCATCCGATAGTTTCTGAGAAAATTACCACCGAGAATCCCGGCCTGTTCAAATCCCGACGCCTCATTGATCAGATCGAGATCAAGGGCGATAGCGGTAATATCCCGCTCGGAATGCGGCCCGAATGTGACCTTTGGCAGCCGGAATGTTCTAACGTCGTTCGTTACGCCGGCGGAACCGATGACGCGAAGGGTCTCCTCACCGGCGAAGGGAAGCATGCTGTCTTCCCGGGCGACCTGATCCGAGATCACCGAGACACTGGCTCCGGTATCTACGATGAAATTCAGGGGCGAGTCTATTCCCTGAAGCAACACCTCGCCGCTCAGGAAGCCGCTCGATGTGAGCCGTAGTGGCAGCGATGCGCCGATGTTTTCGCGAAATGCCTTTTCATCATTACTCCTGCGCGTAAGGGCAAATGTCTTGGCCCCGTAATCGACCGTTGTCAGGAATTTTGAGATCAGAGCCAGTCCGATATACCCGTCGACCTCCTGTGCGTCACTATGAAACTTCCGAATATAGACCGGAACCTGCCGAAGATTGACGTCGCCGATGGATATCTCGCGAAGCAGTCCGTAAACGATCTCGAACTTGCCATCTCCGCCTATCCCTCGCGCAAAGCCGCCCTTTGTTACGGGTTTTATCTTCAGGCGCTTTGCGGTCGCATCCGACAGGACTGAGATGCCCGAGCCGGTATCGAGAACGAACCTTAATTCGCGTGGATGGTCGTTTATTCGGAGCTTGATGATCGGTCTGTTTCCGACCAGCTCGAAATCGACGACCGTCCGTTCCTTGCCGCCGACACGATAGAGCGAACCGGCGTTTCCGAGGAAGCGAAGGAAATTGATCAGCCCGCGGATACGTTCACGGCGGTCAACGTCTTTCTTGTTAGAGGCATTCAGAAAATCGCGATAGGCGTCTGCCGCCTCACCGTAGCGCTCGGCACGGGCCGAGACCTGTGCGAGGGCAAAGAGGTAATCGGGTTCCTCGGGTGCGTAGAACACCGATTCGCGAAGATTCTCGAGACTGTCTTCGATGCGGTTCTCGTAAAAATCAAGCATTCCGTACCCTGCCCAGGCAAGATGCTCACGGCGATCGAGTTTGATGGCGTTGAAGAACGACAACCGCGCCTCGCGAAAGCGCCCGCCGGCAAGCATCGTGGCGCCGAGAACGGCAAAAGCCCTTGCATTCTTCGGTTCCTTTTCAGCCACGGAGTAAACGAGTTCGAATGCGTCACCGAGCCGTCGCTGTTTGGTCAGAACATAGGCAAGCTCGACCTTTGCATCGGAGCGGAAACCATCGAGCTCGATCGCTTTTCGCAGCAGCTCTTCTGCTTCGACGAATGATCCGGCTCGGGTCAGCTTCGCTGCATTTTTCAGATGCTTTTTATAGGTCTCTTTCGGATCGTCCTGCGACAAAACGGGAGCGGAGATGAGTAGTAGGATAGCGGCCGTGGAAAGGAGATATCCGAAAAGCCACGGGATACGGTTTGGACGTATTTTGCTAGAAACTGTCGGCCTCATTGAAAAAACTCCAGCCAAGCCGAAACGTCGTTACTTGAGTATAACACCGGTTTTCATCGACCAAAGAACTAGATCGAGTTCATCGAAATCGATCCCGGTAATAACGCAGAGTTGTCCCAGCTTTTCTTCAACGCTTAGATACTTCGAACGAGTATTTGGTGGCTTTGGTTCCTCAATTATTTTCAACTCGGCCAGGCAGCTTAGAATGTGCTTGTCGAGGATCGCATAGCCCTTGTAACCGATATTTCGCAAGTAATGGCTCGCTTCCTTGTAGCCAAGACCCTTGATGCCCTTTTCATTGACCAGCCAGTCGCGTCGTGCGAGTCGGCAATCAAAACTCGCCAGCTTCTTGCGAATTTGCATTCCATATTCTTGCTGTAGGAAATCGCGCGAATGAGCAACGTATTTCGAGCGGGCGTTGGGATAGCGATGATGCCCGACGAGTGCCCGTGCCAATTCGGGTTGATCGGCAGTCATCAGGATCGGCCGGACCGCATCGAGGGCAGACATCCCCATCTTTGCCGAGCAGCCTCCCGTGAAGAAACAGAAAACCATCTCTTCGAGGAGATCGATGTCGCTGCCCTGGCGCCCGATATTTGCGAATTCTCGAAGCCGCTTTCGGATCTCCTTCCTTCGTTTTCGATGGGAGGCGATGATGTTCTCGATCGTGATCGCGGGGCGTAGGCTTGGCACAGATGATCTCGCTAGATTCTATTTTGCGTCCCAAATCGATGTCAAAAACGCGGCGGCGAATGCGTCCCAAAACCGGGTCTGGTGACGCTCATGGTTCTTGTGATATGCGTCCCAAAAGACTGCACCGTCGGCGACGCACGGGGCATGGTACGGTGCGTTACAAGAATAGCCCGCTGGTGACGCTCCTCGAGCCGGTGAAAGATGCGTCCCAAAACGACTGAGCGTGGTGACGCGAATGGGGCAGCGGAACACGCGTCCCAAAGGATTGCGCCGTTGGTGACGCGCAGGGCGTTGAGCGATCCGTCCTGAAAACCGGGCCGGGTGACGCACATGTTTCCTGAAAGATGCGTCCCAAAAGCTGTGACCTTGGTGACGCGCTTTCCATCGGAAACGGACATCTTGCCCTCATTTCCATCGATCGCGGGGGTCTCGTCGGAAGAGTGCCGCCAGAAAAGGCCGTTGAAGAACAGACGGCCGACGTACTTGACGTTGCGCATTACCAAATTGCGGAGGAGTTCTTGGGTCGTGGGACGGGGCCGCCTATCGATCATATTCGAAAACGTAACCCAAAACGGTGCAGAAGTATATACAGGATTGCTCAAAAGCGCACAGAAGTCCTATTTGCCGCAATTTTCATGTTTTTGCCTAAAAGGAGCATTTTGGCAAAGAATATGAGGACTCCTCGAGAAGTCGGATAAAGTCACGAGTGTTCAAGCAATTCGGCCCGAGGCCGAGTTAGAAGGAGTTTTATTCGAGACCGATGAAGTCGACATTATTCATACTCGCAGTAATATCCGTGATCTTTGGGGCATAGCGGTAGCGTTTTGAGAAGACGGTCAGGATGTAGCCTGTACTGGCCGCGACATTTTCGAAGGAATATAGGCCAAAAGAACTCGTGGTGGCGGTCCGCCGGTTGCCTTGTGCATCGATCAAAGAGACGACCGCGTTTCGCACGGCGAGACCGGTTGGGGTCGAAACCCGGCCTGAGACCGTTATGGGAGCCGACACAGGGGTGGTCGGCCTGAACCGGACGGCACCGGCCCCGCGACCGGGAAAGTTCACATTGCCGGTGATCGGCAGCAGGGCGGTCGTCGATCCTGCTCCAAATGGAGCACGGACCAAAATGGCCTGATCCTGATCTCCGCCCTGTCCGGTCAGGATCGCCGTTTGACTATCGGCGCTGATGCCAACGTCTTCGAATCCGCTCATACCGCCTCCCGGAGGCAGCGGGATTTGTTCGACGACAGAATTTGAGCCGAACGGGGCCTTGATCGCGAATGCGGCGCGAGTAAATACACTAACAACTATCGCAGTATTGCCGTCGGGGGCGATCATTATGCCGTCGGGCGAACTATTGGGAAGCGCCAGGTTTGTGAAAGTTGTCGCGGCGCTGAACGGACCCTGAAAAACACGCACGATGTTGCTAGGCCCCGCAATAGTGGTGAGCAGAGTATTACCATCCGGCGAGATCGCGATCGCGCCGCTGATGCCCGGCACCGGGATCGTGAACGCGATCGAGGTATAAGGGGCATCAAGCACGGAGATCCCTCCGGCGTGATACACGAATGCTCTGCCGGCACTATTGAATACGACCGCCTGTGTTTGTGCGTTATTTACACCGCCGGGAAGTACTAGCTGTGTACGGGTCGACGCCGGGCCGAACGGTGCCTGGATAACATTGAGCTGATTTGTGTTCGCAAAAACAAGTGACCCGATCGCAAGGGCGGTGCCCCCGTTCGGCGAAACCGCGATCGTGCCCGAACCGTCCCAAGCGGGGGCCGTATTCGTGCTTATAGTGGAGACAAGCGACGCGGTCGAGACTTGGATCACGAATATCCTGGAATTTCCGAGATCGGCAACCAGCGCATTGTCGTTGCCATAGTACGAAACCCCGTGCGGAAAAACACCCGTCGGGAGGCCGGGCACAAGGCTCTGCGTCGTCGGCACGGCTCCATCCTGGAAAACAACGATGCGGTTACTCGTAAAACCGGTGGCGAGGACCGCCGGCTGCGCTGCCAGTGGCGTATCTGCGATCGGTCCCTGGGCCGATATTCGGGAAACGCCAACAGCCACGCTTGTGGCGGCGAATACTACAAGCAAAAACAAGTTCAGTTTCATATTAGTTGACCTCCATGGATCATCACTTGCCGGGCTCGACGTGTCATACAAACTATCACTTTATCAATGCAAGTGAATCGAATCTGGCGTCAAAACGGAAATAAAACGGCACTTTTGTGTGATCGGCCCTTTCAATGTGGGGTAACTTTCCTCTTTATTTTTATTTCAAATAGGCATAAAATGTGTGGTCAGGTGAGGCAACTGTTGATGGTAGACGTTCATCTGAACCGATGACGAAGTTCTACAATCCGACGGAAATGTTCTTATGGAACCACATTCGGCCGTAATCGAACAGGATGTGTTGGGGTTTGGAGCCCCGGCTTTAGCGGATCCGCAAGTCCTAGGTCCTGCTGTGACGCCAGAACCTCCTGCGGCCGCATTTGACTCAGGATCCACAGACATCGAGCTATGCCGTTTGGCGGCTGAGGGAAATATCGGTGCGTTCGAGTTGATCTACGAGCGCTACCACCGGCGAACCTATTCGCTTTGCCTCAGGATGACCAATGGCCAGACCGAAGCCGAAGACCTGACGCAGGAGGTTTTCATTCAGCTTTTCCGCAAGATCGGCAGCTTTCGCGGGGATTCGGCGTTTTCGACCTGGCTTCATCGATTGACGGTCAATCAGGTATTGATGCACTTCCGTCGGCGGAGCGTAAAGAACGAGAGGACTTCGGAGGATGGCGAGATGCCCGAGCAGATCGTTCGCGGTTCGGCCGATCCCAACAAGATGCAGGTGGTTGACCGGATCGCCCTCAAGAATGCGATCGGCGAACTTCCCAACGGCTATAGACGGGTCTTTGTTCTCCATGATATTCAGGGTTTTGAGCATGAGGAGGTAGCCCGGAGGATGGGCATCTCGGTCGGGACTTCGAAATCGCAGCTTCATAAGGCTCGATTGAAGCTGCGCGGCCTGCTGATGATGAGACAGGATTAGCGCATGTTTATAGTTCAGAAGGAAGCGAACAAGGGCAACGTTGTTCGCTTCTTTTTTGCTGATATTGGCCGCCGGCGTTTCGGATCGCAGGCCCGAAGGCTGTTGTCGCGGCGGTATTTTGCGATCAGAAATCCGAGGCGTGAAAGGCAACTATATCCGGCAGTCAACAATCTATTAGAGTGGAACTAAGAGAAGTAGCTTCAGTCCAAATGCGTTAGTAAGGAAATGAACTGCGACGAGTGTAAACATCTGATCGATGTCTTTATGGACAATGAACTTAGCGAGGCTCAGGCCGCGTCAGTTCGCGATCACCTGACGGTTTGTGTTGAATGCTCGCTGATGTGCGAAGATCTCTCGCTGATCCTGGACGCTTGTTCCGCAGATGTCGTCGAAGAGGTCGCCCCGCCCAATTCGCAGGCCCTTTGGTGTCGCATCAACAATATCATTGAGACCGAGGCCAATCCGGCGCAGCCGCCGAAGCCGGTCGAGGAGCCGACGAGAGGACGCTTCTGGCAGCTTTCCTTCGCTCAAGTTGCGGGTGCGGTATTCGGTGTCGCAATAATCAGTTCGCTGCTGACAATGGTTGCGGTGCAGAGCTATAACCGGCCCCCGACGGATGACTTTACGACCCGGTCAACAGCCACGCAGACTACGTTCGAGAGACTTTTGAGCCGTGTGGGGCTGATGACCACACCGCAGCAGGCACGGGAGGCTCGTTTGAAGGAACAACACGCGGCGATCGAATATTGGAACGCCAGGGTTCTCGAGAGGCGTAACGTCTGGAATCGTGCAACGCGGGAAGCCTTTGACCGGAATCTTCGTGTTATCGATGAATCGGTACATGATTACAAAATGATCCTGCAGCAGAATCCGGACGACGAGCTCTCCGGCGAGATGCTGGATGCCGTCCTGACGGATAAAATGAATTTGCTGCGTGATTTTTCTGAGCTTTGATCTCGAAGAATGCGGTTGCCCTTCGGGGTGATAGTTTGAGGATGTTTGCTGGTATTTTCAGTGTCGGCCGGTTTTCCGGCTCGGTTAGAACTACGTTCCTGTTGAGCGTAGTTCTTTTATTGTCTGCTTTTGTGATCGATGGGGCGGCGCAGAAGCGTTTTTCCAAGACGTATCCTGCGGGCCAGGATGTAAAACTTCAGCTTATCAACCGCACCGGAACCGTAACGGTCGAAGGATGGAACCGGCCGGAAGTGAGCATCGTCGCTTCGGTCGAGGCACCGGCTGCGAACATCGCGCCTCAAAGCCTAAGCGGATTGATCCTGATCAATCTTGTTAGGGACAACCAGGGCCGCGAGACCGGCGACGTAAATTTCACCATCCGCGTTCCCTATAATTCCAAGGTCGATATCGAGACGCTCATCGGCAATCTTCAGGTGAGCAATGTGCGGAGCGGACTTGTCCGAGCACATATCTCGAGCGAGGGAGACATTGTTCTTACAAACATCGCGGCCAAGTTCGTCTCGGCCGAGAATGGACTCGGTGATATCGTTTTTGACGGTGAGATCCACGAGGGCGGGGTTTACAGGTTCACATCGATGAAAGGCACCATCAGCCTCCGCATCCCTTTCACGTCGTCGTTCAAGCTAGTTGCGACCGCGCCGTCGACCCGCAACATCTCGCTGGGGGCATTCGCAAGTTCCAATCTGACCCTAGTCGGCGACGGGCGGCGTATTACCGGCAGGTTTGGTGACGGTTCGGCAACTGTCACGGTAACCAATCAACGCGGCAATATCGGTTTTTATAGCCGCTAGGAATAAATTCATTGACCCTTCCCCAACCATCGATCTATCATTGTCTTGGCACTCTCCCTTCCCGAGGTCATAGTTAAGATGAAAAGATCCAGTGTTGCAGCAGTGACCGTCTTCATTGCATTGCTTTCGGCGGTTTCTTTCTCGCAAACAGCGAATATAGTTAAACGCACGGTCACCAAGACCGATCGGTTCGATTTCGGGTCGGGCGGGACGGTGGTCGTTACCGGTGCACCAAAGGGTTCGATCAAGATCGAGGGAGCCGCGAAAAACGAGATCGAGATCACGGCGGAGATCGAACTGCAGGCCGCGAATGAGACTGATGTTGCCAAACTGGCCGAGATCACCGGCTTCGTGACTGACGAAAGTGCTATCAGAACATCGGTTATCAGTCTAGGCTCACACAACAAGTTCGGCCTGAAGAAGCTGCCGAAGAATTTTCCGAAACACCTGCTTACACTCCCGTTTTCGATCAACTATACGATCTTTGTGCCGAAGTATACCGACCTCGAGATCGACGGCGGGGTTGGCGACCTTTCGATCTCGGGTGTCGAGGGAACGATCCGGGCGAACTTCATTGAATCGAATGCGAAATTTGACGTAGTGTCCGGCAGTGCAACGCTGCTGGTCGGCAAAGGTACTGCAAATGTTCGCTTTGGAACGCAGGGTTGGCGTGGCCGATATGCTGATATTCAGGTCGCAAATGGCGAGCTGAACATTAGTCTTCCGACAAATATGAGTGCCGAGATCGATGCCGTTGTGCTGCGTGACGGCACCATCGAGAACCTGATACCGGAGCTAAAACCGCGCGACCGCAAGGTGGCTTTTACTGAGAGGTCCATCGCGGCGAAAGCGGGTGTGGGCGGATCGCCTATGAAATTTACCGTTGGGGCAGGGAAGATGAAACTAACAAGGCTGGGTGCGGCTTTATAGGCATATCCTCTAGTTTGGCTGAATAATATCAGGGTGATAAGCTAGTTTCGTTTATCACCCTTTCTTATTTGTCGCGGCTCGAACCGGGAGTTCGGGCCCAACCGTTCTATGACAATAAAATCAGATATTTGGCTGCGGAAAATGGCAGAAGAAGAGGGAATGATCACGCCATTTCTCGCGGGACTGGTACGCGAGGTCGATGGAAAGCGGATCATTTCGGCGGGCTGTTCGAGCTATGGTTACGATATGCGTTTGGCTGACGATGGATTTCGCATTTTCTCGTCGGTGCATGCTAAAGAGATCGACCCGAAGAAGTTCGACGAGCAGTCTTCGTTGATAGAGCCGCAGGTGCACAGGGCCGATGACGGCGCGCGGTACTATCTGCTCCCGCCGCATCATTACGGGCTCGGCGTCACGGTCGAAACATTCAAGATGCCGCGAAATGTGACTGGCGTCGCTCTCGGCAAATCGACATACGCGAGGGCGGGGCTGCTCGTGAACACTACGCCGCTAGAAGCCGGCTGGACCGGCCGGCTCGTTGTCGAGATAGCCAATCTTGCCAACCTTCCGCTGCGGGTTTATATCAACGAGGGCATTGGGCAGATACTTTTCTTCGAATCGGACGAGGATTGCGATGTCAGTTACGAAGATCGCGGCGGCAAATATCAGGGACAGACAGGACTCACGTTCGCAAAGGTATAGGAAATCATGAAAAAACGATTTGTGGCCCTTTTTCTTTTGTGGTCAATGACATTTTCCGGGCTCGCATTTGCCCAGGATACGATCGACCCACGAGTGCTTGCGCAGATCAAGACCGAGGGGTTTCAGAATTCGCAAGTCATGGAAACACTCGGCTATCTAACCGACGTTTTTGGGTCGAGGTTGACGAATTCGAAAGGCCTCAGGGACGCAAAGAAATGGATGAAGGGCAAGATGACGGAGTTCGGTTTCCAGAACACGCAGATCGAGCCTTGGGGTACATGGGCGCAGGGATGGGAACTTGATCGTTTTTCAGTCGAGATGACCGCGCCGACGTATGACCGCCTGATCGCTTATCCACTTGCATGGAGCCCTTCCACCAGCGGTGTGGTCTCGGGCGAGGTCGTACTCGTTTCCGTCAGGTCTAATGCTGATTTTGCAAGTTATCGCGGCAAACTCAAAGGTGCGATAGTCCTCAATGGTAGGGTCGGCTTGCCCCCGCCAGAATCCAGAAAAGGCGACCCCATCCGACGGGTCTCAGACGAAAGCCTTTCAGAAAAGCACACCGCGATCGATCCGACCAAGGATCCTGAAGGGGGCGGAACCGTATCCTATCAACAGGAAGAAAAGGACTGGAACGAAAGCCTAGAGCGAGGCCGTGAAATAGTGAGGTTCTTCAAGGATGAGGGCGTAGGTGCATTGATCCGGGCAAGCGGGCGTCCCGACGGCATTTTGAGTGTTCAGGGTAGTTATGACGCGGATGTTGCGGTCAATCCGCCGACATTTGTCGTCGCCCGAGAGCAGTATGCAAGGATGGTGCGTCTGATCGATAGAAGGATACCGGTAAAAATGGAGGTCAATCTCCAGGCGAGGACCGACCCGGACGGAACCGGCTCGAATGTCTTGGGTGAGATCACCGGCACCGATCCCAAGTTGAAGGACGAAGTCGTTCTGCTCGGCGGCCATTTTGATTCGTGGCATGCCGGGACAGGTGCGGTGGATAATGGGGCCGGATGCATCGCCGTTGTCGAAGCTCTTCGGATACTGAAGGCCATTGGGGTTAAGCCAAGACGAACTATCCGCGTCGCTCTGTGGGACGGCGAAGAGCAGGATTACTACGGATCGATCGGCTACGTCAAGAAGCACTATGGCGACCCGATGACGATCGAACTGAAGCCGGAGCACGAGAAGCTTTCTGCTTACTACAACCTGGATAACGGCTCGGGTCGGATCCGAGGAATATATCTTCAGGGAAACGAAGAGGCTAGGCCGATCTTCGAGGACTTTTTTCGGCCATTTTCTTATCTCGGGGCAAAGACCGTTAGTGTCTTGAACACGGGTGGAACAGACCATATGGCTTTCGATGCCGTCGGACTCCCGGGATTTCAGTTCATTCAGGACTCGCTCGACTATAATACAAGGGCCCATCATACGAATCTCGATGTTCTCGAAGCGGTCAACGAGGACGACATGAAGGTAAATGCGGTGATAATTGCGGCCATTGCCTATCAGACGGCGATGAGGAACGAAAGAATGCCTCGTAAGGCCCTGCCAAAACCGGCCGATACCAAATAGCAATGAAACGTTATTTCCACATTGGATGTCTCTTGGCCGCGATCTGCCTTCTGCAGGCGATATCGAACTATGCTCAGAGTTCACGGCCGCGGGTGCGGGAACTCGGCATCAAGATCGGTGTTCTTCCTGTCGGCGATCGAAATGCGATCACGGACGTTTCCGGTGTAACGGTCGGTCAGACGACGATAATCCGGGGTGATAAGGTCCGGACCGGCGTGACTGCAATCGTTCCGCATGGTGGGAATCTGTTTCAGGAAAAGATCCCTGGCGCAGTTTTTGTCGGAAACGGCTTCGGAAAGCTCGCCGGTTCTACACAGGTCAATGAACTCGGCGAGATCGAAACGCCCATCCTGCTGACATCGACTCTTTCAGTTCCCAAAACCGCCGATTTCTTGATCGACCACATGCTTGCTTTGCCGGGGAATGAGAATGTTCGCTCGATAAATCCGCTCGTGGCTGAGACGAACGACGGCGGGCTGAACGATATCCGTTCGCGCCCGATCACGCGTGAAGATGTTTTTGGCGCCTTGAAGAACGCTAAGGCCTCGGTCGAGGAGGGATCGGTCGGAGCCGGAACAGGCACGGTGGCTTTTGGCTGGAAGGGAGGCATAGGAACCGCATCGCGCAAACTCCCCGCTTCGTTGGGCGGCTATACGCTGGGCGTACTGGTGCAGACGAATTTTGGCGGCGTTCTGTCCATCGACGGGGTGCCGGTCGGGCAGGAACTGGGGAAGTTTTATCTTAAGGACGCGGTCGGATCTTTTTCAAACGGTGATACTGCCGCTGCAGCATCCGGTTCTGATCGGGCCGATGGATCGATCATTATTGTGATCGCGACCGACGCTCCCCTGGACCACCGGCAGTTGAAGCGGCTCGCTTCGCGTTCGATGGTCGGGCTGGGCCGGACAGGTTCGTCGATGACGAACGGCAGCGGGGACTACGCTATCGCTTTTTCGACGCAGAACCGGATCAAGGCATCGGATGCGACGAGGAACATTACCGTTCTACGCAACGACGCGATGTCGCCGTTGTTTCAGGCGGTAATAGAGGCGACCGAGGAGGCGATCCTGAATTCGCTGTTCAAAGCGACGAACGTTACTGGCAACGGACGTACGGTCGAAGCTCTGCCGCTGGATAAGGTCCGTGAGGTCATGAAGAAGTACGGGCGAAATGTGAAATAGGATCAGGTTCGTTTGAGTCCGCGAGTTTCGTTAGAGAACAGCTGACAGCAATTGGCTCACCCGCTGTCAGCCGTTCTTAAATTTAACGGTCAAGTTACTAAACAGTTCCGTCGTCGTAGCCCGAATCGTATGACGACGAGGTGTCGATCGCTCCGGCATCGAAACCCGTGTCAACCGACGACATATCATAGCCGCCGCCGGCGTCAACAGCGGACGACGGATCGACGTCATACATCGGGGAGACCGGGTCGGCCTGCGCCGCGTACATATCGGCGGATTCCTGATATCCGGCGGCATGGTCGAGACTGCTTTCGGCGGCATCATAGTTCCCCTGTTCCGCGTACCAGTTCGCATTGTCAGCAAAGTAATCGGCGTTCTTTTCCTGAAAGACGGCGTTGTCGAGATTGTAGGCATCCTGATCGGACTGACCGGTGTGGTCGCTGCCACCCGCGAGGTAGTCCGCATCTCCCGTCGCATAACCGGCGTTCAGGGCATCCTCGCGTGCGGCTTCGTAGTCGCCTTCCGCGATGTGCTCAGCCTGCTGGGTGCGATAGTCTTCAGCGATCTCCTGTCGATACGCGGCATTCTCGAGATCGGTCGAATCCGCCGTTCCAAGCATACTGTAATCTCCGGCTTCGTAGGCTTCGTTTTCCGCAACCTCGCGAGCCTCAGCGGCTGCGGCGTAGTCGCCCTGGGCAATGTATTCGTCGGCGGCAGACTGGGCGTCCCGGGCGGCGTCGGAATGAGCCTCCTTTGCGGCTAATTCGGCATCAGCCTCGGTGGCCGCGGTATCGGTCGTCGATGTGTCAGCAACGGCGGGTTCGGCAACAAATACCGGATCTGCCGCGTTATCGAAAGCTGGTTCTGCGACATATTCTTCGGAATATTCGGTGTCGGCATAGTCGCCGGCCGTCCCTTCGTCGGTTACCGGGAAGCCGTCTTCGCCAACGGTGAACTCAACCGAATTGGTGGATAGTTCTTCTTCCGTCGGCAAGCCCTCAGGCGCGGTGATCTCTTCGAATTCACCGTCGCCGTCTGCATCTGCCATGGTGACATCGACCTCGCCGTCGCCGTCGGTGTCGAAATAAGCGACATCGATGCTGCCGTCTCCGTCTGTGTCCTCACCGGCCGCATCGAAAACTCCGTCGCCGTCAGTGTCCATTGCGATGACGTCGAGTTGTCCGTCGCCATCGGTGTCGGCCGAAACGGCATCGAGCTTTCCATCGCCGTCGGTGTCGCCGGCAACGGTGTCGACCTCGCCATCGCCGTCGGTATCGGCCGCGCCCATATCAAGTTTTCCATCTTCGTTGATGTCAACATAGGTGACGTCACCTCCCGCGGATTCGTCGAATAACGCTTCGACTATCTCACCGGCAAGGGCGCTGTTGTCGTTTTCCACGATCTCGAAAACGCTCTCAGTTCCGTCGTTTTCAGTTACTGTGATCTCTTGCTCATTCGCCATAATTTTGGTTCTCCTCTCTTATTTTTGCTGGTTTATTATTCTTTATTATTACGGTTACTTTTCCGCATTTTGCGCTTGGGCATTTTACGGAAAGTTTAGGTTTGCCCGCGATCGCGGACATGGGAACTTTCATCGGTGTCTTGCACGCCGAACACTTTATTTTCAGTTCGGACGGCGATGAACCGCTTGGACCAGCGGTCGCCGGCTTGGTTTTGGGTGGCGCGGCACGCTGCAATGTCTCTCGGATCTGCGTGGACGATCTCTTGAACTCAGGGCTGTTGGCAAACTGATTCAACAACTTCAATCTCGGCCCTATGTAAGGGGTCGACGTCGTTGTCAACTCCGACAAACGAAGCATATCGCCCGGATCTTCCCTCTGCTGTTCCAGCCACGCTTCGATATTCACCTGTCGGAAGATGAACGACGATTTCAATGACCAGGAAAGTAGCGTGCGTCGAGCGATCTCCTCGCTTCCGACGGCCAGCAAGCCGGCACGGTCGGCGGTGATCTCGGCCTGACGTGCCCAAGCGAGCAGCGGCATTTCGATCGCTCCGCTTATCATGGCGGTCGGGCTCAAGATCGCATTGAAGATACCGCCTGCCATAAAGCCTTTTGCCGGGCCCTGCTCGCCGAGGAAAAAGCGGATGACCGTTTTCCAAAGTGCATGCCCCGCTTTGCAGTGGCCCATTTCACGGGCGAGCAAGTAGAGCATATCGAGGCCTTGAAAATTGCCCGCTACGGCCGAACCGATGACGACGAACGCACTTTTGTCGGTTCCGAATGTGAGCAGATCCCAAGGGCGTTCGCCGGAAAGATACACGTCCGGCATATGGGTCATACCGAGAATCCGGGCTGCTCTCACAGCCTGGCCGAAGATGTGCGGCATCTGTTTCTCGCCAAGAAGGATGCCGTTAAAGGAAACCTCGATCCAGCGTCGTCCGACCTTCTCCGAGACGGCCTTTGCGGCTGCGGTCAACGGCTTTGCGGCCTGGAGTGCTGCCATCGCTTTGGCATCTCCCGCCCAAGCGAAGGCAGCGTTGTCAACCGAATAGCCCGGTACCAGCGGTCTCAGCCAGCGGCATTCAGGGCACATGATCCTCTTAGCGTCGAGGAACTGGCCGGTACCGCCGCACGTTCTGCAGGTCGGCACCGAAGGCGGAACGAACTGCTGCTGCGGATACACCGGTTGCGGCGGCGGAACGAGATGCTGGGGCGGTGGTGGTGCCGCGTTCCGAACCGGCGCAACGGCTACGCCGCAATAGATGCAGAACTTCATTCCGGATGACGGCTGGACGTGGCCGTTTGCGCAGATAGGATTTTGTGCGTTTGCAGTCATCTTAGTATGCTGAGGCCGACGAAAGCGCTCCGAGGAGCATCCATATGATCCAGATCCCGACATGGATCACCGTAGAAGCAATGCCGCCCCAGAGGCCGACCGTTGCCATCGTCTTGCCGTTTGCCGAGGCACGGCCCGATTTGATCGCATCAAGCTCGAGCCAGCCGAGTATCGCTGCCGGAATTCCGAGCAGCGGCCCGCAGCAAAGGAACGCTCCGATCGCCATCAGCATCGAGATCATCGCTCGCTGCGTCTCCTGCGGGGCAGCGACGTACTGGCCGCCGGCCACAGCTCCGCCGACCGGATTCTGCGGCCAGGCTTGCTGCTGTGCACCGACGGTCGGTCCGGCTCCCAACGGGGTAGCACAATTATGGCAAAAGGCCGCTTGTGCCGGATTTGATAAATTGCATTTAGGACAGGTCTTATTCATATATATAATTTCGGTTGCGTAAGGCAA
Organism: Pyrinomonadaceae bacterium; assembly: GCA_021463165.1. Classification (GTDB taxonomy): domain Bacteria; phylum Acidobacteriota; class Blastocatellia; order Pyrinomonadales; family Pyrinomonadaceae; genus OLB17. The sequence goes on along the minus strand of JAJTWY010000002.1, from coordinate 314,680 downwards.
CTTCTCCCTCGCAATCAATAAAGCGTAAAAACATCTAATATCAGGTCAAACTATTTCGCTATCTTGTTAGAATAACCGAAGTCGGTTCTATCTCTAAGATCTTTTTAAGGCTTGATGCTCTACATTCAGAACTTTATCGGCGGCGAACTTACCGCACCACTGGCGGAGAATTGGATCGAGAATATCGATCCTTCGACGGGCGCGGTGTATTCATTTATCCCGGATTCTGATCAGCGGGACGTTCAGCGTGCCGTTGGATCGGCGCGAAGCGCTTTTCCCGCGTGGTCGACAACTTCGGCGGAAGCGAGACATGACATTTTGATTCGACTGTCGGGCCTCATCGAACGCGACCTAGAGCAGTTAGCACAGGCCGAATCGGTCGATCAGGGTAAGCCAGTTTCGCTCGCACGGGAGGTCGATATCCCGCGCGCGGTAGCAAACTTCAAGTTCTATGCGACGGCTGCGATGCACATCGCAAACGAATCCCACGACACGGTCGGTCGTAACGCCATCAACTACACGCTGCGTCAGCCACTGGGGGTCGTCGGCTGCATCTCGCCCTGGAATCTGCCGCTTTATCTGTTCACATGGAAGATCGCTCCCGCCTTGGCAGCCGGGTGTACTGTCGTGGCAAAGCCAAGCGAAGTGACGCCAATGACCGCTTACCTTCTCTCGAAGTTATGTTCGGAGGCGGGGTTGCCGGCAGGCGTTTTGAATGTTGTTCACGGAACGGGCCCGAAGGTCGGTTCGGCGATCGTCGCCAACCCGGATGTTAAGGCGATCTCATTCACCGGCGGCACGAAGACCGGTGAAGAGATAGCGCGGATCGCGGCACCGATGTTCAAAAAGCTATCGCTTGAGCTCGGCGGCAAGAATCCAAATATCATTTTTGCCGATTGTAACTACGACGAAATGCTGACCACGACCGTGCGTTCGTCGTTTTCGAATCAGGGCGAGATCTGTTTATGCGGTTCGAGAATATTCGTCGAAAAACCCTTGTACGACCGGTTCAGAAGGGATTTTGTAGAGCGGGTTTCTGTGTTAAGGGTTGGCGACCCGCGAAAACCCGACACCGATGTCGGGGCGATCGTTTCGAAGCAGCATTTTGACAAGGTAATGTCGTACATCGAGCTTGCGAAGGAAGAAGGCGGCACAATTTTGATCGGCGGCAAACAGGCGAATCTCGACGGTCGCGGCGCCGACGGCTGGTTTATCGAACCGACTGTCGTCGAGGGGCTGCCATTCGATTGCCGCACGAATCAGGAAGAGATATTTGGCCCGGTCGTGACGATCCAACCGTTCGATAGCGAAGAGGAAGTCCTGGGTTACGCGAACAGTGTTCGCTATGGCCTTTCGGCGACGGTTTGGACCGAAAGCCTTTCGCGAGCGCATCGCGTAGCGGCAATGCTCGAATCCGGGATCGTCTGGATCAACTGCTGGCTCCTTCGCGATCTGCGAACTCCGTTTGGCGGCGTCAAGGACAGCGGTGTCGGCCGCGAAGGCGGGTTCGAGGCTCTCAGGTTTTTTACGGAAGAGAAGAACGTCTGTATAAGGATCCTGTAAATGACTAGACTGTCGTGGGCGACCACGCATACTGCCGCTTCAGTTCGGAATGATGCGGCCGAGCGTGGCCGTTGGTTCTATGAGATCTTGTCCCGAATAGCGTAACATTGGCGTAGAACCTACCCCGTCGATCGCGTGAGATCGAAAATGAGATGCGTGCGATAGTGACGCTTACAATAATACTGGTCATTGGATCTGCCGTCGGACTTTTCGGCCAGGTAAAGACAAAGCAGAAGCCTTATATCCTCGAGGTTTGGGGCGGCTGCTATCCTCACGAACTGTCGATCGAATATTTCATTACCGGAGCATTCGGCGGGTATGGGAGCTTTGTAAAGACGGACTCCCGGTTTTTTCGGTACGAGATACCTGCAGTTCGCGAGGGAAAGGCGGCAAGGTCAATGAAGGTGATGGTGCGTTCGGCGAGATGCCGTACGGTTGTCATCGATATCCCCCAGGTCGAAGAGGGCGGACGTGTCATTAGGGCGCGGCTGCGGAGGTCGCTCGGACTCGATTTTCGAGGGGCGATCGTCTCGCCAGAGGCGTTAATTGAAAAAGGCGCCCGGGTTACCGTAGAGTATTGGGCAAACTGGAAATGTGAGTTTATAGGTGTGACCGACTGCCTGATCGGGCCGAATCGCATTGATTCGGTCGATCTGAAGGCGGACGGGCGGTTCAGATTCAGGCTGCCGAATCTGCTGGATGATCCGACACTTTCTGAGTTTACGAACAAGGGGACCTTTCAGGTTTTCGTGCGCGACCGTAAGACGGGAGACGTCCTCTACAACCTGCGCCCTGCGACAAGCAACTCGCGATCGATCGTTCCGGCGGCGGTTTATCCGGGTGAGATGGAATTCATCGCCGAGTCCGAGAATAATATGAGCATCCGGGAGCACCCGGATCGGTTCTAAATGATCATGAAAAAAGTATTTAGTTTGCTACTCGTTCTGACGTTTGCCAGCGCATCCTTTGCACAGCAGAAACCTCCGACAGAATCGGCGATGGACCGCTTCCTGCGTTACGTCAAGATCGACACTCAATCTGCCGAAGATCAGCCAGCGCCGCCGAGCACAAAGAAACAGCTTGACCTTGCCGACCTGTTGAAAAAAGAGTTGGAAGACTTGAACCTGCTTGACGTTCGAATAAGCGAATGGGGCATCGTTTACGCATTCATGCCCAGCAATATGGGCGATAGCTCCAAGGTTCCAACGATCGGATTCATTGCTCATATGGACACGTCGCCGGCGGTTACGGGCGCAAATGTGAACCCCGTCATTCACAGGAATTATCGCGGCGGCAATATCGTTTTGCCGAACGATAAGACGCAGGTGATCACCGTCGCGCAAAACCCTGATCTAAAGAATCTGATCGGCGACGACATAATAACGGCTGACGGCACGACGCTGCTCGGCTCGGACGACAAATCCGGCGTCGCCGAGATTATGACGATGATCGACACGCTCAAGCAAAATCCGTCGATCAAGCATGGTAACATCGCGATCGCGTTCACGCCGGACGAAGAGGTCGGCGGCGGCATCGACAAGTTTGACATCGCGGGCTGGGGAGCGAAGTTTGCTTACACGGTTGACGGCGAACAGCTCGGCGATATTTCGAATGAGACATTTTCGGCGCGAACTGCGACGGTGACTTTTCGCGGGCTTTCCACGCACCCGGGCACTGCGAAAGGAATCATGATCAACTCGTCGTATGCTGCAGGTGACTTTCTTTCGCGATTTTTAAGGTCTGTGCCAAATCGTCCCGAAACAACTGCCGGACGCCAGAGCTATCTGCATCCTTACACTGCGACGTTGGATGTCGAAACGTCAACGATCAAAATTCTGCTGCGCGATTTTGACATCAGCGGCATGGCAAAACTTGAATCGACGCTTAAACGTCTTGTCGCGGCGACGCAGCGACGTTTTCCAAAAGTCAAGGTCGAATACAAAAGCGAGCTAGGCTATCTCAACATGAAAGAGGTGCTGAAAGATCATCCACAGCTGACCGATTACGCCATCGAGGCGGCCCGACGGGCGGGCATCACGGCACGACTTCGTCCGATACGCGGCGGAACGGACGGTTCGCGTCTGACGGCGATGGGGCTGCCAACACCAAACCTTTTCACTGGCGGGCATAACTTCCACGGAAAACTTGAGTTCAATTCACGAAAGGGACTTGAGGGATCGACCGAAACACTTGTTCATCTCGTACAGATCTGGGCAGAGCGATCAAAATGAAGTCAAGACATATCATCCTTATTGTTTGTATGGTTGCGGCGGCCGCCGTTGTTGCGAAGGCTCAGGCAGCGAAATTCCCCGGCGTTTCGACGGCACAGTTGAAGGAGTTGCAGAGGGCAAAGCTGACAACACCGCTGCCGCTGCCGACATGGCTGCCCGCGGGGTTTAAGCTCGAAAAGATCGAATTGAATCTGGGTCGAAGCGTAAAGATCTATGAGCGAAGCCTGGTCATTATTTATTCGACCAAACTCGCCGACGGACGAACACAGCGGTTCGCTCTCGAAGCCGGTTTTGACGGCCTTGGCGACCTGATGTACGAAGGGGCAAAGACGATCTCGTCGCCCGTTGGGAAGATACATCTTTACTACGAGCCAAAAGACCCGGATACTGAAGGCGAGAAGCTGAAAAACTATGTTATGACCGAGTGGTTCGACGTTGGCGGGACCGCTTTCCACTACATCGGCTGGTACGGGGGAGAGGAGAAGGATGACCCCAGCATGGCAATGATCTCGATGGCCCATACCGAGAAGATACTGAGGTCGCTGCGTAGATTCTAGCTATTTGCCGCTGTAGAACTGAGGAAATCGCTTTTTCAGATCATCGAGTTTTGGCTTGTCATGCGCCAGGATATACGGATGGCTCGGGTTCTTTTTCATAAAGTCCTGATGATACCCCTCGGCTGGGTAAAATTTAACGAGCGGCACGACCTGGGTCACGACCGGTTTGGCCAGTGCCTTTGAACGGTCGATCGCTTCGATGTAGGCGGCGGCCGTTTTCCTTTGTGCGTCATTCAGGTAAAAGATGGCGGAGCGGTATTGTCGGCCGACGTCAGGGCCCTGGCGATCAAGCTGTGTAGGGTCGTGTGCCACCGCGAAAAAGATCGTCAATAGCTGCGTATAAGTGACCTTCGACGGATCATAGACGATCTCGACCGACTCGGCGTGGTCCGTTTCACCTTCACTGACTCTGTCATAGTTGGCCGACCGGGCATCGCCGCCTGCGTAACCAGACCTCACATCGGCAACACCTTTTACGTGTTCAAAAACAGCCTCAACGCCCCAGAAACAGCCGCCGGCGAATACGGCGGTCTCGGTTCCCGCCGCGGGTTCGCCTTCAGTCGCCGGAGCGAGATCAGCAAGGTCGACCGTTTTACCGGAACTGCTTGCAATACCACAGCCGACAGCGGTTGCAATCGCTGCGATAAGGAGAATTATTAACGATGACCGCATTTCAATATGACCTCTCTTAATGGCCGGCTGATCCGCCTCAACCTCTTTTCCCACATTCTTAATGTACTTTATCATCAATATTATTCCATGGTGTGTTTCTCCGATCATCGCTTTTCCGATTCGCGGCCAGGTTGTAAAATCCGTATGTGTCTGAAATAACGGAATCTTCCAGGGCTCCCGAACCAGTTGGGCTATATCCGCATGCCCGGCGTGTCGGGAATCTGCTTTTTCTTTCGGGTGTCGGCCCGCGTCAGCGCGGCTCAAAGGATATCCCGGGCGTTGAATTGGATCAGTCTGGTCAGATCGTCTCGTACGATATCGAAACGCAGTGTCGATCGGTATTCCAGAACGTCAGATACATCGTTGAGGATGCGGGGTCGTCATGGGAGAATATCGTTGATGTCACAGTTTTTCTGACAAATATGAAAGACGATTTTGCGATCTATAATCGGGTTTACGCAGAATATTTTGCGGACAATCGGCCCTGTCGGACGACCGTTGAGATCAGTTCGCTGCCGACGCCCATAGCCATCGAATTGAAGGTCATCGCTACTTTGGACTGAAGGCAATGGCGATCTCGATACGAAAGGCGACCGATGCGGACGCTGAGCAGTTGGCTGAGCTAATTCGCGATTCAGTTCGGGGACTTGCACCCGATTTCTACAATCAGCAGCAGATCGATCTTTCGATCTCGACGGTATTTGGCATCGATACCGACCTGATCGCGGACGGAACTTACTTTGTGGCTGAGATCGATGGTGAACTGGCCGGCTGCGGCGGATGGAGCATGAGGAAAACGCTCTACGGTGCGAGTATTTATGCAGAGAGCCGTGATCCGGAACTGCTCGACCCAAAAACGGAGGCGGCCAAGATCCGGGCGTTCTTTGTCCATCCGCGAGCAGCAAGGAGAGGAGTTGGCACGGCCCTGCTCGAGATGTGTGAAAGAGAGATCTTGGAAAATGGATTCTCCGTGGCCGAGATGATGTCCACAATGCCGGGAGTGCCTTTATACGCAGCGAAGGGGTATACCGGCTCCGAACACGTCGAAGTGCCGGTCGGCAACGGAATCACAATAACGTGTGTCCGAATGTCGAAAGACCTGAAAAATACTGAATAGGATACGTAGATCCACGCAGGCGGGATCGATCAAGCATACGACAGGGCGATCAAGGCGGATGTCCGACACAGGTCAGTGAGCGGTCCGGCTACGATCCAGAACAGAAAAAGGAGCAATGATGACACCAGAAGAATCAAAGGCGGTCGCGACGCGCGGCTTTGCCACACATAGTGAAGAAGGGGGGTTCGAACCTTTCGAATTTACTCGCCGTGCGGTCGGGGCTAACGATATTTTGATCGAGATCGAATACGCGGGGATATGCCATTCGGACATTCATCAGGCCAGGAATGAATGGAAAGACTCAATGCCGACCAACTATCCGCTAGTGCCGGGCCATGAGATCGTCGGGCGCGTTTCGCAGGTCGGCGATGCCGTGACGAAATTCAAGGTGGGCGACATTGCAGGTATCGGCTGCTTTATTGACTCGTGCCGTGAGTGTGTAAATTGCCGGAATGGGCACGAGCAGTTCTGCGTAAAAATGGCCGCCTATACCTATAACGGCACTGAAATGGATCGTGTGACCAAGACATACGGCGGCTATTCGGATAAATATGTCATTGACGAGAACTACGCCCTTAAGGTCAAGGCCGACGGTGATCTCTCGGGCGTTGCGCCGCTTCTTTGTGCCGGCATTACGACCTATTCGCCCTTGAAACGGTTCAAGGTCGGCCCGGGGCAGAAAGTTGGCATCGTCGGACTGGGGGGCCTTGGCCACATGGGGGTTAAGATCGCAAGAGCCATGGGGGCCGAGGTTACCATCTTTAGTACGTCGCCCTCGAAAGAGGCCGATGTGAGATCGCTGGGCGCCGATCACTTTGTTGTTTCGAGCGATCCTGCAAATCTGACCCCATTGGCGGGTACCTTCAATATGATCCTTGATACTGTTTCCGCAGATCATGACGTGAATCAATATCTGGCACTGCTCGGTGTCGGCGGGGCAATGGTCGTTGTTGGTGTACCGCCGAGCCCGAATCAGATCCACGCGTTGGCACTGATATTTGGTAACAAAACCCTTTCCGGGTCGCTCATCGGCGGCATTCCTGAGACGCAGGAGATGCTTGATTTCTGCGCCGAAAACGGCATCAGGTCTGAGGTCGAGGTGATAAAACCGGACTACATCGAAACCGCATACGACAGGACGATCAAGGCCGACGTTCGATACCGCTTTGTCATCGACATGAAAAATGCCTGAGAGGGTGTGAACCGCGAGAATGCACGAAAGTCGCCGCCGGAAAGATGATATTCCGGCGCTCTTTCGTGTATCAGCCGGGGAGGATCTAATGCGTTATATAGCTTTACTTCGCGGGATCAATGTTGGCGGCAACACGATGATCAAAATGTCCGAACTGAAGAAGATGTTCGAATCGCTCGGGTTCAAAAACGTCGCGACCTATATAAACAGCGGAAATCTGGCCTTCGATACACCCAAGAAGGACGAACAGAAGCTGGTCTCGAAGATCGAAGAAGCGATCGAAGCCAACGTCGGGAAGAAGGTTACGGTTATGGTGCGTGAGCAGGCCGGCATCAAGGACATTCTTGGGAACAACCCCTTCGACGGACAATTTGAAAGCCACAAGGAGATGCACGTCCTATTCCTCGCATCGCCCCTCGATCCTGCGGACGAACAGTGGCTGGCCGAGAGAGCTCCGGCGGACGAGCGGTTTGTCGTTGTCGGACGCGAGATCTATTGTCACCTGCCGATGGGCGTGGCCGATAGTTATCTCGGACGCGGGCAGTTCGAAAAGAAGCTGAAGATCTCAGTAACCGCACGAAACTGGCGGACTGTTGAAACGCTCTCCGCTCTTTAGTTTATGGCCTCGCTTCGAGGATGAGGTTGAACGGGGTCTCGCTCGCGCGGCGGAATCGCGAAAATCCACCGGCTTCCGCAACCTCACGGATCCGCTTTTCTCCCGCTTGCGCCCCCAGTCCGAGCCCGACCTCCTGCGACCGTGACGCCGGTGTGCATATCATCGTCGAGGCCGAATAGTAAACCCGGCCAACAGGATTGTGATTTTCGGCATACATGTCGTTCGCAAACGGCTCGACGATCATCCATGATCCGTCTTCTTTTAGCGACTGCCTCACGTGCTTGGCCGCGCCGACCGGATCGCCCATGTCGTGCAGGCAGTCGAAAAAAGTGACCAGATCATAATCCGAACCCGGAAAATCCTTCGAAGCGCTGACCTCGAAACGCAGATTGTTGCCGGCGTTTGCTGTCGCAGCCCGCGCACGAGCCTGATCGATCGACTTCTCGTGATAGTCGAATCCGACGAATTCGGAGTTGGGATAGGCCTTTGCCATTATGATGGTCGATGCACCGAGCCCACACCCGACGTCGGCCACCTTGGCGCCGTGTTGGAGTTTCTCTTCGGCGCCTTCGAGGGACGGGATCCACGAGCCGATCAGATGCGCATTGTAGCCGGGGCGGAAGAAAAGCTCGGTCCCGCAAAAAAGATCGGCATCGTGTTCGTGCCAGCCGAGCCCGTCGCCCGTTTTGAACCTTTCGACCAGTTTCGGGACGGCTTTTAGCGCGGCCGCGGCAAGAACGAATGCCCCGGGAGCGTAAACAGGGCTTTCATCACTCGTTAGGATAAAAGCCTGTTCGGGCGTCAGGTAGTACGCGTCTTTCGCGGCATCATAGTTTACATAACCGCCTGCTGCATTTGCATTAAGCCATTCTCGAACGTAACGTTCGTTTGTCCCCGTCCGTTCGGCGAGTTCGGCAGCGGTCATCGTTTCGTCCGCCCGGGCCAACGCTTTGTAGAGGCCGAGTTTTTCACCGATCACGATAGATCCGGCGTGGAGCGCGGCTCCGAGGTCGCCGACAAATTTTCCAAGTAGTTCATTCAGTTTGTTTTCGTCAATGTTCATCTGAGTTTCCTCCTTACTGGAAAGGCCTAGCAGTTCGTCCGAACGAAAAAACAGCTCCGGTATGGTAAATTCGATAGGAAAGGGTTATATCACATATGACGTTGCGAGCGCCATTTAATTTCAAACAATGGATCGACGACCACCGGCATTTACTTAAGCCGCCCGTCGGGAACCAGTGTGTTTATCAAGACGAGGACTTTATCGTAATGGTCGTTGGCGGTCCCAATTCACGTAAGGATTATCATTGGGAAGAAGGCGAAGAGCTCTTCTATCAGCTTGAAGGTGATGTGAAGGTTCTGGTTCAGGAGGACGGCAAGCCGGTCGAGGTTCTGATCCGCGAGGGCGATATGTTCCTGCTTCCGCCACGTATTCCGCACAATCCTGTCCGAGGGGCCAATACCATCGGCCTCGTTATTGAGCGCAAGCGGCGGTTAGGCGAACTCGACGGCCTGATGTGGTTTTGCGAGAACTGCAACGACAAGCTCTTCGAGGAATTCTTCCAGCTTGGTGATATTACTACGCAGTTTCAAGGGGTCTTCAAGAAGTTTTACGGCTCGGTGGAACTTCGAACCTGCCAATGCTGCGGCTCGATAATGGAGCCGCCCGAGACGGCCGTCTAGCCTGCCGTTCCATCCCCGTTGAGCCGCCGACGCGCGGCCTGCCGGCTCAACATCTTCGATCTTCTCCGGTGCAGGCGTTTGTCACGTCGAAAGCGATGACTGGCGATCGACCGTCTTGACTATATCTTACCGTTCCACTAGCCTAAGATGTTTTGCCGCACGCGGCTTTCCGGACTGATGAAATTACGAATCCTCTACCACGGCAACTGTTTCGACGGTGTTTCGTCGGCAGCCATCTTTACCAAATTCTACCGTGCGACGATCAACGCCGATGCCGATATCTTCTATACGCCGACTATGCATCGTGCGGGGAATGCATTTGACCGCGAGCAATTCGATGGCGACGAAAATGCGATCGTCGATTTTAAGTATTGCCCAGATGAGCGTTTAACCTGGTGGTTCGACCATCACCAGTCGGCATTTCTTTCGAATGAGGACGAGCAGCATTTTCTGAACGACACATCGGGGAAGAAGTTTCTCGACACGACGAGCAAGTCGTGCGCCGAGTTCATCGCGCGCGTTGCGAAAGATGACTTTGGATTTGAGGACCCATCGCTAGCTGAACTTATCGAGTGGGCACACATTATCGATGGAGCTCTATACGAATCGCCTGCTCAATGCGTCGAATTGCGGTCGTCGGCGTTAAAGCTGATGCAGGTCATCGAAGGCGAAAAAGATCCCGCTTTCGTCGAAAAGATCATTCGGATGTTGACCGAAAAGTCGCTCGACGAGATCGTCGCGAGCGACGAGATACAGGCCAAACTCGGGCCGATCCTCGAAAGGCATTGGGACACCGTCGAGAAGATCAAGGCGCGCTCTGCTTATGAACGCGGCGTGGTCAGTTTTGACCTCACGGATACGGATATCGAGGGTTACAACAAATTCATTCCTTACTATTTCTTTCCCGAGACGACCTATAACGTCTCGCTTTCGCGTAGCGATTTCCGGACCAAGATCTCAGTGGGTTCAAACCCATGGGCGCCGCGTCCGCGCATCCACAATATTGCGGAGATCTGTGAGAAGTACGGCGGCGGCGGCCATGCAGTGGTCGGTGCGGTCTCGCTGAGGCGTGAAGACCTTGAACTCGGGAAGCGGTATATGCGGGAGATAATCGAAGAACTCAGGTTTGCGGAATAAAAATGGCGGGTGATGAAACCCGCCACCATTACCTCGTAAAAGAGGATGTCTTATCCTTTCGCATAAACGCTGGTCGTAGAGGATTTTCCGCGAGGGCTTTCCGAATCACGGGTCACTGTAAGCGTCTTGCCGTCGGCGCCAAGCTCGTAGGTGATCCTGGTCGTAGAGGTGCTAGTCGTACCATCCGGGCCGGTCATCGTACGCGACGTGGTAATAACAGCTTTGCTGCCATCCCATTTTCCGAGTGTTTTCACCGGAACCGTCATTCCACCCGGTCCAGGCTGATCAGCGCTGACTTCTTTGCCGTCAAGGTTGTAAGTCTGGTCGCCGGCACCTCCGCCCATACCGCCCATACCACCGCCACCGAAGCCGGGACGTCCGCCGCCGGACGGATCCGCCGGCGGAGCATTCCGCTCGGTCTTGGTCGAAACCGTGAGCTTGTTGCCTTCCTGCTTAATGGTGAGCGTCTGTGATTTGATCGATGCCCCCTGCGGACCGAGGTTGCCCTTGGCCGTGTCGAGATTCCAAGTGCCGCTGAAATCGGCCGGAACTTTCTGCGCCGAGGCCGAGATCGCTAGAACGAGCAGCGGTAGGACTGCCGTCAAGATGAGTTTGCTTTTCATTGAAAATAGCTCCTTAAAGTTAGATTGATATCCGTCTGTAAGACGCAATCATACTCGAAATCGTTTTAGCGATAGTGTAAAGAATTGTAAATCAATGTCATGCTTCGCTGGAGCCTGTTTCAGCCGTGCTGAGCTTGCTGTTTCGGTAACCGTAAAGGGCATAGATCACAAGGCCGGCAAGCAGCCATAGGCCAAATCGCAGCCAGTTCGTTACGCCAAGTTCGGTCATCAGATACAGGCATGAAAGCAGCCCGATTATCGGGATCAGCGACAGTTTCTTTGCAACGCTCAGAACAAGCAGAACGCCGGCGACGATAATGAAGAATATCATCGGGATCTTGTGCGAGAATGCGCCGAAGGTCGATTCACCTTCGGCGGGCGTTAGCGTGAAGAAATCACCAAGAAAGCCGGGGTTGAAATAGTAGATCACGGCGAGAACGAGCATAAGTAAGACCGGCAGCAGTATCCGGGAATTGATATAGGGAACATATCGCGTACCGCTTTCCCTGAATTCCTTATCCTTGAACAATACACCTGCGCAGACCACCACAAAGGCGAACAGCGTTCCGATGCTGGCGAGGTCGGTCACTTCGGTCAGGTTCATAAACAATGCGGGGATCGCGACGACGATGCCCGTGATGATGGTCGCGAACCACGGCGTGTGGAATCGTGGATGGATCGACGAGAATATCTTTGGCAGAAGGCCGTCGCGGCTCATCGCCATCCAGAGTCGCGGCTGGCCGATCTGGAATACCAGGAAAACGGTCGCTAGAGCAATAACAGCACTTACCGCGATGATACCCGCGACCCACGGAAGATTGGCGCCTTCGGGACCGAAGACAAAGGCCAGAGGATCGCCTACGTCGAGCTTTGTGTAACTGACCATGCCGGTCAAAACGAGGGCGATAGCGATATACAGGATCGTACAGATCACGAGGGAGAAGATCATCGCGAGCGGGAGGTCGCGTCGGGGATTCCTGCATTCCTCAGCGGTCGTTGAGAGCGCGTCAAAACCGATATAAGCAAAGAAAACTGCCGAGACGCCCTTCAGGACGCCCTCGACGCCGTTCGGGGCAAATGGCGACCAGTTCGATGGATTCACATAGTTGAGCCCGAGAAAGATCACGAGCAGAATGATGCCGACCTTGAGGACGGTCATTATGTTCGAGGCGAACTTTGATTCGCGGATGCCGATGAAGACGAGCGCCGTTATCACTAGAGTGATCAGAAGGGCGGGAAGGTCAGCGACGATCGGGAGGGAACCGAGCTTAGGGGCATTCGCCCAAGCTGTGTACCCGTCGATCTGGCCGCAGCTGACGACGGCGTCCTTTGCCTCACAAGCTCTCGTCAGCACATCGACGGTCGCGCCGCTTGCCATAGCGTCCTGAACAGCCGCAAAACCGCGTTTCGCCGTCAGGAAATCCATGGTGAAGTGAAGCGGTATCTCGATGCCATAGCCCTTGAGCAGGCCCGTAAAATAGTCGCTCCACGAGATCGCGACGGCGATATTGCCTATCGCGTATTCGACGATCAGGTCCCAGCCGATGATCCACGCGATGAATTCACCCATTGAGGCGTAGGCATAAGTATAAGCCGAGCCGGCGACCGGTATCCGGGAAGCGAACTCGGCGTAGCAAAGGGCCGAGAACCCGCACGCGAATGCCGTAAAGACAAAGAGAAGTGAGACCGCCGGGCCGCCGTTGAATGACGCCTTGCCAACCATTGCGAAGATCCCTGCACCGATGATAGCGGCGATCCCCATCAGCGTTAGATCGAAAACGCTCAGAGTACGACGAAGCGTCCCCGGCTGAAGGCTCTCCTGTGAGTGATCGCTGAGACCGGCGGCCGCGTCGGCCTGAATCTGTGCGATCGATTTGGTTCGAAAAAGTGAGGTTGACATAGATGCTCTACGGCGCGCGTGGCCTTTCGCCAAAAGTGAATTCAGGAGGCCAGAAACTGGTTTTTAGCGAATTCTGAACCAATTCTCAAAAAGATGCAAGCGGTTTATCGAAAACGGCCGACAGGTTCGGTAACATTATTGACCATGGACTGGAAGATTTTTGGAACCGCATTTCTGACGCTTTTCCTTGCTGAACTTGGAGACAAGACACAACTTGCGGTGATGACCATGTCCGCGAACACGGAATCGAAGATCTCGGTGTTTCTCGGCGCGGCCTTCGCCTTGATCGTTGTGACTGCCCTCGGCGTGCTCGGAGGCGGCATATTGAATCAATGGGTGCCGACGGAATGGCTCCAGCGTATTGTGGCAGTCGCGTTCATTGTCATCGGCGCGTTGATGCTGCTTGGAAAGCTATAAGCCAATGATGGAAAGCAAGAAGCGGGGCATTTCGTTTGCGACGAAAGACCATGCACTCAACAATAGGATCAAGGCTGCGAGGACGTCAATTTTTTTAATCGTGCGGCGAATTTCTGCCGAAATTTTGCGACCTTTGGTGCAACGACGGCGGCGCAGTAGGGCTGGGACGGATTGTTGGCAAAATATTCCTGGTGGTAATTCTCGGCGGGCCAGAATTTGTCAAATGGGGTGACTTCCGTGACGATCGGATCGTCGTAGATGCCTTCGGCCGTGATCTCGGCGATGATCTGCTCCGCGGTTTCACGTTGGGCGTCGGTGTGATAGAAGATGGCTGAGCGGTACGATGAGCCGATATCGTTGCCCTGTCGATTGAGGGTCGTCGGGTCGTGGACGGTGAAATATACCCGTAGGAGATCTGCGAACGAGAGCACTTCGGGGTCGAATTTGATCTGAACGACCTCAGCGTGGCCCGTCGTTTCCGAGCAGACCTCGTGATATGTCGGGTTGTCCTTATGGCCACCCGAATAGCCTGACACGACGTCCTCAACGCCGACCAGATCATCAAAGACCGCTTCCACGCACCAAAAACATCCCGCAGCGAGTGTTGCCGTTTCCATGTCTAAATAAGACCAGACTCGATCGTCTAAATCAACCCAACCTTTCGTGCGGCAGACGCCGTCCGGCTACCTCGAACAAAAACTCGAATATCTCAATGTGGCGCCGGGCATCGGTTACGGTCTCGCCCCAGGTGTAGAGGCCGTGGCGGCGGATATAGATGCCGTGAAGGTTCGGATTTTCCCGGATCACGTTCTCGATAACGTGCGACAGAGCGACATGATCCTGCGAGTTTTCGACGATAGGTATTCGTTCGGTGTGGTCGTGGGTTTCGACACCTGCAAGGCCCTTGAGCATCTCGTAACCTTCGATCTCGATCCAGCCTTGTTCAAAAAAGACGTCCGACAAGATCGTTCCCCAGACGGAGTGGGTGTGAAGGATCGAACGGGCTTTTGGCAAAAACCGGTAGATCGTCAGATGGGTCAACATCTCGGCCGATGGCTTGCCGAAACCCGAATAGATCTCGCCGTCCTCATCGATCTCCAAAAAATTTGTCTCTTCCAGATCACCTTTCGGGTTCCCATCGGCGGTGATGCAGAGGCGCAGCGGCTTGCGCGCCAAGAGAGCGCTAAAATTTCCGCCGGAACCGAGGACCCAACCGCGACGATAGAATTCGCGACCTGATTCGACAAGTTGGGCGACAGGACTCGGTGCGGATCGTTTCTCCACCATGGGCTAATTATCGCAGATCTTTGGTGAGCTACTCCTCGTCCCTCAGCTTCTCAAGAACTGAGAGGTCTTCGAGTGTCGTGACGTCCCCGGCGACTGTTTTTCCGGTAGCGATCTCGCGAAGGAGCCGCCGCATTATTTTTCCGGAACGTGTCTTTGGAAGGGCATCCGTGAAGCGAATGTCATCGGGCTTTGCGAGAGCACCGATCTCTTTGGCGACGTGGGCACGGAGCTCATTCTTGAGATCGTCGCTACCCGACCTGCCACCTTCGAGCGTCACGAAGGCCGCGATCGCCTGCCCTTTGAGATCATCGGGGCGGCCGACCACCGCCGCTTCGGCCACGGCTTCGTGTGAGACGAGGGCTGATTCAACCTCGGCGGTGCCAAGTCGGTGGCCGCTGACATTTATCACGTCATCGACGCGGCCCATGATCCAGAAATATCCGTGTTCGTCACGCCGGGCTCCATCACCTGCGAAGTAGAAGCCGGGAATTTCTGACCAATATGCTTGCTTATACCTTTCATCGTCGCCCCAAAGCGTTCGAAGCATCGACGGCCACGGATGGGTCGCGACCAGGTAGCCGCCCTCATTGATGCCGACGCTAGCTCCTGATCTGGTGACCACGTCCAGCATGATCCCAGGGATCGGCCGTGTCGCGGTTCCCGGTGTTGTCGGGGTCGCGCCCGGCAGCGGCGAGATCATAATAGTACCCGTCTCGGTCTGCCACCAGGTATCGACGATAGGACACCTCCCTTTGCCGATGATCTCGTGATACCACATCCAGGCCTCGGGGTTTATTGGTTCGCCGACGGTGCCAAGCAGGCGAAGCGATGAAAGGTCGTGCTTCAACGGATACTGTTCGCCGAATCTAATGAACGAACGGATCGCCGTCGGTGCCGTATAGAAGATCGTTACTTTATGCCGTTCAACAATGTCCCAGAACCGGTCGTAATCCGGGTAATTCGGTGCGCCCTCGTACATCATAACGGTCGCGCCGTTTGCGAGCGGGCCATAGACGACGTAACTGTGGCCGGTGACCCAGCCAATATCCGCCGTACACCAATATACATCCTCGTCCTTAAGGTCGAAGACCAGTTTAGTCGTATAGGCGGCCTGGGTTAGATAACCGCCGGTCGTGTGCAGGATCCCCTTCGGCTTGCCTGTCGTGCCGGAAGTGTAAAGGATGTAGAGGGGATGTTCGCTGTCCAGCTCGACCGCAGGACAATCCGTGTTCACGGTTTGCATCAGTTCGTGCCACCAATGATCGCGGCCCGGCTTCATCTGAACTTCAGAACCGGTCCTACGAAATACCACGACGTGCTGCACGGTCGGGCATTGACTAACTGCTTGATCGACTATCTTTTTGAGTTTTATCTCCGAGCCGCGTCGATATCCGCCATCTGCGGTGACGATGACCTTGCAGCCGCCGTCGATAACGCGGTCACGGATCGCATCTGCCGAGAAGCCCCCGAAAATTACCGTATGCGTCGCGCCGAGCCTGGCACACGCCAGCATGGCGATAGCCAGCTCAGGCACCAGCGGCATATAGAGTGCAACGCGGTCGCCGGTCTCAACTCCCAACGTTTTCAATACGTTAGCAAAGCGACAGACCTCGCTGTGAAGCTGAAGATAGGTCAACGTACGAACCTCGCCCGTTTCGCCTTCCCAGATAAATGCCGCCTTGTTTTTGCGCCAGCCGGACAAATGGCGATCAAGGCAATTGTAGGAGATATTTAACTTGCCGCCGACGAACCATTTTGCAAACGGCTCATTCCATTCGAGGACCGTGTCCCACCTCTTGAACCAAGCGAGATCTCCGGCCTGTTCGGCCCAAAAGGCCGCAGGATCGGCGGCCGCCTTTTCGTAGAGAGCTTCGTATTCCGCGAAGCTTTTGATGTGGGCGTTTGCTGAAAAATCAGCAGGCGGCGGAAAAAGGCGTGTTTCGTTGAGGACCGATTCGATAGAGGATTGATCTTGCATCTATGGGTACTTAAGCTATGTTTGTTGGTTTCCGGCGTTTTGTGAGGAGACACCCCGCATCCTGTTCCTCAAGGTCACTTTTGTGTAGTTTTTCATTCTTAAGGCTTTTTTCGCGAGGGGATCCGGGCATGATTGGATTTTATTCTGACTTCGATGTAGTGTCAAAAAATACAGATCCTTCGACAGCGAACACATCACACCGGCCGGTAACCAAACGAGTATGAAAACGTTAATCGCCATTGCGTTGATCTTTACATCAAATACTTTCGCCGCCTGGCAGGACCTCGGACGAGCTGTCGGAGTTGCGAGATCGAAAACCAACGGGATCGTCATCACCGCGTCGAGCCGCGCGAAGGTTCATGTGGAATTCTACGATCTCGCCGTGGTTAGAGTACGTATTGCCCCTACGGGGACGTTCGAGCGAGATTTGTCCTACGCTATCGACTACTCAAGGGACAGACACACTCCTGCTGTAGCCATCGAGCAAGGAGCTCGTGAGATCACGCTAAAGAACTCATTCGGCCTTCGGGTCATCATTCGGCGGTCTGACCTGTCGATCAGGATAGTTGACGAAAACGGACAGACAGTTCTGCAGAGCGACCCGCGGCATCCCGTCCGGTTCGATGCGGCAACCGACCAGTTCGAGGCGACAATGCTCCGGCCGAGCGAGGTCGAAACCTACTATGGCTTTGGCGAAAAGGCATTTGCTGAAATGTCGCGAAACGGCAAGTTTATTGTCAACTGGAATACCGACACGTTCTCTTATCCGATCGGTACGGACCCGGTTTATCAGACGATCCCGTTTTTTACGGCGCTGTATCAGGGAAAGGCTTACGGGCTCTTCTTCAACAATACCCAGCGGACCTGGTTCGATATGGGGGCGAGGTCGCCGGAGCGTTACTCCTTCGGAGCGAACGGCGGGGAACTCGACTATTACGTCTTTACCGGCGGTAAAGACCGGTCGCCGAAGCGAGTACTCGCCGATTACGCGGAATTGACCGGCAGGGCACCTCTGCCGCCCATCTGGGCGTTGGGCAATCAGCAGTCGCGCTGGTCGTATTTTCCCGAATCTCGGGTTCGTGAGATCGCGGATGGGTTTCGCAGCCGGAAGATACCGCTGGACGTTCTTTATCTAGATATTGACTACATGGACGGTTACCGGGTCTTTACGTGGGACAAGAGCCGTTTCCCCGACCCGCCAAAACTCATTGCTGACCTCAACCGGCAGGGCATCAAGACCGTTCTTATAATCGATCCGGGGATCAAGGTCGATCCGAATTATGCCGTTTACGCCGACGGGAAGAAGCAGAACATATTTGTTAAGAATCCCGACGGAACGGAACTGAATCGCAATGTTTGGCCGCAGGCGAGTGCGTTCCCGGATTTTACCGATCCAAAGGCGAGGCGGTGGTTCGGCGACCAGTACAAGGCTCATGTTGCAGAGGGCGTGGCCGGTTTCTGGAACGATATGAACGAGCCGGGTGTTTTTGTGACCGAAAAGACGGAGCGGCCCGAGATCATGCATCATCCCGAAAAGACCTTCCCGTATGACACGCCTCACGATGGCGACGGTGCCGGGGGAACACATAAACGGTACCACAATGTTTACGGCATGCAGATGGCTCGTTCAACATTCGAAGGATTGAAACGGCTTGCTCCGGATAAGCGGCCATTTGTCCTAACGCGCGCGGGATACGCCGGGATACAGCGCTTCGCATCGGTTTGGACCGGCGACAACTACGCGAGCTGGGACCATCTTGCGCTGACGATCCCGATGCTTACCAATATGAGCGTGTCGGGAGTTTCTTTTGTCGGGGCGGATGTCGGCGGATTCAACGAGCGTCCGAGCGGCGAGCTCTATGCGCGGTGGATGCAGACGGCTGTGCTGACGCCTTTCTTCCGTTCGCATTCAGTCGGATGGTCAGGGAATAAGGAGCCATGGGAATACGGCGATGAATATACCGCGATCAACCGCGCGACGGTTGAATTGCGGTACCGGTTTTTGCCATACATCTATACATTGTTTCGCGAACATGAACGAACCGGTCAGCCGATCATTCGGCCGATGTGGTACGACTATCCGGAGGATAGAAAAGGCTATTTGATCAACGATCAGTTTCTGCTCGGAGGCGATCTGATGGTCGCGCCGGTGGTAAAAGAGGGAATGCGAAATCGCCGTGTCTATTTCCCCGCAGGGACGTTCTGGGTCGATCTTTGGACCGGCGCCCGGCTCGAAGGCGGCAAGGACCACTATCTCGACGCTCCGCTCGACCGCCTGATGATATTCGGCCGCGCCGGAACGATGATCCCCATGCAGGACGTCGTTCAACACACGGGCGAAATGGCCTCATCGCCCATAACGCTGACGGTTTTCGCCGGCGTGACACCGGAAAAAGCCGAAAAGATGGCCCTGTTCCAGGATGCAGGCGAGGGCTACGGCTACCGGCAAAACGCCTGGCGAGAACTGCGCTTCGAGCATAGCCCGGGCTTGGTCAAGATCGATCGCGTAGGATCATTTGACGGGCAAAAGCTTAAGAAGATAGAGGTCATTGGCGTTGCGGCTGCGCCGAGAGAGCTGCTCGCGGACGGGACATCTCTTAGATTTACGTATGACGAAAAAACCAAGCGCATCGGGGCCGAGGTCCCCGATGGTGTGAGGGAGCTCCGCTTGAT
The DNA here is from genome assembly GCA_021463165.1 of Pyrinomonadaceae bacterium. Lineage (GTDB taxonomy): Bacteria > Acidobacteriota > Blastocatellia > Pyrinomonadales > Pyrinomonadaceae > OLB17. The sequence continues at coordinate 295,034 of JAJTWY010000002.1, read as the reverse complement.
CCGATAGCTATTTTCGATTGAATAAAGATCGACTGGTTGGGGATCGTCAGGCAGGCCATTCGCCGCTGTAGGCCAGATCGGCACGGCCACGGATGATGATAGTGTCGTCGTCCTGCCAAGTGACCTTAGTAACGCCTCCGGGGCTTTTCACATCGACGACGCGATCCGTTTTCATGGAAAAGGCACTCATAACCGCGGCGGCGCTGCAACACGTGCCTGACGAAGAGGTTTCGCCCGCGGCACGCTCCCAGATCCGGACCTCGATGTTTTCACGATCGGTGACCTTGATAAAGACGATGTTCGCCTTTTGTGGAAACACCTCGTGCACCTCCATTGAACGCCCAACGGAGCGCCAGTCAAGATCGAATGTGTCGACGAATATCCCGGCAACGGGATTGCCCACATTTACCGCTGAGAAGGAATAGTCATGACCATCGATGCGGATCGGCTCGCCAACAACTGCGGCTCGATTCACGCTCGTCACGACCGGGATCTGCTCACTCGAAAAACGCGGCTTTCCGATCTCGGCATCGAGCCAGAATTCGCCTTTACCTTTGCGCTCGATCAGCGAGTAATTCTTGACACCGCTGCGGGTGCCGAGACGAAGACTTGTGTGATGCCAAAGCCCGCTGTAATAAAGGTATGCGACGGCGCAGCGCGTACCGTTACCAGAAAATCCCGCGATGCTGCCATCGGGGTTGACGATCTCGCAGAAGTAGTCGGCCTCATTGCCGCTGCTTACCGGATCGTTAGAGCTGCCGTTTCCGGCCTGCGTCAGTACTGCAATTCCATCGCCGCCGGCGCCGGTGTGCCGGTCGCAGATCCTGATCGCGAGATCCGACAGGTCAGTTCCCTCGGCGACGCTCGCCTGCTCGATCACGATGTAATCGTTTCCAAAGCCATGGAACTTAACAAATTTGAGAGACATAACGGTTATTTCTTGGTGAGCTGAGTGACCGTCTCAGTTCCTTTTTTATAGAGAATTACGAAATCCACATTGTCGCCGATCGCCAATCCGTTCAGAAGCTCTTTGTCGGATACGTAGAACATCATCTTCATCGCCGGCATCAGGCCTGGGATGTCGCCGTGGTCAAGCTCGATCAGACCAGCGTCTTTGTTTATTTCAGTTATTTTGCCCGCTCCGTGGTAGTCGCCGTCCTTTGGCTCAGCAGCCGCACCGGGTAATGAATTTGACGAGCCCGGGCTATTGCTATTACAACCCGCGAAAAAGAAAAAAAGAAGAATGCCGATCAGGAGATAAGGTCTCATGCAACGGCATTCTAATACAGTTCGCAGATCGCAGGAAATAAAGGCTCCGCTTACTGCTTATTTTACCCAGTCGGCGATGAAAACATTTGTGTCGCCATCCTTCGCAGCATTCCGATTCGAGGCAAAAACGAGCTTCTTGCCGTTCGGTGAGAACATTGGGAACCCGTCGAATGATTCGTTAAAAGTGACGCGTTCGAGGCCCGTTCCATCAAGATCGACCAGAGCGAGGTCGAAATTGCGTTTTCGCGGATCGGTCGCAAAGTAGTTCGTGCAGAAGATGATCTTTTTGCCATCCGGTGTAAAGAACGGAGCAAAACTTCCGCTCGCAAGATTCGTGATCTGGCGCTTGTTCGAACCGTCGGCGTTCATTACCCACAGTTCGAAGACTGTCGGTACGATCAGGTGGCGTGCGAGGAGGCCCTTATAACGCAGGATCTCGGCTTCGGTCTTCGGTGTAGAGCGGCGATATACGATCATTTTACTATCCGGTGAGTAGAACGCCCCGCCGTCATATCCGATGGCATCGGTCAACTGTAGGATGTTGGTTCCGTCGATATTCATTGAATACAACTCAAGGTCGCCGCTGCGTTCGCTCGTAAAGACTATCTTTTTGCCGTCGGGCGAGACCGTAGCTTCGGCGTCATAACCCTTCGTTTCGGTAAGCTTCCGGATATCGCTGCCGTCAGGTTTTGAAGTATAGAGATCGAAATCGGGGTACACGGCCCAAACATACCCCTGTGACATATCCGGATTCGGCGGACATTCTTTGGCTCCACCGTGGGTCGAGGCGTAGATCACACGCTTATTACCCTTCAGAAAGTAAGAACACGTTGTGCGCCCCTCGCCATTCGAAACCATTTTCACATTCGAGCCATCGACGTTCATTTTGTAGATCTGATCGCAGCCGCGGCCGTCGCGTTTCGACTGGAAGATCAGTTGTTTACCGTCAGACGAAAAATATGCCTCGGCATTTTCGCCGCCGAATGTGAGCTGCTTGATATTCTTCAGACGCTTTTCTCCTTCGACCAGCAAATTTTTTTGCTGAGCGAAGCCCGTTGACACGAAGGCTATAATTACAAAAACTACGAGGTTCAACTTTTTCATAATTTCGATTATATTATTACGACTACGATTTGTAATATCCAATACTAAGTAGAATATCGAATAATAGATTTAAGCGATATTGAAATTCATTTTCGATTGATATAACAGCATCCGGGTATGAATTTTGAGACCAATAAAGATGTGCTCGATTGGTACGAGCGGCAGGAGCGCTCGCTTACCGATGAATTCATTGCAGATATTCCTTGGCATGAGGTGAAAGATCACCCGCTTGATAAGAGATTTATCCCCGTACTGCTGTATATGCGTGATGTGGAAACTCTCACAGATATGTACCATCGCGAATTGCTTCGCACGCCTACCGGCAGAGACCCGCACATCCGCAAGTTCATGGAGCGCTGGGGTGTCGAAGAGATCACTCACGGCGAGGTTCTGAACCGTTTCCTGAACGAGGCCGGTTACGAGACTGATGCTGACTGGCAGGAGCAGGTTCGCCGCGATGTCTCGCCGAAGTACAATGCCACGGCCTATGGGCTGACGATGCTGACCAAGCTGATAGGCAAGAAATTCACTGCAACCCATATGACCTTTGGGGCGATCCACGAAATGGAGGCTGCCTTGGGCTATCGAAGGTTGATGGCTCTGGCGAAGCACCCCGTTTTGACGCATATCCTCAACGGGATCCTCCGCGAAGAGTCGGTGCATGCCCAATTCTATCGAAGCGTTGCTCGCCTTGAATTGGAGCGCAACGAATTTTCGCGAAAGATGGCTCGCTGGGTAATAGAGAAGTTTTGGGCTCCCGTTGGCCAGGGTTCGCTCGCGAAAAGCAGGACCGAATATGCGATCTCCGTGTTGTTCGCAGAAGAGGGGGCTTTAGCGGGTGTCGAAAAGACGGTCACCCAGCGTGTTCAGCAGCTGCCCGGCTTTCAGGGGATCACCAAGATCACCGATGTGATCTCAGAGATGGCCGGACAGCCGACGCCTGCGATGGAGACGGCTTGATTGCCTTTAGATCGTTCGATAGTACTCGATGCCGGCTTTCAATTCGACCGCGATCCTCCCTTCGGTTTCCGCATAGTCCAGATGCGCAATGGCTTCGGACAAGGCTAAAAAGCGGTGTATGTCATGATCGAACGATGCGGCGAAAAGCTGTCGTGCCACGTCAAACGCCGTAACTCCATCCTGCCGAACGAGGCTGATCACCCGTGACTGCCGATCATCGATCGCCTTGACATAGCGATGAAATATTTCTTCGAAATCGGCCACCGGTTCTCCATGCCCGCCATATGCGAGGGTCGGTGCGAGTGAACGAAGTCGGGCCAGGCTGACCAGATACTCGGCGAGCGATCGGAAACGACGGGAGGGATCAACGGGATCAGGTGAGAGCATTGGGTTAGGTGTGATCCGCTTTAGGACACAGTCGCCGCAGATCAGCGTTCGGTTCGCCTCGCGGTGAAACGAGCAGGATCCCGGCGTGTGGCCGGGCGTGTGCAACACCCTAAGAGATCCGCTTTCAAACTCGAGCTCCATCTCGTCTTCCAGACTCGAGAACTCGCCTTCCTCCAGAGCGTCGGTCAACAGGCTAACTTCATCATAGAGGCCCTTCAGAGCGTCGAATACCTTTTCCGGCACGCCGGAACGTAAGATCAGACTGCGATGCTCTTCCTGAGCGAGGCGTCCGAACAGGTGCCCGGTCTCCCATTTATGGATCAGAACATCGGCATTCCTGGCCTCATCGCGGACCTGTTTTGTAAGGCCGCAGTGGTCCTCGTGGGCGTGCGTCAGAACTATCCGGCGAATATCGGCGAATCTGAGGCCGTGTTTACCCAGACTTGACCGTAATACCTCGGCCGCCTCGGCGGTCTTTGGGCCGACGTCGATCAAAGTTACAGGGTCTTCCCGGATCAGGTAGACATTGACGTCGCCAACGTAGAATGGGGTTGGAACCGAGATCTGGATGAATTTCATAAGTGCCGAAAAAAGAATGGCCGCTTCCCAAGTTTACCAAAACTGGCCGAATTGCATCCTAGCGCATATGAGTGGGCGAGCGGTGAAGGCTTGAATTGATCAGAGCAAAATAGGGAACCAGGTGGTTTTCATCAAAAATATTAAGTTATTGCTTGCCTAAAATGCGTTTTTGAGTTACAAAATTCAAAGCAAAACAGTTCTGTTTAAATATCTGTCGGAAAAAGACTAAGTATTCTGCAACGCCTAGAGCGGCGAGACACTTTTAACGGGTTTCGAGAACCTGAAATTGACCCCTCTTGTTCGTTCTTGCCGACCGATCCGGAACACCCTTTTGAAAGTTGCCAAGGAGAAAAAAATGAGAGTTATTTCAACTGAGATCTTTTCGAGGATCACCAAGTTTGGTTTCGTGTTGGTCGCTGTCCTGAGCTTTGCCATCTCGGGCATTTCGCAGTCGCAGGCGGCATCGGCCGACCTGACCGGGACCGTTACCGACCCGACCGGGGCGGTTGTTTCGGGGGCGACCGTGACTGCTCGCGGTGCTGGAACAGGCATTGTTCGAACGGCGACGACCGATGCCGAAGGTACGTACAAGTTCGTTAGCTTACCGCCCGGCGATTATGAAATAACGGCCGAGGCCGCGAATTTCAAGAAGAGTGTCCTTTCGGGGATCAAACTGACGGTAGGCCAAACCGCTGAGCTGACCATAAAACTCGAGGTCGGTGAGGCTAGCGCCGTCGTAAACGTAACGGGCGATGATGTTCAGTTGATCGAGACGACAAAGACAAATATTTCTACAACCATTGAGCAGGTTCGCATCAACAGCCTTCCGATCAATGAACGCAGTGCTACCGGATTCGCCCTGACGATCTCTACGGTAGGCCGCGATAATGGCCGTCCGGTCGGCCCCGCTCCGACGTCGGGACTGAATATAGGCGGCCAGCGCGGTCGCTCGACGCTCGTTCAGGTGGACGGTGCAGATTTCACCGACAACTCGGTGAATGCTGCCAGATCGACCGTTTCACAGGAAGCGGTTCAGGAATATCAGGTCACGACAAACTCCTATATGCCTGAATTCGGGCGGGCGACCGGCGGTATCGTCAACGTCGTGACGAAACGCGGAACGGATAGCTTCAATGGCAACATCTTTGGTTTCGTCCGGCACAAATCGATACAATCCCGCAACGCATTTGCACCGCTGATCGACGGCGATCCGGACAAGAAGCCCGGCTATACGAGAGCGCAGTACGGATTTACCCTTGGCGGCCCGATCGCGAAAGGACAGACCTATTTCTTCGGGTCATTCGAGCAGCGACGGCGTCAGGAATCCGGCTTCTTTACCGGTGATATAGTTGGAGGAGCGACCTCATCCTTCACTATGAATCAGATCGCCCTGTCGATCCCGGGCGGCGGCACTTTTACCGTAAATCCATTTCCCGTTACCTTTACCGGGCTTACGGCGGCGCAGGCGGCATACGTGAGCGGTTCGGTGAGCACCGGCCTGACACTCGCGCAGTCGCCGGCAACCTTTGCACAGGGTGCGGGCTTGCTTTGTATCGCGAGGACGTACGCGTATATGGCATCGGTCGGTACGCAGACCGCACTCAATGGAGCCAGTACGCTCCTCGGCCCGACGTTCGCGGCTCCGGGCCCAACGGTTTGTCCGCTTCTTTCGCCGATCCAGGCTTCGGGAGCTATCGGCCCGCGTTTCCTGCTCTCAGGAGCACCGGTACCGCTGACGCGCGACTCGGGCGGAAACTATATCGCTTATCGGCCCCTCAACCAGTTGTCAAAGGTTTTCCCGATCTCCGATGCGACCACTTATTCCTCGCTCAGGATCGATCATGCGGGCAACGCGAACAATCAGTTCAGTTTCAGGGCGGGCTTCAACCCTAGCCGAATATCCGGGATCCAGGATGAATCTCAGAACCAGACCCTCGGTCAAAACGATTACTCGCGAACGGGTATTCAGGATATTGAGGACCTCTCGCTGGGTGCCTCCTGGACGAGTATTTTACCGCGGAATATGGTCAACGAGCTGTACCTGAACTATGGCAACCGTCAGGCAAAGTTCGATTCTCAGGTGCCCAGTGTCGCTCTGCAGATCGCCGGTACGGGTTTTATCGGCTCGAATCCTTTCTCTCCCGTCAATCGTACGGAAACGCGTACCCAGGTTCGCGATAATTTGAGCTGGGTCAAAGGAAACCACACGATGAAATTCGGCGCGGATTTCAACTGGGTGAGCGGTGTCGCGAACTTTGAGTTAAACTTCCCGGCCCTCTTCAATTTCAGCCAGCAGGCGTGCGGCGGTTTGATCACGGGCTGTACGGGGCCGGCGCTGACCCCGATCCAGGCATATGGACTTGGTTTCCCGAGTGTCTTCATTCAGGGGTTCGGCGATCCTTCAAGCTCGCTTAAGAATAAACCGGTCGCGTTCTTCGCACAGGACACTTGGAAGATACATCGCCGGTTCACACTGAATTATGGTGTTCGATACGATTATGAGTTTACGGAACAATACGCTCCGTCGCCATTTACGGATCCGCTGACCGGCATAGCGTTGTCGGCGGCCGACATACAGACCGCGCAGGACGCGCTTAACGTGACCCAGGGCTTCCCCAGAGATAAGAACAACCTGGCCCCGCGACTTGGTCTTGCATATGACGTCGCCGGCGACGGCAAAACCGTGATAAGGGCTGCCGGCGGATTCTTCTTCGACCATCCGCTTCTAGTGGTCTCATTCAACTCCAACATTGCAGACGGCTCCCAGCAGCAGCAAGCCACGCTTCTGCCGATCGGCGGCCCATCTCCGACCGGATTGCTGAACGCGTTTCAGGTAATGCACGGTACCGTTTGTGGTGTGAACGGATCGAATGCTGCGATCTGTGGAACCTCTCGGACTCAGGCCATTGCTCCGACAGCCGTTTACCAGTTTGGACAGATGAGGTTTGATTCGAGCCGGTTCACGGGTTTCGGCCCGATCCTTCCTTTCACGCTTCATGTGATCAAGGACTTCGAATACCCGATGGCGTTCCAAGGGAATTTCTCCATTGAGCGAATGCTGGGTCGGAACACGTCGATCTCTGCGGGCTATATTAATGTGACCGCCCGCCATTTGGCTCACCCGCAGGATGTGAATACGGTCAACCAGCAGGCCTTGATCGACAACTTCCGCCGATTCACTGCCAACCAACCGGCTGGTGCAGCTTGCGGCGCGGTCGCCTGCCCCTCCACCGGACGTGCCCCGACGAGCCTGAGCGAAGCAGCCTTCTTCTCACTCCCGACCGCCAGCAATGCGCTCTTTACGGTCGTGGTGCCCGGCTTTATTGCGGTCAATAATTCAACCGGCCAAAGGATCGTTAGCCCGATCGCCGCGGACTTTTTCCGCAAACTCGGCCCAAACTATTTCTTTGTCCGGGCTTTGACAGGTCTCAGTAAGGCGACGTTCGACTCGCTGCTTGCCGGAACACTGCGAGCACCGGGACCGATCAATCCATATTCGGATGTGAATGCCCAGATGTCGGACGGCAACTCGTCCTACAATGCCCTGAACCTCGAAGTTAAGAGACGGTTTTCGAACAATGTTCAGTTCTTTGCGACTTACACCTGGTCGCACTCGCTCGATGATTCGTCTGACCTTCAGACACTGCTCAAGCCGCAGGACAATACGAATTTCCGGGCGGAGAAATCTGATTCCCTGTTCGATCAGCGTCATAGATTTGTATTCAGCGGAGTGGTCAGTTCGCCAGAATCGTGGAGTTCCGGAAGCGGATTCAAGAGGTTCATGCATGGCTTCTCGATCGCTCCGATCCTCGAGATCAGTTCGGGCCGCCCGTTCAATATTCTTGCGGTCGGTGACAATAACGGTGACTTCCAAAGTACGAACGAACGGCCGTCGGTTCGGTCGGATGGTACGCTTTGTGCGACCGGGATCGATACGAACTGTTTCCAGGGACAGTTCGGCCTAAGCGGAAACCTTGGTCGAAACATGGGGCTAACCCACAGCTATATCTCACTTGATGCCCGCGTTACCAGGCGGATCGGTCTCGGTGAACGGGTCAAGTTGGACCTTATCGCCGAGGGCTTTAACCTGTTCAATCGTTTCAACGAGGCGGCTGGCAATCCGTTCTATCAGGTTGTCAATGCGTTTGGACAGCGGAAAGGCGGTAAATACTATAGCCAACCGACCTCAGCCTTCGATCCCCGACAATTCCAGTTCGGAGCAAAGATCTCGTTCTAGCTGACGGACAGGCCTTTTCCAAAACCGGGTGGTTTTATGCCATCCGGTTTTTTATTGGATAATTGAAGGATGAGCTTTTCGGCGAGGATCAAAGAGAAAGCCATTGAAATAGGGTTCTCGGGGATCGGGATCTCACCGGCGAGGGCACTTGATACCGAATCGGCCCGTCTTACGGAATGGCTTTCGCGTGGTTTTCACGGCAACATGGCATGGCTCGAGCGTGAACCGGAAAAGCGTGTCGACCCGCGTATTCTCCTCCCCGGCGCCAGATCGGTCATCGTTGTGATCCTTAATTACTTCACGGATCACGAATACACGGACGATCCCGCGTTCGGCAAGATCTCGCGGTACGCATGGGGCGATGATTATCACGCTGTTATGCGTGAAAAGCTTTCGGCCCTTCTCGACTGGATAAAGCTCGAATCACCTGACGCGAATGGCAAGATCTGCGTAGATACTGCGCCGATCATGGACAAGGCATGGGCCGTTCGAGCCGGGCTGGGTTGGGTAGGCAAACATTCAAACCTGATAACAACCACTCTCGGATCATGGGTCTTTATCGGAGAGATCATTCTCGATATCGATCTCGATCACGATACGGAGATGGTAGCCGACCACTGCGGCACTTGTACGGCGTGTATTGATGCATGTCCAACAAACGCTATTGTTGCGCCCTACGTGGTCGATTCGCGTCAGTGTATATCCTATGCGACGATCGAGCTGCGTGATGAAAACATTCCAGCCGCGATCTCAGAGAACCTGACCGGCTGGCTGTACGGCTGCGATATATGCCAGGAGGTTTGTCCGTGGAATAGGTTCGAAAAGCCATCGGCCGAATCGCGTTTTGGGCCGAGGCTCGGTGAGACGTCAGTTGAACTCGCGACCATCGCCGATATGACACACGACCAATACGTTTCCCGGTTTCGACGTTCTGCCATTAAGCGGGCTAAACTCACCGGCCTGAAACGAAATGCGGCGGCCCTTAGAAGTGATGGCTGAGACTGTATAATAGAAAGCAGGGATGCCGCTAACAGACGCATACAACCGAACTATCCGGGATCTTCGGATCTCGCTGACCGACCGCTGTAACTTTCGTTGTTTCTATTGCCTGCCGCACGGTGAGCCGAGTTGGGCGAAACGCGAAACACTTCTCTCGTTTGAGGAGCTCGAATATATTGCCGGCATTTTCGTGTCACTCGGTATTGAGAAGATACGGCTGACCGGCGGCGAGCCGCTGATCCGCCGCGACGTTCCTGTCCTGGTCGAAAAGCTTGCAAGGCTGAAACCTCGGTTGAAGGACATCGCACTTACGACCAATGGCTACGATTTCGTGCGCCACGCCGAGGCTCTCAAGTCCGCCGGACTTGATCGCGTTACCTTCAGTCTCGACAGTCTTGTGCCTGAGAAGTTTGCGAAGATAACCGGTGTCGATGCTCTCGAGCGTGTTCTCGCTTCGATCGATCTTGCTCAGAGATTAGGTTTTGCGCCGGTCAAGGCGAATGCTGTCATTGTGAGGGGCCACAATGATGACGAGCTGGTCGATTTTGCACGCTTTGCACGAGAATACGGCATCGCGATGAGATTTATCGAATTCATGCCTCTCGACAGCGGCCACGACTGGAACCGTGAGCTGGTGGTTTCCGGACGAGAGATGCGGGAAGAGATCGCCGGGATCTTTCCATTAATACTGAAGGAAGCCAATCGCGGCAGCGAAACTGCCTGGAAGTATACGTTCGCCGATGGCTCCCCCGGCGAGATCGGCATTATTGCCCCAGTTACCGAAATGTTCTGCGGCCAATGCTCACGCATCCGGCTAACTGCCGACGGCCAGATCCGTACCTGCTTGTTCTCGACGACCGAGACGAATCTTCGCGAGGTATTGCGATCGAGTCCGACTCGCGAACAGATCGTAGAGCTTATCGAAAAGGCGGTGCTCGCGAAACAACGGAGTCACCACATCAATGATCCGGAGTTTGTTCAGCCAGAGCGGACGATGAGTTTCATTGGTGGTTAGAGATCGGGATCTGGCGTTACAGGCAGTCACGAGATCACGCCATAAATCCAAGATCGCGTACCGAAAAGTTATCGATCTCAGGAAACAGGCCCGCCATCTGTGCATCGGTCGCGCCGAACCATTTCGCAAGGGTTGAGCCATACTGTGCAAGCGAGCTCGTTGGCAGCAAGACACCTCGGGTGTCTGCGAATGCGTTCTGATCGTATGCAGAATCGTTCTGATTGAGTATCGGGAACGATCCGTAGACCTGCTGGCCACGAACGCCGCCGCCGATTATCAGATGATGGTTTCCCCAACCATGGTCAGAGCCGGTTCCGCTGGGCTCCAGCGAGCGACCAAAGTCGGATAGCGTAAACGAAGTGACCTGGTCAGCGACACCCATTTCTATGGTCGCCTGATAAAAGGAACTAACCGCCTGACTGACCTGTCGAAGCAGATCCCATTGCTGGTAATCCTGGCCGCTATGAGTATCAAAACCGCCGAGGCCGCAGAAGAACACTTGTCGGCCTGCACCCGTCTGGCTGCGAAGATTGATAAATCGAGCGACTTCTTTGAGTTGATTCCCGAGATCTGTGCTTGGAAAAACAGTCGAAAGGGTTCCGCCGGAGGCTCCCTGAAGGATCGCGTTCAATTTCCACGTGTCGCTCATTATTCTGTCGGCTGCAGCGATAATTCGGTTGCTGCTGCCGAGAAGGGCGACATTCTTTTGGGCGTTCGCACGCGCATCGACCGCTGCCTGGGGCCAGCCGCTGCCCATAGCGTATTGTGCGAGACTGTTGCCGGGCTGGAGGTTTGTTGCCGGTACGGTCTGGCCTGCGACGTAAAGAGATGATCCGCTGAACGAGATCGAAGTTGGGAAGGTCGTATTGGAGTTGGCCGACTGGACCAGATCCGCGATCCGCCCACCCCAACCGCTGCTCGCCGAAGCATTGGGAATACCTGCCTGCATCTGTACGATCTGATCAGAATGCGAAAATAGCTGCGTAGGGAGCGGCACCGCGTTTTGCTGATACTGCTGCTTGGTTGTCGGTTGATTGAGTATTCCGGTGTTCGCGAGTACGGCAACTTTCCCCTGCTGGAACAGGCTCTGAAGCTCCGGCATGCCGTAATTGAACGCGTATTGTCCGCCCGTCGTTGTCGTTACAGGCAACAATCTGTTCCCGGTCAACGCGAGGCCGCCGCGCTTTGCCAGGTATGAGCTGTACTCGCTTGGCGCCATTGGAACGATGGTGTTGTGTCCGTCGTTTCCGCCAAAGAGGAATATGCAGACAAGAGCCTTGTAGTCTCCGGCCACTGCCGCACTAACGGGCATTACGTTCCCAAGCGCTGCAACCATTCCGGCGGAAAGCGACAATCTTAAAAAATCACGGCGTGAAAAATCGTTGTTGTTCATTAAAGTTCCTCCGGACTAATGGGCGACCATATACTCGCTGGACATCGCTGTGACGTAGAGCACCGTAAGCGCCTTCGTTTTTGCGTCAGCACCGACTGCCTGAGCTGTTTGAAGTGCATTTAGAAGTTCCTGTCTGAGCGCGGGCGACATCCGGCCATATAGCAGAAGATCATCGACCGCATTCACGCAGGCAACATGGTTGTTTCCAAGACTGAAGATGGGCTGCAGGTTCCATACGTTGCTGGTTTGGTAATAATTCATCCAGTTCCAGATAAGATTGCCACGGTTGACGAGTTCTCCCGGGCCATGGATCTGAAACTCAGGTCCGAAGAGCGGAGTGCTCTGCTTTGGGATACGAAACATCGGCGAATAGTGACCGAACACGGAGGGTGCATTCAATACACCCTCGCCCATCGCCTCATAGGTATAGGAGATCAGTTGCGGCTGCAAGAGGTCTCCGCCCAAGGCTCGCAGAAGCGCGATGTGATGTTGAACCGGTGTTCGGAGCCGTCCAAACTCATTGGACGGATTGTCGTTTCGGGCTTCCGGATCGAGCAGAATGGCCCTGATCACGGACTTCATATCGCCGCGGACCCCAGATCCGTTGTTGTCAAAAGCAGCCGAAACACGGGCAACATAAGCGGGTGACGGGTTGCTCGTCACTAGAGCTCGGATCATTCTTGTCGCAACGAACGGGCCCACATTCGGGTGGTTAAAGATGATGTTGATGGCGTCGTCGATATCCTTCTGCATCGTCTGGTTTGCCGGCAGGGTCGCCCCGAGGAATGTCTTTGACGATGTATCGTGCTGGCTCGGGATAGGGACCATTGGGCCCGGGTAGTAGTTTGGGTTAAGGTTCTGCGGCGGTCCGCTCGGCGTATTGAACGTCCAACCCGTAAATGCCAGAGCGAGCTGCCGAATATCGTTTTGGTTGTACGTTGGGATCGGTTTACCAGCACCATCTAAAACAAGCGATCCGTCCGGGTTCAAGCGGTAGAGACCGATGCTGAAAAGCTGGAGAAGTTCGCGTGGATAGTTCTCGTTCGCTCCCATTCCGTCGCCCGGCTTCCGACTGTTGGCCATATCGAGAAAATTTCCCATCGATGCATCAAGGGTCATCTCCTTGAGCAGATCCTTGTAGTTGCCAAACGCGTTACGGCTGAGAATATTGACATACGGGATCAGCATGTTCGGATAATAGTTCTTGTTTCGCGAGATAACGATCACCTCGCTGAGCCCGTACACCACACGCTGCCGCACCTGATCCTGCCCGCGAAGCTTGTGCCAGAAGAACTGATCGATCATCTCGTTTTGCGACGAGGCGATTCCGTTAGGGAACACCGATTCGGGGAGGTTGAATTGCTCTTCTAAATAAGCCTGAGCTCCCACCTGTTTGACATATGCTAAGGATTGGGTGGTCGGGCCGAAAGTCGCCTGCTCGAGAAATCGCGCGGCGGCCACAGTCTGTGGATCGATCGTGGGTGCCGGTGAAGGGGTCGGCGAGACCGTGGGTGTTGGCGATGCACTCGGTGAAGGGGTCGGTACAACACTCGGCGATGGAGACGGCGTTGGCATCGGCGTCGGCATTGGAGTCGGCGTCATGGTCGGCATCGGCGTTGGGGTAGGTGTCGGAGTAGAGCCTTGTTGGACGGTGACCGAGGCCGTCGCCGAACGCTCGCTATTCACCGCCGCGACCGCCCGTATGGTGACCGTTCCTGAAGGTACGGTGTTCGGTGCCTTGTAGAGTCCCTTCGATGTGATCGTGCCTCTCGAACTGCCGCCGTCCACGTACCAGTAAACAGTTTTGTTCGAAGTGCCGTTAACGGTCGAGGTAAATTGCCGCTGCGTGCCGGTCATGACAGTAGCTGTCGACGGACTGATCGAAACCGTTATGCCTTGGCCATATTCAAGCAGGCGGGCGGACGATGTCTTCGGCGGCGTACCCGGGTTAACAACCGTAAGATTTCCGCTCCCGGATTCCGTGAAATTGCTCTTCACACGCAACTTCGATGACGATACAAAGGTAGTTGTCATCGATACGCCATTGAGCTTTGCGGTAGCCCCGGCGACGAAGTATCGGCCATGGACCTCAAACGTCGTGGGGCCGAGAGGTACGATCCGCGGTGAAAACCATTGAACCTGCGGAGTTGCCACCGCAGCCATTGGCGTCATGCCGGCGTCGAAGCCCTCGGCGGCGGTACGCGTCAACGGCAGTATCGGTGCGCACGCAAGCAAGAAACTCAAAACGACAGATACTGATCTACTAAACGATCTGAATAGCATCTTAAATTCTCCCCAAGATCAATTTCGGCGGCAGGGCTGGGCGCCATTGATAACGTTAAAACATATTGTACAAAGTTGAAGAAGATTTGTGCAATATGTTTTTTTGTGCGGAAAAGCCATCGGGGGGCATTCATCGCCCGATGATTCAGCGTAGGTGTTAAAGTGTTGATCTCAAGAGACTTGCTGGTCTGTTAGGTTGGGATCTAAGTCTGTTTTCGACCCATCATATCGAGTCCGACTGCGGCGACGAGGATCGAGCCTTTGATGATGTCCTGCATAAAATCACGGACATTCAGCAGTGACATGCCATTGTCGAGGCTGGCCATAATAAGGGCGCCGAGGCAGGCGCCGAAGATCGTGCCGCGACCGCCCATAAGACTGGCTCCGCCGATGACGCAGGCCGCGATGGCGTCGAGTTCCTTAAGAACGCCGGCATCCGGTGCGGCGCTTCCGACACGGGCAGTGAATATGAGGGCGGCAACCCCAGTAAGAGCTCCGAGCAACGCATAAACTTTAAGAATGTTGGCTTTATTGTTTATACCGGAAAGCCGTGCCGCGTCGGCATTTCCGCCGATGGCATACAAGTACCGGCCAAAGGTTGTCGAGTTTGTCACAAACGCCCCGATCAGGGCAACGGCAACGAGGATAAGCACAGGGATCGGTACGCCTTGATATGAGTTCATTACAAGGATGAACGCGACAATGCCACCGATCGGAATTACCGCTTTGAGCAGTTCGCCGGTGTAATTTGCCTCACCGAGGCCATAATCTTTGACGGACTTGGCCTTTCGATAGGCCATGAACAAGACAAATGCGATTGCCACGGCGGCTAACGCCCATCCGATCGTTTCCGGAACATTCTCATTACCTATCGCTTTGAAGGTGTCATTTGAAACGGGCACTGTGTTTCCGCCCAACTGCCATTTGACCGCGCCGCGCCATGCCAAAAGCCCGCCGAGGGTCACGATGAACGCCGGAATATTGAGGTAGGCAGTTAAAACGCCGTGGAATACGCCAATAATGACGCCGACAGCGATGGCGGCGATGATCGCAGTGGGAAGCCCATATTCCCAGATCGTGATCGAATAGGCAGCGAGCCCGCCCGCAAAACCCAGGACCGACCCCACCGAGAGGTCAATATTCCCTGAGACGATGACCATCAGCATTCCTACTGCGAGGATCGCGGTTACCGACATCTGCGTCATCAGGTTTGAAAGATTCCGCGGCGTGAGAAAGATCGAATCTGTTGCCCAGTGAAAATAAGCCCAGATCAACCCGAGCACGGCGATCATGATATATGCCCTGAGCGTGGTGGCGGAAAATCGAGATGTTGTTGCTTCTTCCATTAGATTCTGGTCACTATTGCGGATGGCCGGTTGCAGCGGCCATCACCTTCTCCGGCGTCGCCTCGTCGCGCGTAAACTGGCCGGCCATTCGTCCTTCGTGGAGCACGATGATCCGGTCCGAGAGGCCGAGGACCTCGGGCAATTCCGATGAAACGAGAACGATCGCCAGGCCTTCTTTCGCTAGCCGATTTATCTCGGCATATATCTCCTGCTTTGCCCCGACGTCGATGCCGCGTGTCGGTTCGTCGAGGAAGAGAACTTTCGGGTTCGTCAGCAGCCACTTGCCCAGAACGACCTTCTGCTGGTTGCCGCCTGAGAGCGTTCCGGCGATGGTAAGCGGCGAGTTTGCTTTTATCCTAAGCGACTGCATTGGCCCTTTTGCGGCAATAGTTTCGCGTGTGCGGTTCGTGACGAACTTGCCTGAGATCGTCCGAAGTCCGGCAAGTGTCATATTGTCGAGGATCGTCTGTTCGAGTATCAGGCCGAAGCGCTTGCGGTCCTCGGTTACAAATCCCACGCCTTGCGAGATCGCATCTCCGGGTGAGTTGATATTGGCCTGCCTTCCGCCTATCTCGATCCGGCGCGAAACTGGCCCTTGCCAAGCGCCAAATATCGACATCAGCAGTTCGGTCCGGCCGGCTCCCATCAGACCCGCGATGCCAAGCACTTCGCCCCGGCGTACATCGAAGGAGATATTATCGACGACCTTCTTATCCGGTACGTCGATAGAATAGGCGTTCAGGTTGCTGACGCGCATCGCAACTTCACCATGCTCGTGGTCGGGGTTCGGAAAAATATCTCCGACCTCGCGGCCGACCATCGCCGCGATAACGCCGTCTTTCGTAATATCAGCAGCCTTGTGTGTTGATACGGTCCGCCCGTCCCGCAGTACGGTGATCCTATCGCTCATCGCAAACACTTCGTCGAGTTTATGCGAGATATAGATCATCCCGACGCCGCGGGCAAGAAGGTTACGAAGGATGCCAAATAGCGTCTCGACCTCGGATTCCGTCAGGGCGGCGGTCGGTTCGTCGAGAACGAGGATCTTAGCGTCCTGCGAAAGCGCCTTTGCGATCTCGACAAGCTGCTGTTGGCCGATGCCGAGACTGCCGACGTTCACCCTGGGATCGATCGGAAGGTGGAGATCGCGGAGGAGATTTGAGGCCTTGTGATAGAGCTCGGACCAATTGATGACCCCAAAGTTCGAGGGCTCTTTGCCGAGAAAGATATTCTCGCCTACCGTTAATTCCTTGACCAGCGATAGTTCCTGAAAAATGATCGCGATACCGGCCGCCTCACTGTCGCGGATGCCGCGAAAGTGGCTTACGCCGCCATCGACCAGTATTTCGCCCGTGAACGTACCTTCAGGATATACGCCCGAGAGCACCTTCATCAGGGTTGATTTTCCCGCCCCGTTCTCGCCGACGAGCGAGTGGAATTCACCCGCTTCGAGGGTAAAACTAACGCCGTCGAGCGCACGGACGCCCGGAAATTCCTTGACGATATTTCGCATCTCGAGGAGCGGCATAAAAACGAAAACGAGATCTACTGGCGAGGTTTAGTTACTGTAATTTAACACATTGTATCACTAATAGATGAGCGCCCGGCGAAGCCCGCGACGGATCTCATCATTCTGCATGAACCAATACCACACCTTTCCGCTTCGAAGGTTTTCGATGCTGAGCATCGTGATTCCGAGATCGATGCCGAGCACATCGCGGTTGACCCAGCCGTTGTGTGGATTGAATGCATCAGCAAAGCCGTATTTGCCATATATCTTATCGCCATATTCGGCTTTCATATGCTTCAAGGCGGCAAGGGTGATGTCGGGCGTGAACATAAGCGAACCAGCGACGGCGCACGGCACGACAGAGCCGTCCGTTGCGTTGTGCCGCGGCGGGCCTCCCCATGCGACATAGCCTCGCTGGGCATCTGAGGCCGTCAGTCCCCACATATTCGGACCGTATTTTGGAAACTCCTTGCTAAGGTCGTTCATGAAGAACTCACGCTGCGCGCGCGTGGCCAGAACCGAATTCTCGAAATAATCCACGAAAGGCGTTTTCCTCTCGCGTTTTTGCCTGAAATCCACAAAGGCATGAGAAAACTGATGAATAAAGAGGGGGGAGACGGCTCCCAGATAACGGTAATTCTTATATTCCTGCCAGTTCCGTTCCCACGCGTACCACGACTGGGCAGGGATCGGCTTCGTGTTCGATCCGATCGCCATCAGGTAAAGCAGCGACTGTTCGCTGTAGTCGTGCCATCGGTTTGTAAGCCAACCCCGCTCGGGGCGCCAACCGTGCGAAAGCAGGTAAGGATCGCCGTTGAGCATCCACTGGAAATCGACGCGGTCGTATATTTTCGTCGCGAGATCGACGATCTCCTTATCCTCCGAAAAACACTTACGAACGGTCAGCACGCCGCCGAAAAGCAAGGCGGAATCGACCGAAGAAAGCTCGGAACTCCACTTCCGTTCGCCGGTCTTCATATCGACAAAATGGAAATACCAGCCATTTTTGTTCTCCATCTTGTTCGCCAGGAAGTCGAGCGTTTTCCGCGTTCGTTCCTTGGCCTGATCGCGGGTTACCCACCCGCGGTCCGCAGCGATGCAGTAGCCGCCGAGGCCGAAGCCGGTTGCAGCGATCGTCGCGACATTGTGATGGGTCGTTCCTTCTGCCGGGCGAGTTCCGTCGGTCCTGGTCCGATCGAGCGTGAGGCCCGTATTCGGATCGGACTGATCCCAGAAGTATTGGAAGGTTCGCTTCTGCAGGTCCTCGAGAAAGGCGTCATCTTCATTGCTTATGGGAGCCGTCGGAATAGGCGCAGCCGGAGCCGGATCGACGATCTCGTTCGGGTCGATTACGATCGCCGCACGTTTGGGCGACAGCTTTTCCACAACCTGAAATGTGGTCTGAAGCAGGTTATCGCTATTCGTTCCAACGTAGACAATAAACTCCCCGGGTTCGAGTACCGGCTTAAAGTCCCGGCCAAGGAATTCAAGATCCTTTCGTGAGAGGGTGAACTCGACGACGCGCTTCTCGGCAGGCCTGAGCGTTATCCGCTGGAACCCCTTCAGTTCTTTCGCCGGCCGCGTAACGCTCGCGGCGACATCACCTATATACAGTTGGACGACCTCGTCACCCTCGACTCGTCCGCTGTTTTCGACCTCGACTGTTACTTTGACGGAGCCATTTGGCAACATCTCGTCTTTATCAAGTTTTAAATCGCGATAACGGAACGTGGTGTAGCTGAGGCCGTAACCGAACGGAAACAGCGGGGAATTCGGTGAATCGAGATACTTCGACGTGTACTTGTCATTTGCCTGCATCGGCCTGCCGGTTCGCTTCTGGTTGTAGAAAAGCGGTATCTGGCCGACGCTGCGCGGAAAGGTGACCGGCAGTTTGCCGCCGGGATTGGAATCACCGAAAAGTGTGTCAACGATCGCGGGCCCGGCCATGGTTCCGGGAAACCAAGCCATCAGGATCGCGGGCGAGTTTTCAGCAAGCCAGTTTATCGTGAGCGGGCGTCCGCTGATCAAGACCACGGCATATGGCTTTCCTATCGCATGGATCGCTTTGACGAGGTCGAGTTGTCGTCCCGGGAGGTCGATGTTGCTTCGGGAAGCGGCTTCGCCGCTCATAGCCTGCGATTCGCCGAGAACCAGGATCGCGAAATCGGAATCCTTCGCCGCATCTACCGCTCGTTTGAATCCTGCGTCAGTTTCGCATTTTGGATCGCAGCCGGGTTCGTAGCGAAGCCGCTTGTTCGGATATTTTGCCTTGAACGCTTCGACGACGGTTATCGGATCTTCGGGCCGTCCGTCACCCGCCCAGTTGCTGTTCATCTCGGCTTTGTTATTGGCGAGATCTCCGATGATCGCTACCTCTTTTACTTCCTTGTTGATCGGAAGCGTTCTGTTTTCATTTCGGAGAAGAACGAACGAGCGCTCGGCCGCCTTTTTTGCGACATCGCGGTTGGCTTGCTTGAAGACCTCCCGTTGTTCGAGGGCTTCGTCGGCCCAGGGGTTTTCGAAAAGGCCAAGACGAAATTTAACGCGTAGGATATTCCGCACTGAATTATCGAGGGTTGCCATCGATATCTTGCCTTCGCGGAGTAGTCGTTCGCCGTATTTGTTATATAAACGGCTGACCATTTCCATATCGGTGCCCGCGTTGAGCGCGTATCGTGCGGCATCCGCTTCATCTTTCGCGAGGCCGTGGAACATAAGCTCCATAACCGCTGTATAGTCGCTGACGACCAGGCCGTTGAATTTCCACTCGTCGCGAAGAACCTTTTTGAGCACGAACGGATTCGCAGTTGCCGGAACGCCGTCAAGATCGTTGAACGACGTCATGAATGAATCGACCCCGGCATCGACGGCGGCCTTGAATGGCGGAAAGTAGGTCTCACGCAAGGCTCGCTCTGACAGGTCGGTCGTGTTGTAATCGCGGCCGCCTTGTGCTGCCCCGTATCCGACCCAGTGCTTCGCTGTTGCGAGAATTCTATTGTTGGCGCTGTAATCGGTTCCCTGAAACCCGCGAACCCGGGCCCAAGCAGCTTTCGATCCCAGAAAAACGTCCTCACCCGCGCCTTCGATCATTCGGCCCCAACGGGGATCGCGGGCGATATCGACCATCGGTGCGAATGTCCAGTGCACTCCGGCCGCACGTGCCTCTGCGGCTGCGACGGATGCTGACTGTTCGAGCAGGGCCATATCCCAACTCGCGGTTTCGCCGAGCGGCACAGGGAAGATCGTGCGATATCCGTGAATTACATCGAAACCGAGCAGAATAGGTATCTTCAGTCGGGATTCAAGTGCTGCTCGCTGAAGTTCATTGGTCATGCGGGCCCCGCGGACGTTAAGTGTTGATCCGAGCAGGCCTTTTCGAGCCATCTCAAGATGTTCGGGGCGATATTTGCCGTTTCCTTCACCGTCGAGCTGCTGCAGCTGGCCGAGTTTTTCGGCAAGCGTCATCCGAGCGATGAGCTGATTTATCCGACGCTCGACCGCCGGGCCGCTTCTCTGAGGAAACGACGCGACTGCCGAGATCAATATTGCGAGCAAGAGTCCGGGCCAGAATATCCTGAATTTCATCATTTCTATTTTAAAAAACACAGCTATGGGATGACGATCTCGGCGATCACGGGCAGGTGATCTGAGGCCCAAAGGCCGTTCCACCGGTCGGACAGGTAACCGTGCTCAAGGACTTTGATATCGGGCCGGACAAAAATGTAATCGATGGCCCTGCCCGGTTCGAGTTCCTTGAAGGCACTAAAGGTCGAATCTCCGCCAAAATGTCCATTAATGCTGGTTGTTCGCGAATCAACGATCTTCACCTCAGGCGTTCCGGCGACGAGCGTATTGTAGGCTTCGTTGTCGCTGACTACGTTGAAATCACCGGTCAGGACGAATGGAGCTTTTCCGGCGATGACGGCGATCTCCTTCAGGATCAATGCAGAACTCGCGATGCGAGCCTTCTGACCAACGTGGTCAAAATGCGTATTGAAAGCAAAGAACGAACGCCCGGAAGAGCGATCTCGAAAATTTGCCCAGGTAACGATCCTCGGAAAGGCGGCGTCGAGCAGCTTGCTTCCGGGGACCGACGGGGTCTCTGACAGCCAAAACGTATCGGTTTTAAGCAACTGAAAGCGGGATTTTCGATAGAGTATCGCAGAAAATTCCCCGGCAACTTTGCCGTCCGTTCGCCCGACACCGCACCAGCCGAGGTCCTTTACGAGTGATTCAAAATCCTTTAATTGCCCGATGAGGGCTTCCTGAACACCTATGATATCGGCCTTGTGAAACCGGACAACGTCGGCGGCTTTCTGTTTGCGGTTGGGCCATGCGTTGACGCCATCGCCGGCATTATCGAACCGGATATTGAAGGTCATCACACGGATGGCGTTCTTGGGAGCTTGTGCAAGCGCTGCGCCTCCGGCGAGATGCAGGGCAAGGAACAGAAAAGCGATATATTTCATGTCATTTCGTTACAAGAGTTTGTGGAGACCATGTCGCTTCGAAGAGCTTGCTTGCTCCGGCCGAGCGGGCCTTACCTTCTCACTCCGCCGTCTCCAATGGATCGAAACGCTTATCGTCGCGAGGACCAAAGCTAAGATCTCACCGCGGTGCCCTTTGCCGGAGATGCTTCACTTCAAGACCTGGAAGCGTCAAAAAAATTGACAAAAAATGGCGTGGAAAGCTGTCACGATCCACGCCATCTGAAGGTTCAATGGGATCGATCAAAAGCTGAATCGTGCCTGGAACTCACCGACCCGTCCCGCCAGCGCCGCGGTTGGCACGCCGAATCGCACATTATCGACACGGGTGCTGGTCGAGTTGTAGTTGAACGATGCAAAATTCAGGTTATTGAACAGATTGAACGCATTGAAGCGTATTTCCAAGCGAGCAGCCTCACCGAGGAAGTTGCTGATGCCGGCCAAACTGAACCGTTTCGCGATAGAAAGATCGACGTTGAAGTAACGCGGTCCCCGGAAAACGTTTCGGCCTATGCCGGGGCGGTTATTCACATAGTTATTTCCATTCAGCGTGGTGAGGAAGTAATTGCTACAGCCATTGGGAAATGTTGTTGAGTTGTTACAGGCTGCACCGGCGATGATATTGCCAGGGAACTGCCCGCCCGCCAGATAGGTGGCGTTCGAGTTTTCGAGCGGTGCCGTACCATACCAGACCCGCGGGCGAATAACGCCAATGTTCGTTGAACTCGTTGACAGATTGATACCGCCGTTCACGACAGGTGTCCACGGAAAACCGCCGCGCCATGTGACGATCGGGCTGAAGGCCCAGCCGTGAAGCAGGTCGCCGAAGATATCCTTGCGACCCTTGAACCAACTCGGTTCCCACGTTCCCGACAGGTTGAAGTAGTGGGTTACGTCAAAATCCGACGGGCCCTTCTCCGTGCTGTTATCGAAGGAATAAGTTTGATTCGTGCACGCGCAAGGAGATTCAACTGAAACCGTGTCGAGGCTCTTCGAGAAACGATAGTTTGCGGTCACATTGAACGAGTTGCTGAATCTCTTTCGCAGCGAGGTGACCAGCGCGTTGTAAGACGTATTGACGTCCGGACTTGCATAGTAGGCGAGCCGGAAGGTCGGTGCCGCGGTTGAGGCCAGCAGTTGGTGGAGAGGCAGAATGCGGACGAACCGGCTCCCCTTGCTGCCCTGATAACCCATCGTTGCTACGAATTTCCAGGGAAGTTCATACTGCGTTTCAAGCGAATAGCGATAAACATACGCCGTCGGAAGATCAGCCGGTGAACTGTAGATCTCGACTTGACCCAGCAACGGGCCGCCGTTCGGCCCGAACCCGCCGCCGAGCGTCGGGTTTCGCGGATATCCGTAGATCGTACCGTCAGTGCTGCGAACGAATTGGATAGTGCCGGCGGTGGGACTGATAACGCCATTGTTCGAACTATTGCCGCAACAGATGTTGTAGCGAGCTGCATTTGGCGGAGCAAAGCGCACATTGCTGAACAGGGCCGAGGCGAGCCGGTCATAGCCCACACCGCCGCCACCGCGGACAACCATCTTGCCGTTGAATCGCTCCGGGCTCCATGCGAAACCCAGTTGAGGTGCGAAATTGTTGTAGTCCTTGTCGGTAAAGGTCGTTACTTTCTCAATGACCGCGTCTATCAAGCCGTTGCTGCCCAATTTCAGGCGGCCGATCTGATTACCATCAGATACCGAGATCGGGGCGAAGTAATCCCAACGAAGCCCAAAGTTCAATGTCAGATTTGGCCGGAATTTCCAATCGTTCTGGGTGAAAAAGGCCAGATTTGCCGTATGGAAAGGCACGTCATTCGCTTTCGGTGTTCCAGTCGCATCCGCATTGATCGACTCGAAAATGGGGGTTCCGTTGGCAAAGTTCCAAATACGGGTGAAGGAGTAGAGCGGCCTTGCCCCGCCGGGAGCTGCCGACTGATTGATCTCGCGACGATATACGCCGCCGAATTTTGAGATCACGTTGCCAAAGATCTTCGTCACCGTGTTTCTGAGATCCATTGTTTGCTGATCAAAGAATCCGGGCGTTGTCTCCGCCCGGGGTGCACCGAATCGAAGACGGTCGCCCCACATAGCCTCGATCTCAACGCGAGGCAAGCCCCAGTTGGTATCCGGATTTGACTCAAGCTCATTGAACGACCACTTGGTGTAATTGAACCGGGCCTCATTGATGAGCGTGCTTGAGATCGTGCGTGTATATACTCCTCCGACCAAATAGGTCAATCGGTCCGAGTTCAGGTCGGCCTGAGGGCGAGCCTGCGCCGCCGAATTGGTCGAATAGGTTGAGAGTGGGGTCATGTTACCCGTAATGGCAAACTTGTCTTTGTTTGTCATCTGGTAATCCATTCGCAGCGAGAATTGGTTTCCACGGAATCGATTTGCGTTGTTCAGCGTAACGTAGTTCAAGTCGGGAACCCCATCCAGTCCGCCACCGATCGCATTTGTCGCGTCGGGAACGTATGTGCCGTACGTACCCGTGATCGAACCGATATCAAGACCGCCGCCGACTACCTGGCAGTTGGTGCCGCCGGTGTTGTATGGGGCATTCAGGAGCGTGCAGGCGGGCGTGAGTACCTGGTTGATGCGCGGTTCGAAACCGCTCTGGAAATATGCGGCTGAAAGCGTGCCGGCACGCTGTGCGAGAAGTCGCGACCGAAACTCGGGCGTTTCGACAAAAGTCGGCGATGAGATCGTGTTCGAACGGTTTCTCGTTCCTTCGTAGGCAAAGAAATAGAACAGCTTGTCCCGAACGATCTTGCCGCCGAAACTACCGCCATAGGTTTTGAATTTGTCGTTCACGCGCTGCGGGTTCAATCCGGTAAACCCAGTAACGCCGGCGATCCCTCGGAATCCGTTGTAGGCGTTCAGGCCGGGGTCGTTGATCTTGACGAAGGCACTGCCGCTATAGGCGTTCGTTCCGTATTTGGTGATCACCTTCACCTGGGCCCCCGAGTTGCGGCCGTCCTCAGCAGAATAGGTGCTTGAGGTTACCTGAACCTCGGCGATGCCTTCCTGCGACGGCGTAACGACCGCCGCTCCGCCCCATGTTTGACTGTTGACGCTGACACCGTCGATCTCGAAGTTATTCGAGGTCACACGCTGGCCGTTCGCGGTAACCTGGACCTGATTCTCAACCGCGAAAATACCGTTATTCGAGCCGCCGGGGCCGCTCTGGCTGGAGTTGCCAAGTCTGGCGCTGGTTCCCGAAGACCCTCGCGCACCATCGCCAAAAACACCCGGTGCAAGTCGGACGAGGCCGTACGGGTCACGTCCCGGTTGCGGGAGGTCGATGATCTCCTTGCTGGTCAGGTTTCGGCTCAGATTCGGTGTCTCGGTTTCCAGAGCGACCTGATCCGAGCCGTCGACGGTAACCTCGGCAGCGACCTCGCCAGGTTCGAGCGAAACGTCATATTTCATCAGCGTTTCCGCTTCGACCAGGGCGTTTGTTACGATCTTGCGCTTAAAACCACCCTTGGTAACAACAATTCGATACGTACCTTGTGTGAGGTTGCTGAAACGATAGATGCCGTCATCGTTTGTTACCGCCTCAATTGTGACGTTGGTCCCGAGATTCGTAAGCGAGACCTGCGCTCCCGGAACGATCGAACCCGTACTGTCGGTCACAACTCCCTGAACCCCGGCTCCGAACTGAGCGGTCGCAGTGATCGAAAAGCCGACAACAACTGCAACCACGCAAAAACTTTTGAACAAAAGGGAAACCACTCGCTTCATAGATCCTCCAAATCCTATTATCGTGAGCATTCTCGAACCCCAAACGATCTGAACTCCGTTGAAACACGGTGCCCGCAACCGGGAATCTGCTTTCGGGAGCTGCTTGAGTAAATCGTTTTACTAAATCGTTTTAGTATCGCTTTTATAGCACCGTAGAAAAATCATTGTCAAGAACAAAATTGCCGCAAATGACAAATTCCGAGGATATGTTCGATGTGCGACGATACATCGGCAAGGAACGCAATTTACCGGCCGATAGTTCATCGACCAAATAATCAGTTCATTCTGACCAGTCTTGATATTTTTCCGTCGGTTGTGACAATATCTGTCGGGAATGCCCAAGGACAAAGAGGCCTCACCGAAAAAGACGCCGATCAAAGCGAGGAATGGGGATCCCGTCAGCTTAAAGGACCTCGCTCTGTACCTGGGATTGTCGCCGACGACCCTCTCACTCGTGCTCAACGATTCGCCCCAGGCGGTGTCGATCCCGGCCGAGACAAAAAAGCGGATCTTTGATGGTGCGCGGGAACTGAACTACCGTCCGAATTACCTTGCCCGTTCGCTGCGGGTTCAGAAGACGAATACGATCGGTGTTATCGTTCCCGAACTGAGCGATGGCTACTCGGCAATGGTCCTGAATGGCGTCGAGTCGGCCCTTTCGACGGCCGAGTATTTTTACCTGACCGCGAGTCATTTGCATCGCCACGAACTGCTGGAACGGCTTCCGCGAGTGCTGGTCGAACGTCAGGTGGAAGGCATCATCGCGGTCGACACGCCGATCCGCTTCGAGCCGCTTCTTCCTGTCGTCAATGTTTCGGGCCACGACGAGATCGATGGCGTTACAAACGTCGTATTGAATCATCAGCATGCGGCGGAACTTGCGGTCGGGCATCTCTTTAACCTTGGACACCGGAAGATCGCTGCCATCAAAGGCCAGGATTTCAGCTCCGACACGACCGTTCGATGGGAAACGATGAGCGAGGCGGCCCGCAAGAGGGGCATTGAACTGGAGACGTCGCTGACCGTACAGTTACAGGGCGATTCGCCCTCGCCGGAACTCGGATATTCCGCGATGCGGTCTCTGCTCGCTCGCGGCGAGCACTTTACGGCCGTGCTCGCGTTCAACGACATCTCGGCGATCGGAGCGATACGCGCACTCGAAGAAATGGGACTGCGGGTTCCATCTGATGTTTCGGTGCTCGGGTTCGATGATATCCACGGCGCCGCGTTTCATAATCCGGCGTTGACGACGATAAGACAACCGCTCTTCGAGATGGGGAATCTTGCCGCACGCACGCTGCTTGAGAGACTCGGCGGCGAAGCGAAGGTTGAGATCCCGCGTACCGTAAGTGTTGAACCCACGATAGTTGTTCGCCAATCGACCGCCCGCGTTTTACAGATATGACCAGAAAACTGCCCTTGACCCTTTTGACACTTGTCGTTTGTGCTGCTGGGACCTTTGCGCAGCCCGCGGCTTACACGCGGGAGAAAGAATGGGCCGGTGAGATCGGCCAATTTATGGAGATCGATCGAAAACAGACGCCGCCAAAAGATCCTATTGTTTTTACGGGGAGTTCGACGATCAGGATGTGGTCGACGCTCAGGGAAGACTTCCCCGGCGTCAATGTCATGAATCGCGGATTTGGCGGCTCCCGGCTAGATGACCTTGTCTTCTTCGCACCGAAGATCGTTGCCCCCTACAAACCTAAGATGATCGTTGTTTATTCGGGTGAGAACGATATCGACGCTAAAGAGTCGGCTGAGAATACCCTGGCGGATTTCCGGGCCTTTATCGCGTTTCGCGATAAGCACCTGCCCCGGACGCGTGTCGTTTACATCTCAATGAAGCCGAGCATCTTGCGCTGGGGTCAGTGGCCCGAGATGAAGCGCGGCAATGACCTTATCAGAACTGAGTCGAAACGGCACAGGAATGTAGCGTTTGTGGATATTTCGACACAGATGCTTGGCACCGGCGGAAGCAAACCTGCGGCCGAGCTCTTCGTCGCAGATGGTCTCCATCTTAGCGCAAAAGGCTATCGCCTCCTTCGCGATGCCCTGCGGCCATTCGTGAAATAGCCAACTGACCCCTACTTGCTTTTCTTATACTTTTTCGGTATGGGTTGTTCAGGTGTTTCCGCCTGCCAGAAGATGGTCAAGATCCACCATCGCTTACCGTCATTCAAAAGCTGGAAGCTGTTAATGCCGCGAATGAACGGGTCCTTGTCGTCCTTGCTGCGAAAGGCATGATAGGTCGAGAAAACCTGAGCAATATTGCCAAATTGATCGACGTGGCGAGCTGCCTCGCGTTCGAAAAAGCCGTTCTTTTCAAAGAAGGGTGAATTGCTTGTGATGTAGGCATCCGGTGACATGACGCGAGCAGTCGTGACGCCAGTCTGCGCATTCTTTCCACTTGGTATCAATCGCGCATCCTTATGAAATAGCGTACGAAACCGATCCCAGTCGAGCGGTTTGCCGGCCTCACCCGAGATCACATCATAGATGGCTTTCAGGATGTTATCCACAGAGCTGACGTCTTTCGGGTCTGCCTCCGTGGGCCTCGAAACGGAATTCGCCGGCTGTGCGAAGGCTGTAAACGCGAAAAGGAGAACGAAAGCAAGCAACTTGGCGAGATTTTTCATATTTGCAATTGTACGCGCCCGGCCAACATTTTGTTCACACGCGGAAGCCTGGTTCCATTCGGGCCCCAGCCAAGGGGCGTGTGTTAGACTTTTATCGAGAATTTTGTCGAAACCGGAGGGAATAGTGAGACGGAGAATTTTTCTTCTTGCGTTGTTGGTATCTGTATTTTCGTATGGCGGCAGCGGTCAGGAGACGCTGAGATCCAAAGCCGAGGCGACGAACTTTGAGGAAACGAGCCGTTATGACGAGGTCCTTTCGTTCATTGCGGAATTGCAAAAGCGAAGTCCGCTCGTCAAGGTCGAGAATTTTGGAACCTCTGTTGAGGGGAGAAAACTGCCGCTCCTGATCCTGTCGGATCGAAAGGTCTCGACACCCGCTGAAGCGAAGGCTGCAGGAAAGCCTGTGATCTTTATCATGGGCAATATTCATGCTGGCGAGGTGGAGGGAAAAGAGGCCGTTCAGCACATCGCTCGGCGTTTATTGCTCGGCGATCTGAAAGGGATGCTGTCAAAAATGACGATCCTTCTCGCTCCGATATACAATGCTGACGGGAACGAGAAGATCAGCATGGACAACCGGACGGCGCAAAATGGCCCGATCGGCGGTGTTGGGGTTCGTGAAAATTCTCAGCGGCTTGACCTGAACCGCGATTATATTAAACTCGATTCCCCCGAGGCCCGCGGACTGGTCAGTTTGTTCAATCGGTGGGACCCTCTGGTTTCGGTCGATCTGCATACGACGAACGGCTCGTACCATGGTTATCATTTGACCTATTCACAGCCACTCAATCCGAATACTGACCAGAGGATACTTGATTACCAGCGAAACAAGATGATGCCGGCTATCGCGAAGTCAATGCTGCATGACCACAAGTTTCGCACGTACTATTACGGTAATTTCCGGGGGTTCGCGAACCGCCCAAGGCCGAATGAAAAGAATGTCTGGGAGGCCTTTACGCATCAACCGAGGATCGGCCAGAACTACGGCGGGCTACGTAATCGACTAACGATCCTTTCCGAAGCTTACAGCTATTTAACTTTCAAACGCCGTGTCGAGGTCAGTGAGCGTTTCGTTGAGGAGATCCTTCAGTACTTTGCGGCAAACGGCAAGTCGATCGCACGGATGTTGAAGACCATCGACGAAGAGACGACACGAACGATGGCCGGAACGTCTCCCGTCGAGATGGGCGTCGCATTTCAGCCCAAGGCCCTCCCGAAGCAGGTCGAGATCTTGGTGGGCGAGGTTGAGAAGGTTAAGAATCCGCGTTCTGGCAAGGAAATGACTGCCATGATAGAGGACAAGGTTACGCCGATGTTAATGGAGGATATCGGTATGTTCGCAGCGACGCGCAGTGTTCCGGTCCCGAAGGCGTATGTTTTCAACTACGACAAAGCGATCGTAGATAAGCTGCAACAGCATGGAATTCTTGTAGAAGAACTTACATCTGCGGCCGATCTCGATGTCGATACTTTTTCGATCGAAACGGCCGTCAAGGCGCCGAGGCCTTTTCAGGGACATAATGAGATGAAGCTCACCGGGAAGTACACGAAAGGTGTGGAGTCATTTCCCGCCGGAACCATTCTCGTTAGGACGGCGCAGCCCTTGGGAAGGCTCGTTTTCTATCTTCTAGAGCCGGAAAGCGAGGACGGGCTGACTACATGGAATTTCTTTGACGCAAATCTTGAGATCGGCAAAGCCCATCCGGTTCGGAAGCTTATGCAGATAGGGAAGTTGTCGGCGAAGGTTAGAAGCAATTAGCAAATGATAAGAGGCCGCCTTCTTGTGCGACCTCTTTTCGTTTTTCTAGCCAATCTCGCCTTCCTCATTCTTCCATGCCGCCATTTCATTGCCGGGCTTTTTGGGTTTCTCGTTCTCCTTCGGCGGCGGTTTAGGCTGCGGATTTACAACCGGCGGCTTTTCTTTGGGCGGTGGCTGTTTTGGCGGGTCGCTCTTCTGGGCTGATGCCGCTATGGTGAGACCTGCTATCATCATTAACCCAAGAATTGATTCTCTAAGTTTCATTTCGTTCCCTTCCTCTTTCGTATTACGCATCCGGGGAAAGAGGGAAAGTGCGTTCATAAGTGTCAGTAGCAATCCAAATGCCACGGACGAAGTTATGACGCAGGCCCAACGATTTTGGTTGGTATTTTTAAATTCCTGCCTATCGCTCATCGGCAGACGTTACGATTTACGCCATTTTCATACGAAATCGTAGCGCGGCTTCACAGCCGAACGATTATTATACGACTAATGCGATAATTATTGTTATGGAAAATCAGCCAAATGGGCAAGACCGAATGCGTTCCGTTCTGACGTTGATCGCAACGCTCGCCACGGTCGTCTTTAACGTGCTCGCGGCGGCCGGCTATCTAAACGGTGTCACACCGGGAGCGATCTCCGACAGGTATCCAACCGTCCTCACACCTGCGAACTTTGCCTTTTCGATATGGACGCTCGTTTATCTGGGGCTCATCGCCTTCAGCATTTATCAGCTGGTCCCGCGAAATCTTGTCCGATTTCGATCTGTCCGGTCGCTGTACGTCGTCACCTGCGTATTGAATTGCTTGTGGCTCTACTTTTGGCACCGGGAGCAGATCGGATATTGCCTCGGGTTGATCGCAGCCATGGCGCTAGTCTTGATCGCGATCATCGCCCAGTTTTCTCGTCTCGACGATCAAAGCGGTGGTCTCTTTACAAAATCGCCCATTGGCCTCTACGCGGGGTGGGTGATGGCGGCGACATTAGTGAATCTTGTCATCTTCCTAAAATACTTGAATACGGACTTGTCCTCAGCGGTATGGAGCGCGATCGGAGCCGCAGCCCTGCTTGTCGCGGCCGGTGTTGCCGTACTGATCCGTTTCGCTTTCAGAAACTATCTATTTTCGCTTTCCATTGCCTGGGCGGCGACAGCGATCGCGGTGGAGCAAAGCGGCAATACAGCCATCGTTGTCGCGGCCTCGATCTGCGTTATCGTCTGCCTTATTATGGCGATCAGTTTTGTAATGCATCAGAAAAGTTCGACGACATGAACAACGGAAAGATCTGCATATCGGTTTGTGCGAAGACGACCGAGGAAATGATCGGGAAGATCAGGCAGGCCGAGGAGATAGCCGATGTAATAGAACTGCGTTTCGACTGTCTCGCACCGGAGGAACTCGATAAAATGACCGAACCGCACACGTCAAAGGCGGTTCTGGCAACCTTTCGCTCACCGGAGCAGGGCGGGAATCGGGAACTTTCGGTCGATGAACGTCTCCGGTTCTGGTCGAAGTCTGGCGGCGGTTGGGCTTCGGATCTTGAAGAAGACATTCTAAACAGTGTCAGCGTCACCGGAAAAAAGATCGCGTCTTTCCACGACTTCAATGGGGTTCCATCGGACCTGGACTCGATCTTTGAAAGGTTAGCAGCCTCGGACGCCGATGCCGTTAAGATCGCCGTTAGCGTGCGCGATATTACCGACGCAATTCCTTTGTGGAAGCTGTTTACTAGGGCAAGAACGCCCGGAAAGCAGTTTGTTCCGATCGCGATGGGTGAGGCAGGAGTATGGACGCGAATACTTGGACCTGCCCACGGAGCTCTCTTGACCTATGCGTCTCTTGGATCCGGCGACGAGACCGCACCCGGCCAGATCTTGGGCAGCGAACTTGTTGACCTTTATCGGATCAAGGAGCTCAGCCCTGAGTCTAAGGTCTTTGGGATCCTTGGCGATCCCGTATCGCAGTCGCTATCAAAATTCATGCACAACCCGGCGTTTTCGGATGCGGGTTTTGACGGCGTTTTCATTCCGTTTCTGGTTAAGGATATCGACCAATTCATGCAGCGTATGGTTCGCCACGGTTCCCGTGAGATCGAGCTAAATTTCGGCGGGTTCTCGGTTACGATGCCGCATAAAATGTCGATAATGAAGCATCTCGACGCGTTGGATACAACTGCTGCAAACGTTGGGGCAGTAAACACCGTCAAGATCGAGGACGGTATCCTGACCGGATCCAATACGGACGCCCATGGTTTCATCACGCCGCTAAAGGCTCATTTTGGAGATGTGCGAGACGCACGGGTTGCGGTATGCGGCGCCGGCGGCGCGGCTCGTGCCTGCGTTTACGCCCTAAAAGCGGATGGGGCGAGAGTAGAGATTTTTGCCCGCGACGTCGTGAGTGCGCGAACTCTTGGCCGAGATTTTGACGTCGACTCCTTTGAACTGAGCATGCTGCGACCTGGCGACTTCGATATTCTTGTCAACGCCACCCCACTCGGAATGTCGGGTGAGCTTGCCGACAAAACCCTATTTACAGCAGACCAGTTAGAGGGTGTAAAATTCGTCTATGATCTTGTCACAAAGCCTTACGATACGCCGATCGTACGTGAAGCGAGAAAGACAGGGATACCTTCAGTCGGAGGGGTCGAGATGCTTGTTGCTCAGGGGGCAAAGCAGTTTGAGATATGGACCGGGAAACCGGCGCCAGTTGCCTTGATGAGGGCCTCGATCTTGAGCAGATTTTCAGATATGGCGAAATGAGTGTTGAAGCGCTAAATTGCCCGAATTGTGGAGCGGCGGTCGCGAGCGATCGGGCGAGCTGCGAGTTTTGCAAGAGCAGATTGAAAACCGTCGGATGTCCGAGGTGTCTGGGACTGATGTTCCTCGGGGCGAGATTCTGCGGACATTGCGGAGCGATCGCTGCACCGGTCGACGTCAGTCTGGAGAGTGCCGGCGGCGATTGTCCAAGGTGCAGGGTCGAGCTGGTCGGTCTCGAGGTTGGCGATACCAGTTTTCGATCCTGCGCAAAATGCGACGGCCTCTGGATCGATGTAGCGACGTTCGAGACGGTTTGCACTGATACCGAACGACAGTCCGCCGTTCTTACATTCCTTAACAATCGTACTGACCACGGGACATCGATGACGAAAATAAACTATGTTCCCTGTCCGGATTGCGGGGCCCTGATGAACCGTAACAATTTTGCCAGAGCGTCGGGCGTTATAGTCGATATATGCAAGGAACATGGCATTTGGTTCGATGTCGACGAGTTGCCAACCATCATCGACTTTATTCGAAAGGGCGGTATGGAGATCGCACGCCAGCGGGCGCGCAACGAAATTGAGCAGGAAAGGAAACGTCTGGCAGACGACAGGCGGAAATTGAGCAGCTTGCGGGCTCGGTCATCACGTCTCGGCAGCATCATTGACGACGAGATGAACTCTGACACGCGAAGTTTTGTACGGAGGTTATTCGATCGCTAGACCATGAAAAGACGTAACATTCTCGGCATTGAACTGGTCGTCGCGACACTGCTACTGATGTTAGGGAGCAACATCGTTTTAGGCTCCGAATGGAATCCCAAACGGACGTGGGCATTTTTTGTCTGCCTGGTGGAATGGAAGAATTCACGTACTTTTGCCTCTTTTCCGCAAAAGAACCGGAAGGATAAAGTCCTGTTGGAAGTCTTGCGTAAACGCGGGGTGCCCGACTCGCAGTTAGTCTATCTAGCCGATGCAGATGCGGATACTGTAACGGTTGAGACAAGATTTGCGGAGTTTCTCAAAAAGCCGGCAGCCGGCGATTGGGTTTACGTTTACTTTGAAGGCCATGGATACAAGACCGATGATGCTGTCCCGTATTTGGCCACCTATGACGCCGGAAATGCGGTCAAGGGCTGGAGATTCGACTCGATCCCGGACACGATCGAGAAACATTTCAAAGGGTCACACGCGATCATCGCCCTCGACAATTGTTATTCGGGGGAAATGGCAAATTCTGTGAAGCGAGCGCCAAGAAGGGTGTCCTACGGCGTACTCGCCTCATCGAGGGCGAGCCAGATATCGACGTCAAACTGGACATTTACCGAATCGCTGATCTCGGCCTTCAACGGGGAAGCCTTTGTTGACCGTGATCGCAACGGTTTGGTCACATTTGCCGAACTCGGCAAGAATAGCGAAGAGGATATGCTCTTCGGTGAGGAACAAATGGCTACGATAGCGTTTACCGGCAGTTTCGATCCTCAAATGATCATTGCAAAGGCAGGACGCGTGGCCGCACCCCGCGTCGGCGAACGGGTTGAAGCCTATAGCGCGAATGATTGGTGGAAGGGATTTATTATTGATTCGCGGCCCGGTGAGCACAAGATACATTACTACGGTTGGGAATCGAGCGACGACGAATGGATCGCGGAGAAGAACCTCCGATCGCCAAGGATCATCCAATACTCAAAAGGAGCGGCCGTCGAGGTCGAGTGGAAAGGCAAATGGTATCCCGCCACCATCGTTGAGGTAGAGGGAAATGTTCATTACATAACTTAAACTGGTTACGGCAAAGAATGGGACGAGTGGGTGACGTCGAAACGCATTCGCAAAAAGTAGTGTACGAAAGGTACAGCCGCCAAGCTTTATTCAAACCGATCGGACGCGACGGCCAGGAGAAACTCCTGGCCTCTCGTGTATTGCTCGTGGGCTGTGGAGCTCTGGGGGCTTCAAACGCAGAAATGTTGGCACGTGCGGGTGTCGGCAGCCTGCGTATCGTGGATCGCGATTTCGTTGAATTCACTAACCTTCAGCGCCAGTCCTTGTTCAAAGAATCCGACGCCGCTGAGCGTCTTCCGAAATCGATAGCCGCGAAGGCACGTATCGCCGAGGTAAACTCAGATATCGAGGTCGAGGCTATCGTCGCGGATGTGAATCACTCGAATATCGAATCGCTGATCGAAGGCTGCGATCTTGTTATCGACGGAACAGACAACTTTCAGGTTCGCTATCTGCTCAACGATGCTTGTGTTAAACGCGGAATGACTTGGATCTACGGGGCGGCGGTATCGGGCTACGGTACGACGATGACGATCACTCCCGGCAGAACGCCCTGCCTGCGGTGTATTTTCGACGAGATGCCCGATGCGGGCTCGTCGCCCACTTGTGACACGGTGGGGGTGATCATGCCGATCATTTCGACCGTTTCGGCCGCTCAGGTTGCTGAGGCCCTAAAGATATTGACGGGGAATTTCGACGCTCTACATCGATCGCTGATGCAGTTCGATCTCTGGGCGAACGATCGGCAGCGGATAAAGCTCGGTGAACCCGACCCCGACTGTATCTGCTGCGGACAAAAGGTTTTTGAGTTTCTCGATGCCGAAGTGCAGGATTTCGCCGCAGTTCTATGCGGCCGCGATGCTGTTCAGATAGCTCCTGCACAGCCCGTAAAGATCGATCTTGCGTCCTTGGCTGAACGTGTGGGCCACTTGGGCGCCGTGAAACAGAACGAATACCTTGTCCGATTCTCTATGGGCGAGAACGAAATGACGGTCTTCGCCGATGGGAGGGCGATCATTAAAGGAGTCGATGACATCGCGGCCGCAAGGTCCCTCTATTCCAGATACATTGGGAGTTGATACGCGACGGGCCTGGTTTTCGCCTTACTGATCGAGGGACGGCATGGAGAGTAAACGAAAAGTAGTCATCATCGGCGGCGGTTTCGGCGGTCTCTGGGCGGCCAAAGCACTTGCAAACAAACCGGTTCAGGTAACCTTGATCGACCGTAAGAATCACCATGTTTTTCAGCCGCTGCTGTATCAGGTAGCGACAGCGGTGCTTTCGCCGGGCGAGATCGCGCAGCCGATACGCCGGATACTCGCAAACGCCAAGAATATCGAGGTCATCCTCGGCGAGGCGGTAGCGTTCGACAATGAGAACCAAACGGTAATATTAGGCGATGGCTCAAAGGTCGAATACGATCGGCTGATCATTGCGGCCGGTTCGAGGCACGCCTATTTTGGCCATGACGACTGGGAGACATCGGCACCGGGCCTAAAGACCCTGGAGGACGCCGTCGAGATCCGCCGACGTGTTCTGCTTGCATTTGAGCTCGCCGAGCGTGACGCCTACCTGACGGGCCGCCAACGCCACCTGAGTTTTGTTGTCGTCGGCGGAGGGCCGACCGGGGTCGAGCTAGCCGGTGCGATCGCCGATATCGCGAGGCAAGCATTGGCAAAAGATTTCCGGGCGATAGATACAAAAAGGGCGCGAGTCACGCTCTTTGAAGGATCGGATCGCGTTCTCGGTACCTTCGCGAGCGACCTTTCGGAAAGCGCAAAACGCCAGCTTGAAAGTATCGGTGTCAACGTTCGCCTGAACAGCTTTGTGGCCGAGATCGAGCCGGGCCGCGTCAAGGTGGGTGGCGAATGGATCGATTGCGATGTTGTCCTTTGGGCCACGGGGGTTGCCGCTTCCCCGCTTGGCAAGGCACTTGGCGTCGAGATCGACAAAGCCGGACGGGTCCTCGTCGAGCCTGACCTTTCGCTCAAGAATTTTCCGAATATCTTCGTCATCGGCGATATGGCCTACCTTCTGCAGGAGAATGGAGAGCCTGTCCCGGGCGTGTCGCCGGCCGCGATGCAGATGGGAACGCAGACGGCGAAGAATATTCTTGCCGAAATGGATGGCAAGCCTCGCGAAAGATTTGTCTATTGGGACAAGGGCACGATGGCCACGATCGGCCGAAGCAAGGCAATAGCTCAGGCTGCGGGGATGAAGTTCAAGGGATTTGTCGCCTGGCTCATGTGGCTCTTCCTTCATGTTTTCTTCCTGATCGGTTTCCGTAACCGTTTAGCGGTAATGTTCGCGTGGTTCTGGGCATACCTGACCCGTGAACGCAGTGCTCGATTGATCACGGGAGATGCCGAAGATATGCAGGATGCGATCAAGTTCATCCAGGCGGCTCGCGTCGAAGGTGCGAAAAGGTCCAAGAAATCCTCGAAAACGGCGGCATAGAGAGAAAGGCGTCTAACGCAGAAGCCGGAAGGCACTACAAAACACAAGGATCACAAAGAGCAGGAAAGCCCTTCGTGCGTTTAATTTGCTATCATTGCGTGAATCAACATTCGCCGTGGCGGCATAGATATACTCAATGAAAAATCCTTTCCTGGTTCTGGTACTTGTACTGTTGTCCACCATTTTTGCTTCGGCTTCTGAACCTCTTGTTTGGTCAGTAAGCTCTCGTTCCGATGTGCTAAAGGGGGATTCGAATGGCGTCTCGATCGATCATAACGGCGCGATCTCGCTGGCGCCGAGATCTGCTGAGGTATTCAAGACCGAGCAGCAATATATCTGGTCGAGCGCCGTGGATACATCGGGCAATGTTTACCTCGGGACCGGCGGCGACGGCAAGGTGTTTAAGGTCGATGCTTCGGGCCGCGGTTCGCTGTTTGCGGATCTTGCTGAATTGAATGTTTCCGCACTCGCGGTCGGACGCGGCGGTGAGATCTATGCCGCTACCTCTCCGGACGGCAAGGTTTACAAGCTCGAAGCATCAGGCAAAGCTGACGTCTTTTTCGACCCCAAGGCTAAGTACATTTGGTCGCTCGCCGTTCTGCCTGACGGCCTTGCGGTCGGTACGGGCGACGGCGGCAAGATCTATAAGGTGAAGTCCGCAAACGCCTCAGCCGAGGCATCGTTGTTGTTCGATACGAGCGAAAGCCATATTATCTCGCTGGCGGCCGACGGTCGTGGGAATCTCTACGCGGGAACGGATTCGAATGGCCTTGTGATGCGGTTCGGGACCGATGGAAAGCCGTTTGGCCTGCTCGATTCATCGCTGCGTGAGATACACGAGCTCGCCGTTGGCCCGGACGGATCGATCTATGTACTTGCGATCGCAGCGTCGGCATCGGCGCCGAAAGCGGAGGCCGAAGCCGCTCCGGCTGCCGCGTCCGAAAGCAAGACGGTATCGGTCGAGAAGCCAAATCCCGCAACGCCTGAAACACCCCCAAAGAGCCGATACGACCTCACGGCGGCGAAGAGTGCTGTTTACCGCATCTTGCCTGATGGCGCGATCGACGTGATATGGGCATCGCCCACGGTCACGGGTTTTTCGCTCTACGCTTATGAGAGTGGACGCGGTGTCCTCGTCGGAACATCTGACAAGGGAAGGATCTATAACGTCGGCAATGACGGCAGCGAAACGCTTGTGCTTCAGACCGATGCAAATCAGATATCAACGATCAGGACAGACGGCAGGAGTCTGATAGCGACATCGAGCAATCCAGGTTCTTTGTTCAAGTTCGGGCCCGAAACCGTCGCCGAGGGCAGTTATAGTTCGGTGGTCCTGGATGCGAAAGGTTCGGCGACCTGGGGCCGTATCTGGTGGCACTCGACTGGCAGCGTCGCCCTCCAGACACGCTCAGGCAACACGGAGAAGCCGGACGAGACCTGGAGCGACTGGAGCGCGGCGGCTACAGATCCGAAAGGGACTCAGGTCCTAAGCCCGAAGGCCCGCTTTTTTCAATGGCGTGCCGTCCTTCGAGCATCAAACGCCGTTCTGCACGAGGTCAATCTGGCATTTGTCACACGAAATATCGCCCCAGAGATTCTTGCCATCAACGTTCTTCCGACCAACGTCGGCCTTGCAGCAAATCCTCCGGTCCAGATCGACCCGAATATCGAACTCGCCGGTATGTCGCCGGCTGATTTCGGCATTCCGGTCGTTGCCGTACCGCCGCGGAAGGTTTATCAGCGCGGTGCCACTTCGCTGCAATGGACAGCCGAGGATCGTAATGGCGATAAGCTTACCTATGACGTTCTCTACCGGGAAGTCTCGGACACGGAGTTTCGCAAATTGAGGTCGGGCCTCGCTGAGAATTTCCTTGCTATCGACGGACAGTCGCTCGCCGATGGACGGTACGTATTCAAGGTAGTGGCCTACGATTCTGCTTCGAACCCGATCGCTCTTGCACTCTCAGGTGAAAGGACGACCGAGCCGATCGACATTGACAATACGGCACCTGTCGTGACCCCCGGTGCAGCAAACTCAGGAAAGGTTGCGTTCTCGGCTGTCGATGCCTCTAGTTACATCGTCCGTGCCGAATACAGCATCAATGGCGGCGAATGGACTGCTGTTTATCCAAACGACGGTATCGCGGATTCGTCCCGGGAAGATTTCACGATCGATGTCCCGAGTGCTCCCGGCGAGTATGTGATCACACTTCGCGTGTTCGACGTGAACAGAAATTCCGGCAACGCGCGACAGGTCGTTAGGAAATAAGATGGCTGGAAACGCACGCCACCTGCCTCTGCGTCTAGGCACTCACCAGATCGAAGGAACCGCTGATTCGTCAAATTCGGCCGTTTCGCCGTTCGGTAAGATATGAATGATCCTCGAAACGCCGCGTTCGCGGACCATCGGGGCGAGCATTCCGACACGATGGCAATTTGCTCGCGGGATCCTGTGATCGGACAGAGGCTTTGATTCTGAACACATCATTACGGTTCGAAGGTCAGAGGCAATCTCGACGATACGGTTCACGCCCCATTCGAGGTCGGCCGGTTCCGGCTTGTTCTTGCCGCCGGTTTCCGGGAGATGCTCGTAACCGATCGCATTCTCTTCTAGCAGAGACGCTAGCACTAACCCGTTGAACTGCGGCCACCTAGACCGCGCAAAGGCGCGGACATCGCATACGAACTCGATCTCGAAGTTCCGCAGCAGTTCAAGAAAATAAGGGAAAGGATGCCGGCCATGGCCGATCGTATAGAGCATTGAAGCCATTTATTTCGTTCCGATCTCTCTGCGGATCAATGTTATCGCGATCCGTAGGGCTTTGAGCCTTCTCTCGATCAAGGTCCGCTGCGATCTCCCAAGAGCAGGTTTCTCCTCAACCTTTTCGATCTTGGCGATTGTCGAACGGATCGCATCGAGAGCATCGTGAAGTTCTTGCTTGGTATAGTCTTCCAATTCGCTCCTTTGGCTGCTAAGTGCGAGCTTTCGCTATTTCCTTCACAGCATTTGGATCTTCGAGCGCCGACAGGTCGCCCGGGTCGTCGCCCAGGTAAGCCGCGCGGATCACGCGGCGCATGACTTTGGCGTTGCGGGTTTTTGGCAGGGCGGAGACCAAATGGATCTTAGACGGCGCGAGCGGTTTGCCCATGTCGCGCGCAACAAGAGATTTTAATTCGTCTTCCAACCGAACGCGGACGCCCTCGTCCGCTAGCTGCGGTTCCGACTGCGAGGCGGTTGTTCGGGCTTCGCCCTCATTGCGGACGATGGCGTCCGCGTTCCGCACTACAAAAGCCACCATCGCAGTACCTTTCGTTTCATCGGGCACGCCGATGACAGCGGCTTCGGTGACGAGCGGGTGGGCGACGAGGAGCGATTCGACCTCGGCGGGACCGACGCGTTTGCCGGCGACTTTCAACGTGTCGTCTGAGCGGCCAAGAATGAACCAATGTCCGTCTTTGTCACGTATCGCCCAATCGCCGTGAACCCAAATGTTTTTAAATCTCCGCCAGTAGGTTTCGAGATAGCGTTCCTTTTCCTGCCAAAATCCGCGTGCCATGCCGATCCACGGCTGTTTGATGACAAGCTCGCCGACCTTGCCGGCCACGACAGGTTTGCCGTCTTCGTCGAGGATGTCAACATCCATTCCCGGACACGGCGCGGGGAACGAGCACGGCTTGATCGGCAGCAGCGGATTTCCCATCAAGATGCCGCCCGCGATCTCGGTGCCGCCGCTGTAGTTGATGATCGGGAGGCGCGAGTTGCCGACCTTTTCGAACAGCCACCACCACGGCGCCGGATTCCACGGCTCGCCGGTCGATGCGAAGATGCGCAAATTTGAGAGATCATGTCTCGTGTAAGGACAGCTATCGGCTGTTAGCTTTAAGCTGTCAGCTGTTTTCTCCTCGCTCGCAGCCAAAGCTCTCACCAAAGTAGGTGAAATGCCGAGCACCTCGACTTTATGTTTTGCGCAAAACTCCCACATTCGATCGGGCGTTGGGTAATCGGGCGCGCCGTCGTAGATACAGATCGTTGCACCGTTTATCAACGCGCCGTAGATCAGCCACGGCCCCATCATCCAGCCGATGTCCGTGTACCAGCAGATCCGCGTGCCGCGTCCGACATCAGTTCCAAACGCCATATCCTGCGCCGCCTTGATCGGAAAACTCGCATGCGTGTGCGCAATGCCTTTAGGCTTCCCCGTTGTGCCGGAGGTGTAAAGGATAATGAGCGGGTCTTCGGCGGAGGTTGGTTCGGCGGGCAGTCTAAAATCACTCGTTACGTCGGCGATCATATCGGCGTACCGAATACAGCGAACAGCTTTTGACCTATCGCTGTAAGCCGTTTTCTTATCATCAACGAGAAAGAGGTGACTGATTGTCGGGCATTGTGCGATTGCATCTTCAACGATCTGCCAGGCGTTGAAAAATTTTCCTCTTCGCGAAAAGCCGGAGCACGTGAAGATCGCCCTCGCTTTGACCGCATTCATCCGGCTAGCTATTGCCTCAACGCCGTAACCCGAAAAAACAGGAACAACGATCGCACCAATGCGATTGATCGCTAGTAAAGCGACAACGGTCTCGACCATCATCGGCAGATGGATGCCGATCGCGTCGCCTTTGCCGAAGCCGTACTTTCTAAGGCCTGCAGCTATGGCATTTACCTCAGAAAGAAGTTCCGCGATGCTTCGACCTTTTATCTCTCCATCCTCACCTTCCCAGATCACCGCCGGCTGGTCTTTCATCTCGTCGGTTTGCCAACGGTCGAGGCACATGCTTGTGATATTGAGGCCTGCGTGGCGCACACTCCTTACCGGTCGTGTTTCCGCCTCCGTGGCCGACGTTGTCGTGAACCATTTAGAAAACTCAACACCCTCAGAAACATCCATCAACCTTTCGTATGGCGGGTCGAATTTAATGTCGAGGAATTTCAAAACCTCTTCCGTGAACTTTTCGACATCGCGGATCGAGAATTCGTACAGCTCGTCCCATGTCGAGACGCCGACTTGCTTCATAAATCGC
Organism: Pyrinomonadaceae bacterium; assembly: GCA_021463165.1. Taxonomy (GTDB): domain Bacteria; phylum Acidobacteriota; class Blastocatellia; order Pyrinomonadales; family Pyrinomonadaceae; genus OLB17. The sequence continues at coordinate 253,302 of JAJTWY010000002.1, read as the reverse complement.
GTCAGCTGCGCACGCTCGATCACCTCCGGCGTCGGCGTCCAGGCGATGGGCTGGTCTTCGAGAAGATTGGTTTCGTTCACTTGTTGAAATCGTCTTGATCGACCCGTTCCCAGATCTGGATACGGCCTTCCGGAATCTCGATCACACCACTCGCAGGCCGGTAATTCTGCTTCAGATATTCCGCGAGGGGCCCTGTGTGATCGCCATCCGCGCGAAGTTCGGCCGGTTTGCTAAGGTCGTTGTTCCATAGGATATATTGTGGCCGCGTGGCCTTCAAATCGGCGATGCATTCCGTCACGTGTTCCGGCCTTGTGTAGTCACTGGGCCATATCTGACCGTATTTCGTAGGATTTCGCAGATGGAGCGGAAAGTAGATATACGGCTGATATGCTTCGAAAAGCATATCGCCGGGCTTTGTATTGGCTATCAGAAAACGGTATCGCTCATCGATGATCCGGCTCGCAGGATAGGCGACCAGGCCGGACGGCGTTTGGAGATAGGTCAGCGGTGTCATTTGCAGCCGGATCGCCTGCACAAAACCTAAGACAATTGATATCACCGTACCCGTGACGAGAAACGGCCGGGCCCAGGCAAACTTTTTTGAGTGTGCTCCTGCCCCGCACGCAAGCCACACGAAGACGACCAGTCCGGGCATAGCGATCTGAAACAAGCGGCTGGTGTTAGGAGCGGTCGTAGTGAGGGTCAGCGCCGTTCCGAGCAGGGCCAGCATTGTCGCCGCACGAATCGAAGCCCACTCAATTTCCTTTCGACGTCTTATGAGGCTCAACCAGAAAACCAGATACGTTGGCGGGAGGACGAATAGATAGAACAGCGATTCGGACGCAGCTAATGCGTCTGAGAAACTGGCGACCCGGAGAACGGCCTGCAGATCTTCTGCAAGAATACCGAAATTATTGTAAGTCGCATAACGGTAATACTTTGCGGGATATTCGAGTGTGGCGAAGATAAAATTCGCGACTCCCGCCGATAGCGCAAAATATGCCGTGAGCGCACACAGAACCACCAGGTACGACCCGCCCAGGAAGCCGATCTTTGCCAAGAGGTCGGGCCAAGCCCGCTTTGACTGGAAGTGTTCGATCAGCAGGAAACTTGCGATCGCGACTATCGCTATAAAGCCTCGTTGCTGTGTAAAAAACGACGCCAGGGCGCAAAACAAACCCGCAAGAACAAGATGCCGTGGAGTTGAGCCTCGAATGATGGCCAGCGACGCGAGCATCAGGAATATCGGACTGAACATCCGATGCGTTCCGTCGAGCCCGTCCCAGCGAAACCCGAAAAAGATAAAGAGCAGAGCCGGAATGACGTAGATCTTTCCCGGAATTGTCGCTTTTGAAACAGCAAGACATACGAGCGCCGACGACGCTGCGAGCAAGACGATCGTCGCTGGCAGGATCCAATATCTCAGCCCGAAGATCGAAAACGTCAGCCAATACCACGCCTGGCTTCCGGGAAAGGTGAATTGAAAGAAATCGCGATACATCACATCGCCGTCGAGTAGCCGCATTCCTTCGTAGAGGAACATGTGGTGGTCAGATTCGTTCAGGATCGGCGTCAATGGAAGTTTGAATACGAGCAGGAAGACGAAGACACCGGACAGGGCAGCGATGGCGAGATCGAGTCTTGAGAGTTTTCGGTCCGTCATTTCGTTTTGAGCTCCCAGATCTGCACCGGTTTGCCGCCAACGTCATATACCTCGCCGACCGGAGAATAGTCTGCCGCGACAAGGTCAGCGAGTGGACGAGTGTGATCGCCGGCAACTCTCGTCGTCGAAAGATAGCTGTTGTCCCAAAGGATATACCGCGGGCGTTTTGACCTGAGATCGCGGACGGCCTCAGCCACGTGTTCCGGACGCGTGTATTCGCTCGGCCAGATCTGACCGTAACGTGTCGGATTTTTGAGACCCAGCGGGAAATAGGCGAAAGGCTCGTAAACCTCAAAGAAATGGTCGCCCGGCTTTGTGTTCTGCAGCAGCCATTCGTAGCGTTCGGATTGTTTCGAGCGGATCATCGCAAGGCGTCCTGCTGGGGTGTCAAGATGCACGACGTCCCAGTTTGTCTGCACACGGACGGCCTGGAAAACGCCTAGGGCGATGAGGGCGGAACAGGCGGCCACGGCGATCTTCGGCATATATCTCGTCGCATAACGATTGGCAAGCCACACCAGAACGATCAGTCCGGGGCCCGCGATCTGAAACAGGCGCGGCAGGTTCGGAGCAGTCGTCGTAATCGTCATAAACACGCCTACGATCCCGATCAAAGCGATCCCCTTCCATTTTTCCCAATTTCTCTCGCGCCAAGCCCGCAAAAATACAATGGTGAACCAAGCGGCCGCGACGGGCAGAATTACGCAGTAGAGCGTAAGCGGGATGAGGGCGAGCAGGTCGGAAGGCTTACCGACCGATAAGGCTTTCGCAAAGTCGTCGAAGTATACCCCAAAATGATTCGGATGGCCGTAACTATAGTATCTGAGAGGATATACGACCGTAGAGTAAAAGAAATTCTCAACGCCGGCGTTCAGGATAGGATATGCCGAAAGGCCCGCAACCGTGATGACAAAAGCCGTGGCGACCACGCCGATATTCTTCAGAGTCTGTCGAGATCGTGAGTTTGTGTGATGGCCATCTATCGAAAGGTAAACAACGACCGCGACGAGAGCGACCACACCTCGCTGCTGCGTAAAGAACGATGCCAGCCCGAGCGATGATCCAGCGGCGGCAAGGTTTAGTGCCGACCTGCTTCTTAAGATCAGCAAAACCGCAAGCAGGATAAAGACCGGGCTGAACATCCGGTGCGACCCATCAAAACCGGCCCATCGAAAGCCAAGAAAAATGAAAAGAACTGCTGGAACGAAGTGCAGCGGAGATGGCAGTACTTTTTTCGATATCGCGAGGATCAGAGCCGCGGTCACGAGCCCGAGCACGAGGACGGTTACGCTCAAGACCCAGAATTTTTCACCAAAGATAACGAACAGCAGGGCATAAAATGTCTGTGTGCCCGGCATCGTAAACTCGAAAAAATCCCGATACATCACATCGCCGTGAACCATTCGTTGGGCTTCATAAAGAAAGATCGACTGGTCGGCGTCACCAAAAAAAGGCGTCGCCGGAAGTTCGAACAGAAACAAATACAGAAATGCTGAGACCGCCGCGAGGAAAGCGAATTCCAGCCTGTCGAAACCGGGTTGTGCAGTCGATCCTGATCCTAGAGCTCCTGGCATCTGGCTGTTACGCGTGTGTTACACAAAAATACCACGAACGAGGGATCCGTCCTTAATCGTCCGCCCCACTAAACCCTATGGGCGCAAAAATTTACAATCATTGCGGCCGTATTTTTCATCTTAACGGAGGATTGTGTAGAATCTTCTGCACACTACAAGTTCGACCTGATCCGAGGCCCAGATGACCGAAATGACATCGCACATTCAGCTTCCGAACAATCTTTTTGCCGGGAAAACGGCGATCGTAACGGGATCATCGCGAGGTGTCGGCCGGGCCACGGCGTTGCGGCTAGCCGAAGGTGGTGCGAATGTGGTCGTCAATTATTTGAGCAACGATGCCGAGGCTTTTGAAACGGTCGAAATGTGCAAGAACAGAGGCGTCGGGGCGATCGCCGTCAGGGCTGACGTATCGGACTTTAGTCAGGCAAACGAGATCGCAAGGCAGGCTCTCGAAGCTTTTGGCCGGATCGATCTGCTTGTGTGCAACGCCGGTGTCTGGGATGGAGCTCCGATCGAGGAGATGTCAGAGGAGCTTTGGAACAAGGTAATCAACACAAATTTGAAATCTGCTTGGGCGATGACAAAGGCTTGCGTTCCTGCGATGAAAAAGCAGTCGAACGCAGCCATCGTGATGGTCTCGTCCACCGCCGGCCAGCGCGGCGAGGCGAATTATTCGAATTACGCCGCTTCGAAAGGCGGCCAGATCTCGTTCACGAAGGCACTGGCCAGCGAACTTTGCCCGAAGATCCGCGTCAATGCTGTTGCCCCCGGCTGGATCGAAACGGCGATGGTGCGCGAGGTTTTTGATGACGAAGAGTATAAGCAGAAAGTGCTGAGATCGATCCCTCTTCAGCGGATGGCGGCGACGGACGACATCGCGGTGGCGATCTGTTTTCTACTGTCTGATTGGTCGCGACACATTACCGGCGAGATATTGAATATCAACGGCGGCGCGGTACTTTGCGGATAGCCTTAGGATGGCCTAACTTCGGCGGCTTTGGGTTGGGAACCTCGAGTCCCCGTGATGTAGGAGGGGACCTTAGTATTAGCAGCCAAAATGCAAGACGCTGCTTTTTATTTGACACCGCCGAAATTGTTGTTGTAGTTTAGAAATGTTTCGCGAAAGCGAAACTTATGAAATGAGGAACTTTATTATTCAGATCAACGCGCGCTGTCGCCATATGATTATGGGCGTCACGCTTGCGGTTTCTGGATGAACCTGATAACTTCATTTCATTGAAAACCAAAAGCGTGGCGATTTAAGGCAACTTGCTCCACGATAAAAACTGCTAAAGACTAACGTCGAATATTTGATTCGACGCCGAAAAACGAAGATCTTGTTAGAAGCTCTCGTGCAAACTTTAGCACGAGGGCTTTTTTGATTTTAAACTTATGGCCAAACGATCCATAGAAACTGACTTCGTACATGCGGGCGAACGTGCGCCGTTGCCTCAGGGGCTTCCAAATTCGACGCCGATCTTTGCCAACTCGACTTACAGCTATGCGTCGATGGAGGAGGCCGACCGCGTATTTTCGGGCGATCTAAAAGACTACATCTACACGCGTTACGGCAACCCAACGGTCGATGCGCTGCAGGAAGCGGTCCGGGTCCTCGAGAACGGAGCAGTTGCCAGGGCTTACGCCTCGGGAATGGCCGCTCTCCACGCAGCCCTGCTCGCGAGCGATCTGAATTCAGGCTCGGTCGTGCTTGCTTCGCGCGATCTTTACGGAGCAAGTTTCGACTTGCTGTTCAACATTTTCGGGGCTTTCGGTGTCAGGACCCAGCTTGCGGATTTCTCGGACCTCGAAGAGGTGAAGGCGAAGGCCGACGAATTGAAGCCTCGCGTTCTGCTTGGCGAGACCATCTCCAACCCGCTGCTTAAGGTGCTGGACGTTGCCGCTGTTGCCGAGATCGCCCATTCGGTCGGAGCAAAATTCATCGTTGACAGTACGTTTGCCACGCCGTTTCTTTGCCGGCCGCTCGATCTCGGGGCCGACATCGTTGTCCACTCCGCAACAAAATATCTCGGCGGCAGTGCCGATGCGATCGGCGGGGTTGCTGTCGCTCGTGACATCGCCGATGAAGCCGCCCTGACAAGCGCGATGAAACTCGCCGGCGGTGTGTTGAGCGTTTGGGAGGCTCATTCCATATCTCGCGGCCTTCGAACTCTTGCATTGCGGCTTGAAAAACAGTGTTCGAACGCCGAGAAACTTGCGGCCCTTCTCGCCAAAAGATCCGACATCAAGCGAGTTCATTATCCGAAGTTCGCCACCGATGGCGTGACGCAGAAGGTTCTTCGCGAGCCTTTCGGCGGAGCTTTGGTCGCGATCGTCCTCGAGGATGACACGCGAGAAGCAGCATGGAAGTTCATGAACTCGCTAGAGCTGGTCGTCCGCGCGACGACGCTCGGCGATGTTTTTACGACGGTTTCGCATTCGGCCAGCTCTTCGCATCGTGAACTCACCGAGAAGCGCCGAAACTCCCTCGGCATTACCGAAGGATTGGTGCGTATCTCAGTCGGTATCGAGGCGGTTGAGGACCTTATTGCTGACATCGATCAGGCTTTGGACAAGGCACAAGGGAAAAATAGAAAGGCGAAAAATGCTTGAGTTGAGACAGGAACATCTTGAAGCGATCAGGGTCCACGCCGAGGCGGATTATCCGCATGAATGCGGCGGCCTTTTACTCGGCCATCTTGATGGCGATACGAAAACGGTGGTCGAAACTCTCCCGATGGAGAATACAGCCGCCCAGGAAACGCGGCACGATCGCGTTTTGATCGACCCGCGAGCGTTGATGTTGGCGGAACGCGACGCGCGAAAAAAGGAGCTCGACGTCGTTGGCTATTATCATTCGCATCCCGATGACGAAGCCGTTCCGTCGCAGTTCGATCTCGATCATGCGCTGCCGGTGTGGTCGTACATCATCGTTTCCGTGCGTGACAGAAGGGCGGTCGACTGGAATTCGTGGGAGATGGTGGACGACAGGTCAAAGTTTGAATTGGAACGATACGAGATCAGGGAGAAACAGGTAGGGTCCGGCGGCTAGCGTCAAGTACATGGTGGTCAGTCGCCCACTTTGCATGGGCCACAGCCAAAAGATCCACTCAATAAAATTATGGCAATCAATATATTAATTCCGACACCTTTACGACAGTTTACCGGGGGCAAGTCTGAGGTCGCCGTCAACGCGACGAGCGTGGATGAGGCCCTGAATGAACTCACCGGCGAATTCACCGGGTTGAGAAAACACCTCTACACCGAGCAGGACACGCTGCGCAACTTCATCAATCTTTATGTCGGCGACGAAGACGTCCGCTATCTCGACGGGCCAAAAACGAAGCTTTCTGACGGTGATGAGCTAACCATCGTGCCCTCGATCGCAGGCGGCAGTGCGGCAGCCCCGGCGGAGGAGTTGCCAGCGCTAACTACAGAAGAGTACCAGCGATACTCGCGACATCTGATCCTGCCGGAGGTTGGACTCGATGGGCAGCGGAAGCTGAAGAATGCTCGTGTCTTGACGATAGGAACCGGCGGACTGGGTTCGCCCTTGGGATTGTATCTTGCGGCGGCCGGCGTCGGCACTCTGGGCGTCGTCGACTTTGATGTGGTAGATCGATCGAATCTACAGCGGCAGATCATTCACGGGACAAAGGATATAGGGCGTTCGAAGATCGCATCGGCGACCGATCGATTGAAAGATGTCAACCCGAACATCAACGTCGAAGCTTTCGAGACGCGGCTCACGAGTGAGAACGCTTTGGAATTGTTCAGGGAATACGACGTTGTTGTCGATGGAACCGACAATTTTCAAACGCGATACCTGGTCAATGACGCGGCTGTATTGACGGGTAAGCCAAACGTTTACGGCTCGATCTTTCGCTTCGAAGGACAGGCGAGCGTGTTCTGGTCCGGGCGCGGAGCATGTTACCGCTGTCTATACCCGGAACCGCCGCCACCCGGGCTTGTTCCGTCATGCGCCGAGGGCGGTGTTCTTGGTGTTCTGCCGGGGATCGTCGGCACGATACAGGCCAGTGAGGTTCTGAAAGTAATTCTGGGAGCGGAAGGGATCTTGCTCAACCGACTGCTGCTTTTTGATGCGTGGACGATGAGATTCCGCGAGTTGAAACTCCGCAAAAATCCGCACTGCGAGCTTTGCGGCGAAAACGCGACCATCAAGGAACTTGTCGATTACGATGCGTTCTGCGGTTTGAATTTGCCGGTCGAGGAGGAACTTCCATACGAAGAGATCTCGGCAAAGGAGCTCGACGGCTGGATCAAGGGGCAGGTGGACCTGCAGATAATCGACGTGCGCGAACCTCACGAATACGACTTTGCTAATATTCCCGGCGCGCAGCTCATCCCGCTTGGGCAGATTGTGAATCGTATCTGCGAAATACCGAAAGGGAGAACGACGATCGTTCATTGCAAAGGCGGCGTTCGAAGCGCGAAAGCGATCGGCTATTTGCAGGACGCGGGTTTTCAGGGTCGATTGATAAATCTAAAGGGCGGCATCACCGCATGGTCGAATGATGTCGACCCGACGGTGCCAAAGTACTAGGAAGAAATTAAAGGGAGCCAAAATGTTTGAGATAGATCTAACGCTGAATGAACCATTTCGCCTGGAATCGGGCGAGGTGTTGGACGAGGTGAAGCTGCGTGCGACCGTTTACGGGCGATTGAACGAGGATAAATCAAATGCTGTCCTCGTCTTCCATGCCCTGACCGGCAGCTCGCGTATCGGCGATTGGTGGAATGGCCTGATGTGCAACGGCTGTGCACTCGATACTTCGGAAAATGCGTTCATTTGCGTCAACTATCTTGGATCGAGCTACGGATCGACAAGTGCAAGTGCGCTAAAAAAGCGTCGTCAGAAAGGCGGGAAGGCGGAACTGCCCATCATCACTACCCGTGATATCGTACGGACGAATGTTCTGCTTCTCGAACATCTTGGTGTTAAGAAACTTAAGTCGGTGATCGGCGGCAGTGTTGGCGGGATGCTTTCACTGCAGCTCGCCGTTGATTTTCCCGAACTCGCCGAGCACTGTGTTTCGATCGCCGCGACACCGCTATCGGCGATGGGGCTCGCGCTCAATCATCTTCAACGACAGGCGATCCGTCGGAATGATCTCGAACTGGCTCGCAAGATCGCAGTCGTTTCATATAAATCGCCGCGTAAGTTCGGCGAGCGATTTGGGCGGAATCCGAATCGCAATGGCGAGGATCCAAAGCGCCGGCGCGACGATCGATTCGACGTTGGCGGCTATCTCGATCACCAGGGTGACCTTTTCCGTAACCGGTTCGAGATCGAGAGCTATGACCTGATAACGAAGGCCATGGATCTGTTCGACCTTACCGATGCCGATATTTCGCGTGTCCGCGCACGGGTCTCATTCGTGGGCATTTCAAGCGACTGGCTGTTCCCCGCGGCTGACGTGCGTGCTCTGCGTGACCGCTTTGTCCGTCGCGGCGTAGAGGCCCGTTACCATGAGATCGAATCGGAGGATGGGCATGATGCCTTTTTGAGCGACCTGGCTGCTACGTCGCGAGTTCTAAGGCATGTGTTGGGCGAACCGGATGAGGAAATGACGGTTGCAAGTTATGTCGCTCATCGTAGGGGTCTCGGTCAGCTTCGCGGCTGCTACAAAGTGCTCTAGGGGATTGGAATTAGGGTTCAGTTTTACTTATGGCCGCTATATGATTTAATTTGACTTTCAACGTGAGCGAAAAGCAGCAAAGCGTCGTTATGAAGTTCGGCGGCACGTCAGTGGGTGACGTTGCCGCTTTTGAACGTGTGTCCGGAATTGTTTCCAGTGAGAACCGGTTCCGGCCGGTCGTAGTCGTTTCGGCTATGACCAAGGTTACGGATGCACTGCTCGCGGCGTTTGAGATCGCAAAAAAAGGCGATGCGGAAGACGGCTTCGAAACCCTCGAACCACACTTTGAAAGGCATTTGTCCGTGGCTCAACACTTCGACGTCCCGGAATCCAGCCCTTTTCACAACGAGCTTCAATATGCCCGCGAGGAGCTCGCTGATCTTCTGAAACGTGTTTCCCGACGCAGCCTTCCGCTGTCAATGCTCAAGGACGCGATCGTTTCCTATGGCGAGCAGCTTTCGTCGAGACTGCTCGCCGAAGTGTTGAAAAAGAAAGGCATCAATGCCAGGCAGGTCGATTCGCGGCGGCTGATCGTGACCGATGATGAGTTCGGTGCGGCTCAGCCGATAGCAGATGAGACCGAGCGGTTGGTGAAACTTGAGCTCGAACCGCTTATTGCCGATGGCGAGGTCCCTATCTTGGGTGGATTTATTGCCGCTAACCGTGGCGGCGAGACGACGACGCTCGGGCGAGGAGGCTCGGACTATTCGGCCGCGATAGTTGCAGCGGCGTTACAGGCCGGAGAGCTGCAGATATGGACGGACGTGACGGGAATAATGACCTGCGACCCGCGGATCCGTCCCGACGCGCGGACTATCCCGGTTCTTTCATATGAAGAGGCCGCTGAGCTGGCGTATTTCGGTGCAAAGGTGCTCCACCCGAAAACCATCAAGCCTGCCGTGGACAACGCGATACCGGTGCGCGTCTGCAATACGTTCGAACCCGAGAGGACCGGTACGATGGTGCTTGCCGATTCCGGCGAAGCTCCTAACAAGATAAAGTCGATCGCTCATAAAAAGAACATTACGATCGTCCGGGTATCGTCAGCCCGTATGCTTGGCGCGTACGGCTTCATGAGTGCCCTCTTTCAAATATTTGAGCGGCACCGAACCGTGATCGATGTCGTCTCGACGTCGGAAGTTTCGGTCGCGTTGACCCTCGACAATGCGGCTTCGCTTGATCAAATAGTTGTCGATCTTAAACGACTCGGCGATGTTGAGGTCGAGACCGGTTATGCTGTTGTCTGTGTCGTTGGCGAAGGCCTCCGGGCATCGACCGGGCTTGCTTCGAAGGTTTTTTCCACGATCGACGACGTGAATATTGCGCTCGTATCACACGGTGCGTCGAGCGTGAACCTGACTTTTGTCGTAAAAGAGGATCAGGCGACCAAGGCGATCGCGAAATTGCACGATGCGTTCTTTTAGGAGGATCAGAATGAAGGCTATTGTTTGTCTTCTGGTAGCGGCGTTGGCGTTTGCCCATACTGCTGCGCAGTCACGTCCGACCTCGAAGCGAAAGGCGGTGATGCTTGCCGATATTTCCTGGGTCGAGGCAGAAAAGATCCTTGGGCCCGAAACAGTAGTCGTCATTCCGTTAGGTGCCGAGGCAAAGGAGCACGGCCCGCATCTTCCGCTTGGGACCGACTTTATCCAGGCCGAGTTCCTCAAGAAACGGATCGCGGAACGCGTCGATGCCGTCATCGCTCCGACGGTCAATTACAACTACTATCCTTCGTTCATTGAATACGCCGGTTCGACGCATCTGAGCGTTTCGACATCGCGGTCGGTCATCTACGATATTTGTATTTCGCTTTCCCGTTATGGCGTCAGGCGATTCTATGTGCTTAATACCGGGGTCTCAACTAACGTTCCGTTGGCTCAGGTCTCGGAACAACTTAAGGATGACGGAATACTGATGCGATACACCGATATCACAAAACCGAACGACGAGATCAAGGCCTTGAAGAAGGAAGCCCGTGGAACACATGCCAACGAGGAAGAGACCTCGACGATGCTTTACATCTCGCCGAACGCCGTCGATATGAAGAAAGCGGTTCAGGATTACGGTGTTCAAAAGGGAACAGCCCAGGGGCTGTCTCCGGATCCGAACAAAAACAATACAACCTACTCGCCCACCGGGATATTCGGCGACCCAACGCTGGCTACGCGGGCGAAAGGCAAAAAGATCGTAAACATCGAGCTCAGAGCGATAGAGGCGGAGATCAACGCCATGCGAACTGCGGCACTGCCCGCGGGGTTGACCGAGGAGGAGATCGCCCGGGTGATCGACGGAAAATACCGAACCAATGCAGGCGCGGTCTTTACGTTTGTTCGGCGAAAAAAGGAGCTTTCGGTAATACAAGATCAGGATGCCGCGATAAGCTTAGGTGCATCAGGCGTATTTAGGTATGGCAATAGGGCGTATGAGGTAAGCTTTGTCCGCGATGCCGAAGGAGCTGGGGCCGGGGCGATCATTGAGATCAATGGCCGCCGGCAGCTCGCCAATAAGATTCTCGATCCAAGATAGGATCAATAGAAGCTGGTGTCGAGAAAATGTCGCAATGGCAGGAATAGAACCGGGATCAATGCGAACGCAAGCCTTGCAATGCGCCGCATGAGACGATTCTTGAAGAGTTTTCGAAAGTCTCGCCGGCCGAAGATCATACCAAACGGGAAGATCGCAAAATACGAGACGTTCTTGAGTGCATCGAAGGAAAACGCCATTGTCCCTAGGATCGGAGTGCGCGAACAATCGACAGTCTGATAACATTCCGCGGTTGCCGTTACGATCGTGTTGAGCGAAATATACAGCAACACGGTAACCGCAAAACAGATCAAGGCAAGCAGGACCAGTCGTAGGACGGGATTCATTAAGCGAGCATACTACCAGAGTTTTGATTCGAATGAACAAACCAAAGAGCTAAACCTATGAAATTATTCGAATTAACAAGAAACTTGATGGCGATCCCGTCTGTTTCGGGCGACGAAGAGGCGGTCGGCTTTTTCCTGCGCGATCATCTGGAAAGCCGCGGTTGGACGGTCGAATTGCAGGCCGTCGCTCCCGGACAGAATAATGTCATTGCGCATCTGAACGAAACGCCGCGGGTCTGGCTTTCGACACATATGGATACTGTCCCGCCGTTCATCGCGCCGACCGAAGACGATGAAAGGATCTACGGCCGTGGTTCGTGCGACGCGAAAGGGATAATTGCCGCTCAGATCACTGCCGCGGAGCATCTGAGAAGCGAGGGGATAGAAGATATCGGTCTTCTTTACACCGTCGAAGAAGAAAGAGCCTCGACCGGAGCCAAGATCGCAAACGGTCATCCCCTTGCGGCAAAGTGTGAATATCTGATAAACGGCGAACCGACGGACAATGATCTCGCGATAGGTTCAAAAGGGGCCTTTCGCGCGAAGATCAAGACAAAAGGAAAGGCGGCTCATTCGGCGTACCCTGAGGAGGGTGAATCGGCCATTGAAAAACTGCTTGATATTCTCGAAGACCTGCGGCATACGAAGCTTCCCAGCGACGAATTCTTCGGCGAGACAACGGTCAACTTGGCAACGCTCGACGGTGGGATAGCTCTCAACGTAATTCCGCCGATGGCCGAGTGCGGAATTCTGATCCGGCTGACAACCGCCATAGAACCGATCCGGGACGCTCTCGAAACCATTATCCGCGATCGCGGAGAATTGGAAATAATGTCATATAGTCTTCCGGTCAAGATGCTCGCGGTCGATGGATTTAAACAAAAGGTTGTCCGTTTTACGACTGACATTCCGCACCTGCCCAACTGGGGCCAGCCCCTTCTTTTAGGGCCGGGATCGATCCTGGCGGCGCATACAAAGGACGAATTTGTGTTAAAAGCTGATCTCGAGGAAGCGGTCCGGCTTTATGTCGGTTTGGTGAAACAGCTCATTTGAGTGTTTAAGACATCGCGATTATCCGCACCCGCTATCTCCAAGGACTACTGGGTTCTTCACCGGCGCCGTCACGGCTTGCGTTTCTCTAGTGGTTGTCAGAAGCAAAGGCCCATTTTGAGCGACGTACTTGTTTATTAGTGTTTCGGTTAAACTGAATAAATGAGAATTGCGCTGATCGGATACGGAGCGATGGGAAGGCTCATCGAACGGCTTGCTCTGGAAAAAGACCATCAGATCTTTGCGATCATCGATGAGGCCGATGCAGGATGCAGTGCGAGTGAGATCGTCGAGAAATTGGACGGATGCGATGTTGCGATAGATTTTTCCGCCGCCGCCGCCGTACCGCGGAATGCCTCTGGCTGTATGGCTTCGCGTGTCCCGCTGGTTGAGGGCACGACGGGTTGGAGCGAGAACCTCGAACGAATTTCGACCATGGTGACGCAGGCGAACGGGGCTATGGTCTATGGCGCAAACTTCTCCATCGGCGTCAATCTTTTTTACCGCGTCGCCGAATTTGCCGCACAGTTGTTTTCCAGGTTTCCTGCGTACGAAACCTTCATCGAAGAGCAGCATCACTCGCGAAAAAAGGACTCGCCCAGCGGTACGGCTCTGAAGTTAAAAGAGATCGTCTCAAAGCATGTCGAGACCGGAGCTATTGCGGCCACGCGGGCAGGCAACATTCCCGGCACACACCGTGTGGGTTTCGACGGGCCTGCTGATCAGGTACTTTTGCAGCATACTGCACGCTCGCGTGAAGGCTTTGCCCTCGGTGCGATCCTCGCGGCGGAATGGATCGTTGGGAAGAATGGCATTTTTGAATTTACCAATGTAGTCGAGCAGATCGTAGGGATGAAGCCGCAGTTAAACCCAGAAGAGATCGACTGATCTTGTGGATGCCGGCTGAGTAGCATTGTCTGTGGATTCAAATTCAGACACGATGAGGATCAAGATCTGCTGCATTTCTAGCGAAGACGAAGCAAAGATGGCGATCTCCTCCGGTGCGTCGGCGATCGGATTGGTCGGGAAGATGCCGTCAGGGCCGGGACCGATCGGGGATGAGCTTATCAGGTCTATCGCGGCTTCGGTTCCGCCGCCAATTGCGACGTTCTTACTCACAAGCGAACAAACGGCGGAAGGCATTATCACCCACTACGAGCGGGTCCACACTAATACCATACAGATCGTTGATGAGCTGCTCGGGCGTGAGTACGCTGTTGTCCGCAATGCGTTGCCGCAAGTGAAGCTCGCGCAGGTTATTCATGTCATTGGCGAAAGATCGGTGGACGAGGCGTCGGAACTTGCGGAATTTGTCGATGCCATTTTACTTGACAGCGGCAATCCAACGCTCGCCGTCAAAGAATTGGGCGGGACCGGGCGGCGTCATGATTGGAAATTGTCGCGAAAGATCGTCGAAACTTGCGGAAAACCTGTTTTTCTAGCTGGCGGTTTGAACGCGGAGAATGTCCGGGAAGCGATCGAGACGGTTCAGCCTTTTGGGCTTGATATCTGTTCGGGAGTCAGAACCAGCGGAAAACTTGATGCCGCGAAATTGGACGCGTTTTTTCTTGCTGCTCAGAAGGCATAGCTCTCCACGGGGGAACTTGCTGTATCCTCGCGAACCAGAGGACATTCGAGGAACCGGAAGGCGTGGCTGCTTTCGGATCTGGGAGAATTGGAGCTACAATAAGAAAAATTTGTAGGTAGCTTTCGCTGTATTTATGACAATTAGACTAGACTGGCTGCGCGGTACGGCAACCGCGCTCGTAACTCCTTTTAATCGTGACGGATCAATAGATGATGCCTGTTTTCAGAAACTGGTGCTTCGCCAGATCAAAGGAGGCGTAAAACTCCTTGTGCCCTGCGGAACGACTGGAGAAAACGTCACGATGACACGCGACGAACAGGCTCACGTGATAAGGATGACTGTCGAGATCGCTCATAAAAACGGCGCGAAAGTGATCGCGGGCACAGGAACGAACAACACGGCAGCGGCGATCGAATTGACCCGAAGGGCCAGAGAACTCGGGGCTGATGCGGTATTGATCGTGTCCTCGTATTACAATAAGCCGACGCAGGACGGCCATTTTGCACACTATTCTGAGATCGCAAAGAGCGTAAAGGGTTTCCCGATCGTGCTCTACAATGTTCCGGGACGAACGGCGGGCAACATTTCCGCGGAAACAACCATTCGGCTGGCGGAAAAGCACGAAAATATCGTTGCTACCAAGGAGGCGTCAGGAAATTTCTCGCAGATCATGGAAGTGATTGCGCGGCGGCCGAAGTATTTCAAGGTCTTTTCCGGCGACGATGCAACTGCGATTCCCCTTATCGCGGTCGGTGCAGACGGGCTGGTTTCCGTTTGCGCCAACGAAATACCGAAGGGAACGGTGAAGATGGTCGATCATGCTTTGAACGGAAGTTTTCACTTTGCGCGAAAGGCCCATTACAAGATACTTCCGCTGATGGAGGCAAACTTTATCGAATCTTCACCGGCACCGTGTAAGTTCGTGATGAAGCAGATGGGTTTGCTGGAGGAGAATCTCCGGCTTCCGCTCGTTCCGGTATCGGATGCCACCCGACAGATGCTGTCCGGGATCATAAAGGATCTGAAGCTCTGATCGGGTCGTCGGAGATCGCCGTTCAACGCAACCGTTCATAAGGCGCGTGCGTAATAGCTAAAAAGACCAACAAGATCTATGAAGAAGATACTAAGCACCTTACTGCTTTTCTCATTTCCCTTGTCCGGGATCGCTCAGACCACGCCGTTTCTCGATGACAGCGAGATACGGATGCTCCGCAACGAGATCTCGGGCGACCGGGCTTTTGAGCACATTCGGGCGCTTACCGCCGTCGGACATCGCGACTCTGGAATGGAAGGCTATTTCAAGGCGATGGATTACGTTGTCGGGGCGGCTAAGGCGAACGGGCTCGCGGACGTCTCGATAATCAAACAACCACTGGCCGGCAATTACACGGCCCGCGTTGGCGAACTGTGGATTGTCGAGCCGTTCGAATTGAAGCTCGCAGACATAGGGGATCATGCCCTCTATCTAGCAGACGGAAGCCGAGATGCAGACCTGACGGCCGAACTCGTTTGGGGCGGTGACGGATCGGCGGCGGCGTTGGCGAACGTAGATGTCAAAGGCAAGATCGTTCTGGTCAGCGCCGGGCCCGGCCCCGCGATGGCCAATGCGGTTTACGCGAAAGGAGCTGTCGGTGTCGTCTCGTATTCGTCATCCGAGTCGAAGAGCGCAATGGACTTCCCGGATCAACTCGCATGGACCCGCATCGGCGCTCCTCCGGCCGGACAAAAGGGCAGTTTCGCCTTCAGCCTCAGCCCGCGGAAGGGCGATACGCTGAGGCGTTTGCTCGAGACGAAAGGGCTTCAGGACCTCTTCGCGACAGGGCAACGAACGAACGGTGGCCGCGTCGTGCTGAAAGCGAAAGTCGAGACTGACATAGATGCGGAGAACAAGAACACCGGGACGGGAATGGTCGAAGGCTGGATACGCGGAACAAAGTACAAAGACCAGCAGATCGTGATCACTGCCCACCTGCAGGAAGAACAAGGCTCGGCTAACGACGACGGTTCTGGCTGCGGGAACATCCTCGAACTTGCCCGTGTCTTTAATAAACTGATCAAGGAGAAGAAGATACCGCCGCCGCTTCGCGACCTCAGGTTCTGGTGGTCTGACGAGATATCGTCCGAATATCGGTATATTCGCGATAATCCGGGTTCGGAGAAGAAGATGCTCGTCAATTTGCATCAGGATATGACGGGCGCCAAGCAATCGATGGGGTCGCGGGTCCAGCATCTGATCTTCGCACCACATTCGCGGACAAGCTATCTCGACGCGTTGTTCGAAAGCATCGGCAATTTCGTTATTCAGACCAACAATTCGTGGATCACGGCCGGACGCGGAGGCGGATATCCTCGACCCTATTCACAGCCGATAATCGCAACGCGCGGAACGCGCGAAGCATATAACGGAAGGTTCGTGCCGTTCTTTGCCTCGTCGGATCATATGGTGTTCGTCGAAGGTGCGATCGGGGTTCCGGCAGCTGCATTGGTGAACTGGGACGACTATTACATTCACTCGTCCGACGACGACCTGCAGCAGATCGACCAAACTCAGCTCCAGCGAAACAATTTCATCGTAGGCGCCATGGCCTTATACCTCGCTTATGCTGAAGCAGACGATATCCCTGTACTTGCTGCTGAAACCTATGCGCAAGGAGGCAGGCGTTTGGCAAACGATATGCAGGTTGCCCTTCAAACCTTGAATGCGGGCGACTATTGGAACGACGCTCACCTGATGATCGAGCAAGGCAGCAGACGCGAACGTCAGGCATTGAACTCAATGCGAGTGGTTGCCGCGGGCGTTGCAAAGGCCAACAAAACGATCGACACCTTTCTTGCACAAGTGGACAGCCGTGAGAAGCAGATGCTGAGCGAATTGGCCACCTATTACCAGGATCGATACGGCAAAGCTCCATCATTGTCCATGACGGCAGACGAAACGGCTGCTTCGAAGAAGGTTCCGTACAACGTGCCGTCATTGGAAGAGTATTTTTCCAAACGCCGGAACACTCCGACGGGCCTTCACTCGCATATGGCGATGGCGACGATGAGCAATGTCGATGGCAAGAAGAGCTATTTCGATATTTACAAGGCGGTCAAGGCCGAGGCGATGGCAGCCGGCAGGTTTTACTATGGAACCGTAACCTTTGCCGATGTTGTAAAAGTGCTCGACGGGAATGTAGCGAACGGTGCGATCAAACTAAAGTAATGAACATAGACGATCTCAAGAATCCGGGCGGAACTTCGGGCGGGCTGATCGAATTTGTCATCGGCTTTATTATGACGATCGCGGGCGGCTATATGCTGATCAGCCGTGTCATTGTGACCAGCGGTTTCTGGAACTGGGGCGGGTACAACACGTTCGGCCTTTCCCTCGTGCCGCTGATATTTGGCATCGCCTTTGTTTTCTTTAACGGAAGGTCGATCATCGGCTGGCTCCTCATTGCCATCAGTATTATCGTCATAGCTTCGGGTATCTTGCTGAATCTGCAAATATATTTCCAGCCGACTAGCCTTTTTAATACGGTCATTATGCTCGTGTTGTTTGCCGGGGGATTGGGTTTGATAACAAGAGGTGTCATGGCTCATAACTAAGCTGTCACGCTTGTTCATAAATTTAGAAATACCGCACGTTTTTTGCGGGCCGTGTAACGGCCTGCAGGCTGTAGCCCATACCGTTTCGGTATGGGGCGGCATCAAAAGCACGCGAACGAGCCCGTGTAACGGGTGACAGAAAAATGCCTCACACATACACAAATCTCCTGTATCACATTGTTTTTTCAACAAAGGAACGATTTCCATTTATCAAACCTGAGTTCGAGGAACGCTTGTACGAATATATCGGCGGAACGATTCGCGGTCTGGGCGGGGTTTGTCTTGAAATTGGGGGAATCGCCGACCATGTTCACATTCTTTCGAAACTCAAGCCAACGACTCAGGTATCAAAATTCCTTGGCGAATTGAAGCCTAGTGTTACAAATTGGGCTCGATCCACCCTTCATCCAAAGTTCGAATGGCAGGATGGTTACGGAGCCTTCTCGGTCGGCGAATCACAAGTGCTTGGCGTTCGCAAGTATATTCGGAACCAGAAGGTGCATCACAAACAAATGACCTTTGATGATGAGTTCAGGGACATACTAGTGTCGGCTGGAATCGAGTTTGACGAGCGGTTTCTATGGAACTGATTGTCTGTCGCTATCTACGATAGCTTGGAACTGTTCGGACCCGTAGCCCATAGCTGACGCTATGGGCTACGGGCTGGTAGCCGCTACGCGGCTAAGATAGGTTCAATGGAACTGAGAGAACACATAGAACGACTATTCGCGCGGACTGAATTCACCTCCGCGGATCGGGAGGTCTACGAGGAATTCAAAACTGCGCTTCGCAGAGGCGAGATCCGTTCTGCCGAAAAAGCCGACGATGGAGTTTGGCGTGCGAATTCATGGGTAAAGCAGGGAATCCTGCTCGGATTCCGCATGGGGAAGATGGTTGAAATGTCGAAGCCGACTGAGACGTTACGATTCTTTGACAAAGATACATTTCCTCTTCGTCCAATGACGCTGGAGGACGGTGTGCGGATCGTTATGGGCGGATCTGCGATACGCGATGGATCGTACGTCGCCCCGACGGTCGTTGTTGTTCCACCGGCGTACATCAATGTTGGTTCGTATGTCGATGAAGGAACAATGGTCGATAGCCACGCTCTCGTCGGATCATGTGCGCAAATAGGAAAACGGGTCCATCTCTCGGCTGCCGCTCAGATCGGCGGGGTTCTCGAACCGGTGAACGCCACGCCGGTAATCATCGAGGACGACGTACTGGTCGGCGGGAATACAGGGGTTTATGAAGGGACGATAGTCCGAGAAAGAGCCGTCTTGGCAAGCGGTGTGATCCTGACCCGTTCGACTCCCGTCTTTGATCTTCCCAATCAGAAGATCATCAAAGCCGAAGAAGGCGGCTCGCTCGAGATCCCTGCAGGGGCTGTCGTTGTCCAAGGTTCCCGCGCCGTTTCCAATGATTTCGGCCGCGAGAATGGGCTTTCGATCTATTGTCCGATGATAGTGAAGTATCGCGATGAAAAGACGGATGCCGCGACCAAGCTCGAAGACTATTTGCGGTAGTGATTGGATCAACATCGATCTCGGGCCGCTTTGAACGGCGGAGACAAGTCTATCTGAGTCGGGGGCGAACCGCATTCGTTCAACTTCATCGAATTCGATCATCCGTGGCTTCGTGTTGAGCGGTTGGAGTGTCGCGATCCTGAAAGTGGCTTTTTGCCCTCGGAGCACAGGATATATCACAAACAGCGAAACGGCTGGAACCGGATCCGCCGCTCGATGCAGGCCTGAAATGCGGTTCCCAATCGAAAGGCAATGTCTTAAACTAATGGAATGATGAACGATCCAAAAGAAGCAGAGAATGAATCGCACGGCCTTATCGACAAGATCTCAGGCCTTGGTCAGGCGATCATCGGCGAGATCGAAAGTCTCGCTGGCGTCATAACGGCCGATCCGCTCGCGCAGGCCGAAGGTGAATACAACGTCGAGGTCGGCACGATCAGGGAAGAACTCGAGGACGATCTTGAGAAAGATTCCGATAAGGAAGATCCGGCGGGAGGAAGCTGGTAGCGGATGGAAGTCTCAATGCGAAAAGAGTTTGTTCTTCCAAGGCGAATGCGCGGCCTGCAGCCGACGCTGATACGACAATTTTTTGAGCGGGCATTGCCGGATTCGATCAACTTCGGACTCGGCGAACCCGATCTGCCGACGCCGCAGTTCCTTCGCGAGGAGGCGGCCCGTATCGCGCGTGATGAACAGAATGGCTACACATCACATCCGGGGCTTCCCGCCTTGCGCGACAAGATCGCCGAGCAGTATCCGCATTTGGAACTGCCGCGGACCGGGGTCGTCGTCACTTGCGGATCGCAGGAGGCGATGACCGATGCTTTTATGTGCTGTATCGACCAAGGCGACGAGGTCCTTTTGCCGGATCCAAGTTTTCCCGCTTATGACGCTTGCACTAGGATCGCGCAAGGAGTTCCGGTCTATTACCGAATGCCCGCGGATGGCGAATTTGCCTTCGATATTTCGAATTTCCGTGCTCAGATCACTGAGCGGACGAAGGCTGCCGTCGTTATCTCACCCTCAAACCCGACGGGTAAGATAATGACCGCCGACGATTATCGCCAGATCGCCGAGGCCCTTGATGGGACTGGCATCTGGCTGCTTTCGGACGAGATCTACAGTGACCTTTATTTTGGCGAACGGCCGGTTTCCGCCTCGGAGTTTTACGACCGGACGATCATTATCAGCGGCCTCTCGAAATCGCTCTCGATGACCGGGTGGCGTCTCGGGTGGGCCGCGTGCAAGGATCCGGAAATGATCCACGCCATCCAGGTGCTTCACGGCTTTACTACGGTTTGCACCTCAACTATCACTCAAAAGGCATCGCTAATAGCTTGGAGCGATGAAGCTGAAGCCGCAAAGCAGTACGCCCGCGACGTATATCGAAAACGCGGCGAATTTCTTGTGGATCTTTTTGAAAAGGAGCTTGGCCTGAGGGCTACCAGCCCGGAAGGGGCATTTTATACAATGCTTGATGTACGAGCCCTCGGTGACGATCTCGATATCGCGGAGAAGTGTCTCCAAAATAGGGTCGTTACTGTTCCCGGTGTGGCCTTTGGGCAGGAAGCGAAAGGATTTTTGCGAATATCGTTCTGCAATACGGAAGACCGCATGGCCGAGGGCGTCCAGAGGATGAAAAGGGCACTTTTTAGCGCTTAGCGGATCTGCGACGGGCAAGGTGTGATAGACGATGAGCGGCTGCACTAGTACTGGCCGTCCAATGCGGTTGGCCGCAAATGCTGGTCGTTTGCGCCAATATTTTCCTAACTCCCGCTTTTCCATTAGAATTTAGATTTTGGTCTCGAACACAAATATGGGTAGAAGATATCGCGTTGGGATACTTGGTGCGACGGGCACCGTTGGTCAGAGATTTGCTCAGTTGCTTGAGGATCATCCCCAGTTTGAAATAACTGCGATGGCGGCCTCGGACCGATCGGCGGGGAAGCCGTATTCGGAAGCATGTGCCTGGAAACTGTCTGGAAGGATCCCGGCCGGGGTTCGCGACATTGTTGTCACGCCGATCGAGCCGCCAATGGATTGCGACATCGTCTTTTCGAGTTTGCCGTCGTCGGTCGCTCGTGAGACTGAGGAAGCATTTGCACGCGCCGGATATCCTGTGATCTCAAACTCGTCGAGCTACCGTATGGACGAGGACGTTCCGCTTTTGATCGCTGAGATCAACGGGGAGCATGTCAGGTTGATCGAGCGACAGCGTGAGAAGCGAGGGTTTGATAGGGGTTTCATCGTAACTAATCCAAATTGCGCGGTCGTGAGTTTCGCCCCTCCGCTTGCCGCACTCCATCGAAAATTTGGCGTCGAATCCGTCTTTGTTACGACGATGCAGGCGATCTCGGGTGCAGGCTATCCCGGGGTAGCGTCGCTCGATATAACGGACAATGTCTTTCCGTATATTGCGGGTGAGGAGCCTAAGGTCGAGATCGAAGCCCAGAAGATACTTGGCTCGCTTACAGACGGCGGTGTCGTGAAGGCTGATTTTACTGTTTCGGCACAGTGCTTCCGCGTTAACGTCGTTGACGGACATGTGGCATCGGTCCGGGTGAAACTTAGATCGTCTGCGACCCTGGAAGACGTGGTCGCTGAGATGCGTGCATTCCCGTCGCTCGATCTGCATTCGTCTCCCGAAACATTTATCGAGGTGACGGACGAGCCTTCGCGGCCGCAGCCAAAGCTTGACCGTGACAACGGTAACGGAATGACGATCACGGTAGGGCGAGTATTTCCGGACAATATTTTTGACTACCGCTTTGTTGCCCTCAGCCATAATACCGTTCGGGGAGCGGCCGGTTCGGCCGTGCTGAATGCTGAACTGTTGATCAGTAAAGGGTATATTTAACGATCTCGATTTCCAGCCTTAGCTGGTCGCTTCCTCCGGAATGCCTATAGCGAGCAGTGCTGAAAAAGAATTCACGCGGCGGATCTTGGTCGCCGTTGCGGTCGTTTGCCTCACCCTTCTGGGCTTGACCCTCGTCTATTTCACTTTCGACATCCTTCTGCTCATCTTCGCGGCGGTATTACTCGCAATTTTTCTACGCGGGCTCGCCGAGATCCTCCGGCGCTGGGTGCCTCTCGGCGAAGGATGGCTTGTCCTGATCGTGGCTACGCTCATCGTTCTCATGATCGCAGGGGCCGTTGTGATACTTGCCCCGAGCGTGGCGGATCAGGCCCGCGAACTGCGAGCGGATATCCCGCGGTCGGTGCAGCAAGCGGGTGAAGGCTTGTCCCGCTACAGTTGGGGACAGGCTCTTATCGCACAGATGCCGAGTGCTGATGATCTGATGGCGAAGGTGGATCCGGCGAGCATGATATCGCGGGTCGGCGGGTATTTTTCTTCGACCCTGGGGGCTGTCGGTAATTTTTTTATTACGATACTGCTCGCCATTTACCTGGCGAGCGAGCCGAGATTCTATTACGAGGGAATACAGAGGTTTTTTCCGGTCAATAGGCGTGCTCGGGTTGCCGAGATCCTCAATAGCATCTATGACACCCTCCGCTGGTGGTTGATCGGTAAGGCCGGCTCGATGATCTTCATCGGCCTGCTGACGTGGATCGGATTGTCGATCCTGGGCATTCCCTTGGCGCTCACGCTCGGCCTGATCGCGGGATTGCTGTCCTTTATCCCCAATTTCGGCCCGATCCTATCAGCAATACCGGCAATATTGATCGCCTTTATCCATAGCCCGATCTCTGCTGTTTATGTGTTGGCGATCTACGTCGGTGTTCAGCTTATCGAATCAAATATCGTAACCCCGATAATCGAGCGGGAAACGGTTGAACTGGCGCCGGTTGTTACAATTATCTTTCAACTGGCGCTCGGAGCGATGATCGGCGGCCTGGGCCTCGTCCTGGCGACACCGCTGCTGGCGATGCTCGTTGTGATCGTTAAGATGGTCTATTTTGAAGATGTGCTGGGGGATCGCAGTGAGCGATCGACCGTCGCAGAGGCCGCTGCCCCGTCAGACGAAGCGGATGACGCTCCTACTTCTTGAGGGAGGGGGTTTTGAGACTATGATCGAACGTTATACCTTGCCTGAAATGGCCGCCATCTGGTCACTTCAGAACAAATTTCAGAAGTGGCTCGACGTCGAGTTAGCGGTTTGCGAAGTGCATGCCGAGGATGGAACGATCCCAATCGAAGCCCTGGAAGAAATAAAGGCTAAGGCAGCTTTCACCGTTGAACGGATCAATGAGATCGAAAAGACCACTGACCATGATGTGATCGCTTTCACGACAAATCTCGCCGAAAATATTGGGCCGGCTTCACGATTCGTGCACTACGGCCTGACATCAAGCGATGTGGTCGATACGGCAAACGCGCTTTTGCTCTGCGAATCGTGCGATGTTCTCCTATCAAAGCTCGATTCGCTGCTGCCCGTATTGAAGCGCCGCGCCCACGAATTCAAAGACACGCCGCAGATCGGGCGGACACACGGGATCCACGCCGAACCGACTTCGTTCGGTTTGACCTGGGCTCTGTGGTACGAGGACATGAAGCACAACCGCAAGCGTCTCGAACGCGCGAAGGCAGCGGTTTCGAAAGGCAAGATCTCGGGAGCCGTCGGCGCATTCGCCCATCTTGCGCCAAACGTCGAGGAGCGCGTCTGCCGAAAACTCGGCATCGAAGCGGCAAATGTCTCTACGCAAGTGATACAGCGAGAATCCTATGCCGAGTATCTGAGCACTCTGGCCATTATCGCGTCGTCGCTCGAAAAGATCGCGCTTCAAGTAAGACATTGGCAGAGGACCGAGGTTCGCGAGGCTCAGGAGGCCTTCAAAAAGGGCCAGAAAGGATCGTCGGCGATGCCGCACAAGCGAAACCCCATCCTCTCGGAACGCATCTGCGGAATGGCCCGTACGGTCCGTGCAAATGCCATCGTGGGGCTGGAGAACATCGCCCTATGGCACGAGCGCGACATATCACATTCCTCCGCTGAGCGCATCGTCCTGCCGGATTCGTCTGCGACACTGGATTATTTGCTCGCAAAAACGACCAGTCTGCTGGATTCACTCGTTGTTTATCCCGAGAACATGCTCAGGAATCTCGAGCTTAGTCGCGGTTTGGTATTCAGCGGGCAACTGATGCTCGCACTCACGCAGAAAGGTGTATCACGTGAAGATGCATATCTATGGACGCAGCGGAATGCAATGAAGGTTTGGGATGAGGGCGGCGAATACGAAGAACTCGTAAAGAACGATGCGGATATCTCGTTTCACCTTTCGGGCGAAGAGATCATGCGCATTTTTGATCTGAAACACTATTTGCGAAACGTCGATCAGGTTTTTGCGCGTGTGTTCGATGAGTCTCAGGTGAGGTAAAACCAAATGGACCGGATGCGAAAACCTGCCGCTCCGGTCCATTCTCGTTATGGGGTAATTTCAGATCTATCCGTTCGCCCATTTCTCGGCCATGTCGCCGACGATCGGGAATTTGAACTGCTGTCCCTGGTAGCCCTTGATCATGCCAAAGATCATTGCTCCAAGGAACGCGACTATAACGGCTATGGCAAGGAGTCCGACGATCGCGGCAAGCGCGGTCGAGCCGGCTGCTCCAGCGACGGCGCCGATAATCTGGACGATCACAACAACTATAATGTAGAGTACCGAAAGTAGAAGCGACTGGAACGCATGGAAGCGAACGTCCTTATTTTCCTTATCCGAAACAATTACAATAATGCTGTAGATCAAGCTGATAAGGCATACCGGGAGGTAACAGAGAAGTGATCCCACATTCTTGTCGAGACCCAGTGCGGTTTTACCATTCATAATATTTAAACTATCTCCTTTAAAGGTTTTGGTTTCTTAGTATTACTTAACGGAAATTAACGTGAAATCTAACACAAGGCTTTGATAAATACAAGAATTTGCGTTAGATTCTACAATTTATTTTGGAGCGACTAATGAAAGCCAAGGTCTTTGTCACCCTCAAACCCAGCGTACTCGACCCACAGGGTAAGGCCATTCATCATTCCGTCGAATCACTCGGGTTTGCCGGCATCGGCGATGTTCGACAAGGTAAGTATTTCGAGATCACATTCGATCCGTCCACCGACATCAACCAAGCCCGGACGTCAGTTGAACGTATCGCAAAGGACGTTCTTGCAAACCCGGTGATCGAGGATTACAAGGTGGAGGTCGAGGCGTGAAGTTTGGTGTAGTTGTCTTCCCCGGTTCCAATTGCGATCACGATGCTTATCACGTCGTCTCGAAGCACGTTGGCCAGCCGGTCGATTTCGTATGGCATCAGGAGACGGACCTGAGCGAGTATGATGCGGTGATCGTTCCTGGCGGATTCTCTTATGGCGATTATTTGCGGGCGGGGGCTCTCGCCCGATTTTCACCAGTAATGAGGTCGATCAGAGAGTTTGCTGATTCGGGTAGATTTGTGTTCGGCATCTGCAACGGCTTCCAGATCCTTTGCGAGGCGGGCCTTCTTCCCGGAGCGCTGATGCGGAATGCGGGACTTCACTTTGTCTGCAAACACGTGAATCTGAGGCTTGAGAACCGCGATACGCCGTTCACGTCCGAGATCGAAACGGGCAAGGTGCTGTCTATCCCGATCGCACACGCTGAAGGGAACTATACGTGCGACGATGAGACCTTCAACTCGCTCGAAGAGAACGGGCAGATAGTTTTCAGGTATTGTTCGGCAGACGGCGAGATCACGGAAGGGTCGAACCCCAACGGAGCTCGATCCAACATTGCAGGCATCTGCAATCTCGATCGGAATGTTCTAGGAATGATGCCGCACCCGGAACGGGCGTGTGAGGAACTGCTCGGGTCGAATGACGGGCGCGACATTTTCAGATCGCTCACCAAGGCCATGGCCGCGGCCGAAGCCTCCGCATAGATCCTCGTATCAATAGGCGAATTCAATTCTTCAGTGAAAGCCTGTAAAGAACATACTTTCCGAATTGTTCTCGCTCTGTCCTTTCGTACCACTTATCCAAATTTTCAAGATAGGGTTCGAGCTCAATAGGAGTGATCAGAAAGTCGAGTTTGGGGATGCCGGGTCGCCTGGCATCGAATGAGCCAACATAGTCGGCATACTTGCGAGCCTCTTCATCGATCTCGCCGAAAGTCAGTGGCTTATATTCCGAATTGAGTCGGTCCGTATGCCGGCCCCATCCGAATAGGGCGATCATCGAGACAAAGTCCTCGCCTCTCTTCATTCCCTCGGCTAGCTGGTTTGAGCTCACGCCCTGGTAGAGCAACTGCTGGTAGTAGCGCTCTTTGCTTTCCTGCCATTCGACACCTGGAAAAACATGCTGGTGCCTCGCCCAAAGAACAGCTTGCGGGGCGATCGTCGGCAGGTCATCCCCCTCGGCAATACCCAGGTGGATCACAGTTCGCGTGTGTTTATAAGAATCGTTGGCAGCGATCTCGGTCAACCTTTGGCCGATCGGATACGCCTCGTCCCTTGAAACATTGACATCGTCGAGAACCCGAACCGTATAGTGACATTCAACAAAACCCCAGCCGACAGCTGCCAATGCAACTGCCGTGACAGCCAGCCGAGCGAGAACGCTCTCTTTTGACCCGAATGCCCGCCATAGCAGGCCAAGCGTCACGACGACCGCGATCCCTGCGACGTAGTTTCCGATAAAGACCTGATAATGGATCGGTTGGAGCGATTGGCCTGTGATCAATTGTTGGTTAAAAACGATCGCCGGGGTCAAAGCCAATGAGATCGCAAACAGGGTCGCACGGTCTCTGAACTGAAAGACCTTTAGGGTTATGCCTAACCCGATCACTACCAGCGCCAGGAAGCCGATCAATTCTGGGACCCTCGTAAGGTCGGGCTCTCGAGTTTTCACCAGCAGTTGAACGTGATCCATCGTCTGCGAGCGTTTCGTTAGCAGCCATGCATAGGGTGCGAGGACGGCTAGACATCCGGTTCCGAGAAGGGCGAGCCTTCGCAAGTCGGCCCAAACACCATCCGGGCGCAATGCGATCCAAGCCAAAGTGAGACAGCCGAGCCAGGCCGCTGCGGTCGTCCATACATAGAAATACGAGAAGACGGTATATCCAAATGCAGTGGCGGCAGCCAGTAAGTAAGCCGCGTTCGCGCCCCCCCGCCGGGATCGGCTGTCCGATGTCCCAACCGACTCCCCGATCAACTTCCAGACAAAACCTGCCAGGCCGAAGAACGCGGGAAAGGCCATTGCCGGAATATACCTGCGAAAACCCGGAAAGTAAGGATATGCGTAACCTGTTCCGAGTGCCTCGCCGATCGCACCCTCGCCGGCGAAAAGCGCACCTCCGGCCAGAACGACCAGGCTGCCCGCCATCGCAAAGATCGAATCGCCGGTGAGCATTCCCAGCAGCCAAAAGATCGCCAACGCAGTAAGGAAGGCCGCGACGGCACCCGAGATCGTCATCGCCCACGGAGCGCCGATGCCGAGCATCCGAGCGGGTATCGCTATAGTAAATGGGCCGGCGAACTGTATCGAAAAAAGTGATTCCGGTTGAGGAGTCTCATCGGAATCGTCCCGCCCGGTATAAGGGTCGTTCTTTCTGGGCCGTCCGTCGATCAGCGCCTTGAGATATCCGGCGTAGGCAACCTCATCGATATCGTTATATGCATAATGGCCATTCCAGTCGGAGCCGCGGAGGTAGAACATCTTCAACTGTGGGTACAGGGAAAAGATGGCCAGAAAGAGCCCCGCAATGATACCGAATCGCCACCGGATCTTCATAAAATGAACTGACAGAGTAACATAGCCGCCGATGTTCCTCCCATTTGCGTTCCTTTGCAATCAAGTCTCGAGATTTTTACACAACTTTACATAAGAAGGCGAAAAACTGACATCCAGGGCTGTTTTTTCTTCGTATTCTTAGGTGTACACGGAATTCGGCGAGATGTTACGCCGACGATTCGATAGTAAAAGCGACGATTCATATTTTCTATGTCGCGAACGAGAGTGAAGCTTCCGTGTAATACGATTCTCAATATTTATACAAATAGAAACAGGAGACTACTTATCATGTTCAACCTTAAATCGAAATTATTCCTTTTGGCTGCTGTCCTTATCTTTGGTGGATTTTCCGCCGCGAACGCCCAGATCAATGAGGGCACATCGATCAAGGTGAATGTACCCAATGCATTCACGCTGAGAGACACGACGTTCGATGCCGGCATCTATACGATCGAGCGTACGCCGAGCACTATCGATTCACCTTCTCTTCTTGTTCTCCGTGGAGACAACGGCTCCTCGATGATCTTCGATACGATAGTCGCCCGTTCGAACAACGCGGCTCCGGCCACGCGGCTTGTTTTCGATACCGTCGGTGAAACCACCTACCTGACCGCGATCGCCGTCAAAGGGCAGTCCAGCGTTAACGAGATCGCTAAGACCAAGGCCCAAACACGCAAATTGGCCGAAGGAAATGTTGCTCGTCTTTATCTGACGATCAACGATGCTAATGGTTTCTAACGAATACGTTCCTCCGGGTCATATCCTCTGATCCGCCTTTGGTGCAGTCAGCAATGGCTGCACCGTTTTTTTTCAGCGGCCATAGATCGCGTCCACGATCGCGGCGACTTCCTCGCCCGTTTTGCCGCTGACCGGAGCATCACGCCCTTCGATCACTGCTCGCGAGAAATCTTCAATAAGCGGGACATGAAAATTTTCTGACGGAGGATGTGATTCGATAGCGGTTCCCGCCGGCGTCGTGATCTCGATCTGTCCTTTGTTGAGCGACGCGATGTGCATCGAGCCGCTTGTCCCATAAATGTCGAACCGGTCGATGGATTCGGCCGCCGCATGGGTCACTGACAATGAGCCGCATACACCCGACTCGAACTCAAAAAGAGCCATCGAGGTGTCTTCTACTTCGCGGCCAAGGATCGCGTTCGCATTGATCGCCTCGACCCTTATCGGCTTACCGAAGAGGTCGAGCAGGATCTCGATCCGATGGCAGCCGAAATCCATCATGGGGCCGCCGCCGCTCTTTTCTTTCTCGATGAACCAGCGCCGTGGATGTTCCGGTTCCGGATCGAAAGCCTCGAATGTATTCATCTGAACGACAACCGGCCGGCCGATCTCGCTACCGGCCAGTGCCTGCCTGATCCGAGCAATTACCGGATAGTAGCGACGATAATAGGCAACGCCGAGCCTGACGCCATTAGCCTCGGATGCGGCGATCATTCGCGAGCACTCGGCTCGGTCCATCGCCATAGGTTTTTCGCACAGGACGTGTTTTCCGGCCTCAGCGGCCGCAATAGCATGTTCGGAATGCAGGAAGACGGGGGAAGCGACGTAGATCGCATCGATCTCATCATCGGAGATCATTTCCCGGTGGTTCGCATACCAGCGGGATATCCCAAATTCACGGGCAAACTCTTCCGCAAGCTCGGCATTAGCTCGAGCAACCGCGACCAATTCGGAGCTCTTGTCGGAACGGATCGCGCCGATGATGCGCTTCCTGACAATATCGCCCGCACCAATGATCCCCCATCTAAGTTTTTTCATCACAACTGCACCTGATCAAGTTCTAAGACCACGAGGATAGAGTGTTAAAATATGTTGGCCACTTCTCGCCGTTTGTGCTAATATCAATGCGGGCGTGTTCCCGCGCATTCGGCCCACCGCACTTCCCATTCTCGCTTAATGTCGAATTTTTTTTCTCGATCCGAATACGCTTGCGTTTGCATTGATGCTGGTCACAGGACTTATGGCCAGCGTAATGTTCTTCGTCTGGCGGGCGCAAAAGACCTATCCGGGAACACAGTTTTGGGTTCTCTCGAATGTTGCCGGAACTGCCGCTTTCCTGCTCGTCAGTCTCCGTGGCATCGGGCCCGAGTTCCTTACCGTGGTCGCAGGAAACACGCTGGGTGTTGCTACAACCGCCCTTGCTCTAGAAGGCAACCGCCGCTTCCTCGGGCTAAAAACGAGAAGCGCGATACCGAGGGGTTTGATCGCGATCTATTTTCTCACCCAGATCTATCATACTTACATATCGCCGGATTTTGCCTCGCGGATAATTGCCGCCTCGCTTATTGTTTCACTCCTGTCATTTCTGAGCTACCAGGCGTTTAGCGAAAAGCCTGGTTTGATGGAAAATGTTGTTTATCGGACGGTCGGAAGAAGTTTCCTTCTTTTTGCCATCCTGATGTTCGTAAGGATGATCGGCGTTCTCGCATTCTCAGGCGTCTATTCGCCCGAATGGATCCAGTCAGTTTCCTTCATGGTCTTCCTGATCTTTGCTGTCGTATGGGGCTTCAACTACATGGTTCTCAACAGCGAGCGGATGCATGAAGAGCTGCGTGAGAAGGAATCGGAGCTGCGCGAACTTGCGACCACCGATTTTCTGACAGGCCTCGGGAACAAGCGCACTTTTGAAGAATTTGCCAATGCCGAGCTAAAGCGAAGTCGCCGATACAACATTCCAACCTCCTTGATCCTGATCGATCTAGATCACTTTAAGAAGATCAACGACACATTCGGCCACGCGGTTGGTGACAAGGTGCTGGCCCAGATCGGTTCGCTGCTCAAGCGGATGACGCGACAGCACGATCACGTTGCACGGCTTGGAGGGGAAGAGTTCGGCCTGCTGGTGACCCATACCGATCTCAACGCCGCACATCTCGTGGCGGAAGCGTTCCGACGCGAGATCCAACAGCTCGACATTCGGCACGGCGACGGCAGGATCGCGGTCACGTCCAGCTTTGGCGTTGGCGTGTTGGCTGAAGGAGATACGCTTGAGTCGCTGATGGAGCGTGCCGACTCCAACCTATACAAGGCCAAACGACTTGGCCGCAACCGAGTTGTGTCCGAACCCGGCACAAATCTTCGACTGCTTCCAAGATCTTCGCGTAAGAAAACGAAATAAGATCGGCTTCGCCAGCGTCTAAATCAAGGGTTACAATCGTAATATAGTGAGGACAACCTTGATGACAGTGTATGGCGTTCTTGTATTTTTGGGTTTGCTTTATGCCTCGGGGTGCGGGCTCACCGCAGATTCGAGCGGCTTCGAAGACCGCATTTTTGAAACACGTGACGGAGCAAAGTTTCGTGTCGAAACGGTTGCGTCGGGCCTCGAGGTGCCATGGGCCTTTGCCTGGCTGCCGAATAAGGATCTTATTTTTACCGAACGTAAAGGCCGTGTTCGCATCATCGAAAACGGGAAACTCCGGGCCGAACCCGTCTTCACCGTTCCGGATGTCGAACCCTCAAGCGAAAGCGGCTTGATGGACATCACTCTTCACCCCGATTTTGTCAAGAACAGCTATGTCTATCTCGGATACGCCTACAATGCCGATGGCAAGCGTGTGAAGGTTGTTCGTTATAAGTTTTCGAAGAACAGTTTCAGCGACCCGAAGGTCATCATTGAGAATATTCCCGCAGCCCCAAATCACGCGGGAATGCGAAATCGCTTCGGCCCCGACGGCAAACTCTACGTAACGACCGGTGACGCGACTGCCTGGGACCTTGCGCAGAAGCTCGATTCACTCGCCGGCAAGACGCTCCGGCTCAACGATGACGGAACCGTACCGCCGGACAATCCGTTCGTTTCGAACAAGGCTGCCCGGCCTGAGATCTGGTCATACGGCCATCGCAACGCACAGGGCCTTGCATGGCAGCCGGGAACCGGGGCGATGTTCCAAACGGAACACGGGCCAAGCTTTTTCGAGGGCAAAGGCTCGGGCGGCGATGAATTCAACTTAGTAGAACGAGGGAAGAACCTCGGCTGGCCGGAAATACATCATAACGAAAAACGTGACGGCATGGTTTCCCCGCTTCTGGAATACAGCCCCGCGTGTGCCCCGGCCAGCGGGATGTTCTACAACGGATCGCGGTTCCCCGGGTTTAAGGGCAATTTCTTCTTCGGCTGTTTGCGAGGTGCCCGGATCATACGAGTTGTCCTCGCCGGGAGCAAGGTCGTTACGCAAGAGGATTTACTCAGCAATACCTTCGGCCGCATCCGTGAAATGTCCGAAGGCCCGGATGGACTGATCTACTTCTCGACCTCAAACCGCGACGGGCGAGGCTCGCCGGCTTCGGATGACGACCGCATCTTGCGCATTGTTCCGAACTGAGGGCTCCGCCGGCATATCGCTCATTTTTCGGCTTCAAGCATCTTCTTGGCGTCGAGCAGCTCGGCTGCATGATCCTTGCCCAGGACCGGATACTTCAGGTCAAGCGATTCGAGCTTCTTTACGATCACCTCGGAAACAGCCAGTCGGGTAAACCATTTCTTGTCCGCCGGGATGACATACCAAGGGGCAAAGTCGGTCGAGGTCGCTTCGATCGCCTCCTTGTAGCATTTCATATAGTCATCCCAATGACTCCGTTCCTTCACGTCACCCATCGAGAATTTCCAATTCTTGTGCTTTTCCTCGATACGCGATAAAAAACGTGCTTTCTGCTCTTCTTTCGAGACGTTCAGAAAGAATTTGATGACCTGTGTGCCGTTCTCAGAAAGATGTTGTTCCCAATCACGGATGTGCCTGAAACGTTTCTTCCAGATATCCTTGTCCTTCAACGTCTCGTCGGGCAGCTGCTGATAGGTCAGATATTCCGGGTGGACACGGACGACCAATACTTCCTCGTAATGCGATCGATTAAATATACCGATCATCCCGCGGCTCGGTAGATTCTTTTGGCAGCGCCAGAGATAGTCATGATCTAGTTCTTCACTCGAGGGCTGCTTGAACGAGACGACATGACATCCCTGCGGGTTGACGCCGCTCATCACATGCTCGATCGCCCCGTCCTTGCCCGCAGCATCCATCGCCTGAAAAACTATAAGTAGCGAGTATTTATCATTCGCGTAAAGCACGTCCTGTAGCTCGCGGAGCCGGGCGACATTTGCCTCAAGGTCTTTTACGGCCTGCTTTTTGTCGGTATAATCGCCGGTGAAATCGGTCGGATGAGCCTTAAAATCAAATTTCGAGCCTTCGGCTATGCGGAATCTATCGATTTTCATGATTTGAATGTTTACGAGATAGCGACTAGTCGGAATCAGTTTCGGTGCATTAGTTTACCTCTATATAGGCCCATATGAAAGCAATTTTATTTTCGATCTTCTTTCTGTGTTCTGCCGCCATTGTTGCTCAGCCCATACTTTCGCCGGCCAAGATCAAGTTGAGATCAGGGAAGTCCTTCACGCTGGATCTAGCTTCGGATTTCGAGATCATGCCCGCGATCGAAGGGCTCAAACGAGTGCGCTTTTTTGCAAAGTCGCCCGACGGACGCATCTTTGTGACCGACATGTACAACCTAACCGACAACAAACGCGGCACTGTGTATATCCTGGACGGCTGGGATCCTGAAA
Organism: Pyrinomonadaceae bacterium; assembly: GCA_021463165.1. Classification (GTDB taxonomy): domain Bacteria; phylum Acidobacteriota; class Blastocatellia; order Pyrinomonadales; family Pyrinomonadaceae; genus OLB17. The sequence continues at coordinate 219,485 of JAJTWY010000002.1, read as the reverse complement.
CCGGCAAATTCGCACGGGCGCTTCCGTATATGTCGAATCTGCGCAATCCGAACAGCATTAAGTTCTATCGCGACGCAGCGGGCCAGGATTGGTTCTATCTTGCCGAAACTCACCAGCTTACCCGCCGCAAATTTACGAGCGGTGAGGAAAAACCGAGCGACACGAGGCCGCAGGTGCTTGCGACCTTTCCTGACTACGGCCTGAGCTACAAATACGGCGGCTGGCATCTGACGCGTACGATCGCATTCTCACCTGAGGGTAAACTTTACGTCTCGGTCGGGTCTAGCTGCAATTCTTGCGTCGAGAAGGAAAAGGTTCGCGCCAGCATCATCGAGATGAACCCCGACGGCAGCGGTCAGCGTGAATTTGCACGCGGCCTCCGGAACGCTGTTGGCATGCGGGCGATCGGGAAATACGTATTTGTGACCAATCAGGGCAGCGACCATCTCGGCCTGCAAAAGCCTGACGAGACCTTCTACGCACTGAAGGATGGTGCCGATTATGGTTGGCCTTACTGCCATTCATCGGCCGGACGCATTTTTGCCGACCCCAAGATCAAACGGCGAACGGGCTGCGCAGGTGTTCCGTCGCCCTATGCTGCCTTTCCCGCTCGGTCGTCGGCGCTCGGTTTCGATTTCTTCGATGAGGCCGATGCACTATTCGGCATCAAGGATGCGTTCCTTGTGGCACTTCACGGTTCTACGAATAAGGCGATCGGCCACGGCTACAAGGTCGTTGTCATGCGAAAGGGTGAGAAACTGCAGGATTTCCTTACGGGCTTTCTTCGCCGCGGCCAGGTCGTCGGCCGTCCCTGCGACATTATGAAGATCGGGCCGAACTCCTTTTTGCTGTCCGACGACCACACCGGCGTCGTCTATCTGGTCAAGCCGAAACGAAGATAGGCCGTTGCCGGCTCGCATTTTCGAAACACATTCAACAAGGTCTAGTGTTTTGTAACTCAATCTGTTACGATTCTCATTTGTGAAGCGATCAGTATGAATATCGGGATCACAGTATATCCGACCTACGGCGGCAGCGGGATCGTCGGCTCAGAGCTTGGCCGCGACCTGGCCGAGCGCGGGCACAACGTTCATTTTATTTCGTCCGTTCTGCCAACGCGGCTGACCGAGCTCAACGATAGGATCCATTTTCATGAGGTGGAAATGATGTCGTACGCGCTTTTCGAGCATCAGCCGTATGACCTCGCGCTCGCGACAAAGATGGCGACCGTTGCGCGTGCTGAAAAACTCGATCTGCTTCATGTTCATTACGCCATCCCGCATTCGATCTCCGCGATCCTCGCCCGCGAATCGATCAAGCAAAAGCGGTACGTGCCCGTGATAACGACGCTTCATGGCACGGACATCACGCTCGTAGGGGCCGATCGCAGCTATCTGCCGATCACGCGCTACGGCTTGCAGCAATCGGATGGCGTGACGGCGGTTTCAAAGTTTTTGAAGCAGGCGACGATCGAGACGTTCGATTTCGACGAGATCGAGGTGATCCCCAATTTTATCTGCGAAAAACATTACAAGCGGCTGGAAGGTTCGCCGCTCCGGGCAGAACTCGCCCCGAATGGCGAGCGATTGCTTGTGCACGTTTCGAATTTCAGGCACGTAAAACGTCCCGTTGACTGTGTGGAAATACTGGCCAATGTGCGGGCCGAAGGCCAGAATGCAAGGCTGGTGATGGTCGGCGACGGCCCCGAACTCTCTGCGGTTCGTTACCGCGGCGAGCAGCTTGGTATGAACGGCAACATTCTTTACGTCGGGAAACAGGCGAACATTGCCGATTACATGGGCGTCGCCGATCTTTTCCTGCTGCCGTCAGAGCTCGAATCCTTTGGTCTCGCCGCCCTCGAAGCACAGGCGTGCGAGTTACCGGTGATCGCGACCCGCATCGGCGGCATCCCTGAAGTTGTGACCGATGGCGAGACAGGTTATTTAAGCGATGTTGCTGATGTGGAAAAGATGAGCCGCGATACGCTGGCGCTGCTAAAAGACGAAGACCTCCGCCGGGGATTCGGCGAAAAAGGCCGGGAGCTCGCCGTTCAGCGATACTCGACCTCGAGGATCATTCCCCAGTACATTTCGTTTTATGAAAAGGTGGTCAATCGATCGAATGCCGCTTCGGCCTGAGCTTCGCTCGGTGACCCTATCTTCTTCTTGTTCTCATCGCACAAGCACGTTTTATTAAGAAGCTGTCTGACAAATTGCTCTGATGCTAAAACGCTACATGCACAATCGCGAGCGGTACCACGCGTTTCTCGAAGACAACCGCGTGGTCCATCCGTTCGAGTGGGGGACCGAATTTGTCGCTGATCCTATGAACGGCGACGATCCCCGCGAGCTATTTCGCGAATATTCGAAGAAGACGCTTGAGCACAGCGAAGAGTTTTTCTTCTCGCCCTCTGCTTCAGATCTCGATTTTGAAGTTTTAGGCGGCGGGGATCGATTGATCTGGAAGAGCGGGATCAAAACACCTTCCCAGGAGAACAATACTGTTTACGCTCAATATTTTCCGCACAAAACGAACAAAAAGGCCGCAGTAGTAGTCCTGCCCCACTGGAACGCCAAGGCCGGTACGTACTTCGACCTGTGCAAGATATTCAACAGGGTGGGCCTCTCGGCGCTGCGACTTACGCTCCCGTACCACGAGGAGCGCAAACCGCCCGAGATCGAACGGGCCGACTATCTCGTTGCCCCGAATGTTGGACGTACGCTGCAATCGCTGCGACAGGCGGTCGTGGATACACGCTCGGCTGTAAGATGGCTAAAACAGGAGGGTTACGAGAAGATCGGGCTGATCGGGACGAGTATTGGTTCGTGCGTAGGATTCTTTGCGTTCACACACGATATGGAGATCGACGCAGCGGTCTTTAACCATGTGTCCGGCTATCCGGCGGACGTCGTTTGGCACGGCCTTTCGACCTATCACGTCAAGGAGAGCATACAGGGCAACGTCACACTCGACGACCTCCGTGAATACTGGCTGCCGATCTCGCCGATGGCATATATGGACCGCCTGGCAAAGCTCCCGCCGCGGCCGCAGCGTTATATCTACACGCTATACGACCTCAGCTTTCCTGTTGACCTCTCACGCGATACCATTGCCGCGCTCCGGAAACACAAGATCAAGCACAGCGAAGTTTCGATCCCTTGCGGCCACTACACGCTTGGCGAAAAGCCGTGGGTCTATTACGACGGCTACAAGATCGTATCGTTTTTGCGGAAGCATCTTCGCTGACACACGTTGTCGTCAAACAACGTCTTTGATTCCCGCCAACATCAAATCAGTGCTAAAATCGTCCCAACTTTCGAATGAGCGCGGTTCCTGATAAGCACAAAAATACGGTTCGCGAAGCGATAGAACGTATGTTATCGCGGGCTGAGAATGCACGCGGGCTTTCGGGTGACGATATCGCGGCGCGCGTTGAGGGGGCGGTCGAGAAGTACCTGCTGCGCGATAATCCGAATGCGACAAATTCCGAGGTAAAGGAGTTTGTCGATGAGATCCGTTCTGACGACCTGTGCCTGATCATCGCCTGCGAACAAGGCGACGAGCGCGCGTGGGAGGATCTGGTAGCAAATTTTGATCCGACGGTGAAGTCGGCGGCGAGGAAGATCTCGTCAAATGCGGAAGATGCCGAGGATCTCGCGTCGTCGATCTGGGCCGAGCTATATGGGCTTCGCACCGATGCCGAGGGCAACAAGAAGAGCAAGCTCGCGTATTATTCAGGGCGAGGTTCCCTCGCCGGGTGGTTGCGGGCCGTCGTCTCGCAGCTAGCCGTCGATCAATATCGAAAGGTCTCAAAATTCGTTCAGATCGAGGAGGACCGCGAGTTTGAGAACCTGGCTAACGAGGCTTTGAACGGCGACGGGCCGCATCTTGGAGCGCACAACGAAAATCCTGAGGATATACTAAGCGAGCAGCGGACCGCGGCTGACGTTTCGGTTGCCTTGAGGACCGCGATCGCCGAGCTCGAGGCCGAAGACCGCTTGATCTTAAAGCTATACTATTTCGACGACCTTAAATTGAAAGATATCGCGGCAACCTTTGGTTATCACGAAGCGACCGCAAGCCGAAAATTGACGCGTGTCCAATCTCAGATACGAAAAGGCGTCGAGCGGCAGCTTACGGCAAAGCACGGGTGGACCGAAAGCGAAGTGAAAAAATATCTCGCTGAGACGGCTGCAAAACTCGGGGTCAATCTTGAAACCATGTTCGCGGCGCTGTTGATGATGGCCGTTCTGCAAGATTTCTGGCTTTGAGACGTTCAATAGACGGGTTACGAAAACCTGTAACCGCAGAGAACACGGAGGGTACGGAGAAAAAAGGCGGTATTTGGAAGTCATGGTTATCAACAAGCAATATCTCCTTTTGACTTGTGCTCTCTGTGAACTCTGTGGTTAGAAGAGTCTGATGGAATTGGAATTCGACAAAGAGATGGACGCGATCTTGCGCAGGGCACGGATCGATCTGGGGTTGCGAGCCGGTGATGATCAGCCGCCGGCGCCTGCAGGCCACCATCTTGACGCGGATACTCTCGCTGCTTTTGCTGAGAACGCGTTGCCGGAGAAGTCGCGCGGTTTGTACATGACGCACCTTGCCGACTGCGACCGCTGTCGGCGTGTACTCTCGCGCCTGATGATGCTCAATTCCGAGGTTGAGGTTGAAAAGCCTTCGGCCGCGATTGTTGCGCCGGTTGTCGAAGTATCGATCCCGTGGTATCAAAAACTATTCAAAACGCCGAATCTTGCAATGGCGATGGGCGCATTGGTGGTCGTATTTGGTGGGTTTCTTGGTTTTCTTGCCCTGCGTGACAGCGGTTCATCCGAACCGAGCGTGGCGGTCGTGACCGATAAGGAACGGGCGGCCGGTAGACCTTTCGAACAAGATAAGACGCAGGGCACGGCAGCCGCGAATTCGGCCGCGCCGGGTCAAGCGAATACAAATATGGTGGCGGATCCGCCGTCGTCGGCTTCGGCAAACAGGCCCGCCTCGCCCACAGAACCGAACGTCGAAAGGCCTTCTGTTATTGCTAAAGATGCTCCGGAAAAACCGGCCGACGCCATGGTCGGCAGGAGCGGGGAACCCGAAGATGACAAGAATGAGGTGGCTGCGACGCGCGAACAGCCCAGGGGGAAAGCGGCCCCGCCGGAGCCGGTTGCTGCTGCCCCGGCCGCCGGTGTTTCCGCCCGTGACGAGGAAAAGGCGGATGATCGAGATAGCGCGCCGAAGAAAAAGGCGGCACCACCGCCAAGCGCTGAGGACGAGCAGGCAAAACTGGCTGAGAGTCGCAGCCGCCGCGATGCCCCGCCATCGGCGGCAAAGAGCGGCCCGGCGCGTTCCGGCCCGCTGAACACACAGCAGAATCAGATCGCTTCGCAGAATATGGCGGAGATGCCGGTCGAACGAAAGGTCGGCGGCAAGATGTTCAGTAACCGTAATGGTGTCTGGTACGATTCAGCGTATAAGAACCAGGCAACAATGAACTTCCGACGCGGGACCGATGATTACAAGGCACTGGACGGTGGCTTGAGGAGTATCGCCGACGCACTTGGAGGAACGGTCGTGATCGTTTGGAAGGAGAAGGCTTACCGGATCCGCTAGTTTTTCGCTTTTCGACCTCGGATCATAACTGCCGAACATATTTCGCGAAAACCTGATGGGCATGAAAGCCGGATCGCTTTCGTGCCTTTTGTTCTTTCTGGGAAACGGAAGGGATCCGTGTTAATCTGAGGGCAAATCTTAATTCAAAACGGGCTCTTCGATGAAAACAAAACTCTTCTTCCTGCTTTCTGCATGCCTCATTTTCTGTACACCGATCATTGCTCAGAAACAAAAACCTGATCCTGAAGTTCAGCGAATGATCAAGGAGATTTCTGCAAAGAGCATCGAGGGGTATATTCGCAAACTCGTCTCTTTCGGCACTCGGAATACGCTATCTGATCAGAACGACAAAACCCGCGGCATCGGCGCCGCGCGCGACTGGATCCTCGAAGAGTTTCGCAAGATAAGCGCTGATTGCGGCATGTGCCTGCAGCCGCAAACCCAGGCATTTCTGCAACCGAAGGCCAACAGAGTGCCCGAGCCCACGACCCTGACCAATGTTTTTGCGATCCTGCCGGGAACGACGGATCCCGGCCGCGTTTACGTCGTGTCGGGCCATTATGATTCAATGTGCGGTTCGCCAACGGATACGAAGTGCGATGCTCCCGGTGCGAACGATGACGCTTCGGGCACGGCCGTCTCGATCGAGTTGGCCCGCGTGATGTCGAAATACAAGTTCGACGCTACGATCGTCTTTATGACGGTTCCCGGCGAAGAGCAAGGCTTGCTCGGTGCCACACACTATGCGGAGGAAGCGCTGAAGGCCAAGATGAATATCGAAGCGATGTTCACGAACGACATCGTTGGCGGTGTGACCACGCAAAAGAACTCGCCATTCCGCCGGAAGGTACGCATCTTCAGTGAGGGAGTTCCTTCGAACGAAACTCCCCAGCAGGCCAATACCCGTCGCAGCGTCGGCGGCGAGAATGATTCTGCGTCGCGTCAGCTCGCTCGGTTCGTCAAGGAACAGGCCGACCGTTATCTAAAAGATTTTGGCGTGATGATGATCTATCGCCGCGATCGTTACGGCCGCGGCGGTGACCATATCCCCTTTCTGGAGCGAGGCTTTACGGCCGCCCGGTTTACCGAGTCGGACGAAGACTACGCCCACCAGCACCAGAATGTAAGGACCGCTGCAAATGGCAAATTCTTTGGCGATACGCCTGACTACGTCGATTTTGATTACACTGCGAATGTTGCCCGGGTCAACCTGATCGCCCTGGCCAGCCTCGCCCGGGCGCCCGGAAAACCAAAGAACGTCGGCATTATCACATCCGGTTTGACCAATGATACGGTCCTAAGATGGGATGCGAATCCTGATGCCGACATCGCGGGCTACGAAGTAGTATGGCGCGATACGGTCGTTGCCGAATGGACCAACTCCATCGCCGTCGGCAACGTGCTCACATATACGGCTAAAGGAATGTCGAAGGACAATTTTTTCTTCGGCGTCCGCGCGGTTGACAAGAGTGGAAACAAGAGCCCGGTCGTATATCCACGCCCGGCCCAGGCACCGCGGCCTGCCGCCAGCCCGTCACCGACGCCCTCGCAATAGGGGACGGCGTGATGAATACTGTATGACGGGTTCATTCCCCCATCAAACTATGCAAGAATGTAGTTTGTAACGGGGGCAGTTCATCGCTTTCAAATGAAAAGATCTTGGTATGGTTTTGCTGGTGTCGCGGCCCTTGTCGTTTTTCTTTATCTCGGTGCGATAGGGTTCGCCCAGTCTGAAAGATCGCGTCCGCCCGACCTGAAAAATGATCTCTCCTCCGCATCCCCAAATCTGGTGATCAGCCAATTTCAACCCGGCACGTCGGCAAATCCTAACGACGAATGGGTAGAGATCAAGAATGCGAGTTCTTCACCGGTCGATCTTAACGGGCACCGGCTCGTCTATCGATCTCAGAACGGAACCAACGACGTCGGGCCGTTTGCGGTCTGGACAACATCCACGATCCTGCAGCCCGGCCAGTTCTACCTGGTCGCGTCGTCGTCTTACGGTGGCGGGGTTGCCCCCGACCTTACATACAACCCATCGGTGTGTGCATGTTCGATGTCGGCCTCGAACGGTGGATTAGCAATTCGTCAGGGCGAAATGAATACCGGCACGATACTCGATTCTGTCGGATGGGGATCGGGCTCGAACATCTTCTTCGAAGGGTCACGAACGGTCGCCCCGGGAAGCGGGAACAGTCAGGCCAGGAAACAGAATGGCTGTCAGGACACCGACAACAATGCCAACGACTTCGAGACGCTGATCCCGTTCGCCCCGCGGAATGCTTCGACCGCGCCGTTTGCGTGCGGCGGAGGTGGAACAACGCTTTTCGCTGCAATTTCGGCTGATCCGACGACCGTCGCGCCCGGCGGAACAACACTGCTCCGGGTAACAACTGTTCCCGCTACGACTCCGCCAAGCACCGGCATTACTGTCGAGGCAAACCTCGCCGCGATCGGCGGTCCGTCGTTGCAGGCTCTTTACGATAACGGTACGAATGGCGATGTGACGGCAGGCGACAATGTCTTCAGCTTCCTTGCTGCGATTCCAGCGGGCACATCCGGCGGCAATTATGTGATCACCGCCGTCGCCCGCGACGCCCAGGATCGTAGCGTGAACATGAATCTCAATCTCACTGTCAACGCCCCTCTGCCCAACGAAGACCCACTCCTACTTGGGAATCCATCGTATGCGACAGCCGACATTGCGAACGAGAACAACTACCTGATGCCGAAGCCGCAGTTCACGCTTTCTTATAATCGTTCCAAAGCGACGCCGAACTGGGTCGCGTGGCGGCTCGACACCGGTTGGCTAGGCGGAGCTGACCGGCAGGACGATTTTCGGCCGGACACGACGCTTCCGATGGGTTGGTATCAGGTGACGGATTCGGACTACTCGGGATCAGGATTCACCCGCGGCCATATGTGCCCATCGGGCGACAGGACGCGTTCGATAGCCGACAATTCTGCTACGTTCCTGATGACGAACATGGTTCCGCAGATCGCCGACAACAACTCGGGCCCGTGGGCCAATCTTGAAGATTATTGTCGCAGCCTCGCAAACTCGGGCAACGAAGTTTACATCATATCAGGGCCGAACGGCGTGCATCAGGCGACGCCGACGATAGCGCAAGGGCGCATAACCGCCCCGAAGTGGACGTGGAAGGTCGTCCTCGTGTTGCCGAACGGCGCCGATGACCTTCGCCGGATCAATCGTTCGACCCGGGTTTTTGGCGTAATTATGTCGAATGAATCGATTTCGTCCGGAGCACCCTGGAGGAATTTTCGCGTAACGGTCGACCAGGTCGAGGCGCTGACGGGCCACAACTTCTTCTCCAATGTTCCGGTTCGGATCCAGGAATACATTGAGAGCAAGCGCGACACGCTCTAAGATAGCTCTATGAAAAACATCTCTATTTGTTTGCGAACGGCCTTTGTTTTAGGCGTCTTGGCCACCGCCGCCTTTGGACAGAAGGATTACACCATTGCTCAGATCCAGGGCGACAAGGGGGCTTCCCCGTTAGTGAACGAGAACGTCCGCGTAAGAGGCATCGTCACCGCGATCCTCCGCAGTGGGTTTTTTATTCAAACGCCCGATGACCAAACGGATAAAGATCCGCGGACGTCCGAAGGTCTGTACATCTTTGGCGAGAATAGCGTCGGCCAGGTAGCTCTTGGCAATTTGGTACAGGTCGAAGGAACGGTCGTTGAATTTCGCCCTAGGAATGAGCGCATCTTTTTGACCATCACCGAGATCACACGGCCTACGGTCAAGGTGCTTTCGAAAGATCATCCGCTTCCGCAGCCGATCCAACTGACGCAAGCCGAATATCTTGATCCGCAGGGCAAGCTCGACCAGATGGAGCGTCTCGAAGGCATGCGCGTAAAGGGGGATTTTGTGGTAGTCGGCCCGACCGGCGGATTTATGAATGAGAAGACGGGGGCCGCGACCTCGAACGGCGTATTCTTTGCAACGCTTCCGGGCGTGCCTCGGCCGTTTCGCGAGCCCGGCCTTGGTGTTCTCCAGGTGATCGTCGATAAGCTGCCGCCCACCACGCCGGCATTCGATATGAACCCGGAGATAGTTCGTATCGACAGCCAACAGCAGACCGGCTCAAAGGCGATCGACGTGCCGGCCGGGGCCACGATAAAAGAGCTGACAGGCGTCGTTGATTACTCGCGAAGGTTCTACACGATATATGTCGATGCTGCCGCCCCGCCGAAGGTCGAGAATACCAAGGTTTTCACGCCGGTCAGTCCGGCCGGTGAGCGCGAAACCACCGTCGGCAGTTTCAACATCGAGAACTTCTTCGACGATGAGGTCAATTCGCCCAACGTGGACAAGGAAGCCGTCACGCCAAAAGATGTCTTCCAAAGGCGCCTGCAAAAGGTTTCCCTCGCCGTTCGAAGCGTTCTCTCGCTGCCGGATGTGCTTGGCGTTGTCGAGGTCGAGAACCTGAAAGTGCTGCAGAAGGTAGCTGACAGGATCAACACAGACGCTGTCGCCGCCGGGCTGCCGGATTCGAAATACATCGCTCATCTGATCGAAGGCAACGACGTTCGCGGTATCGATGTCGGATTCCTCGTCAAATCGAGCAAGGTAAAGGTTGTCGAGGTAAAACAGCTCGCAAAAGATGCAAAGATCGAGGGCGTCGAGGGGGCTGAGGGGCAGTTTCTTTTCGACCGCCCGCCGTTGCTGCTTCGGGCCGAGGTGATCGACGTAAAGGCGGAAAAACCGCTGGCTTTCACCGTGATCGTCAATCATTTCAAGTCCTATAACGGGATCGACGACCCCAAAGACGGTGACCGTGTCCGAAATAAACGTCGTCTCGAAGCCGAATGGCTTGCCAAATTCGTCTTCGATCGCCAGACTGCCGATCCGGCCGAGCGCATCATCCTCTGCGGCGATTTCAATGCGTTTCAGTTCAACGACGGCTACAACGACCTGATCGGTATTCTCAAAGGAAAATCGGATCAAAATGTGATAACGCCGTCGAAGACGGCATACAATACGGGCCTCGTTAACTTGATCGATTTTTTGCCTGATGTCACAAAACGCTACTCATATACGTACGACGGTTCTGCCCAGGCTCTCGATCATATTCTTGTCAATAAGCCGATGCGTGAGAGGCTGCTGAAGTTTGGTTACGGCCGTTCGAATGCCGATTTTCCGCTCGTTTATAAGAACGACGCGACGCGGCCGGAAAGAGTCTCGGACCACGACGCCGCGGTTGTCTTCCTATCGCTGGATGAACCGCCGCCACCGAAACCTGTCGCTTCGCCATCGCCGTCCGAATAGCGGTCCCGACATTTGAAGGACTCAACGATTCTGGAGGACGTGTTTGGTTTCGATCGTCTCCTGGAGGTCGCGGGGCAGGTTCGAAAATAGGTCAAGCCCGGTCCTTTCTTCGATAGCACGAACTGTCGTCCTATATTCCTCCCATCTGTGGGCCTCCAAGCCGTCGATATTTGGCATATCGACCGCAATGATGCGGGTGTTCGGAGTGATAAGATTCTTGGGCTGGAGCCTGGGAAATGCAACGATCACTTTCCAACAGTTCGTTGGCACGGCCACCCTGCCGCGAAGCCGGCCCTTTTCGCCGTATGCTCCGGCGATCGTGTAAACCTCGTTGCCTTGCCGAACGAGGGCACGCGAATATGATTCGAGTTTGTTCCACGGGAACTGGTTCAAGTCGCCGGTCTGCGGAACGATGTTTGTCATCAGAAATGTCTCTTCCGTCAGGCCTTCATCGGCAAACCTATCCGCCGCAGGCACCATATGGCCGCGATCATATCCGCTGCCGGAGTAATCGTAGTATTTGATACGCCGGAAACCGGAGGGCAGGGAAGTGTCCTCTTCAAACAGACTGCGTTCACGCCGCTCGCCAAGGTCTGCCTGCCGGGTCCACCATGCTATCCAGTTCATTGTCCCCCGCGAGTTGTTGTAGGAGAGTGTAAATCCTTTATGGACGATCAGATAGTCGTTCTCGTCAGAATTTCCCGCATCTGACGGCATCCCGAACGGAAGATGGGCCACCATCGACTCCTGCGAGTCTCCTCGTCCCGGGTTGGTCGGGGGCGGGCCGTCCGTTCCGATCGGCCGGCAGGCGAAGGAACAGATGGCGACGAACAGAAAGATGGCGAGGCGCAGAGCGAAGGACATTTTCGTTTCAAAGTTTACCAAAGGGCGTCGCCGGAATGCCTTAAAATAAGGCGACATATTGCCGACTTTGCTAAACATGCCGATCTGCGTGAGAATTGCTTCATGCACCTCAACACATTTACTTACAGCGTTCCTGGGGCGATCGGCGGTGACCTGACCCATGAGATCTCAGCTTGGCGAGAGTCGAACCGAATAGGCCGTCTGTGGCACAAGGATGCGTCGGTTTGGACCGCGGCGGACGAGTCGAAGTGGCTCGGGTGGCTTCATATTGTCGAGGAAGAGTTGGCAAATACCGCAGTTTATCGGGAACTCCGCGCGGATATCGCGACGGCTGGATTTTCGCAGGTGTTATTGATGGGAATGGGCGGCTCGTCGTTGTGCCCCGAGGTCTTGGCGATGACGTTCGGAAAAGATCATTTTCATATTCTCGACTCGACCGTTCCGGCTCAGGTCAAGGCCGTCGAGGATAAGCTCGATCTCGAAAGAACCCTCTTCATCGTTGCAAGCAAATCCGGTTCGACACTTGAACCAAACTGTTTCAAGCAATATTTCTTCGAGAGGCTCGCCGAGCGGATTGGCCGTGAGAATGCGGGACGGCAATTCGTCGCGATCACGGATCCCGGCTCAAAAATGGAACAGATCGCGAAGGACGACGGGTTTCGCCACTTTTTTTACGGAAAGCCGCAGATCGGCGGGCGATTTTCGGCGCTTTCAGCATTTGGGTTGACCGCAGCGGCGGCAATGGGTTTGGATGTCGAAGCCTTTCTTTCAAGCTCGGCGCGCATGGTCGCTGCCAGTAAAAACAATGACCCGGCGGAAAATCACGCGGCTCTCCTCGGGTTGATCCTGGGCGTTTGTCATTCTCATGGCCGCGACAAACTGACGATATTCACCACGCCCGAGATCTACGATCTCGGTGCATGGCTGGAACAACTCGTTGCCGAATCGACTGGCAAGAACGGAGTTGCGATCATTCCGGTCGACCGCGAAATGCCCATGCCCGCCGACACATACGACGATGACCGTCTATTCACTTTTCTCTCGGTTGGAGAGGATCGCGGCCTCGATGAGGCATATCGGGCCGTTACCGGGGCAGATCACCCGGCGGTGCGCATTGCGTTGAACTCCATAGACGATCTCGGACAGGAGTTCTTCCGCTGGGAATTTGCGACGGCGGTCGCCGGTGCGGTGATGAAGATCAACCCATTCGACCAACCGGATGTGGAATCTGCCAAGATAGAGGCTCGTAAGATCACTGACGAATACGAGCAAACTGGATCGCTTCCCGCCGAAGAACCGTTCTTTTCGGCCGACGGCATTTCGCTTTTTACAGGCGAGGCCTACGCAAAGGAACTGTTGGCCGCGGCCGGCGAGCCGACTCTCCACGGCCTGCTGAATACTCATATCGACAACCTTGAATCTGGTGACTATTTCGCGGTCTTGGGATACCTCGAGATGAACGACGAGACGGAAAAGATACTTTCCGACATTCGAACAGCGGTTTTGCGGCGCACAAGCGTTGCGACCTGTCTTGGCTTCGGGCCGAGATTTCTCCATTCGACCGGCCAGGCCTATAAAGGCGGTGCTAATAACGGCGTGTTTTTACAGATCACCTCGAATGACAACACCGATCTTGCGGTACCGGGCCAGAAATACACCTTCGGAGTTGTGAAAGCCGCTCAAGCCCGCGGCGATTTTCAGGTGCTCGTCGATCGGGGGCGAAGGGCCCTGCGTCTCCATCTCGGGTCTGATATAAAGCGTGGGCTCCAGACGATCCTTCGCGAGATCTGATCACCAAGGCTGGTATCGCGGGTAGGTGTCGAATACTACTGGGCGATCTTGAGCAAATGGGTCTGAACCTGCTGCTGATTTGCCGATGTGCTCAGTTGTCCGGACGTGACGGCGGCGGGGGCGATAGTTGTTTCTATGTGAGTGACACGCTCGGCGGAGGTTACAGGCTCGGCGAGCGATATCTGATAATTCACGGGTGAGTTCGATTGGTTCCATACCCGCGTGACGATGCCTCGATCGAAGCCGTCCTCGGCAGGTTTCAGCGACCAGAGCAGTACGTTTGGGTCGCTGATCGTCAGGAAGGAATAAGAACTAGCGGGAAATGTCCTATCTCGAGTGCCGGTTCCTTCCACCATCCCGGCGACGAACGGATTCTGGTGCTCAAGCGAGAATTTCATCGCCGCCGTCTGGTTAAAACCGCTGTTCGTGCGCAAAGCAAAACGCTGAAGGAAGTAGGAATCACCACCTAGGTTCGGTATGCCAAGCGAAGGCCCATCGACCTGGCCGCCCACAAGCACGTTGATCTGGGGCGACGAGGTGTCGAGCGCGTAGATCGTGCTTTCGCCGTAGCGCATGAACGAGTTATCCCAATTCGATAGCGTTACGCCGAAGCCATTCGCATTGCCGAGATCGGCGAAATGGTTCAAGGTCAGCCAGTCATACCGTGCGTTTCGTGTCGCATAGTGGCCCCCGTTTGCAAGGGTCTTTGCCTTGATGACCGCGCCGACCTCCTCGTGCCACAGCTCAGCCTGATCTACGTTGAACGAATATGCCCAGGTCTTGACGCCGTTGAAGTTTTCCGTGATCTCGTTGCTGATATCGATCCGGTCGATCGAGCTGTACAGCGTGACCCGCGTTATATGCCTCACTGGGTTCTGCGATACCGCCGTCAGAGTTACGCTTACCGGGCCGATCTCTTCGACACGTACAACGCCCGACCGATCGCCGCCAAGGTCATTTATTACGCGGCCGCCAATGATCTGGACCAGCTCGCGATTGCCGCGCGTCTTGTCAATGAGGCTTGTGACAGCCCCGTCGGGAGCTAGTGTCAGTCGATACCGCTCGTTCTCCAATGTCGAGCCGTTCACAGTCGCGGCCGGCGGACTCGTATTATCGATGCCGTCTCGGATCTCGAACACCTTGTACCCTACCGACGGGACATCGGCAGCGAGAACCCGAAGATAGACGAGCCCGTTCTTCCTAATGATCTGCGAAGGAACAGCCATGCCTGTTGTCGCATCGACTACCTTTGCCTTTCGAGTAAATGACGCGAGTTGAATATCCGCGACGTCCGTTCGGGCCCAGCTAGAAGGATTGAACACGAAGAAACGGCGTTCGGTGCCGGACCTCGATATTCGCCGTCCAAGTTCTCGTGTGGCATCACGGTGAAGTTGATCCACGTAAGTCGTCACCTGCTTTTCGACCGATCGGCTCCAGTTCGCCCTCGGTGTCCGTCCGACCGGCCCATCGGCCGTCCAATCGTGCTCGTAGAAGAGGCCCAGATTCAGCATCGCCTGGTCACGGTCGGCAGCCCGCGTGGCCATGAACGCCGGATCGTCGAGCGAAACGAGCGTCGCCATCGCTTCGGCGGCTCGTAATTTTTCGGTCGCCCGTTTTACCCGCGCTGAGACTTCGGGCATTGAAGCGATCAGAATGTCCCAGTCATTACCGAAAGCCCCTGCGTAGGTCTCCAGGCTCGCGCCGTGATTTGTCTCAAAATCGCGGAAGAAATCTTCCTGATTGGAGACGATAATGCGGCGATTGGCATTTGAGTTCTGTTGAGCGATAGTCACGAATTCGTCGCTCGTGTACTGCAGGTCGTCATACCCGCGCCCAAAGGCCCCTATCACCGGGTACGGGTATTTCGTTTGGAATGTCGTATTCGCTTCGGCGAAGGTGATCGCCTGCATCGGGGAGAAAGCCTCAGCATAGCCGCCGAACATCTGATTGTTGGTGAATTGCGACTGCCACTTCATCAGGACCCGGCTTCCGTCGCGTCCGCCCGCATAGTAGATCTCGCGGTCTCGGCTGTTCAAGCCCGGAACTTCCGTTGCGCAGGCGCAGACGCCCTTCCAACTGTACTTCGCCCCGCTCCCGGCCCATAGCGACGAGATGCCGAAGGGCAGCGTCTGATTCTCCATCGCTATCGCCATTGGAAAGCGGACGTTGTGTTTTCGCTCGATGATGCCGGGATACAACATACCGCGGATCACCGATTCGGTCGGGGATCCTCCCTGGACCAGCACCAGCGGGTTCAAGGCGACGCTCATGTGGCCATCACGGACCCGCGACATGAATCTCTCAAACTGTTGCGGCGTCCTGTTGCGTTCGTATTCCCACATCCAGAGACTGCCATCGCATGTCCACCGCATCTGCCTGTCCGAAGGATTGCCCTGCGTCGCATCCATTCGGCCAAGGTAGTAGTCGATCATCGTCAGGAACGCCTGACGATAGGCCACATCGTCGCCGATCCAGAAATAGTCCGTGTGATCGTCAGGCCCAATGTAGAAGCGCCTCTGCGATGCAGCCTGCTGCGTCAAGAGAAGCAGAAGGCAGAATAGAATAAAGAATCGACAACGATACATCAGTTGAGCAGGTACCATTAAGTAATGACGGCTGACCCGAGGCCCGGGGTTCAGACATCAGTAAAGTTCAAAAATGTTCGCTTTTCCAGCTATCGCCTTCACCGTAAGCCGGTAACTTAGGGTTAGGCGGCTGATGCCGCTATAATAAATATACGGCCTTTTCGCGGCTCGGGAGTTTTATGCAAAGCGAAAACCTTCTTGAATCAGAGATCGCCCTCGCCGACGAGCCAAAGGCCCGCTCAAGGTCGGCCAGAACGAAGATCTTGATCTGGATACAGGCGATCACCTTTCTCGCAGGGTTGGCTCTGCTTGTCTATGTAATATATCGCATTGGATACGCGAAGGTTATCGAGTCGCTCACGGCGGTCGGTTTTGGGTTCATTTTCGTCATTGCCTTGAATCTGGCGCGCCACCTCTTTCGTGCGGCTAGTCTTTATCTCTCGATCGAGCCCGAACATCGAAGCACGGGCTATTGGAGCGTGGTCGGAGCCAGATTTGGCGGCGAGGCGGTGAACTTCTTTTCCTTTGCGGGGCCTTTTCTAGGAGATGCCACCAAGGCGATCCTCCTCAAGAAGGACCTTTCTCTTACCCACAGCGCATCGGCCGTCATCATCGATAATATCCTCTACTATCTGTCGGTGATCTTTATGGTATTGGTGGGCGTTGCAGCCATGACCGTTAGCATCGGTACCGGGGACGCAAACGTGACCCAAGCGCTTACGCTGATAGTGGTTTCGTGTTCGGTCGGTTTTGCACTGCTGGCTCTCGCCCTCAGGCATCGAATAACTCCGATTTCGTGGTTGATCAAGAACCTCGCGAGAAAAGAGCGAGCGCCCGGATTCCTACTGAAAAAGCAGCAGGGGATCCATGACGTCGAGAGTAATGTATTTCACTTCTACCACGACCGGAAGGCCGATTTTTTTAAGGTTCTTTCGATCAGTCTCGGCGTCCATGTCCTCAGCGTTGCCGAGGTCTATCTCGCGCTTCGTTTCCTCGGCCAGATCGTGCCGGTGCCGACGGCGTTCGTTACCGAGAGCCTCACCAAGGTGATCAATGTTGCGTTCAGCTTTATCCCCGGAACCATCGGCGTCTATGAAGGTGGGAACGGTGTGATACTTGAGTTGTTGGGATATTCGGCAACCCTTGGGGTAACCCTCGCCTTGGTAAGGCGAGGGGCGATCCTCTTCTCGACGACCCTTGGGCTGATAATTCTCGTATGGCGTGGCGCGGCGCGGGGAGCTAAACACCTCGCCCGTTCGAGCGACTGAACTACCTGCCGCCGGTTATCTCCTTGATCACCCGGCCCGGAAACTTTCGAAACCCGCGAGACCGGAGATCTGCATCCGGCACATTTTCATCATCGGCTTTGCCCATCAAACGGAAAAGTGTCGGCACGAAACTCAAGCTGTCGTACGGCCGCTCAACGCGCAGTCCTTTGGGGATGCCTGTCGAATCGCCGCCGGCGATCATAAATGTCGAGTTGGTCGAAACCCGAAAGAAGGAACCATGATTCCCGCCGGGATTAAAGCCGCGAACGTCGAAATTCCAATGATCGTTCGCCAGGATCAGGAGATCCGGTTCGGTCAGGTCGCGTTGGCGTTGGCGGAACCGCCGAATCAGTTTTTCATCGGCCGTCAGATCCCGCTCATCGGCGTCGAATACGGGATGCCGGTCAACTTGTTCGTTCAGCCCAATGATCGCGTTAGAGTAAATGGTCAGGTGTGATGCTTCCAACCATTCCGTGTCGCTGTGCCATTGATCCAGCCACGCGGCCCGCTCGGATGCCGGGATCGCGAATTTCTCATCTTCAAGATACTTCAGCGGGAAACCGGTTCCCCAAGGCAGGCGACGAAAGCTTGTTTTACCGGCCGCATCCTGCCGCAGGTCAGCGACTGGGAGATAACGATACGATCGCTCGCCGGCCGGGGCCTGCCGGGCTAGGATAAGGCCCTGATTGTTCTTGCCTCCGTACAGCCACACCGGGTCTTCGTTGGGACGGTCTTCTGCAGGTAACGAATCGGAGATAGACCCTAAGGGAACGCGCACCGCAACGAAATCTATCGGACGATTGCCGACGCTGCTTTGAACATTGTTCCGCACCCGCTGTTTGAGCAGCAGGTCAAAATAGTCTATTCTTGCGAAACTCCGCTCAAGGTCCACTTCATTATCGGCACCAACGACAATACCATCGCTCGAGAGGCCGATAACATAGTTTTGGAGCTGGTGGAGCGTATTTGGATCCCCCATCGCGCCCGGGGCGATCAGGTCGGTGATCTCAAACTTGCGCGCATCGAGTGTCTCGCGGTTCAGTGACAGGAGGCGTTTGACCGTGGCTGAATATTTCCTTCCGTCAGACTCATTATCGATCGACAGTTGGTTAAGAGCCGCACGCCGCCTGACTTCCTTGTCTTTCCCCAGAGCAATGTCATCCGGGGTAAACTTTTTAGGGTCGGCTGCGATCACGGCCTTCTCTTCGTCGATCGATCGCTTCAGCGCGTCGAGTTCCTCATCGAGTTCTCGGACAGTCTTGGTCCAACTGTCCCGATGCCGGTCAATAAGACCGAGAATTGCCTTAGATACTGCAGCCCTCTGAGCTTTCGCGAGCGTGCCGGAACGCACTTGCTGCAAAAGTATATGCAGCATATTTAGATCGCTGTTCCGGAGATGCAGCGACGAACGCTCATTTCCATCGAAATCGAGCAGCGCGGTCGGATATTCGTTGGTCTGTCCACGGAGGTAGAATGAGTCTTTTGATGTCGTCTTAATTAGCGGAACCAGCGGGTATATTCCCTTGAGCGAGTAGTCGAGCATCAACCGCCTTTTTGTCACAACATGGTGGCCGCCGCCGGCGGAGCTTCCAAGCAGCTTGACGAGGTTATATCCCTGGCTGTAAACCTTTTCCATGGAGTTGGTACCATGGTCCGATGCCAGGACGAGGGCCGTTTCGGCGGCACGCGACGACGACTGAATAGCATTCCATATCCTCCCAAGCAGCCGATCAATGTCCTTTAGCGGAGCAAGCCGCGACGGCGTATCGTTGTTATGGTGTGAAGCGTGGTCGAATGCTACGTCGTAATAGTCGAAATAGTCGATCTCGGGCCGCTTTACGAGTTTGCCCAGAATATCGCGCTCAGCCTGATTTATCGTCATCTTTCGAAAATCCAGGCCGAGCGTCCACTCGTCGATCATATCGGCAGGGCTGCCGGGATAGAGATTGATAAAACCGCTGGCAAGCACTTCCCAGTTGTTCCCGCGCTGATAAAGCTGCTGGCTGGTGTATCGCCGCTCATAGTTGAAGGCATCCGCGAAGATCGGTATCTTCAACTGGTCCATTACCTCCACCGCGGGCATGTCCGCTTTCTTTCGCAGTCCGTATCCGACGTAGTAAGGAACAAAATTCAGATAGTCGTAAGGCCTTCCGGTATAGCGGTCGTATTCCACATTACCTTTCAGCTGCATCCGCTGGCCCGAATCCATCTGGCCCCACGACGGTCCCGAAAGACTCATACCCCGCGTATAGAAGTAGGGAACGGTGGTCCCTTTTTTATAGAAGATCTCGTCGAACCAGGGCAGCATCGGCTTTCCCGTCTCCGGATCGGTCTGCCTGACGAACCTTTCCACATAGTGCATCGGCAGGCCGTCGATCTTGACGATCACCAGCCGCTTTACACCCTGAGCGCTGCTGATCGCGGCAAATGCGAATAGCACAGCTGCCGCAGCAACAAGTATTTTGGGAACCGACCTCATTAAAACTAGTTTGAATTTCCCTCGGTATGGTCAGCAGCTGCGATACCGGCGATCATCCGGGCGTCGCGGCTGGATATGCGCTGGCCCTCGTCAAGGGCCAGCCTAAGAAACCGTGCGCTTGTTCTTCGCCAGCGCGGTTCGATCCGTTCATTCTCGTAGATTGCCAGCAATTCCTTCTTCGCTGCAGTGTTATTGATGCGATAAAGTCCCTGAAGGCTAAGTGTCTGAATGTCCTCATCCTTGCTGATCGCAAAGATCCGCGCTAGTGCTTTGGTCGTCTTCTCACTGGCGCTTGTGCCGTTCTGAGCGACAAACCGCAAAGACTGCTTAACGTCGTCGGGCCTGTTGTCGATCTCCGGATCGGAAGAATTGAAGGCAACCTCGCGCAGGAATCTTTCGTGGAAATCAAGCTGTCGACGGTTGTCGAG
Source organism: Pyrinomonadaceae bacterium (assembly GCA_021463165.1). Lineage (GTDB taxonomy): Bacteria > Acidobacteriota > Blastocatellia > Pyrinomonadales > Pyrinomonadaceae > OLB17. The sequence continues at coordinate 199,161 of JAJTWY010000002.1, read as the reverse complement.
GGCCCCAAGCAACTCCGGCGAATATTCTTCACGATGGCGGTAGCGGCCAAAGGTCAGGAAGCTTGCAAGAGCGAAAAGCGCCCGCGATTTACCGCTGTGCTTGATGCGGCTCATTTCCTCCCGACGATCTTCGTCGATCTTACGCGGCAAGCCTTTCGGATCGTTGGCATAGGCAAGCAGATTCTCGTATTGGGCCTTCGCGATGCGTGCCTCGACCTCCGCATCGTTCTGCAGTGGGTTGAGCGTCGCCGATTCGATCCGCGCGGATACCTCGGAACTCAATCCCCGATCGAGCGAATCATTCAGAGCAAGGAAAAGCTTGAGTTGTGCGTATGATCTGAGCCTCGATGCCTGATTTATGTCGGCACCTCGGCGGCCCGTAACAAAATCATAAACAAATCGGCCCAAGAAGAGCGGCGTGCCGCCAAACCTCGATAATGACAGGACATTTCCGGTAAGGTCGTTGAGAATACGCCGCGACATCTCGCGCATCTTCGGGTTCACGTTGTTCCTGAAATCGATCAGGATGGCCGGAACCTTCGGATGGTCCAGGCCGTAAAGGGCCAGCGGGATCAAAGTCTTGGGATGGGCATCTGGTGTTTCTGCCGGGACTTCACGGTCTTCCTTGTCATACCAGCGAACCTCAGAATAGCCTTTCCAGTTCATTAGTCTTTCGTCATTCCAGGGGCTGGCAAAATTAAGGAACCGCTTCTCAAATTTCTTCCCCTTATTCGACTGCAGATCGGCGGCTGCAACCCAGACCATCGCGTGCCGCGTCGTACCATCCGGCATCTCGAGCGGGTCGAAATAAAGCCCCTGTGCCTCGGAGTACTGCCGGAGCAGCTCCCAATTGTGGCCACGATAGTCCCGCGTCTGGAAAGTTTCCTTTCGATATACGCGTTCCAGGTTCTCCAGCTGCATCCGCCAGCCGAGCGGTTTATCTGTTAGAAACAGCCTTGCCTGAATGTCCATCAGCTCGCGGTCGGAGAACACTTTCTCGCCCTCAAGTTCCTGATAGAGCGACAGGACTGCTGCCGCTGCTGCGATGCCGGTCCTACGATAGTCAACCTTATTTTGATGGTACTGCAAGGTCGAGGCCTTGATGCCGACGCCAATGTCACTCAGTATCAGGCGCTTGAAGATCGACCAGAATGCCTGATTCCAGTAAGCCGCCGGGTTAGGTGCATTGAGGTCAAGAATCGGAGGAGGCGACTCCTTGCGGATATTGGCCTTGTTGACCGTTCGCGAGTAAAGGAAAGGCACCAGTGCCGACAGCTTCTGGCCGAACGAAGGATCCGTATGGGTCAGCATCCAGACGTATCGCAGCCGGTCATTCTCGGGTTTGTTGTCGCCCAACGTGTCGCGAAGGACGGATACCAGCGGAATGTCGCTTATCGGGCCCTGCATTTCGCCGTCCAGGTAGCTTCGCCGCGCCAGGATCGTGATCAACTCCGATCCACCGGCGACCGCCACCTTTTCGACCCGAAAGCCATTCGTTTCTTCCGTCCTCTTGTCGTCGGCGATGCGGGCCGCCGTTTGATCGTCCTGCGCCCTTACGATGACAGCGGACGCCGGAGCAGAGATCGACCACAATAGTACGAGGGCTATGACCCTGTACACCATGATCTTGCGGGCTTGGCTATCGATGAACTGCATTCCAAAAATTTTCTTTGCCAGAACTGGTTTGATGCGCACGGGCCGCCAACGGTTCGACAGCATTCATGCGGTCATTCGGGTCCGGATGATCGTCATGATCTCGACCGCTGCGACACCGAGTCCGTTGAGCAGGAGAATGTGAACAAAACCGCCCTTGCCGATGATGACAAGCAGCAGCCACGTAACCAACAATATCCCGGCGATCAACTTCAGGGCCATCAGCAAATACCTGACGATAATAGCATGCGAACGCCATTCCTTGCATCCGTTTTGACAGTGCCCAAGCCATCGGATAATCTGCGTTTTCGGCCGAAGGTTGGACAATGGCCGACTTTATCGAGACGTTTTGCCCAATCCAGAGAAGAAAAATTTAGGGTCCGAACAGCTTCCCGTGACGACCGCCGCGATCGCTCCTGATAAATTTCAAGAAAGATTTCTGCTCGCCCAAGATCGGACCTTGACCGCCATCGTTCTCGCATTCTTTCTTCTCGTCGGCTTCGGGCTCCGAGTTGGCGGCCTCGGCGTTGAAAGCTTCGGCGAGGATGAGTTGAACAAGCTCGAAACGGTTCGCGAATATCGCGAGAACGGCCTGAGCGGAAAGAACGGCGAACACCCTTTTCTGATGAAGGGCTTGCAGACGGCCAGTGTTTCAGTCGCCGAAACGCTCAACTCGGCGGGAGCCGGCATCACCGAGGAAGCCGCGCTCCGCTTTCCGGTAGCTCTCTTTGGATCATTCACCGCACTACTGATCTTTCTCTTGGTCTCCCAGATCTTTGGAAGAGGCATCGGCCTGATCTCGGCGATCTTTTGGACGCTCGAGCCCGTCGCCATCGGCTTTGACCGGATCGCCAAAGAGGACAGTCTCGTCCTTTTCTTCTTCCTGCTGACAATGTGTTTTTGGGTCCGTGGGCAAACCCAGGCGGAACTTGGAAACCCAAAATGGACAGTGAATGCGTGGGCAGCGGCAGCGGCTTTCGCGGCATTGATGGCCTCCAAGTACTACCCGCACCTGCTGGCGATCGTTGGCGGGTATTACATCGTATTTCAGTACATTCCGGCCACAAAGTGGAGAATGGAATCGGTCCGTTGGCTTAAGTTCTTTGCGGTGATGGGGTTCGCGTTCCTGGCGCTGAACCCGACCATCCTGCTGCCTGAAACGTGGCGCGAAATGCTCAAGTTCTCAAGTGAGAATCGCATCGGTCACGACAGCTACGAATTCATGGGCCAGCTTTATACCAACAAGATGAGTGCCTGGCTTGCCGGCGTGCCGTGGACGTTCTATTACGTCTTCATCGCGGTCAAAACCTCGTTCCCGATCCTTGTCTTGTTTCTCATTGGGCTCCCGCTGATGTTTATGCGCCGGATGGGCGATGGGCGATTTCTACTCTTTTTCTGGGCATTTATGTGGTTTCTTCCCTTTACCTTCCTGGGCGGGAAGTTCACCCGATATTTCACCTTCGTCGAGCCGCTTGTACTTATCGTCGCCGCGACCGGCCTCTATTTTTTGGCGTCATGGATCGGCGAAAAGATCAGTTCAAATAGGCTGATTTGCGGAGCGTTGCAGGTCGCTTTGCTCGGTGCCGTCGCGGCGATACAGTTCACCAACGCGTTGTCGGCTGCGCCGCATTTCAGGCTATTCACCAACGTGATCGGCGGCGGGCAAGCCGGCGCAGGAAGTTACTTTCCGCACGACGAGTTCTACGATGCTGCGACCGGCGACATCGCGAGACGTCTCGCCGAAACCGCACGGCAAGGCGCGGCGGTTGCGTCCGAAACACCGCGTCTCTTCGAATATTATGCGGCAAAGGTCGGCAGAAGCGACCTGAGGATGATCTCGCTTTCGGATAAGAATAGTATCGCGACGCTTGTCGGCGGGGACATCGTGGTCTTGGCAGAAGGGCGGAGATATTTCAGCAACTCCGGGATCGTTGCCTACCTGAAAACTGAAGATAACGCTGAAGACGTGAAGATAAACGGTGCCGTCGCTGCCCGTGTTTACAGGCTGACCGATGAGCAGGCAGCCGCGATCGTTCGGATAGCGTCCAAGTAGCTCACTCGTAATTAAGGGCCTCGACCGCATCGAGTCGGGCCGCCCTGAGTCCCGGATACAGGGCGCCGATGATGCCGCTTAGGATGCCTACGACCACGATCGTCAGAACGACCTGCAGCTCGATCGCGACGGTAAGGGTCGTCCAGCGAGCGAGTACAAACTTCAGAATGTAGGTCGTCGCCACACCAAACACAACACCGCCGATGCTGAGCAATATCGCCTCCTGAACGATGGTCCAGCCGATCTGCAGGTTCGACATACCCAATGATTTCAGAACGCCGATCTGGCGGGTTCGCTCCGTTACGGTCGTGTACATTGTGAGAAGGATGATCAGCCCGCTGATCGCCGCGGCGACTCCGACCACCACGTCGAGAAAGACGTTCAACGCCGGCACACCCTGCATATATAGCTCTTCCAGTTCGCTCGTTCGAATGATCTGGTTTCCCGGAAGCTTCTCGTTGATATTGGCCCCTACCGTATCGGTGCTGTATCCGGGCTTTACCTTGATGAGAAAGGCTGAGGCTTTGCCCTCAGAACCGAGCTGCGCCTGCATTGTCGAGAGGGGGATCTTTATTCTCGCACCGGCGCTCGGCTCATAGGTCCCGACGATGGTGAAGTCGCGTTCGTAGATCTGGAATTTATCGCCGATCTTCAACTTTCGGCGTTCGAGCCAGGCAGAATCGGACATCATCTCATCCGCTCCGTCGGTGAATTTTCGCCCCTGTACGATCTGCAATCCGGCCATCGCCGCGTATTCGTCGAAGTTCACGCCGTCGAGCAGTCGGTTTCCGGTCAACCCGTCCGACGCCGGAACGCCCTTTTGGGCAAGGGGTATCGCCGCCGCAACCCCGTCGATCTTCTCGATCTCCGCTTTCATTGATACGGGTACCCTGAGCTCCGTTCCGCTCATCCCCCAGCTTCCGGCGGCCATGAACATTATTTCAGCTCCGACGTTCTTATCCCGATCGGCGCGCTCGCGCATGCTCCCATTCGCAAGCCCGATCGTGAAAACGATCAGCAGAATGCCGATACCGATGCCAATGATGCTAACCGCCGTCCGTGCAGGACGATGGAGCATATTTGAGAGGACGAGACTGTTCATTTACGGCGGTCCGAAACCAAGGGCGAATCTTAACAAATTAGGCGTGTGCAGGCTACCTGCAGGGCTCTAATGCTGCAGGGCCTCAAGGTATTTGATCCCTGATCCAATATTGAAGAGCACCACCGATTCCCCGGGCAAAACCTCTTCGCGGGTGATCAGTTTTCGGAGTGCCGGGAGAAGCGCCGCACCTTCGGGCGCAACAAAAAGCCCCGTCGCGGCACCGATCTCTTTGACGGCCGCAACCAGTTCAGCGTCATTGACCGCTATCGCCGTGCCACCCGAAGCCCGGACAGCATCGAGGATCAGAAAATCGCCCACAGCCTTCGGAACGCGCAAGCCGGACGCGACCGTGGCGGCATTCTCGAACTCATCAGCGAAACGCTCTCCTTTCTCGAACGCTCGTACGATCGGCGCGCACGTCGCCGACTGGACCGAGATCATACGAGGACGTTTCGACCCGATCCAGCCCATCTGTTCCATTTCATCGAATGCCTTCCACATCCCGATCAATCCGGTGCCGCCGCCTGTCGGGTAGAGGATGACATCTGGCAACGGCGAGCTTCCGCCGGCCGCCGCGGAAAATGGCGTCCCGGCTCCGAACTGCTCGAATAACTCGTAACCCATGGTCTTCTTGCCCTCGACCCGATAAGGCTCCTTGAGCGTCGATACATCGAACCAGCCTTCGGCCTCTTTCCGTTCCGCAACTATTTTGCCGCAATCGGTGATCAGGCCATCGACGAGCGTCACGTGGGCACCGGTCTGCTCACACTCGACAATATTTGCCCGAGGCGTGTCAGAGGGCATGAATATGAATGCCTCCATCCCGGCTGCGGCCGCATAAGCGGCAAGTGCTCCGGCCGCGTTGCCTGCCGAAGGAACGGCGACCTTCGTTGCGCCGAGCTCCTTTGCCATCGAGATAGCGGCGGTCATGCCGCGGGCCTTGAACGATTGTGTCGGATTCTGCCCTTCGTCTTTGACATATAGATCCAGCCTGACCGGCAGCCTCGCAGCCAGCCGGTCCGCTTTGATGAGCGGCGTCCACCCTTCGCCAAATGTGACGATATTCGCCGGATCTTCGACCGGAAGGACATCGCGGTATCGCCACAACGAAGCCTCGCACTCTAGCGGCCTGTCACCGAAAGCCTTCGCGGCCTTTTCGAGGTCGTACCGGACAAGAAGCGGTTTGCCGCAATCAGTACAGAGGTTCTGGAGTGTATTTGCCTCGTGCGTGAGCCCGCAAAGAGCACATTCTAGATGCGTAACATTCATCGAGAAAATTTTAGCTGCGGACGCCTCGAATTGCACGGATCTTCCCACCGGTTCCAGGGAGTGCGCGGCAAAATTGCTTGTGTTACTTGGTCAGCAGCGGGTTAAGGGCCCTATAAATGTTCTGGGTCATTATCTTCGTTCCCTCGACATTCGGATGGATGCCGTCAGCCTGATTGAGATCCTTAACGGTCGCCACGTTCTCCAGTAGGAATGGCAAAAATTCAACCTTATGTTCAGCTGCAAGATCGGGAAAGGCGGCGACAAAATCCCGCTGATACTGCGGTCCCATCGTCGGCGGAGCCAGCATTCCGCAAAGGAGGACCTTGAGATTCCTGGCTTTGGCCTTTCGGAGTATCTGGCTGAGATTCTCCTTCATTTTTGCGACCGGCACGCCGCGCAGCAGATCGTTCGCACCGAGTTCGAGGATCAGTATCTTTGCGTTGTCTTGTTCGAGCACCCAGTCGGCCCTTTCCAGGCCGCCGAGCGATGTGTCGCCCGAAACGCCTGCATTCACCACCTCGTAATCAAAACCATCGGCCTTCAACTTTTCCTGAAGCAAATATGGATAGGATTCCTTTTCGGCAAGCCCGAATCCGGCCGTCAGGCTGTCGCCGAGCGCGATGATCTTCGGCTTGTCGGTCGTACTCTTCGGTGTCGCAAGCCGTTTTGCCGAGCGATCGATGCCGTTTGAACCCGATCGGGTCGCCGTGCACCCGATCATCAAGGCAAGGAGAAATGTGAAACTGATCGTCGCTAAAATTCGCATTACTGATCGCATACACCGGACTATTGATACGACGTCACGACCGGTTTTGATGCAAATTTATTGGAACTTGTTAGCGTATTTTTCGCAAGCTAAGATGGGTTTTGGTTTTCATCACACCGTAGGGAGACGGGCAAAACGGCGGGTTGCGACCTCGTCGAAACTCCATTTCAGCCGCTATGCTTAAATTCTCGTTATGATCCAGCTCAAAAATGTGACCAAGACCGTCCGTTCGGGCGCCGAGGAACTGACCATTCTCAATGATGTTTCATTTGATATTGCCGCCGGACAATTCGTAGCCGTGACCGGTGCCTCGGGCAGCGGCAAATCTACGCTGCTCGGTCTTATCGCCGGTCTTGACGCTCCCAGCTCGGGTGTCATCAGTGTGGATGGCGACGAGGTCACCGCGATGTCCGAGGACGGCCTTGCCCGGCTGCGAAGCGAGAAGATCGGATTCATTTTTCAGTCGTTTCACCTTATCCCGAGCCTGACCGCCTACGAGAATATCCTGATCCCGATGGAGATCCTTGGGCTCGATAACGTCCGCGAGCGGGCTAACGGCCTGATCGAGCAGGTCGATCTGACGAACCGCGGCCATCACTATCCCGCCGAGCTTTCGGGCGGTGAGCAGCAGCGTATCGCCATCGCTCGTGCCTTCGCCAATTCGCCAAAGATAATGCTCGCCGACGAACCGACCGGCAATCTCGACTCAAAGAACGGACAGCATATCTTCGACCTGATGAAGGATCTGCATTCCAGGAACAACGTGACGTTAGTGCTCGTAACGCATGACGCAGCGCTCGCGGCCCGTGCCGAACGGCGGATAGTCCTGGCAGACGGCGAGGTGATCAGGGATGATCTCACATGATGTTATAGATGCAAAAATGTGCTATACTTGCATCATGGATCGGTTAGCGGGTCTTCAGGACGACACACGGCATACATTGTCTTACAGTTTTTTTAAAAAAAACGGGGAACTGCCGGTAAAAACAAGACGTAAGCTGTTGATAATAGAAGAGTTAAGGTGTCCCGCGAGTGGGGTGGGACAGTGGTGGGACACATGGGACAGCGGAACGCCGCGATATTGCCGTAAATAAAAGAAAAGAAACGAGTAAAGCCGATCGCCCTATGCGATTCATCTTTAACCTAACAAAACGCGAGATACGTTCCTCATGGCAGCGGCTGCTGTTCTTTTTCCTCTGCATTGCGTTGGGTGTCGGTTCGGTTGTTGCTCTGAGGTCGCTAATTCAGAACCTGACCAAGGTCGTTGGCAATGATGCTCGGGCCTTGATGACGGCGGACCTGGAAGTAACGTCAACGAACGACTTTTCGCCTTCTGAGATCGCAAAGATCGAGGAAGTGATCGCCGCTTTTCCTATCATCGAGGATCGAAACGAGGTCATAACCACTGCATCGATGGCACGGCCTTCGGATCCGGCGAACACGGCACTCGAATTCATCGAGCTGAAGGGGATCGAGCCGCCGTTCCCGCTGGTTGGGACGTTCTCGCTGTCCAGCGGAGAACCCTTTGATTTCAAGCTGCTTGAGAATAGCGGAGCGGTCATCGCCCGGATCCTGACAGAGGAATTGAACGTAAAGGTCGGCGATAAGCTGAAGATCGCCGAGACGGAATTTCAGATCCGCGGAACATTTGACGAGGAACCGGGCGGAACGAGCGGATTTCGGCTCGGTTCGAGGATATTTGTTGAGAAAAAGGCTTTTGATCAGGCTGGGATAACACGCAATACGAGTCGTATCCGTCGCCGGATCCTTTACCGTACATCCGACAATCCTACCGAGCTTGTCCGCGCGCTGCGCACCGCCCTTACCGGTACAACGGTCCAGGTCAACTCGTACCGCGAGCAGCAGGAGAATCTCGGCGAACAATTCGAGCGCACCGAGAACTATCTCGCTCTGACCGGCCTTTTGATCCTTGTGCTCGGCGGGGTCGGCGTTTGGAACGTCGCTCGGGCGTTTGTCGAGCAAAAGCGAAAAACGGTCGCTGTCCTCAAGTGTCTCGGTGCCGGTGGGAACCGTGTGATCACCGTTTACCTGCTTCAGATCCTGACGCTGGGCATAATTGGGAGCTTATTCGGCGTTCTGCTGGCGCAGGGCGGGCTGCTCATCGCAAAACAGCAATTTGCAGCAGATCTGCCCGAGAAGATGAGTTATGCCGTCAGTTTTTCGACCGCCATCCAGGGCATCATTCTGGGCGTGCTGATCTCACTTCTGTTCTCCGCTCTGCCGCTGCTGCAGATCAGGACCATCAAACCAAAACTGCTCCTCCGGGATGAGAACAATGCGGCTCTATCCCGCCTTGACTGGACGAAATGGATATTCGGTGCAGTGAGCCTAGCGGGTCTCCTTGCGGTTGCCGTTTGGCAGGCGGGATCGGTGCGTGTCGGAATGTATTTTCTGGGTGGGCTCGCGGCGACGGGCCTTGTGCTCTATGGTTCCGCGACGCTCCTGACATGGCTCTTGAGGAAGGTAAAAGTGCTGACCTCTTTCTCATTCAGACAGGCGGTGAATTCACTCTACCGCCCTGGCAATCAGACGCGGATAATACTTCTCGCGGTCGGGCTCGGCGCATTTGTGGTGATCACGGTACAGATCATGCAAGCGAACCTTGTTCGCGAGTTTGATTTCTCCCGCAACCGCCGCCTGCCGAGCCTGGTATTCGTTGATATACAGAGAAGCCAGATCGAGGACTTGGCACGGCTGATCAAGGAACGAACCGGCGAAACGCCTGAACAAACGCCGACCGTCCGCGCCCGTATCTCATTCGTGAACGGTGAGCCGATCGACTATCAGCAGCGGGAGGTGCGCCAACAGCAGGGACAGATCGGCCGCGAGTTTGCGATCACATATCGTGAGGCACTCGAGGAGAACGAGACTGTGATCGACGGATCCTGGTGGAAACCGGGAGAGGCACCAGAACTGCCCGAGGTCTCGGTGGACGAGCGAATGGCCTCAACGCTCAAGGTGGGGCCGGGCGATTCGATGACCTTCGATATTTCCGGCCGCAAGATAACTGCGCTGGTTTCGAGCGTCCGAAAGATCGACGTTCGGAACGCGAGGACCGCTTTTGTTTTCGTCTTCAAGCCGGGCTCGCTGGAGAAAGCGCCGCAAAGCTTTGCGGCCACAACCTTGAACCATGTTCCGGCCACCGACCGCCAGCGGCTGCAACGGGACATTCTGGACAGATTTCCGAATGTTCAGATATTCGACGTGGCCGATATTATCGCCGCGGTCAATCGTTTGGTGAACAATTTCGTGATCGCGATCTCCTTTGTCGGCAGTTTCGTCCTGCTCAGCGGGTTCCTCATCTTGATCGGCTCGGTCGCACTGACAAAATCACAGCGTATCTACGAGAACGCGATCCTGAAGACCCTGGGCGCGAGACGGCGAGCATTGGCAACGATCCTCTTTACCGAGTACGGCCTGTTGGGGCTCTTGGCGGGCATTATCGCAAGCGGGTTCGGAGTGACGCTTTCCTATCTCGTATCGAGGTTCCTGATGAAGATTGACTGGGTATTTGATCCCGTTATCGCCGGTCTCGGGGTTCTTGTAACGGCAGTGTTGGTAACCTTTGTTGGCGTTGCAGCGAGTTTTGACGTTCTGTTTCGAAAGCCGCTCGCAACCTTGAGGTCACAGTGAGTTTATTATTGGCGCAAAGAAAAAGATGATCTTTTCAGCACGAAGACGCAAAGGTGCCGGGACGCATGGGAAAGAATTGGTTAGTAATTTCTTCCTTAATTTTGCGGCTCTGCGTCTTTTCGGCTATGAGCTAAATATCGCCGTTCGAAGCGAAGGGATGTCTTTCGAGGACCGCACGAAGGCAAACCTGGCCGAACAAAGTTTCCAGATACGCTCCGAAACGGTGAAGGATCGGGACAAGGTCCTTGTTCTGTTTTGTCACAAGTATCTCTTCGGCAAAACGCTCGACGGTCTCGGTGTCCTTGTAGAAAAGGAATTTGACCGTGCCGCCGAGAAAACGCCGAAGTTCGGCTTGCATCTTCTCGATCTCGGCCTTGTTCGGTTTCGACTCGGCAGTCTGGACCAGTCTGGTGATGTCCCAGAGCTCCTGCCTGAGGGTTATCGATTGTTCGAGCTTGATATGAAAGTCCGGAAAAAGGGTGAAAACGTCGGTATCGGGGTCGATCAGGCGAGCAAAGCCGGCGAGTATCTGTTCGAAACCCTCTTTAAGCAAGGAATGAGCGGTTTCGATCCGGGCGTATATCGACGGCGTAGGCCTCATGGCGGCCACACCCGCAAGCTCCTGGGAGTACACTTTCTTGAGTTCGATCGACGCCGTATACGAGGCAGCATCAAGCGAAGCAAAGAGGTCAGCCTCCTCGTCGGGAAACCGTTCGAGACGGTTGTTGACGTAACTGGTCAGCTCAAATATCTGCTCATTTACGCGGGCGAAGATCAACAGGGCCGGCTTGAGGGGCTCGTCGGCCTTGAGCATTCGCCCGACAACGTCGAGCCATTTCATTACGACAGCAAACTTCGGCAGGGCGAGCGCGAGTTCCGTGTGTTCCGGGCTAAGGAAGCTTTGATTGAAAGCAAGGTCTTTCAGGATACCGGGAAGGTTTTCACGGCCGTCGGCTTCCGCGTACCGGATAATCGAACGATAGGCCGGCAGGCCCGCGAATCGGCTGCGAAGCAGGGCGGCCCAGGCTCGCCACTCGCTTGGGCCCAGCGAAGGAGATGCGATCAGACCTTCTGATAGAAGTTGTATTTCGCGGAGGGCTGTTGAGAGGTCTCGTAACCCGTTTGGGTCGATGCCGGTCGAGATGTTTGAAAAACTAGCGAGTCTCAGTGTCAGAACAGAGGAGCGCTGCAGTCCGGCGTGTAGAAGTCCGAATTCCTTTGAAGAATCGGTCCGTTGGCGCGGATCGCGAAGATCGTTGAAGGGATGTGCAGAGGCAAGGAAGCTCTCAATGCCGGAAAGCCAGATGCCGAGCTCAACGGCCGTAGTATGAGCGCGGTCAATAGTCGCGCCGCGAGGAACGCCTGCGATTTGATTTTCGGAATGAACTTCCACCTGTTGTTCTACAAACACACCTGTCAGAAGGGATTTCCTCTTGTTGGAGCGGAAAGGTCGGGATGCGGCGGGGAAGGCCGCTATATATTTTATACTCCTTGCGGACGAGACTTGGCAATAGAAAAATGCCCGTTAGCGATCGTCGGATAGCTGGTTCAAATGCGGAAACAGATACTTATAGCAACAAATAACCCGGGTAAGGTCAGTGAATTGTCCGAACTGCTAGCCGGATCGTCGATAGACCTTATCAGCCTCGCAGACCGGCCGGGGATCGAGGAGGTCGAGGAAACCGGGACGACCTTTGCCGCAAACGCGGAACTGAAGGCGGTTGCCTATGCTCTGCAAACCGGCTGTTGGGCGCTGGCCGACGATTCCGGACTGGAAGTTATGGCACTTGGCGGCCGGCCGGGGGTTCTCTCGGCACGTTATGGCGGTGACGGAACCAGTTTTCCTGAAAAGATCCGTCTATTGCTCGATGAGATGGCTGATACGAAAGCCGTGGATAGAAGGGGCCGTTTCGTTTGTTCGATCGCCTTTGCCTCGCCCAATGGGGAGATCCTATTCACGGCGGAGGGCGTATGCGATGGGGTTCTGGCCGAAACTCCTAGAGGAATGGGAGGTTTCGGCTACGACCCGCTGTTTATTCCGGACGGTTATGACAAGACCTTTGCCGAACTGAGTCCGTCGGTGAAGCGGGCGATAAGCCATCGGGCCAAGGCATTTCAAGAAATAATCCCATTTTTACGGGATTTTGAGGCCGTTCGACTTGACCCAGCGTGTTCGGACGCTTAGAATTCGAGACTTGGATTCGTTGATTCGTTGAGATAGACGGGGCATAGCACAGCCTGGCAGTGCGCTCGCTTTGGGAGCGAGAGGTCGCAAGTTCGAATCCTGCTGCCCCGACCAACCTCTTATCTCGATTCGATAGGTTTTCCCCTGGGTTTTGCCTTGTTCCACGATTTTAGGCAAAGATTTACTGAAAATTTACTTTTTAAACTACAACCAACTGGAGGTTATTTACAATTATGGCTCGTATGACACAGACTGAGATCATCAGCAGCTTGGCTGAATCGACCGGTGCTAAGAAATCGGATGTCAAGGCACTCTTTGACGCACTTGCAGCTCTCGCGACAAGCGAAGTTAAGAAGAACGGTGAGTTTACCCTGCCCGGTTTTGGCAAACTGAAAAAGACTGCCCGCAAGGCGCGCGAAGGTCGAAACCCAGCGACGGGAGCTGTTATCAAGATCCCGGCCAAAACGACGGTCAAGTTTACGATCGGCAAAGCTATGAAGGATGCTGTTGCCTAGTAACAGCATAATGTGACCTATTTTCGTCCTACCGGCAAATCTTGTGGTTTGCCGGTTTCCTTCTTTGTAGGAAAATTCCTGGTTTCTCGAAAAAAAGTAGTGACACGCCCGGTTTTTTCTGTTACGATGACGTTACAGTTGATTCGAAGGCCGCGGTTGGAAGTTTTTCAGCATCTATAGGGCTGGAGGGTCATCTTATTTTATGCCGGAAGAATAGGTTGTTTCGGATTCTTCCGTTAGGGTCGTGCCAGGCGGCACTGCGACTCGTGCCCTATAAGGGTGAATAATTGAAACTAAGGAGAATGAAACGTGGCAGCAGCTAGACCTATGACCCTCCAAGATAGGGTTCTGCAAATCGACCATATCCAGGCTCGCCGGTTCTCAAAATTGACCGGTGAGGCCGTTGAGATCGCGGCGGAAGGAATTATCAGACACCTACGGGCCTGTTCTCGTATGGACGTCAATCCGGATGCTTCGGCCGTTCGTGAGATCATCGACGATGCTCTCAACGGACGACGTGTTTTTGCCGAAACGTCAAACGACCTTCTCGCGGCTTAGCATTTATTTTTACCGCAATTCTTTGATGGGCTGTCCTTGAGAGATCAGGGACAGCTTCCTTTTTGTTTGTAGGAAACGGTCTGAATGCTCCTTAAAGAGAGGTGCCGCCTTGGTGACGGCACCAAAGGTGTACGAAGCGTTATTCTGCGCGGCGGGTGCTGATCTTAACACCACCGTTGGTGGTCACAACCCTGACCAGTGGACCTCCGCCGTTCAGGGCCGTCGTTAAACGATGCGAACGCGACCGTCCCCAAGATTCACCTTTGTAGTCCTCGGTCGTGACATTCAGGCTAGGGATATCGCTCTTGAATCCGCCATTTACAGTACCCGTTTCGATGTTGGCCGCAAAGTTCTCTGGAACGATGAGAGTGACCCCGCCGTTCTTGGTCTCGATATCAATGCCCGAGCCTTTCCACGTGGCGCCGCTTAGGAATACATTAACTCCGCCGTTCATGGTTCGTCCCTTTACGCTGCCCGCGGCGTTAGTAACAACGACACCGCCATTCGTTGTCTCGAATTCAGCGTTGCCATCGACGTTGCTGATCGAAATGCCGCCGTTGTGGGCAGTAAGCTTTGTATTTGTATTTTTGGGTACGACGATCTGGAAGCTGACCGACCATCCGCTGTCCCGTGGTCCGTCAGCTTTGATCTCGCTTGAAGTGTTTACGTTGATACCGGCAGCGAGGCTCCGAGCCGCTTCTTCGGTCGGTCCCCAGGCCTGGACGCATGCCTTCACAAGGACATCATTTCGGTCTTCGCCTTTGACGCTAATGCCCCCATTGCGGCCAGCATCGACGGTTAGCGCCCCGGATGAGACGACTGTCATTTCTCGCAGGTCACTAATCGAAACACGATCTTCGTCCGACCAATTGTTATTTGAGCAAAAGACCTTCTCACCATAGGCGATTCTATTTTCTGTCGTTTTTCCCTTGATAGCCGTCTCTTGTCCGATCACGTTTGTTGCACAGATCCCGATCACAGCCGAAACGCATGCGATCGCTAGGTACTTTAGGTTTTTCGCAATAAAGTTCATTTACAGATTTCCTCCGATATTTTGGTTAGAGTTCTAATTCCAAAACACCGGACAACTGTGGATTGTGACAGCTTTTCTTACGATACAGTTACAGTGAGGCCGTTCGGATCCAAATTCCAATTCAGAACTTCAGCTCCTGTTTTCCCGGCGAGAGCAAGCTCTACATCTTTCCGGCGGCCGTCTTCGCAATAGAACGCAATGCACCCGCCACCGCCGGCGCCGCAGACCTTTGGCGCTATAGCACCGTTCCCAAGTGCCGTTTCGATCAGATGATCCATCTGCGGGGTCGTAATGTTTGGCGAAAGGCGTTTTCGATCCGGATAAGACGCGGCCAGGATCGTCCCGAGCGAATCCCAGTCCCCGTGAATTAGAGCCGAACGAACTTCGAGCGCAGTATCGCGGATCCCGTCGAATATCCTGAATATGTCCCCGTCGCCGTCTATATGACGTTTGGTTATCTCCCAATTGTTGATACCCGAATTCCGAGGCTCACCCGTGTAACAGATCGCGATACGACGCTCGAGGGTTTCTTTGTCAATGCTGAGTCCTTCACGTTTGTTCCCGGCAGGTCCGAAATGTATGCAGGCGACGCCGCCGAAGGCCGCCGAGTAGTAATCCTGAAAGCCCGTGGGTACCTTAATGACCTGACACTCGACGTTCGCGGCTATGGGAATGAACCGATCCTCGGGATACCGGTCTCCGACAAGCTTGTTCAAAGCCCCGATACACGCTATGTTTAGCGTGGACGAACCCGCCAGTCCCGCACCTGCAGGAGCCTCTGATTTGGTTGTCATCTTAAAACCGGTTTCAGGGCGGAAGAAATATACAAGCTTTGATAGAAGTTCAAGTTTTGGTTGACTTTTCAGGACATCGAGATCGGAAACTGTTGTTTCAACTACCGAATCCTGGTCGATCGACTCGAGAATGATGCGATCGTCGTCACGCGTCTCTATTCTGCAGTGAGCCCGCAAGCTGACCGCAAAATTTACCGTTGCCGCACCTTCGTGAAAGAGGAACAGCGGTGGAATATCAATTGTGCCCCCGGCAAGGTCAACCCTCGTCGGTGCCGAAGATTCGATTATCATTTTATTAGATCAGATGTGTGAATGGGCGTTGTTAGTTAAAGTGTGGTTTCTTTATCCCTCTGCTCAGTATCGCTCGCTAACGGAGGCACCCCTCCTGCTGAAACAGTTTCAACTTTTTCGTCGCGATTGGGTTCCCGCGTCAGATGGAGTCGTTCGGTCAAGTCGTGCAAAGTCGTCTTGCCGACTTCCTCAACGGCAAGCAGTTTCTCCTCGATCTTGTGAATAGTTTCCGGATCAGCGTCTTCTACCTTTTCGGACAACCAGTAGCGCTCCATAACGTAAAAAACGATGATGCCGAACATCACAATGAAGAACAAGATGAAACCGACCTGTTTGAAGTCACCGATCATCGAGGTTATCGCTCCGCTAAAGAAGTATCCCAGACCGGAGAGGATAAAAACCCATAGCGAACAGCTGACGGCACTGAGTCCAAGAAACCGTAGAAAAGGCATTTTCCCTACACCGTAAAAAATGCAGACGGCCGCCCGGATTCCATAGATATATTTGGAAATGATGATCGCTGATCCACCGAATTTGGCAATGAGCTTTTCTACTCGAGGCTGTGCCACCTGATAGAAACGATAGTTTTTCGCGTTCTCGTGAAAAATCCGGCCAACTGCGTAGCCAACGGAGTCGCCAAGGATACCGCCCAGCGTGCCCGCCAGCATTACCTTCAGAAAGCCCCAATTACCAAAGAACCCGCTATGGGCCATAGTGCCTGATACAAGTAGAGTGATATCACCTTCCACGGTACACAAGGCAAATACGGCATAAATCCCGTATTGTGCGATCAAGTCCTGAAACTGATGATCCATACCGAAGCCTTCTGAGACGTCCGTTCCTAAAGTTTGAACGCCATTGAGAGAGTAAGCTCTAGGACTAATATCAGTCAAAGAACCAATTGATCAAGTCAACCCGGTCAACCTGGGAACTCATGACAAAATGTGGCCGGCCAGACCTCAGTCTTGCGAGCTCCTTTCCTGTTTGACAGGTGGAAGTCCACTGACTAAAATCGCGGGTAGTTTCCAGCAGAGCCCTGCATTGAATATGGCTAGTTCCCTGAAACACCCCGATCGACGTGTAGGCATTGAGATCTCATGCACTGGCCTGAACGCGGTCGTGATCGGTCCTGATGACTCGATCCTGCAGGTGATCTCAGCGCCGCATAGCAGAGATGACGTTCTGTCAACCCTGGCGCAACTTCTTAACGATCTTGAAGCGGAATTCGGGTCATTCCATGGAGTTGGGATCGCAATTCCCGGCCTTGTAGATCGGAGGACGGGCAGGGTCGCGTATTCTGCACTAGTCCCGAGCCTGTCAGATGTCAACCTCGTGCAGGCCATCGAGGAGAGGACCATGGTTAGGGTCACCGTTGAAAATGATGCCAATGCGGCCGCGTTCGGCGAGTATCGCTGCGGTGCAGGTAGAGGGGCGGATCATCTATTCTACGCGACGTTGGGCGAGGGCGTTGGTGGTGCCTTCATTTTGGGTGGGGAAATATGGCACGGTGCCTCGGGTTTTGCCGGCGAGTTCGGGTATGTTCCGATCGATTCGGAAGGGATGCGTCTTGAGGATGTGGCGTCGAGTTCGAATATTGTTCGTAGGACCCGGAATCGATTTCATCAAGACAGCACCTCGTCCCTCGGCAAACTTGATTCAGAACGGCTGCAACTCGACGATATTATTGATGCAGCGAAGAACGAAGATGACTTTGCTCAGATGATGTTGGCTCGAACCGGCGGCTATGTAGGTACTGCATTGGCGGCTGTCATCAACTTACTCGATATTCAGACAATCGTTATCGGAGGCCCCATAGTGAGCTCAACATCCTCAGTACTCTCTGCTATCAGAGAACGGGCACGGGAGCTTTCGTTTGCGCCGTCGTTCGAATCGACCAAGATCGTTGCCGGCGAACTTGGTGCAAATGCATCGGCCATGGGAGCGGCTCTAATGGCTGCATCCGGTCCAGATTAAGCTGAATTGGGAATCATAATTCGGCTTATTAAGGTAACTTATTTTAGAGTGTTTGTTCCCGGCTTGGTCCTGCCTTAAGCTGAAAAACGTGTGCGGTTTTGCGGTTTTGCTAACTTTTAGTAAAATCGATTTAGTTTTACGGAAGTAACCTAAGTTTAGCCATGGCCCATCGATATTCCGTCGATCCTTTGGGACGATAGATGTCGAAGCCTTATTGTTGTAAGTTTTCTCGACGAGAGACCCAAAATGGCTCAATTTTTTAATAAAAGTGCGAATAACATAGCGCGGATCAGTATTCTCGCGGGGGTGGTTTTGGTGGCGACCGCGGGGTTTTCGTTTACGCAGTTGGCCCGTTCCTCGTACCTTACGGGCCGCTATATGGAAAAGCAGCAGCCGGTGCAGTTCAGTCACAAACACCACGTCGGCGATGATGGTATCGATTGTAGGTACTGCCACTCGACTGTTGAAACTACTGCCTCTGCCGGGATGCCGCCGACGCAAACGTGTATGAACTGTCACAGCCAGATCTGGGCGGACAGCCCATACCTCGAACCCGTCAAGGCGAGTTTTCGTGAAAATAAACCGATCCTTTGGGAGCGGGTTCACGACCTGCCAGAATATACATATTTCAATCACAGCATCCATGTAGCAAAGGGCGTCGGCTGCTCGACCTGTCATGGTCAGATAGACGACATGCCTGCGGTTTATCAAGAGAATACCCTTCAGATGGAATGGTGCCTTGCGTGTCACCGGGCGCCTGAGGAGTTTATTCGGCCAAAGTCCGAGATTTACAACATGAAATGGAAAAACAGCGATCTCGACAGCAAAGAGCGCCTTGAGCTAAAGGCAAGTTTGAAGATTCGCAGTAAAGAAATGATGACGAGTTGCTCGACCTGTCATAGATAGAGCACACGAAGAGGAACGCAAACGATAATGTCGAGCCCAGCAAGCAAAACTAAATTTGCCTCATTACGTGATAGCATTCTGTCGCAGAACGGTAAGGGGTATTGGCGTAGCCTCGAAGAACAGGCCGATACACCGGAGTTCAAACGGCTGATAGCTGAAGAGTATCCGCACGAGATCGAGGAATGGGATAACAGTCTTAGCCGTCGCAATTTTGTGAAAGTGATGGGGGCGTCGCTGGCATTGGCAGGTCTCAGCGGCTGTGTCATTCAGCCAGCCGAAAAGATCGTCCCTTACGTCAATCCGGTCGAGGGGATGTTGCCGGGGAAGGCGAATTTCTTTGCAACGTCAATGACCCTCGGCGGGATTGCTACGGGGTTGCTTGTCAAATCGTATGAGGGGCGCCCGATAAAGATCGAAGGTAATCCCGACCACCCCGGAAGCCGTGGCGCCACTGACGTGCTTGCCCAGGCCTCGCTTCTTGGTATCTACGATCCCGACCGTTCGCAAGAGATACTTTTTCGTGGTAATCCAAAAACATGGGAAGGCTTTGTCGCCGAGATCCGTTCGACACTCGAACAAAACCGGGCGGATGGCGGCGCGGGGATTCGTTTTCTGACTGAGACGGTCACTTCGCCTACCTTGATCGATCAATTTGCAAAGGTCAAGGCGGAACTTCCAAATTCAAAGTGGATCCAGTACGAACCCGTTAATCAAGACAATGTTCTTGCAGGGGCGAAACTCGCCTTCGGCTCCGCCGTTCAGCCGGTTTATAAATTCGACAAGGCTGAGCGAATACTTTCGCTTGATGCCGATATTTTTTCGGGGTTCAACGTTGCCTATATAAAGGATTTCGCAGCTGGCCGAGCCTACTCGGAAGAAAAGAAGACGATCAACCGCCTGTATTGTGTCGAAACGACGATGAGTCTGACTGGGGCGAAGGCTGAACATCGGATAGCGGTTAAGCCTAGCCAGATGGCAGAGGTCGCGAAGGCGATAGCCAAGGCCGTTGGTGTTGCGGGGGCCGTTTCTGCTTACACCGAAAACGCGGCATGGATCGCGGCAATGGCAAAAGATCTTGTCGAGCACAAAGGCAGGTCGCTTGTTGTTGCGGGTGACAACCAACCGCCAGTTGTTCACGCACTCGCTCATGCTATAAATGCGACTCTTGGCAATGCTGGCGAAACGGTTGTTTACATCGATCCACTTTCGCCGGGAACTGAGAAATCTCAGATCGAACAACTCCGCGAATTGATCGCCGATATAGACGCAGGTAAGGTCAGAATGCTGGTCATATTAAGCGGCAACCCGGTCTATAACACCCCCGTAGACCTGAAGTTAACCGCCGAGCGGATGCGTAAGGTCGAAACCACGCTGCATCTGGGACA
Source organism: Pyrinomonadaceae bacterium (assembly GCA_021463165.1). Taxonomy (GTDB): domain Bacteria; phylum Acidobacteriota; class Blastocatellia; order Pyrinomonadales; family Pyrinomonadaceae; genus OLB17. The sequence continues at coordinate 179,023 of JAJTWY010000002.1, read as the reverse complement.
GTATTTTGATGAGACGGCGGAGCAGTGCTATTGGCATGTTGGTGAAAAGCACTATCTTGAAAGCTGGAGCGACGCGAAGGCCTATGATGGGACCGCCTCGATCATCCAGCCCCTGATCGCCCCGCTTTACGATGGAAAGGGGGCTCACGAGATTGTCCAGCTCTTTCTAAAGGAGGGCTTCGATAAGAAGGATCTTGATATCGTTAAGGAATACTGGCAACGGACTGATATAAAGCCCGCTGCCGCTGTCGCCGCTCCGGTGAAGACCGATACGAAGACTGATCCAAAAACAAGCGGCCAGGCAGATTCCCACTCGGTTGCGGAGACGACGAAACCCTCCGAGCCCGCAAAAGCTGAAAACCCGAAGCCCGCTGAAACGCCAAAGCCGGTTGGCTCTCCGGTCGCAGCCGCTCCCACGGCCGCTGCGCCGTCGAAGAATTTTGAAGATAACTGGCGCAAGGCGGTTCACGATGGCGTGGTGCCTAATACAGCGTCGGCCGCAAAGACGGTTACGGTAACGACAGCCTTCCTCTCGCAGCCGGAGGCTAAGCCCGCTACTGGCGGCGGTCTTGAGATCGCAATTCTGCCTGATCCGAGCATCTACGACGGACGGTTCTGCAATAACGGATGGCTTCAGGAGCTCCCAAATCCGATTAATAAGATCACGTGGGAGAATGTGGCGCTTATTAGCCCGAAAACAGCAAGGCGCCTCGGCATCAATCTTAATAACGACGATCGAGAGTACGCTGGCGGTTCACAGGGGGAGAGCTTTATAAACACGAGAGGTGGAAATCAGTTTTCAGATCTCGTGACCCTAAAATATCAAGGCGAAGACATCCAGAAGCCGGTTCCGATGTGGGTAACTCCGGGACAGCCTGATGACGTTATTACCATCCACATGGGGTACGGACGTAGTCGTGCCGGCAACGTAGCCAAGGGGCTTGGCTACAGTGTGTTCGACGTGATGCGTTCGGATGCTATGAATTTCGGGTCTGGCGAGATCACCAAGAAGGGCGAAACGACGAATATTGCGTCCACGCAGATACACTTCAATATGGAAGGCCGTGATCTGCTTCGGGTTTGGGATCTCGATGATTTTAACGCTCATCCGGATATGGGGCATCAGCATGACGAATACCCCATGTCGATCTATCCGTACGAACAGCACCAGGCGGTGTACGATCAGAATTACAAGTGGGCGATGTCGATCGACCTGAATTCGTGCGTTGGGTGCAACGCGTGTGTCATCGCGTGTCAGGCCGAGAACAACATTCCGGTGGTAGGCAAAGAGCAGGTCGAGCGTAGCAGAGAGATGCATTGGCTTCGGATAGATGCTTATTATGAAGGTGACATAAATAGCCCCGACGGGCCACATTTTCAGCCGATCCTCTGCCAGCAGTGCGAACAGGCACCGTGTGAGGTTGTTTGTCCGGTTCACGCAACGGTTCATAGCGCCGAGGGCCTCAACGATATGGTCTATAATCGGTGTGTCGGAACCCGATACTGTTCAAATAACTGTCCCTACAAGGTTCGACGATTCAATTTCCTACTTTATCAGGATTGGACGACCCCGCAGTACAAGCTGATGCGAAACCCGGAAGTTTCGGTCCGCAGCCGCGGTGTAATGGAAAAGTGTACTTTCTGTACCCAGCGGATCTCAGCTGCACGTATCGAGGCAGAAAAGGATGGGCGGAAGGTTCGGGACGGAGAGATAATGACCGCGTGCCAGTCGGCATGTCCGACGAATGCGATCATTTTTGGTGACCTGCATGATCAGGAAAGTAAGATCGCAAAAGTCAAGAAGGATCACCGCGATTACAAGCTGTTGAACGAGCTTAACACTCAGCCGCGAACAACATACTTGTCGAGCTTGAAGAACCAGAACAAGGAAATGCCTGATTATAAAGTTCCGCCACCACAAAAAAAGGCGGCTCCAAAGACGGATGACAAGAAGGCGGGAGGCGAAGCTCATTAATGAAGATCGACGATATAGAACTTCAACAAAAACTTCACCCGGCGATGGTCGAGGGCGATCACGATTTCGCGAGCGTAACCGACAAGATCAGTGACGTTACGCTGAAGAAGCGTACCCCCTTCCACTGGTTCATCGGATTTGGCATATCGTTCATGGTCGCGCAGCTATTGCTCTTCACAGTGATTTGGCTTCTCGCGAATGGTATCGGAATTTGGGGGAACAACCAGCCGGTCGGATGGGCGTTCGATATTATAAATTTCGTTTGGTGGATCGGTATAGGACACGCCGGAACCCTCATTTCTGCGATCCTGCTGCTGCTCAACCAGAAATGGCGAACGTCGATCAATCGCTTCGCCGAGGCAATGACGCTTTTTGCCGTGGCTTGCGCCGCGATGTTCCCGCTTCTCCATACAGGGCGTCCGTGGCTCGCGGCATATTGGCTCTTCCCATACCCGAATACGATGGGAATTTGGCCGAATTTTCGCTCGCCTCTCATCTGGGATGTTTTTGCAGTTTCGACTTACGCGACGGTCTCGCTCTTATTCTGGTATGTCGGGCTTATCCCTGATTTTGCGACTTTGCGGGATCGAGCAAAGAACCCGTTCTTCAAGTTCGTTTATTCGATCCTATCTTGGGGGTGGCGGGGAAGCGCCAGGCATTGGCATCGGTATGAGATCGCCTATCTGATCCTAGCGGGCATATCGACCCCTCTAGTGCTTTCGGTTCATTCTATCGTTTCCTTCGACTTCTCGGTTTCGCAGCTCCCCGGCTGGCACGCAACCATCTTCCCTCCGTATTTCGTTGCTGGGGCGGTTTTTGCGGGCTTTGCAATGGTGTTGATCTTATGTATCCCGCTTCGGCGCTGGTACCGAATGCAGGATTTCATCACCCACCAGCACCTGGTTTACATGGCCAAGGTGATGCTTGCTACCGGGCTGATCGTGGTATACGGCTATGCGATGGAGGCCTTCTTCGGCTGGTACAGCGCTTCGCAGTACGAAGTGTTCATGATCAAGAACCGTATCTGGGAGGGGCCGTACTGGTGGTCTTACTGGCTGTTGATATTTTGTAATGGTGCTTCGATCCAGCTGCTTTGGTTCGAGCGTTTCAGGAATAGTGAGTTTTGGCTGTTCCTTATCTCGATTGTCGTTTCTGTCGGCATGTGGCTTGAACGGTTTGTGATCATCGTCACGAGCCTCCATCGGGACTTCCTGCCTTCATCGTGGGCGATGTATAGCCCGAGGGTTTGGGACTGGACAATGTTCGTAGGAACGATCGGGTTCTTCTTTACGCTGCTATACCTGTTTGTTCGATTCGTTCCGATTATATCGATCTTTGAGGTGCGCACGCTTTTGCCCGACGCTCATGTGCATGGGCATCAACAGGATTTTGAGGAATTGGTCAATGAGGTCGAGGATACGTACGACAAGACGGATCCGCCGAATAACTAGGGTTGTCGCATTGAGGGCGAGACTTCAAAACATATGGGAAACAAGCTTCACGGCATAATGGCGGAATTCGATACGGCGACTGAGCTGGTCGATGCCGCTCGAGCGGTCCGCGACGCGGGGTACACGAAGACGGATGCGTTTTCACCGTTCCCGTTGCATGAGATCGACGAGGCACTTGGCATAAAGCGAAGCATCTTGCCGTACCTGATCTTTGCCGGGGGAATTACCGGACTGTGTGCCGGGATCGGTTTACAGTTTTATGTCCACATGATCAGCTGGCCGATCATTGTGGGTGGCCGCCCGCACTTCAGCCTGCCGGCGTTCGTCCCACCGGCGTTTGAGCTGACGATCCTTTTTTCTGCCTTTGTTGCGGTATTTGGTATGCTGTTTCTTAACGGACTACCGTCACCTTATCATCCTGTATTCAACGTTCCACGCTTTGCTCTCGCGACGCGCGAAAAGTTCTTCCTGTTGATCGAGGCAAAGGATCCCAATTACGATTACGACGTTACGAGAGAGTTCATGGAAAGCCTTGATGCGCAGGAGGTATTCGATGTTGAAGAATAGCCTTCCTGGAGTGGTTAGGATAGACGACAAGGGGAAGAGTATGAATCGCGCAATTTGTCTTGCCTTCTTGTTTGTTACCTCGGTCCTTCTGTCGGCCTGTGGTATTCGGTCGGACATGCAGGATCAGCCGCGTTATAAGGCATATAAGAAGAGCGATTTCTTTTCCGATGGTCGATCCTCACGGGATTTTGTTGCGGGAACCGTTCCACGCGGCCAGTTAAAGGAGAACAAGGCGTTTTACACGGGAAAGATAGACAATCCGGACGTTAATGCTCAGCCGGTTACAACTACCGATGCATCGGGGAACACGCTCGTTACGAGCTTTCCGAACGCAATAGATGAATTCCCGGTTCCGGTTACCAAGGAGTTGATCGATCGCGGTCAGGATAGGTACAACATCTACTGCATAGTATGTCACGGCCCGGTAGGGAATGGTGACGGCATGATTGTTCGTCGCGGTTTCTCAAAGCCGCCCACTTATCATGACGAAAGGCTTAGGAATGCTCCGGTTGGGCACTTTTTTGATGTGATCTCGAATGGTTGGGGCAAGATGAATAGCTACGCCTATGTTGTACAGCCGGCCGATCGTTGGGCGATCGTTGCCTATATTCGTGCCCTGCAGGTAAGTCAGAACCCTGACGAGGTCCTCAAGGCAAATTCTAAAGCTGAGCCGGGCTCAGTACCTCCGAAGTCGGGTGAGACCACACACGGAGGAAAACCGTAAATGGCGAATCCAGATAACTACAAGGCACCCGCTGAACTCAACGGCCTCAGGACCATATGTTTGGGCTTGGGTGGAGTTGCACTTCTTGCAGTCGCTGTCGGGGCTTACTTCAATACAGAACAGGCTATCCGATCCTGGCTGTTAGGGTTTATCTTTTGGGGCGGGATCTGTTTGGGGTCTGTCGGTGTATTGATGCTTCAGTATCTGACCGGTGGAGCATGGGGCGTTGTCCTTCGCCGCGTGGTTGAAGCAGGCTCGCGCACATTGCCTCTAGTGATCATTCTTTTTGTTCCGATCGCGTTGGGTGTGTATTTTGGTAAGGCCTACGAATGGACCCATCTTCCGGCCGATGACTACTCAATGGTTCATCGGGGAGCATTCATGACCTCGTGGTTCTGGATCCTGAGGTCAGCTATCTATTTCGCGTTGTTTGGCGGGATCGTTTACCTGCTGAATAAGTGGGGACAGGCTCAGGATAAGGCAGGATCGGTCGAGGATTCGCGACTTCTTTTGGAGCGGGCGTCGAGGTTTTCGGGCCCAACGATGGTCATCTACTGCCTGATAGTTACTTTTGCGGTCGTGGACTGGATCATGACTTTGGACCCACACTGGTTCTCGACCATCTGGGGTCTTTTGTTTGTTGCTGGTTGGGCCCTGAGCACGCTGAGTTTTTCGGTTGTTGTCCTTACATATCTTATGGACAAGGATCCAATGAACGGAGTTCTTGGGAAGAAACACTTCCATGACATCGGCAAGTTGATGCTTGCACTCACAATGGTCTGGGCATACTTCAACTTCTCGCAGTTCCTTATCATTTGGTCGGGCAATATCCCCGAGGAAACGGGCTGGTTCCTGACACGAATGAAAGGCGGCTGGGCTTATATCGGGGTGGCGTTGATCCTGTTCCATTTCGCATTCCCCTTCCTGCTGCTGTTGAAGCGCGATCTGAAACGTCAGGCAAGATTGCTGTCGATGCTCGCTCTGTTCATTTTGTTTATGCGCCTGGTCGACATGTTCTATCAAATAGGCCCGACGCCTCGCGTTTCAGGAGAGTTGGAAGCCGGTGCGTTCTATATTAGTTGGATGGACGTTGTGGCCCCGATAGCGGTTGGCGGCATTTGGCTGTGGTATTTTTTGGGCCAACTAGCTAACAGGCCGGTCGTTCCAGCGAACGATCCTTATTTTGAGGAAGCGATAGCTCACGGGAAGGGACACTGATCAAAGAATATGTCTTCGAGGAAACATACGGACACTGCTATCGATCTCAACATACCTTACGAAGCGAATGAGATCCAGCTGAAAGGGATCCTTGGCTTTGCTATAGGTTTGTTTTTGCTCATCGTCGTCACATTCGGGTTGATGTGGGCCTTTCTGAACGTTCTCTACGATTATTCGAAAGAGGGCCAGGTGAAGAATCCGGTTGGGATGAGCGATAGGGAAAGGCTTCCGCCAGAACCACGCCTGCAGACGGCGCCGGGCTTCGGTGTCGAATCTGAGAAGGGTTGGGTCAATATGGAACTCGGAGCTCCGCAGGCCGAGTACCGCGAATTGCAGCGGCAGTGGAAAGAAATGTGGGAGCACGGCCAGAAGGACGCTAAGACAGGAACTGTCATTGCGCTGCCGATCTCGGAGGCAAAGGCAAAGTTGCTGTCGCAGAACCTAAAGGCAAAGAGCGGGGCCGAGGCTGAGAAGCTGTTGAAGGATTCGGTGCTATCGATATCGGATTCGAGCGCCGGGAGGATCGCATCCGAAGCGAGACGTTAGTTTTTCCGTGATCAAACGAGCGAGCAAAACATGTTATTTTCTAGCGACGGTCGCTTTCTTGGCGGTCATATGCTTCGCGAATCTAACTGTGCTTGCACAGAAGGCTGAACATTATAATTCGCCGTTGTATTCGCCGCGTAAGTACGATCCGACAGTTACAACAGCTAATGGGCTGCCGGAACCGCTTAAGAAGACCGGTATTGAACAAAAGCTGGGTGAAAGTCTGCCGCTTGATACGGAATTCAAGGATGAGAGTGGCACTTTGGTTAAGCTGGGCAGCTTCTTCGGAAAGGGGCGACCGGTGATCGTTGCGTTTGTTTACTATGAATGCCCGATGCTTTGCAACCAGGTCCTGAATGGCTTGACCGGGTCACTTAAAGGGCTCAATTTCGACGCTGGAAAGGAATTCGACGTCGTCGCAATAAGCTTTGATGCTCAGGAGTTTGATAAGGCTGACTTGGCTAAGAATAAGAAGGCGGGCTACATCGAGAGATATGGCAGGCCCGGGGCGGACAAAGGTTGGCATTTTTTGGTGGGCAGGGAAGAATCGATCCGGGCTGTGACGTCGGCGGCTGGCTTTGGATTCGAATGGGATGAAAAATCGGACCAGTTTGCTCACGCCGCTGCGATAATGATCGCTACGCCTGATGGGAAACTTTCTCGATATTTGTATGGAATTGATTACTCGCCGAAGGATTTGAAGTTCGGCATCATGGAATCGGCGGAAAATAAGATCGGATCGCCCGCGGAGCAGCTTCTGCTCTATTGTTTTCACTATGATCCGTCGACGGGTAAGTACGGGCTTGCGATCCTTAGTTTTGTTCGGCTCGGCGGTGTATTAACGCTCCTCGGCTTGGGGGCGATGGGATTTATCTTTTGGCGGCGGAATAAGAAAATCAGTGGGCAGTCGGCCGTGGACAGTGGGCAGTAAGACCTTGCAACTGACCATTGACCACTGATAACTGACAAATATGCAGACAACATCGTGGGTACCATTATTTCCAGAACAGGCATCGACCTTTGCCTGGCAGGTCGATGCACTATATTTCTACCTGATCGCGGTGAGCGTCGCGTTCACGATCCCCATCGTTGTCGCTATTTTCTTCTTTGCGGTCAAATATCGTGAAACGGATAAGTTTGCGACGCCGGATGAGATGCACGGTTCGATGGTGTTGGAAACCGTATGGTCGATTATCCCTTTTGTTATCTCAATGACCATCTTTGTGGGCGGGGCGATCGTCTTCTTTAATCAGTACACACCGCCCGACGATGCGATGGAAGTATACGTGGTCGGGAAGCAGTGGATGTGGAAGATCCAACATCAAACCGGGCAGCGCGAGATAAACGAACTACACGTCCCGGTCGGACGGAAGGTCAAGTTGACGATGACTACTGAGGACGTCATTCACAATTTTGACATCCCTGCGTTCCGCACTAAGGTGGACGCTGTGCCGGGTCGATATACATATCTCTGGTTTGAGGCCACGAAGCCTGGCAAGTATCACCTGTTCTGTGCTGAGTATTGCGGACTTAATCACTCCGGGATGGGGGGATACATCTACGTGATGGAACAGCGAGATTTCGACAATTGGTTGAGTGGCAATGTTTCAGGTCAAACTCCGGTTGAAGCTGGGCGGGATCTCTTTGAAAACAAGCTTGGGTGTGCGTCATGCCATGCTGGTGGCCCGGCTCAGCGGGGAGCAAAACTCGAAGGCATTTTCAATCACGACGTTAAGCTTGTCGGCGGCGCGACGGTCAAAGCAGATGAGCAATATATTCGTAACTCGATACTTAATCCCTCAGCTCAGGTCGTCGAGGGGTTTCAGCCGATCATGCCTACCTTCAAGGGACAGGTTACGGAGGAACAGTTGAATTCCTTGGTCGCATATATTAAGTCACTTACACCAAACGCTGGAACGGCTGCGGCTCCAGCGACGAACACGGCGGCGGGAGCGGCCCCGGCAACGAATTCAGCCGCTAAACCGGCTGGCAATAGCAATAAATAGGTTTTACTAAGACTATGCAAACGCAAGACGCACTTTCAGCAGGTTACGGCGGTGAAGTCAAGCCGAACTATTTGACCAATGGCTCGACGCTGAAATCATGGCTGCTCACTAAAGATCACAAACGCATCGCCCTGATGTATCTAGTCTCGGTCTCGGTCTTTTTCCTTGCGGGAGGCCTGTATGCAGCCACGATTCGCCTCGAGCTGCTTACGCCGGCCAGCGATCTGGTAGAAACGGCAACCTATAATAAAGTCTTTACGCAGCACGGGATCCTGATGATATTTTTCTTTTTGATCCCATCAATTCCCGCAATTCTCGGAAATTTCCTGTTGCCATTGATGATCGGAGCCAAGGATCTGGCCCTGCCGCGTATCAATCTGCTTAGTCTATATATCTATTGGATCGCGGGCGTGCTCGTGATCGTCGCCCTGATGCAGGGAGGAGTCGATACCGGTTGGACATTCTATGCTCCGTACAGCACAACATTCTCGAACTCCTATGTCATGCTGGTGGGGCTTGGTATCTTTATCAATGGATTTTCTTCGATTCTGACCGGCCTTAACTTTATCGTCACGATTCATACGATGCGTGCGCCCGGGATGACATGGTTCCGCATGCCCCTATTTGTATGGGCGCATTATGCGACTAGCCTTGTCATGATACTTGGTACCCCGGTTGTTGCGATCACCGTCCTGCTGATCGCGATCGAACGGGCGGCTCGTGTCGGAATATTTGACCCTACGATAGGTGGGGATCCGATACTGTTCCAGCACCTTTTCTGGTTCTATTCTCACCCTGCGGTTTACATTATGATCCTGCCAGGTATGGGAGTAGTTTCCGAACTGATCTCAAATTTCTCGCGAAAAAAGATCTTTGGGTACGAATTCATTGCCTTCTCGTCAATCGCGATCGCTGTTTTCGGCTTCTTGGTTTGGGGCCACCATCTTTTTGTCAGTGGCCAGTCAGTTTATGCGGGAATGGTCTTCTCATTCTTAACGATGGTCGTTGCGGTGCCATCAGCCATCAAGACCTTCAACTGGACAGCGACGCTTTATAAAGGTTCGATATCCTATGATACCCCGATGTTATATGCGATCGGCTTCATAGGTTTATTTCTCATCGGCGGGCTGACCGGACTCTTTCTTGGTTCGATCGGGATCACTGTGCATTTGACAGAAACCTATTTCGTAGTTGCCCATTTCCATTATGTTATGGTGGGTGGCCAGGTTATCGCTTATCTTGGGGGCATCCACTACTGGTGGCCGAAGATAACTGGGCGTATGTACTCGGAGTTCTGGGGCAAGATCTCGGCGATGCTCGTCTTTGTTGGTTTTAACCTGACTTTCTTCCCGCAGTTCATTCTTGGGTATCTAGGAATGCCGCGGCGTTATGCGGCATATCCCCCCGAGATGCAGGTCCTGAACATTTTCTCGACCGCTGGCGCATCCGTTCTCGGGATTGGTCTGTTGATGCCTGTGGTCTACCTTGTTCACTCGCTGTTCTATGGCAAGAAGGCAGGTGATAATCCGTGGATGCATCCGGGGCTTGAGTGGAGAACAACTTCCCCGCCGCCGACTGAGAACTTTGAGAAGCTGCCGCATGTCACGTGGGAGGCATACGAATTCGGCGAAGAGAGTGGCTTGGATCTTGAAGGTGCGAGGCGCCGTGAGGCTGAAACCGTTACAACGTAATCGATTGCCGTCCGGCCGGGCACAGGGTCGGCCTATAGCTTAGAAAACGATAATGTCGACACACTCAGAACATAACGAACATCATAACCAGCCGGGTCTTCAGCACCAGTTCGAAGACATGGGCCAGCAGGAAGAGAGCGTCACAATCGGCATGTGGATGTTCCTCGTGCAGGAGATCATGTTCTTTGGCGGACTCTTTACGGCTTACCTTGTTTTTCGTTCAAGATACCCGCTCGCGTTCGCCGAAGCCAGTAATCACCTCGATGCTTTTTGGGGGGGGCTTAACACGCTCGTTCTTATTGTCAGCTCGCTGACCATGGCGCTTACGGTGTTCTACGCTCAACGTGGTAACCGCAATTTGCAGGTGATCATGATCGTTTTGACGATGTTCTTCGGCTGCGTGTTTCTTGGCGTCAAGGTCATTGAGTACACGGACAAATACAACCATGGCCTTGTTCCGGTGACTGGTCTTAACAAGAAGACACCCAAAGGGGCTGAACACAAGGACGTCGAACATAAGGCAGCAGAATATAAACTTGGGGTGGAGAAGCAGGTTAGCAGTGGCTCAGGTAGATTTGTTCTTCCGTTTGAAACTCGCGTCTATGCCGCTACCGAGACCGACCACGAATACGTTAATCCAACCGGCGAGTTTCAATGGAACTACGGTTCGCATGTAATCGACTACGGGTTAAAAAAGGAGAAAGAGACTGGAAAGAGCTACCTCACCGAGGCGGAGAGAATAGGTTATTTTTCTGGCGGGGTCTTCGATCCTAATAAGTATCGGGACAAGATACGGATCTTCTACTATATTTACTTTGTAATGACGGGCCTCCATGCCCTCCATATGATCGTTGGCCTGGGGCTGATGAGCTGGCTTCTTTATAAGGCATGGCGGGGAACCTATAGTGCGGAATATTATATGCCGGTCGAGATGTCGGGACTCTACTGGCACTTCGTCGACATTGTTTGGATATTCCTGTTCCCGCTTCTCTATTTGCTAGGAAGGCACTTTTTACATTAGTTATGTCGGACAATCACAGTGAACAAAGCCATATAGGGTATCCGGGATATTTTGGGGTATTCGCGATCCTTGTAGTTGGCACGATTCTTACATACCTTACCTCATTCTGGGACCTTGATTCGATTTTCCCGGGAGCAAACACTTTGCTCGCCCTGGCGATCGCGCTCACCAAGATGACCTTTGTGATGCTCTTTTTCATGCATGTGTATTGGAGCAAAAAGATGGTGTGGCTGGCGGTCGTGGCTAGTTTCTTCTGGCTTTCTGTTATGTTCGCCTTCACGATGCAGGACTATTTTACACGGAACTCAGGGGTATTTTCGGGTTGATCCGTTCGGCATCTTATATCGGCGCGAACCGGGACGGTTTACTGGCTCGGTTCGCGTCTTTATGTTGATTGGAATAACCATTCCTGACGTGCTATCATCTTGCGTTTAAGACTCTTGAGCCTTTGCTTGCTTTAATGGCAACGGAACTTGAGCAGGTTTACATCAGACACGAATGAAGCATTCTCGCGGTAATTTCTTTCAGGGCGGGACGGTCTTGGTGATCGTCGCCTTCCTGTGCCTGACTGGATGCAACCTGGTTAAGAAGGAGAGCAAAACTCCGGTCCTGCTACGAACTGAGACTGCTGAAAAGACTGACTTGATGAAGGAGGTCAATCGTTTTGCCCGTGTAGGCTCGATGCGCGCGAAGATGGACCTTCAGTTCGAGGATAATTCATTCGCCGAATTCGGCACGAAGGAGAAGTATCGAACCGCGGATGGTGAGATCGTGGTCCAGCGGCCGGGGATGATACTTCTTAAGGTTCAGGCTCCGTTCATTCGCACAGATATTGCGCAAATGACTTCCGACGGTGTGAATTTTAGGGTGGCGGTATTGAACGACGGCGGTTCAGGTAAGTACAAGAAGTTTGTAAAGGGAACCAATACGGCTGATTACTCACGGCTGCAACAGAATCTGACGACCAACGGAGGCGGTAACGGCGACGCCAAAGCTGTGAAAGAAAACGTTAATGCCTTTGTGAATCTTCGGCCTCAGCATTTTACGGATGCAATGCTTGTGCGGCCGACGGATGAGAACTGTGTTTACACGCACAGCAGCATATTCGAGATCGAAGACGACATTACGGTCAACAGCAAGTCGCCGATTCGAAAGGTCATGCGGGGATATTATCTCCTCGATGAGTTTGTCAAGCTGGACGATGGAGCGATTAGACTTGCCCGACGGTTCTGGTTTGATCGTGTCGGTGGTATTCGGCTTGCTCGCCAACAGATCTTCGACACAATAGGTGAGATTGAGTCGGACATAGTTTACGGGAAAGAGGGGAAATTGACCGAGACCTCGGAGTATCAGAATCTCCCCCTCGAGATACAGGTTACGCGTCCGAAGGAAAAATACGCGATGAAACTTCGGTATCAGTCACCTGAGGCCGTGCTCATCGGAAGAAAGTTTTCCGAAACGGTCTTCGTCCTCCAGAACTCATGGAACCTTGAGGAAGTGGATCTGGATAAGCGTCTCGCGGAAGCCAAGGTCGATCAACCTACCAGCAGTGCGAGCAAGACTGGTGTGACCCGGTACCAATAGATTTTCTGCTAGATGAAACCGATCCTTCAGACCGTAGCTCTCAAAAAAACTTATAAGGTTGGACGACTTGAGGTCCCCGTGCTCCGTGGCCTGTCGATGGATGTCAACGAGGGCGAATTCGTTGCGATCATGGGCCCATCCGGTTGTGGGAAGTCTACCCTCCTTCATCTTCTCGGCGGGTTGCTCAGCCCTACAAGTGGGAGCATCCTGATCGATGGCGAAGACCTGGCAAAGGTCTCGGATGCAAAACGAACTGACATTCGCCGGCGGAAGATCGGATTTGTTTTCCAGCGGTTCAATCTCTTTCCGACGCTTTCAGCGGAAGGTAACCTTAAGCTCGCCGAGAAGATTCACACAGGAAGTAACAGCAAGAATGCCGACCGTCGGCGCGAGGTGTTACGGCTTCTCAAACTCGAGGACAAGATGCATCACAAGCCGCTCGAACTGTCCGGCGGCGAACAGCAGCGGGTGGCGCTTGCAAGAGCGATCGTTAATGGGCCGGCCATAATCCTTGCAGACGAGCCGACCGGGAATCTCGATACTGAGAATTCAGCGATTGTCCTCGAGATGTTTCGAGAGCTGAACGCGAAGTTCAACCAGACGATCATAATGATCACGCACAACCCCGAAGCGGCAGAAGTGTGTTCGCGCACGATTCACATGCGCGATGGCCACATAGTAAACTGATTTTTATCGATGAAGAACGTGATCAATTGGAGTTATGAGCGCGCATCCTGGCAGTGGGATGTGTTGTGTATTCTGATCATGTGCTTTATCTTTCTGACACCGAAGACATGGTTCAATAAGTCGAAGGTTTCAGCAACGTCCTCTTCCGCTGCGATCATCGAAGCTGTAGATGCGAGGTGAATTGGAAGGGCGGTATGATCTTTAGTTTTATGAATGAATTAATTCGCGACAGGATTCTATTCTTTTCGCTCGCGGCTATTCTCTCGGTAGTATCGGTTTCGGAGGCGAATGGACAGAACGTTATCGGAGATATCCTTCGCCGTATGGAGAATCACAACAAAGGACTCGCCACAGTTCAGGCGAACGTGACTATGCGGAAGTACAATCCGCAGCTGGACACGACGGACACCTATACAGGCTCGACAAGCTACATACCTAAGACCAATCCAAAGGCAAAGGGCAAACTCTACATTCGGCTGGATTGGGTTAAACCAGCAATAGAGCAGATCTCCATTATCGGGGACGACTATAAGCTTTATAAGCCGAGTATCAAGACAGTCTACGCTGGGCGCGTTGATAAGGCAAAGACATCTGCCGCCGCGGGGAATGCTCTAGGATTTATGAGCATGTCGAGAGACCAACTGAGGGCGAACTACGATATCCAGTTTGTTGCGCAGGAGAATATTGAAGGCGGTATACCTACATGGAGGCTGTTGCTTAACCCAAAAGTCCCATCTAGCTATAAGCATGCGGAACTCTGGGTCGACGGCAACGGAATGCCCGTACAGGCGAAGATAACGGAGCAGAATAACGATACGACAACCGTTCTGCTCTCAAACATTAGGAAGAATGAAACGATCGATGTCAAGATCTTTGTCCTGAACACAAAAGGCGCAAAGGTCATCCCGGCTTAGTACGATGCCCAAGGCAAGCAGTTTCAGCAGGTTCACACGGGGCGTGAAGCACACGGTCAAGGCGTTTGCTTCAACCAAGCATCCCGTATTGGTGCACATCGTACCAATGCGACGATGCAATCTGGCGTGTACTTACTGCAATGAGTTCGACAAGACGAGCGATCCGGTTCCGATCGACGTGATGCTCGAGCGGATCGATAAGCTCGCGGAGTTCGGTTCGTCCGTGATCACGATCTCCGGTGGGGAGCCGATGATGCACCCCGAGATCTACGAGATCATAGCTCGTATTCGGCGTCACGGCATGATCGCTGGTTTGATCTCGAATGGCTATTACTTTCAGCCGGAAAAGATCAAAAAACTCAACGAAGCCGGTCTCGATTACCTGCAGATATCGATCGACAACGTAACGCCCGACGACGTTTCGAAAAAGAGCCTGAAGGTTCTCGACGCTAAACTTGTAAATCTGCAGCAGTACGCGAAGTTCAAGGTGAATATCAATTCGGTAGTGGGTGGAGGCATTGCTAATCCCGAAGAGGCCTTGATTATCGCAAACCGAGCTAGGGAACTCGGATTTTCATCCACCGTGGGGGTGATACACGATGGCGACGGATTGAACAAGGGGCTGACCGAGCGCGAAAAAGAAGTTTATCGCGAGATCAAATCGAAAGGAACGCGTTCCTACGCCCGCTGGAACTGGTTTCAGGACAAGCTTGTCGATGGCGAGGAATACGACTGGCGTTGCCGTGCCGGTGCACGGTATTTGTATATCGACGAATTTGGTATGGTCAATTGGTGCTCGCAGCAGCGAGGTACACCTGGGACCCCGCTTCTCGAATACACCCGTGAAGATATGCACCGCGAATATCACACCGAAAAATGGTGTGCACCTACGTGCACCATCCAGTGTGTCCACCAGGTGGGCCACCTCGACGCCTGGCGTGACCCGCAGGTCTCGATCACCGAATATCTGAAGCGAAATGGAAAAGGCTTGAAGAAGGAAACGGTTGCTCAAGTATTGAGTTCAGAGTAGTTCTTTCCTCGGGCAGGACCTTTTTTGTGAGAATGGTGAGCTGCTTGAACCCAGCCCGGTGAGGCTCGCACCTCGATCTTTCTTGATGGAGCTTATCTCGATTGCGAAGATCTTTCGCCGGAGTTGCGAGTAACTGACTCTAAAATATCAGCCTGTTTACAGGCCCTCTTGTGGAACATCGGCATAACGAACTTCATCGGACCCACCGAATAGGCTGGCTTAGGGCTGCCGTTTTGGGTGCCAATGACGGCATCGTCTCAACCGCCAGTCTGGTTCTCGGTGTAGCGGCCGCTGCGGCTGAACGCGAGTCAGTAATCCTCGCGGGCGTTGCCGGACTCTTCGCCGGGGCTCTTTCGATGGCTGCGGGAGAATATGTTTCAGTTCACTCCCAAGCCGACATCGAAAAGGCTGATCTTGATCTTGAGAGGCGTCATTTGGTCGAAGCGCCTGAATTCGAACTTCGCGAGCTCGCCGAGATTTACTTGCAGCGGGGTCTCGAACCTGAGCTTGCGAACAGGGTCGCGGAGCAGCTCATGGCTCACGACGCGCTCGGAGCGCATGCTCGTGATGAACTTGGAATTACCGAGACAATGTCGGCACGACCTTTCCAGGCCGCGGTCCTTTCAGCCGTCAGCTTTGCCACCGGAGCTGCATTTCCTCTGGGAGTGACGATTGTCGCTCCCTCGGGCTATCTCCTACCGATGGTGTCAGCGTTTTCACTTGTCTTTCTCGGAGTTCTCGGGGCTATTGCTGCTCGGGTAGGCGGAGCGAATGTACTCTCGGGGGCGTTCAGGGTGTTTTTCTGGGGTGCGATCGCTATGGGGGTTACGGCCCTGATCGGAAAGTTGTTTGGTACCGTGGTGTGATCGATCCTAGCGCTTCGGTACGTTCTCGCCGATCGTCCACACAACGACCGAGCTTGAGAGGCCCAGTCCCGATAGGCGTCCTGCCAGCATGATGATGGTCTCTCCCGCTTCGACCACGCCGGCATCGAGAAGGGTCCGCTCTCCCGTCTTCAGCATAATGTCCGTGGCATCTGTCTCGGCATTGATCAGATCCATCACCGTTGTATCGCCCATTGTTCCTTCGGACATATTCAGCTTACCGTCAAAGAACGGCAGTACGCCCCAGATAAGAGAAAGCTGGTTAAACGAATCGGCTGAGGTTGTAAGCGCAAATGTCTGAACTCCCGACCGAAAGCTCGACATGCGACGGGCCATCAACCCTGATTCCGTGAAGATGGCAACCTTTTCGGTCTGGACCTCCTTGGCCGCATATGCGGCGGCTTTACAGAGAGCTTGGCTCGTTCGCCCCGACGGCGGCTGAGTGAACTTAACGGCCTTGCGCAGCTGCTGCGGCTCAATGGTTTCTGCCGAATAGATGATCCGAACCATCGTTTTTACTGCCTCGACTGGGTAACGCCCTGAGGCAGTTTCAGCGGAGAGCATCACGGCGTCAGTTCCATCCCAGACCGCATTTGCAACGTCTGAGGCCTCGGCACGCGTCGGGAAGGGATTCTCGATCATCGACTGGAGCATCTGGGTCGCCGTGATCACAAATCGATCTTTTGCCACCGCTTTCTCAATGATCCTTTTTTGATAGACCGGAACCAACTCCACACTGGTTTCGACGCCCAGATCACCGCGAGCCACCATCACGCCATCGGCGGCTTCGATAATACTGTCAAGATTCTCAATAGCTTCCGCTTTTTCGATCTTAGCTACCAGTTGAGCCCGTCCGAGTTTTCGATCATTAAGTTCCTTGATCAGTTCCTTTACCTTGATACAATCTTCTGCTGTCCTGACGAAGGATAGGGCAATATAGTCGACATTCTGCCTCATCGCCCATATCAGGTCCGCATGGTCCTTTTCGGTCATTGATGGGATCGGCAAGGGAGTTCTGGGCAGATTGATACCCTTCCGTTCGGCCAACATTCCGCCGATCATAACGCGACAAACAACGTCGGTATCGGTCTTCGATTCAACGACGAGTTCGATCGCTCCGTCGTCGAGCAGTATCCGTGCTCCCGGTTCAACCGCCTGCGGCAATTGGCCAAAGTTCGTTCCAACTTCGTGCGAGCTCCCGACGATATCGCGAGTTGTAATGATAAACGGCTGACCGTCGAGGAGCTCGACAGATCTACCGTTCTCAAGTGTGCGGGTGCGTATCTTCGGTCCGGACAGATCGACAAGGATCGACAGTGGTCTGTCCATATTCCGAGCTACTTCACGGGCCAGCGCAATGGTTCCGGCGTGCTCGTCCTGGGAGCCGTGTGACATATTGATCCGGACAGCGTCCACACCGGCCTTCAACATGTTCTCGATTACGACTTTTTGAGTGGATGAGGGACCGAGGGTGGCCAGGATCTTGGCTTTTCGCATTATTCGATTTTATCCTAAACATGCTGGCCCGCAAGCGGACAATAAACTCCAACCGCGATTCAGACCGGCTGGATCCGATGGGTAACTAATGGGACAATGCTGCGAGTTTTGCCAGGTATGACTGCACAGAAGCTACAAATGTAGAATGCGACCATGTCAACGGCGACACCGAGACGGGACCTCCGGTGAGCGGATCGATTTGTTCAGCCAGTACGCCGGAGGGCATTGCGAATTTTGTGACCCACTCGAGAATTTCGCGGGCCGGCGCTAGATCGGAAGCCGATCGGGCCCGGGCGATGTAGTATTCCGCCAGCCAGAGCGTACAAATGAACCATGCGTTCCCAGTGACTGTTTCGCTAATCCGCATGTAGCTGTCGTTTTCGAACCGGGCTACACCGCCGATGCCAGTTTGATCGGCCAGGTGTGTTTCGATCGCTTTCATCGTACTGGCGACAACCTCGTCATCAACGTCAAAGCAGCCGAAGTAGAATATGCCGAACAGGGAGGCATCGACCGTCGCGTCGGGCGTTAGCGAATCGTCGCCGTTTGTCAACAAACCGCGAAGAAACCTCCCGACCTGCGTGCTGTAGAGGCGATCACGCATTCCCGAGACCACTTTGTTTGCTGCGGATCCATAGATCTCGGCACGATCTGTGTCGTCGACGAGGCGAGCGAAGCACGCGGCGGCTCTCAGGCCGCCGACGACTGTCGAACAAGTGAATGTGTGAACGCCGCGGCGGTCTTCCCAGAGGTTCCAGCTAGGTTTTGGAAGCCCTGTTTCGGGATCACGAAAATCAACCATGAAATCGGCGCATTTAACGACCAGGTCACGATAAAGTCCGCGTGTGAAATCTGCATCTCCCGTAAGCCTCTGGTGTTCCCAGAGTGCCCATAGGATAAGGGCGGTCTCATCCTCCTGGATCGGATAAAGTGGACGACGGCCCCATTTGTCCCAGTATGCGTGCCAACCGGAGCCGACCGAGCCATCCGGGTTGTACTTCTGTAGGAAATAGCCTCGTTCGTGGACGATCTTGCTACACAGCGAGAAGAATTGCCGTGAGTAGGCGTGGTATCCAGCGACATCAAGGGCATTGGCAACAAAGGCGCCATCCCGCGGCCAGAGATAACTATAGTGATCCGTGGCGCGGTCTGTGACGTCGTGATCGTTAGCGGCGATTATTGCGCCGCCTTTATCGATCTGAGTTGTAATTATTAATAAACTACGCCGGTAGAGTTCGGCGACCGCCGGAGAAAGATCCAAAAAGTCGGTCGAGCTGTCGGTAAGCCAAGCCTTGCCGTGACCGATCGCCCGTTCCAGCAGCACCGAAGGTTTTGTGTCTATAACGTGGCGATTGAGCCGGCTGACTTCCTTGTGGGATGTTCCGGCCGCGATCCAATAGTAGAATTCAAAACGGTTCCCAGGCCCGAGATGACTACGGATCCCGATGGTCGAATCAACTGAGCCTTCGGTTATGGTTCCACCATGCAGTTCGCCATCCTCTGCGTCGCGCCAGGTCCCTTCGCTATGGCGGAAAGCCTTTCTGCCTGTTGCGACTTCGTTGAAATGCGGCAGCGTATTGATCAGAAAGTATCGATGACGCTTGTAATGGATCAGCGCCAGCGTGTCGGGGTCGTAGTACGCCGTGTCACCGATCTTGTTCTCGTAGATCCTGAAGTCCTGATGCAGAAAGATTCGAAGATCTCGAACGGATTCCCGTTGGTTTGTAACGATCACACGACGAAGGTAGACATCGTCACGCTGGGCGACAAAGTCGTTACATTCGATCCTGACGCCAAGACGGCCATTTTCGAGTGCTACCTGAGTAACCAGCGTGTCCGGGATGTAATCCAACGTCCGGATCCAATCTTCGGAATACACCCATGAGAATTCACCGTCAACCCATATGCCGAAGTGAAACGGGAAGCCATCGCTGTGATTCTCCTGCCCGACGTGCGGGAAGTAGAAGTCGCGGATCTGGTATTTGTCATCGAAATTGACGAGTAGGCTGCCATTTCCGACGGGGATGTCTCTCATGCGGGGTTTGCGATCCTAGTCGGAGTTCACCGCCTTTTCGACCGCACTATCGAGATCCTGCTGGATCTTGTCGCTAAAACCTATGAGCTTTGTTATCATCACGCCTTTTCGGTCGAATATGGCGGTTTGCGGGATATCGCTTCGTTCGGCAAAAATGAAACTTGTCAAGGCTTCTTCCGGATACGCGATGTCGTAGTCGATCTTGGTCCTTTCGAGAAACGCCGGTATCTGCGGCCGATCTTCTTCGCCACCTACATTCAGACCGACAATGACAAGATTATCCTTCCCATATTTTGCGACGAGCGAATTAAGGTGCGGAATCGCCCGCACACAGGGTTCGCAGTAAGTGGCCCAGAAGTCGAGAACGACGGCTTTGCCGACCAGATCGGACATCTTGTAAACACGTTCATCTCGTGTCGTCCAACTCATTTGCCCGAAAGGCTTCGATGGCGGCAACGGAGCGTTTGTCGTACGGCGGTCATTGATCGAGATCGGTTTTTCGGAAACAGAAACTGGCGGAGCCGCGGGGCGGCAGGACCACGCGGAAATCGAGACTAGAACCAGAAGGCAAAAGGCAACCAGTTTCATACAAGCTAATCGTAAAACGTCGGGAACGAATTGTAAAAGTCTTTGTCCGCTGTATTTACGTTTTCCCGACTGACGGTTACTATCGTCTCGGTGGTTTATCCGGAAGAAATTTCCAGAGTACTCGATCGCCTGAGCCATCGCGGACCGGGAAGTGGTGAATTTATCGGTGTTGACGGCAATTTTAGCTGCGGTTCATATATCAGATTCAAGCTCGAGGTCGATCGATCGAGGGATTCTATAAAGCGAGCCAGCTACGCTTCGAATGGCTGCGGGTATATGATCGCAGCAGCCGAGATGTTTGCTGAAGAGCTTGAAGGCCGTGTTTTTGCAAGCTTGCGTGGGCTGGACGGCGCGATCCTGGATGCCATCCTTTTAGAAAGGATTGGGTCGATTCCCGAGGAGCGCCGGGAATGCTCGAACACGGTCATTACGGCGATCCGCAATGCATTCGCTGAACTTAGGCTGCGCAGGATCGAAGAGTTTCGAGGGGAGCGAGCGCTTATATGTACTTGTTTCGGTGTGACCGAGGATCGGATCGCTGCCGTGATCGAAGCCGGAGCTGATCGGATCGAGGAGGTGACACGACTGTGCAATGCGGGCGGAGGCTGCGGATCGTGTCATATGATGATTCGCGAGTTGATCGACGCCCACAGTGGGATAGAAAGCTGATCGCCCTTTGTATTTTGACCTTTGTGTTATACTTTGTTGCATCGCCCCGATTTGGGCGGAAGTTTGTCTTGCTAAGGAGTTTTATAATGGGTGGCGAGAAGCGCCGCCAATAGTTTCTTCTGATCCGCAATGGACGACCCTGCTAGTTTGTTGTTGCTTCTGGCCGCCGAGACTGAAACCGTGGCAGAAGCGCCTACGTTGCTCCTTACCATCCTCAAGATCTTTGGCGTTGTCGCACTCGTTCTCGCGAACGGCTTTTTCGTCGCGAGTGAATTTGCTTTGGTTGCCGTGCGCAAATCGCGTATCGAGGCATTGGCGGGCGAAGGCAACTCGGCCGCTCAGCGGCTACTCGCGATGCTTAATAATCTGAGTGCCTATATCTCGGCCACACAGCTTGGAATTACGCTGTCTTCGCTTGGGTTAGGATGGATCGGGGAACCGGTCGTCGCAGGATTGCTCGAGCCGGTATTGGTAGCAATTGGTGAGATCACCGGGGCTGAGTTTTTAAGGTCCGGAGCCATCCTGCACACGATCTCGTTCGTTATCGCGTTCTCACTGATAACCTTTCTGCACATTGTTTTTGGTGAACTGGCGCCGAAGACTGCTGCTCTCGAACTAGCAGAGCGTATTTCGTTCATTGTGGCGACGCCCCTTCGTTGGTTTTACAACTTATTCAGTTACCCCATCCGTGCCTTGGATTGGACAGGGACCATAACTGTCCGGATGTTCGGCCTACATGGGGCCGGCGAACACGGTCCGAACTATACTGAAGAAGAGATCCGCGGACTGATAAAACTCTCGCAGGAAAGTGGTCATTTGAACGAGGAAGAACAACGGCTGATAAACAAGGTATTTGAATTTTCGGAGACCACGGTAAAGGAAGCGATGATCCCCCGGATCGAGGTTGTCGCGGTTGCCGAAAAGAGCGGCCTTAACGAGATTGCCAAGACATTTGCCGAGAGCGGATTCTCTCGCCTTCCGGTGTACCGGGATTCGCTCGATGATATCGCGGGAGTCCTGCACAGCAAGGATCTCGTGGCCTACGTTAATCGCCCGAAATCATTCCGCATCGAAGACATACTTATCAAGCCCAATTATGTCGTCGATACCGCCCGTCTGGAGGATGTTCTGCGGCAGATGCAGACCGAGAAATTCCATTTCGGCTTTGTGGTCGATGAACACGGCGGCATCGAAGGCATTATCACTCTCGAGGACCTGCTTGAAGAGATCGTGGGGGACATCTCTGACGAGCATGATGAAGAGGTAAACGAACAGATCGACTGCCAATCAGATGGCAGTTATCTACTCGATGGAGGCCTCGCCGTACGCGATCTGAACAGGCGATTGGACGTAAATGTTCCGGTTTCGGAAGGGTATACGACGATCGCCGGGTTTCTGATGTCAGAGGCCGGGCAGATCTTGGCGGAGGGAGAGAGTGTTCCGTTCAATGGTCATATCTTTCGAGTTGAAAAGGTTGAAAAACACCGGGTCATTCAGGTTCGAATGGAAAAAAGGCCTAGGGAAACAGAGAAGGCTGCGGCATGACCGCGAGTTAAAATATGACAGGTCGAGCAATCAGTTTGATTTCTATTTCGGGCATGGCCCTGCTGTTTGTCATGCTGGGATGCGGCGAGTCGAAAAAGGATGTCCAATGGGACAAGAGCAAGAAGATCGCGGGCAAAGAGCAGCGGCTCTCGCATATTTCGAGTCTCGTGATCGACGGAAAGTACGCGTTTGTCAGCGTCGGGGGGACGCTTGCGGACCAACGCGACGGCAATAGCGGCATACGACGCGTTGAGTTGACGACCGGCGAAGTTACGATCCTTGATGACGGCACAACGCTGCCGCAATCTGAGCTCGGCGGACTCGCCGCGGATGATAAATATCTTTACTGGAACACGGGCGGTTCGATCCGTCGAATCGCAAAGGACGGAGGCAAGGCCGAACAGGTTGTTGGCGAGAATGTTGGCATCGGCATTGACCTGATAGTCGATGATGAGAAGGTCTACTGGATAAATCACGGCTATTATGTGGCTGGCCAGGCACCGGTGCCGCAGCCCGTCTTCTTTGCTCCAAAAGGTGGAGGCAATACCGAAGTATTTGCCGATGCCCAGCTAACCCCGCATTCGCTTGTCGCCGATAATACCCACGTCTATTGGCAAACTGCCTCCGCCCTAATGAAACAGTTGAAAACCGGCGGTCCTGCTGAATCGGTTTATACGCTGGAAGAGGGAGCCGGCATCGACCATCTTGCTCAGGATGCAAACAGCCTTTATTTCGGGCTTCGCGGAAAAGGAGAATCGCGATGGAACCTGATGAAAATAGCAAAAACCGGCGGAGAGCCCGTGACGCTGGTAAAACGGATCTCTGCAATGCCTTTCGTTGTTGACGACGCGAACGTATATTTCTTCAACGAGGGCGGACTTACTACCACCGCTCTCAACAAAGTGCCCAAGGATGGCGGCGAACCTGTATCTCTGGATTCGGGATATGCCAGCGGTGGCCTCGCTCTCGGGGGTGACAAGATCTATTTTGCAAGCCTCGACGATATCCTTTCCATTCAAAAATGACCCGACTGTCCGCTGATTGATTACCCGATGCCGGTCGGGTAGGATATTCTTTCGAAGTCTGACAGCACGGAGTTTATAAGCAAAATGAGCATCATCGAACAGGTTTGGGCCCGCGAGATAATGGATTCTCGCGGTAACCCTACGATCGAGGCCGAGGTTATTCTCGAAGACGGTACAACGGGACGGGCGGCAGTTCCGAGTGGAGCGTCGACCGGCGAAAATGAAGCGGTTGAGCTTCGGGACGGCGACGCACACCGGTATCTCGGCAAAGGAGTTTTGAATGCCGTTAAAAACGTCAACGACGTGATCGGCAGAGAACTTGAAGGGCTTGATTGCCTCGACCAAACGCTCATCGACCAGACGATGATCGATCTCGACGGCACCGAGACCAAGTCTCAGCTTGGTGCCAACGCGATCCTCGCCGTTTCCCTCGCCAATGCCCGGGCCGCGGCAGCTCATCAGGAAATGCCGCTTTATCGTTACGTGGGAGGGGTCAACGCCAAGACGCTCCCCGTGCCGATGATGAATATCCTCAACGGCGGGGCCCACGCGGACAATAATGTGGATTTCCAGGAATTCATGGTAATGCCGGTCGGGGCCGAGAGTTTCTCCGAAGCTCTGCGGACCGGTGCTGAGATCTTTCACAATTTGAAAGGGGTCCTCAAATCCCGAGGCTACTCGACCAGTGTCGGCGATGAAGGCGGCTTTGCGCCGAATCTGAAGTCTAACGAGGAAGCAGTCGAGACCATTCTCGAAGCCATAGAGAAGGCCGGCTATTCGGCCGGGGATGATGTTATGCTTGCCCTCGATCCCGCGTCGAGCGAATTCTATAAGGAAGGTAGATATATCTTCAAGAAATCGGATAAGCGCGAGCTTTCGTCCGAAGAGATGGCTGCCTACTGGGCCGATTGGTGCGAGCGGTATCCGATCATCTCGATCGAGGACGGAATGGCAGAAAATGATTGGGACGGCTGGGTGAACCTGAGCGGACGCGTTGGAAAAACTGTCCAACTGGTTGGCGACGACCTCTTTGTGACTAATACGAAATTTCTCCAAAAAGGCATTGATCTCGGCGCGGCGAATTCTATCCTGATAAAGGTCAACCAGATCGGCACCCTCACAGAAACGCTTGATGCCATTGAGCTTGCGAGAACCAACAACATGACCGCAGTCATCTCGCACCGCTCCGGCGAAACCGAAGACAGTTTCATCGCCGACCTTGCGGTCGCCACCAACGCCGGTCAGATCAAAACGGGCAGTCTCTGTCGTTCGGATCGAATTGCCAAGTACAACCAACTTCTCCGTATCGAGGAAGACCTCGGAGAGAGCGCAAAGTACCCGGGACGCAAGGCGTTCTATCAGATCGGTTAAGCCATGGTCTTGTAGCGGACGTCCTGACACTGCGCTTTTTGACTGCCAACCTTCGTCACCCATGGTGCCCTTGATGGTTCTGACAATATGAATATCCGCGACACACTTCTCGAGGCTCATTCTAAGACCCAGACCGAGAAGGTCGTTGCGTATGTCGGCGATGACCCGAGGCGGTTCGCCGAACTGATGAAATTGATGCTGGGGCCGGTTTACCGACTCTCTCAGCGGGCTGCCGGGCCCGTCAGCTATTGCATTCAGCGACATCCGGATCTCGTCACCCCTTACTGGGCCGAGCTTGTCGATCAACTCGAGCGCGACGATGCCCATATCGCCGTCAGACGAAATGTTGCCCGCCTGCTGCAGTTCGTGGATATTCCAAAGCGTCATCAAGGCCGTATTTTTGATGCGTGCTACAAGCTTTTCGCGAACCCTGCTCAGCCGATCGCCGTTAGATGTTTTTCGATGACCGTTGCTGTGAATATTGCTAGGGACCAGCCGGAGCTCATCGATGAACTGCGGCTGGTCGTTGGCGAACATCTCGAAACTTCGTCTGCAGGCCTTCGCAGCCGTGCCCGCCGCCTGCTTGGTCTCGGTTCATGAGGAGGATCGTCGTCATCGGTTCGGGAGGTGCGGGAAAGTCTACCTTTTCACGAAAGCTAGGTGATATCACGGGGATCCCTGTTGTCCACCTGGACCAGCTTTTCTGGCATCCAGGCTGGGTACGTACGCCTGAAGATGTCTGGCTAGGCATCGTCAAGCAGGAAGTCGCAAGGCCCGCGTGGATCATGGATGGCAATTTCGGCGGCACACGCGAGATCAGGATGCGGGCGGCTGATACCATCATTTTTCTCGATCTTTCACGTCTGCTGTGCCTCTGGCGGATCCTTAAGCGATCGGTGCTCTACTACGGCCGCACGCGGCCCGACATGGCCGCGGGATGTTACGAAAGGATCGATCCAGAGTTCTTCGCATGGGTATGGAACTACCGCGATCGTTCCCGCAAACGAGCGCTGAAGGAACTGGCGGTGCTCGAAGGCAAGAACATTGTGATTTTGCAGAATCGACGCGAGGTGGCAGAATTTCTGCATCGGGCCGCGAAGGATAATGCGAATCACACGAGATAGTTTTGAGATCGATACCGACAAGGCTCGGCTGCAGTTTGACGTTATCCAAAGGTTTCTGGTTGAGGATTCCTACTGGGCAAAAAAACGCACACCAGCCCAAACGCGAACCGCCATCGAGCATTCGATCTGCTTCGGAGTATATGACGGCGAACGACAGATCGGATTTGCACGCGTCGTTAGCGATTGCTCAACCTTCGCATATATTGGCGATGTTTTTGTCATCGACGAATATCGCGGCCTCGGCCTTTCGAAATGGCTTATGGAAGCGATCGTTGCCTACCCGGATCTGCAAGGTCTTCGGCGTTGGGTGCTTGCGACCCGGGACGCCCACGGATTGTACCGTCAGTACGGATTCGATAGGCTTCGTTACCCCGAGCGTTGGATGGAACGCCCTGCCCCCGATGCCTATTGACCCGCGCGAGATGCGTCCCAAGTCCTCGGTTTGGATGTGCGTCCCAATGGTCAGAACCGGCTGCGGTTTGTTGTAGATCGGTGCGTCCCAAAATAGTTTCAAAGACCAGGCTCGATGCGATTATCGCTCGCGATCGGAGAAATGCGTCCCAGACTGGGCAGTATCTTCGAGGCGTGCCCCACTACGGTGGGTGCTGCTGTGCAATGCGTCCCAAAACCTTGGAGGTGCGACTCGCAGGGAATGCGGTATCATTTCGTCCCGCCGGCGGATGGTTTAGAAGACATTGTTCGCCCCGACGGTCGAACTTCGTCCAGCATGCTGCCGTGATCCCAGGTGCCGAAAGCTCAAGGCACGATGGCGGAGCGTCCTCCTCAGCGTGTTCTTCGATGACGATCATGTCGTCCGCGGCTCCGGGGCCGAAACGGTCGGTGAGCAGAAGGCCGCAAACGTGTTCGACGAACCGCGCTCGTTCGTCGAAACCATATCGGACCCGGCGCTTTACATTTCGAAGTATCTCCTGGTCGGTTGGGGCTCTTCTTTTCATCAGTTCGGAAGATATCCTAAAAGAACTCCGGAAGTATATACAGGATTGCAGAGAAGGGCGAAGTTGGCACAGATCTCGCAATTTTCCCTATTTGCCGATGCCTCTCTGAGGAAGAAGAAATCCTTGCTTTTGCCGTATCCCTTCGGTTTATAATTGTTTAGTGACGCTTTAGCAGCGGGAACGGCATCTCCGGTCCGGTTCTTCAACCTAATACTCATCGCGTCCAAGACTTTTCTCGTCAGGTTTGATGCATAACAAAAGATCGAGCTCAAGGCGTCCGGTCGCTCTGGTCATTCTCGATGGCTGGGGCTATGCGCCGCGCACCGAAGGAAACGCGATCGCGGTCGCACACACGCCGTATTACGACGAGATATGCCGTTCATATCCAATGACAACTCTTGCTGCGGCCGGCCCGAAGGTTGGCCAAAGCGATGAACAATCGGGCAGCCCCGAAGTTGGCCATCTTAATATCGGCACGGGCCGGGCCGCCCAAACCGATGTTGCGAGGATCAAGAAAGCAGTCAGCGTTGGCGAATTCATGGAGAACCCGGTACTTAACCGAGCCTTCAAAAAGGCGAAGGAAAACGGTTCGGCGATCCACTTGATCGGTTTGTTGAGCGACGCCGGGATCCATTCGTCCACTGAAAATCTGTTTGCCTGTCTGCGGCTCGCAAAGCGACACAAAATTGACAAGGTCTTTATTCATTGCATCCTCGACGGCCGCGACGTGCCCTCGCGCACGGCGGACGTGTATGTTGAGGCCCTCGAGATCAAACTCGCCGATATCGGCGTTGGCAGGATCGCCACGCTGTGCGGCCGCTTCTTCGCAATGGACAGCGGCGAAAAATGGGAACGTACCGCTCGTGCCTTTACGCTGCTCGTCCACGCCGAGGGCGAACGGACGAATGACGCCGTAACGGCCATTCGAAATTCCTTTCTCCGTGGTATTTCGGACGAATTCATATCTCCTATCGTGGTCGAGGAGTCCCCCGATGTTCCGGTCGCTACGGTCCGGAACGGCGATCTCCTCGTCTTCTTCAATCATCGTGGCGAAACGATGCGTCAACTCGTCCGATCCCTCTGCATTCCTGAGGGGGCGAGCGGAGCGAAACCCGATGTTGACACGGTTTGCCTGACCGAATACGACACTGCTTTCAATCTCCCCGTCGCCTTCAGGAAGGAGCCGGAAAAGAACGTCCTGACCGAGGTGCTTTCCGGGCTTTATATTCCCAGCTTCAGGATCACCGAAATGGCTCGCAGTACGCACCTGACCCATTTCTTCGACGGCGGCAGCGAGACCGAACATCCCGCCGGCGAGGACATCTTTCTGGGGAATATGTCGCCCGGTGCCGACCTGCCGCCGGAATCGCAGAGTTTCAAGATCACCGACCGCTTGTGGCAAGGGCTCGAGGCCTCGCCTAACGGTTTCTTTATCCTCAATTTCCCCGCGGCTAGCTTGATGGCCGAGACCGGCGACATCCGCAAAACCGTTACCGCGATCCAATACATCGATACCTGTCTCGGCGGCGTTTGCGAGAAGATGCGCGAGGCCGGCGGCATCGTCGTACTAACATCGACTCACGGCAACTGTGAGGAAATGATCCACACAGAAAGCGGCGAACAGAATCCATTGCCGACCGCCAACCCCGTGCCATTTCACCTGATCGATGACGCCTCGGCTAACGTCCGGCTATTCGAGGGCAGGGCTCTCGAAGACGTTGCACCCACGATCCTCGGCCTGATGGGGATCGAGAAACCATCCGAGATGACCGGAAGCGACCTCCGCTGCTTCTAGGCGTATCGGGACATTTCACACGACCCAAACAATCCGCCGCCGTCATTTTTGATCGACCAAATTCTTCTCTATAATTAAGTTTCCTCGCTCGAGAAAACTAGCGAATTATGGTTGAAGAATTTGCGTTCGACAATGCAGACGAACGCCGAAAAGTACGTCAAAACGGCACCGGCTGGATCGAAGTCATCGCGGGTTCGATGTTTTCGGGTAAATCCGAAGAACTCATCCGCCGGCTCAAGCGCGCCCGCATCGCGAGGCAAAAGGTCCAGGTTTTCAAGCCTCAGATCGATGCTCGATACTCGATCGAGGAGATCGCCTCACACTCGGGACAGAAGCACGATTCGATCCCGGTGGCCAATACTGCTGAAATGCTCGGCCATGTCCAACACGACACTGAGGTGATCGGGATCGACGAAGGCCAATTCTTCGACATGGCGATCATTGACGCAGTGAATACGCTCGCCGCGAGCGGCAAACGCGTGATCATCGCCGGGCTCGACCAGGACTACACGGGGCGGCCCTTCGAGCCGATGCCGCAACTCCTATCGATCGCCGAGTTTATCACCAAGACCCACGCTATTTGCGTCAAATGCGGTTCGACGGCCAACTATTCCCAGCGAACGGTCGAATCGGAAGCCCGCGTCGAGGTCGGGGCGGCCGACAAATACGAGGCCCGGTGCCGCCAATGTTTCATCCCTCACGCCGATTCGCCGACGCTTCACGACTGACCTTATTGAACGGCCTTCATCGAATAGAGGATCGCCGGAAAATCGTCGGAATGTTTCGCAAAGTTCGAACCCTTTGTCGAGGTCATAACGTTCAACTGCTGCGTCTGGCCAAGGTATTTTCGATAGGCGATCCATTGATGCCGTCGCGGGTCATCCTTGCCCGACGGAGGCGCTTCGACGAATTCTACGCCCGTGATCCCGTCGATCTCGACCATCTTGACCGATTCATATTTGCCATTCTTCAGCTGCTGCATCGCCTGCTCATAGTAGGCCTTCAGGCTGATATCCATCGGGAAGCTATCGCCCAGCGTCGAGATATTTACCAGCAGGAATGCATTGTCCGGCGAACTGTAGTTGAAGCTGTCCTTCGTCGCTGTCATCTTTTTCCAGCCGGCCGGCAGCTTCCACGATAAGCCCTGATCGTCCCATTTCGTTTCAGTTCCGCCATCGATGATCGCCTGCTGTGAGGCTGAGGGCTTTGCTTTCTCCGCGGTCGGGGCCGAATTCGATCCCGTCGTCGTCGAGCTGTTCGACGTCGTTGTCGAGTTGGAATTCGACTTATTTCCCGATAGGCCGAGCCGCTCCTGCAGTCCGCAAAATGTCATTGCAAACGATATGATCCCAAGCGTTAGTAACGATTTCATCTAAATTCTCCTAGTCGATGTTTTTGTTGCCCTATTGTCCATTCAATGCATTCAAAAAGCAATCACATAACCATTTCTTCGACCGCCCGTCGAAACAAACCCGCAAAAAAAGCTGCAAGCTCTTGCGGCCTGCTCCGTTCATAGAGAAACAGCGACAGTTCTCCTCATGGAGATCAAATATAACGAAAAGGAGCAAAGGCATTTATGAAACCTCTCAGATCACTGATCCCCATGGCGGCACTGTTGCTGCTTATCGCAACCGGAACGACGATCCTCGCGCAATCAGCCTACCGGATCTCGACCCCGTACAGTCACAAGAACCTGACGATCTTTCTCATTCATGGGAAAGACCAGAACAAGAAGGACAACATCATCACCCTGCAGGAAGCGATGGAGCGACGGCTTCTGATCGTCTATGAGACGTCCGACGTCAACGAACTTCAGGTCGAGAACATCTCACGCGAACTCGACGTTTTCATCCAATCGGGCGATATCGTCAAGGGCGGCAAACAGGACCGCGTCCTTGCCGTCAGCATAATCATTCCGGCGCGGTCAGGCCGAGTAAAGATCGATGCATTCTGCGTCGAATCGGGCCGCTGGGAGAAACGCGGCGCCGAGGATTCGAGCAAATTCACCAGCTCGAACGAACGCATCGTCTCGCGCGACCTGAAGATCGCGGCGAACGCGAGCCGTTCGCAGCAGGAAGTTTGGGCGAAGGTCGAAGAAGCCCAGCAGAACCTCGCCAAAGGCGTCGGCGGCAGCGTTCAGGCAGGCCCTTCGAAGTCGAGCCTTCAGCTTAGCCTCGAAGACCGCAGGGTGGTAGCCAACATCGACGAATACGTCAAGGCCCTGAGTTCCATCCCGAACGGCAGATCGGACGTGATCGGGTTCGCCTTCGCCATCAACGGCAGGGTCAACAGCGCCGATGTTTACGTCTCGAACGCCCTCTTCAAAAAGGTCTGGCTCAAGAACCTAAAGGCGACGGCGACCGAGGCCGTTGCCGAGTCGCGTGGCGTTCGGCTGGCCGAGCCGGTCAAGGCTGATGCGATAGCCGATTTTCTCGACGATTCGGAGAAAGCCCGTGCAAAGGAGCGGTCAGTCGGCCCTTCGAGCCGTGTCGTTACCCGCGAAGACAAGGACAATGTGCTCGTCGAGGCGGTCGATGAAAAATCCAAGGCGGTCGTGCACCGAACCTATCTGAAGAAGAACTGACACGACCCCCGCAAGTTTCGGGCCCGGGATGTGCGATCATGTACGGCTTCGTCGCTGTGCCGTCTTGTCGCTGCCCGGGCCCGAGATGCATTATCGCGCTCTCCAATTATCAGGGCCCCGAGGTGTTCAATAGGATGTTGATCGACCTTTCGTGTTCCGATCCTGTCCTCTTGTCCTCTGCTTGTCCAGCAATTGTCCGCGGCTTGTCCGCGATGCCGAGCGGACAGGAAAACCATTGAAACAATTACGGTTACGCTGCCTTAGAATCATTAAATGCGTAAATTTTCAAAAACTCTTTCGTGACACTCTAAAAGGTTGCGAAAGTGAAACACTATACCATACACGGTTGCACGTGTCAAGGAAGATCGATTACAGGCTCATGGCTCATCCACGATCATCTCGGGGCAATGCATCAAGTTCGAATCAACATATACAGGGCGGACGGGAGACCCTGCCGGGAACGGCGCCGGGCTGCATTCAATCGTGAGCATCATGACGCCCGGCGAGCGAGCGCTGCCGCTCAAAATGCTCGACGATCTCGATCGCAGCTTTCTTTCCGACAAATTGCGAGAGGGCCTCGACGGTAGCGGTCGCGATCCTTTCGATCGAACCTAAATTCTTTAGCAGCTTCAGCTTTCGTTTTTCGCCGATACCTGGTATTTCCGAGAGTTCAGATGTAAAGTCGCGTTTTTCGCGGCGTTTGCGATGGAATTCGACGGCGGTCTTGTGGGTCTCTTCGCGGATCTGCAATATTAGCCTGAAGGCAAGCGAGTGGCGGTCGAAGGGGATCGGGTCGTCTTCGCGTCCGTGGACGAGGAGGTGCGAGATCTGGTTGTGGTGTTTTGGCGGTTTGACGAGGCCAACGATCATAATTTGTTCGAGATCGAGGGCTTGCATCGCGGCTGCTGCGGCGGCGACCTGGCCCTTGCCGCCGTCGATGAAAATCAGTTCCGGGAGCGGCTTTTCTTCGGCAACTAGCCGTTTGTAGCGGCGCGAGACAGCCTCGTGCATCGACGCGAAGTCGTTCGCCCCTTCGACCGACTTGATGATGAAACGGCGATAATGGCTCCTCGCGGGTTTACCGTTCTCGAAGACAACAATGCCCGCGACATTCTCCGACCCGGAGATGTTCGAGATGTCGAACGACTCGATACGCTCAGGGAAGTAAGGCAGTTCGAGCAGTTCCTGAAGTTCTTCGAGGACCTTTTGCGAATCAGGTTTCAGGACGCGGAAACGCTGTTCGAAGGCGATCTTGGCGTTGGTTTCGACCAGCTCGACCATGCTGCGTTTTGTTCCGCGCTTGGGATCGAGGATCTTTACGCGGCGGCCGCGGCGTTCGGACAGGAGTTGTTCGAGAATTTCGCGGTCGTCAAAATCGCGGGACACGTGGATTTCCAGCGGCACGTAATCGGTCGAATAGTATTGAACGAGGACGTCACCGAGGAATTCGGATGCGTTGAAAGTGTCGTCATCGACAAGATCTTCCCAGAAGAACTCGCGGCGGCCGACGATCCGGCCCTCGCGCATCGTGAAAAGCTGCAGAGCGAGCCGCGGGCCTTCGCGGTAGAAACCGATGATATCGACGTCGCGTTCGGCGGTCGTCGCCATCTTCTGCTGTTCGCTCAGAGCGAGGACGGTGCGGCTCAGGTCGCGGTATTTGGCGGCGAGTTCGTACTTGCCTTCCTCCGAGAACTGCCACATACGCTCTTCGAGGGTTTTAGCGAGCTCCTTGTTCTTGCCTTCGAGGAGAACCTTCACGTCGGCCGCCGCCTCCTGGTATTCATCCTGCGTGCAAAGCCCTTTGACACACGGGCCAAGGCAGCGCTTCAGATGATACTCGAGGCACGGGCGGGGAAGTTTGCCGTCGATCTCGATCTCGCAGGTGCGTAATTGGAAAGCGCGGTTTACGAGGTTCAGCGTGTTTCGCGCCATCACGGCCGGCAGGAACGGGCCGTA
The DNA here is from genome assembly GCA_021463165.1 of Pyrinomonadaceae bacterium. Classification (GTDB taxonomy): domain Bacteria; phylum Acidobacteriota; class Blastocatellia; order Pyrinomonadales; family Pyrinomonadaceae; genus OLB17. Next base: position 145,580 of record JAJTWY010000002.1, on the reverse strand, counting down.
GTAACTCGACCCGTCACGGACGATCCGCCGCGTGACGACGACCTTGGGATAGGGTTCGTTCGTGAGTTTGAGATGCGGGTACGATTTGTCGTCTTTCAGAAATACGTTGAAACGCGGCTTGTGCTTTTTTATCAGGTTCGATTCCAGTACGAGTGCCTCGACCTCGTTATCGACGACGATGAACTCAAAATCCGCGATCAGTTTTACGAGCTGGCGTGTTTTGGGGTCGTGATTGCGGCTCGAATGAAAATATGACCGGACGCGGTTTCGCAGGTTCTTTGCCTTGCCGACATAGATGATCTTGCCCGCGGAATTCTTATGAATATAGATCCCGGCATCGGTCGGAAGGTTCTTGAGCTTCTCTGCGATCGTCACGATTCACATTATACAGAAGCCGCCTGCATCCTCACGACGCGTCACCGCCGCGGCGTCTTCGGCTTGCGTTGCGCCATTGTTTGCGTAACACTTTTCAGGTGAAAACGCTGGTTACAGGATCACCCGCCGAGGCCGCCGAATTGATAAAGAAGGGCGGGATCGTCGCGTTCCCGACCGAGACCGTTTACGGTCTCGGGGCGAATGTGTTCGATGCTGACGCGGTGGCTAAGATCTTTGCAGCGAAGCTCCGTCCGGCCGATAACCCGCTGATCGCGCATGTCGCTAACCTTGCACAGATCGCCGAATTAACGGTCGAGATCCCGCAGATCGCCCAAAAGCTGATAGACCAATTCTTTCCCGGCCCCTTGACCGTGGTCCTGAAAAGGTCGGATGCCGTTCCGCCGATAGCAACGGCGGGGCTCGATACGATCGGCGTCAGAATGCCGAGGCATACCCTGGCGAGGGAGTTTCTTGCGGCCTGCGGGACGCCAGTCGTCGCTCCGTCGGCGAATATTTCCGGACGGCCCAGCCCAACCACGTGGCAGGCGGTCATTGAGGACCTCGATGGGCGGATCGACTGTATTCTTCAGGGTGAGGCGACCGAGATCGGGCTGGAATCGACGGTTGTCGATTGCTCGGCCCAGCCGCCGGTCTTACTGCGTCAGGGATCTGTATCGATCGAGGAATTGAGGCGGGCGGCCCCGGAAATGGCGGTCTATCAGGGATCGCATGGTGATGCGGTGCGAAGCCCGGGCTTAAAGCACAAACATTATTCCCCGCGTGCCGAGATCCGCTTGGTCGATCCGTGGGCCGCGATCTCCGGTTCGGATCTTGAGAACACCGCATACATCGGGTTGACCCTTCGCGAGAGCGAATTTGCAAAGGTGCGGATATGTTCCTCCGCCGAGGAATATTCCCACGAGCTTTTCGAGTTTTTTCGCGAATGCGACCGTTTGAAGATCGCGGCGATCTATTGTGAGCGAATCGCGGAAACCGGCATCGGGGCCGCGCTGATGGACAGGCTTCGGCGGGCGGCCGAACGCTAGTTGTCCTTGATGCCGACGGCGACTATCGCGAGTTCCGTGTTGTCCTTTAGCACGTTCACCTGTAGCCGGCTCTCGCGGGTCAGGACCCCCAAATTCTCGATCGGTACCAGAACGAGCGAACGACGGCCCGGTTCGTTCTCAAGGGCCGCCAACAGGTCTTCAGCCTTGTAGAATACGCGCTGCTTCCCCGTTTCGTCCCGCAGGAGACGTCCGGCGGCGTAGAACTCGGCGTTATGGGAAAGATGGTAAACCATCAGGACGCGGCGATCGCCGTAACCGAGTTCGTTCGCCCGCTCGATCAACGATCGAACGGAATCTTTATCGGCGAATTTCGGTACCGAAAGAGTCAGGGCACCGACGATCAGCGTGAACATCGCGGCCGCGACAATGACGACCGCGAACCTCCATCTGCGGCTCGCGATCTTCTGGTAAAGGAATAGCCAAGCAAGTATGATCGCCGGTGGAAGCGACGGGAGGATGTAGCCGGGGAGCTTCGATCCGGAGAGCGAGAAGAAGACCAGCGGGACGAGCATCCATGCCAGCGAAAAACGCGAAAGGGCATCGGCGTCAGCGGAGTGTGTTCGGCCTTGAGGCCGGATGAGACCTTTCACCGATTTCCACGCCCCCGCAAAAAAGAATGGCAGCCATGGGAGCGTCATCAGCGGCAACACCCACCAGAAGAAGAAGAACGGCTGAGGGTGCTGATATTTGTTCGAAGTGAACCGCTGAAAATGGTGCTGGATGATGAATTCATCGACGAATTCCCATCCGTGGCGGGTGTACATCGGAACGTACCACACCGCCATTACTGCGGCCGTGACCGGAAGGCCCCAAAACAGGCTGACGATAAGCCTTCTTGACGGCATTCGCCATGAGATCAGGTAGTAGAACGTCACGATGGCGAGCGGAAAGACGATGCCGATCAAGCCCTTTGCGAGCACGGCCGCGCCGCAAAAGAAGTAGAAAAGGATGAGGGACTTCTGCCCCGAGCCTTCGCCGCGGGCCTCGCCGCGGTCGAACGCAAAAAAGCTCGCCATCGCGGCGGTTATCGGAAAGGTGATGATGATATCGAAACTTGCTCCGCGAGCGAACACCAGCAGGCCGAGCGATGAGGCGGCGATGAGAGCGAGCCAGTTTGGAGATTCACCCGGCGTTCTCTTGACGAAACACGTTCGGCCGATACACCAAAGGCTGCCGACGGTCGCGAGGCCGAAAAGAGCCGAACCGAGCCGGGCCGGGAATTCGCCGATCCCAAATATCTTGAAGGATGTGATCTGGAGCCAGTAAAGCAGGGCCGGCTTTTCGAACCAGTTGTGCCCACCGAGCATCGGGGTTATCCAATCGCCGCGTTCGAACATCTCGCGTGCTACCTGCGTATAGCGGGGCTCATCGGGGCCAAGCAGGGGAATGCCGAGGCCGTAAAAATAAACGAAAACGATAAGTGCCGCAAGGCCGAACCAGAGGTATCGCGGCAGTTCGGCCGGCGTCGAAGATGCGTTCGTTGTGTTTTCAGGCATCTTAAATGAGAATGTAAAGTATTGCTGAAAAGCAACTTTGTTTCAATCTATGGCCTATATCGGAAAACTGCGCGCTGCCGCCATCGGTGTCGGAAGCCTCGGCCGTCATCACGCGCGAAACTATGCCGAGCTCGCCGGCGAAGGCCGTGTTGAGATGATCGGCGTTTGCGATACAAATGCCGAAACGGCGGCTGAGATCGCCACGGCGAATAACTGTGCGAGTTTTACGGATTGGCGCGAACTGCTCGGCCGGGTCGATATCGTTTCGATCGCGACGCCGACCGAAACACACTGTGAGATCGCCTGTGAATTTCTCAATTCAGGCGTGAATGTTCTGGTGGAAAAGCCGATCGCCCTCACGCTAGAAGAGGCGGACCGGATGATAGCCGCGTCGAAGGCGTCCGGTGCGAAGCTAATGGTCGGGCAGCTTGAGCGGTTCAATCCCGCGATGGCCGCCCTGCGGCCGCATGTGACGAAGCCGCTCTATTTCGAGATCCACCGCATCTCGCCGTTCCCGAACCGTTCGCTCGATGTCGATGTAGTACTCGACGTGATGATCCACGATCTGGACGCGATCCAGTGGCTGGTCGGCGAGGAGACGGAGGTGTCAGAGATACGCGCGGTCGGGATCCCGGTGATCTCGGACAAGGTTGATGCCGCGAACGCGAGGATCGAATTTGCAAACGGTGCTGTTGCCAATATCACTGCTTCGCGTGTAGGCACGGAGAAGCTGCGGAAAACACGTTTCTATCAGACGGGATCGTATGTCGTGTTGGATTATGGGACGAAGTTCGCCTCGGTAACATCGCTCGATCCGGAGGCATCTCACCCGCTTCTCGGTATCTCGATAAACAGGCTGCAGATCGAGGATGTCGAACCGCTTCGCGCCGAGATCACCGCATTTATCGAGAGCATTGAGCAAGATAAAACGCCGCCGGTCACGGGTGAGGACGGGCGGCGGGCCTTGAAGTTAGCGGTCGGGGTACTCGAGAAGATCGATGCCCACCGAAATATGCTGAATGTCTAGGATCAACCTGCCTTGGCGGCGGCGATCTGTTCCTGGATCCCTTTGAGCCACTCCTGCGTTTTCTTGAGCTGTTCGGCGCCGTTCGGCGCATCGAGAACGACCTTTTCCAGACTTGCGAGTGCCTCGGGCGATTGCCACATCGCGCGGAGGTCGGCGAGGATAGGCTCGATCTTCGCAAACACGATGATGTGTTCGCCGTTCGTTTTGCGGAACATCTCGGCGTCGATGGCACCTTCGACCACGAGGGCGGCGGCCATATCCCAGTAGGAAACGACCATTCTGGCGTAGGCCCCAACTTCCTGGTCCATCATTGTCTGCATATACTCTTCAGCGCTTTTGGGGTTGAAGAAGAACATCCAGTCGCGGGCCTTGCGCATGGTCGCTTCGCGGCGAAGATCGTAAAGTTTTAGAATTAGATCGGCAGATTCTGCTTTGCTCATATTTTTAGTACCTCGTTGAGAAAAATTAGAGGTCAAGTCTATTTCGCAATGAAGATCTTGTCAACGAGCCGGTAAGCAAAAGTAATATGACGATAATGTCCGACGCGATCTCAAAGTTCTTGTCTGAACGCATTGATGCCGGCGATTTCCCGTCAGCCGTGTATCTGGTTGCCGAAAAGGGCAGGATCGTGATGCACGAGGCATTGGGAAATGCCGTCGTCGAGCCGGAATTGATCGTGGCTCGGGCCGATACGATCTATGATCTCGCGAGTTTGACCAAGGTGCTCGTAACCGGCCTTTTGGCGGCAAGGCTTGTAGATGACAAAAAAATGGGGCTTGAGGACCGCATCTCTGACTATCTCACCGTCTTTGATGTGGACGACAAGCGGGATGTGACGATTAGGGATCTTCTCGCGCACACCTCGGGTTTCCGAAATTGGCTTCCGTTCTACCTCATCGCCAACCTCAAGTCCCAAATTCCGGATGTGATCGTCGCTATGCCCCGTGATCACGCGGTCGGGTCGAAGGTTGTTTACAGCGATCTTAATTTCATCGTTCTCGGCTATTTGATCGAATCACTGTCCGGCGGGCAGTCGTTGAGGCAGGTCGCGGATAACGAGATATTTGGCCCGTTGGGCCTGGCATCGACCGGTTACAACCCGATCGAGGATGATCCGTTGAGAAAAACATCGATCGCGGCGAGCGAGAAAGGGAACTGCTTTGAACGACAGACTTGTGCCGAGCTGGGTTATTTTGATGGCGGCGCCAATTCTCCGGTGTCCGTCGTTGCTGATAGGGACACGCAGTTTCGCCGGGATTTGATCTGGGGCGAGGTGCACGACGGAAACGCCTATTTTATGGGCGGCGTTGCGGGCCATGCGGGCTTGTTTTCGACTGCCGAAGAGGTTTTCAAGATCGCGTCACAATTTCTGCCGAACTATACGGGATTGTTAGAGCCGGAAACCTGCATGCTGTTTCGCAAGAATTTTACTCCGGGGATGGACGAGCATCGTTCGTTCGCGTTTCAATTAGCGTCGACGCCGGAATCGGCTGCGGGGGTGAAGATGCCGCCGGAAAGCTTTGGCCATCTTGGGTTTACGGGGACGAGCGTGTGGATCGACCCGGTCAAGGAACGCATTTTTGTCCTGCTCACAAATCGCACGCACAACCGGGAAATTCCGTTTGTTAATATCAATTCGGTCAGGCGGCGTTTCCACGATCTCGCTATCGATATTCTGGACAAAAAAACTTAGCAACGAAATCGTCGATGAGTTAATCATAAAGGGCGCTTTCCCCAAAGTAATCGCGGCTCGGAGACTGTTTGTAAAATGAAAAAGCTGATCGTGCATTCGACACTTGTGGGAGCGCTAGCGATATCGGCGTTTGGCCAGAGCGATACTTCGACGCGGCCCCGCGTGGCCCCAACGGCTGCCCCGCCGCGTATACAGAACGCGCCGCCGCCAGTAACGACGCAATCGGCACCGCCAGTCCTGATCGGCGGTTCGCGGCCAATGCCGACAGCGACTGCCACACCCGAAGGCGATGATGAGGTGATCAGGGTTGAGACAAATCTCGTTACGATGCCGGTCTCGGTGCTCGATCGCGATGGGCGATTCATCTCCGGCCTTCAGCAACGCGATTTTAAGATCTTTGAGGATGGGGTCGAGCAAAAGATCGACTATTTCCAGTCGGTCGAGCAGCCGTTCACGGTCATTCTATTGATAGATGTCAGCCCGTCGACGCAGTTTCGCATCGATGAGATCCAAAACGCTGCCATCACCTTTGTCAATCAGCTCAGGCCGGCCGATCGTGTCATGGTCGTTGCCTTTGACCAGCACGTACAGGTTCTTAGCCCGATCACGAATAACCGTGCGCAGCTCCAGAATGCGATCCGCCAAGCCGAGTTTGGCGACGGGACGAGCCTCTACGAAGCGGTCGATCATGTTATCAACGAGCAACTGCGCCACATTCAGGGCCGAAAGGCCGTGGTGCTTTTCAGCGACGGAGTGGATACCACCTCGCGAAGGGCAAATTACGACAGCACGCTCCGCTTGACCGAGGAGATCGACTCGCTTTTCTACACGATCCGATATGACACATCGACCGATATGTACGGCGGCAACTCTTACCCTCCGCAGCGGGTGCCGATCGGCCGTGGAGGCCGTGTGACCTTCGGCGATATCATCGGGGCGATCCTTTCCGGCCGCAATACGACCATCGGCGGCCCCGCTCCGCGTGGAGGCCGTGGACGCGGCGGGGCGAACTCGCCTGAGTATGAGAAAGGGAAGCAGTATCTTGAAATGCTCGCGATGAACAGCGGCGGCCGGATGTTTGAGGCTCAGTCGATCTATAACGTCGATGCCGCGTTTGCCGGCATTGCCGAGGAACTTCGTCGCCAGTATTCGCTAGGCTACTATCCCGAAGCAGTAGGGAAAGTCGGCGACCGAAAACAGATCAAGATCCGCGTGATGCGGCCGAATGTGGTTGTCCGGGCAAAGAACAGTTACATTGTCGGCCAGACCGATAGAAATGTCGCGGGGCGCTAGAAATCCCGAAAGGTCAAAGTCGATGGGGCCGGGATATTGAAGATCCCGGCTCTTGCATCTTTCACCGGGCGATGCAGCATCGTAGAATCTGATCCGGCGGCGAGATGCAGAAAACTATCGCAATTTTGTTGTTTTTGATCGTATCGGCGTTAGCCGGGCAAGCTGCTGCCCAGGGCAGCCGCCCCGCGCCGGCCTCGGACGGTAAGAAGAACCAGCGACCCGCCCCGACGGCTACGCCGACCCCGCAAGCCGCCGTTAATACCGACACTGACGATGACGTCATTAGGGTGAACACCACGCTCGTATCGCTTCCGGTCCGGGTGATGGACAAGAAGGGCCTCTTTGTCGGAGGCCTTTCAAAAGAGAATTTTAAGGTTTTCGAGGACGGCGTCGAGCAGGAAGTTGCATTGTTTTCGAATGAGAACGAGCCGTTCACTGTGGCACTGGTTCTTGACATGAGCTATTCGACGACGTTCAAGCTTGCCGAGATACAGTCGGCGGCCATTGCGTTCATCGATCAGCTACGGCCGCAGGACAAGGTGATGGTCGTTTCGTTTGCGGCCGACGTCAATGTCCTGTGTGAGCCGACAAATGTAAGGAAGGACATCGCGGGTGCTATCCGCAGCACGAGGATCTCGACCGGTACAAGCCTATACGAAGCCGTGGACACGGTCATCAATCGTTATTTGCGGAACATCGAGGGGCGAAAAGCGGTAATCCTCTTCAGCGACGGTGTCGATACGACCAGCCGCCGGACGTTCGCCTACGACAATTTGAGCGATGCGCTGGAATCCGATTCACTGATATACACGATCCGTTACGACACGTTCCAGGATGTGCAGGCCATGAGCCGTGCCGGCCTGCCGCCGGTCGCCGGGCCGCGCATCACGAGACCGGTCAGCAACCCACTTCCAACCGAAAGCCCGTCATTGGGCCAAACCGGAATCCAGGGAACGACACCTGAAGAATACGAGGCGGCCGAAAAGTACCTTAGGGACCTCTCGCAAAGGACCGGGGCTCGGACCTACAATGCCAGTACCGTCGGAAACCTCTCGGAAGCCTATTCAAAGATCGCGAGCGAACTGCGCGAGTTCTACAGCGTCGGCTATTATCCGAGCTCAGAACGGGTGCCGGACAAACAGGTGTCGATCAAGGTTCGCGTCGACCGTGAAGGGTTGGTGGTCAGGTCGCGTGAAGGCATTCTACGGCGGAAGCGGGACGGTCCGCAGATCAAGGAATAGGCAGGTCAGATCTCGGTCCCGTCCTTGATGGTCGAGCCCTTCGGCACGATTATTATCCCGTCGCGGATATAGACCGACCGGTCAGGCGCATCGTAGGTCTCGATGCCGTTGAGATTCAGCAGTTTCACGTTCTTTCCGATACGCACATTCTTGTCGATGATAGAACGTCGTATCAAGGTGTTCTCCCCGATCCCGATGTGAGGCTTTCCATCGTCGATGTTCGAGCGTATCTCGCCAATGGTCTCAAAAACGTCCGAGCCCATAACGATCGATTCGTCAATACTGACTCCTGAATCGATGCGGCTTCGCAGGCCGATGATCGACCTTCGCAGCTTAACTCCGTTAAGGATACAGCCCTCGGAGACCATCGAGGTATCGATCTCGCAATCGATCAGCTTCGACGGCGGCAGGTATCGGCTACGCGTGTATATTGGCGCCGAAGCGTCGAAGAAGTTGAACTTGGGGAGCGGCGCGGCGAGGTCAAGATTGGCCTCGTAGAAGGCGCGTATCGTTCCGATATCTTCCCAGTAGTCCTTGAACAAATGAGCCTGGACCGTATATTTTTCGATGGCAGAAGGTATGATCTCGCGGCCAAAATCCACCCAGGAATCATCGGCTTTTAACAATTCGACCAGCTTGCCGTAGTTAAAAACATAGATGCCCATCGAGGCCAGGAACGGACGGCTCGCTGCCTCCTCAGCGTTCAGTCCGAAGCTCGTCGTATCGACACGCATCGATTCGAGAGCTTCGCCCTTTGGTTTTTCCTTGAACTCGACGATCTCGCCCTTCTCATTTGCCTTTAGAAGGCCGAATTCGGGAGCTTCGTCAGGCCGACACGGGATGACCGAAACGGTCAGATCAGCCCCGGTGGAGAAATGCCGATCGAGAAATTTGCGATAGTCCATCCTGTACAGGTGGTCGCCGGAAAGGATCAACAGCGTATCCACACGCCAATCGCGCAGGTGCGGCAGCATCTGCCTGACCGCATCGGCCGTGCCCTGGAACCACTCGGGATTATCTTTCGTCTGTTCGGCGGCGAGCACCTCGACAAAGCCCGAAGAGAAGCTCGAAAAGCGATAAGTACGCGAGATATGCCGGTTCAACGAGGCCGAATTGTACTGCGTGAGGACAAAGATCTGCGTGATCTCGGAATTGATGCAGTTCGATACAGGAACATCAATGAGGCGATAATTTCCGGCAAGCGGAACGGCCGGTTTGGAACGCTCGCTCGTGAGCGGAAAAAGCCTCGAACCGGCACCGCCACCCAGAATCACCGCAACTACATTGTCGTATCTTCCCATAGGTGTCGCAAAAAAGACCTGCATGCGAAGTGTAACCAGAATAGCCGTAAAGCCGCAACGTTTTCAACCAAAGCCGCGGTATGGCGAGATCGGAGGCAGAACGCACGTATTTACAAATCGAAATTCGTAACTGATAATTCGAGTGGCAGATGTGGCATTGGGTCAAGATCATTTTTCTGATATTTGTCGGCGCTATCGTTGTATGGCTGGCGTATGAGCTGATCACCTTTCCGTCGATCTCCCGTCTGCGGGCCGAGAATCCGTCCACGACGTCGATGATCGAGTTCCGGCTCTCTGAGGCAAAAGCTGAGGGGAGAGAGCCGAGGAAATTTATGCTCTGGACGCCGATCGAGCAGATAAACCCAAATCTCCAACGGGCCGTGCTCGCCGGTGAGGATTCGCGTTTCTTTCAACACAACGGATTTGACTGGGAGGCTATCCAGGCCGCCTGGGATGAAGCGGTGAAAGAGGGCGAGAAAGAGGCCCGCGAAGAATGCGAGGCCGAGGCCAAGGCCGCGGGCACGCCAAAAAAGGACTGCAAACCGAGCGAAGACGATTGGATACCGCCGATGCCGAGTTTCAAGCGCGGAGCATCGACCGTTACCCAGCAGCTTGCGAAAAACCTCTTCCTCTCCGAAGACCGGAATTTTCTGCGGAAAGGCCGCGAGGCCGTATATACCTATTTCCTGGAACGGGAACTCACAAAAAAAAGGATACTTGAGATATATCTGAACGTGATCGAATGGGGAGACGGCGTTTACGGTGCCGAGGCGGCGGCTCGAACATATTTTAAGAAATCCGCTTCAGACCTCAGCCGTGACGAGGCTGCCTTCTTATCGGCGATGATCCCGTCGCCGCTGAACATCTTTAACCCCGCAAAAAACCGCAAACGGGTTGTCCGCCGTCAGAAAGTCATTCTTCGCGGAATGAACTCGATCAAGCTCGACTACTCCGATAAATAGAGCCGCCTGATCCAACAGGTAAGGCATTTCCGCTTGCCGCCAGGCACCGGTTCTGTTGCATAGAATGGGCCCGGCCCGTGCCGTTCAGCGCTTCCGTCGAAAATTTTTTTTAGCCGATGATAGTTTTTGCTGTTTTGCTCCGCATTCCTAAATGAGCGGCGAGGATGGTCGCACATTTTATAGAAGAGGATCATATAAAACAATGAACTTTAGAAACTTACTTTCATCGATCACAACATTGGCAATTCTTGCGGGTATCGCATCCGCGCAGTTCGGCGGTACGGTCGGCGGTATTACGACGCCCCCGATAACATTCAATAAGCCGGCGTTCGAACAAACGATGACCAGGTCACTGGACGGCAACGTAATGGGATATCAGTATGTCCTTATTAAAAAAGGAAAGGTCGTTTCAGAAAACGCCGGCGGCCTCGCCCAGAATTCGGCTGACGGCAACTTCCCGATGACGGTAAACACACCGACCAACATCGGCAGCCTCGCAAAATTCCTTTCCGGCACCGCAATGCTCAATCTGATGCAGAAGCCTCAGTCAAGCTTGCAATACGATAATGGCCTAAGCCTCGACCAGAAGCTTGAGCGCAGGATATGGACGACGATGCCCAACGCATGGATCAACGGTATGCAGCCCGGGATCGAGCAGATCTCATTCCGTCAGCTGCTTCAGCACCGGTCTGGGTTCGATCGGGAGAAGGCCAGTAACCGCAACGTTCTCGGCTACCTGAAAGACGACGACGGATTCATTTTCAGCCAGCTCGGTACCCGTGAATATGCCAATATCAACTTCGTCCTGAACGGTTATCTCTACTATAGCTATACCAACACAAACCTCAGGACCTATTTCAATGACTTGCAGAACAATTTTGGCTGGACCGACGATCAGACGGATGCCGTTTATCGCAATAATGCCGGTAAGGCATTGCACAACCTGATGAAGGCCCGTATCTGGGACAAGATGACGCCTAAGATCTCGCCAAGCTGCGACGGCAAGTACGCTCTCGCGAACACCGCGGCGTATGGCTACGATTCGCCGAACGACCTCAACCCCGGCGAGATCACCAGCCAGATCGAGAAGTTTGGCCATTGTACAGGCGAAGGTGGCTATTTCGTTTCGGCCCGTGATTTGGCGAACTACCTTGCACACTTCAATGCCACCGACCTGATCGTCGATCAGCAGGGCCGCAACGAGATGTTCAATGAAACGATGAATCCGAACGACCGTCTGGTCTGGACGTCGGCACAAGCGAGCAACTACTATGGCACAAACTTCAATATGCCGAATATTGCCTGGTCGGACGGCGTCGCCGATGATTTCCGCGGCGTCATCATTCGGCTTCCGCAGGACTACTATCTTGTCATTCTGACAAACTCGCCGGATCTCAGTTCAGGGACCTTGCGGCAGATCGGAATGCAGGCCTTCCGTGACGGTACCGAGCATAACTTCAACTAGATCGATACCGAACCGGACGAAATAGAAAAAAGGGCCGCCTTGGTTGGGCGGCCCTTTTTGATCTTTGGGAAAAAGCGGTCAGTGCTTCACGGGGTTGTTATCTTCCCCTGAGGGCGTTGATCTTTTTGGTAAATTCCTCGACAGTCTCTTTTTTGACGACGAGGGTCGGAACATTGATCTGTTTGTTCGACGGGATCACCGACTTGTCGCCCTTCAAGATCTTTGACATAAGAATTACCGATTGGTAGCCGAATTCAAACGGCTGCTGAACAACGGTGGCGAAGATGCCTCCGTCTTTCACGCCGGCCAGAGTTTCGTCTTCTTCGTCGAAGCAAACGATCTTGACCTTGTCGAGCTTACCGGCTTCCTTGACCGCGTTGACTATCGCCGGGCCGTTATAGCTCCACAGGCCGACCATGCCGGCGATGTCGGGATATTTAACGAGCGTGTCGGCAGCGTTGGTCTTGGCACGGGCGCGATCGGTGTCGTCGGTTCGAATGTCGATGATCTCGACGTTCGAGCCCTGCAGGGCTTCCTTCAGACCCTGATACCGCTCAGCCGCATTTCGGGCATCGCTTTTGCCGACAAAGACCATTATCTTGCCGCCATTCGGCAAGGCTTCCTTGACCAGCTCGCCCGCCTGACGGCCGGCGGCGACGTTGTCCGTACCGATGTAAAGTGCTCGGTCGCTGGTCGGCGCATCGCTATCCTGTGTGATCACCAAGGTCTTTTTCGCGGCGTCGTTGATAAGCTGGGTCTGATTATCGGGGTCAACCGGACTGATCGCGATGCCCTGGACGCCGGTTGACGTCAGGTCGTCGATGATGCGCTTCTGTTCGGCCGCCGTCCCTTCCCCGGGGAGCTTGAACTCGACCCGTACGTCGTTCAATTCGCCGTCAGCCTTCTCGACACCCTTGCGGGCAATGGTCCAGTAGTCGGAAGCGTTGTTTGTTACAAAAGCGAGTTTTAGCTCTTTGCCCGGAGCGCCGTTCGATGAACCGTTTGAGGGGCCTGCGGTTCCGCCGTTGTTGGAGGCCCCGCCGCACGCGGCGATGAACGCGACGGCCAGAAGCAGTGCGATGAAGATGGAAATTTGTTTTGACATAGATTGAACCTGTTTCTGCTCTGAGGTGATAGCCGCCTTTATGAATAAGGTCTGACGACCTCGACCAATGGCCACACGTCAATTTTTGATCAGTAACCCGAATATAACCGTAAAAGGCTGATCGTGGCAAGCGATGCCGTGCAGTTTCTTGTGCCGATAAAATCTATTGGTTAATCGCTTAATCAATTCTTTGAAAAATTGCGTGGACACGTGATAAGGTATGAGAAATCTTGATCATTGCGGCGTAGTTTTTATCGGAAACGCCAAACAAATTCCTTCGATAAGCTCAATGGGCGGTACAATGGTGCCCACGGGAGGTGGCAGTTGCAATGCTGGACCTGAATGAACATTCCCATCGACGTTTGAATCCGCTGACCGGAGAGTGGGTCGTCGTTTCGCCGCATAGGACGAAACGGCCGTGGCTCGGACAGGTAGAGAAGCCGAACGTCGAGGCCTTGCCGCGTTATGATCCGGAGTGCTATTTGTGCCCCGGAAATCAGCGTGCAGGCGGACATTCAAATCCGATCTACTCGAGCGTTTTTGCTTTTGATAATGACTTTGCCGCGTTACGAATTGACCAGCCGGAGGCTCGTTTTGATATGGACGGCCTTCTGGTCGCCGAGGCCGAGCGCGGGGTATCGCGTGTGATATGTTTCTCGCCTGACCACAGTCTGACGTTAGCTCGGATGGAGGTTGCCGGTATTCGCGATGTCATCGATAAGTGGGCGGAAGAGTACGCTGAGCTCGGCAGCCGTGACCTTATCGGCCACGTTCAGATCTTTGAGAATCGGGGCGAGATGATGGGGGCGAGCAACCCGCATCCGCACTGCCAGATATGGGCCAGCGAATCTGTGCCCAACGAGCCCGCGAAGGAGATCGCAAGGCAGAATGAATATCTGGAACGAACCGGCGGATGCCTGCTCTGTGACTATTTCCGTATCGAGATCGAAAGCGGCGAGCGGGTCGTTTGCGAAAATGACTTTTTTACAGCCGTCGTGCCGTTCTGGGCGGTATATCCGTTCGAGGTAATGGTCCTGGGCCGCGATCACCGCAGTTCGATCGATGAACTTGGCGGCGATGAACGTAATGCTCTGGCGGATATTCTAAAACGGCTGACGACACGTTACGACAATCTTTTTGAAACACCATTTCCGTATTCAATGGGCTTTCACCAGAAGCCCACGGATGGCGGTGAGCACGAAGCTGTCCACATGCATGCGCATTTTTACCCGCCACTGCTGCGTTCGGCCACGATCCGCAAATTTCTCGTTGGTTTTGAAATACTCGGCAGCCCGCAGCGGGATATCACACCGGAATCCGCCGCTGAAAGATTGCGCGGTCTGAGCGAGGTTCACTATCTGGCGACGGGAGTTTAACGATCTTGTTCTCTTATGAACGTAAATTCGCTCAAAGCTGAGTTCTTCTCACGGTTCGGCGGCGAGGCTCGCGTTTTCCGTGCTCCCGGACGGGTGAATCTGATCGGCGAACATACAGATTATAACGACGGGTTTGTATTGCCCGCGGCGATCGGCTTTGCGACGTATGTTGCTGCCGCAAACAGGGATGACAGGACGATCCGCGTATCCTCCTCGGACCTCGACGGCGAATATCGCTTCGACCTCGATGATCAGGGTAGCCGCGTGCAGGGTTGGGCAAAGTACGTCCAGGGTGTTGCCTTGTTGCTCGAAAGCGAAGGGTTTCGGCTTGGTGGTGCGGATATATTGATCACCGGCGATATCCCGATCGGGGCGGGGCTTAGCTCTTCGGCAGCGCTTGAGGTCGCGACCGGATTCGCTCTGACCCAACTCGCCGGCCTCGACATCGACGGAATGCGTCTGGCTCGCATTTGCCAGAAAGCGGAGCACAAGTTCGCGGGAGTTCGAAGCGGGATAATGGACCAGTTTGCATCGATATTCGGTCGCGACGGGCACGCACTTTTTCTCGATTGCCGTTCGATGGAATGGTCCGCCGTACCGGTTTCGTCTCGTTTTCTCATCTGCAATACCCGGACAAAGCACGACCTGGCCGAGGGCGAATACAACAAGCGCCGTGCCGAGTGCGAATCAGCGGCGGCGTTCTTCGGCAAACCGACGCTTCGGGATGTTACCGTCGAGGATCTCGAGCGGCGTTCTACGGAGATGCCGGAGATCGAGCGACGTCGTGCGCGTCACGTCATTTACGAGAACAGGCGGGTTCTTGATTCGGTCAAGGCCTTGCGTTCGGGAGATATCGCGGCGTTCGCACGGCTCATCGACGCATCGCATCATAGTTTGCGAGACGACTTTCAGGTAAGCTGCCGCGAGCTGGACGTCATGGTCGAGGCTGCAAAGCGTCAGCCCGGGGTGCTTGCGGCGCGCATGACGGGCGGCGGTTTTGGCGGGTGTGTGATCGCCCTGATGGAGGAGGACGCCCCGCCGTCGATAGCTGACCTGATCTCGGCCGAATATTTTGCCGAGACGGGCGTTATGCCCGAATTCTACGAGCGCCGGATAACAGGTGGAGTTCGCGAGTTGAGAGAGCGTCGTCGGGATCTCCCGGAAGCGTGAACATTCCCGCTCACTTGGCACCGGAGCCGCGGAATAGATACGTCAAACATTCGCGGATCGGATGAACTCGATGGCCCCTGGCATCGTCGAGCGGGGCATTTTGATTTTTTCCCGTATTTAATCTACTTTCTTACAGATGCGGATCAAGGATATTGCCCGTGAGGCCGGCGTTTCAACCGCCACGGTTTCGCATGTGATAAACAAGACAAAATACGTCTCGGATCCAACACGAGAAAAGGTCGAGAAAGCTATAAAGAAGTTCGGCTATCACCCGAATGCGCATGCGCAGATGCTCGCCCTCGGCCGAAGCAAGATCATCGGGCTGCTCGTCTCGGACATCTCGAACCCATATTTCCCCGAGATCATCAAGAGTGTCGAGGCCGCTGTCATCGCAGCCGGCTATAACCTTTTCCTCCTGAACACCAACTACGATGCCCGGCGGACGCTGGAATACGTTCAGCGATTGATCCAGATGCAGGTCGCGGGCGTGATATTGATGATAGCCGAATTTGATGAAGCATTGATCACCGAGGCGAAGAGAAAAAGGACAAGTTTTGTATTCCAGGACCTCGGGTTTGTCGATGAAAAGGTCAGCAACATCATTCTGGACTATGAGGCCGGCATTGATGAAGCAGTTCAGCATCTGGTCGCGCTCGGACATACGAAGATCGTGCACATCGGCGGCGCACATGAGATCTACTCGGCCGGTGTCAGATGGCGGGCGTTCGATGCAGCGATGAAAAGGCATCTGCCGAACGGGCCCGCTGCAAGGATATATGAAGGGGATTTCCGTTTTGACGGCGGACGGCTGGCAGCGAGGCAGATCCTCGCAGAAAAGGAGCTGCCGACGGCGGTCGTTGTTGCCAATGACCTGATGGCCCTTGGCGCGATGCAGGAATTCAGATCTGCGGGACTTTGCGTCCCCATGGATATCTCTATAATCGGCTTTGACGATATCTCGTTCGCCAGCCTCTCGGAACCAGCATTGACGACGGTCTTCACGCCACGCGTCGATATAGGACGCCGCGCGGTCGAGGCGTTGCTTCTGACGGTCGAGAAACCCCATCAACAGGGAATCGAGGTCAAGATCCCGACGTCGCTCCTGAAACGAGATTCGACCGCGCCTCCGCGTGAGGGGGCTTAGCTTCGATGCACTTTCTCGGTATCGACATTGGAACCGGTGGTTCGAGGGCCGTGGTGATCGACACCGCCGGTCGGGTAGTTGCGTCGGCAACCGAGGACCATGCTGCGTTCGCCTCGCCGCACATCGGGTGGGCTGAGCAGGATCCGCGGGATTGGTGGCGAGCATCTTCGAGCGCCGTACGCAGAGTGTTGTCACGCGAGATTCCGGCGGCGAGCATAGGTGCGGTAGGGCTTTCCGGACAGATGCATGGGTCGGTCTTTTTGGATAAAGCCGACGAGGTAATTCGGCCGGCTCTCCTTTGGTGCGATCAGCGTACAGAAAGCCAGTGTGAACAGATAACCAGGAAGATCGGGCGGGAGCGGCTGATCGAAATGGTCGCAAATCCGGCGATAACAGGATTTACGCTGCCAAAACTGCTCTGGCTTCGTGAGAACGAGCCGGAGAACTGGGCCGCGGTTCGTACGGTGCTGCTTCCGAAGGATTTCGTGCGGATGCGGCTGACGTCGGATAAGGCCAGTGATGTTGCCGATTCATCCGGCACGCTGCTATTCGACGTGAAACGGCGTAAGTGGTCGGCGGAAATGCTGGATATGATGGGCCTCGACCGGCGGCTGATGCCCGAGGTTTTTGAATCGACGGCCCAAACCGGAGTTGTCTCGCCATCGGGTGCTGAGGAAACAGGCCTCATTCCCGGTACACCGGTAATCGCGGGTGCCGGCGACAATGCGGCCGGAGCTATTGGGATGGGCATAGTCCGTCCGGGTGCGATGAGTGCCACTATCGGGACGTCCGGCGTGGTCTTTGTCGTAACTGCGGCGCCGACTTACGATCCAAACGGGCGGACGCATACGCTTTGTCACGCTGTTCCCGGACGCTGGCACATGACCGGCGTCACGCTTGGCGCCGGGCTGAGTTTGAAATGGTTTCGGGAGAATTCCGGCGGAGGTGCGGACTTTGCCGAGCTGGATCAAGAAGCGGCAATGATCGACAGCGGCTCGAACGGAGCGATATGGCTGCCATACCTGATGGGTGAACGAACGCCGCATCTCGACCCGAATGCTCGAGCTGCTTTCGTCGGGCTTTCTGCTAATCATACTCGCGGCCACCTAGCCCGGGCGGTGATGGAAGGAGTAGCATTCAGCCTGCGGGATTCGATCGAGATCTTTCGTTCTCTTGGCGTCGAGGCGAGTTCTATCCGCCTCGGCGGCGGCGGCGCGCGATCACATCTTTGGCGGCAGATACAGGCGGATGTCTATGGCCGGACGGTTGAAACGATAGCGGCCGATGAAGGTGCCGCGTTTGGAGCCGCGATCCTGGCGGGCGTCGGTGTCGGCGCGTGGCCGTCGGTTGACGAGGCGTGTGACGCCGCGGTCAAGCTCTCGGATCGGATCGACCCGAGCGAAGATCCTCTGCTTAGCCTCGAAAGAAATTACGGAGTTTACCGAGCTCTTTACCGGGCCCTTAGGGACGCCGGTGTGTGGTCTAATTGAGATATATGCAGATAAAAGTAGGCGACGTGTTCTCACGAGACCGGCATGTTACGGCAGAGGTTATCAGTCAATTTGCCGACATTTCGGGCGACCGGAACCCGATACACCTTGATGCCGATTTTGCCCGCACAACGCGATTCGGCAAACCGATTGCGCACGGGATGCTGAGCGGAGCCTTTATTTCGGCGATCCTTGCGAGCGGCCCGGCCGGACTCGCCGGGATCTATCTCTCGCAGACCATGAATTTTACCGCACCCGTTTTTGAAGGCGATACGGTGACCGCAAAGGCAGAGGTGATCAATATTCGCGAGGATAAGAATATCGTTACGCTGCTGACCACCTGTACGAACCAGAATGGCGAGACGGTCGTCAGTGGCGAGGCCGTGATAATGCTGCTCGAGGTATAGCCTCTAACCTAAGTATCTATTAGACTTGTATTCGCATTGTCTGTAAGAATGGATATCGTCGATGATCGCTGAGAATTTGGCGGGTTTTGAAAACCTGCCGCAGACCATTCCCCATTACTGTTTTGAGGCCTTTCGTCGCCACAATAAGGGCGATGCTCTCGCATTCAAGGTCGGCGATGTGTGGAAGTACGTTGCCGGTACCGAGGCGGTTGAACGGATCAAGCGGATCGCGATGGGCTTGGCCTCGCTCGGCGTGAAGGCGGGCGACCGCATCGCGATAATCTCGGAGAACCGGCCGGAATGGTCGTTCGTCGATCTGGCGATCCTCAGCCTTCGGGCTGTCAACGTCCCGATCTACACGACCCAGGCGGTCGAGCAGATCCGGTACATACTCGAAAATTCCGGTGCCAGAATGCTTTTTGTCTCCGGCAAGAAGATCTGGAAGCATGCCGAGAACGCGATCCAAAGCGTCGAGGGGCTTGAGAGACTCGTCTTCCTGGATGCCGATGGTGTTCCTCAGGAAAATACCCGTGCCATAACCCTCGCAGATGTCGAATCGCTTGGCGAGGACTTCACCAAAAGCGATTCCGAGGTAGTCGAAAATTCGCTGGCGCAGATCGCCACGACCGATCTCGCGACGATAATTTACACCTCCGGGACAACGGGCGAGCCTAAGGGCGTAATGCTGACACACGAGAACTTCGTTTCGAACATCGTGGCGATATCGAAGGGGCTCCCGATACGACCGACCGACCGAAGCCTTGCCGTATTGCCGCTGTCGCACATTTTCGAGCGGACCGTTTTCTACGTCCTATGCTCGAACGGCGTTTCGATTCACTATTGCGCCTCGTTCGATCAACTTGCGTCTCACCTGCAGGAGGTGAAACCCACGATCATGACCGCGGTACCGCGACTCTTTGAACAGGTCTATCACAAGATCGTAAAGAAGGGGAAAGCGGCCGGCGGTTGGAAAACTAAACTCTTTGACTGGGCACTTGAGGTCGGCCAGGAGTACTGGACCGCGAAAGACACACATTCATCGGTCTCACCGGCACTCACCGCAAAACACGCGATCGCGAATCGCCTGGTGTTCTCGAAATGGCGGGCCGGCGTTGGCGGCTGCTTGCGATTTTTTGTTTCCGGCGGTGCGCCGCTTTCGAAAAAGCTGTCGTATGCGTTTTGGGCCGCCGGAATTCCGATCCTTCAGGGGTATGGAATGACGGAGGCCTGCATAACGTGCGCAAATCGTCCTGAGGACAATAAGGTCGGATCCATCGGGAAGCCGTTCGAAGGGATAGAGATGAAGATCGCCGAAACGGACGGCGAGGTGCTCATTCGCGGCAAGAACGTAATGCAGGGCTACTACAACAACCCTGCTGCGACCGCCTCTGCGCTTGATCGGGACGGCTACTATCATACCGGCGATGTCGGCTATGTCGATGAAGACGGTCATTTCTACATCACCGACCGGCTGAAGGATCTTTTCAAGCTATCTAACGGCAAATACATTGCACCGCTGCAGATAGAAAGCCTCTTGAAGCAAAGTCCGCTGATATCGCAGCCGGTGGTGGTCGGTTCGGGGCGCAAGCAGGTTGGTGTGCTCATAGTTCCCGATTGGGATGCCTTGAAAGAGGAGATGGCGAGCGAGGGCCACGATGTCAAGCGGTCACGCGAGGAGCTCTGCGACGACGCTCATTTTATCAAGCGGGTTCAGAGCGATGCGGTCACCTTGACCCGCGAACTGGCCGACTACGAACGAATAAAGCGCGTCTATCTGCTTCCGCGCGAATTCTCGATCGACAAAGGTGAAATGACCCCGACCTTGAAGATAAAGCGTTCGGTCATCGATGAGAAGTATAGCGAGGCGATCGACGAGATATGCGGCAGCGGGTAACTTTCATTATTCCATCCAAATCTTTGTTCGGCTTTCCTTTGTTTTCTCGCGTCAAAAGGAATTAATAGGGTGTGCATTTTGACCTATGGAAGGCGAGCGGCTGACCGTTTGGCGGGAACGATCGAATATGTTGCGAAATTTGTTGAATCTCGTGGCGGTTGGAAAGTATAATTATCAATACGGTAGGCAAAACACTGTTTAGCACTGGAGAAATGTAATGTCGCGTTTGATGAAAGCCGTTGTTGGAATTGGAGTTCTCGGTCTCGTGGTCTCGACCGTTTTCCTATTTGGCGCCAGGGTTCCGTCGGCTGCTGCGGCCTCGATCATGCCGAAACTTAGCGGGGATCGGGCGATCACCGAACTGAAGCGACGCGGAGATCTCGGCGTTTTTCGACGCCCTGCTCAGAATCGCGCGCACCGTTTGGTCGATATCACTTCCGCCGAAGCGGCTCTTGCCTTTGGCGGGTCAACTAAGATCGAGGCGAACGATGGTGCGGCAGGCGATCAGTTCGGCGGCAGTGTCGCCATCTCGGGTACGACGGTGATCGTCGGCGCCAATGCGAATGCATCTAATTCAGCGAGGAACGGGGCGGCATACGTGTATGTTCTCAACGGCGGCACATGGACCCTTCAGCAGAAGCTGACGCCGAATGATGGTGAACCCGATGACGCCTTTGGAAGTTGTGTCGCGATCTCAGGTGATACGGCCGTGGTCGGGGCGTTTGGTGATACGGTATCAACGCAGGTCAATCGCGGTTCTGTGTATGTCTTTGTCCGCAGCGGTTCAACCTGGTCATTCCAGCAGAAGCTGACCGCCGACGATGGAGCTGCGAACGATATCTTTGGACGGTCGGCGGCTATTGCCGGAGATACGATCGTCGTCGGGGCAGCAAGTGCCGATGGGACGAGCACGATCGATCAGGGGGCCGCGTATGTTTTCACGCGATCAGGCACCTCGTGGTCGCAACAGGCGAAACTTACGGCTGTTGACGGAGGTGCGTTGGACTTTTTTGGCGATAGTGTGGCGATCGCCGGTGATACTGTTGTCGTTGGTGCCACCGAGGATGCGACAGGTGCGAATACCCAGCAAGGGTCGGCTTATGTATTCACCCGCAGCGGGACGACCTGGTCGCAGCAGGCGAAGCTGACCGCTTCGGATGGCACTGCCTTCGATTACTTTGGGTTCAGTGTTGCGGTTGACGGAGACACCGCTGCGATCGGTACGCTCCAGGACGTTGGGGCCAATTTTCAGCAGGGCTCGGCCTATATTTTTGTCCGGAGCGGCACTACCTGGAGCCAGCAGCAGAAGCTCACGGCAGCCGACGGTGCCGCCGGCGATTCCTTCGGAAACAGCGTCTTTGTCCTCGGCGATTCTCTGATGGTCGGAGCCGCGGGCGACACGAACGGAGCAAATGCACGGCAAGGTTCCGCTTATATCTACACGCGTTCGGGAACCGCCTGGACGCAGGGGCAGAAACTATTGGCTAGCGATGGCGACCCGGAAGATTCCTTTGGAGCGGGCGTTGCGTTTACCCAGAACCACGCCGTTGTCGGATCGATCGGCGATACGATCGGCGCGAACACGTTCCAGGGGTCTGCTTATATCTTCGCCTCCAGCGTTACGGTTTCTGGCAGGGTCACGACACCCGGAGGACAGAATCTGAGGAATGCGTTGGTTTCGATGATCGACTCTGCTGGAGTTCGCCGGACCGCTACGACGAGTTCATTCGGGTTGTATTCGTTCGACGGCGTCCGAACCGGTGAAACCTATACGATGACGGTTGGGTCGAAGCGTTACAGGTTTACTCCGAAGGTGCTTCAAGTCGATACGAACCTGACAAACGTCGATTTTGTTGGGCTTGAGTAGGTGTAGCCGCTTCACGAGCTGAATGAAAGCTGTCCGGTCGCAGATCGGACAGCTTTCTCATTTGTCGCTCAAGGTTGTCAGTTCTCAGACGAGGCTCCGAACGAATTCCGTCCAGGCTTCAGTTCGGCAGATAGCCACGCGGATCGGTCCTGAGGCGATCATGAAGCCAAGACCGATGGCAAAGATCCGATTTAGTTTTCCTGTCAGATAGGTATCAGCGGCGAGCATGAGCAGGCCGATCAGTGACGGAAGGCCGAAGAGCCAAATCGCTCCGAGATCCGGAATGAACGGCAGCGGCATACGTGCGGTCGATGGGGCCAGGAAATTTAGCATCACGACAAGCATCAACCGCTTATGCGCGGCGGGCTGCTTGCGATAGTAGATGGCCGCGATATAGAGCACGGCAAACGTGAGCATATCCCCCGCCGGAACCACGAAAAACTCTTCAGGTGTGAAACCCGGAAAACCGCGGCCACCTGCCATGGCGTAATAGCCCGTCAACAGGCCTGAACCCACCATCACAACCGCCAGACCTATACTCATAGTCCCGAGCGTGATATGCAGTCGGATCCGCTTCGCGGATATCAGCACGGCCTGAACCGTGAAAAGGATGATCCAGAGACTCATCGCCGCGCTGTGAACGGCAACCAGCGGTGTTATTTTTGGTGGTTGGTACGGCAGCGAAAAGATAAAATTCGGAACGAAGCCAAGGATCGTAACCAAGGGAAATAAGATCGCGAATGTAAGAAAGAAACGGTGTTCAAAAGCAGTTCGTGAACGCCGGGCCGAAAGATCGACCATATTGATGTCTGCAAAATTTGTCGCCATAAAGCCTCCGATATGAGCGTTGACGGTCGAAGGTCCATCCCGTCCTCATATCGTAAGGCGGCAGACGATCGGAAAGAGTATCAGAGCATCGGGCTTAAATCGTCACGTCGATCTTCCGACTTTTGCTGCGGTACAAATATACTTGTGAAATATGATCCAGGCCGGCCGCGAGATATGCACGGATTACTACGAGTCGTCCACTCGTGAATGGCTTGAGACAAATGGGATCGGCGGCTATTCCTCGGGCACCCTTGCCGGTGCCGGAACGCGAAGATATCACGGGCTTCTTGTGGCGGCGACAAAACCTCCGCTTGGACGGGCGGTGCTGCTCTCACGGTTTGACGAGAGACTCACGGTGAACGGAAGGGCCTATGATCTCTCATGCAACAAGTATCCGGATACTGTTTACCCGGAAGGCTTTCGCTACCTGACCTCATTTAGCCTCGACCCCTATCCAAAATGGATATTCGAGATCGACGGGCTCGAACTCGAACGGTCGTACTTCATGGTTCATGGCGAGAATACGACCGTCTGCCGTTGGAAGATCACGGATATTCGGGAACAGGAAGGCGATGAACTGTACCGCACCAATTGCCGGCTCGAGCTTCGGCCGTTGGTAGCGTTTCGCGACCACCATCATCTTCGCAGCGGCCGCGAAGGTTTTGTTAACGGATATACCTCAGGAGCCGGTTGGGCCGCGCTTACTCCGGTCGATGGCCTTCCTACGCTCTTCCTGGCGCATAACGCTGCAGCGATCGAGCGGACTGGTGTTTGGTACGAAAACTTCGAGTACGAGATCGAACGCGAACGTGGGTTTGATTTTCGTGAAGATCTGTTTCAACCGTTCGTGATGAGTTTCAATCTGACGACCGAAGCCGTGGTCATCGCCTCGACCCGGAAGGCGAAACCATCGCAAGCAGCTGAAATGGAAGCGAAGGAGATCCGTCGCCGGGCCGACATCGTTGTTCGATCGGAGATAACGGATGAATCGCTTTGGCCGTTGGTCTTAGCGTCGGATCAATTCATTGTTGACCGTGGGGACGGAAAGACGGTAATCGCCGGGTATCATTGGTTCTCGGATTGGGGCCGTGACACGATGATCGCGCTGAACGGCCTGACTCTGGCCGTGAATAGACCCGGCATCGCCCGCAGCATTCTGCTTGAGTTTGGGCGGCATATTTCAGAAGGTATGCTGCCGAACCGTTTCCCCGACTTGGGTGAAACTCCCGAATACAATACTGTCGACGCAACCCTTTGGTATTTTGAGGCGATAAGAGCATACGTCGAGCACAGCGGCGACCGTGATCTTATCTACAAGGATCTTTATCCAAAGCTGGTGAACATCCTTGAATGGCACGTAAAAGGAACGCGATACGGTATCCGCGCGGACTCAGACGGCCTTCTCTTTGCCGGCACCCAAGGCCAGCAACTTACCTGGATGGATGCAAAGGTGGGCGAATGGGTCGTGACCCCTCGCATCGGCAAACCGGTCGAGATACAGGCATTGTGGTATAACGCACTCCGGATAATGGAATCGTTTGCAGATGAGATCGGGGACGATGCGGGGCGCGACTTGTATGCCGATATGGCTGAGTGGGCAAAGGCCGCATTTGTCGAAAAGTTTTGGAATAGCGACAAACAATGCCTCTTCGACGTTATCGACAGAGAGTCGCGAGATGCGTCGATCCGTCCGAATCAGGTCTTTGCTGTGAGCCTGCCGAATTCGATGCTTTCGGCTCACATGGCGCGGAAGGTGGTTGACCGCGTCGAGCAGGATCTGCTCACGCCGGTCGGGTTAAGGACGCTGGCGCGGGAGGCCCCGAACTATATTGGGGTTTACTCCGGTTCGCCTAAGCAGCGCGACGGAAGCTATCACCAGGGCACTGTATGGGCCTGGCTGATCGGTCATTTTGTCGATGCCTACAGAAAGGTCCACTCAAAGGACCCGCGGGCCGAGCGCCGCGTTGCTGCGATGCTTGAAGGGCTTAAGGAACATTTGAATGAGGCAATGCTCGGCCAGGTTTCGGAGATATTCGACGGTGACGAACCTCATCTGCCGCGCGGGGCCGCAGCACAGGCGTGGAGCGTGGCGGAAGTGCTTCGCTGCCTGCGTTGACCGACGGCGAGCGGGCAGGATGGATCGGACTTCTTACCTTGTGGCTTTCTTTGTTGTGAGTTGTCCGAGACGTTGATAGGCCTCGATAGTTCGCGGGTCTTGAGCGCCCAGCGCCGAGAGAAGGGTCTCGTGGCTGCGCCTGAGGAGTGGTTCTGCTTCATCATTCCGCTTCAGGGAGATCAGACATTCGCCAAGCGCCCCTTCCGCGATCGCGATCGCCACTCGTTCGTTGGGGGCGTTTCGCAATCGTCCCGCGAGAGCCTCGCGAAGAAGCGGTTCTGCCTCGCCCGATCTGCCCAGCCTCGTCAGCGCCTTGCCGAGCAAGACGTTGGTTTGGTCGATCTCGGACTGCTCAGGCGCAGGATCCGCACGCAGCATCGCCAGACACCCGCGAAGTTCAAATTCCGCCTTCTGAAGCTTGCCCTGCTGCAGATAGAGGTTTCCGATATATTGCGTTACCGTCGCGACGCTAGGATTTGATTCGCCGAGCACCTGAGTGTAGATCCGCCGACTCTCGAGCAAGGGTCTCTCGGCCTCATAGAAGGCATGGCGGCGAAGCAGCGAGCGCCCAAGGTAGAGCGACGCCTGAGCGACGTATATCTGAAACCGGCTGTCGATATCCGGTCCGGTTGCGATCACTTGACGGAAGAGTGCCTCGGAGCTTTCGACATTTCCGAGGCCTTCGCGTGCAAGGCCGAGCGCCGTAAGGGTTGCGAGATAGTATCCGTGCTTTTCACCCAGAAATCGCTTGACGACGGCTGAAGCCTCAGCGGCGTAGGGTTCCGCGGCGGCAGGGTCACCCTTATGGGTCAAGTTTATCGAGAGAGCAAAGAGGGCGACCGCGAGATCTTCGTGGCCGTCGGGATAAAGGGCACGACACATCTCGATCGCGCGACGTGAAACCGCCTCTCCTTCATCGGTCTTTCCCTGATAGGCGAGGGCGATCCCGAGGTAGGCCAGGCTTCCTGCGGTCGTCGGATGATCTGCACTGCCCAAGGCCGAACGCGCGGCGATGGCTCCTTTTAACTCGTCTTCAGCCTGCGGGATCATATCGAGACTGACATAGGTTTTTCCGATCGTCATGAGGATATCAGCGAGGACATCCGGATCATTCGCGAATTCCTGCCGCACACGCTTGGAAGATTCCTGAAGTACAGATTTGACGGTAACATCCGCACCTCGCGATTCAGGCGCGGCCGAACCAAGCATATTCTGCAGGAAGCCGTTGATCCTTCTTGCTTTTTCGCTCTCCCTTTTTGCCACCTGAGCCTGCCATGTGGTTCCAATGATGCCGAGGATCAAGGTGATCGAGACGAGGGCCGCCGCCGCAACCCCATATTTATGGCGGCGAATGAACTTTGAGGCCCGATATCCGATCGTGTCTTCGCGGGCGGTGACGGGCAGTCCGGCAAGAAAACGCCTGATGTCATCTGCAAATTTCTCTACGGAGGCATACCTGCGTTCGGGTTCCTTGCGGATCGCCAGCAGGACGATCCTTTCGAGATCGGCCTGAACTTTGCCGATCGGCCTGGAAGCCGAGTTTCCTGATATCACGCGGTTTAGCGGGGACGGATCCGTGTCGCATATCACGCGAACGATCTCGTCAGGACTGCGTGTCGTGAACCGATAGGGGAGCGTATCGGTGAGCAATTGGTAGAGGATAACCCCGAGGCTGTAAACATCCGTCGATGTTGATATGGCATCGCCGCGAACCTGTTCCGGACTCGCATAATCGGGCGTAAAGGCGGCGAGCTGGGTTTGCTGAGCTCTGCCCGCGTTCTGTTGAACAAGGAGTTTGGCGATGCCGAAGTCAAGCAGCTTGGGCTGGCCGTCGACAGTCACAAATATGTTTGAGGGCTTCAGATCACGGTGAATGATCAGTTTGCGATGTGCGAACGCAACGGCCTCACATACTTTGAGAAAGAGGTCGAGCCTTTCTTTTACCGAGAGGCGGTTCTCCGAACAGTATTCATTGATCGGCGTACCCTCGATGTATTCCATAACAAGGTATGGGATACCATCTTCGGTTGTTCCGCCGTCGATCAGGTGTGAAATGTAGGAGTGCTCCAGATCGGCCAGTATCTGGCGTTCGTGGACGAATCTGGCCCTGATGTGTTCAACATCAAGGCCCGGCCGCACTATCTTAATGGCGACTTTCTGGTCGAATTCACCATCTGAGCGCTCGGCGAGAAATACCGCCCCCATTCCCCCGTGTCCGAGCTCAGAAAGTACACGGTAATGGCCGAAGGCTTTTCCGATGAGGGCCGAAGTGCCGCCAATGGCGGAACTGACCGAGAATACAGGATCTTCAATGAAGCCTTCATTTTCGCGGTTCGCGTCGAGGAGAGCCCAGACCTCTTCGTAGATCGTTGGATTGGCACCGCATTCCGCGGTAACGAAGGACCTGCGATCTTTCTCATCCAGCTCTAAGGCATCGAGAAATATCTGCTTCGCTCTTTCCCAATCCGATTTGATCATCCACGCTTTATTTCGCGGAACAGCCACGCTTTTGCGACGGTCCATTCACGCTTTACGGTCGATGGGGAAATGTTCATTGCATGGGCGGTTTCCTCGATCGAAAGGCCTCCGAAGAACCGCAGTTCCACGATCCTCGCCT
Source organism: Pyrinomonadaceae bacterium (assembly GCA_021463165.1). GTDB lineage: Bacteria > Acidobacteriota > Blastocatellia > Pyrinomonadales > Pyrinomonadaceae > OLB17. Next base: position 117,646 of record JAJTWY010000002.1, on the reverse strand, counting down.
GCGTTGGATCGCGTTCTACAAGTGCGGCAAGGGCGTCGTCGAGTGCGATCAGGTCAACTTCGCGTTCTACCCTGAAGCTGACAGCCTCATCGAGTTCGAGTTTATGAACCGGCCCGCGCTTCTGCGCGTTCTTAGCCCTTGCGTGATCGACGAGGATCTTGCGCATCATCTGGGCCGCGACGGCAAAGAAGTGGGCGCGGTTCTGCCATGAAACATTTTTCCAGTCGACCAATTCAAGATAAGCCTCGTGAACGAGCGCCGTCGCCTGCAGCGTATGATCGCTCCGCTCGTTCCGCATATAGCCGCGGGCAAGACGCCGAAGCTCGTCGTAAACGATCGGCAGAAGCATTTCGGGGGCCTGCTTGTCACCCGCCTCGAGATCCCTAAGCAACTGAGTTACGTTCGTTTTTTTTTCCGTCATGGTAGAGACACAACTAATTCTACGACTATATATCTAAAAGGCGTAAAACTCGCCGATCTTTTTGATGGGTGCTTCATTTTTCGGGAGGCTCTTTTCATTTCCGACCCGACGATCAAAAGAGGCGGAGTCTGTGACAAGCTCGGATCAGTGACTGTTTTGGCTGAATATTGCCGATCGGGGCCACGACCTAGTGCTCTACTGCAAAAAAAGACCGCCCTTTTCGGCAGTCTCATCTGTATTACTAATTCTATCGCTAGTGACACCGGCCTATTTGCCGGTTATCACTTGATGCTGTCCGCTATTAGTTCTTTTGATTCTGTCAGGAGCGAGTTCAGCGAGCGGGCACCGTTGTGACGATTTTTCAGAAGGGCCTCGGCGAGTTCAAACAGTGGCGCGGGTATCTCGCTTGTTTCTACGGGCCCTTCAGCCTGGGGATAGTTTGAATAGAAGGCGACCTCGGCCGAGCAGAACTCGCAGTTCGCGAGGTGGCGACTGATAGACGAGAGCTGCGTTTGAGCGAGATCACCGTTTTGGAAAGCAAGAAGTTGATTCGACGGAGGGCAGTCTCCGTTTTTACAAAAACCTGTCATTTTCGCTTTGTCCATATTGACCTGAGATACCGCCAGGCGAAGCGCACAGACCACTAGCCGTGTACCAACCCAGCCATGTTTACTTCCACATCAAAAGTAAATCTATAATGGTCAAATGCTTCCAAAACTTGCATCCGAAAAAAGATAAAAACCTGTTGGATCACTCGCCAGCACGTGCCCTGTAAGCCTACAACATCATTAAATACAACACTTACGAGAAGTGTATAAACAGTATACAACAATGCTAAATAATGGTTGTACTCTCCGAGAATAATTGCTACTATCTTAAGTGTAGGAAGTGAGAGGCATCTACTCTCACAACTTCAATTACGGATCGGCACTGGAGGCTCGGTTGCCGCATTCGCGCCAGACTTTCTACCCCAAAAAAATCGTCGCAGATCAAACTGACCCGCAACCAGATGGCCCACGGGCGCATCGAAAACCGGATTCGCGCACTCGGGCGAACTGATCGGGAAAAAAGGATAGTGATACAGACTGTGATGATTCTCGGAACCACGGAACCGGACAGGCTGATTATGAATGAAGTGAAAACAAAGGAACGGCAACCACGCCCGGCAAACCAAAGGCAGATCAAGGTTGGGAAATGGAACGACAGTCTTAAGACATCAGACGTCAATCAGATCTGGGTCGAATTACATCGGATCGTGTCCTCGCATCCGCTCGTGCGTGCATCCAAACGTGCCGGTTTTCTGGTCGAGGAGGGCAAGCAAAATGCCTATACCGACCTCACGCAGGAGTTGTTTGTGGCCTTGCTGAGCAAGGACCGTTTTCAGCACTATATTGACACGAAGATGTCAGACACTGAGATCGAGGCTGAGATCAGCCAGATCGAGCTGACCAATATGCTGACGGCGGAGCTTCGAAAGCGTTATCCTGAGAGTTACCGTCTTGCCAGACGAATTTCAACGCTGATCCAAACCAGCGCCAGTTTCAAACGCTTCGACAATGTTGACCACCCGGAAGCGCATCGGCGATTGGCCGATCGCCTCTATGGGCTGGCCGATTGGGGAATTCGGAAGACTCGCCGCGATGTGCAGGAGATGGACGAACGTGTCAAGGCAGTGGCGTTCTACGGTCGCGACACAAGGATGGTCGGGTGTACCGGCGATGCCCAGATCGTCATCAGCAACCCGGAACTTGAGAAGCTCATTGTCAAAGTATTTAAGGCGATCGACTCCCCGGTCGATGTTCGCAGCCTGCGCTCATTTGTGATGTCGCGGCTGCCAATAATGGATATTCATCTCGTGCCTGTCGGAAGCGGTACCGACAGCGACGACGATGACAGGATGCCCTTCGAATTTACCGACACCCGCGAAACACCAGAGGAAGGCCTGCTTCGGAACGAGGCTGAGACCGCTGCCGCGGGCTTTGTCGACAATTTTCTTCAGACGCTTAATAAGTCGGTCCGCGGAAAATCGAAACAGTATGACCGAATGATCAATGTGCTCTGGTATTGCTATCTGATATCGGACAGCGGAACACAACTCGAGGTTGCCGAGATGCTTGGCGTGTCTGACTCGCTGGTCTCCGACTATCGAAAGCGCATCGAAGCGAACCTGCAGCAGCTGTCGTTTAGCGGCGTGAACGAAGCTCGACAATTCGAAAAGGCCTTAAAGCTGCGTGTTCGGGAGATGATCACCTTCGAGAAAGAATTCGTGGTCTAGCTAATGAGGTGACGTTTGCTTGATCGCTGTCGGACATATCCGAACGTAGAGTTCCAAAAGGAACGAGAGTGCGGTTAGCAGTTCGGCATGAGTCCAATGCCATCAGGAAGGTCTACAAGTTATGATTATGAACCGCTGGGGACGACGGGCCGAAGGCCCGGGTCCGATGGCGGTTTTTCGACTCTTGAGCCTCCTCGTTCGGCGGTTCAGGACGAACCGGAGTTTCGTAAACGAGACCGGGAAGAAGTAGTACCGGAAATTTCTGCGGTGGAAGAGGCGTCAGGTAGAAGGGACGGCCGGAATAAGGAGCGTTTGCTCTTGACCGCGGACCCGTGGCTGGTGCGCAACGGTCATGCGGCGACCTATGCGGCATTGTATCTGTTCACCGCAATGGTCTTCTTTAGGCCTTATGAACTAATACAGGGAGCCGGGTTTTTAGCTTCGACGACGATCTATTTCGGGATCGTTATGGTGCTTCTGTACTTGCCCAGCCAGATGGTGACGGAAGGGAACCTGACCGCGATGACGACCGAGGTCAAGGCTCTCCTTGTGATAGTGGCTGTCTCGTTGTTGACGATGCCGATATCGCGTAACAAGGTATTGGCGTGGGAAATATTCTCCGATACTTTCATCAAGGCGGTGGTCGTGTTCATCGTTCTTGTGAACGTTGTTCGCACACGGAAAAGGTTGGTCGGATTGCTCTGGCTCTCAGTGGGGATCGGGGTTTATCTGGCCGCAGAGACAACCCGACTTTATATGGCCGGGCAGTTTTCGATCGAAGGCTATCGCGTTGGGGTGAGCAATGTAAAGGGCATCTTCGGCAACCCGAACGAAATGGCGATGCACTTCGTGATGATGATCCCGATCGTGATCGCACTCGGGATCGCCTCGCGGAGCTACATCGTCAGGATCGCCTATCTTGGCGTCGCCGGCCTGTTTGTTGCAGCGACGATGTTTACATTTTCGCGCGGTGGTTTTCTCGGGCTGCTGGCCGTCTTCGGCGTACTTTCGTGGAAACTAGGCCGGAAGCAGCGGCTTAATGTTACCGTCGCCTCGATCGTTGCGGGAATCGCATTCATTCTCGCAGCGCCCGGCAACTATGGGCTTCGTCTCCTTTCGATCTTTATTCCATCACTCGACCCGGTCGGATCAGCTGATGCAAGGCGCCAGGGATTGATCACGTCTTTGATCGTGACGATCAGAAATCCGTGGGGGATCGGCATCGGCAATTCGCCCGAGTTTGGTGCCCATAATCTTCAGACGCACAACGCATTTACCCAAGTTTCGACAGAGCTTGGGATTATCGGGTTGATTGCGTATTTGGTGTTTATTATCAGTCCGCTGCGAAAGCTCGGAGCCATCGAGAGAACGCTCTTTGATAGTGACGATCGAAGGAACTGGTACTACTGTATGGCGATCGGCCTGCAGGCAAGCATCGCAGGTTATATGGTGACGAGCTTTTTTGCCTCCGTTGCGTACAATTGGTTCATCTATTATGCGATCGCATATGCGGTCGCATTGCGCAGGGTCTATGCGATCCAGAACGGCTTGGTCGCGGACCCTCAACCTAAGTCTTTTTGGGAGAGCCGGACAGCAGCAAGTGCATGATCGTTTCGTTTGAGCAACTGGTCTTTTGGGTTTGCATCATCCTGATGGCGTATGTCTATATCGGCTATCCGCTACTCGTTTATCTTGTTAGCATCGTGATGCCAAAGCCGGTTATCAAGGGCGATCGCGAACCGACAGTCACCATCCTGATCACCGCCTACAACGAGCAGAGCGCCATTCGCGAGAAGCTGGCAAACACGCTTCGAATCGAGTACCCAAAAGAAAAGATCGAGATACTCGTCGCCTCTGACGGTTCAACCGACGGAACGGATGACATCGTTCGTGAATTCGCCGGCCAGGGGGTCAAACTACTTCGAGTGGAAGGCAGGGTCGGAAAGACCGCCACACAGAACGCCGCCGTCGAACAGGCCACTGGCGAGATCATTCTCTTTTCGGACGCCACTACCGCATACCAACCCGACGTTTTTCGGAAAGTTTTACCTTACTTCGCTGATAGATCGGTCGGTTGTGTTGCGGGCCGGTTGATCTATCTGGACGAGGGAGACACGAATGTTGGCAAAGGAGCACAGAGCTATTGGGGATACGAAACATTCATCAAGATCGCGGAAAGCCGAGCTTGTTCGTTGATCGGTGCCTCCGGTTGTCTGTACGCGGTTCGCAAGGCAGCATATGATCCTTTGTATCCCGAAGCGTGCTCGGATTTCCTGATCTGTACCAGTGTTTTTCGAAAAGGGCTTCGCAGCGTTTTTGCACCCGAGGCCGTATGCTCCGAAGTGACAAACCGCGATGCCGGGCATGAGATGAAGATGCGTATCCGGGTGATCTCACAGACCTATACCGATCTGTGGCGTAACCGCGATATGCTGAATCCGTTCAAAAGCGGCTTTTTCGCCGTGGAGCTTATATCCCACAAATTACTGCGTTACGCGGTGCCGTTCATACTGCTTGCAGCGTATATCTCAAGTATTTTCCTTGCGGCGGAGAGGTCGATCATCTATACGATGGCCTTCGCTCTTCAGACCGCATTTTACACGGCGGCCTTGATGGGAATGGCCATCGAACGGCTAGGCCGTCGCAGCGGCATCCTGGCGATGCCGTTGTATTTTGTCCTCGCCAATCTCGCCTCTCTTATAGCGTTTTACAAGTTTCTCCGAGGTGAAAAATACGCCCGATGGGAACCTATACGCGATACTGCCAGAAACCCCCAAACAAATGCCTGAACTACCTTTTACAGCGCGACATGTCCGAAAGCGCATAGGGCGTAATGTCTTTGACGCTCCGCCTCGGATCTCGGTCATCATTACTGCCCACAATGACCCGGCACATATTCGGGAAACGCTCGATTCTGTGATCACGCAGAAGTTTCGCGAGCACGAGATAATCGTCGTGAACGACGGAACGGGGCCGACCGAGATGTTCGAGCGCGAGATCCGCGCTCGGATCGAAGACATCATCTATATCAAGCAGAGAGAAGCCGGGATCGGCGCAGCCCGGAATACCGGAATTGTCAACGCACGCGGGGACCTGATCGCATTCATTCGTTCGGGAGACCGCTGGGACGAAGAGTTTCTATCGTCACAGTACATATTCTTATATCGAAACAATTTTGATCTCGTGTACTGCGACGCATCGATACACGCAAAGAATTCTGTCTATCGCCGCAGATTCACCGATAACAATCCCTCTGAGGGTGAGGTTACATTTACCTCGCTCGTAGAACGGCGATGCAATATTCTGACCTCAGGCACCTTGCTGCGAAAGCAGATGCTTATGGACACCGGGCTGTTTGAGAGCGGTTATATCGAGAAGCCGGCTCTTCATCTCTGGCTTCGAATGATCAAGGCCGGGGCCCGTATGGGCTACCAGGAGCGAACCCTTGTCAGATTGCGCGCGGCGCTCGACAGGGAGAATGACGATCCGCTTTCACGCCCCGACGGCGAACGGGCCGTACTCGAACGGGTCCGGAACACGGTCGAACTTTCCGCTGAAGAATCGACTATGATCGAAAAGCGGATCGCAAGCCTTGACACGCAGCTTGCCCTCGAACAGGGGCGAACATTTCTTGAGAGCGGCGATTACACCGAAGCTCTTAGCGCCTTTCGCGTGGCGAGCGGCCTCCAGCCATCAATAAAACTAAAGGCGATCACGTGGCTGACGCGCCTCGCACCGAAGGCGGCACTGAGATTCGCAGCCTCGCCGATGAAGGCCAACGCCCGATGGGCTAGCCGGTAAGGGAACGGCATCGGATCGAGGCGGGATCCGGAAAAAATCTCCATTCAAACGAATAACTGGTCTATTATCAGAGCATGACTGCCGAAGCGGATCGCCTGGCCGAATCGGATGCCCGGTCGAAGAACTGGAAACGCTGGGGGCCCTACGTGAGCGAACGTGCTTGGGGAACCGTGCGCGAAGATTACTCGCCGGACGGTTCGGCCTGGGAATATTTTCCTCACGATCACGCGCGCTCGCGTGCATATCGCTGGAATGAGGACGGCATCGCCGGCATCTCGAACCGCCATCAAAACCTTTGCTTCGCGTTCGCCTTCTGGAATGGCCGGGATCCTATTCTAAAGGAAAGGCTTTTCGGGCTTACAGGCAACGAGGGCAACCATGGCGAAGATGTAAAGGAAGTTTATTATCATCTCGATTCTACGCCGACACACTCGTACATGAAGTTCCTGTACAAGTATCCGCAGGCAGAATACCCATATGAGCAGTTGATCGCCGAGAACCGCAGGCGTACGCGCGAAGACCCGGAATTCGAGTTGATCGATACGGGCATATTTGCGGGAGGCCGCTATTTCGACATTCTTATCGAATACGCCAAGGCCGATCCGGAGGATATCCTGATACGCGTCAGCGTGACAAATCGGGCGCCCGAAGCGGCACGGATCAATGTTCTCCCGACAGTCTGGTTCCGCAATGATTGGACCTGGTTTGGGCAAGAGCCGAGACACGGGCTTACAGCGTTTGACGCGGCAACGATCGGGGCCGATGCGGGCGAACTCGGCGAACGGTTTATCGTCTTCGAGGGCGAGCCGGAACTGATTTTTACTGCGAACGAGACCAACAATCAGCGGCTCTTTGGGGCTCCCAACCGCACCGCCTATGTTAAGGACGGCATCAATGATCACGTCGTTCATGGACGTACAGAGGCGGTCGATCCATCGCTGACCGGCACCAAAGCGGCTGCGAATTACGCATTGACGATAGACCCCGACGCGACCGTTATTCTCCGGATGAGGCTCTCCCAAACCGAGCCGTCTTCCGGACGCGATGCATTTGTCGATTTTGACGAGGTCTTCTCGCTGCGCGCGGCCGAAGCTGATGAGTTCTATGCGCCTCTTGCCGCCGGGCTTTCCGATGATGCTCGCAATGTCCAGCGGCAGGCGTTTGCGGGAATGCTGTGGTCGAAACAGTATTATCATTACGTCGTCGAGGAATGGCTCGATGGCGATCCCGCAATGCCCAAACCGCCCGAGTCGCGAAAGAATGGGCGAAATCACGCCTGGCAGCACCTATACAACTCCGACGTCATCTCGATGCCCGACAAATGGGAGTACCCGTGGTACGCGGCCTGGGACCTTGCATTTCACTGTATTCCGCTCGCGATGATCGATCCGACATTTGCAAAGGAGCAGTTGATACTGATGCTCCGCGAATGGTACATGCATCCGAACGGACAGATCCCGGCCTACGAGTGGGCGTTCAATGACGTCAATCCGCCCGTCCATGCATGGGCGGCACTCCGTGTTTATCAGATCGAGAGAAAGGCACGCGGAAAACCTGACCGGAAATTCCTTGCCCGCATCTTTCAGAAACTCCTGATCAATTTCACATGGTGGGTCAATCGCAAGGATTCTGACGGACGCAACGTTTTCGAAGGCGGATTCCTCGGGCTCGACAACATCGGCGTATTCGACCGATCACAGCCGCTGCCGACCGGTGGACGCCTCGACCAATCGGACTGTACTAGTTGGATGGCGATGTACTGCCTGAACATGCTCGCCATCGCACTCGAACTATCGATCGAGGACGATTCATACGAGGACGTTGCGAGCAAATTCTGGGAGCATTTTATTTTCATAGCCGATGCGATGAACAATCTCGGTGATGACAACGTCTCGCTTTGGGATGAGCACGACGGGTTCTATTACGACGTGCTGCACATGCCGAGCGTCGCCCACAGTCTGCCGCTGAAGATCCGTTCGATGGTTGGGCTGATCCCGCTGTTTGCGGTCGCAACGATCGAGCCTGACATTCTCCGCGAGCTGCCCGATTTTCAGCGGCGGATGCGCTGGTTTATCGAGAATCGGCCCGAGCTGACAGAAAACATCAACTGTGCTCGCCGTCCGGGCGTTGGCGAACGGCTGCTGCTCGCCGTCGCTTACCGCGAACGGCTGGAACGCGTGCTAAGCATCATGCTTGACGAGGACGAATTCCTTTCGCCGTATGGAATTCGGGCACTATCAAAATTTCATCAGGACTGTCCATATGTGCTCGAGGTCGACGGACGTGAGCACCGCGTCGATTATGAGCCGGCGGAATCCAGAAGCGGACTTTTTGGCGGCAACTCCAACTGGCGCGGCCCGGTCTGGTTCCCGGTAAACTATCTCCTGATCGAATCATTACAGAAGTTTCATCACTACTACGGCGACGATCTGAAGGTCGAGTGCCCTACCGGCTCGGGAATTCAAATGAACCTCTGGGAGGTTTCCCAGGAGCTGTCGAGGCGGCTGTCGCATCTGTTCCTGAAAGATGCTGAAGGACGTCGCCCCGTGTATGGCGGTGCAGAGCTTTTCCAAACGGACGAGCATTTTCGCGATCACCTGCTCTTTTATGAATATTTCCACGGCGAGAACGGCAGCGGTCTCGGTGCATGCCACCAGACAGGCTGGACCGGGCTCGTCGCTAAGCTGCTGAATCAGAGCGGCGAGTGAGTTGTAGTAATGACCAGCGATCGACGGTCAGGGCACCACGCGGCTTTTATTCATTTCTCGCCGGTGACGGCGGTGCCTGAGACCGTTGGTATCCCTGCAGGACATAAAGTTTCATCAACGTGCGCGCGTCGTTCCGCTGGAAGCGGTCGGCGAGCAGCGACATCCGGTCGAGATCGGCCTTGGCGAGGAGTTGGATCTGCGGCAGATAGCGGAAGGGAAGCAGGTTCGCTCCTCCGTTGATCCTCATTACCATCTCTCCTTTCTTGAAATTCCGATCACGCTTGTTGAACCGGCTCAGCACCGCGCTGGATTGAATATACTCGTCGAACTGGACCATTAACGGCTCGATCATTCTGAACGCAACATCGGGTTCGACGACCGCGTAGCCGCGGATCACTTCCATATAATCAGCGAGTTCGTCTTCGTCCTCGGGGTAGGCCGGGCCCAGCGTCTTAGCCTCGATCATCAGCGAGGCTGCTGTTTCGCGGTCCTTCTCCGTATTCTTTTTCTGGTACTGCGTTGCCAGAGCAACCAGCCGCTGGATCTGCGAACGGCGGCTTGTCAGGGCTCCGACCGATGCTTTTGCTTCGTCGAGACGCCCTTCGACAGTCATGCGATTGATGCGGTTCGCGTCAAACTGATTCTGAGCCTGTGCCCGGATCTTCTCATCGGGGATCGAATCGATGATCTTCTTCGCCCTAGCTTCGTCCGTGATCTGCCCGATCCTGCCGGCTGCGGCCTGTAGCGCCGAGTTTTTCTCGCGTACGTTCGTGATCTTGGCTGCGGCGGCAATAATATTCTCAGGAGTATCGCCAGGATTCCAGAGACGCCGCTGATTCTGGCCGCCCTGACCCGGACGGGCATTTCCGTTCGCGGTCGCCGGACGTTTATTCGCGGCGTCCTTCGCCCGTAGCAGCACACCTTTCTCGGGCGCCAGTTTTTCGATAAGGGGTATGGCGCGTCCCAGAGCACCGGTCACGAATGCCGGCGGCGATGCCATGAGCAGCGTATTCGCGACCTTCAGGGCCGCGTCGCGAGCCTGGCTTTCCGTGAACGCAAAGACTTTCGCCTTGTTGTTCGGATTCTGCTGTGTCAACGGGCGCGTCATAAATTGCAGAATGCCGATCGCTCCGTTGAGATCGTTGCTCGAGCGGCTCAGGTCGGTGGACGTCAGCTTCGAGATAACATCGGATGCTAGTTCAGCGGCGAGTTTCTCATCCTTCTGCATCAGCTGCTGGAGCAACGTGACGACGTTCGTCGAGACGCCCTTCGCCAGCGAATCCTTGATCGCCTTTACGGTCTTCTCCGGGTCGTTCATCGCCGCCCGCATGATCAGCGACTGCTCGAGATTTATCTCCTGCTGGGCACGTGCATTCTCCATCGCGTTGGCAGCATTCGCTCCCGGTGACGCACCCTGCCCACCGCCGGGTCCGCCGGTTCCCGGCGGCAGGCCCATTTCCTGCTGCTGAGCTACGGTTGCCATCGCGGCCGCGAGAGCCGCCGTCCGCGTCTGGGACATTAGCTGGAGGGCGAGTTCAGCATCGCGCGTCCCAACCAGGTTAAGAAGTTCGAGCCTTGGGTCTGAGCCATCGAACATCTCGGGTATTCCGAGGCCGATGTTTTCCAGACGCTCCCTTTCTGCATCGGTCTGGTAGGTTATGATCTCGCCGGCGGCGCTGCGAAACAGTTCACGCGAGCGGTCCGGGTCGTAGCGCCAATAGAGGTCGCCGATCAGCGCATTGATGACGGCACGGTTCTGCGCCAGCCTCAGGCCGGCGGCTTCTGCGATCGTGCGGTCAAGCAGAGTGACTATCTGCTCTTCTAGTTCCTTAGCTTTCTTCTCCTTTTCAGCCTGTGCGTCACCCGTCTGCGAGAAAAGGTTGGTGCACAATAACAACAGGATAAGAAACAGGGTGGCGGACCTTCTTATCAACATGATCGAAATACTCCTCTGGTGACGCGGCGACATCTACACGGAATCGCATTTGGAGCCACAGCACCGCAAGGGAATTTGTGTAGCTTCATTGACCGACCTCCGGGCAAGCGAAAGGGAAATTTGCGCATGAGTATATCACACATTTTGAGCAACAGGCTGCTTGATCGGCAGTAGGTGCGACTCATAGGCCATGCGAGCGAAAAATGGTGACGCGCTCGTCAAATAGCTCCGCACCGAAACATTCGATGAGTTCACTCGGGTTTTCCATTTGCAGCTGGTGACGCGGGATCAGGGCGCATAGAGCGAACACATCGGCCTCGGCCTCCTGCCGCGTGCGTCGCCCGATGTGATGAAATGCCGCCGCGGGCCCTGAGGCAGGTGAATGAAACAGCAAGTGTGCGATCTCGTGAAAAAGTACTTTAAGTTTCAAGGGCGGTGAGAGACGGCTGTTGACCGCGATAACGTGCCGGTCGAGCGCATGAAAATAGAAGCCATCGGACGCCATCGGTAGTTCCCGGACAACAACGCCGAGCCGGGAGCAAAACTCGTGCGCATCACACTCGGCCAGTGGCCGCTCATTCCAACCGATGTTCAATTTTGAGATCTTTTCGAGGAGAAAACGCATTGGGATGTTGCAAGTTTTAGTGACTGTATCACAGACAAAACAAGATGTCAAGTGGAAAAGCTCAAATTCCGGTTCATCCTGCCGCTAACGACCTGTCGAGAACACGTTTCGCGTCACGTATTGCATCGATCCGCTCTTCGGGAGAAAAGCCTTCCCAGCCTCTAAAAAATACGACGCCGAAATCCGACGGATATTCGCGGCCTTCGAATCTGAACCAATCGGCCATCACACTCTGAGGGTCGCCGAGGCGGGCGATAGCATCAGCGACGTCAAACTCGGCGGCCGCCTTTTCTGCGACACCGCCGATCATGCCATGTTCCGCCAGGCGCCGATCAACGATATCCCTTATCGTTTCCTCAAGAAACCGCCCGATGGCGACCGGCGGTATGGCACCGCTATACATATCTCCCTTGCCGGTCAGTAGCCAGTTGAGGGATACATTCGTTTGGTTCGCGATCTTGATCAAAACCTCAGGAGCCGGCAGGCGGCCCTCTTTGTAATAATTGCGAACCGTTGCGTGCGGGGTGCCCAAACGCCTCGCAACATCGGCCATCGAAATATGGCCGAAAGCCTTATCCAGACGGTCGATGAAATCTCTGTCCATAAGTCAAAAGTCACACCTGTATAAAACGTTCGTTATACGATCTGAGACTTATGTTAACAGCAAGCCGATGGATGTTCAACACGAAGATCAGTCCGCCGATCAGGACGCTGTGAGAACTCGATGATCGCTCTCTGCCTTGACACAGAATCCGCCGCGACGTATATTCAAAAGTTCGGTTCAACCGAAATGCGGCCCACTCCGCAACTTCAAAATCAGCCACCCTAGCTCAGTTGGTAGAGCATTCGATTCGTAATCGAAAGGTCGTCGGTTCAAATCCGACGGGTGGCTCCACTTGATCAAGACTTGCTAGGTGAGATCCCGGGTTGAGAGCCGGTTCTGCGGGAGATCGCACAGGTAGCGACGGATGCCGGTTCGTATGCTCAGGGTGCCGGGTGTTGTTGATTGGTGACTGAACTGAACAGCCTGGGGAGTATCTCGCAGGCGGTGCCTCTGATCGAGTGATCGCAGGTGGGGGTTAAGTCGGTCTCTTCCGGGTTTACCTCGATAAGCACGGCACCATTTCGTTTTGCAATGACCGGGATCTGGTTGGCCGGGTAAACCACGGCCGAAGTTCCAACGACCAGGCAGACGTCACAAATGGCGGCTTTTTCGTAGGCCGACAGAATAAGAGTGTCGTCCAACGTCTCGCCAAAGAGCACGACATTGGGACGCATCGAATCAAAGCATTCCGAACAAACCGGCGGGCGATCTGTCGGATCTATTTCGTTGAGGCCTTGCCGAAAATTGCATGACAGGCAGCGAGCCTGATGGATGTTCCCGTGCAATTCGATCAGATCCGTCGAGCCTGCCGCGAGATGCAAGCCGTCGATATTCTGCGTAACCAGAGTCAGATCGTCGAACAACATGCTTGTTTGAGCATCTGCAATTGCCCGGTGCCCCGCATTCGGCTCGCAGCCCGCGACGATGCCACGTCGGTAGTCGAACCACTCCCAAACGAGCGGCAGATCGTGCTGGACCATCCTCGCCGACGACAAACTCTCGAATGGCATTCCTCGCCAAACCGCCGCACCTCCACCACCTCGAAACGTCGGAACGCCGGATTCCGCTGAAATGCCGGCACCCGTAAGTACAAGAAGTCGCTTAAACCCTCGTAACAGCATGCGACCGTCGTCAGGAACAGATGTATTGGGGGCCGAAAGTGCCATATACTATCTCGTCTTTCTCCACAACAGGGGCGGCCGCATCTTCGCTTTCGATCCACAAACTGGAAATCAGAAGCCGCTACGAGGCCCAGAGATATTGTACGTCGCTGGAGAGGGAATGCGTGAGCTCGAGCCTTTTCAGGTTGCCCAACGCTATCGATCCCTTCCCCGAGGACTGTGAAAAAAGCCGCGATCTCTCGCGGTGGTCGGGGATTTTCCCCAGCCTGGATCCCACCCTCAAACTGCTAACCCTTGTGCTATCAATAGGTTGTCTGCCGATGATTCAGCGGAACGGATATTGCACGGATGTGGAGCAGAGATTGCGGGGCATTCTCGGAGGTACTTTATGACACTTGAAGTAGAACGGACGGAATGGAAGAAGTTCTTTGATACGCTGAGCCATGATCTGGCCGATTGGGAGACGACGGTCCATATTCTCGATGGCGAGAACGGTGCGCAGGTCTTGTCCGAAAGGCTTCCCTTTCAAGGTTTGACGTTCGAACGCGAAGGGGCGGCCGAGACGATCGGGCTTTCGGTCGGGTTTGGGACACAGAACCATCAGACCCATAACATCCGCAACCCGGCGAAGGTGGCATTTGCCGAGCGAGGCCACGGGCCGGCCGGCACACTCGATATCGAGGACGCCGATGGCGTTACGACCTTGATCACCTTCATCGAACCGCATCGTGAATTGTTGAAGGAACCGAAGGCGGAACTCACGACCCGGTGACCAGCGCGACCAACCTGACCGGCAGAGGCTTTCGATGGGTGACAAGAAGGTTACAAGGGAATACGACGACGAGCAGATGCGCGTGTTCACGCAGGCCGTTCTGAGCGATCTGCGAGCGCTCGAGGTGATGCTTGACGGCGGAATGTTCGAGGAGAACGTCCGACGGATCGGTGCGGAACAGGAGATGTTCCTTGTTGATTCGGCGATGAGGCCTGCCCCCGTCGTGACCGAGATAATGGCCGAGGCGGATGACCCGAGGTTGACGACCGAGATCGGTAAATTCAACCTCGAGGCGAATCTGACGACACGGAACTCTGAAGGCGGCTGTCTTCGAGCCATGGAGAACGAACTCAACGAGGTGCTTAACGTGGTTCGACAGGCCGGTGAACGGCTCGGCACGAGCGTAGTTCTCGCGGGCATCCTGCCTACCATTCAGCTCACCGATCTCACTGCCGAAAACCTTACGCCGAATCCTCGATACTCCGAGCTCGACCGGGTCGTGACACAGCTTCACGGCAACGACCGGGCGATACATATAAAAGGTCTCGACGAACTGCAGTTGATCCTCCAGGATACGTACATTGAGTTCTGCAACACAAGTTTTCAGATACACCTACAAACCGGTGCGAGCGATTTTGTCAATATCTATAACTGGGCGCAGGCGATATCGGCCACCGTCCTCGCCTCGGCGGTCAACGCACCGCTGCTGCTGAATCATCGGCTTTGGTACGAAACGCGGATCGCCCTTTTCCAGCATGCGATAGACACGCGTTCGACCGTCCACCGCGAACGCAACCAGCCGCCGCGAGTGAACTTCGGCGACCGATGGGTCGATGAATCGATCATCGAGGTTCTTCGCGAGGACGCGATCCGGTTTCGGGTGCTGCTGACACAGGCCGTTGAGGAGAATTCGCTGAGGTCGCTTGCCAGCGGTATTGTCCCGAAGCTGTCGGCGTGGCGGCTGCATAACGGCACGATCTGGCGCTGGAATCGTCCATGTTATGGGATCGTTGACGGACGTCCCGGGATAAGGGTCGAGGCAAGATATCTTCCCGCCGGGCCAACCGTCGTCGACGAGATGGCGAACGCCGCCTTCTTCCTTGGGCTAATGACCGAACTGCCGTCGGAGTATGGTGATGTCAGAAGGCTGATGTCATTTGATGATGCAAAATATAACTTTTTCAATGTGGCTCGCAACGGAATGAATGCCCAGCTTCGCGGCTTTGACGGCAGCAGCCGGCGTGTTGGCCGTGTGATCCTCGAAGAGCTGCTTCCGAGAGCCAGAAGGGGCCTCGATCGGGCGGGCATCGATGCGGCAGATTCGGGCCGCCTTCTCGACATAATCGAAGCGCGGGTGGCGACCGAAAAAACCGGTGCCAGATGGATGCTCGATTCGCTGGACGCGATGGATAAAAGGGCCAAGCAAAATGTCAGAATGCGAACCCTCACGGCTGAGATGAAGAACAACCAACTTGCGGGTGACCCGGTTCATACGTGGAAACTCGCCGAAATCCCGAAGCAGTCCGAATGGATCGACAACTATCAGACGGTCGGGCAGTTCATGGCGGTCGATCTGTTCACCGTCAGGCCGGAAGATATCCTCGATCTTGCGGCTAGCCTTATGCACTGGCGGCACGTCCGTCATGTCCCTGTAGAGGACGATGCAGGGCGTCTGATCGGGATCGTTTCACACCGCGACCTGATCGAGATCATGGCGGCCGGAAAATTTGAATCGGACAAGGCGATCGCGGTCCGCGATGTCATGCATACCTCGGTGATCACTGTAACGCCTGAGACACCCACATTGGACGCCCTGTACCTTATGCGCGATCGCGAGATCGGTTGCCTGCCCGTGATCAAGAATGACCGACTTGTTGGGCTGATCACCGCACACGATTTCTTGACGGTTTCGACGAAGCTTTTCGAGGAGAAGCTGATACAGCAGAGAAATGGAGGAGCATGAATATGGATACGAATAGTGCAGAAAAGTGGGCGGAGTTTGTAAAGTTTTTCAATCAGCAAAACAGCGGACGACCGACGAGGATCGGCGTTTTTGAGTCGGCGAATGGCCGTACGACCGACTATTGGCTCGAGAATGGACTGCCGCTTATCGGTTTGGACCTCGACTGGCACGAAGGGCTTCCTACCGTTCAAATGTCGCTCGAGGGCATGAGCCGGTCGGTAAAGGACGCCACGCAGATCGGCTTCAAACTTTCGACGAGCGGGGAGGAGGACGGTGTCGATGTGACCGATCGCGATGGAAATACGGTCGTGCTTCGTTTCAATATTGGATCTGGCGATCAGCCGGTAAGCGTTTGAACAGGCTTGCGGCATACAAATGGCCCATTTTGAATGTTCGAGGCGTGACTGCCGGTGTGTTGGCACATATAATCGGCTTAAGAACTTCTGACCCAAAGTAATGAGTGTATCGTCCGGTAAAGTACTGATCGTCGATGACGACCGGTTTGTGCGAATGGCCCTAAGCGAAGCCTTAAGGGCCTGGGGCTACAATGTTGCTGAGGCGGAAACAGTCGCGTCCGCACGCACGGCTTTTGCCGAGTATGAACCTGAGGTTATCCTGCTCGATATCGAACTTCCTGACGGTTCCGGACTCGATGTGCTCAACGAGATCAAGGAGCACAGCCCCGATACGATCGTCGTGATGGTAACCGGCAATGTTGACGTCGGAAACACGGTCGCCGCACTGCGCGGCGGCGCACATGATTTCATTGGGAAACCTGTCAGGATCGAAGAACTGCGGGTCACGCTCCGCAATGCCTTGGAGACACGTACACTAAGACGCGAGGTCAGGCAGAGCCGTGGCGAAAGCAAACGTCGGTTTAGTTTTGACGAGATAATTGGCGAATCGGCGGCGATGCAAAAGGCTATCGATCTTGCACGGCGCGTAGCGATTTCGGACGTCAGCTCGATCCTATTGAATGGCGAGACAGGGACCGGGAAAGATCTGTTCGCTCGGGCAATTCACTTCGCATCAGAGCGCGCCGACGCTCCGTATCTGGCCATCAATTGCGCCGCTCTTCCCGCCAACCTGATCGAATCGGAGCTTTTCGGATACGAAAAGGGGGCGTTCACCGACGCGAAGCAAAGGAAGGAGGGCCTTTTCGAACAGGCACGCGGCGGAACGATATTTCTCGACGAGATCGGTGAGATGGAATTATCGCTGCAGGCAAAACTGCTCCGAGTACTTGAGGAAGGGACATTTCGTCGGGTCGGCGGCCTCAAGGACATTCACCTGAACGCACGCATCATCGCGGCCTCGAATCGAAATCTCAAACAGGAGAGCGAGGCGGGAAATTTCCGGTTAGACCTCTACTTCCGGCTCTCGGTCATCCAGGTTGACATTCCTCCGCTGCGCGACCGTGGCGATGACGTCATCCGGCTCGCCCAATATTACATCGAAAAGGCCAATCTGAAGCGCCGCGGCCGTGCATTGACCGGCCTTTCGCCTGAGGTCGAACAGATATTTCGACGCTATCGCTGGAGCGGAAACGTGCGTGAACTTCGCAATGTGATCGAGCGGGCATCGATCCTTGAAGACGGTGAGAGAGTGACCGCCAATCACCTTCCGGCTGACATGTTAGGCGACCGGGCAGCACTAAGCAGCGTGGAGAACGCTACCGGTTACGTTCTGCCGCCGAACGGTATTCCGCTTGAAACTGTCGAGTACGATCTCGTCAAACAGGCCTACGACCGAACGGGCGGCAACATTACGCGTGCCGCCGAACTGCTCGACCTCTCGCGGGATCAGTTGAGATATAAACTAAGGAAAGCCGGCCACGATCCGGGTTCTGAAGCAAGTGGCAACTAAGCGCCCCGCCAAAAGATCGGATGCGAAACTCCGTCTCGATAAAGAGCTGGCCGACCTGAAGCATGCCCTCGATGAATCGGCTATCGTCGCGATCACAGATCAGCGCGGGATCATCAACTACGTCAACGATAAATTCTGTGACGTCTCAAAATACGCTCGCGAGGAATTGATCGGCCAGGATCACCGGATCATAAATTCGGGGTATCACTCGAAGGAATTCATCCGAAGTATCTGGACGACGATCGCTTCGGGCAATATCTGGCGCGGCGATCTGCGAAATCGGGCAAAAGACGGCTCGCTCTATTGGGTTGATACGACGATCGTCCCGTTTCTGAACGATGATGGAAAGCCGTTCCAGTACGTTGCGATCCGACACGAGATAACCGAGCGAAAGCTGGCCGAGGAGCGAATTCGTCAACAAGCATCCCTGCTCGACAGCGTTCGCGACGCGATCCTGGTTTGTGACCTGGACTTTCGGACGATCTATTGGAATAAGAGTGCAGAACGTGAATACGGGTGGACCTCGGCCGAGGCTCTCGGGCGAAGCGTGGGCGAACTTCTATGTCCCGGTGATGATGACCAGATCGATCATGCCCGAAGCGGGCTCGACAACGCTGATGAATGGGAAGCGGAATTTCGCCATCAAAGACGAAATGGTGAACAGATAATTGTTGAGAGCCGCTGGACCCGCGTGCGTAGCGAAGCAGGCGATCCGGCGTATTATCTGGTCATCAACACCGACATAACTGATAAAAAACGAACACAGGAGCAGTTGTTTCGCGCACAGCGAATGGAATCGATCGGCACCCTTGCCGGCGGCATTGCCCACGACCTGAACAATATCTTGTCGCCGATAATGATGTCGGTCGATATGCTCAGGCTCGGCGAACCGGATGCTGAAAGCCTTCGCTGGATGGACATGATCAAGGAGAACGCTGAGCGGGGTACGCAACTGGTCAAACAGGTCCTGACGTTTGCCCGCGGAATGGCGGGTGAACGCCATAACGTCCACCTCAAACATATTACCAAGGATCTGATCGAGATCCTGAATCAGACGCTTCCAAAGTCCATAACTGTCAAGTATCACATCAGTTCCGACCTTTGGCCGATCTTGGCCGACCCGACACAAGTACATCAGGTCTTGATGAACATTGCGATCAACGCCCGCGATGCGATGCCCTCCGGCGGAACGCTCACGATCAAGGTCGAGAATGTTTATATTGATGAGAGTTACGCGCGCATGAACATCGATGCTCGACCCGGAAACTATGATCTGGTCAGCATTACTGACACCGGGTATGGAATGGGGAGAGAGGTAATGGAGCGTATCTTCGACCCGTTCTTTACGACGAAAGAGGTTGGAAAGGGCACAGGGCTCGGCCTTGCGACCGCCATGACCATTGTGCGTAGTCATGGAGGGTTTATTAATGTTTATAGCGAGCGTTCTAAGGGGACGCGGTTTTCGATCTATTTTCCGGCTGCCGAGCAGGCGGTACAAAGCAGCGAGGTCGCAAATACTCGCGATCTGCCCCGAGGTAACGGCGAACTGATCCTCGTTGTTGATGATGAAAGCAATATTCGAGAGATAACGGAGGCCACCCTGGTTCGCTTCGGATATCAGGTCGTCACGGCTGTTGATGGAACGAACGCCCTTGCTGTTTATTCCCAACACGGACCCGAGATCGCCGGCGTACTGACGGACCTGGCGATGCCCTATATGGATGGAACGTCGCTGATCAGGGCACTAAGAAAGATGAAACCGGCGATCAAAATAATTGCCATGAGCGGATTGATGAGCGGCGGGCAGATGGCGGAACTCACAGAACTTAATGTGGACGCGGTCCTTTCAAAACCATTTTCGGCCGAGACCCTGCTTACGACACTCGCCCCGGTGGTGTCCGGTTCGACGGCCTCCTGATCGCCGATCGAGAAGGCCGCGAAGAATTTTCATATCGGCGCGAGAATTTCCCCGCCCTTTGTCGATCTCGCTCTCTTAAGTATTGATTCTACTGGCTTTTCAAGCGGCACAGAGCTTGCCCAATCAATGGTATAGACGCAAGGACTTGCGCGGGAGGAAGAAAAATGAAGATACTAGTTGCTATTGAAGGCTCAGAATTTAGCCGGAGTGCCCTCGAGAGTGCGATAGCCTATTTCGGGAACTCGAAAGACAACGAATTGATACTGGTCACTGCGGTCGATCCCATAATTCCGCCGATCGAGCCATTCGCGGTTTCAGCCGAGTATATCCAGAGGATGGACGACACGGCGCGCGAGGCAGGGCATGCTCTGTTGGACAAGACCCTCGAGACGGTCAGGACCGAACATCCAAACCTTGCGGCGACAATCACAACCCGATTCCTGACAGGGGCACCGGCTCAGATGATCGTAGAGGAGGCCGAAAGCTGCGATGCGGACCTCATAGTAATGGGGTCGCACGGATACGGCTTCTGGCATCGGACGATGCTCGGCTCAGTTTCAAATTCTGTGATGCATCACGCACCGTGCTCGGTTATGATAGTTCGCACGCAGGCGTCTGCATCGGCCGCGTCGAAGTGAATTGAGGACAATAGTATGGGAAATATCCTGATCCTGGGCGGCGGTTTCGGCGGCCTGATAGTCGCAGAACGTCTGGCGGCCGCCGTGGGCGGTTCGAATCAGATCACCCTTGTTTCGCCTTCGAAAAAATTTACGTTCTATCCGGCGTTGGTTCAACTCGCATTCGACGAATGCGACGAAAGCGAGATAACCTTCGACCTGCGGGAAAAGCTGAACCGGATCGGCGTGCGGTATATTCAGGGCGAGGCTCTCCGTATCGACAAGGCCGAGCGGACAGTCGAGATCACGGGCCCGGATATCAATGGCGAGATCCGTTTTGATCATCTAGTGATCGCGACGGGCCGACACCTTGCGACTGATACCGTTGAAGGCTTTTTCGAGTATGCCCATCACCTCCTGGGCACGAAGGCGGCACGGCGGTTTGGACAGGCGGTTGAGAATTTCACCTCTGGACGGATCGTTGTTGGCTTGTCACCCGATTCGCGCCTGCCGGTGCCGGTTTGCGAGACCGCGTTCGCCCTGGCGAAGAAGTTCGCCGGTAAGATCGCGGCCGGCGAGGTTTATATCACCGTTGTATTCCCGGGATCGCTGTCAGAAGCTTTTGGCGGGGCGCAGCTCCATCAGCAGTTGGAGGCGGCATTTGCGAAACACCGGATCAACGTGCTCTATGACGTCCCAATAAACGATATCCGCGAGGGTGAATTCTTTTCGAGTAAGAAGCATCGTATCGAGTACGACCTTCTTATGCTGATCCCTTCATTTAGGGGCCAGGCGCTGTTCAGAGGAGCCGGGATAGCGGATGAGAATGACTTTGTGATGGTGAACGACAAGATGCAGGTTCATGGCTTGGAACACGCATACGCCGTCGGTGATATTGTCGCTTTTTCTGGACCTAAGTTCGCACACATGGCGGTCCGCCAAGCCGAGGTGGCTGCGCGGAACCTGATCGCCGAACTGAACGGCGAATCTCCATCCGAGCACTACTATCACGAGATCGCAACCGTCGTGGATGCCGGCGGAGCAGATTCAATTTACCTCCACTACGGCATCTGGGATGACTCGCTCTATCGGCTAAAACAAGGACGGTTCTGGGGGTGGGCCAAAGATGTCCACGATGCCTGGTGGCAGGCCCGAAACCGCTGACCATCGACCGATGTTGAATCTAGGTTTGGCCCTACCAACCCACAACAGTTGCTCGCTCATCGCGCGCAAGACAGCGTACGGTACCTTCATTGTCCGCTTCGCCGCCCCCTTCGAGTAGTCCTTCTTAATCCGAATACCGTAGCTTGTCACCGAGCGGTACTTGGTCGGGTGAATGGACGCATGGGAAACAAACGTCCGCATTCACGGCGGTAACAACCTTGAACGAATCAAACGGCGTGGTTTCGGGGCAGATCGTTTGGACACTAAGACGCCACGCGAATCCAATGAAGATGTACAAGACGGGGTTAACCGCAATTGAATATGTCCAGGGCACGTTCGATCCCGCTTCGCGGATGGTCCGGCTACGCGGCGTGCGTAAAGATGATCCGAATAGTCTGGTGATTCTAGACCGCTACGCCCTCTCGCTTTCAGAGGACGGTCGCACTATGAGTGGCAGGAGCAAGAACGGAAGTTTTGTACTAAGGAAATAGAGGACATGTAATCCTCATAGGCTTAATCATGGGGCAGAGATTGGACAGCTAAGAATGATGCCCCGGTTATCGAGGCCCTGAATGAAGGCGGGCATGGCTCGGTATCTATAAAAAAGCACCTCCCCGGAAGCTTGGATCGAGGCGAGAATGTCCAGCCACCGGAACGACAGTTCTCGGTATGAATACACAGGTTCCGTATTGGGCACGGCTACGAAAAATACGGTAGGAGAAACATGAGAAAATGAAATGTTTTCTTGATGCTGTTAATATTCGGCACTCTCAGGGTGGATGAAAATCCCGCTCAGGTAATTTCTGCGACCGTTCGGCCTTCCGAAGTCTTAACCTTGAACGCGATTTCCGCAGCAAGCGATACGCTCGAACGACGTATAAAGGCAAGATCACAAAACGCTATGCAAGGCTTCTCAACAAACAGGCGAGAGACTACGAACCAGCTGCGCTCCGCCGATTCCTACAAAACCCTTGTTGATGAAAATCGGATTTCTATATTAGTTACTGCGCGAGTGCGGTTGCACGAGACCCGCGGCTATAGCGCCCCCGCGGAAGGACCCCCAAAATCTAGCAAAAATTCTCGAAACCGACCTCGTTTAGTTCTATTTTTAGTTCTAATGGCAACAATTGCCGCCAGTTTCCGTTGCCCACGAATCGTAACTATTTATATTTATTGAGTTTAACTGGAGCCGGTGAAGGGACTTGAACCCCCGACCTGATGATTACAAATCAACTGCTCTACCAACTGAGCTACACCGGCGTTTTGGTTGGTCGCGGCCCGGTAGGGATGCGAACGGAAATCTTAGCAAAAATGCCTTTAGCTCTGCAAACCCGCAGTGTGTTAAATAATGTAAAAACTTGTTGACCTTCTTATTCTGTTGAATCTATACTATTACTGGCCCAGTGGGTTTTTCATATCCGTGCCGTGCTTCTGCGTCCCTGTGGTTTAGTTTCTTCACGGCAAATTCACCGAACGTCAAAGGAGAAAATCGTGAGTCTTCAAAAATCATCCTCAACCCGAATATTGTTGTTCAGCTTTCTTATGGCCATGATGTCCGTAACGGCCTTGGCGCAGGATCCCGTCGTCCAGGTCACATTGAACGACAAGCCGAAGCCGGCCCAGGCCGTTGCAGGGCGGAACAATCTATACTGTGCGGGGTACATCCAGTCGAATGCGGTCAACACGGCGAACAAGATAATTGCCGGGTTGGACGAAGCCGATAAGAATCTTTATGCCCAGAACGACTATGTTTATCTCAACATGGGGAACGACAAAGGCGTAAATGTCGGCGATGTTTTTGCTGTCATTCGGCCTCGCGGTGAGCTAAAGAGCAAGTGGTCCAAAAAGGATCTTGGGTTCTACGTCCAAGAGGTTGGTGCCGTCGAGGTCGTGAATGTAAAGCAAGAGGTCGCCGTCGCTCGTGTGAAAACTTCCTGCGACAACCTGCTGCTTGGCGATCTGGTCGAGCTGGTTCCTGTCCGGCGGAGTCCGGTTTTTGAAGACGCAAAATTGCCGCTAAATCGTTTCGCAGATCCGACCGGCAAGGCCACCGGCCGTGTTCTGATGGGCCGGGACAGTCACGAGATGCTGACGCGTGATCAGATAGCTTACGTTGACCTGGGAGCCGATGACAACGTAAAGATCGGCGACCGCCTGACCATCTTTCGCCCGCTCGAAAAGGGAAATCTCTTTAATCATCCGGACCGAGAATCGGTGAGTTCGCGCGACTATGGTTTCGAAAGCGACGATTACCGCGGCGGCAGGTTCTCAAACCAGTCGACACGTAAGACAGGTGAGAAAGCCGATGGCCGCGAAGTTCGTACGCTCGATGTGCGAAAAGAGCGCCCGAGCAACTTACGCAAAGTCGTTGGCGAAGCCGTTGTATTGAATGTGAAGGAAAGAACGGCGACTGTTGTTATAACCCGAACGGGCCAAGAGATCCATACAGGCGATTGGGTCGAAATCCAGTAAGCAGAGCCAAGTTCTGAAGCCATCCGAGCCGTCAGAAATGACGGCTTTTGTCATTGCCGATCCTGCTGGCTCGCCCGTTCCCGAATGAAAAAGGCAAAATACCCATACATCGACCACAGGGCCGTTATGACCGATACCCACAAGGCTGCTCGCCCGACGAGATAGCCGAATACCTTCCAATCGTTCGAGGTGATCGTTAACCGGGTCAGGTTCGAGAATGCCGTGCGGACCTCGGGGACCTCCCAGAATGCAGCAGGGTAGTCGAGACCGAAGTTTGAGACGGGCGGCGTGCCGTTCGCGGCGCAGACGAGCAATGCGACCACTGCGACGCACTGAGCCCACATTTTCAACTTGCCCATTCCCTGGGCCTGGATCACGATCCCTTCATTTGCGGCGACCGATCTCAGGCCGGTGATTATAAACTCGCGCCCGATGATAACGACCACCGCCCACGACGGGGCGAGATGTTTTTCGACGAGTACGATGAGCGCAGCCGAGATCAGCAGTTTGTCGGCGATGGGATCGAGAAATTTGCCAAGCGTCGAGACCTGTTTTCGCCGTCGTGCAAGCTGGCCGTCGAGGATATCTGAAAGAGCGGCGACGATAAAGAGAATGATCGCAATGGCATAGCCGCTGACGCCGAACCAGCGTTCGGCGACCGGGGTTAGCAGCACGACGACAAGCAAAGGGACGACGACGATCCGCCCGAGAGTAATGTAGTTTGGCAAGTTCACGCTTGGATAAGAGTTTATTGCCAACGCGAAGCGAGTTCAAGGAGGAGGCCTCTCTGATGGGGCGAAATCCAGAGCCGGGCGATAAGAATCACCAAACTACACAAAACAACACGAAACAGTCGAACTCTGTCCGTGCTGTTTCGTGTTGTTTTGTAGTCGGTCTGCCGCTCCTACGGGAGGAAATTGAGCTGCGAGAATGTGCCGGGGAAGTATTGAAGGTTGGGGAACACCGCATTCAGCGTCGCGGCGTCCTGAGGGAGGCCGAACCACTTGGCGAGGACGGCAGCATATTGATCGACCGAGGTCGTCGGGATCCACCGTCCGCGTCCGTTCGCACCAGTGTCCGCATCATCAAATGCCGCCGGGTTGTTGCCCATCAGCAGCGTCGGAAAATAGTCGCCGGTTCCGTTCGGGCGCTTGCTGCCATAAACGTCGCCGCCTGCAACAGCGCCACCCATGACCATCATATGGCTGCCCCAACCGTGATCTGAACCGACATTAGTACCAGTTCCGGCGGGATTGAACGTGCGTCCGAATTCCGAAAGTGTGAACAGCGTAACGTCATTGCTGACGCCCTGAACGACCATTTCATCATAGAAGGCGCGCATCGCCTGGCCGATCTGGCTGTATAGATTGACATGCTGGTTGAGTTCCCCTGTATGCGAATCAAAACCACCGATCTGGACATAGAATATCTGCCGGTTGACGTTCAGATCAGTTCTTTCCTTGATCAGGCGCGCTACCTGGCGCAACTGCCGACCGATACCCGTATTGGGGAACGTGACCGTGACGTCTTGTGTTACCTGAAGAGCGGCGTTGGCGTTCATCGCGAGGTCGGTAACGTGGCTGGCAGCCTCGATGTAATTGAAACCAAGATCCTGTGCGCGCAGGGCGTTAAAGGCATCCCGCCGTGCCAGATTTGCCCCGGTTGGCGTCGTGCCAAAACCCTGCGGGTTGAGCACGGCATTGAGATTCGTATTCGAATCCGCGATCGCAAGCGGCAAAGTAGTCTGACCGGCCGTGAAAAGCTGTGCGCCCGCGATCGACGTTATCATCGGCACAAGTCCGGTCGGATTATGAACTGCCGTCAGCTTGTCCGAAATTCGCCCTCCCCAGCCTGTAAAGACCTGTGTATTCGAGACGCTCGTTTGATGCTGAGCCTTCTGGTCGGAATGGGAACCGATCTGGTATGGTTTCGGCGTCGAATTATACGTCGAGCCCTTTGAAAGCGGCCGAACAAGTGTGCCGACATTCGCGACGATCGCGAGCTTCCCTTGGCCATAGAGCTCGTAGATGCCGTTATTGATCGCCCCAGTTGCCGCGGGGCCGAGGCTGGGATGCATCGCGTAGGTCAGGTTTCCAAGGCGAGGAACATTAAAATTAGTGTTCTGTAACTGAGTCTGTGACAGTGCAAGTCCGAACACTCCGCCGCGAGCCGCATCGTAGGCGGCATAATTGCTTACCTGCGAATCGTTATGGACGGGGATGAACATATTATTTGAATCATTCCCTCCGTCTAGGTAAAGCATCACAAGCGCGCGGTAGTTTTCACCACCGGCCGGCCGTCCTTCGTCGATCGCCTTTTGAGCGAATGCCGAGATGGTCCCGAAGTGATGCATCTGGGTCGCGAGCGAAGCCATGCCCAGGGCACAGCAGCCTGTTTTCTTTAAAAAATCGCGTCTTGATTCTTCCATTGTTATCACCTCTGAACCTGATATTGCGACGAGGTCGCGATCAAATATATCGCCTGACGGACACGGCTTTCGTGCGTCAGGTTTGTTGTGCCGCCGTATGACGACAAAGTTCCCAGGATGCTGGTTCGCATGGTATCCGACATTGTTCCGTGCAGCATTCGGCGGTTGAGTTCATCGACCAACTGGCCACCGCTATTGTCTGCCTGTGACAAGGCAACGAACTCACTGAAATCGAAGGACGTCCCATTCGGACAATCGACACCGCTTACAGGGTAAGGGATCGCGTACGCCGTCGTTGGGGTAGTTGTCGGGGCCGTTGCAGCAACAAAGGTCAGTCGATTTATGAGTGTTGCGCGGGCGATCGCGGTGCCCGTGGTCATGATAGCGAATTCAGGGCCGAGCAATGTTGTTCCCGGGATACCATAGCCCGGCGGATAGTAATTAAAGACCGTCGGGGCCTGAAAGGGGATCTGGGCCATATTGTTGAATTCAGCTCGACCACAAACGCGTGTTCCCGAGAAATTGCCATCGCTCTGGCCGCCGGCAGCACCGCGAACATTGAATGTTCTGGCGAAGTTTGTCAGGAGCTGGACGGGTTCGCGAAGCTTTCCGAAGTTTGGATCGGTCTTCACGTCGCCCCTTGCCTCGGGATCGAGCAAGATGGCCCGAATAACGGCTTTCATATCGCCACGGACGCCGAAACCGTTGTCGTTGAAGGCTGCCGCGACACGCGAAACGTATGCCGGCGACGGATCGCTGGTCACCATATGCTGGATCAGGATCTTGCCGACGAACGGGCCGACATTCGGATGATTGAACAGATTGTCGATCGCCCGGTCCATTGAGGTGTTCGCATAGGCCAACACACCGGCCAATGCCTGGGCACTTGTAAAGCCCGATTGAAGGGTACAATTACCGGTACCAGAGGTTGGACAGGTAATGCCGCAGGCACCGGCTCCGGTTGGCGGACAGGCCGCAATGGTCTGTGTCGCAGCCGAGCCGGGATAGGTGAATAACGTCTTTGCCCCGATATCATGCCGGTTCTGAACCGCGTTCGTTATTCCGGGATTAAGGAGCATCGAATCGATGAAGTTTACCGTGCCCGCGACGATGTTAGGACACGATGCTGCAACAGTGCAGAAGGACCAACCGGTGAACACGCGCGTAAGGGCATTGATCTCGTCTTGTGTATATGTCGGGATCGGATTGTTCTGGGCGTCCAGCTGAAGGGTGCCGTTCTGATTCAGCATGAAGAGTCCAATAGAGAAAAGCTGAGCGACTTCCCGAGCGTAGTTCTCATTCGGCGCCGTACGGGTGCTTTCCCGCATATTCAGATACTCACCCATGGTCGGGTTGAGCGTCATCTCTTTCATCAGGTCACGATAGTTGCCAAAGGCGTGCTTCGACAGCACCTTGTGCCACTCGACCATATGGCGGCCTTGCTGGATGTCGTTTCCCGAAGTGACCCATATCTGGGAAAGTGCCCACGCCACGCGATGCTTCAACTGGGCATCGCCATAGAAGGCTTCTTTGAAGAACCAGGTCTGAGGCTGATACTGCGAGTAGGAATCGCGCAGACATGTCGGAAACAACTCGCCGTCCGAGGTATTTCCATTGCAGTTTGTCGGCTGGTTAACGGGTTGGAGTGCAGTGTTAGGATACGGGTTCGTCGCCGATGGATACGGCATGTTGAACTGGCTGTTGATCCATGCCCGCAGGCCGAACCGCTGGAGCGTTGCGTCGAGTGCTCGATTCGGGCCGAAGGTCGCCTGTTCGGCAAATCTTTTACGGTCCGCAGCCCAACGATAGCCGATCGCATCGGTATCCTCGGTACGCGATACATTCCTCCCGCTTTTTGCGGCGTACGGCGTCGGACGAGCGGTTGGATCTTCAGGAAGATCCCCGCCGATCTTGCCGATACCCAGCTTGACGCGATTGCTGGAAAGTCCCCGCCAGGTCAGAAAAACAAATACATCGCCGTCGGCAGCAGGGCCGTTCCAGTATTTGATCTCATCCTTGATGAGGGCAGTGACCCGGTAGATGCCGGCCGCACCCGGCAGGGCTTCGATCGCAAGGACCGGGAAGCGGTACTGCCGGCCAAGCCTGTCGAGCACATAAAGCCGGAATGCGTCGGCTCCTTCGCCATCCATCAGGTCGATGTTCGTTACGAACAACTCCATTTTTTCTTCCGGAGAGAACGCGGGGCTGACCGAACGGAGGAGGTCAGTGCGGCTGTTTACCTTACCCGGCCGCTGGGCCAAGGCCCGTGTTGAGTCCATTTCGCTAAGGAGAATCGGTGTCGGTGAATTTGGATCCGGGTCCTGAGCCGTGAGCGAGAATGCCGCCCAACAAATCAGTGCCATAGATGCCAAAATTCGCAATACCCTTCGCGAGATCCTGCTATCCATATGTCCCTCCTAAAGACGCTGACGAAACTTGAAACTACTTTTTGCTGAATCCTATAAGTACAGAGATCCGTACTCGTTAAAACCTGTTTTACAACCTACTAAGGTACTACACTCGGGCTAGGATTACAAGCCAAATCTTACCCGAATTTATGAGTCCCCAAATGTGTTCCCGCGTACTTAGACGTAGAATATACTGCGATAGCCGAACAAATGTAAAGAAATCTATACGATGTCTGAACCAAAGATGAAAAACGCCGTATTTATTGATGTTCCGGACGATTTTAACTTTCGATCAACCGTTTACAGCCACGGCTGGTGCGAACTCGCTCCGTTCTCGCTTGATGAAGACAGTTGGCAGCTCAGCTACGTGTTTCGAAGCAAGGATGGAACGGCGATCCCGGCGGTGATCTCGGAGGATAGCGGACAAGTGCGCGTCGATCTCTCGGCGCCCGGATTCGACCGCGAACAGATCGAAAAGGAGACGCGGCATTTGCTAAGGCTCGATGATGATCTCGCCGGTTTCTATGCTCTGCTGGACGGACACGAGCGTTTGGAGTGGGTGCGTGACAGAAGGGCCGGGCGCCTTCTCCGGTCGCCGACCGTTTGGGAGGATCTCGTGAAAACCATTTGCACTACGAACTGCTCGTGGGCGTTAACGAGGATCATGGTCAGCAACCTGGTAACGAAACTTGGGCATTTGGGGGCCTTCCCTACTCCCGAGGCACTGGCAGGGATGTCGGAGGAGTTTTACCGAAACGAGATTCGTGGCGGTTATCGTTCACCCTATTTTATCGAGCTTGCCGAGCGGGTCGTATCAGGCGATCTCGATCCAGAAAGTTGGCTGACGAGCGATCTACCGACGCCTGAGTTGAAAAAAGCAATGAAAAAGGTCAAAGGTGTAGGCGATTACGCCGCCGAAAACCTGCTAAAGCTAGTCGGCCGCTACGAAGGCCTCGCCCTCGATTCGTGGCTCCGTTCTCAGTTCTACAAGAATCACAATGCCGAAAAGAAATGTTCCGACAAGAAGATCGAGCGACACTACCATAGATTCGGCCAATGGCGGGGTCTCGTTATCTGGTGCGACATGACCGAAAAGTGGATCGTTTCAGGCCCCTCGTAAGCGGGCGGTGCTAAGTTCTCACCTTAAGCTGAGCCAGATCCTTCCTTTCTGATTTTTTTCGACCTTTCGAGCTCGGCCTGCGTCTGAAGCCTCACGAGCCATTGCTCGTGAGGTCATTTTTATAGAACAAGGAGAATTTCATATATGCGTAGCAATATTTTCAGGCTGTTAGTTTCGGTTTCTACTGTCGTGTTGGTTTTGATCGCCGTTGATTCGGCCAGTGCGCAGCGGCGTGAAGCCAGAGGAAGGGGATTGACCAAGGCGCAGGTGAACGCGATCGTGAATCGGGTTGAGGATCGCGTGGACAATTTTGTAAGGAACTACGATCGGTCACTCGACCGCAGCCGTCTTGACGGTTCGAGTCGTGAGGATTGGCTTAATAGCCGGGCAAAAGACTTGGAAAAGGCGACTGATGAACTCAGAAGGGAATTCGACCGAGGTGATGCCTGGATCGAGAACAAAGAGGAGGTCCGCCGCTGCCTGAATATCGCGAGCGATATCGACCGAAACATGCGGAACTACAATTTCGGAGCCGCGACCGAGGCGAACTGGGCGCGAGTTCGATTCGAGCTGAACAGCCTTGCCGATGTTTACAATCTTCCGCGTGTCGGGGCAACTGTTTACAACTAGGAACAAAAAGTCGGCATCCACGTAAAATATAAGGCGGGCTCAAAGGAGGAGTTCGCCTTTTTGGGTTTAGAGTTCAGTGCTTTCAGCGGGAGATGTACTGAACGATCCAGTTAGTAAGCGCGGAATGGCTTTTTGTTGTATTATTAGGCTGATTCCCCGAAGCGGATGAGGCAAATACAATGATCGAGACCGGAACAACTCTGCAGCAGCGTTATAAGATCGATAAGCAGATCGGGCAAGGCGGGATGGGCGCGGTCTATGTGGCGACCGATTCGCGCTTCGGTTCGACAGTCGCCATCAAGGAAACGCTTTGCATGGATGACAATTTCCGCAAGGCGATCGAACGAGAAGCCCGCCTGCTGAATAGCCTCAAGCACACGGCGCTTCCGCGTGTCAGCGATCATTTCGAAGAAAACAACGGGATGTTCCTTGTTATGGAATACATCCCCGGCGAAGACGTCGCGGCGATGCTCGAAGACCCGAGTGCCTCGTTTTCGGTCGAACAGGTGATGAAATGGGCGGATCAATTGCTCGACGCTCTGGATTACCTTCACACGCAGGAGATGCCTGTCATTCACCGCGATATCAAGCCGCAAAATCTAAAGATCAATTCGCGTGGTGAGATGATCCTTTTGGATTTCGGCCTCGCGAAAGGAAACCCGACCGATGCCGGCCACCAAACTGCGGCGAAGAGCATATTTGGGTATTCCCGAAACTATGCTTCTCTCGAACAGATCCAGGGTACGGGAACCGATCCCAGAAGCGATCTCTATTCGCTTGCCGCAACGCTCTATCACATGCTTACACGGGTTCCCCCCGAGGATGCACTGACGAGGGCGATGAGCGTGTTGAGCCAGAAGCCCGATCCGCTGCTTCCGGCCTCGGCGATAAATCCGGCAGTTCCTCGTGGTGTTGCCGGTGTTCTGCAGAAAGCGATGGACCTCAACGCGAGTGAGCGTCCCGGATCGGCGGCTGAGATGCGCGCGATGCTCCGTGAAAGTGAGAAATATGCCTACCTCGCGGAGGGAATTACGTTTGCGGCCAAGATCTCCGATCCGCAGGTACACGCACAACCGACTCGCTTAATGCCTGAAGCGACAACACCATTCTTTGCTGACACAAATGCTGTCACTGAGATACTTCCGGCATCGGCCTCGCACGAGACGTCTGTCCGTGCATTCGCCGACGGGGCGAAGACGAACGTTGTCTCCGGTTCGGTCACAGGGGCCGCGCCACCAAAACGGCGGGGATTCGGCATGGCTGCCGGCGCAGCTATGACGCTGCTCCTGTGCATCGTGGCGGTCGCGGGAGTATATATGGTGCGGCCATCGTTGTTCTCGGCGGCGGACGAACCTCAAAATCCCGCAGATCCGGCGCCCCAGGCGGCGACTTCCGCGGAAGCCCAAACAGGCGATCAGGCAAACACTGCCTCGTCGAATGCCGCTGCGACCGGACAACCTGTTACCGGCGGACACGATGAATCGCGAACTACCGCCGTAACTACGCGGGGATCGGAGCCGGAGAAGACGGTGGATACAGAGTCAAAAAGCACTGCCAAGTCGCCCGGATCGACCGACAAGAAGGCCGATCCGGAGTTGGGAGATGTGACCGAGATCCACGTGGATGACCCGGATATCCCGAGCGGCGGCGTTACCTTTACTGAGAGGGATGCGGACGGCACGGTCAGAACGTTCAAGGTCAACCCGAGGGATCCGTCCGGAGGTGATCGACCGCCACCGCCCGGTGGAAACCCGGCCCAACAACCTTTCCCGAGGATCGATATGAGCAAACTCACGCCGGCCCAGCGGGAGAAATTGCGTCGCGTGATGAGGAACAATCCTCAGTTGCGCCCCTCACCTCGGATCCCGCCCAAACCAGAGATCAAGAACTAAGGTCTTTTCGTTTCGCCTCGATCATCAACCTGATCTTTTGGGTCCAGAGTTCTATCTCACTGTCCGAGAGGTTTGCCCCGTCGCGCACAAAGTCAACGATCGGGTGATAGGTGATCGTGACTCGTCGAAAGATACTCGGATATTTCTGTTGCCGGGGCCAGATACGGTTGCCGCCCTGGATCGTCACCGGAAGGATCGGTACCCCGGCCTGCGCGGCTATCTTGATGGCTCCGCTCTTGAATTCGAGCAATTTACCATCCGCAAACTCACGGGCACCCTCCGGGAACACGACAAGCACAGCGCCATCGCGCAGCGTTCTTATCGATTCCTTCATCGCCGCGAGTATTCCGGCCCTGTTCATCGCGACCGGGAAGGCACCGAGATATCGGATCAGACGGCCGATCACTGGCCACCCGAACGCATCGCCGAAAGCCATGTAACGAACTCGCCGTCTGAGAGGAAGACAGATCCAGACCGGATCAACATACGTTTGATGATTCGAGACGATCAGGAAAGGCGGTGAACTGTTGGGCGGCAGGTTTTTACGTCCCTCGTACTTGATGAACCAAGCTGCCTTGCTGATCGCGTATCCGATCAGGCGCAGAAGATCCATCACGATTTGAGATGGATACTTGTAGCCGTCAGTTTCCTTCACAGGCCTAGTCAGACTATCATCCTACGTTTTTGATGGCGGGTGAGTTCAGGACATTCGGGCCGTTCTTGACGCTATTACCTTCTCGACAGGCAGTTCAGCGTCGATGAATTGTAAGTGAAGTGTCGGGCTGTCGTTCGCGGTCACCTTGCGGTTACGAACAAGGGCAACAGCGTAAAAGTCGATCTCTTTGCACGCGAACTTGACCTTATCGCCGACTCCGGCCGCGAGTGAACACTGCACCGAGACACCTCCGGCCCCGATGTTCTTGGTAAAGGTTTCCTCGCGAGTGATCGGTTGTTCAGCCCGCTGAAGCAGCGATATGGTGACCGGCAGTGAGATCCAATATCGGGGCTGTTTTCGATTCTTGAACTGCGACTCGGCTTCGGTGATCTCCCACAGGCCATCCTTTCGCATACCGCTGATGCGATAGCTCTGCGTCGGGTCGGCCTTGAAGCTTTCCGGCATCTGCTTGCCGACGAACCCAACACCAACGTGATAGACGGTTTCCCCGTCAACCTTACCCTGGTTGCAATACTGTACCAATCCCAGGACCGGATATACTTCCTTATCCTCGTCGTATGCCCGAAGTTCCGGGTCCAGCGGCATCACCAGCGTCAAAAGCCTGCCAACCGTCACCGGACGCGGCAGGCTAAAGCCGGCGCCGTTTCGAGAGACTGTTGTAACCTTTACAACCTCTTTCCACGACTCGCCATCATGATCTTTGACCTGGACGACGGTCCTCAATTCTGAATCAGTTCTCTCCACCCGACGGTTCTCCGGCGCAGCAATATTTCGAAAATTATCAGTACTCATCAAAAAGCGATCGCAGGGGGGTGAGCGGGAAGTTGGAAGGAGCGGCTTAGCCTATGCCTTCGAGCGGGAACAGACGATCGATGAACTCAAGATGAAGCCTCGTGATGCCATCCTGACCAACGCGTGAACCACGCACCACCGATAGTATTGTAACATTAAACCTATCGCTGGAAACACGTAAAAATGAGCCGGGTTCAGCCTTGAGAGTGGTGAAGACGGCGGCGCCGCCGATCGATATATTCTCGGTCACGGTCGATTCCGATTCGAGGACGTTGCCGACCGAATCGACCTTTTCGATACGCAGTGCCTCGGGTATCGGGAATCGCGTCTGCTTTCTCAGGTCCGGAGGCAGGTCGCTGTCGTCTGCCATCAGGTCGGCCGGGCCGATGTGCCAGAATCCGTTGCCATTGTCGGCTCGGTGAGTGATGTCGTAGAGGCCTGCAGGATTATCGAAATATGAACTTGGCGGGGTTTTGCCCACGAAGCCGATGCCGATTGAATACTCGGGAGTCTCGATCGAACGGCCGATCGAGATACATCGCCTCACAAGCCCCCACACGCGATATTGCGGATCGCCGTAATCATACGAGCGAAGCTGTCGCGGCATCGGTATCGTCAGAAGGGCGAGACGGCCTCGCTTTATAGGCTTTTTCAGAACAAATCCCGCTCCGAAGGCCGAAACATCGCTTAGGCGGGTGATCTCGTTGATGCTCATTTCGGAGTCGATCTTTACTTCGACCCTCACGGGCAGCGGCAACGCGATCCGCTGTATCCGACGGTTCTCCTTCACGACGACCGGCTTTTCAATTACACGGTCGATCGAGCGAATTTGATCTTGAGTGGTCGAATACATTACAGGCAGATAGTGTGTTTGTTCAACGGAGAACGGGAGTTTCGATAAGTTGCTAACCAGGCTCCTAGCCTGTAAAATAAAGAAATAGACAAGAAGCGAACAATTCCAGAAACTGGATCTCCACACCCGATCTTCTGATCAGCAAAAATATCGGCCACTAACGACATGGATTCACTATTAGAACGCAACCAGATCAATATCGAAGACGAGATGCGCCGTTCGTATCTCGACTACGCGATGTCCGTCATTATCGGGCGTGCATTGCCGGATGTCCGCGACGGGCTTAAACCCGTTCACAGGCGCATCCTGTTCGGTATGTACGAATCGGGCAATACCTCCGACAAGAAATATCGGAAGTCGGCGGTCCCGGTCGGTGATGTGATGGGCCGATATCACCCACATGGCGATTCGGCGATCTACGATTCGATCGTGAGAATGGCACAGGATTTCTCGATGCGCTATACGCTCATCGACGGGCAGGGAAATTTTGGTTCGGTCGATGGCGATAACCCGGCGGCGATGCGTTATACGGAAGTGCGCCTGTCGAAGATATCGAACGAGATATTGGCAGATATTGAAAAGGAGACGGTCGATTTTCAGCCCAATTACGACGATAGCCGCAGCGAGCCGAAAGTTCTGCCGACAAAAGTGCCGCTGCTTCTCGTGAACGGTTCGGAAGGGATCGCGGTCGGAATGGCAACGAAGATCCCGCCGCACAATCTGACCGAGATCCTCAACGCTGCCATCGCGCTGCTCCAGGATCCTGCGATCTCGGCTGATGAACTGATCCAGATCGTTCCGGGGCCGGATTTCCCGACCGCGGGGTTCATCTATGGCCGCGAAGGCATCGTTAGTGCCTACAAAACGGGCCGGGGCATCATTCAGATGCGGGCGCGGGCCGTGGTGGACGAGATCGGCCGTGGCGATAAGGTGCGCAACGCTGTCGTCATTACCGAGATACCGTACCAGGTCAATAAGGCGAGGTTGATCGAGAAGATCGCCGAGCTGGTGAATGAGAAGAAACTCGATGGCATCTCCGAAGTTCGCGACGAATCGAACCGCGAAGGAATGCGTGTCGTCGTGGAGTTGAAACGCGATGCGGTCCCGCAGGTCGTCTTGAACAACCTGTACAAGCTGACGCCGATGCAGTCGTCATTCGGGATCATCAATATCGCCATCGTGGACGGCCAGCCGAAGCTCCTGACGCTAAAGGATATGCTCGAGGCGTTCGTCGACTTCCGGCGGGAGGTGGTTCGCCGCAGGACAGAATACGATCTGCGGAAGGCGCAGGCGCGTGCTCATATCTTGGAGGGGTTGAACAAGGCGATCGACGCTCTCGATTACATCATTCCGCTGATCCGTAATTCGCGGTCGGTCGATGAGGCGCGAAGCTGGCTGACCGCCAACCTTGCTACGACCGGCGAGATCTCGACGTGGCGCGGCGTGACCGGCGATAAAACGAAGGATCAATTTCTCAAAGAACTTAATAAGGTCATTCCTAGCCTTGAGTTCTCTGAGATCCAGGCTCAGGCGATCCTTGACCTCCAGCTTCGACGTCTCTCGGCCCTTGAAAGGCAGAAGATACTCGACGAATATGCCGAAATCATCAAGTACATCACCGAGCTTGAGAACATCCTCGCCAACGAAGGAGTGCTCCGGCAGGTGATCATTGATGAGTTGTCTGAGGTCAAGCGGGTTTTCGGCGATGAAAGGCGAACCGTGATCGTCGATGCCGGTGTCGAACTCAACATCGAAGACCTGATCCCCGACGAGGATGTTGCGATAACGGTGACCAAGGCCGGTTATATCAAGCGGACGCCGGTTTCGACGTATTCGCGACAGGGCCGCGGCGGTAAGGGCCGGCTCGGGGCCACGGCGAAGAACGACGATTTCGTCGAACATCTTTTCATCGCATCGACCCACGCTTACCTGATGATCTTCACCGACGACGGCCAGGTGTATAAGATCAAGGTCCACGAGATCCCTGAGGCTGCTGCCGCGGCAAGGGGAAAGGCGGTCGTCAATCTCGTCCAGCTTTCAGGCGAGCGAAAGCTCGTTGCGACAATGCCGGTTCGCGACTTTGACGAAGAGATCTACCTCACGATGGTCACGAGGAACGGCGTTATCAAAAAGACGGCCCTTAGCGAATACAAGAACATTCGCGCAAGCGGTATCAATGCCATCAATATCGACGAAGGTGACGAACTTCTCGACATCATTCGTACCGACGGCAAACGCCAGATCTTCGTCGCTACGCACGACGGGATGGCGGTCAAGTTCAATGAAACGGATGTTCGGCCGATGGGCCGCGCCGCTCGCGGCGTTCGCGGTGTCAATCTGCGGGCGGGCGATTTCGTTGTTTCGGTCTGCGCCGTTTCTCCTGAGGGTTCGGAGAAGATCCTTTCGGTATCGGAAAAAGGCTTCGGAAAACAGACGACCGTCGACAGCTATAGGCTGACAAGACGCGGCGGCATCGGCGTGATCAACATGAAAACGACCGAGAAGACCGGCAAGGTCGTCGCAGCGTTTCCGGTCGAGGACGACAGCGAGATCATGATCATAACACAGCAGGCAAAGCTGATCCGGCTCGGCGTCGACCGGATCCGTGAGACCGGCCGCTCGGCCCAGGGCGTGACCCTCATCAAATGCGGCGAGGACGATCTGGTCACCAGTGCTTCGCTGTTGGCGATGGAAGAGGATGACGATTGATCTATCAGGGCAATAGCTTCTGAACGTCCGGAGTTTTACGCAGATTTTCGATGATCGTGTCCGGTTCGGCGCGTTTCCGGTAGTCGGTTTCGATAAAGGCGTAGGTGATCTTGCCCGTTCTATCAATAATATAAGTTACTGCCAGCGGCAGCTCGGCCTTTGCCATCGCGTTGTGTTTGGCAACGTCGAGGCCATTCTTTTTGTATCGTTCGTTCGTTTCCGACGGAAGTTCATAGACGATCCCGAACTTTCTGGCAACATCGAGGTTCGGATCGCTCAGGACGGGGAAAAGCACCTCGTTCTTCCTGGCAATTGCCATCGAGGCGTCGGGATTCTCGACCGAGATCGCGACGACCTGGCCGCCCGCAGCTTTGATGTCGGCTGAACGCTGGCCAAGCTTTCGCAGGTAGGTATTACAGAACGGGCACCACGACCCACGATAGAAGGTCAGCACCAGACGGCCTTGTTTTAGTAGGTCCTTGCTCCTGACCACCTTGCCCGAACTGTCTTTAAATTCGAAATCAGGGGCAGTTGCGCCCACATTCAATGCCGTCTTCGCGGCATCCTCGGCGGAAACGATACCTGTCGCTTGAGCTTTTGCGGATGCGTTAGTAAAGGTGATCGCGGCAAAAATGAGCGTTAGGATGTAGAAAAATTTTCTGTTCATGGAACAACTATGCCGACGGCCGGACTGTTTATTCCACGCTGCGTCCCAAAACCTCACCCAAACAAACTCGGATTCTCGCTTCTTCGAATGAGCTC
Source organism: Pyrinomonadaceae bacterium (assembly GCA_021463165.1). Classification (GTDB taxonomy): domain Bacteria; phylum Acidobacteriota; class Blastocatellia; order Pyrinomonadales; family Pyrinomonadaceae; genus OLB17. The sequence goes on along the minus strand of JAJTWY010000002.1, from coordinate 79,113 downwards.
ATCTAGACCGAAGTGTTCGTAGGCGAGGCGCGTCGCCATTCGGCCGCGGGGCGTTCTGTTTAAAAAACCTATCTGCAGCAGATAAGGTTCGATCATTTCTTCGATCGAATCCTTTTCTTCATGGATCGCGGCGGAAAGCGTCCCAAGGCCGACGGGGCCGCCGTCAAATTTTTCGATGATGCATTTCAGCAGCTTGGCGTCGGTCTCGTCGAGGCCGAAGCTGTCCACTTCCATCCGGTTGAGCGCGTCGCTGGCGACATGTTCGTCGATATGGCCCTCGTGATCGACTTCGGCGAAATCGCGGACGCGTCGCAACAGTCGGTTGACGATCCGTGGCGTGCCGCGTCCCCGGCGCGCTATCTCGTGCGACCCTGTTTCGTCGATCCCGACGCCGAGGATCCGGGCCGAACGTTCGACGATGGTCTGTAGATCGCTGATCCCGTAGAAATCGAGATTGAATACTATATTAAACCTTGCCCGCAGCGGTGCTGTGAGCATTCCCGGCCGTGTCGTCGCCCCGACCAAGGTGAATTTTGGCAGTTCGAGTTTGATCGACCGCGCCGCCGTGCCCTGGCCGATCATGATGTCGAGGCTGTAATCCTCCATCGCCGGATAAAGGATCTCCTCGATCGCGGGATTCAACCGGTGGATCTCGTCGATAAAGAGCACGTCGCCCTCTTCGAGGCCCGTCAGGATCGCCGCGAGATCGCCGGCCTTTTCGATCACCGGGCCCGAAGTCGATTTCAGCGACGCGCCCATTTCGTTCGCAACAATATTAGAAAGCGTAGTCTTTCCCAAACCCGGAGGGCCGGTCAGCAAGATATGATCGAGAGCCTCACGCCGCTTGAGCGCCGCCTTCATAAAGACGCGAAGATTCTCCTTCACCTTTGTCTGGCCGATGTATTCGGCGAGCTTCGTCGGACGCAGCGTCGCCTCGAACCGGCTCTCGTCCTCGGAAAGCTCTTCGTCTAGGATGTTTGTTATTGCGGCGTTCGTCATGCAGCCCTAGTAATGATATCGGCAGGCAAGAATGCGGATCTTGGACTCGGTGACCTGGTAGACTATTCGATGTTCTTTGTCGATGCGTCGAGACCAACATCCGGAAAGATCATGTTTTAGGGGTTCAGGTTTGCCGATCCCGTCGAATGGGCTACGGTTTATGTCGAGGATGATCGTGAGTACCTTAAACGCAATTCGCCGGTCTTTATCGATCCACCAAGCAAGGTCTTCGACTGCGCTGATGTCAAATTCCAAATTTCTCTCGGACATCTTCGAGTGAAAGTCCTCCGTCGCGATTCTTTGCTTCCAGCAACCTTTCTTTCATTTTTTCGCTTTTTAATAGATAGGCTGTTTCCTTTTCCGACTCGATCTCTTGCCAGAGGTCGATAGGAACGAAAACACCCAATGGGATTCCGTTTGTGTCTGAAATATATTGCACGTTGGACATAGTATTTGTAATTTTAGCACAGGTATCAAAACAGTGACCCCTTCTGATACAAAGCCAAAATATCCATCGAAAATGCGACGACGCAGTGCAGAATGAGCCCAAGCCAGATCGAGCCGTTCCGGTAGCTCAGCCACCCCAAGAAGATGCCGGCGAAGATGGCGGCGAAGGTTTCGGGCATCGGTTTCTGGAAATGGATCATTGTGTACGGCACTGTCATCACAAATATCGAATAGATGCCTAGCGACGGCTTAAGGCTATGGACCAGAAACCCGCGAAAGAAGAATTCGAGGCCAAAGAACTGCAGAAAATAGATCAGCTCCCAGATCAAAAGCGTTGAGCTCAGATACGCGTCACCACCCGAGATCTTGAGAAAAGGGTATTTGGCCAGGAAGCTGTCGGTCAGCGACATCGCGTAAACGATAGGAAGCATGATGGTGACGCACACCGCAAGTAGTTTCCAAAATCCTTCCTCCACCCTGAACGCCAGCCCGATCTCGCTCAGACCGCGTCGCTGTACGACGCGAACCCATAACGCTGGTACGACAAAATAAAAGAAAACAGAAACGAAGACCCACCAGACCAGCGCATATAGATTGTTGTTTGGTGACGCGGCCGCGACAGGATCCGCGGCGCGGGTCATAGACAGAAGCGGCCGCAGATAGTCAACGTCCTTAAGGTAGGCGATGCATGTCAATCCGACCGCCGCGTAAACGAGAGCAAACACCGCACGGCCGTCGAGCGGTGATACATCGTGTCTGAACTGTCGGATCGCATCCAGCATCAATATTCTGCAATCGAGGACGACAAGAGGTTTGCCGGAGTGGCGAGGCACTGATAAACCGTCCCGATCAATTGAAACTTAAACCTTCGAAAAAAGATACGCAGGATGTCCCGGAACTGCCAATTTGGCAAAGATCGCGTAATTTTCCTGTTTTTTCACAAAATGACCGATATGTCACTTCGCAAGTAGCTGAAGGCTGCGGCGAAGGAGCTTTTGCACGGTGATCTCGGTGCCCTCGTTCGCGGCCTGGCTCAGGGCTTTTTCAGCGGCCGACTTTTGATAGCCAAGATTGAGAAGAGCCGACAGGGCATCGTCGAACACGGCATCCGAAGGCAGCCCGGCCGTTGACGCGCCTTCCCCGGTTGCCGTCACCGCCATATCGCCGACCTTGTCGCGAAGTTCGACCACGAGGCGTTCGGCCGTTTTTCTCCCGACGCCGGGTATCGAGGTCAGCCGGGCCAGATTGTTCGCACGGATCGCAGCGACAATTTCGTCGGTGCTCATTCCCGAGAGCATCGCGATACCCGATCTTGGGCCGATCCCTTGGACCGAGATCAGTTTTAGGTAAAGGTCGCGGTCTCTCGCTGTCGTAAAGCCGAATAGCTGGATCGCGTCCTCGCGAACCGAAGTGTAGATCCGGAGCTGCACGTCCGAGCCCGGTTCTCCTAATTCGTAGAACGTGGTGAGCGGTATCGATACCTCATACCCAACGCCGCCGACGTCGACGATCGCTGTGTTTGCGTGCTTTTCGATAAGTTTTCCCGAAAGGAAGGCGATCATGTTTCACCCGTGAAACATAGATATTAGACCAAAAATCGTTCGAGGGCAACGCCCGAAGAACGTTTCGCAACCAATTATTCTATCCCCGATGGGTTTCGTGAAGATTTTGCTTTGCTACATTCGCCGTTGGGTATAAAATATGGTCTGAGGCTGAAACCGAAGGCCTTTTCCGGACGAATTCATTCAGCAGTAATTTGAGAGGTTTTAATACATGGGCAGCACGGGATTTATCAAGAGAATACTGCCGTTTTTGGCAACCTTTGCGGTAGGAATCTTTATCGCAAGCTTCTTTGTCAGTGTCGCGCCGAGTTTCGGTTCGAACTGGAAAGGCCGGAAGGCCGAATGCAGACGGATGAGGCTCGAGAACGAACGGCTTCGTAATGAGAATCTGCGTCTGAGAAACCAACTTGAGCGCGAGGGGACGACGCTGACCGAGATCCCGCGTATCGCTCATGACGATCTCAAGGCCCGTGGACCGGAGTTTCCAGTCGAAGCGCCGCCGCCACCGCCGCCACCGAGACGCGCCAGGTGATCTTTCGCAGATCTTTTGGTCTTTTGAAAGCCACAGATCACGTACTCGCCCGAGCGATGTGCTAATCTGTGGTTTCTCGTTTCATATAGGAGGTTTTTATGAAGCTGTTGGCGATCGCAGAGCGCGTGATCCCGTTTTTCCTCGGCCTCGCTGTGGGTGTTTTGCCGAGTTTCATTTTTTCTACTGCTTCGGATGTCTCGCCCGTTGTAGTTGAGAACAGCGTCGGCTACGGCAGATCATATTGCGATGCGAAGCGCAAAAAGTTCAGGTCATTCAAGTCCTATAGGAGCACGGTCGAGACGCCGTTAGCGATCCAATCGCAGCCGCGGCCCGGGTACACCGAACTAGCTCGACATGAGAATACGGAAGGCACGGTAAAGCTGAGCGTCGAGTTTCGTGCCGATGGCAGCATCGGCGATATCGGTGTTCTCGAAGGCCTTCCGAACGGATTGACTGAAAAGGCGATCGAAGCTGCGAAAAAGATCAAATTCCGGCCGGCGGCCGTCGACGGTGTCGCGGTCGATTCAAGCAAATTGATCGAGTATACGTTCGCGATCTATTGATCACTGATGGATGAGTCACAAGCAAGAAAGCTGATCGTTGAGATCGGCAAGCTGTTGTACGACCGCAACTACGTGGTCGCCTACGACGGCAACGTAAGTATTCGCCTGGACGGGAATACGGTGTTGGCCACACCGACAATGACCTCGAAAGGGCGGATGACTGAGGACTGTCTTGCCCTCACCGACATTGACGGCAAGCCGCTCAATGACAAGAAAGCCTCGTCCGAGCTGGCGATGCATCTGCTGATCTACAAGATGCGGCCTGACATCAACGCCGTATGTCACGCCCATCCGCCCTACGGAACTGCGTTCGCGGTCGCCGGCCTTGCAATAGACAAACCGATACTTTCCGAGGTTGTCCTGACGCTGGGATGTGTTCCTCTGACGGAATACGGGACCCCGTCGACCAACGAATTGACCGAGGCGATGAAGCCTTTTGTTCCGCATCACAACGCGTTATTGATGGCAAATCACGGTGCCGTAGCCTATGGCGAAGACATCTGGCAAGCGTACGACCGGCTCGAGACCCTCGAGCACACGGCAAAGATCGCGACACTGGCAAAAGCGCTCGGCGGGGCAAATGAACTGCCCGCCGATTCGATTTCAAAGCTTGTCGAGATAAGAGAAAAGGCCGGTTTCCTGCGATCGAACGCGCGATGCCAGGCGTGTGGCTATCTTCATGAAGCGGATATCGCTTGCGACCTCGACGTAAGCTACCCGTCGTCGAATGGCGGCGGCCAGCGAAAGATCTCGTTCACACGCGAAGAATTGATCGACCTTTTGAGCCAAGCGGCCAAGTTGGGGTAAACTAGGCACACATTAAGGAGAAACTGGATGCAGGAAGCATTAGGAATGGTCGAGACGAAAGGTCTCGTAGCTGTGATCGAAGCGGCGGACGCGATGGTCAAGGCGGCGAATGTTCAGCTCGTTTCGTATGAGAAGATCGGCGCCGGATTTGTGACGGCTATCGTGCGTGGCGATGTCGCGGCCGTCAAGGCGGCGACGGACGCAGGAGCCGCGGCCGCACGCCGCGTCGGCGAGCTCGTCAGTGTTCACGTCATCCCGCGTCCGCACGCGAGCGTGGATGAAACGCTGCCGGTAGTCAGGAAAGGATAGTCGCCGGTTGTCGGTTGTCAGGAATTTCTTGCTGGCTTTCTGACGACCGACGGCTGACCGCCGACAACTGCACGATGATAATCGCACGTATTTTGGGCACGGTCGTGTCCACCCAAAAAGACGAACGCCTTCAGGGAAAGAAGCTGCTCATCGTCAAACCGATCAATCTCGACGGTACTGACCAGAGCGGCTATCTTGTTTCTGTCGATACGGTCGGGGCCGGATTTCACGAAAAGGTGATCGTTGTCGGCGGGTCGTCGGCTCGTATGGCCGAAGGCAATAAGGACTGTCCTGTTGACAGCGCGATCATCGGCGTCATCGATGAGATCGACTATTCAGCCTAATGCAGATCGCCCGTGTCATTGGCAACGTCGTTTCGACCGTAAAGAATGGATCGCTTCATGGGCGAAAGTTTTTGATCGTACAGACGCTCGATGCCGACCTGAAACCCAAAGGCAAACCAATGGTCGCACTCGATGCGGTCGGCGCCGGTAACGGCGAACTCGTATTCTGGTGTCGAGGGAAAGAGGCGTCCTTTCCGTTCAGGCGAGACGAAACACCTACCGATTGTACGATCGTGGGGATAATCGACTCGGATTCCCATGTCATGAACGGAAAGTTCGGCGGCGGATCCTAAACTTGATCGATATGCTCATCGCACGCGTGATCGGCAATATTGTGGCAACGCACAAGAATCAGCGTTACGAAGGAACACGCGCGATGCTTTGCCGACAGGTCACGCCTGAGGGCGAGGATATGGATTACACCTGCATCGCGCTCGATTCGGTCAGCGCGGGTGAAGGCGACATCGTTATCATCGCTCAGGAGGGCTGGTCGGCCTCGACGGCCTCGACAGGAAAACCCGGAGCGGCGATCGATTCGGCGATAGTAGGCGTGGTGGATCGCATCGATCTTCTGCCCTCAAGCGATGGGCAGCAACGGCTTTAACTGAATAAAAGCTTCTTCTTCCATATAGAAGACGTCGAACTTGAGGAATGGATCAGAAGGGAGCCAGAGATCTGGCTGAGCAAATAGTGGCGGTTCTGGGCAGCGGATCGGCGGGCGCCGGTCTTGACGCTGTTCACGCCGCTCTTGAGCGAATAAATGCCCGCCTCGACAAGCTGGAAGGCTCGGTTCCAGCGAAAGCCCCGGCCTCGCAGCATCCCAGCCTGGATAAACTTAGCATTGCCGAGGCGATAGTCGATTCGATCTTTGGTTCCCAATTCAAAGAAAAGGCCTGCACGTTCGAGCCGAGCAAGCCTTGCGATCATTGTTCGATGTGTAATTCCCGCGGTTTCTAGCTATTTATTTGCCGGTGCGGGCGCCGCCGGTGCCGGCCTGCGGAGCGAATTCGCATCGCCGACCGTCGGGACGGACCTTGCACCAGGTTCAGCCTCAAAATAGGGCTGTTCCTTAAAGCCGAGCAAACTTGCGGTCAGCACCGCCGGAAATGAATTCCTGAGGGTGTTGTAATCCTTCACCGCATCACTATAGTCGAGACGCGTCGTGTTGATCCGATTCTCCGTTCCCGAGAGTTCGTCCTGAACCTTCATAAAGGCTTCGCTCGAACGAAGCTGCGGATACGTTTCCTGCAAGCTCAGCAGCCGTCCGATCGTACCGCCGAAACTATTGTTCGCGGCAATGATCTCCTGCTTCTGTTCCGGCGATTTGTCGCCATCCGCACCTGTCGGGGATGCCTGCGAGGCGGTAAGCAAGCGAGAACGGGCATCGGCGATCTGGCCGAAGACCTCTTGCTCCTGAACGCCGGCCATTTTAGCCGTTTCTACAAGGTTTGGTATCAGGTCGGCCCGGCGCTGCAGTGCACTCTCTACATTCGACCATTTCGCTTTCACGTTCTGGTTTTTTGCGTTGAGGTCATTGTAGCTGCAGCCGCTCAGAAATACGCCCGCAAATAACACTATTGCCAATAGAATTGCTCTTTTCATTTTGTTTTTCCTCTCGATAGAACTACTTCTCGATCACATCCACCGCATTGATGATGTTTTCGATCTGTTCCATATAGTCGCCAAAAAGTTGATTGGCGCCTGTTTCGTCCAAGTTTCCGGTGAAGCTATTCTCACGAATATCAAATATTTTTTCAAATGGCGTTGCGTCGATGCCGAGTTCGTGTGCCGTAAGCGCGACTATTTCGTGCTTTGTTGCCGGCGGGTTCAAACCATGAAGGATCAATACGGCCCGGAACAGCGACGTGAAGCTCGTCAGGCTCTCGGCCATCAGGCGTTTGAGCCCGGCCACCGATTCTGTTGCGGGAATGTATTGGCGCCGCAGCTGCTGCAGCTTGCTCCGGAGCTCATATTCGGCCTGAAGCCTCAGGAACTTCAGCGAGATCTCAAGCTCGGCGACCAGATCCGGGCCATAAAGCACCTTGTGTGCAACGGTCATCTGATGAAACTCGATCGGGAAGACGTCCGCCCCATTCTTCAGCTCCGAGACCGTGAAATAAACTGGGATCGGATTGCCGAGACGAACCCACTCGCGAACGCAAGCATGAGCGTTGCGCAGATCCTCCGGCCCGATCCTGTGAAGGGCGATAAGAATGTTGTAATCGGACTGCCTCGGAATGAAATCTCCCGCTGCCGCAGAACCATAGAGCGTCACTGAGCAGAGATTCTTTCCGTGCGTTGCTTTCAAATCATCGATAAAAGCGTCGAAATACATATGTTTCAGGTTCGAAGTTCGAAGTTCGAGGTTTGAGGTTCTATTATGACCCTTTGAACTTATGGTCTCGAAGTTCTGCTTGTTTGAGATAGCTCATAAATCCGGAGCAAACCCGACTCTACCAGTCTCCTCCCGCTCCGCCGCCGCCAAAGTCGCCACCGCCGCCGAATCCGCCCCAGTCAGAACCGCCGGACGAGCTGCCCCAATCGCTCGACGAGCTTGATGATCCGCCAGAAAGGGCCGAGCCGATAATGCCGCCTATTACGGCTGACGTAATATTCGAGCCGGCATCGCCACCGCCGCCGAATCCGCCGCCTCCCCATCGATCGCGGTCGCTTGCCGAGCGGCCGCCCTTTCTAGAGGAAAGGATGGCGAGCCCGACGATGATGATGATCATGGCGCAGCAGAAGATGCCGAACAGAGCTCCGGTCGAAATGCCGCCGCTGACGGGACGCGGCGTCGGTGTCGGCTTTGCGACCGGTGCGTTTCCTTTATTGCGGATCGTGGTTATATAAGCATCGATCGTGTCGGAAATGCCCTTGCCGTAGTTGCCCTTCCGAAATTCGGGCACAAGGTACTGCCGTTGAAGGCCGCCGACGGTGCCGTCGGGAAGTTCGTCCTCGAGATCCTTGCTGACCTGCGTAAAGTATTTTCGATCGTCGATAGCGACGAAGAGCAGGGCGCTCGGGTTGTCGTCTTCCTTCGATCCTATCTTCCAGCCGCGCGCAACGGCCAGCGAATAGTCAAATATCGGCCGGTCGCCCGTCGTTTTTACAACGGCAACCGCGATCTCGACCGACGGGTTCGTCGTTTCTTTAAGTTCTTTGAGTTTTGCTTCGACCGCGGCTTTCGTGCCGGCATCGATAACCCCTGCGAAATCGTTTACAAAGCCGGTCGGCTCAGGGAGCGGCGACCGATTGATCGACCATTCAGCATCCTGCGAGAGAATGTGAAAAGCCGAGAGCAGGACCACCATCGAGGCGGCCAGCAGCTTTGTTCGTGAAGGCAAATATCTATTTCTCATCGATCGCGGCATATGCCAGATCAAGCATGTATTACGAAAAGCGAATGGGGAAGTTCGGTTACTCTTTCGATTGCCTTAGCCCCGGAACAACCCATCTAGATCTCACTAAAAAAAATAACGCAAATACGCCAGGACCGCTAAGACGTTAGCGTCTTTGCACTGAACATTTTCCGATATTTTTGCGATTCAAATTCTGCTATCCAGTAACCTTCGTGACCCCAATGATCTTTCCGCGGAAGACCCTCATTGCCGACCGCACTGCCGGATGTGCCTTTGCATAGGCGAGCAACTCATCCTCGGTCGGATCGGGCCCGAGAACGGGAAGCTCTACATCGGGTTCCTCCGGGGCCAACTCCGCTTTCAGTTTTGCGACATCGAACGCCGGTGCGGCGGCCGCGCCGTTCTTGTTCACCCTGTAGGCGACCGGCTTTGGGGTCGTCTCCTCGAGCAAGAGTTTGACGATCGTCTTTGCGCCGGCCAGCGGCATCAGACGGTCACCGGTGACCGAAAGTTTTTCCTCGAAACCGTCATCAAGCCGTTTGTCGTCGAAGTGTTCCAGCTCGTCCGAGCTAAGCGGCGGCAGCCTGATCACCGGCGGCCTGATCGAGTTTAGGACATCCGGCTTCGGTGGCGGCGGTTCACTCTCGAAGATCTCACTTGTCGAGAACGGGGAGTCTTCGATGATATTCTCATCGAAGCTAATTTCGTCGTCCGGCGATACGGGGTGCGGCTCGCGGTGCGGTCGGGCCGCGGCCTCCGCTGATTGCCGCGCGACAGTTTCGAATGCGTCTTTTTCCGCAGCTGCCGGCCGCGTAGGGATCTCAACCTTCAGAGTTTTTTTTTCCGCAGCTGCCGAGCCAGTCACTGTGGTCGCTCCCGGTGCCAATGCGTCGAGCCGTTCAAGAATGCTCTCGATGGTCGCAAGCTTTCGCATCTCGATCAGCTTGACGAGGCCCATTTCGAGGACATAGCGCGGATGTACGGCTTTGCGCAGCGACGCTTCGGTTTCGGCGAGTGAGTTGAAGAACCGCAGCAGGTCGGCCCCGGAAAATGGTTCGGCGAGAGCCCCGAGCTCGGTTGTTGAGAACACGGCTCCTTCATACAGGCTTTCGTCGCCGTCGGTGACCTTGAAGACGAGCAGATCACGGAAAAGCCCCAGCAGGTCGCGGCAGAAGTTTCGCAGATCGTGCCCCCGGCTTATCAGGTTGTCAACGACCTCGAGTGCGGCTTTCGGCTGGCGTTCCGAGATAGCCGCCATCGCCTTCGAGAGGATCTCGACCCCCGCAAGCCCGAGAGCGTTCGTAACGTCCTGCGTGGTTATCTTCTCGCCTGAAAAGCTGATCACCTGATCAAAATTGGACTGCGCATCCCGCATCGAGCCTTCGCCCGAACGGGCTATCTCGCGAAGCGCGTCGTCCGAGATATCTATCTTCTCCGCGTCGGCGATCAGCTTTAACCGGTCGAAAATCTTCTGGATCGCGATCGTCCTGAACTCAAACTCCTGACACCGCGAAAGGATCGTTTCGGGCACTTTGTGCAGCTCGGTCGTTGCCATGACGAAAACTACGTTCGCCGGCGGCTCTTCCAGTGTTTTTAGCAATGCATTGAACGCCGGTTTTGATAGCTGGTGGACCTCGTCGATGATGAAGACCTTGTAGCGGTCACGTGCGGGGTTGAAATTTATGCCGTCGATGATCGTCCCGCGAACATCGTCGATGCCCGTATGCGATGCCGCGTCAATCTCGAGCACATCCATCGAACGGCTCTCCGATATCTCGATGCATGACGGACAAGCCGTCGGGTCGTCCGATCTGCACGGCGTCAGGTTTGGTTTGCCGTCAGTCTTGTGACAGTTGAGGGCCTTTGCGAGAATGCGCGCCGTCGTCGTTTTGCCGACGCCTCTGGCACCGGAAAACAGATAAGCGTGATGCAAACGGTCGTATTCGAGAGCGTTACGCAGCGTCTGCGTAATCACCTCCTGGCCGGTGACTTCCTCAAAAGTCTGCGGCCGCCATTTCCGTGCGATCACCTGATAGGACATTGGTTAAAGGATAAGGTAGAAACCCGCGCGGTAGCAAGGGTGTCCAGAAAGCGTCCGTGTCTTAAGACACTGCCGTGAAGTTTTCCGGGATTTTATCTTAGGCTGCCCGGAGGAAAATAGATGACCGCGGTCATTTGATGGACGCGGTTGGCCGCCTAATGCTAAATTTCATCAAGCAATTTCCATGATTCCAAAAGATTTCGATACAGCGCATGCGGTCGTCGTTGATCTGGTTCAGAACTTCGAAAAAGACTTCACGCATTACAAACGCCCTCAGTACGACGAAGCTTCGGTGCGAAAGGACTTCATCGACAAGTTCTTCATCGCGCTTGGTTGGGACGTAAATCACGAGGTTCAGCGCAATCCTTACGCGCAGGAAGTTAAGGTTGAGAAGAGCGTGACAGTTGCGGAGCGTGTTAAGAAGGCAGATTATTCATTCGCTCTCGCTCCGAACTTCCGCGACGTTCATTTTTTTGTTGAAGCCAAAAAGCCGTCGGTCGATATCGGCACGCCTGAGAACTGTTTCCAGATAATCCGCTATGCATACAGCAGTTCGCGGGCGAGTCTGTCTATCATTACTGACTTCGAACAGCTTCACGTGATGGACTGCCGCTTCCGGCCTGACATCGCAACGGCTCAGAAACAGATACATCTTAAGTTTCACTACACAGATTTTCGCGATCCGGAGAAGTTCGCCAAGCTTTATTACCTTTTCGGCCGTGATGCGGTCGAACAGGGTGCTCTGGCCGAGTATTCCAAGACTCTTCCAAAGCCGAAAGGCCGCGTTGTCCAGCGAAAGCTCCACACTGACGGCTATCAAGAGGTCGACGAATCGTTTCTCGCGATGCTTGAACGATTTCGCGTCGAACTCGCGAGAATGTTTAAGCGAAAGAATCACCATCTCGGCAGCGACGATCTGACCGAAGCCGTTCAACGGACGCTGGACCGACTCATCTTTATCCGTTTCCTTGAAGACAAAGTGATCGAGCAGGAAACGATCATAGATAAGTTCGCAAATGCGCGGAGTGCATGGCAGCAGTTCATCGCGAAGTCGCGTGAATTCGACAAAAGCTACAACGGAATTATCTTCAAGGAACACGGGATCATCGATTCGGCGGCTTTTCAGGTCGATGACCGTGTCTTTCTATCGATTTGCGACGAACTCGCGAGTGATCGTTCGCCGTATCACTTCAATTACATACCGATACACATTCTCGGCAGTATTTACGAGCGGTTTCTGGGCAACGTAATCACCGTCACCGCCAAACGCGCCGTGGTCGAGCCAAAGCCGGAGGTGCGAAAAGCGGGCGGAGTATTCTACACGCCGCAATATATCGTCAAATACATTGTCGAAAACACTGTCGGGGAACTGGTAAAAGGTAAAGCTCCTGCGGACGTTGCCAAGATGCGGTTCGCGGATATTGCCTGCGGGTCGGGATCATTCCTGCTCGGTGTTTACGAATACCTTTTGCAGTGGCACACGGAATATTACAACCGCAAGGGGAACGTGAAAGAGGCGCGGGAGGCGGGCTGTATCGTAAATGAGGACGGCACGTTTCATCTGTCGTTCGAGCAGAAGAAGGAAATACTCGTTAATAACGTTTACGGCGTTGATATCGACCGTCAGGCTCACGAGGTGACGCAGCTTTCGTTGTACCTGAAGCTGCTGGAAGAAGAAACGCTCGCCACCAAACGCGGCCTCTGGGACACGACGCGAAAAGCGATGCTCCCGACGCTCACAAACAACATCGTCTGCGGCAACGCCCTCGTCGATTGGGACATAACCGGCGGCGATCTCTTCGAACGGCTCGATGCCGAGAAAGAACGGAAGCTAAACCCGATGAGTTTTTCTGCCAAGTTTCCAGAAATTATGCGAAACGGCGGCTTCGATGCCATCGTCGGCAACCCACCGTATGTTCGACAGGAACAACTTAGCCATCTCAAAACGTATTTCAAGAAGAAATATGAGGTTTACCACGGGATTGCCGATCTTTATACGTATTTCCTCGAACGCTACTTCCAGATACTTCACCCCGATGGCAATTTCGGGATAATTGTTTCTAACGGCTGGATGCGTGCCAATTTCGGGGCACCACTTCGTCGCTTTCTTGCTAAGAAAGACATACTCGAGATCATCGATTTCAACGATCTTCCAGTGTTTAAGGGCGTGGCCGCATATCCGTGTATCATGCGGGTTACCAACCGCGTAGCCGATCAGACGTTTCGCGCCGTCAACGTTGAAACGCTCGACTTTGGTGGCCGTGAACTTGCCGAATACATTGCCGATAACCAGATCGTTGTTAATCAGGAAATGCTCGACGACCGCGGCTGGACGCTCGCGGATGAAAACGCCCAGAAGCTGATGTCGAAACTCCGAGCCTGGGGTAAGCCTCTTGGTGAATATGTTAATGGTGAGATATATCGTGGCGTACTAACAGGTCTCAATGAGGCATTTGTTATTGACGCGGAGACGAAGGATCGTTTAATTGCAGAAGATGCGCGTAGTGCTGAATTGATAAAGCCATTCCTTGCTGGTCGCGACATTAAACGCTATGCAACGCCGACCGCAAAGAAGTTCTTGATCTCGATCCCGAAAGGGTTTACTAACAAGAACATCATAGGCAAAGACCCGTGGCAGTGGTTCATAAGTACATTTCCGGCAATAGCCGGCTATCTGGCTCCCTTCGCAAAAGCGGCTGAGGCACGAGGCGATAAGGGAGATTATTGGTGGGAACTGCGGGCGTGCGATTACTACAGTCAATTTGAAACGCCAAAAGTACTTTTCCCGGACATTTCGGAACGTGGAAATTTTACATATGATGTTGCCGGATTCTATTTCGCGAACACAGGATACATGATCGCGAAGGATGATCGCTATCTTCTTGGATTACTGAACTCATCCGTTTTCTATTTTTTCTACTGTAATGTCACTTCCCTTGTCCGTGGAGGATATTTGCGATTTTTTACACAATACGTGGAGCAGATGCCGATCCGAATGATGGACGGTGATTTTCCCCCGCTCGCGGCCCTGCGCGATCTCATTGTCCGTTCGGTCGAGCAGATTCTGGAGGCGAAGGTTAAGTTGAACGAGGCGGTGAGTGAGAGCGACCGCGATTTTTGGGAGGGCAAGTGTGATTCGCTCGAACACACTATCGACAATGCCGTCTATAAGCTCTACGATCTGACGCCGGACGAGATAAAATTGATCGAAAACGCGTGATCGCACGATTGGATTTATCTGTTGGCTTCGCCGGTAGGGCAAATAGCCACGTCCCTTCAGGGCGTGGAAAATGGCTCGAAAATCGCGACCAGGGCGTTTCAACGTCCTTACCATTCCTGGCTTAAGCCGCCGGAATTAAGGACGATAAATCGCCCTACCAAAAAATACGACGAACCGTACCACGCCGTAAACAACGTGGGCTATACGCCGCGAAACGCGGAAAGGATCGAGAGTGACCGGGGTTTTTAATGCGGCATGCTTGAGCACACAATCGACAACGCCGTCTATAGGCTCTACGATCTGACGCCCGACGAGATCGCGTTAATTGAGAGGTCATGAAACGTCCCGACGGATTTGATGGGTTTTATGTTTGCACGCCCGATGGCTTAAAGGTAGTCCCCGAAAGGATCCTGCTGTGGATAATTGACAGCCTTGAGTCATTCCCCGACCGCGAAAGGTACCGTTGGAAGGTCGAATTCGGTTACAAGGCCGACCGGATTTTCCGCGAACTTTTCGGCCACTGTATCTATAAGATCGGATACAAGGAATGGATGAAGATATATTCGCGAAGGGAAGGCGAGTGGGAGATCCGGCTTCGGATCGCTGGCCAGATCGGCGATAAACGGGATATGTTCGGTCACGAAGAGATCGACCGGATAATGATCAGTCTTGACATCGATGATCTCGATGCGATGGGCTACTACGATCCCTATTGGCGCTACTAACCGCGATCACCCGTCGAATAAATGCAGCATGCTCGACGGCTCCTGGGGTTTCGAATGACTTGCCGCTAGCTTTAGCTAGTGGGTAGATATCCAGCATTTCCCCGGCTTTAGCCAAATGTCGGGCTAGAGCCAGGATCTTTTTGAATTCACTGAGAAGGCGATTCTCCGCTACGGCTTACCCAGCGGCGAGCCCTTGTGATAATCCGGGTATGGCGGCCGCTTGAATTCCTTGGGCGGATTCTTCTTCAGTTCGGCGAGCAGCCATTCGACCGCTTTTTCGATCTGCGGGTCGCGGCCCTGACGCCAGAGCGCAGGGTCGAATTCAACTTCAATATCGGGGGCGACGCCGACGTTCTCAACTTCCCATTCGCCGTTGAGGCCGTAAACTGCACCGTTCGGCGCGCGGATGCTGCCGCCGTCCATAAGCGGTGGAATTCCGAACGCGGCGATGAGGCCTCCCCAGGTGCGTTTTCCGACCAGCGGCCCGACCTTCAACTTTCGGAAGAACCAGGGCATCGCGTCGCCGCCCGAGCCTGCTAACTCATTGATCAGCATCGCCTTAGGCCCGTAGATCGCACCGGCCGGGACGTTCCAGTCCTTGCCGTCGCGAAAGGCCAGGCGGGCCAACTGCTGACGGCTGAGGTATTCGACCACATAGTCCGCCAGCGAGCCGCCTCCGTTAAAACGCTCGTCGATCACTGCTCCGTGTTTATTTGTCTGTGCGAAGAAATAGCGGTTGAAGCTCGTATAGCCGCCGCCGCCGGTGTTAGGGATATAGACGTAGCCAAGCCGCCCGCCGCTGAGTTTGTCGACGGCCCGGCGGTTGTCCTCGATCCATGCCAGATTTCGCAGCCCGTTCTCATTTGCGATCGGTACGACTGTCACCTCGCGAGAACCGCTGCCGTCCGGATTTGGCCCGACCTTGATCACGATCTGCCTGCCGGAAGTGCTTTCAAACGCGTGATAGATATTGTCTGCCGAGGTCAGGTTACGGCCCCTTACGGCGAGCAGGTAATCACCCGCTTTCACATTTACGCCGGGCGCGGTCAGCGGTGCTCGAAGCTGTGGGTTCCAATTCTCGCCGTTATAGACCCGGGCAAAACGGTAGCGTCCATTCTCGATCTTGTAATCGGCTCCGAGCAGGCCGCCCGGAACGAAGGTTGGCCGTGGCTGATCGCCGCCGCCGATGTACATATGGCCGACGGTGATCTGATTGAGCATCTCACGGAAAAGATAGTTGAGGTCGTCCCGATGGGCGACCACGTCGAGATAGGGAGCATAGAGCTTCTTGGCTTTCTCGATATCAAGGCCGTGTGTGCCGGGATCGTAAAAGAAATCGCGCTCGCCCCGCCAGATCTCGTTGAACATCTGCTTCCATTCGACGCGAGGATCGACATAGACCTCCATATCGGCGGTTTTGACGATGCCTTCGCCGGGGCGGGCCGGAACTGTCGTCGAGACGAGATTCCATGCCTGGCCTTGCTGGTAAAGCATCTTCTCTCCGTTCGCCGAAACGAGGAAACCATTGACGCCGGCTTTTACCTCATCCAATTTACGCTTGTCGATATCGTATTTATGTATCGTGACGCCCGGCGCCGTTGCGGCTTGCGGGATCTCAGAGATGTAGATCGTGCCGGCCTTTCCGGCGTAGAGCGCGTTGAAGTTTCGCGTCGGGATCGCAGGGATGGCAACGACCCGCTGGTCAATGCCGTCGAGATCTATACGAACCGGTTCGGGGCCTTTCTTCGCAGGCGGCCCGCCAGCCGGCGCCGGCGAGGCCGTTGGCGATGCTCCGGGTGAAGGCGAAGGCGCCGGATCAGCCGCTATTTTTTCTTCATCGCTTTCAGGTGCGAGCAGCGACGGGATGTCGTTCCTCAGCACGATCGCGTAAACACTTCGAGTCGTTTGATGCGCGATGCCCGTCAGGTCGGCAAAGCTGATCGTCGGCCCGAGATTGGTACTGGCTGTAAAGAAGACGTATTTGCCGCCCTTATCGAAGACAATGTAGCGGGCATCGCCCAGGCCGTCGGTCACCTGACTCGCCTTGCCGTTATCGAGCGAATATAGATAGACGGCGCGCAGGCGGTTGTCGAGCTGTTTTACGTAGGTCAGCCATTTGCTGTCCGGCGACCATGACGGGTCGAGCACTCCGTCCTGGGTACCAAAAGGATTCGTGTCGACCTTGGTATTCGTATTCTTCTCAATGTCGATGTACCAAAGATTGACTCGCTGGTCATTGTAGGCGATCTTTTTGCTGTCGGGCGACCAGACCGGATTGGAGTAGAAACCGGGGGCCTCGCCGAGAGCGAATTTTTTCACTTCGCCCATTCCCGTCTGATCCCGAAGATGGAGCATATATTCGCCGGATTCATCTGAGAAATAGGCGATCCACTTGCCGTCCGGCGACCAGGCGGGGTCGCGTTCCATCACGCCGGTCGTATTTGTCAGGTTGCGGGCATCGCCCTTGTCCGCCGGGACCGATATGATCTCGCCGCGAGCTTCAAAAAGGGCACGGACGCCGGTCGGTGAGACCGCTGCGCTTGCGATGCGCGTGGCGACACGTTCGTATCGCGGACGGACGCCGGGAAAGTCACCGGAAACTCGAATATCGACCTTTTTGGGGGTTCTCGAGCCTTCCTCGAGCGTGAATATGGTGCCGAACTGCTCATAAACGATCGCCCCGCCGCCTGCCGAGGCGTATTTGATATCGAGGCCTTTGTTGTCGATGATCTGATCGACCTTCTTCGTTTTGGTGTCGTAAACGAAAAGGGAAACCACTCCGTTCGGGCTGTTGCGATCGGAGAGAAAATAGACCTTGTCGCCTACCCACATCGGACATTTATCGTTCGAATTCTGACGCGGGAGTTTTTCGATCGAGGAATCCGAGAGTCTTGCTATCCAGATCGGCTGCGTTTGGCCGCCTTTGTAGCGCTTCCAATCGGCCTGCCACTGCGACAGCGGTTCGTACGCCACCGACTGTCCGTCGGGCGAAAGCCATCCGCGGATAGCCATCGGAAGGGGGATCTCATTCGGAAGGCCTGAACCATCAACGGGCAGCGTGAAAAGCCTCTGGAAATTCGAACCGCTGCTGCGATTCGACGCGAACATAATACTTTTGCCGTCAGGCGTCCACCCCGATACGAGATCGGCAGCCGGGTGATATGTCAGCCTTCTAGGAACACCGCCGGTCGAGGGCATTACAAAGACGTCAACATTCCCGTCGTATTCGCCGGTAAATGCGATCCAGGCTCCGTCGGGTGAGAAATACGGGTTGGTCTCGATACCGACACCGGTTGTCAGCCGTCGGGCCTCACCGCCCGAACGAGGAACTACCCACAGGTCGCCAGCATACGAAAACGCTATTTCGGTTCTGCTGATAGCCGGTTGGCGAAAAAGCGTCGGCGTGTTCTGCGCGTAAACTGACGCTCCAAATGACAGAATTGCGACAATCGCAAACAAGTACGAACGGACCGGTCTCGGCATTTATGATTCTCCCAGTAAATAAGATCTTGGTGTGTTAGATATTACATCGAGAACCGGCCGGAACGGTAGCGTCGGGGAACCGATGGTGAAGTTTAGGCCGTGGCCTACCGGCTTTTTGTCGTGAAGGAAGGAAAGTCGTGCCTCAACGGAAGAAAATATCCACGTAATCCGCGATAGCCTCGCAAGGGCTGTCGATCTGCTGCATACGCCAGTATTTACGAGTGCCCGTGATGCGGAAATTAAGGATGCCCTTTCGTTCGCACGGCTGGCCGCCGTTGTTATGGCTGACTTGAGTCACGACGGTCCCGTCGAAAGTGAACTGTTTGGCATCGATCTGCGTAACGACGCCATCGACACGAACAAAGTCGCTGCGGTTCGAACCGCGGCCCTTTTGCTCGCCTTTGAGATAGTAAACGCCGTCCTTATTCGTCACCGTCGCGGTCCCGAAATAGTCCCAGCTTATCCATTGAAGCGAAAGTTTGTGTCTGCCGAGCAGCATTTTTGCGGCCTTCGCGTCGTTGACCTTCGTCCGATCCTGGGCGCTGGTGCCAACGGCAGACGCCGCCACGATAACGACAAGCGAAATAATGATCTTCTTTAGCATGGCTACTCCTGAGCCGGGCTGCTCGAGCTTCCGGTACTCGCCTTCTGGCGCCTCGCGGCGACAGATAAGAACTCCCTGATCTGATCGTCCCAGAACACCCAATCGTGAACACCCGGATGCTGGCGATATTCGTGTGGAACCTTCTTCTCGACGAGCAGTTTCATAAAATCACGATTGTTATTGATCAGGAAATCTTCGTTGCCGCACGAAACGTAGAGAAACGGGATGGCCTTCAGTTTTTCAGGCGTCAGATCTCGGACGAGCTTAAAAACGTCATTCGCCGCCCGACCCTCACTGCCTTCGGCTCCGTATATCGCATCAAGGCTTTTGCCTATCGCCCCGGCGGTCTTTTCGGTGAATTCCGCGGCCCCGATCGCGCCGCTAAAGCTGCCCGCAAGGTAAAACAACTCGGGATACTTCAACCCGAACTTCAAGCCGCCGTAACCGCCCATCGACAGCCCCGCGATGACCCTGTGATCACGGTCGGCCAGTGTGCGATAGTTCTTGTCGATCTCGGGGATCAGTTCCTTGACGATGTAGCTCTCGTATTTGTCATTTGGCACGGTAACGCTGTCGCTATACCAGCCGTTGCCGCCATCCGGCGTTATAACAATGAAGTTATGTTTCAGGGCGTATTCGGCGACCTTGGTTTTATCCGTCCAGTTCGCGAAGTTGCCGGTCAACCCATGGAGCAGATACAGCGTGGAAAATCGCGTCGAAGCCGCCTTTGCATCAGCGTAACCGGCAGGAAGCACCACCCGATAGCTCATCTCGCGGGCCATCAGCTTGCTTGCGAGCTTTGATTCGCGAACATTTGGTGCGAGCGATTTCGGAGAAGGCGCCGCAGCCGGCTGGGCGAAGGCGGCGGATGACCACGCTGCCAAACATAGAGCTAGGGAGACGACTGCGACGAATAGCTTACGATTGATCTTCATATGCACTGGATCGGGCGTCGAGATCGAAAGAGTCGAGCCCCGCTTCTGTCAAAGGTTTCGCTGCGGTCACAGCGTCAAAAACAGGCCGACCGGGATCAGCCAAATAGCTTACCGAACCAGCCTTTTTCTTCGTCCTTGTCGGCGATCAGCGTTAGCTCGCCGGCATCGAGCCAAACGCCGGAGCACTTGCTGCAAACATCGATCTTGATCTTTTCAAAATCGGTCTCGATCAGCGTTCCGTCGCATTTTGGGCACGATATTTCGAGGCTCTTTGCGTCCTCGCCCTCGATCTTCGCCTTCATCTTGGCGATCAATTCCTTTTCTTTACGGTGAAAATATTCGTTTTCGAGGGCCGAGCCTCTGTCTTCTAAGTCAATTGGCATAGATACAAGGGTAAAAAGGAAAAAGTAAAAAGGCAAAACCACAGCTGCCGAACCTGTATCTCGCTGTGATACTTCCGCCCAGCTTACGCATCCGTTTTGTGGACCGAACGCATTCGCTGCCGGGCCTTTTTGGATCGTCGGATGGTGTTTCTTCTCTTAAGGCTGCTT
Source organism: Pyrinomonadaceae bacterium (assembly GCA_021463165.1). GTDB lineage: Bacteria > Acidobacteriota > Blastocatellia > Pyrinomonadales > Pyrinomonadaceae > OLB17. The sequence continues at coordinate 58,632 of JAJTWY010000002.1, read as the reverse complement.
TCAGCCCAGTCAGAGACCTGTTTCAGCGGGTGCCATTCAAGGCTTTCGAGCGGCAGGACCTCGCTCGACGCGTTCTTCAACTTCAGCGTGCTGAATGCCACAAAAAAGATCAGGACGTTAAAGAAGATGCCACAGGCGACCACTAACCAGCCGGGTGCGAGGCCGACCGTTGCCCGCTGGAGGAAAACATCCCAGAACATACGGTAATCGGCGTCCGATGAGAGCGGGATCGGCGACGGGTGGATATACACCTTCAGGGTCCAGGAGAGTGACAGGAGCACAAAGATCCAGAGGTAATTCGACCGCAGGCGTCGGCCGACCGCTTCCCAAACGCTGATCGTAAAATGCGGCGAAATGAGATCGGCCGCGATGTGTTCGGCCCATTCCTTGTCGGGCGGTATCGTTCGATGCGACAGCATCGGAGCGTAATAGCCCGTCTCCAGCACCCGGACGCGATTTGCCCATACCTCGTAATAGCGATAACGCCGAGCCTCCATAAAGAGAAAGATAGAGACCAGAAGCGTATTGATCGGGATGGCAAAATGCGGATTATCGGGCGAACTGAATACGAACGAAAGCGTCGCGCCGGCGGTGATCACGGCCCAATTCGTCGTCGCGTCCAGCCGGCTGCGCCACACATTCGACCGCTGGACCTCGCCGCGATAGAAATGTGCCATCGACATGTTGAATTCCGCAGGCAACAGCTTTTGCGGTATCGTGGCGGGTGTTGGTTTTGGCTTCTGCGAGCGCTTGTGAACCTCCTCGGCGAAGGCGCGGAAAGACGGCGGAACATTCGTTATATGAATATCGTCCGCAGATTGGGTCCCTGTCCGAACCTCATCGTTCATAGTTTATTCGCGGCACGCACTTGCGGGGGAAAGATAGCCCAAGCCGATATTGTTTAACATTTTCCGGATGTATGCAAGATTTCGCGGGTTTCCCTGGCCGATGCAGTCTTCGCAGTTTTTCGAAAGGCTAGTAAACTCATAAAAATGGCTGGGACTGAGCAGGACGAAAACTGGATGTGGCGGGCGATACACGTCGCGCGTGAAGCCGAAAGACTGGGCGAGGTGCCGGTCGGCGCGGTGCTCGTCGGAAGCGACGGTAAGATCCTTGCGGCGACATCGAATCGGACGATCAAGAACATCGATCCGACCGCCCACGCCGAGATCCTCGCACTGAGGACGGCTGCTATCCGTGTCGGGAACTACCGTCTTGCGGGGACCACGATGTATTCGACGATAGAACCCTGTGCTATGTGTGCCGGGGCGCTCATTCATGCACGGGTCGCCCGTCTCGTTTACGGGGCCGCTGACGAACGCTTCGGAGCCGCCGAAACACGCTTTCGCATTTGCGATAGTCCGGAATTGAACCACCGGATGGAGATCACGTCAGGTGTGCTGGAGGACAAATGCCGTTCACTGATGCAGGAGTTCTTTAAGGCGCGTCGTTGACGGCGGCTGTCGGGGCCTGTCAGGCTTGCTAAATTCGCGGGCGAACATTTACAATCTAAAGTTCGCGCGGAGAGGTGCGAGAGTGGTTGAATCGGGCAGTCTCGAAAATTGTTGTACCTTTACGGGTACCGTGGGTTCGAATCCCACCCTCTCCGCCATCTGGATCGAGTAGGCAGTTGGTCGTGGGCGGGCGACAGTAGGGGCGGCGATCGCGGCCTACCGTTGCGAGCCGGCCGCCAACTGTTTTGTTCTTTGAGAATTTATCGGTTATTATCACGCCGTATCAACTAATTCAACGGTTCTGGAGGATCTACCTTATGCCATTAGCAAAAAGGTTGTCGGCAGAGTTTATTGGAACGCTTTGGCTCGTTTTCGGGGGTTGCGGAAGCGCCGTGCTTGCGGCTGCGTTTCCCAATCTGGGTATCGGCTTTGCGGGAGTTGCGCTTGCCTTCGGCCTTACGGTCTTGACCATGGCCTACGCGGTCGGCCACATTTCGGGCGGCCACTTCAACCCGGCGGTTACGCTGGGCCTGTGGGCGGGCAAGCGGTTCGACCCGAAGGACATTCTGCCTTACATCGCCGCTCAGGTACTCGGGGCTCTCGCGGGATCGGGGCTCCTGTATCTTATCGCTAGCGGAAAGGCTGGGTTTTCGATGGCCGGCGGCTTCGCCTCGAACGGTTTTGGCACGCGATCACCGGGCCAGTATGAGGTTTTTGCCTGCTTCGTGGCCGAGGTCGTGCTTACTTTCGGCTTCCTGATCGTCATTCTCGGCTCGACCCATAAACGTGCACCGAATGGTTTTGCGCCCATCGCTATCGGGCTTTGCCTGACGCTCATCCATCTGATCTCGATCCCGGTCACGAATACGTCCGTAAATCCGGCGCGTTCGACCGGCCCCGCGATCTTTGTTGCGATCTTCTATGACGGCTGGGCGGTCAATCAGCTTTGGCTTTTCTGGATCGCTCCGATCCTTGGTGCCCTGCTTGCCGGATTTGTTTACACATGGATGTCGGGCGATGATGAATCGGAGGCCGCGGACGGTGAGATCCACGCGAGTGAGGATGCGGACGAGGACGACGGGTCATCGCAGGAGGATACCGACTCCGACGCCGACTCGGATGAAGACGGAGACGACGGTGGCGAAAGCGACGGTGATGCGGCCGATAATTGATAAGTTTTTTTCGCGGAAAGGTGCAAGAGTGGTTGAATTGGCAGCATTGGAAATGCTGTGAGCCTTAACGGGTTCCGTGGGTTCGAATCCCACCCTTTCCGCCAGCGAATTACCTGAAGCGAGGAGACGCGAACCAGTTTTGTGCGTCCACCTCGCTTTTTTGGTTTGTATTTTCGCTTTTTTTCATTATCCTGTTCATTCACTTTAAGTTAGCGATGGGATCGGATCTGGAGACCGGCAGCAAGATTGGCCACTACCGTATCGAATCGAAGATCGGTTCGGGAGGAATGGGTGATGTCTATCTTGCGGCCGACACCAAGCTGGGCCGAAAGGTCGCTATCAAGTTTCTTCACGAAAGGTTCGGCCGGGAAGAAGATCTTCTGAACCGGTTCATACAGGAAGCCAAGGCCGCCTCGGCTCTCAATCATCCAAACATCCTGACCGTTTACGAGATCGGGGAATACGAGGGAAAGCACTACATCTCTACCGAGTATATCGACGGAAAGACGCTCCGCGAACGACTGAAGAAGAGGCTCTCGTTCGATGAGACGCTATCGATAATGATCCAGACGGCCGAGGCCCTCTCGGCCGCTCATCAGGCCGGCATAGTTCATCGAGATATCAAGCCGGAGAATATAATGGTCCGGTCGGATGGCTATGTGAAGGTGCTGGATTTCGGGTTGGCCAAGCTTACCGAGATCAATGAAGCCGACGGCGAAGAGCAAACAAAAAAACTCGTCAAGACCAATCCGGGAGTTGTCATGGGCACCGTTGCCTATATGTCGCCCGAGCAGGCCCGCGGTAAGAATACCGATGCACGCTCGGACGTATTCAGTTTCGGTATCGTTCTCTATGAAATGCTGACCGGAAAGGTCCCCTTTGCCGGCGAGACCATGACCGACCTGCTTTCGTCGATCATCAGCACCGAGCCGCAGCCGATCACATCGCTCGCCCCGCACCTCCCCAAGGAACTCCAGCGGATCGTTCAAAAGACGCTGAGGAAAAAGCGCGACCTTCGTTATCAGACAACACAGGACCTGCTGGTCGATCTCAAGGACCTGCGTGACGAGCTGCAGATCGAAGCAAAACTCGAGCAGACGGCCGTGCCGAACAGATCAGACCCGGGCTCGATCAGCGCCCCGCGACATTCCACAACTTCGGGTTCAAGCTCGACCGGCGGGGTGAAGGATTCGCTACTGTTGACCGAGTTTGAAAATAGCACGGGCGAAACCATCTTTGACCAAACCCTCAAGATGGCCCTTGCGTTTTCACTCGCTCAATCGCCGTTTTTGGACATCGTTCCCGACATGCGTGTGAGTCAAACGCTTCGTTTGATGGGACGGCGGTCCGATGAACGCGTCACGCGGGAGCTCGGTGAAGAGATCTGCATGCGGCAGAACTTGAAGGCCTTCATCACCGGATCGATCTCCAGTTTTGGCCAGACCTATGTATTGACACTCGAAGCGGTAAACGCCAGAACGGGTGGGAGTCTGGGGCGCGAATTTGAGCAGGTCAATTCACGTGAAGAGGTCCTGAATGCACTTAGCCGGGCGGCGACCGGGATTCGCGAGAAGCTCGGCGAAAGTTTAAGTTCTATTGAGAAATTCAATGTTCCGGGTGAATCGATCACAACATCCTCACTCGAGGCGCTAAAGATCTTCGTACTTGGCCGCGAACAGGTGGTCAACGGTAAGCAGCTTGAGGCGATCCCCTTCTACCGGAAGGCTCTCGAGGTGGATCCGGAATTTGCTCTTGCATACACCGAGTTGGCCGTTGTATACCGCAACACAGACCAGTGGAATGCGGCCTCGGAGATGACGGCCCGCGCCTATGAACTGCGCGAAGCGGTGAGTGAGACCGAGCGGCTGAGGATCATCTATTATTACTACAATTTTGTTGTCGGCGAGATGGATAAGGCCAACGAGACGCTGCAGTTATGGCGAAAAACCTATCCGAATTTCGTCGTCTCGTACGTCAGTCTTTCCGATACCTGCGAGCGTCTCGGCCAGTCGGAGAAAGCTATCGAATATGCCCGTGAGGGAATTCGGATCGATCCCAACTATGCGACGATCTACATGAATCTGCTGGAATCGCAGGTGTCGCTGGGGCTGTACGAGGATGCAAAGGAGACATGCCGGCTGGCATTCGAACGGAAACTCGACGGTGACTACTTTCACCTGTTTCCTTTCAAGGTAGCGTTCATCGAGGGCGATACCGAGGCGATGGCGAAAAATCTCAACTGGTTTGCGGGCCGTGATGATGAATATCTCGCACTGGACCTGCAGGCCGGCGTTGCGGGATTTGAGGGCAAGTGGCGAACGGCGCAGGATTTCTCGAGGCGGTCGATAGATTTTGCGGGACGCGGAAGTACGAAGGAAGTAGCCGCGAAATTCGCATCGGAACAGGCCCTCCGGATCGTGTTTTGGAGTTCCGGTTCGGGCCTTCCTACCTCGGGCGATCCGCAGTTGAAGACGGTCCTGAAGGCGCAGACAAATAAGGCCCTCAACCTTGAAAAGGGCCAGCAGGTCGTAGCCTCGGTCGCCCTTGCGCTTGCAGCGGCGGGAAATGCCGATGAGGTTAACGCTCTTACACGAGAATTGCTTGCCGACCGTCCGAATGACACTTTGCTTACACAACTTTGGATCCCGACGATAAACGCCGCCCTTTTGCTCCAGAGCGGAAAAGCAAAAGAGGCGATCGACGAACTGGAAGTTGCAGAGCGACTGGAAAGGGCGGCTGAATTCTATCCGCAGTACCTCCGCGGACTGGCATATTTAAAACTCGGCAATTCAAAGCCCGCGGTGCGGGAGTTTGACAAGATACTGAACCGTCGCGGCGAGGCCCCGCTATCATCGCTCTATCCCTTAGCACAGCTAGGGAAAGCCCGGGCAACAAAAGACAAGGCGGAATACGAGAAATTCTTCGAGCTGTGGAAGGACGCGGATGCAGATATGCCCGCACTTGTTCAAGCGAAAAAGGAATTTGCTGAGTTCGACAAGGCTTCGGCCGCGTAGAAAATGGGGTGACGGACTTTATTCATTCTACGCCATCCGCTATCCTTAATATGGTCTCAGGCTCCGCACAACGCTTAGTTGTGAACTCCGCTAGGCGAGGAATCGAGCAACGGTAGCAATTTTCAAGCGTGTGTTGCGATCAAGTCTGAGGCCGCAATTTTGAAGAGAAAGGACGTGGGCGACTGCTCGTGTCCTTTTTGCTTTGCGACGTTGCTCCTTTGCGTCTTCGCGTTGGAAAATCTATCTATGCTGAATTTCGCTATCGACATCGCTAGAGACGCCGGCCAATTGCTCCTCGAAAAATTTGGCCGGGTGGCGGTCTCGAAAAAAGGTGACATCGATCTCGTCACCGAGGCCGACCTCGCGAGCGAGGCTCTGATCATTGAGCGGATCAGGTCGCACCAGCCCAAACACTCGATCCTTGCCGAAGAATCGGGTAATGCTGTGGTCATCGGCGGTGAGAACCGGTGGAAATGGATCATCGACCCGCTTGACGGCACGACCAACTATGCTCACGGCTATCCGTGTTTTGCGGTCACGCTTGCCCTCGAACACGACGGGGAACTCGCGGTCGGCGTAACCTTTGATCCGACGCGAAACGAGATGTTTGCGGCCGAACGCGGTAAAGGAGCATCGCTGAACAACAAACCGATCCGCGTTTCGAAGACCGAGAGTTTGAGCGAGGCCCTGCTCGTAACGGGTTTCCCGTATGATTTCAAGCGACGCGACGATTTTGCGCGGCATATAACCCAGTTCCTGCTCGGTGCGCGAGGTGTTCGGCGCGACGGCTCGGCCGCCATCGACCTTGCCTATGTTGCCTGCGGCCGTTTCGACGGGATGTGGGAAGAAGGTCTGAATCCATGGGACATGGCCGCCGGGATATTGCTTATCGAGGAGGCTGGCGGGCAGGTCAGCGGTTACGATGGCTCGAAGTTCAGCATCTATTCGCCGCCGATGCTCGTAAGCAACGGGCTGATACATCGTGAAATGACGAACATCCTGTCGGGACCGCCCTCGTAGGCCGCCGGTTCTGACAAGATGCAGACTCGTATGTTAGTCTTTATCTTTCGATAGAACCGACCATCGACTATTACTTATGTCCTGGTTTCGCCGCGACAAACCAAAGATCGAAGAACAGGAGAGCGACGAAGCCCAAAACGTCCGCACCGAAGGGATCTTTGTAAAATGCCCCGAATGCGAGAATGCTCTCTACAAACGCGAACTCAGCGATTCGCACGAGGTGTGCACTCATTGCGGGTATCATTTCCGATATTCGGCAGTTGACCGTCTGAAGCATCTTTTCGACGACGGCCGCTACGAGAAACTCGACGAAGACGTCACGTCGGGCGATCCGCTCGAATTCGTTGATTCAAAGCCTTACAAGGATCGTATCCAGCAGGCAAAGGAGGTGTCCGGGCTGCCCGAGGCCATTGTCTCAGGCAAGGGGATGACCGGCGGACACCTGACCTTTGCGGGCGCGATGGATATGTCGTTCATCGGCGGATCGATGGGGTCTGCCGTGGGAGAGAAGATCACTCGGCTGATCGAAAGAGCGATCGAGGAACGCGGCGCGGTCATCATCTTTTCGGCTTCGGGCGGCGCCCGAATGCAGGAAGGCACGCTCAGCTTGATGCAGATGGGCAAGATCTCGGCGGCATTGCAGCGTCTCCACGAGGCCCGGCTGCCATTCATCTCGGTTTTGACCGACCCGACGACCGGCGGCGTGACGGCGAGCTTTGCAATGCTCGGTGACGTTATTCTCGCGGAACCAAAGGCGTTGATCGGATTTGCAGGCCCGCGCGTGATCGAACAAACCATCCGACAAAAGCTCCCGAAAGGCTTTCAGCGAAGTGAATTCCTGTTAGAACACGGCATGGTCGATCGTGTCGTTGACCGTCGCGAAATGAAAGAGACGATAGTCCGCTTACTTGATTTTATGATGAACCGGAACCTGCCGGCCGAGCCGTAAGCATCGGTTAGGGAGGGTACTTCGCGATCACGCCTTTTGGTCGACGATCGCTAGAGCCGGATCGGTTTGAGCTTGTAGCCCTTTTGTCTTAACAGGTTAACTACACCGGCTTTGCCCCCGAGATGTCCGGCCCCGACCGCGAAGAATGTCGGCATTGCCGCCATGGCTGATTCGAGTTTCGGGATCCATTCCTTGTTTCGATTATCGAGCAGTACGGTTTGGAAAGCCTTCTCTTCAGCCATCTGAGTGGTAGTAACCTTGAAGATCCCCTCGGCATCCTGAGCCTTGTAGACTGCCATTATCGATTTGATCTCTGTGATCGATCGAGTGGGATCGGTCGCCATCTTGAGCAATTCCTTGGCCTGTTTCTCGATCGGCTGACTATTGAGCACGGCCATCTGCGCTTCGACGGTCTCGATCCCCAATATCGGCTTTTTGCGGGCGACCGCCGCTTCCATGACGACCGTGTCTACCGCCTTCGGTGTGCACCCGAGCGTTTTCGTGCTGGTCGCCACCATCACTGCGAGCATCGAGGGCCTGATCGTCTTGACCATATCCACCGGTATCCCGACCGAGGATCGTAGCAATGCGTCGATCCGTGAATATTCCTCGTCCGTATAAAGATCCTTCAGCGTTTTGCCAGCCGGCATCGCGAGACCGCGTGCCATCGACGTCATCACCGCGGGGTCGTCCATGTCGAGTTCCAGGAACATCTGATCCGTCTTGTCGAGAAACGGCGTAAGCTTTTCGATCGGCAGCATATCGGTCGGACATATCGCGTGAAATGTGCCGAGAATATATGATGGTTTAGTCAGCCGCCTGCCGGTGATCTCGTAGAAAATAGCTGTCTGGCCTGACTGGCCGAGAGTCGAGAGGGCGGTTCCGATGATTGTGAGGAGCGAGAAAAGGGTCTTGTACATATTCATTAGAATAGCCGGTTCGCGTGGGTCTTGTTAAGGATGAATTTTGCCGCAGCGGAACATTATCTTCTATCCCTTGGCAATGAGGTCGAGGCGATGAAACTCGGGCTCGAGAACATCCGCACGCTGCTGGCCGCGCTCGGCGAGCCGCAAACAAAATACCTCAAGGTCCAGGTCGCCGGAACCAATGGAAAGGGCTCGGTCTGTGCGTTTCTCGATTCTATTTGTCGCGAAGCGGGAATTCGCACGGGACTTTTTACGTCGCCTCATCTCGTGTCGATCACCGAACGCATCAAGATCAACGGCGTTGATGTGTCGGAGGAAGAATTTGCGGCCCTCGCAACGACGGTTCGCGGCACGTTGGAGAGGCTTGTCGCCGAGGGCCGGCTCGCGACCGTGCCAACCTATTTCGAACAGGTGACAGCAATGGCGCTGGTTGCATTTGCGGAACGCAGCGTGGAGCTTGCGATCCTCGAAACCGGCCTCGGCGGACGATTTGACGCTACGACGGCAGCCGGAGCAGAGATCGCCGCTATCACTCGGATCGACCTCGATCATCAAGAGTACCTTGGTCAAACCCTGAACGAGATCGCCGCTGAGAAAGCCGCGATCATCCATGCGGGTTCAAAGGTCGCGGCCTGCCAGCAAACGCGCCCGGCAATGAAAGCGATCTTTTCCCGCTGCAAAGAGGTCGGAGTGAAACCCAGACTGACCACGGAATTTCTCGGACAAGGCTTCGGCCTTCCGGCTCTTGGGCTTCGAGGATCGCATCAGACTGAGAATGCCGAGGTCGCGCTTCTCTTGGCCGATATCCTACGAGAGCATTTTGACATTAGTGACCAGGCTGTGGTCGCCGGCCTCGAGAATGCGCGTCATCCCGGAAGGCTCGAATATCGCGGCCGATATCTGTTTGACGGGGCCCACAATATAGGTGGAGCGGAAGCACTGGCTCGGTATCTGAAGGAAAATGAGACCCGCCCGATCACACTCCTGTTCGGGGCGATGCGCGACAAGGAAATCTCTGCGATACTTCGCCGGCTCGCACCTCTTGCTGAGCGGCTGATACTGACCCGGCCGTCGAACGAAAGGTCTTCTGTGGCTGGCGAACTGCTGGCCGACCTTTCACGGTCCGTGTCGAGGGAGAGGGTGTCATTGACCGAAAACGTGCTTGAAGCCGTCGAACTGGCAAATACGATCACGCCCGCTGAAGGCTTGATCCTCGTGACCGGTTCGCTTTACCTGGTCGGCGAGGTCAAGAAGATCGTCGGAAACCCAGCGGGTGGCTAGGAGCCCGTATTATTCTCAAGGGTCTTTAATGCTTCTGTCAGCTTCTCGATCTGTGCGTGAGCCGTCTCGAGATTCCGCTTTGATTCGAGGTATTTTTGCCATTCACCGGTCATCGTCAAAGCCTTCAGCGTATCTTCATCGAGGGCGTGCGACATCACAACGAGCAAGTCGCTCAAGGCCTCGTGCCCATCAAGCAGCGTTTGAATGATCGTGTACGCGAGCTTGGCGTTTGGCAGATCGATGTCGAGTTCGTTTTGATTCATTTGAGCGATGTTCATTCTAGCTAATAAACGGCAGATCGATCACGATCGCTGCAGATCTGCCGGCATTGAGCATCGTTCCGGCAGCCAGGAAGTCATAGCGAACATAGGCGAGAGCAATGTGCTTGCCGAGCCTCGGCGAATAGGCGGCTGAGGTGACGCGGCCCGCATTTTTCCCGTCATCGGCCGTCAACTCCGTATCGGGCAAAAACCCGCTCGCAGCCGCTCCCGGTTCCGACACAATGCCCGTAAGCCGTTTCGCCACGTGTCCCCGAAAATATATCCTGGCAATGATCTCCTGGCCGATATAACAGCCCTTGTTATAAGAGATCAGTCCGTCGAGACCGAGTTCCGGGACGATCGTGGCCTCGTCCATATCGACGTCGTAGAGCGGCACACCGTTCTCGATGCGCAGGAGTTCGTAGAGTTCCGGCGATATTTCGACCGCGCCGCTATCGGTCAGCCTGTGAATGACCCCGTCGGCAGCCGCGAGCGGGACGAATACGCGGGAACTTACCCGGTCGCTAATTGTCAGGCCACCACCCGCTGCCGCTCCTTCGGCATGACTCCCGAACAGCTCAAAGCAAACATTATCTGCCGACAGGTCTTCGACGAAAAAATCTCCGGCGAACGTAAACCGAAAGAGATTCTGAAAGAGCTTCTCACGTGTCGCTTCTTCGGTTTCGAGCAGGAATCGGTCACCCTGCCGGAGCACTCGCACGACTGCCAGCAAACGCCCTTGCGCGTTCGGGAACGCGGCGAGCATCTGCCACCCGTCCTCGAGCGTTTTCATGTCGTTGGTGATCATTCCGTCGAGGAACTGGACCGCTTCCTTCCCCCACACCGCGATCAGCCCGCGAGGCTGCCGATAAAAGCCCGCCTCGCCGTCCCTGATCCTTTCGTATCCCGATCTCAGTGTTTCATCCATCTGTGGAAGCACATAGCTAAAGAATTGAATAGCGGAAGTTTAGCCCATTCATGCGGAAAAACCAATAAACCAGCTTTTAGCCTTGTCTTCTGAATGAATTGGCACCAACTATTAGGAACTTGCCACTGGCTCTAGCTATGTTTTCGGAATGAATTGCCACTAGCTTTAGCTAGTGGAAATAGGCAAGAAAAAAGGCTTCGGGCTTTAGCCCAACAGCTTATAACACCATTGGGCTGAAGCCCGGATCATTTACAGAATGCAATCCACTAGCTAAAGCTAGTGGCAATTTTTTCAGGTCATCGACAGCCTGATTTAGTGGCAATTTTTTCAGGTCATCGACAGCCTGAGTTAGTAGCAGTTCATTCAAGCTATCCACAGCCTGAGCAAGAGGCAATTCTTTCAAGCGACCCATTAGCTAAAGCTAGTGGCAATCCTTCCGAGAGTTGGCCAACTCACGATCGGAGCGGAAGGAGATCGACAGTTCATCTCACCACCCCGGCATCAGCAAGATACATCTTGACTTTTGTCCATCAACTGTGCTATCGCTGAAAAGATGTTGCATTTCCTGCAAGGATAGATCTTTGACAATTGTTTTTAAAAAAGCTTTCAGATCGATCGGTTCGTGCACGTAAGTGATGTTGTGTCTTATAGTTAGCTGTACCAGCGAGCGGGTGGGACACCGGTGGGACACTTGGGACACAGGCTGACGATTCCTGGTGACGCGGGTCATTTGATACAATCGACTTATCAAGCAAAAATGAGCAATCTTACAGAAGCAACAGTTTTGGAAGCGCTGTCTAAGATCATCGATCCCGACTTGCGCAAGGATATTGTCACGCTTGGTTTCGTACGGGATATTGCGATCAGCGGCGGCGATGTGGCGTTCCGGATCGTCCTCACGACGCCTGCCTGTCCGGTCAAGGAGCTGATGGAGCAGCAGGCGATCGATCTGGTATCGGCGATCGAAGGCGTATCGAATGTGAATGTCACGATGGATGCCGAGGTCCCACAGGGTCGCGGGATCAAGAACAACGTCGCGATACCCGGCGTCAAGAACATCATCGCCGTCTCAAGCGGCAAAGGCGGCGTCGGCAAATCGACGGTTGCCGTCAATCTCGCCGTTGCTCTTGCGGCCAATGGCGCGAAGGTCGGCATCATGGACGCCGACGTTTACGGCCCAAATGTCCCCCTGATGCTCGGCACCGGCTACGACCAGCCCGAGGTTTTTAAAGGCCAGTTGAAACCGATCGAGGCTCACGGCATCAAGATGATCTCGATGGCGGTCCTCGTTCCGCCCGACAAGCCGATGATCCTTCGCGGCCCGATGCTCCACGGCGTGGTGCGTCAGTTTTTGACCGACGTGAACTGGGGCGAGCTTGACTATCTCGTCGTCGATATGCCGCCGGGCACGGGCGACGTACAGCTTAGTTTGGCCCAGCTAGTGCCCGTTCAGGGGGCCATACTGGTCACGACGCCGCAGGAAGTTTCGCTCTCCGACGTGCGGAGAGCCGTAAAAATGTTTGAGCAGGTCAACGTGCCCGTTCTCGGCGTGATCGAGAACATGTCGTATTTCATCGCGCCTGACACCGGAAACAAATACGAGATCTTCGGCAAAGGCGGCGGACAAAAACTCTGCGACGAATACGGCCTCAACTTCCTCGGCGAAGTTCCGCTCGGAATGGAGGTTCGCGAGGGCGGCGACAAAGGCACGCCCGTTGTCGTTTCGGCACCTGATTCACCTCAGGCCGCTGCTTTCCGCAAGGTTGCCGAAGAGGCCGCACGGCAAGTTTCCATCGAGGCGATGAAACCGGAACTGGTGATCCTTACTAGGGCCTAAACCCTTGAGGGAGCTATATTTCGGGACGATGGCGGATTCTCTTAAGTTCAAAAACAACTAGGACGGTCGTATCTATGTTTTCTTTGCACACTCGGCAAATGCCGCAAAAATTAGTATTCCTCGCGTTGCTTTTCAGTCTGCTGACCGGGCAGATCCCCGCGCAGTCGGCAAAACGCCCGATCACCGCTTCCGATTTCGATTCCTGGAAAAGCATTCAGGGCATGACGGTCTCGCGTGACGGCAAATTTGTCGCGTATGTGCTGCAGCCGCAGGATGGAGACGGCGAACTCTATGTGAAAAGCACCACGGCCGATACCGAATGGCGTGTGCCCCGTGGGTATCGGCCGCCGACGCCGCCGCCCGACCCGGCTGATCCGGTCGCGACGGCTGCGTTCCAGGCGACGGGAAGACTTTTGCGGCCGACGTTCTCGGCGGACAGCAAGTATCTATTCTTCAATATCGAGCCGAACAAGGCCGATATCCTGAAGGCACGCAAAGATAAGAAACCACCGGCGGAGTTTCCGAAGAACGCTCTCGGCATAATGGACTTGGCCAACGGTAAGGTCACCCGAGTCGAAGAAGCGAAATCATATCAGGTCCCCGAAGATGGCTCGGGCTTTGTCGCGATCCTGAAAGAGGCCGCGAGAGAAGAACGCCCTAGGCCGGAAGGCGGAGCCAACGCGAACACGGCCGCCGCAAATTCTAATGCCGCACCGCGTCCGTCGCCTTCGCCGACACCGGCAAGACGCCGTGAATACGGTACGACCCTTGTGCTTCGCAGCCTGAGCGATGGCAAGGAAAGAACCTTTGCCGACGTGCTCGAGTATAGCTTTGCTAAAGATGCAAAGACGCTCGTTTTCAATGTTTCATCGCGAAAGGAAGAAACGAATGGAACGTTCGCCGTCACGCCCCAGCTTGCGGACCCTCCGGTTGCATTGCTTGCTGGCCCCGGCAAATACACGAAGCTGACTTGGGATGAGGAACAGAAGCAGCTCGCCTTTATCAGCGACAAGGACGATGCCGCCGCTAAGCAGCCCAGATTCAAGGTCTATCACTGGGCGAGAGGCGCCGCGAAGGCGGACGAGGCTGTTTCGGAAAAGACGGCGGGCTTTCGCAGCGAATATGTCGTCAGCGAAAAGGGCTCTCTGGCCTTCTCGTTCGACGGCAGCCGCCTCTTTATCAGCAGTGCTCCACCGCCCGACCCGGAGCCGGACCCAAATAATGCTGTTCCTGATGAAGAGCGTGTTGTGCTCGACCTCTGGCACTGGAAGGACGATTATGTTCAACCTCAGCAAAAGGTACGGTTGATCGCCGACCGTGACCGCTCCTATCGCGGCGTTTGGCATATCGCGGATAAGAAGTTTGTTCAATTGGCTGATCCGACGATGGAATCTTTCAATCCGAGCTTTGATGGGAAATGGGCCATAGGCAGTGACGACCGTGCGTATCGAATACGCGGAAACTATGATCCGGGTTTCGCTGACACTTATCTCGTCAACACGGCCGATGGAACCCGGAAACAGATCCGACAGGGGGCTCAGTGGGGCGCGTCTTGGTCGCCGAACGCCCGCTACGCTGTATATTTCGACGGTAAGGACTGGAATTCGATAACCATCGCCGATGGTAAGGTCACTAATCTTACAGCCAAATTGAAAACGAAATTTGCTCGTGAAGATCATGACAGCCCAAGCGCGGCGCCTTCATACGGCCTCGCCGGTTGGACGAAAGACGATAAAGAGGTGCTTATTTACGACCGGTTCGATATATGGCAGGTCGCGGCTGACGGCAGCGGCGGAAAGCTGCTCACGAACGGACGTCCGAGTAAGACCGAGATGCGCTACGTGCGTACTGATCCGGACGAACGGTTTGTCGTGCCCGGGCAGACGATGCTGCTTCGGGGCGAAAGCCAAGAGACAAGAGAGTCCGGCTTCTACCGAGTAAAACTAGACGGTACACCCGAGCGGCTAATGATGGAACCGAGGAATTTTTCGACGCCGATCAAGGCGCGAGATGCCGACCGTTTTGTCTACACTGCTTCGCGGTTCGATGAGTATCCGGACATATGGACATCCGGCGGAGACTTTAGTTCGCCGAAGAAACTGAGTAACGGCGGCGCTCAAATGGCACCGTTCAAGTGGGGGACATCTGAGCTGATCCGATACAAGAGTTCGGATGGCGTCGCCCTTCAGGGCGTTCTCATCAAACCGGCCGATTTCGACCCGAAGAAGAAATATCCGATGGTCGTTTACCTTTACGAAAAGCTATCGGATACGGTCCACGACTTTCGAAATCCCGGCCCCGGACAGAATGTAAACCCCGCAGTTTACGCGAGCGATGGCTATGTGATATTTCTGCCCGACATCGTTTACAAGATCGGTTATCCGGGCAAGAGCGCGATGTCATGCATAATGCCCGGCGTCGAATCGATCGTAAAAATGGGCTTTGTCGATGAAAAGGCGATCGGCATCCAAGGGCATAGCTGGGGCGGTTATCAGATCGCGTACATGCTGACAAGGACCAACAAGTTCGCGGCCGCCGCGCCTGGGGCACTGGTTGCGAACATGTTCAGCGCATATAACGGTATTCGCTGGGGCAGCGGCTTGCCGCGTCAGTTCCAGTACGAACGGACGCAGAGCCGGATCGGTGCGACCCCGTGGGATGCGACCGATAAATTCATGGAGAACTCGCCGCTCTTTTCCATTAAGAACGTCCAAACGCCTGTGATGATGATCCATAACGACAACGATGACGCGGTGCCTTGGTATCAGGGGATCGAGTTTTACCTTTCACTTCGGCGTCTGGGCAAAGAGGTATATTTCTTCAACTACAACGGAGAACCCCACGGCCTGCGAAAGAGGCAAAATCAGAAGGACTACGCTCGCCGAATGAAGGAGTTCTTTGACCACTTCCTGAAAGGTGCGACGGCTCCGGCGTGGATGGAGAAAGGAATTCCCTATCTACAGCGTGAAAAGGAGAAGGAGCAATATCGCCGTAAGGTCGGGGGAGCTGGTATCGACCAGTGATCTATTGAAATATTGGTGATATTGCGGTATTATTTACATTAAAGTAAGGATTTGCCTTCGGCAGGGCCTTCATATTTCGTCAGGAGAAGATAATATGGCAGCAGTTGCAGCACCTTCAGTTGAATTAAACGTAACGGACGCGGCGATCACCGAGATCAAGAAGTTTATCGCCGGTGAGGAAGATCTGCCGGAAACGGCGGGCCTTCGAGTCCGTGTTGTTCCGGGCGGTTGTTCGGGTTTCCAGTACAGCCTGAATATTGAGGAAGAGTCGCGAACGGGCGATTTCGTCCTCGATAAGGACGGTGTGAAGATGTTCGTCGATATGTTCTCGGCCCAGTACTTGAACGGGATCACGATCGACCATACGTCGAACGTGATGGGGTCGGGATTCACTTTTGACAACCCGAACTCGACCGGCGGCTGCGGCTGCGGAACGTCGTTCTCAGCTTAGTTTTTGACGCGAATTTCGACAGATTTGTGGAGGCCTGCATTTTTTTGTGGGCCTTTCTATTTTTTGCTGGAAACAGGACCTGATTGAAGCTTCTACGCTGACATACAAGGACAACTGAAGGAACGGACGGCAGGGCCGAAAAGGAGGGAATTCCCAAGACAGGGGGATTCTCGCCAATTGTTTTTGACGGGGTGTGGCTTGGTCAGGTCTTGCGGGGCCCCTCCCCGACTGAGTGCTAACAAAGCCGATAAAACAACCCCAAGACTAGCCCGTTTGCATCCTCTTCTGCCATAGGGCATAATGATCATTGCTTAGTTTCAAGGTTATAAGGGTTAAAAATTTGAGGATGTAGTTTCGAGGGCTCCTGAAATTTCAGGAAACCTTTCGGCGTTACTTGTTTTCTTAAGATAGGCGATACTTCTCGTCGTCTCCTCAAATCTTCCCGCCACCAAAAAATTTTCCATTGGAGATACGGTTTGACAGATTTTAAAAAGGTCCTTTTACTCTCGGCGTGTGCCATCGCACTTGGCATGGTTGGAACTGGCAATTCACTTGCGCAGGAGCGCGACCGCATTGTGAGAACGACGGGTTCGAGCCAGCCTACTAACCTTCCCGCACCTCCTCGCTCGACCGAGATCGTAAAGACAGGATCCTCACGCCCCACACTCACAAATTCCGTTGAAGTTGTAAAGCCCAAGGTTGATGCCGCCTACGAGCCGCCAACCAACAAAGCCGCCGCCGGAGCGACGAGAATGAGCGTTGCTGCGATGGTTGCCGCAGGGAAGGCGCGTTATGGCTCGATGACGAGCTCGTTGCTTGATCAGGGGATCAGGTCGCGTTACGGGCTTCGCTACAAATATGGATCGATGGGGCCATACACCTACGACTGCTCGGCGTTCGTTTGGGCCGCATTCGGGGATGCGGGGATGAAATTCACGCGAACGAGTGCCCGCGGCATGTGGGCAATGTCAGAGCCGGTTTACGGGGACGAACGCTTCAAATTCGGTACCTTGGTCTTTCTCAACGGCTTTGGCCACATGGGTATCGTTGCCGACGAGAACGGTTTTTATCACGCCTCTTCGAGCAAGGGGATCACCTATTCGCCGTTCAAGGGCTATTGGGAGAAACGTATTGTCGGGTTCGGGAAGCTGAAGGTGGCCGAGCCGGCTCAGTAGATCAAACTACGCATTTTGGGTTAGTGAAGGCAGTCCGGAGCGGATTGCCTTTTTTCTCGGCCAAAGTATCCCGCTAGACAACGAACCCGGGACGCGGATGGTTTTCCTTACATTCGTAAATAACGGCGATCTTGTCGATCGAGACATAGGCGACCTCGCCATCCTCGTCCCGCAGATATAAGACACCCGACTTTACGTCCATGACGTCACCCCGAAAGGCCGCATTCGTGCCGCACGTGACGTCGATCTTCTTTCCTAAAAGACTTCGCAAGAGTTCTTCCATATTTGAATCCAAAGTATATCAAAGCCTGTCGGACATAAGGGCGTGTCGGCCCGACATCACCCAACGACTCGGCTGGGAGCTATTTTCATTCTTTGCCGCGGCATCACGCTGCCGGGCCGCGAAGGCGAGAGAAGCCGCAATAACGGCCATATCCTGCGTTGGCTGGTCCGCGTCGGCGGCTTGTCTCCGTTCATTGAAACGGCCGACAAAACCGGTGTCCAGACGCCCTTCGATAAATTCAGCGTCATCCATCACCTCGCGGAAGAACGGAAGCGTCGTCTTGATCCCGCCGACCTCATACTCCATCAAAGCGCGGCGCATTCGGCTGATCGCCTGGGCACGGTCCTTGCCATAGACCGCGAATTTGGAGATCATCGGATCGTAAAAGATCGAAACTTCTGCTCCCTCGTAAATGCCTCCATCATCGCGAACACCGGGCCCCTGAGGAAGCCGCAGCCGCGTGATCTTGCCCGGCGAGGGCAGGAAGTTGTTATCGGGATCTTCCGCATAAACGCGGCACTCAATAGCATGGCCGGTCAGCGTGACATCGTCCTGTGAAAACGACAGTTCGTCGCCCCACGCGACCCGTATCTGCTCGCGGACGAGATCGATCCCGGTCACTAGCTCGGTGACAGGATGCTCCACCTGAAGCCGCGTGTTCATTTCAAGAAAGTAGAACGAGCGGTCAAGGTCTGATACTAAAAACTCGACCGTTCCGGCGCCTACATAATCGACGGCTTTGGCGACTGTGACCGCACAGGCTCCCATCTCAGCACGAAGTTCAGCCGAATCGATCGGCGACGGAGCTTCCTCGATGACCTTCTGGTGGCGACGCTGGATCGAGCATTCGCGCTCGCCAAGGTGGACGTGATTTCCGTGTTTGTCCGAGAAGACCTGGATCTCGATATGACGCGGACGAACGATCGCTTTTTCAATATAGACCGCATCGTCGCCGAAACTCGCCCTAGCCTCGGACTGCGAATTCTCAAGGGCTGACCGAAGCTCCGATCCATCGTTGACGAGCCGCATTCCCTTGCCGCCGCCACCGGCCGACGCCTTCAGCATGACCGGATAACCGAACGAGGCGGCGACATCAAGAGCCTCTTCGTAACTCGCTAGGGGATCGGTGGTGCCGGGTACCACAGGAACGCCGGCCGCGATGGCGATCTTCCGCGCGGACATCTTCCCGCCCATGCTTTCCATTGCTTCCGGCGGTGGGCCGATAAAGGTTATCCCCGCTTTTGTAACTTCCCGGACAAACTCCGCATTCTCTGATAGGAACCCATAACCCGGATGGATGGCTTCGGCCACTGCCGTGCGAGCGACGTCGATGATCTTATCCCATCGCAAATAGCTCTCAGCCGATGGCGGCGGCCCTATATGGAACGCCTCGTCCGCCATCCTTACATGCAGGGCATCCCGGTCGGCGTCCGAGTAAACAGCGACGGTGGCGATCTTCATCTCGCGACACGCGCGGATCACGCGGCAAGCGATCTCCCCTCGGTTGGCAATGAGGATCTTCTTGAACATTATTCGACTATCGAATTTCCTTGATTCCTTTGATCGTATCTCACCCCGACCTTCGCACCGGGAGCGTACTTGACCGGCTGTTGACGTTGGGCGGCCGTCAATACGTCTGACGACTCGAAATCGACTCCATTCAGAGTGTAACGGTAGTAAACGACCTCGTCACCATTCGTCTCGACCCAAGCGTCAATTATCTCGCCGTCGGTAATTCGGCCGTTCGCCATCAGCCACCGTCGCCTGGCGTCGGGGTCCGGTTTCTTTCGTCCGAGAAGTTTGTCGATCAGTCCCATCTAGTCGTCAAGTTCGAGCGGCGGCTTATTATATCTGGCGCGTAGATTATTTATGGCCGAGAGTACCGCGGGGCGTTTGATGATTTTAGCCTCAAGCGGCCGTTTCCCGGGAATGTCCAGGAAGATCAGGCCAAGCAAGATCGTGAGGATCCCCTGGCCGGGCACTCCGGGAAGCGATAATACAATACCGAGCAGTATAAGGAAAACACCGGCAACATTCTTCGCTATCACGGCTCCCCAGCGAACCAGCCACGGGCTGTCAGGCAGGAAATCCCTATCGTGATGCGAGCTGAAGTAGTGCGGCGGCACCTTCACCATGACGACACCGATGGCCGCAAAACTGATCAACAGCGAGCCAAGGAACAACCCAACGCCCATGAGGACGTTTACAAGCGTTATCGATTCCCAAAAGCTCGCCAGCCAAGTCATTTATCGCCCAGATCGTTCCGATCCATTGCCATTAGTTCACGCCGTATGAAAATCATCCGCTGGATAAGCGTCCACATTGACCCGACCGCGAGAACCCAAAGCACTTGAGGCATTCGGTTCGCGAGGAAATGCGATGATGACCAGCTCCAGGTCGATAGTGCCCCGATGATAAGCAAAACAACGCGCTCCGGCCGCTGCAGAAAGCCCACATTTGCTTTGACGCCGAGCCCTTCGCTTCGGGCGGTCGTGTAGCTGACCAGAACCGATGCCACCATGCCGATACCGCCGAGTGCAACGTTCATCACCGAATGCTCGGGCGTCATACGGGAATAGAAGATCATTATCCCGAGGAACGCGCCCATATCTGACAGCCGGTCGAGCGTGGAATCGAGAAACCCGCCATAGCGGGTTACGCGGCCGGTGAGCCTTGCGACATTGCCATCCAGCATGTCGAACAAATTCGCCACGATCAAAACGATCCCCGCCCAAAAGAACTCACCGAACCCGAAAAGGATACCGCAGGCAAGATTGATCAGGACGCCTATGGTCGTGAGCACATTCGGCGGGATGCCGGCAGACGCCAAACCGCGCACCATCGCATTGATGATCCGCATCGCACCGCGTCCTATGCCTGCACCTAGCATCAGTTGTCCGTCAGCACTTGATGGCTAATCTTCCTGTTCGTGGATCGTCGTCAGGCGGCTGATCTCGAAATTGCGCCAACCCGTCGGTGTTTTGACCTTTACTTCGTCGCCCTCCTGTTTCCCCATCAGGGCCTGTCCTATGGGTGAGACCGTAGATATTTTACCATTCTCAGGCTCGCTTTCTTCGGACGTGACGAGGCGGTATCTAACCTTTTCCTCTTTATCCAGATCGAAGAGAACGACCTCAGAACCGTAAGCGACCCGATCCTTAGGGATCTTCGAAATATCGATCGAATCTACCTCCATCATGCGCTGATGGAGAAGGCTGATCCTGGCCTGCACAAACGACTGCCGCTCCTTCGCGGCCTTGTATTCTGCGTTCTCGCTGAGGTCGCCGAATTCGCGGGCGTGCTGGATGACCTTGGGGAGCTTGAAGTGCAGCTCCTGCTCAAGCTTATCCAGTTCATCCTGAAGCTTCTTCTTTACTGATTCCATAATTTCTTAGAGCTTTGGACGGTTCGGCGGCGACGTCGAATGGATGAACCGAGGATCAATGCCGACGGCCTCAGCGAGTTTTGATTCCTTAGGCGCGGCAAACGAGATGCCGATGTCTCTCGCGGTACGAACTAGCTGTCCGTCAACGGGCACTCGTTTGATACTTGTGCATGCCTCATCCAGCGGCACCGTGACGACTTCGCCTGCCTGCAGGGCCACCATTCGTCCTGTTTCTCCGCTGGCCAGCGCACGAACCGCGCAGGCGCCGAAGTTCGTACCTAACATCCGGTCGAAGGCATTCGGGCTGCCTCCCCGCTGCAGATGGCCCAGGACGACGGTGCGCGCTTCCTTACCCGTCATTTCCTCGACCCTGCGCCTGATATAATCGCCAACACCGCCGAGCCGCTGCGTTCCGGTATCCTGGTAAACCTCGGATTTCCCGAGTTCGACCGCGCCTTCCGCAACGACGATATTCGTGAATCTCGATCCCAGGTTCTCGCGGGCCTGAACCTTTCGAGCGATCGCATCGAACGAATAGGGGATCTCAGGGATCAAAATAATATCCGCACTTCCGGCGAGTCCTGCGTGAAGGGCGATCCAGCCGGCATTTCGCCCCATCACCTCCAGGATCATTACCCTGTCGTGCGATGCAGCGGTCGTATGCAATCGGTCGAGAGCTTCGGTCGCGATATCGATCGCGGTCATGAAACCGAACGTGAATTCCGTCGCGGCCAGATCATTGTCGATCGTCTTCGGAACTCCGATGACCGGGAACCCGCGTTTGTGGAATTGCTCGGCGATCCCGAGCGTACCTTCACCACCGAGTACGATCAGAGCTTCGATGCCGAGAATATCAAGGTTGGCGATCGCCTCGCCGATAGGCATCGCAGGATAAACCGGGGTGCCGTTAACGATCTTTACAAAGCTCCCGCGATTTCGAGTGCCAAGTATCGTACCTCCGCGGGGCAGAATGCCGCTGACGGTTTTGGTGGTCAGCTTGACCGTGTGTGTATCACCGAGAATGCCCTCGAAGCTGTCCTCGATCCCGATACACGTCATCCCGAATTCACCGATCGCGGTTCTGACGACCGCGCGGATGACGGCGTTGAGTCCGGGAGCATCTCCGCCGCCTGTTAAAATGCCGATCTGCTTGTACATAAAAAACTGGCCTTGTGAAGCGATTATTCTACTCCAACGGTAAGCAAATGAAAAAAATCCACCGTCCCGGCGTCGCACCGGGTACAGGCCCAAAACTCAACCGTACCGAAAATGTAACCTACTTAAAGCTGTTCGCAAATACTGCGACCATATTCACGGCCTGCGGCATTACTTCGACCGCTTTGAGGATCTGCGGGTCTGCTTCCAGCAAAACCTGCGTTCCAGCCTCAGTCGAGTAGTTTGCAGTCGCCAATTCTTCACGCAGCCGCATTCGAGCGTACTCGGACTGACTTGAAATGAGATCCGAAGTCACGCCGTTAGCTTTGTCGGCCGCCGCAAACACGCGAAACGACTCAAATAATTTGTCGGTTATAGCAAGATCACCATTCGAAAGTGTCGTCTTAAAGTTCTGCTTATCGACCTTGAAGGTCTCTAGGCCTTCGATTTGACCCGCAACCAAGCGCCTCACAAAAAAGAATGCCGCCTCATTTATCCGGCCCTTCAAGGGCGAAAACTCCGCACCTTCGACAACCACGTCCGGCTCGATACCCCGGCCGCCATAGAGAACCCTTCCGTTTGCGGTCGGAACCGGGCTGCCGGCCGGCTTCGGTTTTACCTCTGCCCCATCCGTTCGCTCCTCACCATGTGTGTAATAGTCGTAGATCGAGCCGCTCGAATAGTCCCGCTGCAGGGAACGGCCAAACGGCGTGTAATACCTCGCTGTCGTAAGGGTCAGCCCCGTCCCGTAGGGCAGGCGGAACATCCTCTGTACCAGTCCTTTGCCAAAGCTGTCGCTGCCCACCACAAGGCCCCGAGAGTAGTCCTGAACGGCCCCGGCGACTATCTCCGACGCCGACGCCGAGCCGCCATTGATCAACACGACCAAGGGGAAATTTTCAACCGTACCGCCCGTCGTTCTCAATTCTCTTTCCTGCTGTCCGCTGGCTCCGCGCACGGTAACGGCGATCTGGCCGCTGGGAACAAATTTGCTTACCACCGCAACCGCCTGTTCGAGGATGCCGCCCGGATTTCCCCGGAGGTCCAGGATCAGGCTCTTCATCCCCTGCTTTTTAAGCTCGTTCAGGGAAAGCGTGAGTTCTTCCGAGGTGGTCTGTTGAAAACCACCGGTGAGGCCGATGTATCCGACCGAATTCGGAAGCATGAAAGTATTTCGCACCGAGGGAAGCGGGACACCTCCCCGGACGATCTCGAAATCCAGCGGCGCCTGCGAGCCAAGCCGTTCGATCTGCACCTTAACAGCAGTGCCACGCTCGCCGCGGACATTCTTTGAAACCTCGGCGCTCGACCAATCCTTAGCATCTTTGCCCGAGACGGTCACAATGCGGTCGCCATATTTCAGACCCGCCTTGGCTGCGGGCGTGTCAGGGATAACGGATTGTATGTAAACGCCGTCGCGATGCCGAAGGATCGAAACTCCGATCCCATAGAACTGCGATGCCTGTTCCTCATTCAATTTCCGATACTCTTCGCGGGTAAAGAAGGACGAATGCGGATCGAGCGTGAACAGCATTCCCTGCATCGAACTGTCATTCACCTTCTCGAGATCGACCTTGCCCGAATATCCGTCTTCGATGACGCGAAGCGCCTCGCGGTATTCGGTAAGAAGCTTTTCGGCCGTGACCTCGCCTTCGGCTGACGTTCGGGCGGGTATTCGGCCGAGAAAGCCCCCGGCCAATGCCCCGGCAAGTATGAAAAGCACTGCAAAAACTGTAAATCGTCGTCCCATAAGGCCCTGATACCGGCTCCTACATAATACCATAGACGAGATATCTGCCGACGCGGGTTTGCCGCCCAATGAGTCGGCGGTAGTTTTACATTTCTCCTGCAAATCCTTACGATATATGCTTTTACTCGATGAATCCTTCTGTCTCGATAGTCATTCCAGCCTACAACGAAAGCGACCGGATCGGCTCGCCGCTGGAGACGATCATCGCGTACATCTCTGAGCAAGATCTGAACGCCGAGATCATCGTCGTCGATGACGGGTCGCAGGACGACACCGCAGGTTTTGCAAAACGCGTCTTGAGTTCTGCCCCGGAAATCCGCTCGAAGGTAATCCACTACGACCAGAACCGCGGAAAAGGGTTTGCTGTCAAGACCGGGCTATGCTCGTCGGAAGCGGAGATAGCCCTGTTTTCTGATGCCGATCTTTCGGCCCCTATCGATGAGATGCCGAAGCTGATCGACCCGATCCGCGCCGGCGAATACGACGTGACATTCGGCTCGCGGGCCCTTGATCGGAGCCTTATCGGCACGCACCAGCCATGGCGTCGGGAGCAGGGCGGGCGACTCGTGAACCTGATCATTCGCAAGCTCTCCGGACTGCCGTTTTCCGATACGCAGTGCGGATTCAAAGCGTTCAATATGGCCAAGTTCCGCCCACTGCTCGACGTGATGACCATCGATAGATTTGGTTTCGACGTCGAATTCCTGTTCGTCGCAAACTACCATCATCTGCGGCTTGCCGAGATACCGGTCCGTTGGAACGATGTTGCCGGCTCAAAGGTCAGCGCGATCCGTGACACGCGGAGAATGATCGGCGAACTGATGCAGATCCGACGAAATGCCAAGAAAGGAGTTTACGATACAAAATGACCGCGAAACTCAATGTCAACATCGATCATGTGGCCACCATTCGTGAGGCCCGAAAGACGATCGAACCGAGCATTATCACGGCGGCCGTCATTTGCGAGCAAGCCGGTGCGGACGGCATAACGGTCCATCTTCGCGGTGATCGGCGCCATATTCAGGACCGCGATATCGAGCTGCTTCGCGAAGTGGTCACGACCTACCTCAACGTCGAAATGGCTGCGACGGACGAGATGATCGAGATCGCCGTCCGGACGAAGCCGGATGCCGTGTCGCTCGTCCCCGAAAGCCCGAACGAAGTAACGACCGAAGGCGGGCTCGACGTGATCGGCAATTTTGAAGTTGTCAAAAACGCTGTTCAGCAACTGAAGGCAGCGGATATCTTCGTCAGTATCTTTATCGACCCCGACCTTGACCAGATCTCGCGTGCCAAAAGCGCCGGTGCGCAGCAGGTTGAGCTCTGTACCGCGGAATATGCCGAGCTCACGCTAAGCTCTCGAGCGGCTCATGGTGAAGGAGCTCAAAAAGCCTCTGCGGAGACCGACCGCATCCGCGCCGCGGCCGTACATGGAGCCGATCTCGGCCTGATCGTTGCTGCCGGCCACGGCCTGACCTATCGCAATGTCGGTGCGCTCGCGGCCATACCCGAGATAACAGAATTCAACATCGGCCACAACATCATCAGCCGCTCGGTCTTTGTAGGGCTGGACCAGGCCGTTCGGGAAATGATCGAAGCGATCAAATGATCGGCCGATGATCCCTTCGCCCACTAACCCAATACCTCCTTCAGTGCTCGCCCGGTGTAGCTCTTCTTATTCTTTGCGACCTCTTCCGGCGTTCCGGCAGCAACGATCTTGCCGCCGGCTATGCCGCCTTCCGGACCGAGATCGATGATATGGTCGGCGGATTTGATCACGTCGAGATTGTGTTCGATGACAATGACCGTATTACCGGTATCGACCAGCTTTTGCAGAACATCGAGCAACTTATGAACATCGGCGAAATGGAGGCCGGTCGTCGGTTCGTCAAGGATATAGATCGTCTTTCCGGTCGAGCGTTTTGAAAGCTCCTTCGCGAGCTTGATGCGCTGGGCCTCGCCGCCTGAGAGCGTAGTTGACGATTGGCCGATCTGAATATAGCCGAGCCCCACATCGAGCAAGGTCTCGAGCTTCTGCCGGATCGCCGGTATGTTCTCAAGCAGCGGCAAGGCATCTTCGATGGTCGTTTCCAGCAAGTCAGCGATCGAAAGGCCCTTGTATTTTACGGCCAGGGTTTCGCGATTATATCGTTTGCCTCGGCAGAGGTCGCACGTGACATAAACGTCCGGCAGGAAGTTCATTTCGATACGCTTCATCCCGTCGCCTTCGCAGCCCTCGCAGCGGCCGCCTTTGACGTTGAATGAGAACCGCCCGGCCTTGTAGCCACGGGTCCTCGATTCCGGCAGCATCGCGTAAAGGTCGCGTATCGGTGAGAAAAGGCCGGTGAATGTTGCCGGATTCGAGCGCGGTGTCCGGCCGATCGGTTTCTGATCGATCTCGATGATCTTGTCCACCAGATCGAGGCCTTCGATCGAATCGTGTTCGAGCGGTTCGCCGCCGACGGTCGACCGGTAAACATGCTTATAGAGGGCCGGATATAAAATGTCTTCGACAAGCGTCGATTTACCTGAGCCGGAAACCCCGGTGACAACCGTCAGAAGCCCGAGCGGGAACTCGACGTCGATATTCTTCAGGTTGTGGCCGCGTGCCCCTTTTACCTTCAGTCGCTGGCCGTTCGGCAGGCGTCTGACATCCGGAACCTCGATCGCAAGTTCGCCACTCAAATATTTACCGGTGAGGGACCCGTCGGTGCTTGCGATCTCCTTCGGCGTGCCGACGGCGATGACCTCGCCGCCATGCGTGCCGGCCAGCGGGCCGAGATCGACCACATAGTCAGCATGCCCGATCGTCTCTTCGTCGTGCTCGACCACGAGCACCGTGTTGCCCAGGTCGCGCAGGGCGTGAAGCGTTTCGAGCAAGCGCCGGTTGTCGCGTGGATGAAGCCCGATCGATGGCTCGTCGAGTACGTAGAGGACGCCGCGAAGCTGCGACCCGATCTGTGCGGCAAGCCGAATACGTTGGCCTTCGCCTCCGGAAAGTGTTGAAGACGCTCGGTTTAGCGTCATATAGCCGAGCCCGACCGCGTCGAGGAACTTCAATCGATCGGTGATCTCCTTGAGCACAAGGCCGGCGATCTTTTCCTCGCGAGGCGAGAGCTTGATCGAATCGAAGGCCTTTGCCGATTCCGAAACCGGCATCGAGGAATACTCTCCGACGCCAAGCCCGTTCACTTTGACAGCGAGACTTTCCGGCTGGAGCCGGTTCCCTTCGCACTTGGGACATGGGATCGGTGCGATCAGGCCTTCAAGTTCGGTCTTTATCTTCTCCGACGGTGGATTTTCGACCCGGTCCCGCATCGCCCGCATCGCGCCGGGCCAATCGCGCTCGAATTTGTAGTCGCCGTGCCGAAAGGTCAGCCGCCGCTTCGTACCGTTAAAGAATGCACTGCGGATCTGGTCGGGAAGCTCGGAAAATCTTGTTTCGAGAAGATCCTCGTATGCGTGGCCGCCGGGCGAATCCTTCGAACGCCGCTTCTTACCTCGCCGCGGCGCCTTCGTCACGGCTCCCCGGCCTGTCAGCTTCGGCAGTTCGAGCGGATCACCATCAGTAAATTTCTCGATGATGGCAAGCAATGCCGATCTCAAATACCCGGCGCCGGCCTTGTCCGCGCCGTTCAGAAACTCGATCTTTCCGGCCGGCTGTGTCTCGTCCGGAACGATCTTTGCGGCATCGATCTCCATAACGGTACCGATGCCCTGGCAGCGTTTGCAGGCGCCGAAAGCCGAGTTGAACGAGAACGAACGCGGTTCCAGCGGTGCGATATTGATCCCACAGTTGACGCACGCCATCTTCTCGGAGAAGAGCTTTTCTTCACCATCTACGATCGAGATCAGGACCGCTCCGTCCGTAAGTTTCAGGGCCGTACGCACGGATTCCGCAAGCCGTTCGCGAACACCATTTTTGAGCAGCAGACGGTCAACCACGATCTCGATGCTGTGATTTTTGCGTTTATCGAGGACTATCTCTTCGTCGAGCAGCCGTATCTCGCCGTCCACCCGTGCCCGTACAAACCCGTCTTTGTGGAACTTTTCGAATTCTTTCTTGAACTCGCCTTTTCTGCCTCGAACGATCGGTGCCAGGATCATCACCCGTTCGCCCTCGGGGAGTTCGCTGACACCGGCGATGATCTGATCGACCGACTGCCGCGTTATCGGCGCATCGCATTCCGGGCAGTGAGAAACGCCGATCGACGAGAAGAGCAAACGCATGAAATCGTAGATCTCGGTCACCGTTCCGACGGTGGAACGCGGGGAACGCGAAACGGTCTTCTGCTCTATCGAGATCGCCGGGCTCAGCCCTTCGACCGAATCAACATCCGGTTTTTCAAGCTGATCGAGGAATTGGCGGGCATAAGCGGACAGAGATTCGACATAACGGCGCTGCCCCTCGGCATAGATCGTGTCGAATGCGAGCGACGATTTGCCGGAACCCGACAGCCCCGTGATGACCACAAACTTATCGCGCGGGATATCCACATCGATATTTTTCAGGTTGTGCTGCCGAGCCCCGCGTACCGCTATCTGCTTAATAGCCATTACAGTCTGAAATTCCGTCAATAGTCGAAACAAGTATCTTATCAAATCCCCTCGGTGGAAGTCTCACCGTGATCTCCGGCCGGCGGCCGTTCCGGGCGGGACCGCGTTCGCAGCCCGGGCCGCGCGTCACCGATCCTGTCCCGCATGTCCCACAAGTGTCCCACGCCGTAGATGGGACGCGTAACTATCTGTGTTTCCCTCATTTAACACCAATTCTGTGCCCTGTCTTACCGACTTTCCGAAAACTTTTTCACCACAAAATAGCATCGCCGCTCAGACAACAGAGCGGCGACTCATGCGAAGCATGATGTATCATTTATAGCACGGTTGTGTGGGAAAATCAAGAACCCAGCAGCTTGATCACCGCGATGAGAGTCGCCGTGGAGATCACGATCCAGAGGACAGCTCCGAGAGCAAATGGCCGCCAGCCGACGTTCCTGAGGGTTTCGCGCGTGAGGCTCAGGCCGATGAGGAAGAGCGTCACGGCGAGTCCGGCCTTTGCCAGATTTACAAGCGAATCGAGAATGCTCGGCAGAACGATCGACGCGCTGTAGGTTCGGATCGCGGCCGCTCCGAGAAAGACGAAGATGAACCACGGCAGAGTCACTTTTGACTTGCCGCCTTCGTCCCGATGCAGAAAGGCGAGGCCAAGAGCAAGCGGAATGATGAAGAGCGTTCGGGCGAGTTTTACGGTGGTTGCGATCGCCAGCGATTCGCTGCCAAAGGCGGACGAGGCTCCGACGACGCTGCTTGTATCCTGGATCGCAACGCCCGCCCAGACGCCGAACTGCTGCTGCGAAAGGCCCAAAGCGGTGCCGATCAATGGAAATGCGAACAGAGCGATAGCGTTCAGGACAAAAATGGTGCCGAGTGAAACGGTCATCTCGTCGTTCTCGGCCTTTATCGACGGCCCGATCGCCGCGATAGCACTGCCGCCGCATATCGCCGTTCCCGATGAGACCAGTGTCCTCACGCGCGGAAAAACACCCAGCAGCTTGCCAAGCAGATAGCCCAGGATCAGTGCGGTCGAGACTACAAAAAGAATGAGGCCGATACCGTCTTTTCCGGCCCGGTAAACCGAGCTGAGGTCGATGCCAAACCCGAGCATTGCCACCGAGATCTGCAGCAAATACTTGGCCGGTTTACCCGTTAGCGATGGAAACGGATTACCGACGGCAAGGGCCATCACAAGCCCCAATGCCAGTGCATACACCGGCGAACCCCATGGCGAGAGAATGAATAGGATGACCAGAAAAAAAAGTGCTTTTTGCCACATAATCTCGGGACGGCCGGAAATCATCGACCGGAACTTGGGTTCAACCGCTCACCGACGCGGATGGTCCTGACTTGCCCTGATTTGCGACCGCTTCCTGCGCGGCCTTGATCGCGTCGGCGTCGCCGAGATAGTAGCTTTTTAGAGGTTTCAGATTACCATCGAGCTCGTAAACGAGTGGGACCCCGGTAGGGATGTTGAGGTTGACGATATCCGAGTCAGCGATCCCGTCGAGGTGTTTTACGAGGGCGCGGAGGCTGTTGCCGTGGGCCGCGACGATGAGGCGCTTGCCGGCCCTTATTTTTGGCCCGATCTCGGTCTCCCAGTAGGGGACAACGCGAGCGACCGTATCTTTCAAGCATTCCGTTCCCGGGAAATCTCCCTTTGGGATGCCCGCATATCGCGGATCATTCCCGAGGTATCGCTCATCCTTTTCGTCGAGCACGCCCGGCGGCACATCGTAGCTTCGCCGCCAGATCAGAACCTGTTCGTCACCATATTTTGCGGCGGTCTCGGCCTTGTTGAGGCCCTGGAGGGCGCCGTAATGACGTTCGTTGAGCAGCCATGATTTCGTGACCGGGATCCACATCAGATCCATTTCACCGAGGATTATCCAGAGTGTACGGATCGCGCGCTTGAGTACCGACGTATAGGCCTCGTCGAAGGTAAATCCTTCGGCTTTCAGCAATCTGCCGGCTGAGTGGGCCTCCTCGACCCCTTTTTCTGACAGATCGACGTCCTTCCAGCCCGTAAAGCGATTTTCCTTGTTCCACTGGCTCTCGCCGTGGCGTATCAGAACTAATTTGTGCATAAACACCAGTTTCTGGCTTCCGCACCTGAGTTTCAAGTCTGTATCGGATGTGTCGGGAAAAATTTGAGAATTTTAGCTAAAATTCCTATGCATGTACGATCTGATCATCATCGGTGCCGGCCCTGCCGGCATCTCTGCCGCCAACGAAGCGCGACAAGCCGGGCTTGTCTATCTTGTGCTTGAGAAGGGACTGATCGGGAACACGATCTACAACTACCCGGTCGGGCTGACGGTTTTCTCGACAACCAACGAGCTTGAATTTCGCGAAGGGGACCTGAGACCGGCTAGAGAAAAGCCGACGCGAGAAGAGCTGTTGTCCTATTATGTGCGGTTCGTCCTGGATAATGAGCTGAACGTCAGGACCGAGGAGACCGTGGTCAGCATCGAGGCAGCGGACGAGCCGGCACGAGCTCAGAGCGGGGATCCCGGGTTTCTTGTTACGACGGATAAAGGCAGTTACCGCACTAGCAGGGTTCTCTTCGCGATCGGGGCGATGGACCACCCGCGTCGGCTGAACGTCCCCGGCGAAGACCTTCCGCACGTTTATGATCATTTCCGCGAGACATATCCGTGGGTGAAGAAGAAGGCGTTGATCGTCGGAGGCGGGAATTCGGCGGGCGAAGCAGCCTTGTTTCTGGCGCAGGAAGGTGCGGACACGACGCTCGCGATCTTTCGCGAAGATTGGGAAAATAACGATCCCAAACAGGGCTGCATAAAATATTGGGTCAAACAGCCGCTCGAACAGGAACTGAACCAGCACTGCCTTAACCTTTTCTTCCTAGGCAAGGTTATCGAGATACGCGACGGCGGGGTCGAGCTTGAGAATGAGAACGGCGAGAGGGTGACACTCGAGAACGATGTTGTTTTTGTTCTGATAGGGGCGGACGCCGATCTGACGATGATGAAAGAACTGGGCGTGGCGACCGAGCAGGGAAAATACGGCGAGGTCCCGGTTTACGATCCTGAGACCTTCGAAACGAATATCCCGGGTGTTTATGTCGCGGGGCATTTCACGAACCAGCGACACATCAAGGGTGCGATCGATGGCGGCCGAGCCGTTGTCGCGGCCATTATGCGTCGCACGATGGAAACAAAAAAGGCACAGAGTTAAGCCATTGCGTTCTCTTGTGCCTTTTTGTGTTCCTTTGTCGGACGTGCCGGCCTACTTACCGGGCTTAGCGGTCCTGAACATCACGTTCTGATTCTGAAATTTCTCAGCGATATTTGCGGGATTGAGCTCATAGCTCGTCACATCGAGAACCTCATCACTTTTGCCATCGCTCGTCTGGGCCCAGCGATAGGGAAGCAGGACGCCGCCGGTGTTGCGGAAATCGGAGAATTTGATCTGGATGTCGGCGAGTTCCTTGGCACCGCTGAGCGTGCGTGCGATAACGACATCCTGCTTGCCGTCTCCTGCCGGTGCCTTGTCCAACTTGAGAACCTGCGGCATCGGCATTCCGCGATAAGAGATGGCGACCGGAAGATTTGACGACCGATCGAGGAACAGCTTGTAGGCGCTTCCGCCAAACTCGGCCTTCACGACGTTGCAGGCAGTGCCGTCAACGGTCGATTCACCGGCGAAAGTATAGGTCACATCCATTCCCTGCGGGGCCGAAAGAAAGAGGCTGAGCGTTGTGCGAAGGATCTCGTTCGACCTTACGCCTGTGGCCATGATACCGCCTTCGGCCGCGCGGAACGCGCCGTCGTGCGTCTTCATTTTGATCACGTCCCCATCTTTGGTCGTGAAGGTAGATTCGCCTCCATCGGCCTTTCGCAGGACTACGATCTCCTGGTCGCCGGGGCCGTCGGTCGTTACCTTATGCGTCCTTTCCCTGAGAACGACCGTGTTTCCGTCCTTCGTGGTAAAGGTTGCGTTGCCGCCTTCGGCCCTGCCCACGATCACTTCGTGATCCTCGGTTCCGTCGCCTTTTTTGATCACAGTAACCGTTTTTGCACCTTCCGGAACCGGATGCGTGGCTATCCATTGAGCGGCGTCGTCGCCCGTGAGTTCGATCACCGATCCGTCGTCCTTGCGGACCACGATCTTGCGTTCGAGAATTGGGCCGTTGCCATCTGCCTTCAGCTCGATCTTCATTTTATCCCCGGCGGATCCGGAGGTTATCACGTCGAACTGCCGCGTCATCACACGGTGGGCCTCGCCGCTGCCGACGTCATCACCGAGCTTGACCGACCTCATCATTTTATCGGGAAGCTGCATCGCGATCTCGGTCTCGCCGCTTTCGCTGCGGGCGACGCCATCGACCGTGATGGTCTTTGTCGTACGGCCGACTATCCTCATACTCTGTACGCTGTTGATCGCCGCTTCGCCACCGATGGCGATGCGGGCCTTGCGAATGAGTTCAAGCGCACGTTCGTCGGATCTTGACTTAGCTCCTGATTGGTTTACCAATGCGCCGAGTCCGAGGAAGAAGAGCGAAACGGCGAAGATTGAAAGAAAGAACTTTTTCATAAATTGCCTCCAAGAGATCTTTTTGATTTTTTTTCGGATCGGGAAAATGATCCGCTGCTGTTGCAAACCGGCTCTTTTCCCGTTCGTCAGATCAAATACTAGACGCTCCCTTTTCGCAGGTGGTTAAGACGACGCAAAGAAATTGTTAAGAATGTAAAATATACCGAAAAACCATAGACAGGCGGCGATTCTCGATAGAAAATCAAAAAAGATGAAACGTTCGTGGTCAACAATATTGCTTGGCGGAGGTCTGATGGTCGTGCTCGCGGTCCTCGCCGTCATGCAGTACCAATGGATGACCAAGATAAACGAGGCCGAGGGCGAAAAGGCCCGAAAGGCTGTCCACGATCAGGCGGAGCGTTTTGCCGAGGATTTCAATAAAGAGATCCAGAATATCTACTTCAACCTGCAAGCCACGTCGGCAAGTTTTGAAAAGAATGATTGGGGGCCATTCAACGAGCGGTTCGATTTCTGGCTGGAAAAGGCGAGGTATCCCGAGCTTGTCAAAGAGATCTATTTTTCCGGTACCAAGACCGAGACCGATCTCCGCTATGATCGCGACTCGCGAGCGTTCGTTGCCGCATCGCTCCCGGCGGATGTTGCTGCGATCCGTCAGCAATTCGTGACCGATAAGACATTCAAACCGGTCCACGAGAGGCCGCTCCTGCTGGCACAGCCGGTGCACGAAGCTGATCTGAATGCCGGTAAGATAATGGTTCGGCGTCTGTCCGGCAGCGCTGACGAAACTGAGCGGATGCGGGTTTCGCCGAAGATCGCCGGCTACCTCCTGATCTTGCTCGACGAGGCTGTTGTGACCGGCAAGGTGCTTCCTGAGTTTGCCGGCAAGTATTTTGGCGACGGCGAGTATAAGGCCGCCGTAGTTGACGGAAGCGGATCGCCCGTCTTTGCTTCGCTCACCGGCGGTGGCCCGGATGCCGCGGCCAAACTCCTCGACGTTTCGCCGAAAAACTTTATGTTCTTCGGCAACCGCGAGCTGATGTCAACACTCGACCGTCAGGAAAAGGGCAGCGGCGAGAAGCAGGCCGACGTTCTGATCAATTCCAGGCTCGAAACGCGCGCCTTCAACACGGTCGGAAAAGCCGGCGGAGGCGACAAGGTCGAGATAACGCTAAGGACAGAAGGGGCTCCGCGAACCGCGATGTTCACAGCGACGACACGTGGCGAAGAGCTTTCAGGGATATGGACGCTGCAGGTGCAGCATTCGGCGGGTTCGCTCGATGCTTTTCTCGCATCGAATCTCAGGCGGAATCTTGCCCTTGGGTTTGGTCTGCTGTTTCTACTTGCCACGGCGATCTTCGCGATAATCTGGTCAACCCGACGGGCAAAACTGACCGCGCAGCGACAGATCGATTTTGTTTCGAGCGTCTCACATGAATTCCGCACCCCGCTCGCCGTCATCTATTCGGCCGGTGAGAATCTCTCGGATGGCGTCGCCAAGGCCGAGGAACAGGTCTCGCGTTACGGAGAACTGATCAAGGGCGAAGGCCGTAAGCTTTCGGCGATGGTCGAGCAGATACTTGAATTTGCCGGTGCGAATTCCGGACGGCGAAAATTCAATTTTGCAGATGCGGCCGTGAACGAGATAGTCGATTCGGCCCTTCTCGAGTGCCGTTCGCTGATCGAGGAGCGGGGATTTGAGCTTGAGACCGATATTTCAGATGGTCTGCCTCACGTGAATGCCGACAAGGCCGCGCTTGGCCAGGCGATACAGAATTTGATCGCGAATTCGGTCAAATACAGTAACGGGAACCCTTGGATACGGGTTTCTGCCTCGAACGGCGACGGTCGCGTGAAGATCGCGGTCGAGGATCGCGGGATCGGGATCAGCAAGGGCGATCTCCGACAGATATTCGAGCCGTTCTTTCGCTCGAAAGAAGTAGTGGATGCCCAGATACACGGTAACGGCCTTGGCCTCTCGCTCGTAAAGCAGATCGTCGCCGCCCACGGCGGGACCGTGAAGGCGGAAAGCGAGATGGGGGTCGGGAGTAAATTCACTATCGAGATCCCGCAGGGATAGCCTCACCGCTGAGGCTGTTAGTTTTTTGTTGCGATTTTATGCGAATCCTTCTGGTCGAAGACGAAAAAGGCCTGATCCTGACATTGACCGATCGTCTCACGAGCGAGGGCTTTGAGGTCACGAGCGCTTCGGACGGGCAGACGGGATTTGACCTTGCGGCCTCGGGCGAGTTCGATCTGATCCTGCTTGACGTAATGCTGCCGAAAAAGAACGGTTTCGATATTGCCCGCGACCTTAGGCAGAAGGGAATTCAGACCCCGATCCTGATGCTCACCGCGAAGGGAGAGACCATCGACAAGGTCCTCGGACTCAAACTCGGAGCGGACGACTACCTAACGAAGCCTTTTGAGGTGATGGAATTGCTTGCGCGGATCGAGGCACTGTTGCGCCGGTCGCCCCAATCGAGCGAGGCTCCGGCGAACGGCGCCTTTCGATTTGGCGACGTCGGTGTCGATCTTCGCCGCGCCGAGGTGACGAAAAGCGATCAGCGGGTCGATCTCTCCGCGATGGAGTTTCGCCTGCTGCAGTTCTTTATCGAGAATCGCGGCACGGTCCATTCGCGCGACGATCTATTGGATGCCGTTTGGGGTTATGATTCCACCCCGACGACGCGAACCGTCGATGTGCACGTCGCCTGGCTGCGGCAGAAACTTGAAGAAAATCCCCGACATCCGCAGTACATTCAGACCGTTCACGGCCTCGGCTATAAATTCACGGTTTGAGGAACAACGTAGAAGAGGATCGCGGCATAGTGGATGATGCTGCCTGCGAGCACGAATACATGGAAGATCGCGTGATGGTGCTTGATCGATCTCCAAGGGAAGAAGATCACTCCCAGCGTATATGCCACGCCGCCCGCGACCGCGAGGACGACGGGCACCATTCCTAGTCCGTCCATCAGCGGTTTGATGGCAAAGATGCCAAGCCAGCCCATCAGCACATAAGAGATCACAGAGACCGCAGGGAATCGTGCCCCGAATATCAGCTTCAACAGAATTCCGACAATGGCGAACGACCAGACCCCGATAAGCAACGCATTGCTTCCCGTTTGGCCCGCCACCACAACACTGAATGGCGTATAGGTCCCGGCGATAAGCAGATAGATGCAGCAATGATCGACTATCTGCAGATTTTTCTTTATCCGCGGTGAGGTCGAGCCGTGATAGAACGTCGAGGCCGCATAGAGCACCACCAGCGAGCTGCCGTAAACGATGGTACTGGCCAGAGACCAACCGTCGCGGCTAAACCCGGAAAACGCCAACAGGATGGCGAACCCGATAATGCTCAGGATCAAACCCAGACCGTGCGTGATCGTATTCGCGACCTCCTCGATCGGGAGAAGCTCGAATTGTGCTCTGATCTTCGGAGTCACAACGCCATCTTATCAGAAGATAAGGTTTAGAAATGTAATAATTTTGTCAGAGATCGCTCTACTGCTTTCGCGGGGCCATCGGAACTGCGCGTTCGAGCGAATCCCAGATCTGCAGGTAGATCTTCGTTTCGCGTGGGATCAGGTCGCGCCAGTTCTCGCCCCCGCGGTTGATGTAGCCGGGGAGTTTTGCCGGATTTGAGTTGTATCCCGCGGCCATCAGGTGTTCTTCGGTGGCGATGCCTGTCTGGAGTGCGTTCGCAACCGTCGGACTTCCCGCCAGGTCATTCCAGGTCATCTGCATGTAAAGGAGCATTGCCTGCACAGCATTGACGTGGTTTCGCATTCCTTCGACAAAGTCCGGCATCAGCGCCGCGTTCGGAAAACGCGACCGGACCATTCGGTAGGTCGGGGCGATCATCTGCACCATACCGCCGGCCCCGGCCGAACTGACCGAATACCGGTAGGTTTGGCCCTCGTTCAATGCGTATAACGTGAAAATGTCGTTAAAGATGTTAGCGTGAAGTTCGGTTCGGAAACGAAAATGGTCAACGTGTTCGACGGTTGACAGCCGTTCGGCGAAATCGGCGACCTTCGGCTGTATGAAATAGCCTTTGCTTCGCAGCTGATCGCGGGCAATATCGACCACATTTCGCACGTAGAAACGCCCTGCGTTTACGACCTCGGGCGTGACGAGCCACGGATGCGTCGATGTATAGTAGGCCATTTCCTGATAGAGGCCGCGCTTCTCGCGCGGGTATTGGACGACCAGCGGCAGATAATCGTGTCCATTCGTATCGGTGATGACAACAGGGGTGTTGACACCATTCCCCCGTATGATCCGGCTAAAGACCTGTTTGCCGGCGGCTGAGATCAGCATCACCTGCGACCCGGTCGCGAGGAACTGTTCCTTTGCCATCACGACGGAATCCATCCTTCGCTCACGGTCGTCGTAAAAAGCAACCCGGATGAGCGTTAGAAAAGCGGCTGGCTCAGCCGATGCCGTCGTCAGCGGACGTGTCTGCAGATAGCGCTTGGCCTCAGCCAATCGTGACTTGATCTGCGAGAAGCTTGGCCCATTGTGGCTAAGGT
Source organism: Pyrinomonadaceae bacterium (assembly GCA_021463165.1). Lineage (GTDB taxonomy): Bacteria > Acidobacteriota > Blastocatellia > Pyrinomonadales > Pyrinomonadaceae > OLB17. Next base: position 20,959 of record JAJTWY010000002.1, on the reverse strand, counting down.
TGCTTGCCATATTTGGGCCGCCCTGCCCGACGACGATCGGTGTCGGCGCTACACGAGGAACCGGTGCCGGTGTTGGGGCCGGCTGCGGTGTGGGCAGCGTACTTGTCACGATGACACGATCAGAACGTACCTGAGGCTGGCCTGTGTTTGACTGGGCCGTTCCATGAACTACCGAGACGGCCGTGATTGCGATGCCGAATAATACGCGTTTGTTCATATCTGATCTACGGACAGGTGCTTACGGAAAGGAGCAGTTTCAGAAGCTACCGGGGCTAATACACGTATAAGATTCGCTTAAACCTTAAGCAGTTGTCAATAGTTTCCGAAAAAGTTATTGGGAGCACAAAGATCGCTTATGGCTTTCTAGTGGTTGTTTGCGATCAACTCATAGGGTATAACTATTCGTTTACAGCCGCCTGTGGCTGCGATCTCTTATGGACCAACTCTTCGGGACAGACGGCATTCGTGGGCATGCGGGGCAGTTCCCGCTCGACGAAAGAACTGTCGGTATTATCGGGGCGTCGCTGGCCAGGCTGTTTCGCCAAAGGCTCGGACGCGATCCCAAATTCGTCTGCGGCCGCGATACGCGCGAATCGGGCTCCCGGATAGAAGCCGCACTTCGGACGGGTATTGCCGCCGAAGGGGCCACGTGCCGTTCGGCGGGCGTGATAACCACGCCGGGCGTTGCGTATCTGACGAGGGAGTTCGGGCTCGATGCCGGTATCGTTATCAGCGCATCTCATAACCCCTACGAGGACAATGGGATAAAGATCTTCCTGCCGAGCGGTACCAAATTGGACGAGGCGGCCGAACGTCAGATCGAAGCTGATATTTTTGACGAACGCTTGCCCTCGAAAACCGATATTCCCGAGGCCGCGGCCGACGACGAGGCGTTCTTTCATCTCGCCTATACCTCGCATCTGAACGAGGCTGCGAACGAGATCAAGCTGAACCACTATCGCCTGGTGATCGATTGCGCTAACGGAGCCGCCTCAGAATTTGTCCCGGCTGTTTTCAACCGATTCGGCGGCGGGGTAGTTGTCATCAACAACGCTCCGGACGGCCGCAATATCAACAGGGACTGCGGCTCGCTGCATCTCGAAGCTCTGTGCGAGCGGGTCGTTGCCGAAAAGGCTGATATCGGAATTGCATTCGATGGTGATGCGGACCGTGCGCTTTTTGTTGACGAGACCGGAAAGGTCGTCGATGGCGATGCCACGTTGTGGATAATGGCCCGCTGCCTGAAAGATCGCGGAAAACTCGCAAATTCGACGGTCGTTGCGACCGTGATGAGCAACATCGGGCTTGAACTTGCCTTTAAGTCGAATGATATCAACCTGATGCGGACGAGCGTCGGCGACAAGTACGTGCTTGAGAAACTCGTCGAAACGGGGTCTGAGATTGGCGGAGAGCAGTCGGGCCACATCATTTTCCCCGAGCGGAGCCTCGTGGGCGATGGGATGATGACGGCGCTTCTATTGCTCGGGGCGATCAGCGAACGCGGCGTTTCCCTTTCAGGGGCGGTGGAGGGCTTTACCGCGTATCCACAGACACTTTTGAATGTTAAAGTTGCAAGGAAGCAGCCGTTTGGTGAGGTTCCGGCCATTGCCGATGCCGCGAGAGCGGTCGAGGCCGAACTCGAAGGTGAAGGGCGTCTTCTGCTCCGGTATTCCGGCACCGAGAACCTTGCCCGTGTGATGATCGAAGGCAAGGATCAGGGATCGATCGAAGCCCAGGCCCGGCGTATCGCCGACGTCATCGACGCCTCGCTTAACTAGCGCGGCATATGCCGGGAAGATGCGAATGAGAAGCGTTAACGTAGATCTGGGCGGACGTCCGCACTCCTATCTGGTCGAGGTTGGCAGCGGGCTGCTTTCGAGTTGCGGCTCCTGGGCCAGGAAATGCTTGAAAGGGAATTGCCGCGTCCTTCTCGTCTCAAACCCCACCGTCTTCAAACAGTATGGCGAAGAGGTCGTTTGCAGCTTAGCTGAGTCGGGATTCACCGTCGAAACATTCTTGATGAGCGACGGCGAACGGTTCAAGAGCATGAAGACCGCCGAGGCCGCGCTTAAGTTCATGGCCGAGGCGAGATTGACGCGGACCGACGCCGTTGTCGCGCTCGGCGGCGGCGTGGTCGGCGATCTCGCCGGTTTTGTGGCGGCTATCTACCTTCGCGGCATCAGATTCCTGCAGATCCCGACGACCCTGCTCTCGATGGTCGATTCTTCGGTCGGCGGCAAAACGGGCGTTAATTCTGCGTTCGGCAAGAACCTCATCGGGGCCTTTCATCAGCCGAGCGGTGTGATGGTCGATGTCTCTACGCTATCAACTTTGCCGGAACGCGAGATAACCGCCGGGCTTTGTGAGATGGTGAAACACGGCGCGATCTCGGGCCGTTCTCTTCTTAAGCAAACCGGTGAATTTCTCGCGTCGGTCGATCGCCGATCTTTGATCTCCGATCTTAAAGATCAAGTTTCTGACGGCTCGAAGACTCGAAAAGCTGCGATCAACGGCCTTTCCGATCTCATTGCCGAGAACATCGCTTTCAAGGCAAAGATAGTCACCGGTGACGAGCGCGAATCATCAAAAAACATCAGTTCGCGGTCCCGAAAAATACTGAATTTTGGCCACACGCTCGCCCATGCGCTGGAAAAGGTAACGAGCTATCGGTATTTTAAGCATGGCGAGGCGGTCGGTCTTGGCATCCTGTTTGCCGCCGAGCTTTCAAAATCTCTTGCATTGTGTGATGAAAAGGATGTAAACTTGTTGAACGATGTTGTGCGTAACGTCGGCCCACTGCCGGCGCTTGCCAACATCGACGGAGACGAAGTTTTTGAGGCCTTCAAATTCGACAAGAAACATCTATCCGGTTCGCTTCAAATGATCCTGCTCAAAGGTATCGGAAAACCGGTGATCGTGACAGACGAACACATCCCTCGCGCGACCGCGCAAAAAGTCCTCAAAAAGCTTCTGCAAAAATGGGCCTGAGTTCCGGCCTTAACTTTTCAGGAGTAAACAATAATGAATAACATCGAGAGAATGAGAGCTTCCGAGCGCGGAAGTGCGGGAACCAAGTTCTTTATAACGCTGGTCGTTATCCTTCTGGTCGCGAACGCGGGCTACAACTATGTTCCGGTCGCGTACGAGGCCGAGGCTGTCAAGAGCGATATGCAGACGGCGGTGCTTCAGGGCCTCGCGATGCCGGGCAAGGTAAATCCGGTCGATAACGTAAAGGAGCGTATCCAGAAGTCGCTGAATGCGAATCAGGTGCCCGAAAATGCGATCGTGGATGTGAAGATGACTGGGAACACGATCACGGCCCGTGTTGCGTATGCAAAAGAGGTCGGGCTGCTGCCCTTCGGGATCTACAACTATGTTTACGTTTTCGATCACACCGCGACCCCGACCGGACTGCTGGTCGAACAGGCAAAACCTGACGCGAAAGCTAACAAGTAGCCAGAGCGAGGGCTTGTTTTACCTTTAGAGGTTGGATCTGGATCAGGCTTTCTGGCGCGTCGGCGAGCCACGTGCTCGGACAGACGCCGCAGGTCGTGCATTTTTCAACCGCAGGGCACGGAAGGCTCGAGAGGGATTCTCGGGCTTTTTCGTGTTCTGTCTTCAAGAACTCGAACGAAAGGCCGCTGTCGACGATCGACCACGGAAGGAACTCGTCATACGAGCGGTCACGCGACGTATGAAAAGCGGCATCGACACCCGTTTCGCGCAGGGCTCGGTTGAGGTCGCCATGACGGGCTGCGGCGTCTATCACCCTGGCCACGGTGCGGTCGCCCGAAGAATACAGGGCCTGTTCGTGGGCGATCTTGGCCGACATAAAGCGGACCTCGACGTTCGGGATCCGGCTCAGGCCTTTGCAGACATATTTGATCCGGCGTTTTAGGTCTCGTTCGTCGAGGATGGCATCCCATTGAAGCGGAGTGTTCGGCTTCGGTACAAATCCGTTCAGCGACGTAATGATCTTGCCGGCCCGCCCAAATCTCTTGCCGGCCTCGAGCATCCTATCCTTGACACGCTCGACGAGCACGAATATCTCGTCGAGGTCTTCTTCGGTCTCGGTCGGCAGGCCAACCATCATATAGAGCTTGACGGTCAACATCCCTCGATCGAAAACAGCACCGCAAATATCGACGATCTCGTCGTTGGTCAGATTCTTGTTGATCACGCGGCGCAGGCGGTCCGAACCTGTTTCCGGCGCAACGGCTATCTGCTGATCGCGCGATTCGACGAGAGCATCGAGCAATTCGTCGGAGATCTGGTCGAGCCGCAGGCTGGAGACCGAAATACGGTAATCCATCGCCCGCAGTTCGCGCAAGATCGTCGAGATCTCGGGATGGTCGCAAACCGCGGTCGAGACGAGGCCGATCTTGTTGGTTTTGGAACGCCACTCACGAGCCTTTTCGAGAATGTCTTTCGCAGGGACGACACGGGGCGGATAGTAGTTGTATCCGGCCCAGCAAAAGCGGCATCCCTGCGAGCAGCCACGCGAGATCTCGACCAACAAGCGCTCGCCCATCTCGGCCTCCGGCGACCAGACCGAGGTTGACGGGCAGAATGTGTCTTGATTTACAAGAAATTCGGCGAGTTCGGTCTCTCCACGTCGTAACGCTCGCCGCAGAGTTCCTTCCTTAGGATTTACTGCCGCGAGAGCACGTCCCACGCGTTTGGGGACCCCGATCTGCTTTGGCAAATAATCGAAAACGGTCCCGTCGTCGTTATAGATCACGTCGTAGAGCGATGGCACGTAGAATCCGCGGCCGATCCTTGCGAGTTCGAGCAGGATCTCGCCCTTCGACTCATTTTCGAGTATTGCGTCGATCAACTGATAAGCGAGGATCTCGCCTTCGCCGACGGCGATCACGTTCGTGAAATCCGCGATCGGTTCCGGATTCAGGAACGAAGCCGCGCCGCCCATTATCACAAGCGGATGATGCTCATCCCGCTCAGCCGACCAAACAGGGATGTCGGCGAGTTGGAGCATTTTCGCCATGTTCAGATAGTCGGTCTCGAACGATATCGAGAAAGCGATCACGTCAAAGCCCTTCACCCGCGACTGAGTTTCGAGCGAGAGGAGCGGCGTTCCGCTCTTTTCGTATTCGATGAGATCCTGACGGTCCGGTAAGAAAACACGTTCGCAGCTAACGCCGGGGATCGAGTTGAACAGCTCGTACATCGTATGCATCCCGAGGTTTGCCATCCCGATCGAATGGGTATTCGGATAGCAAAGCGCTATGCGAAGCCCGCCGCGCTGAGGGACAATATAGCCTTCCTCGGCAACGAGCTTCTTGCGGTAGCTTTCAACGATACGTTTTGACATAAGCGCAATCTGATAGTTTAGCACACACCGAGTCGCCACGGAGCTGGTCAGCCAACTCAGTCACGCAATATTGCGGACCTATTCGATCTGCGATCCCTCAGCTATTTCTTTTTGTTGTCCTTATCGTCCGGTTTAGGCGTCGAGTAGAAGGGCCGGTGCTGGACGACGAAGTTCTTATCATCGAAGGTTCCGTCGCCATCGACATCGACCTTGACCTCGATCTTATATTTTTTGCCCGGCTCGTGTTTTTCAGGCAGGTCGTAGGCGAGCGAGTACTGGCTGCGGAGAAGGGCGTTGATCGAATTAAGATATCCGGGGATCTCGCCTTCGAAGGTCATCGGGAAATGCACTCCGCCCGATTCTTTGGCGAAGGTGTTCATCGTATTCTGCGCCTGAAGGAACGTAAGGCGGCCCGGCTGGCCGATCAATCCATCGGTCGCCGCCATGTAGGGCTCATAGCGTTTGTAGAAGAGGTTGCCGGTGCTGATGATGTAGATCGGCACGCCGGCTTCCTGGATCACGCGTCGGGCCTGGTCGTAGTTGATCTTGCTGAATGTATCGATACCCGAGGCAACGAGGATGATGGCGCGGCGCTTTGATTTCACATCGACCATCCCACCGTACATCGCCTTTTCCTTTTCAGAGTTCTCGAGTATGACCGAATCGCCCATGCCGCCAACGAGGGCGAATTTTAGCGCATCGAACAGGTTCGTTTCGCGAAACGCGGGACGGTTGCGGACAAGGATGTCCACGGTTTGGTTAAGCCGTGCCGGGTCGTTCGTAAAGTCGGTGATCGGTGTCGGACGTATATCGAACGCGATGACCGAGGCGTAATCGTTCGGCGGCTTGATAAATCGCGAGAGGAAGTAGGCGACCGGCTTTATGACCTCGCTCGTCCCGGGCTCGAAATAGCCGCCCTGGGCGGAACCGAAGACCTCGGTCCACTTGCTGAATTCAACAACGAGCGAGACCGTGATCGGCGACTCCGGCGTCGCGAAACTCGTCAGATCCTGCTTGACGCCGTTCTCAAAGATCGCAAAATTCCCCTTCTTCAGCCCGCCAATTATCTGTCCCGTCTTCTTGTTCAGCACGACCGCATCGATCAGAACGATGTTCGATTCGACCTTCTCCACATCAGGGTCGATAACGGCGTTCTTTTCTTCTTCGAGACGCTTTTTCTCCTCTTCGAGCTTCTTCTTCTCTTCCTCGCTCATCGGAGTTGGCCGCTGGTTCTTCTTGCCGCTCTCGGTCGGTGGTGTGCCCTTCTGCGGCTTCGATTGCGCGACCCACGACGCAGGCGATGCCAGGATCGTTGCGACCAAAAGCAGGACAATGAGCGGACTGCGAGAAGTACGGGTATTCATATTCTTTTTTTGCCTACGATGTTAGATACCGATTGTCCGCTTTTGGTTGGTCAAAAGCAACAGATCGCCCCGACGCCCCGGAGACCGCTAACTGTCTGTTCGCACATTTATTTGTATGAAAACAGGCGATCTGTGCGATAATGCTCCGAACCTAAACAAACACGTTTCGAAAAGATTGCCCTTCTACGCTTTTCGAATGATCGTCCTAACTAGCGAAACTGCAGGATCGAGCCAGGGATCGGGAGAAGAATATGTCAAAAAATCGAGTGGGCGGACCGATATCGACGCTTTTTACGGAAAAGGTTCGCATAGCAATTGTCATATTGACACTCGTTGGAATTGGGACAGGTATCACCGTGTGGAGCGAAGTGATCGTTTCGGCCCTTGATCTCGGTTTTTCGGGACAGAACCACCGAATTGGACTTCCACGCCCCGAATCGACGCCTCCTGATGAAGAGATCGAAGAGAACCGTCCCGAAGCGACGTTTACCGTCTCAAATACGAGCGATGCCGGTGCAGGTTCGCTTCGTCAGGCCATCATAGATGCGAATGTGGCGGGCGGTGCCGACACGATAAACATTACGGTGACCGGAACGGTCAATCTTGCCGGAGCTTTGCCGGCCATTTCGGGTCCGGTGACGATGACCGGGCCGGGAGCGAACTCGCTGACGATCAGGCGAAATACGGGTGGCGATTACCGTGTGCTCGAATTTGCGGGCGGCCAAACTTCGTCCATCTCTGGTGTAACGATCGCGAACGGCAACGTGTCGGGCGACGGCGGCGGGATCTTGAACGCGGGAACGCTGACGATCACGAACTGCACAATTTCGGGCAACACATCGACCGGTTTCGGCGGCGGGATCGAGAATATCGGGACCTTGACGCTGGATCGAAGCACTATCTCGGGAAATACGACCCAGGTCAACCAGTCGGGCGGCGGGATCGACAATCTCGGAACTCTGACGGTGCGGTCGTCGACGATCAGCGGAAATACGGCGACGGCTGTAAATACCGGCGGCGGCATTTTTTCGTTCGGCGGGACGGTTTTGATAGTGAATTCGACTATAACGAACAATCAGTCGAACGTGACCGGCGGAGCAGGCGGCGTCAAGGCCGAGAACACGACGGTAACGATCAAGAACAGCATCGTCGCCGCCAATCAATCGAACACGACGATCCCCGACACAAGGACCGAGGGATCGGGGTCGTTCGTCTCCAACGGGTTTAACCTCATCGGCAATCGCGGAGCGGTTACGTTTGGCGGGACGTCCGACCAGAGCGGGACCTCGACGCCACAAAATCCTTTCATTGGGCCGCTCGGTAACAATGGGGGAACGACGCAGACGCACGCCCTGCTCAATGGATCGCCGGCGATAGACAAGGGAAGTAACGCGGGCTCGGGCGTGTCGACGGATCAAAGAGGACAACCCAGGACGACCAGCATCTCGCCCGTGCCGACGTCCGGCGGTGACGAGACGGATATTGGTGCGGTCGAAGCCCAGACACTGCCCGCCTGCGCCGCATCCGCAACGCCCATAGCCTTCGGCCAAACTATTAACGGTTCGATCGCGGTCGGTGACTGCTATCTCCCGGTATCTGCACCGCAATACGACGCCTATACCTTCAGCGGAACGACCGGTCAGCAGGTCGTCATCACACTAACTTCGACAGAGAACGATTCATTTCTTGAACTCTATTCAGGAAGTTTTCCCGGCGGTACTTTTGTGGCCAATGACGATGATGGAACTGGCAGCCTTGATTCTCGCATTCCGGCCGGTTCGGGTTTTCTTACGCTCGGAACGACCGGGACCTTTACGATCCTGGCGCGCACGTTAAATGCTGAAGATTTTGGCAGCTACTCGCTCACGTTGACCCTGAACGATTCGACCGTCCCGACGGCGGCCGGAACCGCACCCAATGTAACAACGGCCGGAGGTAACTCGCACACGGCGACGGTAACATATGCCGACAATACCGCGATAAATGCCAGCACGGTCGGGCTTGGCGATATCAGGATCACGGGGCCCAATGGCTTCAACGTTGCGACGGATTTTCAGAACGTTACGCCTGGCGGTAACGGATCGCCCAGGACGGCGAATTACCCGTTCCAGCCGCCGGGAGGCACCTGGGATTTCGGCGACAACGGCACGTACAATATCGTCATGCAGGCGAATCAGGTGGCGGACACGGCGGGGAACTTCGTCGCAGCCGGTACGATCGGGACGTTCACGGTGACTATTCCCGACACGATCGCTCCAACCGCAACACCTGCTACGGCTCCAAATGTGACGACGACGGGAGCGACGACCCACACCGCGACGGTTCAATACAACGACAACGTCGCCATCAACGTCAGCACAATTAATACCGGCGATATCATAGTCACCGGCCCGGGAGGATTTAGCGCGACGCCGGCTTTTGTCAGCGTCGATAACCCCGGGAACGGAACACCGCGAATCGCAACCTACAACTTCACGCCGCCGGGCGGCACCTGGGATGCCTCGGATGTCGGAATCTACAACATCGTCATGCAGGCGAATCAGGTCGCCGACACATCAGGCAACTTCGTCGCGGTGGGGACGATCGGGACGTTTACCGTAACCATCGACATTACCCCTCCAACCGCCGATATCATCGACGTTTCGCCCGACCCGCGTACCATAACCACTGACTTTGTGGTTGTGTTCAGTGAACCCGTTAGTGGATTCGGTGCCGGAGATCTTCGTCTGTCACGCGATGGTGGCACCGCTAGCGGTGTTATTGGAAACGTCACAACCACCGATAACATCACGTACACAGTAAATGCCGACGACGATCGAACGGAACGGCCGGGCACCTATACCGTGACGCTGGTTGCCGCCACTTCGGGCATCCGCGACGCTGCCGGGAACCTGCTCGCAACCGACGCGTCGGATACCTGGGTGAACAATATCACACCGATAACGCGGACCGTGACAAACCTAAATGACTCGGGCCCCGGCAGTCTTCGTCAGGCGATACTGGACACGAACGCGAACAGGATCACGATGGACACGATCAATTTCCAGCCGGGGCTCACCGGCACTATCACCCTGAGTGGCGGGTTCCTAATCTCTGACGGAGTCACGATCAACGGGCCGGGTGCGAACCTGCTCACCGTCCGGGCGAATCCGAGTGGTTCGGCTGCTGCAATCTTCACCGATTTAGGCGGCACCGATGGGATCGCGATCAGCGGACTAACGCTCACGGGTGCTCGGGGTCCTAACTTTGGTGACGGCCCACTAACCACCGTAAGCGACCTAACTCTAACGAATGTCAGTATTATTGGCAATCAGGGCGTGGCCGGCGGGATCTTTTTAGGACGGAACGCGACCATCACCAATTGCACTTTTAGCGGCAATACGGGTGTCTCATCGGGTGCGATATTCTATTCGGGGGCCCCTGGCCGCATTGTGCGGATCGTAAACACCACCATCAGCGGCAACACGGCTACCGGTAGCGCCTCGCCAGCGCCACTCTGGGGTGCCGGCGGCATCCTCCATTTCGGCGGCGGTGGACTGAATATCGTCAACAGCACCATTACCGCCAATTCGGGTCCGACGGGCGGTGTTATGACGAGGTCGCAGGACTTCTCTGCACCGTTAACAACGCTTCGCAACACGATCGTCGCCGGCAACACGCCCGACAATCTTGCGGTCACGATCGAGGCGGGCGGAACTCCAACGATCGCGACACAGGGCTTCAATCTGAGCAACAACTTCAACGGCGTGTTCTCGCCTGCGTCAACGGATATTGTTGCTACGCCGCTACTCGGCCCGCTCGCAAACAACGGCGGCCAAACTCAGACTCAAACTTTGCTCGCGGGCAGTCCGGCGATCGATAAGGGCAATAATTCCGGTTCGGGCGTGACGACCGATCAGCGGGGCCAGCAGCGTCCGCGTGATCTGGTGGCGATATCAAACGCCGCCGGAGGCGACGGCAGCGACATCGGTGCGTACGAGGAACAAAACGAACCACCGGTTCCAACTCCGACGCCAACTCCGACGCCAACTCCGACGCCAACTCCGACGCCAACTCCGACGCCGACGCCAACACCGACGCCGACGCCGACTCCAACACCGACGCCGACGCCAACTCCGACGCCGACTCCAACTCCGACGCCGACGCCTACACCGACTCCGCCGGGCAATGTTGTCGTGACAAATACTAACGATAGCGGAACCGGCAGCTTACGGCAGGCGATCGCAGATGTCGCAGCGGGCGGAACGATCACGTTCTCGCCGCTGTTCGCCGTGCCGGACCCGACCGATCCGGAAAGACTGGACGCTCCGCAGACGATCACGCTGACGAGTGGGCAGCTGGAGATAACAAAGGCCGTGACGATCACTGGCCCGGGAGCTAATCTTCTGACCGTGCGGCGCGATGGCAGCAATCCAGACGTTCGTTTTCGAATATTCTCGATCAATTCCGGAGTGACGGCTGTTCTAAGCGGAATGACCATCGCGAATGGCGATGCGTTCACAGGCGAGGGCGGCGGAGTACGGAATGCCGGCGCATTGACCATTGCGAACTCTGTCCTTGTCGGCAACCGCGGCATCGGTGGCGGGATCCAGAATAGCGGTACGCTTACGGTTACGGGCAGTACGATCCGCGATAGCGTAAACGAATCAGGCGGCGGTGCCGGGCTTCGCAATATAAGTCCGGGTGTTGCCATTTTGACGAATAGTACGATCTCAGGAAATCAATCAGGTGGAAATGGAGCGGGCATCTTCAACTTTGCCTTTAACGGCACCGCGACCGTGCAGCTCACCAATTGCACCGTTACCAATAATACGGACCCTGGCAGCAGTGGCGGCGCCGTTCTCAATTTCGCGCAAGGCGCCGGAACTGTGGCGACGACAACGCTGCGTAACACTATCGTCGCAGGCAATAGCTTGCCAAATTTGCGATCGTCTGCAGGCGGCGGTCAGGCAACGATCACTTCGTCGGGCTATAACCTGACAGATGATCCGACCAACGAGTTTCTAAATCAGGCAACCGATCGGGTCAATATGAACGCCTTGCTCGCTCCTCTAGCAAACAACGGCGGAACGACACCGACGCATGCCTTGCTCTTCGGCAGCCCGGCGATCGACGCGGGCAACAGTTCGGGGTCGATCAACGATCAGCGCGGCCCGGGATTCCTGCGTGTCGTCGATCTCCTTGCTCCAAATGCCTCAGGAGGTGACGCTGCCGATATCGGGGCTCTTGAGCTGCAATCTGAGCCGCCGCCTGCGACGGCTTCGATCGGCGGCCGAGTGCTTCGTCCGAGCGGTTCGGTGCTTGGCGGCATTCGCGTAAATCTTCTTGATCCACAGGGGGTTGTACGGGTTGCGACGACGAGCAGCTTCGGCGAATATCTCTTTACGAATCTGCCTACCGGCCAGACTTACTTGCTGACGGTCTCGTCGAAGCGGTATAGATTTGCTCCGCAAAACGTCCTGCTGAACGGAAATGTCGCGAACCTCGAACTTCGCGGGCTGGAATAGATAAAAGGCGCGAGCCGGTTGCCGCTTGTGTATAATTTCCTTACCAATACACGACCTGGTAACCCGTAAATGCCAAGATCCATCTTTACGTGCCTCTTGTTTATTCTTCTGGCGGCGGCCGTTTGGACGCAGATCTCGGAGCGCGGCGACTCGCCTTCGGTTTGTGCTCCGATCCCGCTCACGATCGGCCAGACGGTGATCGGTGCACTCGAAAGCGGCGACTGCATCGATGCGAACACCGCGCTCTACGACGGTTACACGTTCGATGGGACGGCAGGTGAACAGGTCAATATTCTGATGGGATCAGAAGCGTTTGCTGCGGATGTCCGGCTCGTCCAGGGAAGTTATCCCGGCGGAACGGTGCTGGCGACCGGTGTTACGGCAGGAAGCGGTATTCGTAGAATAGCGGCTTTCATGATCCCTACGAGCGGCACGTACACGATAGTCGCAAGTTCGGCGGCTCCGGGCCAGAGCGGGACGTATTCCGTCACCCTCGAACCGACCAACCCCCGCGTCGATCTCATCCAGCGAACCAGCCCGAACCCGGCGATGAATAATACCAATGTCGGCTTTTTGGTCAATTTCAGCACGGGCGTTACACAGGTGGATGCGGCAGACTTTGCGGTCACGGCGAACGGGCTTACGGGTGCGTCCGTGGTCAGCGTTTCCGGCGGCGGAGCGATGTATTCGGTGACAGTGAACACGGGCACGGGCGACGGGACATTGCGTCTGGATGTGATCGATAACGATACGATCATCGACAGCCTCAATGTTCCGCTAGGCGGTGTCGGGCCAGGCAACGGCAACTTCACGACCGGGCCGTCCTATGCCGTCAATTCGGGCCAGACTCCGACGCCTTCGCCGACACCAACGTCAAATTCGGCCGTTGTTACCAGTACGAATGACGACGGGCCGGGAAGTCTTCGTCAGGCGATCGCAGAGGTTGCGTCCGGCGGCAGCATCTCGTTCGGCCCGCTGTTCAACACGCCTCAGACCATCACGCTCACGAGCGGGGAACTCCGCGTTGTTCGGTCGGTGACCATAACCGGCCCCGGCCAGAACCTGCTCACCGTCTCGGGCAATAATGCGAGCCGCATCTTCAATCTTGGCGGCTCGTCACCGTTAATAAATATCACCATCTCGGGTCTCGCGATAACCAATGGCCGAGCGCCTGATGACGATTTTGGCGGCGGGATCGAGAGCAATTTCGTCAACCTCACTGTCGCCAATTCAACGATAGCGGGGAATGTGTCGCCCGGGGGCAGCTTCGGCGGCGGAGGCGGTATCGACAGTTTCGAAGGGGCACTCACGGTCATCGGCTGCACGATAACGGGAAATACCGCGAACCGCATCGGCGGAGCGATCTTGAGCGATCTAGGCCCGTTGACCGTATCGAACTCGGTGATCACGCTGAATCAAACCACGCATCCGCAGGGAAACGGCGGCGGCATTTCTGCCGGAACGGGCCCGCTGTCGATCTCGGACACGATCCTTCAGGGGAATCACGTTTCGGCCGTTGGCGGTTTTGGCGGCGGGATCCATGTCACCGGTGCTCCTCTCACCATCACTGCATCAACCCTGCGTGCGAACAGTGCCGCGAACGGCGGCGGCATTTCGGTCTCAGCCATTCCTTCGGTCACGATCCTGCGATCCACGATCGATACGAACTCGGCGTCGCTGCAGGGCGGCGGCTTGTTCATCCGCAATACGAATGCATCGCTCACCGAGGTCACGATAAGCGGGAATTCCGCGGGCGGAACGGGTACGGCGACCGGAGCTTTGACGCTGGATGCGACGAGCGGCACGAGAACCGTTCGACTCGTCAATTCTACGGTTGCAGCAAATACGGCGGCGGTAAATGCGGGAGGCGGGCTCGTCGCCATTGGCCGAAATTCCGAATCGGCGAACGCGGTGATAACGCTCAGAAACACAATAGCCGCCAACAACACCGGGCCAAATCTGCGGACGGTTGTCTCGAACGGGGCGGCTGCCACCATCACCTCAGAGGGATTCAATCTAACCAACGACGAGGGCGGCGGCTTTTTGACGCAAGCGACCGATAAGGTGAACGCGGAAGCCGGCCTTGCTCCGCTCGGCGACAATGGCGGGCCGACGCGAACACACGCATTGCTCTCAATAAGTTCGGCACTTGATGCCGGAAACAGCTCTGGCTCCGCGACCGACCAGCGAGGATCGGGATTTGCGCGGCCTATTGATCTTGGTTTTCCAAATGCACAGAATGGCGACGGTTCCGACATCGGCGCTTTCGAGGCACAAACGGCTCCGCCGCCTCCTGTAACTGTCAGCGGCCGCGTGACGACGCCAACCGGACTGAATTTGCGCAACGCGACCGTGATACTGACCGACCCGCAAGGTCTCAGACGGACGGCGACGACGAGTTCCTTTGGGATCTTTACCTTTAACGGCGTTCAAACCGGAGTCGAATACATCGTTTCGGTCAGCTCGAAACGCTATCGCTTTGCACCGCGAACCGTGGTCGTTACATCGGCCGTGAGCGGTCTCGACTTTGCCGGGCTCGAATGAGCTTATAACCGGGCTTCAGAAGAAGTCATAAAATTCCGCTTTAGCCGCATTTCACTTCGTTTATTCAGCGACAGGGTGTATTATACAGCCCGATTCATCGGAAAGGTTTGTCGATCTGTGATTCGCATCGCTGTCTGTACAGATATCTCCGACGCACCTGGGATCTCTGACCAAAAATAAGGAGTACGAAACAGAAAATATGAGGCATCGTCTGGCTATCGGAGCGCTTTTGACACTGGCTATCGGCATTTCACTGGCCTTGAGCATAACGTCGGTCCGTAATGCATTTTTTTTGGGCAAAGATAATGGTGATGAGGGTTACGAGGCGCCGCGAGCGATGTCGAATGGACAACCGGAAAGCGGCTTCCCGTCCCCTCCGATGGTCGAGTCAGATGAACCGGATGTAAATGCGGTCGGGAAAACTGAGATCGACCGCGGCAGACGCTCTACCCGGACTCGTCGAGCTGCAGCCCGGCGGAAGTTCCTTCCCGATTCCATTCCTTCGAAACCTCAGTCGGTTAGCGACACCCTTCTTTCAGCGACTCAGCCTTCGAACGATCCGATCATCCTGGTTGATGAGAAATATAGGTCCAATGCCGACACTGACCTTTTGAGGAGGCCCTTTGCACGCAAGGCTCCTGAGGAAGAAAACCCGAACGGGCGATCCGATTGGTTTCTCTCGCAGCGCATGTACCCTTTCAATGAGCTGCCCGAGAATGCCCGCCGCAAAGCCTGGCAGGAAGTACTCGATCGTGGTGAGCTTTCCAAGCCCGACGGTGCGGCGGCGACCTGGGCCGCTATCGGACCGGCACCGACAGCCGGAAACGGTCCCGGCGGCGCGGTTTCGGGGCGGATCAATGCGATCGCTGTGTCGCCGGCGAATACTCAGCTGATACTTGTCGCGGGAGCTACCGGCGGCATTTGGCGCTCGACGAACGGCGGCACGACATTCGTTCCCGTCTCCGATTCACTGGTCGATCTCGCCGTTGGGACAATTGCTTTTGCCCCGAGCGATCCAAACATTGTTTATGCCGGCCTCGGCGACAACGACAACGGCTATTGGGGAACAGGCGTTTTGAGGTCGAATGACGCGGGTGCGACCTGGACGAGGGTCAACGATCCGTTCCCCACGACGGTGCAGGCAACCCGAATACTCGTCGATCCCACCGATCCAAACCGAGTCTATCTCGCATTGCACAGTCTTCTGAATGCGACAGGCGGGCCGACTAGCCTCGGCGGCATCCTTGTCTCAACGAACGGTGGTGTGAGTTGGAGTCCAACGATCGAGGGGCTGGCCAGCGATCTCGCGATCCACCCGACGAATCCGCAGATCATTTATGCAGCTCTTCAGTATGGAACCAGCGCCGCCGCGCCCCGCGGACTCTTCCGATCGACGAACGGGGGCCAGACCTGGACCAACGTACTTGCCTCACCTTACACAGATAGCGTGACTGCGACCAGGGATATTCGCGTCGCCGTCACTCCCGCGGCCCCGGACCGAGTATATGTATATTTCGGGACTGACGGCCCGCCGAAGGAATTAAGGGTCGAGGTAAGTAACGATGCTGGTGCGACGTTCAGCGATCGCGGTGCTATATCGAATAATATTCTCGATCCGGGCCAGTTCGGTTACAACACCTATCTCGCGGCGAGTCCGACCGATCCCAACACGATCTATATAGGTGCCCGCGATATCTTCCGAAGCACCGACGGCGGCGTGACATTTACCAACCTGAACAACTCGTTTGCGCCGCCTTACGATCCGGGCACATTTACCGAGCAATTGCAGAAGATGCACACCGACCAGCAGGCCTTTGCGTTCGAGCCCGGATCATCGACGACGTTTTATGCCGGCAATGACGGCGGTATCTTTAAGACAACAAACAGCGGCACGACCTTTACGTCGCTGAACCAAACGCTGTCGCTCACGCAGTTTATCGGCATCAGCGTGCATCCGACCGATCCGACACGGAGCTACGGCGGCGCTCAGGACAATGGTACTCAACGCCGGGTCGCCCCGGGCAACGGCTGGACTGAATTCGTCGGCGGCGACGGCGGCAAGTCCGTAGTCAACCCGGTGAATCCGACCATGGTGTTTCCGAGCTACACTAACGGCAACATCGGACGAGTCACGAACAACGGCACAGGAACGTCGGCTACTATCGCGACCACCGAGGTGTTTGGTGAGCAGGACGACGGAGCCCGGATCGGATTTTATCCGCCGATCGTCAGCAACGGCGTAGATCCCCGGATCTATTCAGGGTCATGGCGGTTGTTTATCTGTACCGATTGCGATGACCTAAGCAGGAATCTCGATGGTGGGACCCCACCGACGTGGACGGCGCCGGGCGGTATGTTCGATCAGACGAAGGGCGGCGACGACGTCTTGAGCGCGATCGCCATCGCCAAGAGCGATCTAAACGTGATCTACACCGGATCTACCCAGGGACGAGCGATGGTCAGTACGAATGGTGGGGTAAATTGGACTGATATCACGGCTGGACTGCCGGATCGTTCGATACGAAGTATCGCGGTCAGCCCGACCAACCCGGCCATTGTGTATCTAACCGTGTCGGGCTACGGAAGCGGGCATGTTTTCCGCTCGACGGATTCCGGTGCGAACTGGACAGACATAAGCAACGACTTGCCGAACATTCCAACCAACGCTCTTCTGATCGACCGATCGGTACCAACGACACTCTACGCCGGAACCGATGTCGGAGTCTTCAGATCAACAGACGGCGGCGCAAGTTGGTCGGTCTTCAATAACGGTCTGCCCCCTGTTCCGATAATGGAATTCACGTCTCAGGCAAGCGGTCTCATTCAGATCGCGACATACGGACGAGGTGCCTACGAATTGCAGGCAGGAGGAGGCCCAACTCCAACTCCTACGCCGACACCAACACCAACACCAACGCCAACACCGACCCCGACCCCGACGCCTACGCCGACACCATCGCCTACACCAGTGCCCGCGTGTACACCGAATGCGAATATCGTCGTCGACGGAGGTTTCGAGGCGACAACGGCTACCGGGACCAACCCGAACTGGAGTTCGACCTCGACCGCCTTTGGTACGTCTCTTTGCAGCCAGGCGAGTTGCGGCGGGATCTTGCCGGCGAGAACCGGCGGCGGCTTCGTTTGGTTCGACGGTGTCGGCTCGGGCACAAATGCCGAGCAGGGAACCGTTCGGCAGACGATCACCATTCCGGCCGGATCTACGGCGACGCTTACCTATTACCTTCGAGTTGCCGGTGCCACCGCTCCGGCGAGCACGGTGCTAACGATAACCGTTGACGGCACGGTCGTTCAGACCGTCAATGAACCAGCGGCGGCCGAGGCTGCATACACACAGCGTACGGTGGATCTTACAGCGTTTGCGAACGGTGCGGCGAGACAGTTGAGTTTCAACTATTCGCGTCCGGCAGGTACGGCAGGGAGCGACGATTGGCTAATTGATGACGTCGTCTTATCGACCGCATGTCAGGCTCAAACGAACGTGACTGTCGGAGGCCGGGTCGTGACGCCGACGGGGATCAATCTGCGTAATGCTCTGGTCGTGATGACCGATCCGCAGGGCGCCAGACGGACGGCGACTACGAGTTCGTTCGGCGTCTTCAATTTCACGAATGTGCCGACCGGTGTTCAGTATGTTATCAGCGTCAGCTCGAAGCGCTATCGTTTTGCCCCGCGGACGATGACTTTTAGCGGAAATGTTTCCGATCTCAATTTCACCGGATTGGAATGACGTAAGCGAATATGTGCGGAAGAGTCACACAGGCAAGGACGGAGAAGTTCGGTGAGCTGATCGCTCATTGGCTCTATCCGGAGCACTTCGAGCCTCGGCACAATCTGCGGCCGACCGAGCCGGCATGGATAGTCGCGCGCCGCAGCGACAGCCTGATAAAAACTCTGTCGGCGCGATGGTGGTGCCAGCGGGACGGTGCTCGCGGGTTCGAAGCAAAATTCCCGATGTTCAATGCCCGCGTTGACTCGATGCACGAGAAGAGGCTCTGGAAAGACTTGCTCGGCAAAGGCCAACGCTGCATTCTGCCGGTCAATTCTTTCTACGAATGGCCCGTGAAAGGGCAGCCGCCGACGGAGATCTTCGTAAAAGACCAGGACGCCTTTGGCCTGCCGGGCCTGTGGAGCCGCTGGTTCGAGGGGAATGATACCCGCTATTCATTTACCGTGTTCACGACCGACCCCAACCGGTTCATGTCGGCGATTCACGACCGAATGCCCGTTATCCTTGCCGATCAGGATAGCCAGAACCGCTGGTTGATCGATGGCGACGAATCGATCCTAAAGCCCTTCGAGGGGGAACTCGGATCAATTCGCCTCGAACAGAAGCTGGAACAGCTCTACCCCGAAGAAAATCGGAAATACGCGTGAAAGACTCCCTTCGTCAGGAAGTTGCTGCGTTGTCATCCATCGTTAAAAAAGCCTCCGAGGAGGCTCATTGAATGACACGAAACAGTCGCCCGCCTCGTGTCATTTCATGCGTTTTCGCGGTTTCTGTTAGTGTTATTCCGCGTCGTCCGGGAGGATCTCGATCTTTACGCTGAACGAGCCGGAATTATCCTCAAGGTAGCCTTCGTTTATGCCGAGAAAAAGGGCTCCGTCGCGGGTGGCGACGAACTCACGCTCAGAACCGACATAGATAAAATCATTATTGTCGTCGCCGATCACGGCGATCAGGGCGCCGGTTGCGACGTTTTTCAGGAGTTTCTGCGGATCATCGAGGTTCGGCAATCCAGAGCTCGGCGAAGAGTTGCCGCGGCCAAGATTTACTTTCCCGTCGCCGCTGATCCTGATCCTTTGGCCTTTGCGCACGACCCAACCGGAATTCGTCCAGCCGTTCGCCGTATTATCGGCCAATACCTTGACCTTCCATTCGATGGCCTTCATTGGCTCGGTGCGAGTTGATCGCCGCGTGGCCTCGTCATCCGCCTTAATGATCTTTGCCGGGATCACCTCGGGTTTCGGCTGCTCATATGATGCGTTTCGATTCGAGAGGGTCGGTGCCGGATTCGTGTCAAACTGGATCGATTCGACCTCCGCGGCGGTGAAGGCCATCTCCCTTCGCCTCGCTCCTTCGCCCATCGCGACCGTAAATTTGCCGCCACCGAATTTGACGATCTTCCCTTTGATAATGCTGCCATTCTTAAGACGGACGGTGTCGGCAAATGTCAACAGCGAAACGGCGAGGATCAATCCGAAAGCGGCGATGCCGCGTGTGATGGACCTGTAGATCATATATTCCTCCGAGATCTGGACTTGAAAGAAACCAGGCGAACCCGCGCCGCTTGTCGAAGAACAAGGTCGCGGTTCTTACCGGTTTGTTGATGAAAGCCTGACCAGGCGCGTTGCAATAATTATCGGAAAACCCCGACTAATCGCGATGATACACAAGTTTCTTAATGTTGTAAATGAATTTTTGTCGTGCAGGTTATTGCAAATAGATGGTTTGAGGCTGTCGCCGGATCTTAAGCAGGCGGTTGGGAGCCTCCGTTGCCGGGTGTGTGCATTTGCCCGAGAATACAAACAGCCCGGCAGATGAGGTTCATTCATCTACCGGGCTGCTGGGTTTAACCGCCGTTTTTGATCGTTATCTGTAACGGCTTCCGATGCTCAGCTTTCCTTCCTCGAAGGTCGAGAATAACGGAGCTCCCATGGGTGTCGAGACGTACCTCGGAACAACCGTGTCGGTGAGCCTGATCGGGTAGTCACCGGTCGGGGCACCGCCCGCAGGTTCGAAGACAAGCGTCAATATCTGACGCTTGCCCGCCTCGTACCTGCCAACGGCATCGATCAGCACGCCGATCGAACCCTTTTCGACGTTCGTCGTATTCGTGCCCAGATAAGCTCCTTCCGGTGCCTCCTTTCCGGCCCGTGTTTCGACCAGACGGAAGACGGTTGGATCCCAATCGACGCTAAAGCTCAGGCCCGATTCGTCGCCCGTCGAGACCATCTCGACCGGAACGCGGATCAGCCCGTCAGCCCCGGCCTCAGCTTCACCGAAGCTGAGCGACCTGCGATCCCGACCGCCCGATCTGAGAGCATCTACCGGATCTGCAGAGCTGACAACGAAGGTGGTCGGCCCGGCTGCGGGTGTCGGAGGCAGCAGCCCGAGGGCATAGAGCCTGGCGACAGCAACGTCGGCAACATTGAGATCGCCGTCGCCGAAGGTATTCGTCGACGGGTCTCTC
>JAJTWY010000019.1 GCA_021463165.1 Pyrinomonadaceae bacterium | reverse complement strand
TGTCGGCGTCGGAGTCGGCGTCGGAGTCGGCGTAGGCGTGGGGGTCGGCGTCGGAGTCGGCGTAGGTGTCGGAGTCGGAGTCGGAGTCGGAGTCGGTGTTGGCGTAGGAGTCGGCGTAGGCGTAGGAGTCGGCGTCGGCGTCGGAGTCGGGGTAGGTGTAGGCGTAGGAGTCGGCGTCGGCGTCGGAGTCGGAGTAGGCGTAGGCGTAGGCGTAGGTGTCGGAGTTGGCGTAGGCGTCGGCGTAGGAGTCGGAGTTGGCGTAGGTGTAGGAGTTGGCGTCGGAGTAGGCGTTGGCGTAGGAGTAGGAGTAGGAGTAGGAGTAGGCGTCGGAGTCGGAGTCGGTGTAGGCGTCGGAGTCGGAGTCGGTGCTGATCCGCACGTAAAGATCAAGGAGAACGCGCGTACTTGACCGGTGTCGCCCGTTGCGTTGTCACTCGCATTCAAGGTCCAGACCCCGAGAGCATTCTGACCATCAAACGCCGAAAGCGGGTTTTGCGGCGTGAACGATCCCGACGGAAAGGCCGCTGCGTCCCCACCGCCAGTTGCGTCGCATGTGGTTTCGATTGCGGGGAATGCACCTTCATCGTCGAATATGACCTGTGCAAGGTTGTTGTTCGGGCACCCGAATTGCGAAGAAGGGGCTCCCGGGCGGTCGAAGAACGTGACCGTGGTTCCCTGCGGCGAGGTTAGACGAAATATCAGGTCACCGATCCACGAGTGGGTGACACCAACCCCAGTATTACCCTCATCCGAGCTCGGGGTGCCGTCAAACCTGAAGTTGAGGTCCTGAACGGTACAGGCGGGTCCGCTGACCGTTAATGGAATATTGACCCCGGCCGCGGTTCCGTCTGTTATCGGCACAGCCGGCCCCGAATATACAAAGGTCCCGGGCGGCTGAGGCGTCGGTGTTGGTGTCGGTGTCGGAGACGGTGATGGTGTCGGGGTAGGAGTTGCAGCGGGCACCCCGTCAGTGATCGTTACGTTCGAGGCAGAAATACCCGCTGGGGAAGCGAAATCAGCCTCGCGGACCCTGATCCTTCCGAAAGTCGTAGCAACGTTTGGCACGGTGACGCCGAACGAGCCGGTATTCGCGACGTTGTTTGCCAGTGTAGTTGGAAATGTGGTGCCACCATCAGTCGAAAGATCGATCGAGACGTTGCGGTTGAAGCCGCCATTGTTCGACCACGTGACAGTAATATTGGAGTTAGCAGATATGCTCGAGCCGCTTGGCTGAACGTTTGTGATCGTGTCGGGTGTTCCGTTGGCATCGGAATCGCGAAACCATCCAATATCACGCATCTCTTGGCGTGTCAGGTCGAGGGTCAGCGGCAGGTTCTGGGTGATGTTTGGCTCCATCAGGAGGCTTGGCGAGCAAGCCGTATCAAAATGGGATAATGACGATCCTGACGAAAATGTTGTCGGCGCATAAAGCTGAACCCGATCGCCGTCGCGGCATGAGTTACCAAGCGATCCGGACGCGATCCGCACACTCGGGCCAACCCACAGAAGATCGCCGTTATTGATCGCAGAAGCTTGGCGCTGGGCATTGGTCATCGCGTTCCAGCCCAGATTTGCGTCGGTGTCAAACATGTGGGTGGTGTAGACGTCAGGCAAACCGTTGTTAAGAGCACCTGTCGAGCCATTCGCAAAATTCGAGAAGCCGAGTCCGTGGCCCATTTCGTGGAGAACGACGACCAGAAGGTTCACGTTATTGTCCGGGCTGGAATTGTCGAAACCGAGATAGAATCGCCGACCGCCCAGACAACCAGGGTCGCCGTTCAAGCTGCTGTTAAATGTCGCGTTAATATCGGGGTTGGCTCCGAGGTCGCTGCCACTCAACTTGTTCGCAAGAGCGTGGTGATACCAGGTTCCAGTCTGTAAGGCTCCCGTAAAGTTATTAAAAATTGAGAGTGTTCCCGCTGAGCCGAGGACGGCGGAGGTCGGTGTACAAGTTTGCGGATTGAACTGTGATCGGACCTGGATCGGAACAGTAGAGTCAAGATAGGCGCCCCAGATACCCGCTGCGAAATTGAAAACGTTTAGCCTCTGTTCACCACGGGTCGCACCCGTATTGCCTCCCTCAGGGGCCACTACCGTCGGATCGTTAAAACCCTCGTCGACCCCGTCATTGTTGATGATGGTAAGGGTCGCCGCATCCGGCGTTTCTGCACGATGCTGCGCCGCTTTTTCTATCAGGTCGAGATAGAATTTGTATTCATCGACTTCCATTCCATGGCGCGAGGCCTTTTCGGCGACGTCATCCAATGGCGAATATTTAACGCCGCGCGACTCGCCAGTTTCGAGGTCACGCCCAAAGAATTCGTTCGCTTCCTCGAGAGTCGTAATGCAGCCAACGACCGGCCTTCCCAGTTCGTCGAGGACTGCGACCGGGATACTCTGAAAACGTTCTTTCAAGTCGAGCTCGACGCTGCCGTCCGGCCTGTAATTCGGGATAAGGTCATCCGATCTCCGATTTGCATATGTCTTGATCATCTCTGCCATCTCGGCATCCTTCTCCTCCGGGGCGGTGATGATACGTGTGCGGTCCTGTGCTCGCGACGTGTCGAACGTAAAGAAGCCAAACGCGGCGGAGATAATAAGGACCAAGCCCAGCAAATACTTTCGGTTCATATACTTCCCTTGATCGGCGGGTTACAACTCTGCGGAAAAATAGGGGATGATAAACCCGGATGGCGTCTCCGGGAGACCCCGGCCTAACTTGTCCGAGAGCGACCGGGATATTACTATCGGTCGGTCGTTACTTTACTATTCTACAATTTCCGCGAGTTGGATTTAAATAGTTTTGTGCAATTTTTAACATCCATCGTGGTGGGCGAATTCTGGGAACCGCGGTGAGTAGGTTTCCGTATTCGAACTAGTCGCGTTTCTTGACGTGAATGAGTATAATAGTCGCGTTCTATTTCCAAACACTTGATCGCCGAGGAATAAATCGATGAAGATCTGTCCCCGATGCCAAAAAACATATGCCGATGACAACCTGAACTTCTGCTTGGAAGATGGCACCGTATTGAATCAAGCCGGTTCTGAGCCGCAGACGGTGATGATAAACGAGCCGCGGATCACCCAGGGGCAACCGCAGATGTCTGGCCAGGTAGGTTCGCAGCCCGGGTGGAACACGCCGCAGCAATACTCGATGCAGCCTCCTCCGAAATCGTCGAAAACCTGGATCTGGGTGCTGCTGATCCTCGGCGTGGTGGTGCTGGTGTGCGGTGGTGGATTCGCCGGCCTGATCCTGATCGGCATGAACGCCGACAACAATAAGACCGACATAACGTCGAACCGAGTTTCGACGACCAATCGGCCGTCGAACTCGACATCGACGAATTCGTCGCCGACCAACACGACCTCGACGACGTCGAACCGAACGGATCTCGAAACGATCGATCTTGAACCATGGGTCAAGGAGTTTTCGGCGTACGGTAATACGGAATTCACAGGTGGCGAATTCATCATGAGCTCGAAGAAGAAAGGCTTCTATTACGTTCTGGTAGCACCTGAGGAATATAAGACCGAAAAAGCCGATACGAGGGTAACGCTGCGTAATGTCGACAACGCCAATGGCAGCCTCGGTTTTGGTCTGATCTTTCACAGCAATCCGACGCCTCTTCAGCAAGGGTATGCTTTCCTGATAGATACCAAAAAAAAGAAGTATCGCGTGGTTAGACACGAACCGCAGAATGAGCGCACAGTTGTAAGTTGGACAACTTCGAATGCGATCAAAGAAGGTGCCGAAGAGAATGTGTTGGAAGTTCGGGACCTCGATGACAAGGTCGAGCTTTATATCAATGGAACGATGGTGACCTCGATAAAAAACCAGTATGGTTATTCGGGGGGGGTTCCAGGCCTTTATGCGGGCGATGGCGTTAAGGTGGCCTTCAAAAATCTAGAGATCAGGAAATAATAATGAAGCAATGCCCGCGGTGCGGGAAAACCTATACCGACGCAAACCTAAATTTCTGTCTTGACGACGGTGAGTTGCTTTCAGTAATGTCATCGCCCGGCGTTGGCGATGCCTTTCGTGATGACTCGCCGCCGACGGTGATGCTCGATGAGGCTCGCCGAACCAATCCCGCAGGCTGGCCTTCGCAACCGCTGCCGTCAGCGCCGCCCGTTCAGTGGCAGGCCGCCCCGGTGAATCAATTCCCACAATTCCAGGCGACCGTGTCGCCGAATCTGACATTGGCGATAGTATCCTTGTGCCTGGGAATAAGCAGTCTTACGATCGGGTGGTGCTGTTACATCGGTGTCCTCCTTGGCCCGGCGGCAATGATAACGGGTTTTATTGCAATGTCGCAGAACAAGAAAGATCCGCAGAGGTATGGCGGACGTGGGATGGCGATCGGCGGCATCGCGACCGGCGCGGTTTATCTGGCCCTGATGGTATTGTTCGTGATCGTCTATGGGGCAGCGATATTTCTTGGAAGCCTCAGCGGCTGATCGTCAACTGGTTCCTGACCACAAGGTCAATCGAGCAAAATGCGTGTAACTTTGCATGTTGTGGCCGGCCCCCAAACCGGGCGCGACTTTACATTTGATCAGCACGATACTTTCATAATCGGGCGCAGTGAGGATGCCCAGTTCTGCCTGCCTCAGGATCGGTTCTTTTCGCGTCACCACTGTATTCTGGAGATCGCCCCGCCGCAGGCGTTCATTCGTGATCTGGGATCAACAAATGGCACATACGTGAACGGGATGCGGGTCGAGACCGCGTATCTCAAGAGTGGTGACCGTATCCAGGGCGGTGAGACGATCCTCGAGGTCGAGGTGAGCACGGGACTCGAGGAATTCAACGACACGGCACGGATGATGGGCGGCACACAGCCTTCGATCGTGTCGATTACCTGTCTGAACTGCGGCATTCCGGTCAAGGTTGAGGCTCCCGATCCGGATGCAAAAATGTCGTACGTTTGTGACGACTGCCGTGACCGGCTCAAAGCAAACCCCCAGCCGATACCAAATTATCAAATGATCCGCGTGATCGGTCAGGGTGGGATGGGAAGTGTGATGCTTGGCCGATCAGAGGTCGACGGTCGGGCGGTCGCGATCAAGACCTTGCTTCCAGAGGTTGCGGTCAGCGAGCAATCGCTGAAGCGATTCCTTCGCGAGATCGAAGTTGCAGCCTCACTTCAGCATCCGCACATCGTCAGCTACATAGACCACGGTACCCACAACGGGATCGTTTACCTGGTCACCGAGTTTGTGACGGGAATGGACGCGGCCCGGCTGGCGAAGCATCGCGGAGGCAAACTCGACTACCGAGAAACTGTCAGCATTGTTTCGCAAACCCTTTTGGCGCTTGAGTTTGCACATAGTCTCGGCTTTGTTCACCGCGATATAAAAGAGCAAAACATTCTGGTTGCCGGAGACTTTCCGAACAGCGTGGCAAAACTTACGGACTTCGGCCTGTCGAAAAGTTTCAAGCAGACGGGCATGAGCGGCGTAACGATGGTCGGAGACGTCGCGGGGACTATCGCATATATGCCGCCGGAGCAGGTGCGCGACTTTAAGGACGTAAAGCCGCCATCCGATATCTACGCCATGGGAATGACCGCGTACAGCCTTCTTACGGGTGCGCATGCGTTGAATATTAGCCCAAAGGCCGGGATAGCCGAGACGGTCAAGGCTATCTTTGAGAAACCGATAATTCCGATCAAATCGCGCGTTCCGGAAGTGCCTGACCATGTCGCAGCGGTGATCGAGACGGCTTTGTCAAAGCAGGCCGAGAACCGTTGGCGGACCGCCGGCGCCATGCGCGAAGCTCTCCTGTCAGCGGCCCGTTAGACAGTTTTTGTTATTTTTGAAAGTGATCGGGGGGCATCGGGGTCGAGTCCCTTTGCAACCGAAAGTAGCGCGGCAAACAATTGCGCCGGGACAACAAACGGGATCGGTGAAAGAAATTCATCGATCTCTTCGGGGAGAACAAGGCTCCTTGGCGAACGGTCGGCGATGGCCCGGCTGTTGGTGATCGAAAGACAATCGGCGTTAAGCTCACTAAGCCGGTCGAGAAGGTCGAGACTGCTTTTTTCTGTCACGCCGGTCGGACCAAACATTACGACCGGGAAGCGACGTTCAACGATAGCAAGCGGCCCGTGAAAGAAGTCGGCTGACGAGAATCTTTCCGCGACCACATAGCATGTTTCCATCAGCTTCAGGGCCAACTCATAAGAGTTGCCATAGTTCATTCCGCGCCCGACGACGACACAATTCTCCATAAAGACATACCGGTCGACGAGTTCCCTTACATTCGACTCCAGTTCCAGAGCCTTGGCCGTAAATTCCGGGATCTTGGTGATATCGGGGCCGCGTCCGGCAAGCGCTTTGGCAAGCATGTAGAAATGCAGCATCTGGCCGCTGTACGTTTTGGTAGCAGCAACTGAACGTTCCCGGCCTGCGTGGATCAATAGTGCCTCGTCCGCCAGACCTGCCATTGTCGATGCTGCTTCATTCGTGATGGCGAGTGTGTGGGCGCCGGAATTTTTGGCGCTTTCGAGCACCATGTTAATGTCGTCTCCCTCGCCCGATTGCGAAACACCCACGACGAGAGCCCTTGAAAGATCGAGCTTCGCATTGTAAAGCGTGTAAACCGACGGTGCTGCAAGGGAGACGGGAATTCCTGCAGTGATCTCGATCAAATATCTGCCGAAGAGGGAGGCATTGTCCGAACTCCCGCGAGCCACGATCACAACGAGATCTATGTCTTTACCATCAAAGAATCGGCCCAATTTCTCATATTTGGGACGTTCCATGACCATTGTATGTTCAAGCGTGGTGGGCTGTTCCGCAATTTCAGCGAGCATTAAGGACATAGTGAAAATATACACTATCAGGACGACATGGGACCTCTCCGATCTTCAAAAAAACGGTCTCGCTGCAAGGCAGGAAGATCGGAGGCGTTCTACCATCGTGGACGATGCATGGCGCATCGGTGAACTTTTAGCTCGGTGTTGAAAGAGGAGTATTATCAGGTGAGAGGCTTTCTTTCCTGCTTTACCGAGAATTGAAGGGTGATGGATCAACGGTGATGAGAAAAATTACATCGGCATTTTTGCTATTTGCGACGTATATCGGGTTTATTGGGCAGGCGGCGATGCCTATGAACGCACAGGTTATTGGGAGGGCGAAGGAACAGCGTATGAAAGACGTGCCTGCGGGATTGAAGTTTCGTTTGAGCGAAGGAGTTGAAGGAGCGGAAAACCGTGAGAAAACTCAGCTTCCGCCGACCGAACCCTTGTCTGAAGGCGACAAGGACAGCCTTCTGAAGCGAATTCCTGAGATCAAGGCCCAGTCCGACGATCAGTCAGATTTCGCCAAACGGGCGGGGACGTTGCCGGCCCCGAACACGGGAACGAAAGTGCCCGTGAAATTTCCCGCCGATGATCAGCGAGAGACGCCGACTATAGATACGACAGGACAAACGCTGCAGGTCGTCCGATGGTCTCCCGAGGGCGAGGTTCCATTGGCGCCGGACCTCAGCGTTACGTTTTCGCAGCCAATGGTTGCCGTAACCTCCCAAGATGAGGCGGCGAAGTATGCACCGGTCGAACTAACACCTCAGGTCGAAGGCCGCTGGCGTTGGCTCGGCACGAAAACATTGATGTTCGACACCAGTAAACGGTTTCCGATGGCGACCAAATTTACGGCCCGCGTTCCGGCCGGAACGAAATCGGCAACGGGCATAAGTCTCGCAAAAGATGTCGTTTGGACATTCACAACGCCGCCACCGAAGGTCGAACAAATGCTGCCAAATGGCGGAGTGACGCGGCGCGATGCCTTGATGTTCGTTTCATTCGATCAGGAGATCAATCCGGAATCAGTACTGCGAACGATCACTGTAACATCGGGTGGACGACGGATCGCTACCCGGTTAGCGACTGAGGGCGAGATCAATGCTGACGGGGCGATCTCATACTACGCCAAACAGGCGCAGCCGAAACGCTGGTTAGCTTTTCGCGCGGTAAATCCAGATGGTTCGACCGCGGACGCATTGCCCCAGGCGGCTTCGGTCCAGGTGACAATTGAAAAGGGAACGCCTTCAGCCGAGGGGCCGCTCACAACGACTCAGGCGCGATCCTTCGGGTTTCAAACCTACAGTGCATTGAAGTTCATCGGAGCCTACTGCGGTTGGCGCAGTAACCAGCGTTGTAATCCGTTTACGAACTGGGTTTTGGAATTCAACAACCCGCTGGACGCGTCGAAGTTTACCAAGGAAATGGTGCGCGTCGAACCGGCGATTGATGGGTTAAGTATCTATCCATCAGGCAATTACGTTTATATCAACGGTTACAAGAAGGGCCGAACTAATTACACGATCACCATAGACAGCACGATCGGGGACATCTTTGGCCAAGTGCTCGGGAAGAATGCGACGGCAACGATCAAGGTTGGCTCGGCGGAAACAAGCCTTTACGCGCAGGGGGGATTCATGACCGTGATGGATCCGAATGCGAAACCAACTTTTTCAATATATTCGACAAATCACTCGTCGGCCAAGCTGAAATTGTATAGGGTAAGGCCCGAGGATTGGCATGCGTACCAGCTTTATGTTCGTCGGCTAAACTACGACGACGGGCGCCCGCGACCGACGATTCCCGGCCAACTGGTCGACGAGCGGACGATCGTGATCGCGAGTAAACCGGACGAGATGGTAGAAACCCGCGTTGACGTGTCGAAGGGCCTCACCGACGGATTCGGAAATATCATTGTCGATATCGAACCTACCGTGAAACGCGACAAGAATGACCGCACACGAGTGCTGACATGGCTGCAGGCAACACAGATAGGGCTCGATGCATTTGTTGACAATGCAGAGCTTGTAGGCTTTGCGACTGATCTTAGAACTGGACGCGGGCTGGCGGGGGTCGATCTTTCTATATACCCGAACGGGAAAGCTGTCAGTGCTCAGCCCTCGGCTGTCAGTGAGGAAGCGGGCCTTCTCGCGAGCGTCTGGAATTGGATAACGAGCTGGGGCAGTGGCGGACCGAGTGTGGATGAGATCCAGTCGTTCAACGAGGACGGGACCGAAGCTGAAAGCGAGACGATCGCTGAATCTCAAACGAACCGTACATCCGACAACGGCATACTGAGGCTTCAGCTTCCTGATGGAGCCGCGACCGGAGGGCAAAATATCCTGATCGCGCGTCGCGGTAAAGATGCGGCATTTCTGCCCGAGAATACGGACTACTATTGGCAAGAAGGCGGCAACTGGTTCAAGAAACCACAGTACGATTATCTTCGTTGGTTCGTCTTTGACGACCGCAAGATGTACAAACCCAAAGAAGAGGTGGCGGTCAAAGGATACATACGAAAGGTTACGGGCGGACGGCTCGGCGACGTCGAGAGCCTGGCCGACGCGGCGAACGGGCTTGCCTATTCGGTAAAAGATCCGAGAAATAATGAGGTCGCCAAGGGCACCGGAAGTCTGAACGCATTCGGCGCATTTGATTTCAAATTCACGCTGCCTGATAACGCGAACCTCGGCTATTTTCGCATCGATCTTTCAACAAGCACCTCAATTTCGGGTGGCTCCTACGGCCATCAGTTTCAGGTACAGGAGTTTCGTCGGCCCGAATTTGAAGTTTCAAGCAAGGTCGAGACCGAGGGCCCGCACTTTGTCGGTGGGTCGGCGATGCTCTCGGTCGAGGCAAAATACTACGCCGGCGGCGGACTTGCGAACGCTGAGACTAACTGGACTGTGACAGCAACCGCAACCAATTATACGCCGCCAAATCGTGACGATTACACTTTTGGCACTTGGACCCCATGGTGGCGGATCTACGACTATTCCGGCCGGCCGGGAAGCGGCGGTTCGTCTCAAACTTTCAAAGGGGTAACGGACGCAAGCGGAAAGCACTTGTTGAAGGTGGATTTCGAATCGGTCAAGCCCCCACGGCCATATACGATCTCGGCGTCCTCGTCCGTGATGGACGTCAATCGGCAGGCGTGGTCCTCGAACACCTCGCTGCTGGTTCATCCGTCGTCGCTGTATGTTGGGATCCGGGCGCCGGGAACATTCGTGCAGAAAGGCGAAAAGATCGATATCGAGACGATAGTCTCTGATATCGACGGCAAACTGATCGCGGGACGTGACGTAGAGATCAGGGCGGTTCTAAAGGACTGGGTATTTGATAAAGGAAGTTGGACTGAGAGGACGATCGACGAACAGACGTGTACGGTCAAGTCGGCCGCGACGGGCCAGAAGTGTTCGTTCGTTGCCAAACAAGGTGGCCGATATACGATCACCGCAACGGTAATGGACGACCGCGAGCGCTTCAACGAAAGCGAACTGACCATTTGGGTCCCGGGCGGAAAAACGCCGCCGAAGCGCAACGTCGAGCAGGAAGAGGCTCAGATTATTCCATCGAAGAAGGATTTTGCTCCGGGCGAGACGGCCGAACTTCTCGTGATCTCGCCATTTGCACCGGCTGAGGGTGTATTAACGCTCCGCCGCGAGGGAATTGTCAAAACCGAGCGCTTTTCGATGAAGGATCCGTCAATAACGCTCAAGATACCGCTCGATGAAAAATACCTTCCTAATATTCATGCCCAGGTCGATCTTGTTGGTGCTGCCGAACGGCAGAACGACAAGGGCGAGGCCGATCCGAAACTCTCAAAACGCCCGGCCTTCGCGAGTGGCAATATCAATCTGGCTATCTCAACGGCATCGCGCCGACTCACGGTATCCAGTGAGCCTGTCGACAAGACCCTTGCTCCCGGTGGTGAGACAAAAGTCAACGTAGCGGTCAAAGATCATCGAGGCGAACCTGTTGCAAACAGTGAGGTTGCGGTCGTGATCGTTGATGAGAGCGTACTTGCGCTCTCGCGATATGTTATCGGTGATCCGATGGGTGTCTTTTATACTACGCGGGCTGAGGGAGTAACGGATTATCATTCGCGGAAAGATGTGCTTCTCGGAAATCCGGAGGATGTTGCACCCCCGCCACCACCCGGTGGCGACGGCCTTGCAACCGGCGAAGGCCGTGCCGATATGATGGCCGGGGCGGTTGCTCCCTCCGCCGCACCAAGGCCGGAGATGGCGATGCGCAAGGCCGCAAATGAAATGGCTGCAGACCGGGATCGGGAGCAACAAGCCGAAGCGCCGATCAACCTGCGGCAGAATTTCAATGCATTAGCGAAATTTTCGCCGTCGGTTCGGACGGATTCGAACGGGCGGGCTGTTGTCGATGTAAAGCTTCCCGACAACCTCACCCGCTATCGAATAACGGCAGTAGCGGTCGATTCGGGCAAGCGGTTCGGGAAAACCGAGTCGAACATCACGGCCAAACAGCCGCTGATGGTCAGGCCGTCCGCACCGAGATTCATGAACTTCGGCGATAAGGCCGATCTGCCGGTAGTCATCCAGAATCAGACGGATAAGGACATGCAAGTGGATGTTGCGATCAGGGCGACCAATGCTTACGTTGGGACGACCGCTCCGTCAGCGGAAGCGGCTGCCGCTGCTTCTTCGAAAGGTGGGGAGCTAGGAAAGCGCGTTGTCGTTAAGGCGAACGACCGTGCTGAGGTGCGGTTTCCGGTGACAACGCTAAAGGCCGGAACGGCGAGATTCCAGTTCGCGGTTTCAAGCGGAAAGTTCAGCGATGCTGCCGAGATCTCAATTCCGGTTTGGACCCCGGCGACGACCGAGGCCTTTGCGACCTATGGCACTACAGACCAGAACGGGGCGATCATCCAGCCGATACAAACTCCGGGCGACGTTTATCCCCAGTTTGGTGGATTGGAGGTGACGACCAGTTCGACTCAGCTTCAGGAGCTGACGGACGCGTTCATATATCTAACAAATTACCCATACGCCTGTTCGGAGCAGATCTCTTCGCGAATGATCTCCATAGCCGCCATGCGTGATGTACTCGGAGCATTCAAGGCGAAGGAGATGCCGACGAAAGAGCAACTCGACGCCTATTACAAGCGCGATATCGAAATCCTCCAGTCGCGCCAGCGCGGCGACGGCAGCTTCGGCTTGTGGAAACGCGACGGCGAACGGTACAAGTATCCTTTCTTGACCATACACGTCGCACACGCCCTGGCACTGGCGAAATCGAAAGGCTATAAAGTTCCCGATGAAATGCTCAACAGGACCAAGCCCTATCTGAAGGACATCGAGCGGCATTTCGATGAATGGTATCGCAATTCCCCGGAGGTCAGGTGGACGATCTCCGCTTACGCACTCTACGTCCGCGACCTAATGGGCGACAAGGACGCGGCGAAAGCCAAGAAGTTGCTTTTAGAAGCCAAGGCAGAAACTCCGTCTGGTGCGCAAACCGCAGCAATTTACAACACGAAGATGCCTTTTGAGGGGTTAGGCTGGCTGCTTTCGGTATTGGCAGATGATCCTGGATCAAAACCTGATGTCGATAACATCATTCGCTTTCTCCTCAATCGCACGACGGAAACTGCTGCGACGGCCAACTTCGTTACCGATTATCGTGACGGCGCATGGTTGATCATGGCGTCGAACCGCCGTGCCGATGGTGTACTGCTCGAAGCGATGATAAAGGCAGATGTCAAGAACGACCTTATTCCCAAACTCGTTCGTGGTCTGCTTGCACATCGAACTAAAGGTGCATGGTCGAATACGCAAGAGAATGTTTTCATCCTGCTGGCTATGGACAAGTATTTCAATGCATTCGAAAAGGTTACACCTGATTTTGTTGCACGCGTTTGGCTGGGCAACACCTATGCGGGCGAACAGGTTTTCAAGGGACGGTCGGTCGATTCGAATGATCTGAATATTCCGATGTCATATCTGGTCGATCAGGGCGGAACTTCGAACCTGATCGTTGACAAACAGGGGCTTGGACGGCTCTATTACCGCATCGGAATGAAGTACGCACCGAAAAACCTTAAGCTCGATCCGGCTGACTATGGATTCACTGTTCTCCGTAAATACGAGGCCGTTGACAACAAGGACGACGTGAAGCAGAACGCCGACGGAAGCTGGACGATCAAGGCGGGTTCGCGGGTCAGGGTCCGTCTGACCATGGTCGCGCAGGCTCGGCGTTATCACGTTGCTCTCGTCGACAATCTTCCGGCGGGACTTGAGATCTTGAATCCGGGCCTTGCCGTGACAGAGGCGATCCCCGGCGACAATAATACGACCGGCGTTATCGAGATCGGGAGCCAGTCAATGGGTCGAAATTACTACTGGTGGCGTCAATTCTGGTTCGAACATCAGAATTTACGCGACGAGCGCGCCGAGGCCTTTGCTTCGCTGCTTTGGGAGGGGGTCTATAATTACAGCTACGTTACGCGAGCGACCACGCCGGGGCAATTCGTCGCTCCGCCCGCAAAGGCAGAGGAGATGTATCATCCCGAAACCTTTGGGCGGACCGGCACGGATTTCGTGACGGTGCAATAGAGTGCGAAATAACGACTGGTTGGAGTGCGTCTCCTTCGATCCTGGCGATTCTATGCCTGGAGCGGAGACCCACACCAACCGGTCGTGTTTTTTGGCATACCGTTCGGACCGTAAGGCAGCTGGGACGGCACTCGCAGGCTCCCTCGAGCCCCACACAAACACATTTCAAGGGATTTGAAGTACCTCGGCGGAAAAGATCGACGCTAAAAGCGTTTCTTTATTACTCGGAAAGGTTAATATTATTAACGATCTTATAGGTACTATGAAGGAAACCATACTTCTGCTTGCCATCGCTATCGTATGTTCGTGCAGCGTCAAACTCGGGGCGGGTGGAGACAATTTATCAGCGGCCAACCAGACTGCTCAGACAAATGCCGCGCATCCGGGAACGACAACCGATGCACCACAGGCGGCTGCGAAGAGTTCGGTTCCCAATTGCACCGGGTTTCAAAGTACGGGCAAGAAGTTGATCACGAAACAGTCGTTCCCCTTCGATCACGAGCCTTTCAAGGGCAGTTGTTTTGTGACCTTTGCCAGCAAGGAGGAGATGGTCGACGATACCGACGTGCCGCGTGGTTCAACCTTCTACATCTATCAAGACGGCAAGGAGGTCTATCAGTTTCCTGATGCCTTCGGAGGACTGTCGGGGTGCTGGGTCGAGGCGGTTGCGTTTGACGATCTGAACGACGATGCAAGGATCGATGTGATAGTTGCGGGGAAATGTCTCGGAGCGAAGGACTCGTACTCGATGAATGCCGTGTATCGTAACAACGGCCGCGCGTTCACAACCGACCAGGACGCCAATTCGAAACTTGAGGAGCTCGACTCGATCAAGAAAATAGTGAACTTCGTGCGCAAGAATCGAAGTGATTTTTTCTAAGCAACCACCGGTTATGAGAGGTCTTGTATTGCCTTTGATGCTTTTTTGCTGTGGAGTTGTAGCCGCACAGTCTCCTGCGCGATCGATCTACGACACCGAGCGAGCATTTGAAAAAATGGTCGCGGAGAAGGGGTTAAACGCCGGCTTTATTGAATTTATGGCCCCGGACGGCATAATGTTTTCGCCGAATGTTGTGAATGGTCGCGAGTACTGGCGTCAATGTTCGCCCTCAGTTGCCGGGCTGACCTGGAACCCAATTGTTATCGGAACCTCTTCGAATGCCGTCCTCGGTTATAGCATTGGGAATTCGGTGTTCCGGCCTCAGGGCAAGGATGACCCGAACGGTATAGCCGGGCATTATATCTCGATTTGGGTGAAGCAGCCCGGCGGCGACTATCGCGCCGTGCTTGACACGGGAATAAGTCATGAGCGGCCCGATTCGGTTCCAACGGCCTGGCGGTTATCGACGGAATCCGGGGAAGCGAATACAGAGCGCCTGTCGGCTGCCGATTCGGCGACCGGCTTTTATGTCCTTGCCGGCGTTAACGTGAAGAAGGCTTATGAGAAATATCTTGCCGACGATGCGATAATAATGCGTGAAGGATCCCAACCAACGATCGGTAGGTCGGCGGCCGTGGCCTTTGTTTCAAAGCAGGTGGGTAGGCTTAGTTTTAATAAGAGGAAGTCCTTCGTTGAAGCAGCCGACCTCGCTTATGTTCACAGCGGCTATTCGATAACCGACAAAGCAGGGAAGACGATAGGGAGCGGTAATTTTGTGCAGGTATGGCGTTTACGACAAGATCGTTGGAAGATCCTTGCTGACCTGCTGGCCCCTATTCTGGACGATTAGAAATAGAGTTGATGGAACCTGTAAAGAAACAAAACGAAGGCTACCTGGAAAAAGTGGCCACGATACTTGACCTCGAGGCCGGCGCGGTCCGCCGGGCCGCGAGTTTGCTTTCCGCCGAATCAATAGACGCGGCGCTCGTCCTCCTGAGAGATTGCGTCGGAAAGGTGGTTGTCACAGGAGTTGGAAAATCTGGCGTAATTGCTCAGAAGATCGCGCAGACGCTGACCAGCACCGGGACGACGGCAATCTTTTTGCATCCTTCGGATGCACTTCACGGCGGTTTAGGAGTAATTAACAGCGGCGATGTAGTCATCGCGCTTAGTAATTCCGGAGAGACCGACGAGCTGACGGCGATATTGCCGTCGATACTTCAGCGCTCGGTCGCCTTGATATCTATAGTCGGAAACGTCGATTCGACGCTCGCCCGCAATGCGAAGGTGGTCCTCGATGCATCCGTCGACAAAGAAGCGTGCCCGTTAAATCTAGCTCCGACGACATCTACAACCGTCGCGCTCGCCATCGGTGATGCGCTTGCGATGGCCCTGATGGAGATCAAGGGCACTACGGAGGAGGAGTTTGCCGCGAATCATCCGGCAGGCCGTCTCGGCAAAAGGCTTACGCTTCGCGTCGCGGACCTTATGCATGCGAGTCCGAATATTTCTCCGGACGCCGGCTGGCTCGAGGTTGTCAAGGCTCTTTCAACCCACGCACTCGGTGCGGTGAATGTGATCGACGATCAGTCTCGCTTGATCGGCATCGTCACTGACGGTGATCTGCGTCGCACGATAGAACGGACGGATCCGGGTGAGCTAAGCCTGCTCATTGCAGCGGATATGATGACGAGATCGCCTGTCTCGGTTACGCCCGATTCGCTGGCATTTGAGGCGTTGCGGATGATGGAAGACCGCCCGTCACAGATATCTGTCCTCCCGGTAACGGATAGTGACGGC
This sequence comes from Pyrinomonadaceae bacterium, assembly GCA_021463165.1. Taxonomy (GTDB): domain Bacteria; phylum Acidobacteriota; class Blastocatellia; order Pyrinomonadales; family Pyrinomonadaceae; genus OLB17. The sequence continues at coordinate 49,937 of JAJTWY010000019.1, read as the reverse complement.
AGGTGCACCGGATTACTTCGACTTCACGATGTTGTAAAGAGCGGTTTATGATCTCCGCGATAAACCTGCCGGCCGGTTCCTACATCGAACGATCGACCAATAATCTGAACCCAGAGGCCATATGAGATCAAAACTTGTATTTCTAATTCTGGCGATCATTCTTTTCGTGACATCTGCGCGTGCTCAGCGCGCCGAGGTCACCATCTCGCTCAGCGAACAATTCTTTGATGCGCTTCTTGATTCGGTCTTTTACAATTTCGATCCTCCGGAGTTTTCAATGGCGAGGGCCGAGACCTTTCCTGACGACGCGGAGACTGCCTTTGTAGGCGGGCCATCTCTATCATGGCTTATCCACAAGACGTCGGTGGCTGAACCGCAGGCGCAGTGCGTCGAATCGATAAAGATACTTCGAGAAATGAGGGGCGTCCGAACCACCGTCCGATTCCGCGAAGGAAAGATCTACGTTCCTCTGGCATTTTCGGGGAACTATGCAGCTCCACTGGTTGGTTGCATTGAATTTGCGGGCTGGGCTGAATCGAATATCGATCTGGAATTCGACCCGAACACCCAGCGGTTGATCGGCCGGATCAAGGTCCTGAATGTAAATCTGAACGGGACGGGAGGGGTCGGGGGCTTGGTGGTTGCACGTCTGATCCAGGGGGCGATCGACAAAAAGATAAACCCCGTTGATATACTCAGCCTTGACAAGGTTTCGTTTGCCGTACCGGTCCAGCGCAGCGGTACGCTCCGCTTGAGGGCGGTTTCAATTAAACCCGAAGTAGGCGCCGGTGCTTTGAATGTTCGAGTCGGTTATGACTTTGTTAAGGGATGATCTCCCCGGCCCATACTCTGAAATCGTCTAATTTTCGACTATATGGTGCCCCGAAGATGGGGCATTTTTTTGATTATTGAGGAAACGCGGCTCTGGTACGAGAGTTGCGGCATCCCGAGTCAGGATGAGTGGAAAATTCGCCAATCTGGATATGGAGAGGTTATGACAAAGAGTTTTACTAAGAATCTAACGGCGGTTCTGGCAGCCGGTGTACTTGCGGTTATCTTGGCGAGCGGTGTTAGTGCCCAGCGAGGACGTGAAGACAATCGAGGAAATGATCAGAAAGGTGAGCGGCCGGCTCCGTCTCGACCTGCAGAACGCCAGCGTCCCCCTGACCGGCAGCCGTACATCCGTGACAGTCGCGATGATCAGGCCCGTCGAGATGCTGAGGCACGCCAGAAGGCCGAGGCAAACCGGCAACAGCAGATCCGAAATCAGGAGCAGGCCGAACAGAGGCGGCGCCAGCAGGAGGCCTATGATCGGCGCGCTGCAGAGGAGCGTCGCAGGAATGATGAAAATCGTTTGATCCGACAGAGGCAGGAAGACGAAACGCGCGCGATCGAAGACAAACGGCGTCAGAACGAGATAGACGAGCGTCGCCGTGCCGCCGAGCGTCAGAAGCAGATCGATCGAGAAGCCGATGACCGGCGGAACGCCGAGACCCGCCGTCGCCAGCAGGATCGCAACTGGCAGAACCAGCCGGTCAATGTTGACCCGAATCCGATCAGGAATACCCGCGTTACTCGCGAACAGCAGGAACTCTTGCAAAAACAGCGGGTAAACCAATACAACCAGCGCTGGAACAACTGGCAGGCCCTTCAGCGGGAGCGCCAGCGGTATCTCGAGCAGCAGCGCCGACTGAATTACCTGCGGTACCAGCAGCGATATTGGCAGCGTTTGAGGCAGGATCAGTTAAGGCTCCAGCAGGCGCGCTATTACGACAACTACTACAACAATTATCGCTATTTCCGGAACGGTCAGTTTTACTACACGAGCCAGTACGGTGCCCAGATGCTTCAGAGGGCAATACAGAATGGTTACGAGGAAGGCTTTTACGCCGGTCAGGCAGACCGCCAGGATGGCTGGGGTTACGATCCGAATGCGTCTTACGGCTACGTGGATGCAGCATTGGGATATGACGCCTATTTTGTCAGCTATGCCGAGTACAACTACTATTTCCGGGAGGGCTTCAGGCGCGGATACGAAGATGGCTACTACGGCCGATATCAATATGGATCGTATTCAAACGGTAAATATTCGATCCTCGGGACCATAATCGGTGCCATTCTAGACCTATTTATAGACTGAATCAGATCGTTCTGATCGACTGGCCTCGCTCGGTTCGCCGCCGAACGAGGCCTTTTGTTGTCCCCGAGGGCTACTCAGAACCGGCAGCGGCTAGCCGGTCTCCTAGTTGAGGATCGAAAGATATTGTTTCCACGGGCCAACGTTGGTCTCGTACTTCTTTGCCATATAGGTGACGACCTGTCGAATGTGAGAGAGATCGTGAACGACCCACGTCGAGAACAGATCTTGCAAGGTAACGACGCCGAGGTCAGGATGGTTGCTGATCATCGCAAGCCGTTCTTCATCGAGATCCCAAGCTTTCAGCGTTGACAGATTTTCGCGACGTTTTTGACCAAACAGCTTTAGAAGCTCGGTCAGCGACTGGGTTCGATACAATTCGAACTGCGCGTAACGGTCGAATGGCTCAAATGTCTTTGAAGGGTCACCAGCGAGGATCATTCGCGCGCGTGGTATCCAGTCTGCGTCTTCGCAGTATATCAGATGACCTATAACGTCATACGGTGACCAATTCGACCTGTCGTTTTCCGAATATGTCCAATCCTCGGACAGACCCTCAAGCATCACCGTCAATGAGTTCGGGGTCTGCCGCAGTATCTCAACGGCCTTGTCCAAGCTAAATTTCATACTTTCGCAAATTACACCGTCGGTTTGCTAGAATCAAGGCTTTCGCAAGATGTCGTCACCACTTGTAGCAATCATAGGCCGACCGAACGTCGGAAAATCGACTCTGTTCAACCGCTTGACCGGTACGCGCAAAGCCATTGTCGGCGATGAGCCGGGTATCACCCGCGACAGGATGTTTGGTGAGGTTGAATGGCGTTCGCGTTTTTTTCGGCTTGTCGATACCGGAGGCATCGTGCCTGACGACGAGGCGATAATTCCCGCGAATATATTCAAGCAGGCGTCTTTCGCGATCGCTGAGTGTGAGGCTATCGTCTGGGTCGTTGACTCGCGCGCCGGTGTAACACCTCTCGACGAGGAACTCGCTGTTCTACTGAGGAATACGGGAAAACCCGTATTCATCGCTGCAAACAAAGCTGAATCGAGACGGGTCGAAGACGAGGCGGCGGAATTTCACCAGTTCGGGTTTGAGCTGACGCCGATCTCGGCTGAACACGGCAACGGAGTGGGCGATCTGCTGGATGGTATTTATGACGTTCTAGAGTTTGAAGAGGAGGTTCAAGCCGCTACAGCACCCGATATCAAACTCGCAATAATTGGTCGTCCGAATGTGGGAAAATCCTCGCTCCTGAACAAATTGCTTGGCGAGGAACGCGTTATCGTTTCGCCGATCGCCGGTACGACACGCGACGCGATAGACACACACTTGACGGCCGACGGGGACGATTTCACGCTCATTGACACCGCGGGAATTCGGCGGAAGGGGAAGACGACCGAGATGGCCGAGAAGCTGTCCGTTATAATGGCCCGAAAATCTCTCGAGCGCGCCGATGTGGCTCTGCTCGTGATCGACGCGGTCGAAGGCGTGACGAATCTTGATGCGAACATTGCGGGTTATGCCGTCGATTCCGGCTGCTCCGTTATAATCGTGGTGAATAAATGGGACGCAGTAGCGGAAAAGGTCACGAACACCATCTACGAATTCGAACGTTCGCTCCGCAATGCAATGAAATTTCTCGATTGGGCGCCGATCGTAACGGCCTCGGCCCTGACCGGCCAACGGGTCTCGAAGATCCTTCCGCTCGTCAAACAGGCTTACCTAGCCCGAAATGAAAGGATACAGACCTCGCGGCTGAACCGGTTCTTCGAAGACGCGATCTCGCAGCCCAAAGGCGGCGCACCGGCGACCGGAAAGACCGGTGTCTCGCGGCTCAAGGTGCAGTTCATAACCCAAGCCGGGATCCGGCCTCCGCTGTTCATTCTTTTTACTTCAGGCGGAAAGGCTGGTGCTAAGCTACATTTTTCCTATCTGCGGTACGTCGAGAACAAGATGCGTGAGGAATTTGAGTTTTTTGCGACGCCGATCCGAATTGTCGAGCGGCATAAGGAGAAACGGAAATCGAGCAGCTAGCGTGGAATGTATTGGCGAATTGTTCACGCTTAGCTAAACTTCTTGAGGTAGATGGAAATACTGCTACTGATCCTGAGGTGCTTTCTTGCCTGTGTGTTTGGCCTTGCCGGGGCGGCAAAGCTTTTCGACCGGGACGGCGCTGAGAGAGCGTTTGCCGAATTTGGAACGCCCGAAGTTTTGCGTCGGCCGATGTACTATCTGCTGCCGGCGGCTGAGATATCGATAGCGGTCTCGCTGCTTTTTGTCGGGTCTTCGTGGTTTGCCGCGATCGGCGCCCTCTGTCTGCTTGCGGTGTTCACCCTTGGAATGGTTTTTCAAATGGCCAAGGGAAATTCGCCGGATTGCCATTGCTTTGGACAGATCCATAGTGAGCCGGTTGGGATCACGAGTATTCTCCGTAACCTCGGCTTTGCTGTCCTAGCGATCATCCTTATCGCCTCGGGACGGACCGCCCAGGGATTTGATCTGGTAAATTCTAATCGGGATGTTATGGTGTTTGTAGTTGGAATAGCCGTTATCAGCCTGCTTGTCGCGGTTGTCTTCTTTCTGAAAAAGATCTCCGATCAGCAAACGGAGATCATTCGGCGGATCGAGCTCCTTGAGGTCGTTTCGCAGCACGAAGGCTCCGTCGAGCGGGAATCGGTCACCCACCCGCATGACGGATTACCCATCGGCGGACATTTTCCCGATTTCGAGCTTTATGACGTTAACGCGAACTTGATCTCTTCGGAAGCGATCAAGGCCCAGCATTTACCGACGCTTTTCTTCTTCGTTAGCCCGACCTGCAACCCGTGTAAGGCAATGCTTCCGGACATCGATGGTTGGCGAAAGGAACTGCTCGGAAAGGTTAATTTTCTCTTTTTGAGTACAGGTAAAGCGCAGGAAAATATCGACAAATTTGGAAACGATCCCTTGCGTCCGGTGCTTTTGCAAAGCGAGCGTGAGGTGGCCGATGCCGTTAAAGCCCAGTGGACCCCAACCGCTGTACTGATGGATGCAAATGGCCGCGTCGCGAGTCATGCGGCTGCCGGTGATGCCGCGATACGGAAGCTTGTTGATCAGATAAAGAACGAAGATCTCGATCGTGAATTCACATACTTTGCCCACGATCATGATCACGGCCACGCCCACAATAAGATCGGCGAGACGGTTCCCGAATTTTCGCTTTCCGATATCAATGGCGAAGTGATCGACAGCACCTACTTCAAGGGGAAGCAAACACTTGTTGCCTTTTGGAGCCTGACGTGTCCGTTCTGCACGAGCATGATGGAAGAGCTGAAAACCTGGAATAAGACCAAAGGTAAGGATTCGCCTGATCTGATCCTGTTTTCCGAAGGTGACAAGGTGGCCCATCAGGAGTTTGGGCTCGATTCGCCAATAATCCTGGATGAAGGATACAAAACTGCCTCGAGCTTTGGAATGTTCGGCACACCTTCGGCCGTGCTGGTAAATGAGGATGGTAAGATCGTGTCCGAGACGGCGGTAGGAGCTGCAAATATATGGTCTCTCGTAGGTAAGCGATAGGTTAGCCGCAGTTTCTAAAACGGAAAGCCCAATAGACGAAAAGGAGCGAGTACATCGGATGGTCGTGTTCTTACTACGACCTCATCTCTTGGCGCTCGTGTGAAGATCGACGAATGAACCCGATACAATGGCAAATCCAGGCAACCGATGGTAATGCGCGAGCCGGAACGATCACCACCCGACGTTCTGTAATTGAGACGCCTGTTTTTATGCCTGTTGGCACGCAAGGCACCGTGAAGGGAGTGCGCTTCGAATGGCTCGAGAACGAACTCGACGCGCGTATCATTCTGGGAAATACTTATCATCTTTTCCTGCGTCCGGGGCCGGACACGATCCGACAAATGGGCGGGCTTCACAGTTTTACCTCATGGGACCGATCGTTGCTCACGGATTCGGGAGGCTTTCAAGTGTTTTCGCTAACCGACTTACGAAAACTTACGGAAGAGGGCGTCGAGTTTCGTTCGCATCTCGATGGCAGCAAGAAGTTTCTTTCGCCGGAGGTCTCAATGGAGATACAGGCGGCCCTCGGTTCCGAGATCGTGATGGCTTTCGACGAATGCCCTCCGGGTGACGCCGGGCATGAACGTACACGCGCGAGCCTTGAGTTGACGGCCCGTTGGGCGCAACGGTCAAAAGATCGATTTTTCGACCTTCAAGCAGCCGGTATGGACGCCGGGCTTAAGGATGGTTTCCGTCAGTCGCTATTTGGGATCATTCAGGGCGCCGGACATCTAGACCTGCGTCGGGAGAGCCTGGATCGTACGGTTCAGATCGGATTTGACGGGTACGCGATCGGCGGCCTCAGTGTGGGTGAAGAAAAGTCGGTCATGTACGAAGTGCTCGACTTTATTACGCCTCAGATGCCGACGGGCGCACCGCGATATTTGATGGGAGTTGGAACGCCTGAAGATCTGATCGAGGCCGTCAGCTGCGGAGTAGATATGTTTGACTGCGTGATCCCGACTCGCAACGGCCGAACCGGAAGTGCGTTTACTTCCCGAGGGAAACTCAATATCAGGAACGCGAAGTTTATTCGTGACGACTCGGCGCTCGACCCGGAATGCGACTGTTCGGTGTGCGGTCGCTACTCGCTCGGATATCTACGCCACCTTTATCAAGCGGGGGAAATGACGGCTTCGATGATGATATCGCACCACAACCTGGCATTCTTTCTTTCGACCATGCGAAAAGCCCGAGAGGCGATAAAAGCATCGTCGTTTCAGGACTTTAGGCGTGAATTCCTCTCGAAGCTTTCGCAAAACGACGGCAAGGGCGTTTGATAAAGCAAAATTTAATGTATATTATTTTCTCTTTGTCTTTAGGCAAGTGAACCAATGAATATTTACCTCTTTCTGTTTCAGGATGCTGGCGGCGGAAGCATCATCACGATGATACTGCCGTTCGTCTTCATTTTTGGAATTTTCTACTTCCTCGTGATCCTCCCGCAGAAGAAGCAGAAACAGAAGTTACAGGAGATGATAGCCTCGCTCAAGATAAACGACGAGGTGGTGACCAACGGCGGCGTAATCGGCGTGGTCAAGGAAGTAAGAGAAACGAGCTTCATTATTCAAAGTGCCGAAAAGTCATTTCTCGAGATAGGAAAGGCCGCGATAGTTGGCAAGAAAGCAGAGTAGTATGAAAAGTACCGGTATCTGGGTCAGAACGGCGATAATCATCGCCATCACGCTTGCGGGAATTTACCTGGTTTTTGGTCCCCGCCGGGCTCCAACGTCTGAGGATTTTTCGTGGCAGGGCATCAAGAACAATCTTGCTGAAAATATCAACCTCGGCCTTGACCTGAAGGGCGGATCGCATCTGGTGATGCGGGTTAAGACCGACGACTATCTCAAGACCGTGACAGAGAATAATGCACAGGCAGCTCTGACCGCGGCCCAGGATGCAAAACTCCCCGTTACGAGCAACACACTGACAACAGACCCGAATAACTATTCTGTCGGACTTGTTCTGTCGGACGCATCGCAAGCTCAGGCAGTTATCGATGCCGTTAAACAAAAGGTCGATTTCAGCCTGTGGTCGGAGTCAAACAACGGAACGACCATTACCTGGTCGTTACCTATTCAAGCTCAGGAATCGCTCAAGCGGCAAGCCGTCGATCAGGCTCTCAAGATCATTGAAAGCCGTATCAATGCATTTGGCGTCAAGGAGCCAACGCTTCAACGCCATGGTGCCGAGTCTTCTGGCCAGATCCTGCTTCAGATGCCGGGCGTCGAGGATCCCGAGCGTGTGAAAAGCCTCATTGGAGCGGAATCAAATCTCGCGCTGATGAAGGTCGTTAGTCCCCCGAACCCGCAGCCTGTGGCGACGTACCCGACCGAGGAGGCTGCGAAGCAATCTCTTGGCGGGTCGGTCCCCTCTAACCGCAGGATCCTTCCTTACAGCGACCGGGATGAACCGACAAACGCTAGCGCCTCGGCAACACCAGATCCGAACAAGCCAAAACAGTTCGTGGTCGTTGAATACCCGGCCATTGTGGATGGAAGCGAATTGCGCGAGGCAAACGCTATCTCCCGTACAGGTAGTGACCGGGATTTTGAGATCGGGTTCTCGTTGAAGCCGGCCGGGGCTGCAAAGTTCGGAGACTGGACGGGCAAGAACATCGGTAATTACATGGCCGTCGTTCTAAACAATGAAGTAAAGTCAGCCGCATATATAAAGTCACAGATATTTGATTCGGGCCAGATCTCGGGTCGTTTCACCAAGGCTTCCGCGGAGGATCTCGCATTGACATTGAAGTCCGGTGCATTGCCCGCGAAGATCGAATATCAGGAAGAAAGAACGGTGGGACCGAGTCTCGGGGCCGATTCGATCAAAGCAGGTGTGGAAGCATCGCTCGCCGGCTTGATCTTCATTGTGCTTTTCATGCTTTTTTACTATCGCGGTGCCGGGATTAACGCAGTCGTAGCTCTGATCCTGAACATGATTCTGACCCTGGCCGCACTGATCACCATCAAGTCCACACTGACGCTGCCTGGGATTGCGGGGCTCATCCTGGGTATCGGTATGGCGGTCGACTCGAACGTGCTTATCTTCGAGCGAATACGTGAAGAGCTTACGGCGGGGAGGTCGGTACCGGATTCCGTCGCCACCGGGTTTGACCGAGCATTTATCACGATTATTGACACACACCTGACGACGATCATCGCCGCCGCGATTCTTTATCTGTATGGTACCGGGCCGATCCGCGGATTTGCCGTTACGCTCGTTCTCGGGTTGTTGATAAACCTCTTTTCGGCGGTATTCGTATCTCGAACCATTTTCATGTGGCTGATCCGACGCAATGAAAAGCTCGAGACACTTAGTATCTAACTAGAATCCGGGTGTACCGGATGGACTGTAATAATGATTCAGATCTTCAAGAACATAAACGTAGATTGGATGGGCAAACGCAAGCCCCTCATCCTGGTATCGATCGTCATCCTGATCGCCGGACTTGTCTCGGCGATCGCTCGTGAGGCTGTCGAGGGGGGCAGTGGGGCGTTCAATCTCGGTGTTGACTTCAAGGGCGGTACAGTTGTTACCGCAAAATTCAAGGAACGGCCTTCTGCTGACACGATTCGGGGGGCATTGGAAACGCAGGGTCTTGGAGAGACCGTTATACAGGACTCAACGGACAAAGCAGATGAAATGCTGATCAAGGTGCCGAACCTTGGACAGCGCGAGGACTGCGTTGATCAGGAAAAGAAGGTCCTCGATGAGGCCGGACGCTGCGTAGTAAAGAAGGCACTTGATACACTCGGGCCTGAAGCTGCGGGAACGACATCACTGGCGGATGATCCGAACGCTGCGTATAAAATTGTCGGTACGGATGCGGTTGGGCCGGTCGCGGGGGAGCAACTACGCAATCAGGCCGTTATCGCTACGCTTCTTGGGTGTGTTGGCATTCTCTTATTTATTGCCTTTCGTTACGACTGGACGTATGCAGCCGGTGCGGTTATCGCAGTATTTCATGACGTATTGATCACTCTGGCATTCTTTTCGGTCTTTCAATGGGAGGTCAGTTTGACGGTGCTGGCGGCCCTATTGACGCTCGTAGGATTCTCGGTCAACGATTCGATCGTGATCTTCGACCGTATCCGTGAGAACCTTACGCTTCATCGAGGCGAGTCGCTTTATGGGCTGACCAATCAGTCCATCAATCAGACCATGTCGAGAACCATCGTTACCAACGGACTCGTTTTTCTGTCTGTTCTTGCTCTGGTGCTTTTTGGTGGCGAGGTCTTGCGTGGGTTCTCACTGGCACTTTTTGTCGGGTCAATAACAGGTACTTATTCTACTATTGCTATCGCCAGCCCGATCGCCATATGGTGGCAGAGCAAGCTTGGAGGCCAAGCCCGGGTTAAGGAGGCGATCGTGCCTCAAGCTGGCGAAAAGCTTGCGTCGTCGTCCCGTCGGTCAGTCACGCGACGCCCGGTAACACGATAAGCTCGTCCGTATTTAGCGGCGTGGTCTGGCGCTATAAGAGAATTATGTGAAAATAGACAATTTGACGCGAAATCGAGGCAATTATTCTTGACTTTCGCGGGGTAAGCTTTTAGAATTCAAGTCGTTGCTGGTCAATTTACGCTTTACCTGTCTTCCGCTGTGTCCGGGAAGGATACGTTGAAGGATTAGTAGATTTTTCGTGTTCGACTGGCGCGAGCCCGTCAGTCCGCACTTAATGGCTAAAAAAGGCAAAGTGATAGGGATTTTGCAGGTTGAGACGCTTCTAGTAGGGGTGATGACAACTTGGGAATTCCGTTCTGACATCTAAGTTCTATTATTGGTTTCGTACCCCTGACCTATCCTGGCACCGGAAAAAGGGAGGATTAAAGATGCTTGATCAACTAGTCGAATCTAAAAGCAATTCGGCCGAAAACCGCCGCAAAGGCCAGTTCCTTCTCGGGATCGGTTTCCTTGCTGTATTCACGCTCTTGACCGCGTGGACGGTAAGTCTTTTCGGAAAGGATTTCGGAATGGGAGGCGACGATCTCGCCTTGACGACCCTGGTCGCACCGGTTCCGGTTCCCGAGGAGGAACCGCCGCCGGAGCCGGAGAAACCTAAAGAACAGCAGAAGCAGCCTGATGTCGATGTTCGTAAGGAATTGATCCAGAACATCATGCAGAGCCCGATTAAGCCGCCTGACACGACCAGCGTGGTTCGGAATCCGGTCAAGGAAATGCGGCTTGATCGTATGACCAAGCTTGGCTCAACCGATTCTGACACCGGCGCTCGCGTTGACCCGGGAGTTTCACGAGTCGTCAGTGATGGTGGCACTGGAGGCCTTTCCACGGGGCAGAGTACCGCTCCGACAGGTGGCGATGATAGTGATGAGCCGCCGCCGCCGCCGAAGCCGAAGCCAACGCCTCCGCCGGTTCCGAAGACGGTTTCAGGCGGAGTGCTCAACGGTAAGGCAACAAGCCTTCCGAAGCCGGCCTACCCGGCGGCTGCTAAGGCCGTCCGTGCAGGTGGCGCGGTTAGCGTCCAAGTGCTGATAAGTGAGAGTGGAAGCGTAATTTCGGCTAGTGCCGTCAGTGGGCATCCGTTGCTTCGGGCCGCGGCCGAAAGCGCCGCTCGCGGTGCCCGTTTCAGCCCGACTCTACTCTCCGGCCAGCCGGTGAAGGTATCGGGTGTTATCACATACAATTTTGTTCCGTAAAGGGAACGCAATGAATCAGCGGGAAGCACCGATTCCGATATAGTGCTTCCCGCAAATCTTGATTGTCGCAATATTACGATCTTTTTGATTTCTTTGGAGGAAAAACCATGACATTTCTTTTGATGTTTACCGGCGAGGGAGTTTCGTTCGGTATTTACGATATCGCCAAGAGTCTGACGATTCCGGGCTGGGGCGTTATCATCACCCTTCTACTCCAGTCGGTTTACATGATCGCTGTCGGTATCGAGCGCTGGCTTACCTACAGCAAGGCAAAACAGCAATCGCGCCAGTATGCTCCGAAAGTAGCTCAGGCTCTCAAGAACAGCAACATCGACGAGGCGATCAACATCAGCGACAAACACAAGGATTCACACCTTGCTATGGTTGTTTCCTCGGGGCTTAAGGAATTTGCCGCCCATCAGGGTAACAGCGAGATTTCGGCCGATGAGATGGAAGCTTCAAAGCGCGCTCTTGACCGTGCTATTGCCGTTAAGACCGCGGAACTCAAGCGTGGCCTTTCAGGGCTTGCGACAGTTGGGTCGACTGCTCCGTTCGTTGGATTGTTCGGAACCGTTGTGGGTATCATCGGTGCCTTCCAGGCGTTGAAGGCTAACGAGTCTGCTGGTATCGGTGCTGTTGGCGGTGCTATCGCCGAAGCTCTCGTCGCTACCGCTTTTGGTATTCTCGTTGCGGTTCCTGCCGTGTGGCTGTTCAACTATTACACCAGCAAAGTAACCAGTTTCGGTGTCGAAATGGAGAATTCGGCATCAGAGCTCGTTGATTACTTTATCAAGCAGCGTTCAAAGGCGCTCCGCGGGTAATTTGCTAGGGGTACGCTCTTAGAACAATCAGGAGTAAATTGCCATGGGTGCAACAGTAGGTGGGGCTTCCGAGTATAACTCGGAAATTAACGTAACCCCGATGGTTGATGTGATGTTGGTGCTGCTGATCATTTTCATGATCGTCACGCCGCTCCTTCAGCAGGGTGTGTCGGTAAATCTTCCGCGTGAGATGGTGAGCCCCGACGAAGACGGTGATATCGCAAAAGATACTTCGGTCGTTATTTCGATCCCGGATAACAGTAACTTCTATATCGGCAAAGAGCAGTTTCCGCTCGATGCTCTGGGTGATGTGATCAAACGTCGGATGGAGGGAAAGACTCCGGAGAAACGCATTGTGTACATCAAGAGCGGTGTGGATGTTGAGTACGGACGTGTTGTTCAGGCCATTGATACGATCCGAAAACAGGACATTGATAAGATCGGATTGGTTGCCGACAAGAAGAAAGGGCCTGGTGCGGCCGAGGCTAAGTAACCCCGATTCTTGAGGAAGTAAATTTATGGGAATGTCAGTAGGTGGCGGTGGCGAAGACGCCAAACCGTCCATTAACGTAACCCCTTTGATCGACGTGCTCCTCGTTTTGATCATCATCTTCATGGTGATTACTCCCTTGAAACCTAGCCGTTTCGAGGCCAAGGTTCCAGCGGAGCGGAAAGATGAGCCCCAGGCCAATGTTAAGCCTAATCCGCTTACACTCGTTGTCGCCATCAACCGAGAGACGAAAGGTATCACTCTCAACAATGAGCCTTTTGGTGATGTGTCGGACACGGAAAAGCTGGGTAACCGGTTGCGTGAGATCTTCAAGGAACGCGAAAACAACGGCGTATTTCGCGAGGGGACGAATGAGGTTGAGAAGACGATCTTTATCAAGTCGCCCAAGACGGTTAGATACGGTGACGTGGTTAAAGTGATCGATGCCGCGAAAGCGGCGGGAGCTTCTCCGGTCGGCCTGCAGATCGACGATCTTTCGGATTAAGGTTTTTGTCGCGCCGTTCTTGGTCCAATTATCTTGGACCTGATCTGCCGCGGAATGAATGGAGTCATTATAATGAGATTCTCTCGTATTGGAGTATTGGGTCTGATACTGGCTACGGTGCTGGTGGGGACGAATTGCTCTTATTACAATCGGGTAATGGCCCGAAAGGACCTTGTAGACGGTTCCAAGGCTTACAAGGATCGTAAGTTCCCTGAGGCTGAAAGGCTGTTCAGAGCTGCTGTTGCTCGCGACCCGAAAGGGGAGAACGTTGAAGGCAAGATGGCTCAGTTGTTTCTTGCTCGGACGCTTCACTCGATGTTTATCGGTGATCGCCAGAAAAAGGATCTCGCCGAATCCGCCATTGCTGAGTATCAGAAGGCTCTAGCTCTTGATGAGAAGGATCAGAGCTCGTACAAGGCGATCGCAAGCCTTTACGAAAATCTTCAGAAGAATGACGAATGGCTCAGTTGGGTCACCAAGCGGTCGCAGAACAAGTCCATCCCGCCTGAGCAGCAGGCCGAGGCTCTGACGTCGCTTGCGGCCAAGAAGAACACTTGCGCCAACGATATTACTGATACTGAAGCGACCAAGAAGACGGTCACGAAGGATGGGAAGCAGGCTTTTCAGTTCGTGAAGCCGGCGAATGCCGCGGATTTCGAGACGCTCGGGAAGTGTGTAGATGAAGGAATGGCCTTGATCGATCAGGCCAGCGCCCTTGAGACTGACCAAGCGAAGAACGCCGCTCGCCTCGACCCGAAAGCGATGTCCGACGCAGATCTTGCCAAGACACAGGACGTCTTGAAGGTCTTCGAATCCGCTCGGTCGTATAAGGCAAGCTTGCTTATCCAGAAGATGCGGTATGCCGAGATGGACGGAAAAACGGAGGAGCGTGACCAACTCAAGGCTCAGGCAGACGCTGCTCGTGCGGCTTTCGTGGCACTCAGCGATGTGGTGAAGAAGCTTCAGAAGGAGATCGACGAACGGGCTGCCGCTAAGGAAGGTCAAGACGCCAATAAGGCCGGGGCTAACGCGGCGAAATAGAGCCAGCTCCTGTTCGAACTTAGGTGATGCTCAATGCAATGGGTTGAGCATCACCTTTTTGTAAAAGGATAAGGGAAGGTGAGAAGAGAATGGGACTTCGTGCGTCTATTTTCCTTTGTTCGCCGACCTTTATCCTTTAGACTTTAGTCATGATCCGGATCGAAGACGTTATCGGAAAAGTACAGCAGAACCGGCGAGGGGCTGATATCGATCTCATACGCCGGGCCTACTTGTTTTCCGCTCTTCATCACCGGGGCCAGACCAGAGCGTCGGGAGAGCCGTATCTTGTCCATCCGCTTGAGGTTGCCGATATGCTCGCCGAGATGCGGCTCGATGAAGTGAGCGTTTCGACGGGGCTTCTCCACGATGTTGTCGAAGATACTCTCGTCGATCTCGATACGATAAGGTCCTATTTTGGCGACGAGATCGCTCTGCTCGTTGACGGCCTAACCAAGATAGCCAACATCAGTGATCTCTCCAAGGAACGCCAGCAGGCTGAGAATGTCCGCAAAATGGTGCTGGCGATGGTTACCGACGTTCGCGTGGTACTGATCAAACTCGCCGACCGACTCCACAACATGCGAACGATGCAGTTTCTCAAGCCCGAGAAGCGGGCGCGGATCTCACAGGAGACCCTCGATATCTACGCGCCGATCGCCCACCGATTGGGGATGGGTAAGATGAGGAGCGAACTCGAAGACCTGGCCTTTCAGAATCTTTACCCTGAAGACTACAAACGTCTGTCCAAGGAGGTCGAGTCACGCCGCCCCGAGCTCGAAGCTGCCCTCGAGCAGATAAAGACGACCATCGCACAGAAACTAAAGGAGAACGATGTCCCTTTTGTCGAGATTCAGGGCCGAGTAAAGCGACTGTACTCGCTCTGGAAGAAGCTGAAGAAGCAGAAGATAGTCATCGAGCAGGTTTACGACCTGATTGCGGCTCGGATCATCACCACCAACGATCGCAAAGACTGCTATATCACGATGAGCGTCATTCACGACATCTGGACTCCGGTGCCTGAGCGTTTCAAGGACTGGATCGCCATTCCGCGCGACAATTTGTACCAGTCGCTCCACACGTCCGTGATCGGCGACGGAGGCCAGCCCTTCGAGGTTCAGATCCGAACAGAGGAAATGCACCATATTGCCGAAGAAGGGGTTGCAGCACACTGGAAGTATAAGGAAAACAGCCTTGGAAAGAATGCGGAGGACGATGCTCTCGACGAACTGCGAAAAACGGTGGAAAAGCTATTGCTCCCGCTGGTTGAGAACACGGATGAACACGAGGATTCTGAGGACTTTATCGAGACGCTCAAACTTGACCTCTATCCGAAGGATGTTTATGCATTTACTCCAATGGGAAAGGTCATCCAGCTTCCGCGAGGGTCGACGCTGATCGATTTTGCCTACGCTATCCACTCGCAAATAGGCGATACCTGCACGGGTGCAAAGATCAATGGAAGGATCGTTCCACTACGAAGCGAACTTCAGAATGGCGACGTGGTCGAGATCCTGACCAATCAAAGCTCAAAGCCATCGAGCGATTGGTTGAACTACACGGTGACATCGAAGGCCCGGAACCGGATCCGACATCATATCTCAAACGCGCAGCGTGCTGAGTCTATCGAGATCGGCCGCCGGTTACTCCTGCAGGAAGCGGAAAAATTTCAGCTTGCTCCCAAAAAGTTTCTCGCCAATGAGACTGAATTGAAGCGGATCGCCAATGAGTACGGCCTCGGTCGGCCGGACGACCTGCTTGCCTCGGTCGGATACGGAAAGACACTTCCCCGCAACGTGATGGCCAAGCATCTTGGCCCGGAGAAATTTGGAGAGCTTGACCCGGAGAACAAGAAGGAAGCGCGACTCAAGACGGGAATGCGGGCGGTCAAGAAGTTCATCGGACTCGGTGAAGATTCGATTGTCGTCCGAGGGGTGGATAACCTGCTGATCACGCGGGCCAGGTGCTGCAATCCTCTCCGAGGCGAGCCGATCATCGGCTACATCTCGCTTGAGAAGGGAATTGTCGTTCATAATAAACGCTGCAAGAATGTCTCTCACTTGATGTTGAACAAAGACCGTATAGTCTCAGTCGAATGGGCCAAGAATGAAGAGACGCAAAAGCAGTCGGTCCATTTGCTGGCGACGACCGAGAATCGAACGGGGATGCTCGCCGGAATTACGAACGCTATCGCGAATATCAAGACCGGCATACGTGACGCACGGGCGAATGTTACCAATGATGATGTTGGAGTGATCGAGGTAACCGTCGAGGTATTTGACAAGAAACACCTCGACAAAGTTGTTGGAGCCATCGAGCACGTCCCGGGTGTCATAGCGGTCGAGCGCGTCAATGCGTAGCAGTTGATCCAATACCGGAACCGCAGGCGCCGGATCGAAACCTCTCCGGAACCTTCGACAATCACAAAGATCGATCCCGCAGCAATACAAACCAATGTGCCGCAGAGCGTCTCGGCCACCTTTTCTTTTCGCATTAAATTTGCTATGATTCGCCTTTTGCTTGATTGGTAGGTATAGCTAGATGAGTGCTAAAGAGATCGTTTCAACGGATAAGGCTCCGGGAGCCATTGGCCCATATTCACAGGCGGTGAAGGCTGGAGGGATGGTCTTCTGTTCGGGGCAGATACCTCTCGATCCGGCGACCGGTGAGTTCGTCTCTGATGATATCTCCGAACAGACGGAACAGGTTCTGAAGAATCTTGGCGAGGTCCTTGCGGCCGCGGGTTCAAGTTTCGCGAATGTCGTTAAGACGACCATCTTTCTCGCGGATATGAATGACTTTACCACTGTAAATCAGGTTTACGGACTGTATTTCAGTGACAACAAGCCGGCTCGTGCAACGGTACAGGCTGCACGACTTCCCCGAGACGCCAAGGTTGAGATCGAGTGTATCGCTCTCGTATGAGCATTGGCCGTGTTGAAAAGTGAGTTGCTAAAGAAAAACAAACGCCCGACGGATCGGGCGTTTGGCAACCAAAGTTACTAGCTGTATCTCAAAATAGAGATCAATTAAGCAGCCTTGATAATTTTTCCGGACTTGATGCAGCGGGTGCAGACCTTCATACGTCCGTTACCGCCGGCGGGAAGTTGAACTCGTACGGGCTGAAGATTCGGGTTGAATCGTCGCCGGGTTTTATTGTTAGCGTGTGAAACGTTATTTCCAAACTGCGGGCCTTTCCCGCATACGTCGCAGCGTTTTGCCATAATGATTGCCTCTCAGAGGTATAAGAGTTCCAAAAAACTCGAAACAAGATTTATAACAAATGCTGAAAGGCATAGTCAAGCATTGGTTTAACACATACAGTTTAGAAGGAGTGAAAGCAATCGTGCATAAAAATAGAAAAAGGATCGTCGGCCTCGGAGGCCTCGCTATGTTTGCCGTGATTTTTGCGGCCTGCGGAGGCCCAACCCCAGCGGGTAATTCCGCCGGCGGTGTCGATCCAAATGAAACCGCCGCTAAGGTAAACGGGAAGACGATCACAATGGAAGAAGTGGATCGTGCCGTCAAGCAGCAGGCACTGGGACAAGAATCGAGACTCTCGCCGCTGGAATTGGCCGGTGCGCGGCTCCAGATCTTGCAAAGCCTTGTCGAGCGGGAAGTGATGTTCCAGAAGGCTGAAAAGGAAAATCTCGTGCCTTCGGACGAAGAAGTTACCGGTGAGGTTAACAAACGCAAGACCGCCAGCGGCCTTTCCGTTGAAGAATTCGACAAGCGGATGAAGGAGGCCGGGTTTGACGAGAAGTCCTTCCGCGATAACATCAAGCGCGAGCTTGCGATCCAGAAGCTGGTCGACAAGATCACAGCTCGAATCGAAACTCCGAAGGATAAGGAGATCACGGATTTCTTCAACAGCAACGCCGAGATGTTCGTTAAGAAACGTGGCGTGCGCCTCGCCGCGATCGTTGTCGATCCATCGGATAGCGGCCAGGGTGATGTTACCAAGAATGCGAATGAGGCCCAACAGCGTATTCAGGAGATCCTCAACAAGGTTTCACAGCCGGCGAGCGATTTTGCGGCACTCGCACGGGAATACAGCGAAGATGGCAGCAAACTTCAGGGCGGCGATCTCGGATACATTAGTGAGGACAGCCTGAAACAGAATTTCGGCGAACAGATCGCGAGTGCGTTCATGGCGCCGACCTTTACTGTAGGCCGTGTGACTAATGCTATCCCGCTGAACGGTAAGGCTTATATTTTCAAGCTCCAGGAGCGTATCGAAAAGGACGAGACACTCACGCTCGAAAGCCCCGAGGTTCGTCCGCAGATCCAACAGATGCTCGTCGACAACCGCAAACAGCTTCTCGCGGCATCCTATCAGGCGATCGCAATGAACGAGGCGAAGATCGAGAATTTCTTGGCCAAGAAGGTTGTCGATAATCCGAACGAGCTGAGTGGGGCTCGACCTGCGGGTGCTTCGACGCCGGCGAATGCGAATGCCGCTCCTTCAAACGCCAATACGGCCTCAAATTCGAATGCCAATAGTGCTGCGAATTCAAATTTGGACAAGCCGGCAGCGAATGCTCCTGCTTCGAATGCGGCGGCGAATAAACCGCCTGCTCAGGCACCGGCGAACAAGTAGTTAAAGCCAGTCGCGGCCGTGGCTGCGTCTAGGGTAACAGATCGGACCGGGATCGATGGCCGACTGGATCGAGTAGATAGATACTCCAACCAGCCAGTATCGCTCCCGGTTCTGACACTTTTACTTGAAGTGCTCTTTAGACTCTCAGACATAACCAAATCTTATGGCGGGACTGAGATCCTTCGCGGGATTTCGTTCCAGATCAACCCGAGTGAAAAAGTAGGGCTTGTCGGACGAAACGGGGCCGGAAAGTCGACTATCTTCAGACTCCTGACCGGTGCCGAATCTCCCGACCAAGGTGAAATTGTCATGATCAACGGCCTGAAGCTAGGCCTCCTCGAACAGCACGTTGAACTGGAACCCGGCGAAACGGTTCATACCGCGGCCCTGGCGGCCTTCAAGCACATCCATGACATGGAAGCAGAGATGCGGCGTCTTGAGAACGTGATGATAACCGATCATTCCGATGCCGTTCTTGAGAGATACGCTGATCTGCAGATCGCTTTCGAAAATGCCGACGGATTTTCTTACGCCGCGAAGGCCGAGGCCGTTTTGCTAGGTGTTGGGTTTACGCGCGAACAGTGGTC
Source organism: Pyrinomonadaceae bacterium (assembly GCA_021463165.1). Taxonomy (GTDB): domain Bacteria; phylum Acidobacteriota; class Blastocatellia; order Pyrinomonadales; family Pyrinomonadaceae; genus OLB17. Next base: position 30,543 of record JAJTWY010000019.1, on the reverse strand, counting down.
AATGGAAACGCAGGTGCTTTCTGGCGGCCAGCGAAACAGGCTCGGGATGGCCAGGATGCTGCTCTCGAATGCGGATGTGCTGCTTCTAGACGAGCCGACCAACCATCTGGACGTAAATGCTGTCGAATGGCTCGAGGAACACCTGCAGAAATATGAACGCGCTTACGTGATCATCAGCCACGACCGCTATTTCCTCGACCGGACGACCGAACGGATCATTGAGATCGAAAATGGCAAGACCGTAAGTTATAAAGGAAATTATTCGAAGTTTCTTGTCGAACGAACGCTTCGTCGCGAGCAGCAGCAGCGGGAATTTGAAAATCAACAGTCGATGATCGCTAAGACTGAGGAATTTATCCGCCGCAATCTCGAGGGCCAAAAAACCAAACAAGCGAAATCGCGCCGCAACATGCTCGAACGCCTTGAACGCCTGGATCCGGTGCAGAGCGAGAAACACGGCGGCAATTTCAATCTGAAAAAGGTTGAGCGTGCCGGAAATAACGTCTTGACGACTGAAGATCTTACGATCGGCTACGGCCGCAAGGTTCTTGCCTCGGGCATAAACATTTCGCTCCATCGCGGCGGAACTCTTGGCGTTATCGGAGGCAACGGCACCGGGAAGACAACTCTCTTGAAGACGTTGCTGGGACAAATACCGGAGATCTCCGGCCGCGTTGTCTGGGGAACGAAAACGAATATTGGCTACTATTCTCAGTCGCTCGACGACCTCTACGAAGGCAATGAGGTCCATGCCGAGATGCGTCGCGTTGCCCCGAACGCCGAGAACGTCGAGATACGCTCGTTCCTGGCCCGATTCCTCTTCTTTGGCGACGATATATTCAAGAAGGTAAGCGACCTCTCGGGCGGAGAGAAAGGAAGGCTCGCCCTCGCGAAATTAATCTATTCGCAAAAGAATGTTCTCGTTCTCGACGAGCCAACAAACCATCTGGACATTCCGGCACGCGAAGCTCTTGAATCCGCGCTCGACGACTATCCTGGAACGGTTGTCACGGTTAGCCACGACCGCTTCTTCCTAGATCGTATAGCCACACAAATGCTTTCGTTCGAGCCTGATGGACGCGTTCTCGATTTTGCCGGCAACTATACTGAGTTCCACGATTGGAAGATTGCCAGATACGAAAAGCAGGTGAGCCAAGTCGCCGCATCGCCCGGTGTGGCTACGGCCGAGCTGCTACCTGCTGCCGGCAGCGCAGCGAATCTATCCAAGAATCAACGTTCACAGCTTGAAAGGCGTGTCAAAGAGATCGAATTGGAGATCCCCGCGATCGAAGCTGAGATCGAGCGCTTGAGCACAAAGATGGCCGATCCCGATATCGCTGCCGATTTCTCGGCCTTGGGTTCGGTTACGGACGAGCATTCACGGGCTGAGGTAAAGCTGGCAGCCCTCTACGCGGAATGGGAAGATGCCGCTAACAAGCTCGGCTGAGGGGCCAATCTAGGCCGCGATCGGTTTCTGCCTGACATTTTTTGAGTCCGGCACCGGACGTGCTAAAATTCTCCTTACAATAATATCCACAACTGGAGGAGAATGATGTTCGATCGCGTTCAGCGCAGAGGTCATTGCCGTCTGCTTTCAGGATTCGCAGCGGGTTTGTTCATGGCCCTTCTTGCAGGCAGTACGTTTTCGCAAAACGGCGGTACCCGCCTTTTGCGGATGCCGACTGCCTCAGCAACACATATTGCTTTTGCTTATGCGCAGAATATCTGGATCGTTCCACGCGCTGGCGGAACAGCCCGACGCGTGACCAGCTTCCAGGGCCAGACGACGAATCCGCAGTTCTCGCCGGATGGCAAATGGCTGGCATTCAGCGGCGAGTACGCCGGGAATCTCGATGTGTATGTTGTTTCATCCGAAGGCGGTGAACCGACACGGCTGACATGGCATTCTGGAGCTGATATCGTGCAGGGATGGACGCCGGACGGGAAGGCGATAATGTTCGCTTCGGGCCGCGCCACGTGGGCACCGGGGGGAACACCGCGGTTCTGGACCGTACCGGCGAGTGGCGGCGTCGAAGAACCAATGGCTCTTCCGCGCGGGTTTCAGGGTAAGATCTCGCCTGACGGAACCCAGATAGCTTATCGGATGAACAACTCGTGGGACGATGAGCGCCGAAACTATCGTGGCGGCCAGAACCGTCCGATCTGGATCGTCGATCTTAAGACCTATGACCTTGTTTCCCCACCATGGACTGACTCAAAGGATATTGATCCCGTATGGGTCGGCGACACCGTCTTTTTCATTTCAGATCGTGATTCGGTGCAGAATGTATGGTCCTTTCATTTCCCGACGAAGAAGCTGACTCAGCTAACGCGGTTCAGGGATTTTGACGTTAAGACTCTTGGTGCCGGCGGGGGTATAGTCGTGTTCGAGCAGGCCGGGTATATTCATCAGCTCGATCCCCGCACCGGGAAACATTCTGTCGTCGAGATTCATGCGTCCGGAGATTTCCCGTGGATGATGCCTCGATGGGAAGACGTATCGGGCCGGATCACAAACATCAAGCTATCTCCAACGGGTAAACGCGTCGTGGCTGAGGCCCGAGGTGAGGTATTCACGATCCCGGCTGAGAAAGGCGACGTCCGTAACCTGACAAATTCAAGCGGATCAGCCGAACGCGACCCGGCGTGGTCACCGGATGGTAAGTACATTTCGTATTTTAGTGACCGCTCAGGTGAATACAAGCTTTACGTGCAGGAGCAGGACGGACTCAAGCCGCCCAGAGAGATCGCACTGGAGAAGCCGACCCACTATTATACGGTATCCTGGTCGCCGGACTCGAAGAAACTACTTTTCAGCGATACTAATCTAAAGGTTTGGGTGCTCGATATTGCGTCCGGCCAGGCGAAGATCGTGGGTCAAGACCCATGGATGGTGCCCCAGCGGACACTCAATCCGACATGGAGCCCTGACTCGAAGTGGGTTGCTTACGCGAGCCGCTTGCGTTCAATGTACCATGCGATCTTTGTTAGCAACGTCGAGTCGGGCGAGACGAAGCAGATAACGGACGGCCTGTCTGATGCGGTTTGGCCCGTCTGGGATACGAACGGCAAATATCTTTGGTTCCTCGCCTCGACCGATTTGGGACTGCGTTCACAGTGGCTCGATATGACCTCATACGACCGCGAGACCAATTACGGGCTCTACTTCGCCGTGCTTAACAGGAACGACGGAACCCCTCTGACCCCCGAGAGTGATGAAGATCGAGGCGTTGCGACTGTGACGGGTCGGCCGACAGCCGCGCCGGGAGCAGAGCCTGGCCCCGACGCCTCCGGTGCGGATGCCGTGCGTCGTCCACGGGGTCCTGTCAATGTTCAGATCGATTTCGACGGCCTTGCAAAACGTATCATCTCGGTACCCGGCGTTCCCGAACGTCAATATTCTTCGCTGACGGCAGGTGCGGACGGGACGGTCTTCTACCTCGAAGCCTCGCCCGGGCCGGGTGGTTCAGCTCAGCTTCATCGATATCGTCTTAGCGACCGTCGGGCAATATCTTTTGCCAGCGGTGTTGCGGCATTCACCGTCAGTGCCGATGGGAAGAAGGTTGTCTATCGAGCCGGCGGAGGCGGAGGCCCGGGACAGGGAGGCGGCGGACAGGGAGCGGGCCAGGCTGCTCCGGCGCTGTTTGTCGTGGATGCCGACCGTCCCACGGCGCCGCAACCGGGATCCGGTCGCTTGAATTATAGCCTGCGAATGTATCTCGACCCGAAGGCAGAGTACAAACAGATGTTCAACGAGGGCTGGCGGAACCAACGGGATTATCTGTATGTTCCGAACCTCCATGGCACCGATTGGGCAAAGATGCGTTCGATGTACGGAGCACTGCTTCCATACGTAAATCATCGTGCCGATCTTCTCTATCTGATGGACATGATGGGGGCAGAGATCGCCGTTGGGCACTCTTATGTCCGTGGTGGCGATATGCCCGATGTCCCAAACACGCCGGGCGGCCTTTTAGGAGCAGATTTTACCATCGAAAATGGCCGCTACCGCATTGCCCGGATCTACGATAACGAGAACTGGAATCCCGACCTTCGATCACCGCTCGCCACGCCCGGTGCTAACGTGAATGTCGGCGATTACGTCATAGCGATCAACGGTATCGAGTTACGAGCACCGGACAATATCTATCGGCTGCTCGACGGCACGGCCAACCGGCAGACTGTGATCACGATCAACAATAAACCTTCGCTTGAAGGTGCCCGCCAGATAACGGTCGTGCCGGTCGCCAGTGAAACGGCTCTACGCACGCGAGCTTGGGTGGAGGCAAACCGCCGCCTTGTCGACCGCCTTTCGGGCGGCCAATTAGCTTACGTGCATATCCCGAACACGGGCCAGGGCGGCTATGCAAGCTTCAACCGCTACTACTTCGCCCAACAGGACAAAAAAGGTGCGATCATCGACGAACGCTACAATGGCGGCGGTTCCGCGGCCGATTATATTATCGACGTCCTTCAACGCGATTTTGACGGATATTTTAACAACGTCGCGGGCGACCGTTATCCCTTTACATCACCGGCGGCCGGCATCTGGGGGCCCAAGGTCATGATCGTCAACGAAATGGCGGGCTCGGGCGGCGACCTGATGCCGTGGATGTTCAAATACCGCAAGATAGGCCCGATCGTCGGTAAACGGACATGGGGCGGGTTGGTCCACACTGCCGATTCGCCGCCGCTTGTTGACGGAGGTACGATGATCGCTCCACGTGGCGGCTTTTTTACGCGTGACGGCAAATGGGCGGTCGAAAACGAGGGAACTGCGCCCGATATCGATGTCGAGAACTGGCCGAAAGATGTGATCGCCGGCAGGGATCCCCAGATCGAACGTGCGGTCGAAGAGGCTCTTCGGCTACTGAAGGCAAAACCTGTGGTTCGAGCCGACAAAGAACCACCTCCGCCTACGTGGGGAACTCGTAAGCCATAGGGCGTTTCGAGGCGAGATCGTAGCAAGAGAAGGGAGTAGACGCGGACCGGCTGCGCAGGGCAACAGCGGCTTGATTGTCGCGGACGCTGGACCCAAGGGTGTAGATCAGCTAGGACTCCATCCGGTAATTCGGGGCTTCTTTCGTAATTATCACATCGTGAACATGCGATTCGCGTAGTCCGGCTGAAGTTATGCGGACAAATTTGGCATTTGTTTGTAACTCGGCGATGTTCTTGCAGCCGGTGTAGCCCATACCAGAACGCAAACCGCCGACGAGTTGCGTGACCATCTCGGCGATGGTCCCTTTATAGGCGACGCGGCCTTCGATCCCTTCCGGTACATACTTGGCGTCGGACACCGTGCCTTCCTGGGCGTATCGATCGCTCGAACCTTTCTTCATCGCCCCGATCGAGCCCATTCCGCGATAGCTTTTGAAATTGCGCCCCTGGAATAGAATTACCTCTCCGGGGGCTTCCTCGGTTCCGGCGAAAAGGGAACCGATCATTACCGAATCGGCGCCTGACGCAATGGCCTTGGCAACATCACCCGAGAACTTGATACCACCGTCCGCGATGATCGGGACGCCAGTGCCTCTGGCTGCCTCAACGCATTCACTTATGGCCGTAATTTGCGGAACGCCCGCACCGGTCACAACGCGGGTAGTACAAATAGAACCAGGACCGATACCGATCTTTACGGCATCGACGCCCGCTGCGATCAGGGCGGTCGTTGCCTCGGCTGTGGCAACATTTCCCGCTATGACCTCAATTTGCGGAAAACCTGATTTGACCTTTTCTACTGCCCCGATCACACGCGAGCTATGTCCGTGTGCGGTATCAACGACGATCGCGTCCACGCGGGCTTCGACGAGAGCGGCAGCTCGTTCGAGATAATCGCCGGTTGCCCCGATGGCTGCGGCGCATCGCAATCTTCCCAGTTCATCCTTAGCCGCGAGCGGGAAGTTTATTGCCTTCTGAATATCTTTTACTGTGATCAGTCCCTTAAGATGTCCGCCGTCATCGACTACAAGAAGCTTTTCGATCCGGTGCTTCTGGAGTTTCACTTTCGCTTCGTCAAGCGTTGTGCCGACCGGGACCGTCACCAAAGGCTGCGGCGTCATTATCTCCGAAACGGGAATATCAAAACGGGTCTCGAAGCGCAGGTCACGATTTGTGATGATGCCGACCAGAAATCCCTCATCATCCACCACCGGAACACCGCTGATCTTGTAGCGTTCCATTATTGCAAGGGCCTCTGAGACGAGTTTACGATGACCGATCGTCACGGGATCGACTATCATTCCGGATTCGCTGCGTTTCACCTTGTCGACCTCTTCGGCCTGCTCGTCAATCGAAAAATTCTTATGTATGACCCCGATGCCGCCCTGTTGTGCGAGTGCGATGGCGAGGGATGCCTCCGTAACAGTGTCCATTGCTGAGGAGCAAAGCGGAATGTTCAACCTAATGTTCCGCGAGAAGTTCGTTCGCGTGTCAACTTCATTCGGCAGTACTTCGGAATACGCCGGAACGAGCAATACGTCGTCGAATGTCAGGCCTTCGTTGATCGTCGTGATATCCATTTCTTAGATCCTAAATAAAAATGCCCGCAAATCGGTTGCGGACACGCAAATTCCATGTTTTCAATCCCTCACCGCGAAGCATCAGTCAAGATTATTCGAGGCCGGCGGCTTGGCGGCAGGCGTATTTGCCGGCCTTCGGTCGGGCGTCGGCCGAGGTGCCGCATTTGAAGCGGTATTTGTCACGGTATTGGCCGTCGTCGGCCGCGGAGACGGCGTTTTCACGGGTGGCGGAACGACAGTCGAGACCGGCGTAGGGCTCGGCTGCATCTCGACGTTGGCCGGCAGATCGGGATCGGCCGGCGGAGCTGGTGAGGCAGCGGGAACGTCACTCGAGATCGAGCCACTAGTCCATATTTGCGAAAGATTGTCCTTATTTATCTCAAATTCGATCGCATTTCTCCTCGGCACTAGCGGCTGAGCCGGAAGGGTTATTAGCTTCCCGTTGATCGTTAGCTGGACGGCATTTGCGAGAGAGCGCGAATAACTCAATTTGAGACTTTCTCGCGGCTCGAATGTAGCCGCTGTGCCCGGTGCTAGAAGGCTGCTGGCATACTTGCCATCATTTGTCGAAGAAAGCGACACCTGCTCGGTCAAAGCTTTGAATTCGACCTTGACTGAAGCCATTGTGGGCGATTCGCCTGTAGCCGGTGAGGGCTCAGGAGTTGGTTCAGCAGTGCCTGCCGGTTGTGGGGTGCTCGCCGTGTTAGCAACTTGCTCGCCGGTCGTCTGCCAATAATTGACCACAAAGAGTCCAGCTGCGGTTATCAACCCGAGGATCACCGCCGCAAGAATGATCGTCGGCAACATTGACGACGTCGCCCTGTCATCGGTAAGTACTTGGGGTCTATATACTTTAAGTTCCTCCTCGTCCCCTTTGGATGAGGTTGACATCAACGCGCCATAATCGGCAAGTGCCTCTGCCTCGCCGATCCCGACGAATTTTGCGTATGATTTTACGAAGCCCTTATTAAAGATCCCGCCGGGAAGGATCCGGTAATCGTCATTTTCGATGGATTCGAGATACAGGGCAGAGATCCTGGTCTGTTCGGCGACGTCACCGAGGGTAAACCCCCGCTCTTCGCGGGCCTGCCGCAACTTTTCACCAAGCGTTAATGACATCTGTCTTCGTATCGACCGGGGCTTCGGAACCCTGAAAATTCGGCAATCGTATGAGTTGAAATATATCGTTCCTGTCGCTGTGATGTCAATTGATTCATCCCGATTTTACCCGTGTTCACCGCAACGTTTTGTATCGATGATGAGTTATTATAATATCGGTAGTGCAATCCAAAATGAGAGGGTTTAACTAATGAGTTTAGAAGCTTTAGGTATGGTCGAGACCAAAGGGTTCGTGGGCGCGGTCGAGAGTGCCGATGCGATGGTCAAGTCAGCGAATGTCCGTTTGATCGGCAAGGAGTACATAGGTGCGGGCTATGTTACGATCTTTGTCCGGGGCGATGTCGGAGCCGTTAAGGCGGCAACGGATGCCGGGGCAGCGGCGGCGAGGCGCGTCGGTGAACTGATCAGCGTGCATGTTATACCGAGACCTCATGCGGAAGTTGAGCGCGTTCTGCCGAAGGGCGGAGCAGTCGGCTTCAGCCCGGATGAAAAAGCCCTTCGAGGCGGCGGTAAACAACTTGGTGAAGGCGGAGCCGGCGAAGCCGGGACCGGGAGCTCGACCGGGAACAAATCTAAGGCTCGCTAGATCTGCAATAGATCCGATGAAGACCGATGGCTGATAAGGACCTGAAAGCTCAGCAGGATGCGCGCGACGCGGTAGAGGCCGCGTCGTTTGCCTTTCAGTCGGTTTCTAAGTTGGATCAGCGAACGATCGACTCGATCTGCGATGCTATGTCGCAGGTAGCTCTCAAAAATGCCGAACGGCTCGGACGCCTGGCGAACGAAGAGACTGGTTTTGGCCGGGCGGAGGACAAAAAGGAGAAGAACCGGTTTGCTGCCGAGGATGTTTGGGGCTATTTTCGTGATCTCAAGACCGTTGGCGTCATAAGCGATTCGGGCGGTGTTGTTGAGATCGCGAGTCCGCGTGGAGTGGTCGCGGCCATCATCCCTTCGACAAATCCCACATCCACAGCTATTTATAAGATCATCATCGCGATCAAATCCCGGAATACCATTGTTCTCTCTCCCCATCCTTCGGCGGCGAACTGTATTGCGGAGACTGCACGCCTAATGCGGGATGCGGCCATCAAACTTGGCCTTCCGTCGGATGCCATTATTTGTCTGACTAACTCGACAATAGAAGGAACTGAGACGTTGATGAAACACCGCAAGACCGCGGTGATACTTGCTACAGGCGGCACCGGCCTTGTGCGTGCCGCATACTCATCGGGCAAGCCGGCGTTTGGTGTCGGCCCGGGCAATGTCCCTGTTTTTATCGAACGATCTGCAAATATTTCTAAAGCAGTTTATGATATCCTGACGGGAACTTGCTTCGACAATGGAACTATCTGTGCGTCCGAACAATCGGTTGTGGTGGACGCTCCGGTCGAGACGGCGGTTCGGGAGCAATTTAGACAGCAAGGTGGACATTTTCTGGATTCGAGCGAGGCAGACGCGGTGGCAAAGGTGCTTCTCACGCCTCAGCGGACGCTTAATGCCGGGATCGTGGGCAAGTCTGCAGCTTATATTGCCGATCTCGCCGGTATAACCATTCCTGAGAATACCCGTTGTCTCGTAGCGGATTGCGCCGGTGTTGGACGTGATTTTCCGTGGTCGGTTGAAAAGTTATCTCCAACGCTCGCTTTTTTTGTTGTCGACGGAGTTGAGGAAGGTGTCACTCGATGCCACGAGATACTGCAGTTCGGCGGCATGGGGCACACTGCCGGAATGCATACGCAGGATCGCGAAGCAGCGATCCGCTACGGAGAACAGATGCCGGCGGCCCGCGTGGTGATCAACTCGCCGACGACTCACGGGGCGATCGGATTGTCGACCGACCTTCCGCCGTCGATGACGCTTGGCTGCGGATCGTGGGGCGGGAATGTCACGTCGGACAACATATCGCCCTTGCACTTACTCGATATTAAACGGGTTGCTTTCGAGACGAAGCCCATCAATCGGATGGGTCAGAATAAGGTGGCCGACAGGAATGTGGGTGAGAGGGAACCCGCCGGGTCGCCGCGTCGGGAGGAGATCGCCGCGCTTGTTGACGCGTTTCTTGGTCAGAAGCTGGCCGAACCTGCGGCCCCGGAACCTCCTCCGGTTGTCGCGGCCCCGATAACAGTTGTGCACGAGATCACACCTGAGAACGCTGTTCAAAAACCTGTTCCGCAAGCTACGGTCGATTTCGTCAGCGAAGACGATGTTCGGCGGGCGATCAATGCGGGGGAGAAGATCTATATTTCCAAGAAGACTATCCTGACACCGTCGGCCCGAGACCTCGGCGAGGAAAAGGAGATATTCGCAACTGTTTAGGATGGCTCAGACGGTTTTGGAAAAAGCGGCTTGCGAGAAATGCGGCGTGGACGTTCGCGAGAATACCACGTTCTGTTATAACTGCGGCAATCGAGTTGCGGCGGACACTGATATCTCATTCGACGAGACGATAAGGGATCTTCCCGAAGGTGTGGAAGACGCGAAGCCCGCGGACGGCATTGATCCAAAGACTAAGGCCGCACTAGACTCACTTGCCGAACAGCTTAAGCGCGGTGAGGAGGAGGACGATCGACTCGCAAAGGCTGCGGCCGAACGCCGTCGGTCCCGGGTCGCACAACGCAAACCGCAGGTATTCAAATGGGAGTCGACCGTAGAAACTTCAAATATGCGAATGCTGCTGGCCTCGATCCTTGTGGCTGTCATCGCGGGTGCAATTGTACTTCTTACCGTTGTCTGGAGGTAGGTAAAAATGATCTCGGCGATCGGAATTTTCTTTCTCGCCATCCTTTCGGGCTTGATCGTTTTCGGCCTGATAATTTTACTGTTAGCTCTGAGGAAGAAACGGCGTTAGGATAAGGACCAATATTTTATGCAGGCATTAGGAATGGTCGAATGTTTTGGCCTGGTCGCCATGATCGAGGCTGCGGACGCAATGGTGAAGGCTGCCAATGTCAAACTGGTTGGCTATGAGCGGATAGACGCCGGTCTGGTTACCGCGATCGTCAGAGGCGAGGTCGGGGCCGTCAAAGCGGCTGTTGATGCCGGAGCCGCGGCGGCACGGCGGATCGGGACGGTAACTGCCACACACGTGATTCCAAGGCCGCACGAAGACGTCGACGAGGGAATTTCGGTTCTAAAAACCGGTGAGACCACACGCAAAAAAATCTCCGGGAGTGTCCCTGAATGATCTAATTCACAACGGGTTTTTCTTAAAGCCCGAGTTACGGGGTAATGAAATTCTTTCTATCGACCTGACCCTACTGTTTTTTCGGTGTCGATGCCGGCACCGCGGTGCCGCCCTCAGCGACGCGGCCGGCCCTCGAAACAGCGATCCTCTTCTCTTTGTTCGGCCCGTCGTCAACCTGGACCTTAATGTTTCGGTAGGTCCCATCTTTTTTGTCGTTGGATGGAATGTAACCAATGGAATACTGGGTCCGTAGTTCGTTCGAGATCTCGCGGGCAAGCTCGGGTAGCGCGGCTGCATTTGCCGGGAAGTATGCTTTACCTCCCGTCTCCGTGGCGATCCTCTCGAGGAACGCCTTGGCCTTGTCCCGTGGGCTCTTGCTAATGAAGCCGCCTTCCTTGCTGAGTTCATCCACAAATCCGATAACGTAGATCTGCACTTCCGATTCGCGGAGAAGCTCAAAGAGCTGCTTCTCATTGTAGTAGCTATTCCGATCCTCGCCATCCGAGACCAGGATCAGGGCCCGACGCTTCGGAGCACCTGCTTTGCTGTTCTTCTCGTATTCGTCGATGTTTTCTACCGCAAGGTAGACAGCATCTATGATCGCGGTTTGCCCACCCTCGATGTAAAGGTTATCGAGAGCATCGATAAGATCGGTTTTATTCGAGGTGAACTGCTGCTCTATCTCGATCTTGTCGCGACCTACGAATCGGATGATCATTGATTCATCGGCCGGCTTGTTGGTGTTGATGAGCACCTTGCCCGCTTCAACAACCTTGTCAAGGAGTTGGCGCATCGAGCCTGAATTATCAACGACGATCCCATAGTTTGTCGGCACCTCGGCCCTTTCGAAGAATTCTATCTGCTGGAGGTTTCCATCCTCGAAGATCTTGAACTCTCTTTGAGCAAGGTTATTCACCGGTCGTCCATTCCGGTCAACCACGCGGACGTTCAGGTTGACCAGCTCGGTCTCGACCTTGATCACCTCATTCGGGTCTGTGATCGCCGAAACAGGATTGGGCGTAGGTGTCGGCGTCGCGATCTTCGGCGCCGAACTCACCGGTGTGGGTGAAGCAACGGGTGGTGCGCCTTGAGCCGCGACGCGGGAGTGATCTGAATCGGTCGCGAAAAGCGACACGCCTGCCAGGATTGCGACGGCGAAGAATGCTGTTCTATTCATGTTAAAGGCCTCGACCTCTACTGACGGATGTTTGACGTCGGAGTGGCATAATAGCCCTCGCGAGCACGCACGGTTAGACGCGGTAAACCTCGCGGCCGGTTTACTTTAGTTTTAACTTTCCGCCATTTTCCATCGGGCTCGAAATCTTTCGGAGTATAGCCTATTGAATACTGATTGCGAAGTTCCAGCGCGATCCTTTCGAAGATCTCGTCCATCTCGATATCCGTCTGCGGGTAGAAGGATTTGCCTCCGGTAACTGAGCTGATCTCGTCGAGGAATGCCTGACCTTGCATACCGTAGGAGCTTGAGGAATCGCCACGATCCAGAATGCCCACGGCATAGGTCACCACGTCCGATTCCTTAAGCAGGCGTCGCACCTCGCCGAAGTTGTAGCGGGAGGCATTGTCCTGTCCGTCGCTGATGATCAGGATCGCACGCTTGTTATGCGTCCCTCTTATCACGCGTTCGACCCCAAGATATACCGCGTCGTAGAGTGCAGTATTATTCTTAGGCTGGGCGAGCGCCAGCTGGCGAAGCATCGCTTCACCGTCGCGGGTACGGTCCATCAATAGTTGAGCTCGATTATTGAACGCGATCAGAAAATACTCGTCTGACGGATGGCTGGTTGCTACGAATCGTTCGAGAGCCTTCTTGGCACGCTTGATCTTGTCATTGCTCATTGAGCCGGAGACATCGAAGAGCACGCCTACCGAAATAGGAGCGTCGGCGTCACTAAAATAGGTGATCTCCTGTGGTTGATTATTATCGAATACTTCAAAGGCCGACTTCGTAAGTCCGGAAACATATCTACCGTAGGGATCAGTGACGGTCAGTGTCAGGGTCACGAGGTCGGTCTTGACTCGGATCGGGCCGTCATCAGGATCCGCCGGCACTGGCGGCGTCGGCTTCGGAGACTGGGCGTCGGCCAAGGAGACGAAGAAAAGGCCGAACAGCACAATAAAAGATAGCCTCACTGCATTTCCGACAAAGGAAATCAGGCGCCTAGATCGAGAAACAGCCATCATCAACCTCAGAGTACGAACATTCTAGGGAAAGAACTGAACTTCCGCAAGATAAAGTTTTAGATGGTCGGGCTTTCCGGTTAGTTGTTTCACCGACGGAAAAAACGTTGACAGATCGCTGCAACAAAAGAGCCCTAACTGCGTGGTATAATTCAGCAAAAGTTTGCTGCCTGACGGGTCATCAGGCGAAGTTGCAACCTATGACAGAGTTTATTTGCAGGCTCGGTACGCCTTCCGGCGAGATCATTACCAGGATCGTCGAAGCGTCAGGGGCGGCTGAAGCAAAAACGCGTCTTGAGAGCGAAGGCTTTCGGGTTTTCGCTGTCTCCTCGTCTTCGGAGGGCCTCTCGTCGATCCTATCGATGGGAGGAAGCAAGAAGGGGAAGGTAAAGCAGGCGGATTTTCTTCTCTTCAACCAGCAGTTTTCAGCGTTGCTCAGGGCCGGGATACCTGTATTGCAGGCTATCGAACTATTGAAATCCCGCTCTGCCTCTGCTAACTTGCGCGCCGTCCTCGGTGATGTCGAGGAAAAGATCAAATCGGGTGTGCCGCTTTCAGAGGCGTTCGAAGCTCAAGGCCTGTTCCCGAAAATTTATACAGCCTCGATCCTTGCTGGTGAAAAGAGCGGTGCGTTGGACGATGTCCTTTCCAGGTTTGTTACATACCTCAAGCGCAGCGTGGGTGTCTCGCGAAAGCTCCGCGGGGCTCTGGCGTATCCAGCATTCCTGCTCCTTGCCGCGACCATTATGGTCGGTTTCCTCACGCTTTACATCGTTCCGAGGATGTCAGACCTTTTCAAGAGTCTTGCGGCGAATAAATCCCTTCCAACCGTAACCCTCGCGGTCCTTTGGTTTTCGAACACGATAATCTCAAACGCCTTTTGGCTATTCCCGCTTATCGCGATAGTCGTGCTGGGACTTTTCATCTGGCTCAGAAGCGCCAGCGGAAAGCTGCTCCTGCACAAGTTTTTGCTCAAGATACCGGTCGCAGGGCAGTTGATCCGGAACATGGCGACGGCTCAGTTGGCCCGGTCTCTATCCACCCTGCTTTCCGGCGGCATCACCGTTCCCGAATCGTGGGAGATCGCCTCTCAATCGATGAACAATCTCGAGCTTCGGCGGCGAAGTCAGGGAGTTTCGGCGATGATCCGCGAAGGGCGAGGATTTACGGAGGCACTCGAGAAAGCGAATTGGATGCCTGAATTGGCCCTCGACATGATAGGCATCGGTGAGAGATCTGGAAGTTTGCGCGAAATGCTGGATGAGGTCGCAACTTTCTATGATGCCGAAGCCGAGGTCCGATTGGAGCAGTTCACGACGCTGCTTGAGCCGCTGATACTTATGTTCATGGCCGCGATCGTTATTACGATCTTGCTGGCGATCTATTTGCCGATCATTCAGATGATCTCGTCTGGCCCGGCTGGCAGTAAGAGGTAGAAGAATCACAGATGAATCAACAGACACAGACTGAAGTTAGCATTCCTGCACCGACGATCGCAGTCGGCGATCTTCTGGACGGTGATCCGCCTGAGGTCAAAGAGGCGCGATTGCTCGCAAATAGATATCGGCTGCCTTATATCGACCTCCTTCCGCCCGAAGGTGAATCACCTGTTGACATCGAGGAACTTGCCAAAATTCCAGTCGATCTGATGCTCCGGAACCAGTTTGTTCCGCTTCGACGGGAGGGGAATAATCTCTATGCCGCGATGGCCGACCCAACGAACCTCGAACGTCTCGACGAATTGGAGAATGTGCTGAATGCCAGGATCGTTCCCTATGTTGCCACGGCAGGTGCGATCGACGTGGTCCTGCGTAAAGGGGATTCCACACAGCGTGTGCTCCAGGAGGCAGCCTCGGGCTTCAAGCTCTCGTTGCTCAAGGAAACAGAACAGGGCGACGAAGTCCTCGATCTCGACCGGCTTGCCTCGGATACGGATATGTCGCCGATCATCAAGCTGGTTGACACGGTTCTGTACAATGCGATGGAGTCGCGGTCTTCGGATATCCACATCGAGGCGGGTGATCGCGATGTAAGGGTCAAATTCCGAATCGACGGGGCCTTGTATCAAAAGGTCGATCCGATCGATATCTCATTTCATCAGACCCTGATCTCCCGTATCAAGGTGATGTCGGAACTCGATATTGCCGAGCGGCGAATTCCGCAAGACGGGCGTTTTCGGGTACGGTACAAGGGGCGAACGGTCGATTTTCGTGTGTCGATCCTGCCGTCGGCGTTTGGTGAGAACTGCGTTATCCGTATTCTCGACAAGGAGCAAATATCGGAAGAATTCAAGAATCTGAGCCTGGACGTCGTCGGCTTCGATCCGGACGACCTTAAGCGCTTTCGCCTCTACATCAAGGAGCCATACGGAATGGTCTTGGTCACGGGGCCGACCGGTTCCGGTAAGACAACGACGCTCTACGGAGCACTGAATGAGATCCGGGCTGAGGAAGACAAGATCATCACGATCGAGGATCCGGTCGAGTATCAGCTTCAGGGGATCATGCAGATCCCTGTCAACGAGAAGAAGGGACTGACGTTTGCTCGAGGGCTGCGTTCGATACTCCGACATGACCCGGACAAGGTGATGGTCGGTGAGATACGCGACGAAGAGACAGCTCAGATCGCCATTCAGTCGGCCCTGACAGGCCACCTGGTCTTTACTACGGTTCACGCGAACAACGTTATCGATGTGATCGGACGTTTCATCAACATGGGTGTTGAGCCCTACAACTTTGTATCAGCTTTGAACTGCGTATTGGCTCAGCGACTGGTTCGTATGCTTTGCCCGACTTGCAAGCGGGCTTATTCGCCGACGGACGAAGAATTGTCCGAATCCGGACTTTCGAGAGACCTTGTTCCCGAGGGAGTTGTGTTCTATCGAGCTGTCGGATGCGATGCCTGCAACCACACGGGATACCGCGGACGAACGGCGATCCACGAACTCCTTGATATGAGCGATACGATCCGCGAGATGATCATCGAGCGGCGGCCGGGATCAGAGATCCGGCGGCAGGCGGAGAGAGAAGGCCTTTCGTCGCTTCGCGAATCGGCGCTAAAAAAGGTTTTCCTGGGTCTGTCGACCCTTCACGAGATAAACCGCGTGACGTTCGTCGAAGAGATCGGAAAAGTCTAAGGGGATGCCGGTTGTCGGTATTGGGCACAGATCTCAGATCAGTCCGGCGTAGACATTGGCATCGACATTTCCGCCGCTAACGATTACACAGACCTTCCTGTCCGCAAAGATTTCGGGCTTCGTCAGAATCGCTCCTAGGGATAGCGCACCGGTAGGCTCCGCTTTAAGATTTGCAAGCGAAAAATAGTGCTTTACCGATGCCGCGATCAATGCATCGGGCACCTCAACTATTCTACCCTGCCAGGAACGGATGATCTCCCAGTTCAGGTCCCCCAAGCACAACGTACGGGCCCCATCCGCTATGGTCATCGGTTCGGTCTCGTTGGCAATTAGTTCGCCGGCCTGAAGCGACCGTGCCGCATCATTGCCGAGTGCCGGCTCGGCTCCGACTATCTCAGCACCCACATTCAACCTTCGGAATCCAGAAATGATCCCGGATATCAGTCCACCGCCGCCAACCGGCACCACTACCGCGTCAAAGGCCCGATCCGCGAGTTCATCGGCAAGCGATGCATTGCCTTCGATCACCAATGTGTCATTGTACGGGCTTGCCAGATAGGCAGAAGGCATTTCGTTCTGAAGCTGCTCAAGCCGCTCGTTACGGCCTACTTTCGCAACGTCAATAAGATCCACCGTCGCACCGAAACTCCGAACCGCATCTATCTTTACCTGCGCCGAGGTCGTCGGCATCACAACGGTGCATCTCTTGCCCAGCAGTTTGGCCGAATACGCGAGGGCCTGGCCAAAATTACCCGACGAGGCAGTGAGCAAGTCAGAATTCGGTACGTGGAGGGCCACATTGTACGCTGCTCGAAACTTGAAGCTCCCGGTATGCTGAAAGGTTTCAGCGGCGATCGTCAGGTCAAGACCCAATAGATCGTTCAGCTTTGAGGATCTGATAAATGTAGTCGGACGAATGGCATCGAGAAATGATCTCATCTGATTAGCATCTGACAGGAGTCTAAACTCGTCAAGTCCAATGAGATCCACTTCTACACTACTGCTTACAAAAGAGTTGGCGGGCCGCATCTGGGCGGGTTGCGGAGTTCGCGGCGAAGAGTGACGCGATCAATTTGCCGAAACGTGATCGAGATCGCGGACGAATGTTTCAAATTAAAGGCCAGATATTTGGGACGTGCCTTCGCATTGACTTGTGATGACCCATACCGATATAAGGGTACAGACGAACAAAAACCGCGACGGGAGCGAAAAGGATGTCAAAAGCACATTTTGGGATGATCGGTCTTGGAACGATGGGGCGAAACTTTCTGTTGAATATCGCCGAACATGGTATTCAAAGTGTCGGTTATGACCTCGATGCAGCCAAGCGCTCGCTGCTGCTGGAAGAAGGAAATGGCATGCCCGTCGAGGTAGGTAACGACCTGTCCGAGTTTTTGGCCAAACTCGAATCGCCGCGCAACATAATGCTGCTCGTGCCCGCAGGGCCGATCGTTGACCGTGTTATCGCCGACCTGGCTCCTCATCTCAACGACGACGATCTAATAATCGATGGCGGAAACTCCCATTTTACTGATACAGAAAGGCGGGAGGCCGAACTTTCGGCAAAAGGGATCGGGTTTATGGGCGTTGGCGTGAGCGGCGGCGAATACGGAGCGAGACACGGGGCTTCTATCATGCCCGGTGGCCAACGGCGCCACTACGACCGCATCGAAAAGACGCTTCAGGCTGTTTCTGCTAAGGTGGACGGCGAACCTTGCGTTGCGTATATGGGAAGCGGTTCCGCCGGACATTTTGTCAAGATGGTCCACAACGGTATCGAGTACGGCATGATGCAATTGATCGCCGAGGCTTACGACCTTCTAAAGGGCGGTTACGCGACCAGTGGTGAAGGCGTCCTAACGGATGAACAGGTCGCAGCTGTTTTTCGAAGATGGGACCAAGGAGAGCTGAACTCTTTCCTGGTCGAGATCACCGCCACGGTTCTCGCCAAAAAGGATGGTGAAACCGGCAACTCTCTAGTTTCGATGATCCTGGACACCGCCGGTCAAAAAGGTACTGGCAAGTGGACCTCGCAGGCGGCAATGGACCTTGGCGTTCCGGTACCAACTATCGATTCGGCGGTCACAATGCGTCAGATATCCGGCCGAAAATCAGCTCGTGAGAGGATATCCGGCCAATTCGCAAAGGAGGCTGCACCGCCGAGCGAACTTGACGCGTCAGCAGTGCGCGACGCATTGTACGCTGCATTTATTTTGACCTACGCTCAGGGTCTTTCAGTGCTGCAAACGGCTTCGGTTGAAAAGAACTACGGCCTGAAGATGGCAGAGATAGCAAAGATCTGGCGTGGCGGCTGCATCATTCGCTCGAGGCTGCTGGAAGATATTCGTGCGGCATACGAGAATGATTCGCGTATGGAGAACCTGCTTCTCGACGACGGTTTTGCGTCAGCTGTAAAGAAAGCAAGGAATGCATTGGCTCGCGTTGTGATCGCGGCCGCCGCCGACGGAGTGCCCGCAATGTGTTTTTCCGCCTCGCTCAACTATCTAAACGCTTTTTCAACGGCGCGTTCGTCCGCAAATCTGATCCAGGCACAGCGAGACCTTTTTGGGGCTCATACCTATCAGCGGATCGACCGCGAGGGCACGTACCATACTTCAGACTGGTGACAAACATCTTAGGCGATCTGGGAACCTGGCCTCTAGTTGATCTCCCATGCGTCGGGGGACTTGAGCAGCTTACTCATTAGCTGAGCGTGGATGGCGTGACCGCTCTTCTCCGCGGTAAATTTTCCCTTGACAGGCATCCCGAGCAGTGCGAGATCACCGATGATGTCCAGGATCTTGTGACGAACAAATTCGTCGTCAAATCTCAGCGGTGTGTCGTTGAGCATTCCGTTGTCCGTCAGCACAATCGCATTTTCCAGCGAGCCGCCGAGCGCCAGATTCGCCTTCCGGAGCATATCGATCTCATGGGTAAAGCCGAATGTCCGAGCAGAGGCGATCTCGCGGCCGAATGATCCGTTTTCAAGAACGAAATTATAAGCCTGTCTGTTGATGTAAGGATGTGGAAAGTCGATCACGCAGTCGATCTCGAACGAATCGGCTGGTTCTACAGACATTTTGCGGCCCTGGCTATCGATCTCAACACGTTCTTTGACCACTAGCGTTCGCCGCGGTGAGGATTGCTCGATGATCCCCGCCGTTTCGATCAGTTCAAGAAAATCTTCGCTTGAACCGTCGAGGATAGGTATCTCCATGTTGTCGAGGTCGATGAAACAATTATCGATACCGCTTCCGCGCAGAGCCGAGAGTAGATGCTCGCAGGTCGACAAGACGACGCCGCGCCGCATCAGCGTGGTCGCGTAGCTGCAGTGCGAAATGTATTCGACCGAAGCCGGGATCTCAAATCCATCAAGGTCTGTTCGAACAAAGATATAACCGGTGTTCTCCGGGGCCGGGCGCAGCGTCATGCTGACCTCAACCCCGGTGTGAAGCCCGACACCGGATACCGTGACCGAATTTGCGAGGGACGTCTGGTTCATTCGAGGAGTGATGAGCGCAATCCCTGTGCCTTTCTGAATCATCCCCTCAGCCGGCGCAGATAGATCGACCATTTTAACCATTCAAGGGCCGGTATAGCTGCAATTTGCTGCATGAAATGCGGTAGAGAATACCGCGACAGAAGCTTTCGAAGTGTTGCGGTGGTGCCACAAGGTGGTGGCGGAATTTACTATTAGCGGTCGACCATTTACAATTTAGAAAAGTATGGCAATTCAAACCGCTGGCCAGAAGGCGGCGAAGATAACAAAAGTTCGGGTAGAGAATTCCGCGTCCATAGTGCTGCCGAAAGATGTCGAAGGCACAATTGAGAAGATCCTGGATTTTCTCCCGATCGAACAATATCGTGGCGTCGAAAAAATAAGACTTGTTGATTTTATCAACGATCCACGGCTGAAGAATCTTGATGTTCCGCTCAAGGGTGACCTTCCGGGGTTGTATCACCCGCGCGAAGGCAATCGCCAGCCTTGGTTCGAAGTGTCGATGGGGGCATTGCTTCAGCCGACCGAAGGTTTGATGAAGAGGTTCATGGCGAAGAGTTCGTTCAAAGGCAATCTCGCCGGATTGATCTTCTCGCTTGTCGGCCAGCATTATTTCCTGACGCAGAAACACTCGGTCAAGCGCTCGTCCCTCGAACCACAGATCCGGCAATACGCCGAGAAGAATCTCCGGTCTTGGAGTGAAAAGCAAAACGCGAATAGCATCCGGGCAAAGATCTTCAAACCATTTCGTCCGATGCTGGAACGTTGGGCTAAGTGGCTGAATAAGAAGGCGGCCGAGGCAAAAAAATAGAAGATGGCAAATTATTGGATGGTAAAACAGGAGCCCACGGCTTATTCGTGGGACGATTTCGTCAAAGAGGGGAAGACGGATTGGACCGGCGTGCGCAACTTTAAGGCCCGGAACTTTCTTAAGGAAATGAAGAACGGGGATAAGGTGTTCTTCTACCACTCGGTCGTTGGGAAAGAGATCGTCGGTATCGCCACCGTTACGAAAGAGGCTTTTCCTGACCCGACTGATACCGCGTGGCACGCAGTTGAACTTACTCCCGACAAACCGCTAAAGAAGCCGGTGACCCTTGATGCGATCAAAGCAAACGCCTTGCTCTCGAACATTTACCTTGTTCGTCAGCCCCGTTTCTCTGTGATGCCGCTCACGAAGGACGAATTTCAGGAGATCCTGAGTATGTCGAAATAGCCTGAAATTAACTTCAGGCTTACAGATCCGGTCAATACCCCGAAAGTGGGCAGAGTGGCCCCAACCCCAGACAAATGCTGAATGAAGCGGTTTCTCATTACCATGATCTCCTGAACGACAGCGACCTCGCCACGGCCTCGCAACAGATGCTCGATGCCGAGCTTGAACGATCGAAGCTCATATTCGGCGGCCGTCGGCTCTCGCCTTATCTCCGCCCGCATTTCGTCACGGCAAATGATTGGCAGATGATCAAGGGCGTTTGTGAGGATATTTTTGGAGCCCTTCAAAAGGTTAAGGATGCTGCGATCGCCGATGACTCGATCCTCGACGAGCTCGGTGTTAGCGAGGTCGAGCGCGAGTTGGTCAAGATCGACCCGGGCTATTCGCACGTCTCACCTACATCCAGGCTCGATTCATTTCTGGCGGGCGGTGAATATAGTTATGTCGAGTTAAATGGTGAGAGCCCGGCCGGTATTGCCTTCGCCGATTCTGCGACTGCGATCTTTCGATCGCTCCCGATCATGAAAAGATTCGGCGAACGGTATTCGGTAGAAGGATTCGAAGGCAGCTCAAAGATGCTGGACGTCCTGCTCGACTGTTTCGAAGAGTTTCTCGGTCGGCGCCCTGAGCGAGCACCACGAATTGCTATTGTGGACCTAGACGACTTGCCCACGATAAAGGAATTTGAGCTTTTCCGCGATTTTTTCGAGCAGAACGGATTTCCGTCCATCATCTGTTCACCTTCGCAGCTTGAGTTTAGCAACGATCGGCTGACGTGCGATGGTGATCCGATCGATATTATTTACAAACGCCTGCTCGTTAATGAATATCTGCCGATAATGCATGAACATTCAGCCCTGCTTGATGCCTATCGTGCCGGAGCAGTGTGCATGGTGAATAGTTTTCGCGGAAAATTAGTGCATAAGAAAGCCATCTTTGCCATCTTGACGAACGAGCGCTATCGGCACCTGTTCACGTCGCAAGAAACGGCCGCGATCGAGAAGCATATTCCCTGGACACGGGTATTTTGCGAGGAGGCGACTGAGAATCGCGGAAACAGGATCGATCTCGTTGATTGGACCCGAGCCAATGCTCATAAGCTGGTTCTTAAGCCTAACGATGATTACGGCGGACACGGGATCTATATTGGCTGGAATTCGACCGAAACGGAGTGGGACGCCGCGATCTCGACAGCGTTAGAAGACGGCGATTACCTTGTGCAGGAACGGGTCAAGACGGCCAAGGAAATGTTCCCGATGGTTGTCGATGATTCGGGGAATTGGGAAATGACCGAACAATTGGTCGATCTCGATCCATTGCTCTTTATGGGAAAGGTTGGTGCTGCGTTTACGCGTCTTTCCTCGACCGAACTCGCCAATGTATCGTCAGGCGGCGGAATGGTGCCGACCTTTATCCTTCATGACTGACTCACCTGCAACAACACGCCTTCGAACCCTGACCAGCGAATATCTTGAGCTCGAAGCCAGGCTAAAACTTGGCGGCGGTGAGGCTAAGGTCGCCAAGATCCATTCGCAGGGTAAGCTGACGGCTCGTGAGCGAATTGACTTACTTCTCGATCAAGGAACATTCAGCCAGGAGATAGGGCTTCTTGTCGCCTACGATGAGTATAATGGCCAAGCCCCGGCTGCAGCCGTTGTCACCGTGGTCGGCAAGATCAGCGGCCGGGAATGCGTGGTCGTGGCCAACGATGCGACTATCAAGGCAGGTGCGTGGTATCCGGAAACGATCAAGAAGATCCTGCGGGCCCAAGAGATCGCGATGCGAAATCGCGTGCCGATAGTTTACCTCGTCGATTCTGCGGGTGTGAATCTGCCCTACCAAGGCGGCGTTTTCCCGGGCCAATACGGAGCGGCCCGGATCTTCTATTACAACTCGATCATGCGGCGTTATCTCAAGGTTCCGCAGATCTCGGCCGTGATGGGAATGTGCGTTGCGGGCGGAGCTTACCTGCCGGCCTTGTCGGACGTTATTCTGATGGTCGAGGGCACATCATTCATGGGCCTCGGCGGGGCGAATCTTGTCAAGGGTGCGACCGGGCAGACGATCGACAACGAGACGCTTGGCGGAGCCATGACACACAATGCGGTCTCGGGTGTGGCCCACTATCGGACCAAGGATGACACGGAGTGCCTTGCCAAGATCAGGCAGATCATTAGCGAGTTGCCCTATGAAAAGACAGGGCGGCCCGCATCAGCCTGCGGAGTGGATACCGAGGCGGAGACGTCGGCTCATACGCGCGGTGCTGACCTTTATGACATCCTTCCCGTCGATCACCGAGCGCCCTATGACATGCGCGCCGTGCTTGACGCGATCCTCGATGGCCCGATCGACGAATTCCAGGCCGATTATGCGAAGGAGATGATCTGCGGCACTGCCCGGATCGGAGGAATTCTGGTCGGCGTGATCGCAAACTCGCGCGGTATGGTGAAGGGCAGGCCGGGTGAGCCGCCCCGATTTGGAGGTATTGTTTACACCGAATCAGCGGAGAAAACGGCATATTTTATTGAGAACTGCGACCGGCATTCGACGCCGCTACTGTTTGTTCAGGACGTCAGCGGTTTTATGGTCGGTGCGGAGGCCGAGCACAGCGGGATCATACGTGCCGGTGCGCGTTTCGTCGAGGCGATGGCAACAGCGACGATTCCGAAGATAGTTCTCACCGTCAATCACGCGAGCGGTGCGGGCTATTATGCGATGGCCGGCCAGGGCTTTGACCCCGACTTCATCTTCTCACTACCGACCGGCCGGATGGGAGTGATGGAAGGCGATAGCGCTGTTCAGGCGATCTTCGGGACCCAGCTTGAGAAACTGCAAGCGGCGGGACAGGAACCGAACGAAGCTCTTCGAGCAGAAATGCAGAAGGTGCGCGAGACCTACGACCGTGAACTCGATGCCAAACACGCTGCGGCCCGCGGGCTCGTCGATGCCATTGTCACCCCCGAGGACGTACGTGATTCTCTGATCCTCAGCCTGGAAACCTGCCAAAATACACGAACCCCGCACATCGGTGCCTTCGTTTTGCCTCAGATCTGAACCTCGATCACCGTGATTTTTCCGGAAAATCGGGATTTCGATATCGATTAACACTTTGCTATGCGCAAGCAAGGCCGCCAGTACGTATCGCGTAACTTCAAAGCTGGAGTTATTTCATTGTTTCCTCGGCTTTGACGCGGCCTTGCCCACGATCTCCGGAGAAATCTCTTCCAAAATTCGGCACAAAAGAATATAGTTAAATTAGCCGTCGAAGTGCGGCCCCGCTAGAATCCCACAAGAACTCCACGATAGATATGAGATGTTTTGTCCAAAAGGCGCTGATCGCCTGCGCTTTTCTATTAGTGATAACGGCATTCGCACCTGCGCAGCAAAGGTCCACAAAGCCGGATGCCGGTAGCCGATCCGTGGCAGCGGCAGCGATCAGGGGAACGGGAAAGGTGGCGGTAGTAGTAGTCGGCTCGGCTGCGAAAGCCGCATGGGTGACGACGCGATTTGTGGTAAGAGACGTTGCAGGCAACATTGTGAAGGGTCTCCTCCTCAAGGCCGCGCCAAAGGTCGCCATTTATGCCCTAAAGAAGTCACCCAAGATCGCGGTAAAGGTCCTGCCGCATGCCGTAAAACTTGCCCTACTTTGAATTTCCCGAACCTTCTAACAGATTCTCGTAGTCGGCTATCGCTGTGCGGATCACATTGTATGATTCCGGCCGGCCGTAGGAAAAGGCGATCTCGCACCTGTTTGGTTCGTCCGGAAGGGATTTGTAGGTAAGAAAGTAGTGCTTGAAACGCTCGAGTATTCCTTTCGGCAGCTGCGATACATCGGTGTATTGCTCGAACACTTTATCCCCTTTTAGCACAGCGATTATCTTGTCGTCAGCCTCGCCGCCGTCGATCAGGCAAAAACCGCCGATCGGCCGGGCTTTCAGGATAATGTCGCCCCGAGGAATATGATGCTCGGACAAGACGAGGATATCCAGCGGGTCGTGATCGCCCTTGCTGATCGTCTGCGAGGCTTTTTCTCGTGCGAGTGCTGCGATCCCGTCGCCACAATAGGTCCGTGGGATGAAGCCGTAGTTTGCCGGGACGACATTTGAGTACTGCTGCGGACGGTCGATCTTCAGATATCCTGTTTCCTTGTCAACCTCGTATTTGACCGTGTCACGAGGAACGATCTCGATAAAAACCGTCACCTCTGCTGGGGCCGAGGTGCCGATCTCAATGCCATGCCATGGATGGGCTTTGTTTGTACGGAACATAGGTTTAGCGTTCTTACCGGGACGGTTCTATTATTAGACCTGAATGGAGTCAAAGTCGAACGAGATAAGGGCAGAAAGAAGCGGCGATATCCTGACAATTGGGTTTATCCGGCCCGAGATCAGAAACCCGCTCTCTGTAAACGTCATCGACCAGCTATACGAAGTTCTGAAGCCTGACCAACTCGGCGGTGTCAACACCGTCGTGTTCACCGGGTCGGAGAATAGCTTTGCCTCCGGAGCCGATCTTCGCGAGATCGCTGTCACCACGGCGGAGACATCTCGAGCGTTTGCTGAGAAAGGACAGGGACTGATGAAACTCGTCGACGAACTGCCGCAGCGAACCGTTGCTGCGATAAACGGGTTTTGTTTTGGCGGAGCGCTCGATCTTGCGCTTGCCTGCGATCTACGGATCGCATCTGCTGCAGCACACTTCGCGCATCCCGGAACAGGGCTTGGGATCATAACCGGCTGGGGCGGAACGCAGCGGCTTCCAAGACTCATCGGGCAGGCAAACGCACTCGAAATGTTCTTTACCGCCTCACCGATCGACGCTGAACGTGCCTTAAGCATTGGCCTTGTCGATCTGGTTGCGGATGATATATTTAACAATGAACTCTTGAAACTCGATAAAGGCGAGACCGAGGCCGCATGAAAAGATCCATTGCTACATTGATCGGACTAAAGCTCTGGCTGATGCTGGTTTTCGCCACACTGTTTTTCTCGAGCAGTGCGAAACCTGTTGAACAGGTTGCATCAGCCGCAGAAGCTACTCCGACACCGGCGCTTCCGGACAAAACGACACGAAAGACCAGCGAGCCGTTTACGGGCGATCTGTCGATATTCGAAGATCCGGCTCGTGACAAGAACCTGCAGATCGATCGGGTGATGGACCTCCTTGGTATCGCTGAGGGCAGGACTGTGGCCGACATCGGCGCCGGATCAGGTTGGTTCACTGTACGGGCGGCAAAGCGGGTCGGAAAGAGCGGACAGGTCTTCGCGGTCGATATCAATCAGGCTTTCTTGGATCACATCGCCCAGCGTGCCAGGAGCGAAGGTTTTGTGAATATCCGAACCGTTCTCGGCAAATTCGACGACCCGATGCTGGCCGCGAACTTAGTGGATGCCGTTCTTATCCTCAAGACCTATCATGAGATCGCCGAACCCGTCGTTCTGATGAAAAAACTCAGATTGGCGGTTAGGAAGGGTGGGCTCGTTGGTATCATCGACCGAGGAGGCAACGGCGAGGACCATGGCCTCGATGCCGAAACCGTCATGAATGAAATGAAGCAGGCCGGCTTCAAACTGAAGGGACAATATGATTTTGTGAAGCCGGATAGGATGGATTATTTTCTTATATTTGAATAGAAGTTTATGCGGATCCAATTGGTTGACATCGCCCACGCCCGCTCGGGCGACAAAGGCGATACTGCAAATGTGGGCTTGATCGCCCTCAAACCTGAATATTACCCAACGATCGTACGCGAGGTCACGGCGGAACGCGTGAAAGACCACTTCGGCTCAATGGTAAAAGGCGGAGTCGAGCGGTTTGAACTCCCGAACCTCAAGGCCCTGAATTTTTTGCTGCACGAAAGTCTCGGCGGAGGCGGCACAAAGAGCCTGATGACCGACGCACAAGGAAAGACGTTTTCGACCGCCTTGCTGCGGATGTACATTGAGATAGATGACCGGGAAGCGAAGGAATTGGGAATCGACAGCAGGTCCTAACGGTAGGTACGCCGATCATTGCCGTTGGGACTTCTTCCGCAGTTGAGCAATGAGCGAGGGAATTCCATCCGATCCGACCAGCTGGAAGATCATGTTCGAGCCCTAGTCAGCCAGTCGTATTTATCGCCTTACGACTCCACCGATCGAACGTGTTCCATCAGTCGTATCGATCACTCGACACGAGCTGATGTCCCTTTCCCGAAATTGTCTAAAGCACCCCTCCAACCGATAAATCGAGAGATTTCTGATAGAATGAATTTACACCAAGTCCGCTAAAAATATCACCAATCAGGAGAAACAATGAGGGTATTTCTGACCACCGTTCTGATGACATGCATGCTGGGAAATCTCAGCTTAGCTCAATCGCCAAACACGCCGCTGTTGGGATTTACTGCGCGTGGAACTGCCGATCAACGGGCGCTTGAATCGAGGTTTGACTCGTTTCTTAGGGCCGAGAATCTTCGTGACTGGATGAAGCGGCTGTCAGCGAAACCGCATCATCTAGGATCGGCTTACGGAAAGCAGAATGCTGAATTCATTGCCGCTCAGTTCAAGTCATGGGGATTTGATACAAAGATCGAGGAGTTCGAGGTACTCTTTCCGACACCCAAGACACGGATCGTTCAGATGACGGCGCCGGAGAAGTTTTCACTGAAACTTAATGAGCCGCCCGTTGCCGGCGACGCCTCATCGACGCAGCAAAAGGAACAGCTGCCAACATACAACGCGTTTTCCATTGACGGCGATGTAAGCGGGCCGTTGGTTTACGTTAACTACGGCACACCGGCAGATTACGAGGAACTGGAACGGCGCGGGATCAGCGTAAGGGGCAAGATCGTCATCTCGCGGTATGGCGGCTCGTGGCGAGGCATTAAACCGAAGGTCGCGGCGGAGAATGGCGCCGTTGGATGCCTGATCTATTCTGACCCCCGCAACGACGGATATTACCAAGGCGACGTTTATCCAAAAGGAGCCCATCGGAATGAGAACGGTGTTCAGCGCGGCTCGGTGATGGATATGCCTTTGTACCCGGGCGACCCTTTGACCAAGGGGATCGGAGCCGTAAAAAATGCGAAAAGGATCGATCGAAAGAATGCAGAAACGCTGACCAAGATCCCTGTCCTGCCAATATCGTACAGCGATGCGCTGCCACTTCTGCGGAATCTGGACGGAGCGGTCGTTCCGGACGCCTGGCGCGGAGCCTTGCCGGTGACCTATCACTTCGGCGGCACGACGCCGACGGTCCGGATGAAGCTCGAATTCAACTGGGATATCAAGAAGATCTACAACGTGATCGCCCGTATAAAAGGTGCGGAATTGCCCGATCAGTGGATCATTCGCGGTAACCACCACGATGCATGGGTGAACGGAGCAGACGATCCGATCAGCGGCCTGGTAGCCGAAATGGAAGAGGCGAGAGCTATTGGCGAGCTATTGAGATCTGGATGGAAGCCTCGGCGTACGATCATCTATGCGGCTTGGGATGCTGAAGAACAGGGACTGATAGGTTCAACCGAATGGGCTGAAACGCACGCCGATGAGCTTCGCCAGAAGGCGGCCGTTTACATCAACACCGATTCCAACGGTCGCGGCTTTCTTGGCATGGGCGGTTCGCATACGCTCGAAAAATTCATCAATGGGGTCGGCCGCGATATTCCCGATCCGCAGACCGGCGTATCTGTTTGGGAACGGTCAAAAGCCCGTCAAATGGTGAGCGGAACCGAGTCGCAAAGAAGCGAACTGGCGTCGCGTTCGGACCTCCGCATCGGGGCCTTGGGGTCAGGCTCGGATTACACACCGTTTTTGCAGCATTTGGGTATCGCTTCGCTAAACCTTGGTTTTGGAGGCGAGGATGGCGGCGGTTCATATCATTCGATCTATGACTCATTCGAACACTACATGCGGTTCAGCGATCCGGGTTTTTCGTATGGCATCGCTCTGGCGAAGGTGTGCGGTTATAGCGTACTCCGTTTGGCCAATGCCGAGACGCTGCCTTTCGATTTTGAAAACTTTACCGACACGGTCGGGGTTTACACTAATGAGGTCGTCCGGCTGGCTGATTCGATGCGCGAGGATGCAAGATCATCGAATTTGTTGATCACGAGCGGCATGTGGCGGGCCGCACAGGACCCGACCGATAGGCTAGCGACCCCGAAATTGAAGTCTGAGGTGCCGAACCTCAATTTCGAGCCTCTGCGAAATGCGGTTGCGAAACTCAAACTCAGTACGTCGGAGTTTCAGAAAGCGTCCGCCGGGAGACAACTCTCCCAGGCCGACCGCAGATCACTGGACGAGCTATTGTACAAGAGCGAACGTCTCATGACGCGGTCGGAAGGCCTGCCCCGTCGCGATTGGTTTCGCCATCAGATCTACGCGCCCGGTTTTTACACTGGGTACGGTGTAAAGACCTTGCCCGGTATTCGCGAGGCTCTCGAACAGCGTGACTGGACCGAGGCGCAGCAGCAGATCCTCGTCGTCAGCCGGACCCTCGAAGGCCTTGCCGCTGAGATAGATCGTGCAGCCAGGTTTTTCTAAGAAGCTGGATCGGCAAAGATCGTGATGAGTACTAGCACAGAGATGATCCTCTTTTCCGGGCGATTCCCTTTGTTTTTCGTAGCTTTCTTATGAGTGAGATCCTGACCGAGGATATCGACGCAGTCCGATTCGTCACGATGAATCGACCGGAAAAGCGTAATGCCCTGAATGACGAGTTGATCGCCGCGCTCAAAGCTGCTTTGCGTGAAGCGGATGCCGATGAGAGTGTGCGGGCGATCGTTATTCGCGGTGAAGGAAAAGATTTTTGCTCAGGCGCCGATCTTGCGTCAATACAGAAGATCGCGGACGCATCGTATGAAGAAAATCTTGAAGATGCGCGCTCGCTTGCCGAGCTTTTCGAACTCATCCGCAAAGTCCGTGTTCCGGTCATCGCCGCCGTTCACGGCCGCGCTCTCGCCGGAGGCTGCGGGCTGGCGACGGCGTGTGATCTCGTGCTGGCGACGGACACGGCGAGATTTGGTTATCCTGAGGTCAAGATCGGTTTCGTGCCCGCGATGGTGGCGGCAATACTTCGCCGAAACCTCGGCGAAAAGAAAAGCTTTGAGTTGCTAACACGCGGTTTCGAATACTCCGCCGCCGAAGCCCTAAACCTCGGCCTTGTCAATCAGCTTTTTGAAGAAGAAGATTTCGCCATTGCCGTTGCCGACTACGCCTCGCGTTACGCCAACGTCAGCAAATCCGCCGTCACGATGACAAAAGAGTTACTCTACGCAATCGACGGCGACGATTTCACTGCCGCGCTCAAGAAAGGCGTTGAGGCGAATGCAAAAGCGCGAATGACTGATGATTGTAAAAAGGGAATTGCGAGGTTTTTGAACAAGTAGCGGTTTTTTCACGCTTCGGCTGTCCATGTGCCGAACCAACGCCGCAGCCAGAATGACGGAAGATTGTAAGAAAGGCATCGCGAAGTTTCTTGAAAAATGATGTAGGATAACGGTTTTGTTGATTCTCCTGTCTTTCTAGTGGTAAGAAGTCGAACGGAAGATAATGATCTTATGAAATATATTCGAATGTTTATTGCTGGGTTGATCGTGGTAACGCCCTTGTCGGCGCAGGTTACGTGTAAAGCGGATGCCTCCGGGCCCAATTGGTATTTTAGAGGGGCCGCTGTTATCAAAGA
>JAJTWY010000018.1 GCA_021463165.1 Pyrinomonadaceae bacterium | reverse complement strand
GTTGAGAAGGCCAAACAGGCAGAACGCGAACGTGCTGAGCAGGCCGAAAAGCACGTTGGAGAACTGCAGCATTACGTCGCCGAGCTTGAACGCAGCAGCGAAGCGCTGAGGGAGAGTCACGAAAATTTCCGCCACGCGGCGTACCACGACGCTCTCACCGGATTGCCGAATCGCAATTACTTCATGGACACCCTCAAGGAGATTCTCCAGCGATGCCGGGAGGATCCTGAGGTAAACTTCGCAGTACTGTTTCTCGATCTCAAGAGTTTTAAGACGATCAACGACAGCCTCGGGCACTCAATGGGTGATCGATTGATCAAGAACGTCGGAAAGCGGCTCGCCGGTCTCGTTCGCGAGGATGATATGACCGCGCGATTCAGCGGCGACAAGTTTGGGATCATCCTGACCGACCTGCTTAGCCGCTCGGAAGCAACGGCGTTCGCCGACCGTTTGGCAAAGCGGCTTTCGGAACCCTATACGCTCGATGGGCGTCAGGTGTTCACGAGCGCGAAGATCGGGATCGCATACGGGAACTCAAAGTATCCCGAAGCTGAGGACATCCTCCGCGATGCCGATATCGCGATGTACTATGCCAAGGATAACCCTGATAATTATGTGATCTTCGACCAGAAGATGCATATTCGTGCGGTTACGCGGCTTCAGCTCGAGACCGACCTGCGATTTGCTATTGAACGAAATGAGTTCGAGCTCTACTACCAGCCGATCGTCAGCCTGGATACCGCGACGTTGAGCGGTTTCGAGGCCCTGGTCAGGTGGAATCATCCTCAGCGCGGCGTGGTCCCGCCGAACGAGTTTATCCCGATCAGCGAAAGCACCGGCCTCATCATTCCGATGACGGTCCAAATTCTGCATACCGCCTGCTCTCAGGTCGTGAAATGGCAGTCCATATCGCGAAGCATGGAGCCGCTCAGTATTGCGGTCAACCTTTCCGGAAAACACTTTGGCCATCCTGCGCTGGTTGAGCAGATCAAGACGGTCATTGCCGAGACGGGCATCGATCCGGCGAGCTTGAAACTGGAACTTACGGAAAGCGCCGTTATGGACAACGCGGAGACGGCCATCCTGATGCTAAAGCAGATAAAAGAGACCGGCGTCCGGATCAGTATCGATGACTTCGGAACGGGCTATTCCAGCCTTAGCTATTTGCACCGATTCCCGATCGATCTATTAAAAGTTGACCGCTCGTTTGTTGGAGCGATGGAAGAAAATACGGAAAACGGCGAGATCGTCAGGACTGTCGTCGCATTGGCAAAGGCTCTGAATCTAAAGGTCGTTGCCGAAGGTATCGAGAGCATTCATCAATTTCACCAACTCCGGATACTGAAATGTGAGTACGGCCAGGGCCATCTTTTCTCGAAGCCGCTTCCTGTCGCCGACATCGAGAGGCTTATTGCGGACAATCAGCGCTGGCAAAACATCCTCCCAAGTAATCCGGTCCCGCTAGTTCCGCCGGCACGTGATATGTCGCACCTTAGGCTTGCTCAGTAGAGCGAACTACTCAACAAAGATCGATGGCCGAGCCTCCAATGGATGCTCGGTTTCGTATTTATGAGCGAGATTCAACAGGGTTCCCTCAGACCAGAAATTACCTACGAGTTGAAAGCCGATCGGTAACCCTTCGGCCGAGAGCCCGCAAGGGACGCTGATCCCGGGAATTCCTGCAAGGTTCGCGCTGACGGTGTAAATGTCATTCAGGTACATCGCCAATGGATCAGAACTCTTCTCACCCAATTTGAAGGCGACTGACGGCGAGGTCGGTGTAAGAATTACGTCGCAATGCCGGAACGCCTCGATATAATCACGCTTTACGAGGGTTCTTACCTTTTGGGCCTTAGCGTAATAGGCGTCATAGTAGCCGCTCGAAAGGACATAGGTTCCGAGCATGATGCGCCGTTTGACCTCGGCCCCAAATCCTTCTTCGCGGGTCTTGAAATACATTTGTCTAAGCTCTTCGACATCCTCGGCCCTGAACCCGTAGCGAACGCCGTCGAACCGAGCAAGATTTGATGAGGCCTCGGCCGTGGCAATGATGTAATAGACGGCGATACCGTACCGGGCGTATGGCAGCTCGATATCGACAATATTTGCCCCAAGTGCTCGGAAATTCTCGATCGACCGCAGGATCGCCTGTTTGACCTCATCATCGACACCCTCACCGATAAGTTGCCGCGGTACGCCGACAGTTTTTCCCGCAATATCCGCATCGAGAAATGACGAATAGTCCGGCACGGGAACGTCTGCCGACGTAGAATCAAATTGGTCGCGTCCCGCTATAGCGCCGAGGACTTTTGCAATATCCGCCGCATTCTGTCCGAAGACGCCGATATTGTCGAGCGACGAGGCAAAGGCGACCAGGCCGTAACGTGAAATCCGTCCGTAGGTTGGCTTCAAACCGACGATCCCGCAAAACGATGCCGGTTGACGTACCGAGCCGCCGGTTTCCGAACCAAGCGCCACTCTGACCACGCCCGATGCGACCGCCGCCGCCGAGCCGCCTGAGCTGCCTCCCGGCACCCTCGACGGATCCCACGGATTCATCACGGGGCCGAAGGCCGAGGACTCGTTCGATGACCCCATCGCAAACTCGTCCATGTTCGTTTTTCCGACCACCACCGCTCCCGCGGCATTAAGCCGCTTAACGGCGGTTGCATCGAACTGGGCCCGATAGTTGTGCAGTATTCTCGAGCCGCACGACGTGCGCAGGCCTTTTGTGCAGATATTATCCTTGACAGCGATCGCAAGGCCCTTAAGCAGGAGGCCATCGACGGATTCCAGATAATCGGCACGGGCGAGGGCATGCTCGCTTTCGACTGAGAGAAAGGAGTTCAGTTGCGGATTCAGCTTTTCAGCGTTGCTGAGAACGGTTTCAATATCCTTCCGGATCGACATATTATTCAAAAACCTTGTTTACCAACCAGTTGTGATCTTGCTCGATGACCTCAGCGTGAACCTCCGCCTGACGGTTCGTTTCACGGGATCGCCACAGCAGTATCACCTGTATCTTGACCGATGTCGGGCCACTCTCTTCGCAGGTGCCGACCCGAAAAGCCGTCGGCGTATCGCCGGTCCTTGTAAAATAATCCTTCGAGGGTAGATCCGCCGACCTCAGTTCCTCGATAAGCGTGTTCGTCAGGAACTTGTCGCGCTGGCGCAAGGCCTCCGGGTCGGAACTCATTTCGCTGCCGAAATGCTGCGAATAAAGCTTTTTTACGGTTTCACGGCCTGCCGTGCAATTTTCCGATTCGAGGTTTGGAACGCTGCAGCCCGAAACCAGGGAAGCGATCGCGACGCAGATCGCATAAGTCGAAAAGAAGTTCCGGCGACCCATTGTGTTTCCCCTAAAGCACCTTAGGAACGCGAAAGTGCCCGGCGACCGCCGATGGAGCCTGGCCAAGCGCCGATGCCTGATCGAGCGAGCCCTTTGTCTCATCGTCGCGAAGCGTAAATGTTGCTTTGCCCTCGTCTGTCAGGCCACCGAGCATCGGCTCGATAGCCTCGATATCGACTTCCCCTAGCTGCTCAACATACCGAACGATCTCATCCATTTGCGGCGTATAGAGAGCGACCTCTTCTTCGGAGATCTCCAGATGGGCTAGTTTTGCTACTTGTCTGACGTCCATGTTCTTTTGTTTTCTGCCTCGGCAAATTGTGTCGGCTGCTCCCGAAACTCCAGAAATCTGACCGCCGGGCCGTCCAAGAGCGAGTTCAGCTTTGCCAGCAGGCGCGATGCCAGCGCTTCAAGATGTTGTTTCCACGTTGCGTCGGCCACCGCGACGATCAGCCGTCCGTCGAGATAATCAATAGGGACCGCCCTGCTTGCTAGTTGCGGCCCCGCCGCTTCCTTCCAGGTCGCCAGGACAAAAGCCTTTTCGACCGCGCTATTCTCCTCCAGGTTTCTGACGATACTGGATATCGTTCCGAAGGCTCTTTCCATTGGCGTATCTCTTCAATAAACTAACATTCTAGTTGAGAACGCCCCCAAAATCGAAACGCAAAGAAGTATGATCCATTTGCCAAGATTGTTACTAGCGTCTGCAAGCCCGCGGCGGGCAGAAATTCTCGCATCTGTCGGTTGGGAGTTTGCCCGATCCCCGGCGGACATCGACGAATCTGAAAGGGAAGGTGAACGGCCAGAGGATTATGTGATCCGCCTTGCACGCGAGAAAGCCGAGGCGGTCGCGAGAGTCCACGAGGGCGGGCTGGTGCTGGGTGCGGATACAACGGTCGTCATCCGCGACTCGATCCTTGGAAAACCGACCGATATCGACGATGCGAAACGCATGCTGCGTACCCTGGCGGGAAACTGGCACGAGGTTCTCACCGGTGTCGCGGTTTCCTTCGGCGGTAAAACAAATTCGGGGCTGGAGCGGACCAGGGTGAAGTTTGCGGAGATGACCGACGCTGAGATCGACTTTCTCGCAATCAACGGCGAACCGCTCGACAAGGCCGGTGCTTACGCCGTGCAAGCCCAAGCCGCCCTATTTATCGAGCGGATCGACGGCGACTACTGGAATGTCGTCGGGCTGCCGATAAACCTGGTCTATCGATTGGTCAATGGCATTGCGGAGGGACAGGTCGCTGACGCGCGCTAGTTCGCGAGGCTCCGATCGATCACCTTCGAGATCGGGACCGTAATATCGAATTTCGGGTCGATTCCGCCGAAGGCTTCGCCCGCCTGTTTGCCGGTCTTATCGAGAATTACAAACGAGGGCAGCTGTTCCACCTCGAACTGCTTCAAGGTTGCGGCCCCGTCCGAATCTCGCAGCACGGGGACTGAGAGCTTTGTGCTTGCGACGAATTTCTGGATCATTTCGTTCGAAGCGAAATTCTTCGATCTCGGGTTGGTCGAGTCGGTCGCGACAAAATAGAACACGACATTCTTCCCCGCGTATTTACGGGCCAACGCATTCGTGAATTCCGCCTGTTTATCAGAAAGCGGCAGCCAACTCGCGCCGACCGCCAGCACCACGACCTTGCCCCTCTGCGACTCGATGTTGACGCGTGTACCGTCGAGGCCCGCCAGGCTCGTCTGAGCTTGCAGTGAGATCGATCCGAGAATGGCCAGACCGACGACGAGAATGAAACGCCTAAAAGTGTTCATGTCCGTTTGCGGGCAGCCGCGAGGCCTGCCGACACTCATTTGATGCAAATGACGGGCCAAACTACTGCTTTCGATTGAGGATCACGTTATCTATCAGGCGAACGTCCTCGACATTGGCAGCGACGAGGATCAAAGCTTCGCTATCCCCAACCTTTTCAAGCTTTTGCATCGTGTTTCTGTCAACGATCGCGACGTACTCAAGCTGTGCGCCCGGCTCGGTCGCCATCACCTCGCGCACTATACGCGACAATTCTGACGCATTTCGTTCACCCCGCTTGAACGCTGTTTTGGCCTCCCTCAGCGCCTTGATAATGACTGCGGCCCTTTCGCGTCCCTCGGCCGTCAGCCGCTCATTCCGCGAGGACATCGCCAAGCCTGACTCCTCGCGGACGGTCGGAACAACTACGATCTCTGTCTCGAACCCGAGATCCTGGGTCAAACGCCGTATCACGGCGAGCTGTTGCGCGTCCTTTTGGCCAAAGAAGGCCAGGTCCGGACGCACCGTATTGAAGAGTATCGTCACAACCGTCGCCACGCCACGAAAATGGCCCGGCCGAAACTCACCTTCGAGCCCGTCGGTCACATTCTGAACATTGACGAATGTAGAGAATCCTTCTGGATATATCTCGTTCTCTTCCGGAGCGAAGACGAAATCGACCTCGTATTCGGCGAGACGCGCCACGTCCTTGGTCAGGTCGCGGGGATACTTCTCCAGATCGACGCTGTTGTTGAACTGCGTGGGGTTTACGAATATCGACACGATGACGATATCCGACATTTGGCGTGCTTCTTTTATCAGAGCAAGGTGCCCCTCGTGCAGGGCTCCCATTGTTGGCACAAGCCCGACGGTCTTCTCTTCACGTCTCAGTTTTCGTGAGATCGAGAATATTCGTTGTCGGCGATTGATGATCTCCATCTCGGTGTTTCGATCGTCTTTCTTTCCGGGTGCCTCGCGGGCAGCTCGCACAGGTCATTGCGCGGCCATTTCTTTTTTCGTCTCGTCCGTTAGTCCGTACGATTCATGCTCATTCGGGTATTCGCTTGATTTTACATCGTTCGACCACGAACGTATTGCATCTGTCATTATCTCGCGCAGGTTTGCATATTGCCTGACGAACCGCGGCTGGCGGCCAAAGGTCAGGCCCAACAGATCATGCAGGACGAGTACCTGAATGTCGCAGTCGGCACCGGCGCCGATCCCGATCGTAGATATCTTCAGCTCTTTGCTGATCATCGCGGCGAGTTCGCGCGGGACGAGTTCGAGCACGATCGCGAACGCTCCGGCTTCCTCCAGGAGCTTTGCATCCTCGATCAGCCGTTTTGCCTGTTCCGCCGTTCGTCCCTGAACTCGGTACCCGCCCATCTTGTACACGGATTGCGGAGTAAGGCCGATATGCGCGACGACGGGGATCTCTTCGTTTACGAGACGCCGAACGAGATCGACCCGATTTCGTCCGCCCTCTAGCTTTACCGCCTCGGCCCCGCCGTATTTCATCAGCCGAAGGGCGTTCCGAACGCTTTCGTCCTCGTTCACGTGATACGTGCCGAAAGGCATGTCACAGACGACCATCGCGCGTTCGGTGCCGCGCTTTACGGCGATGCATGCGGAGAGGATCTCCTCGATCGACACCGGGATCGTGTTCCCATAGCCGTGGATCACATTTCCGATCGAATCCCCGACGAGGATCATGTCAACTCCGGCCTCGTCAACGATCCGCGCCGTAGGGTAATCGTAGGCCGTTAGACACACGAGCTTCTCGCCTCGTTCCTTCGCTGCTCGTATTGCGGGCAGGTAAACTTTCCCCTCTTTGTCGGGCTGCAAATAAGCCATAAAAATTGGATTAAGTCTATATTCTCAGAGGATTTTAGTCTAGCCTTTCGCCGTCATATCGGCCGGGACAGAGTGGTTTGGGTGCCATCGTTTTACTTCTGAGTCGTCTTCTAGATTCGCCAGAATATCGTTTATTTCAAGTTTAAGGGTCGGATGGATCAGGTTTGGAGCAAGCTGGGCGAGCGGTTTCAGCACAAAACGCCTCAGGTGGAGCCGCGGGTGCGGGATGGTGAGAAACTCGGTATCCATTTGGGTATCGCCAAAAAGCAGCACGTCCAGGTCGATCGTTCGTGGCTTCTTTAACGACTTGTCCGTTCTGCCGAGCAGGTATTCGATCCTGAGCAGCCGAGCCATCAACTGAGACGGACTGACATTCGTCACGTGGATCTCCGCGACCATATTCAAGAATTTCTTATCGGTATCGAGGCCGACCGGTTCAGTTTCGTAGATCCCTGAGAGTTTATGAACGACAAAACTCGCCTCCATCAGGCCGCGCACGGCCATCAACAGATTCCCGGCACGGTCTCCCAAGTTTGAACCGAGGCCGATGTAAACTATTGTGTGTTCAGTTTCCACGAGAGATCGCTACATAGTAGATAGAGCAAGAACGCTGGCTTGTCAACGCGGGGTGCGTTTTGCGATCGGTTTTCCCGTCGGCAGGGTCGCGCTCACCCGGGTCTTGATGGCCTGGACCGGGCGTGCTATACTTGCAACAGCGTTGCGTAGTTCTTTGAAAATTAGAAGTTTCCGCATGGCGATGTCAACCATTTTCCGGACGACACACCGACGACGCAGCTTTACAGATATTTTTCTAAAAAAATTGATAAATAGCTCGGCAGTGTCTTTGTAAACTGTTGAATACAGATAAGTTAAGGTGTCCCACGAGTAGGGTGGGACACACGTGGGACACGTGGAACGCCGAACGGCCTTTTTATCCCTGTAAGTATATGAGCACGAACTGGTTACAACGCGTCACCGATCTCGCTGTCCCAGCCTGAAGGGGACCGTTGGACAACGAGTTTTACTTTTCAACGATGCCTATGATTCAATGGGGATGTTCGAACGACCAAGCCTTCCCGTAAAAGCCGATGCCCCGAAGAAGATTCCGCCACACACAGCGTTTCGAGTCGAACTCAGATCCGTCGTTCCATGAGTATCTGGTCAACCAGCCTACGCAAACTACGACGCGGACTGAACTGCTGCGATTGATCCGGGGTGGGGAAGACACCTACCTCGAGCTCAAAGTAAAGCTCTCTAACTCAGAGCGTATCGCGCAAGGGATCGTAGCCCTCGCGAATACCGACGGGGGAACCATTATTTTCGGCGTCAACGACCAGCTTCGGATCGAAGGCGTTTCGAATCCGGAATGGGTGTTGGCCGAATTGGCACGGATCTGCCGCGACGAGATCGTCCCGCCGCTGGTGCCGATGATCGACACTATTGCCTTCGATAGTGGAAAACGCGTCGTTGCCCTCGACATCGATGGAAAGCGGCGTCCCTATCGAACCCGCGACGGCCGTTTCTATCTGCGGTTCGGTGCCGAGAAGCGGGAAGTCTCGCGCGATGAGCTTTCGGCATGGTTGAACGAGATCAGGCCTCTTGGGTTTGAGAATATACCGCTACAAACGCTTACAGAAGATGACTTCGATGACGCGCTTCTGTGGTCTTTCGCGAGCGGCTTTGACGATAATGCTCCGAACCTGGGCCTCTACAATACGAGCGATTTCTTGCGAAAGGACCTTCTGCTCGCGGTTGGAAATGTCGACGAATTCTTCCCAACAGTGGCCGGGCTTCTCCTGTTCGGGAAAAATGAGCGGGTCCCCGAGCTGCTGCCGCGTTCGAATGTTACCGTGGCAAGATACTCCGGTGAGAACGGCGGTGCACAACTGATCGAGGCCGTCGAGGTAAAGGGCAACCTGCTTACGCAATATGAATCAATGATCGAGTTCATAAAGCGTTATACGGATCTCGCGAAGGAAAAACCAAAGCGACGGCTGGCATTGGTGGGCGACCCGGTCGCTGCGGCGCGGGGTAATTACCACTACTATTCGGTTTCCGAGGCCGTGATAAACATGCTGATCCATCGTGATCTGGCATTGCGCGAG
Organism: Pyrinomonadaceae bacterium; assembly: GCA_021463165.1. GTDB lineage: Bacteria > Acidobacteriota > Blastocatellia > Pyrinomonadales > Pyrinomonadaceae > OLB17. The sequence goes on along the minus strand of JAJTWY010000018.1, from coordinate 57,320 downwards.
ATCAGAACGCGGATAAACATATACGACAATGCGATCGAGTTTGTGAATCCGCGCAGGACGAGCGGCTTTTCGCCGCCGGCAAGCCGTGCGATAAGGTATGGCATCACACAGCGGCTGAATCCGCAGATCGCGGCCATCTTTACCAGGCGGGAGTATGGTATCAATGTGCCGCACGGCGGCTTGCCCATGATACTGCGGCAATCGGCGCGTTTTTCGGGCCGGAAGCCGGAGATCTATATCGCGAACGATGAATTCAAGCTCAAGATCTATGCGGGATGATCTCGGCATTCTCTTCTCCGTTGTTCTGCCATGCTACCGTGAGGCCGGCAATCTGCGCGAGGTGGTAGATCAGATCTGTGAGACACTTGAGGCGATCCCGGTCAAATACGAACTGGTGGTCATCGACGACGGCTCGCCCGATATGACATGGGAGGCCATTACCCAACTGGCTCAGGACATTCCGGCGCTGAGGGCCGCCAAACTAAGCCGGAACTTTGGGAAAGAATTGGCTCTCTCGGCAGGCCTTGAGATGGCTTTGGGCGATGCCGTGATCGTGATGGATGCTGACGGACAGCATCCGCCGTCACTATTGCCGACAATGATCGAGAAATGGCGTGAGGGCGGCGTCGATATCATCGAAGCGATGAAGGTTGATCGGGGACGCGAGTCATTGTTCAGCAAGATCGGAGCCGGATCGTTCTACTTTCTTTGGAACCGGCTTTCAGGTTTTGAGATGCGCGGTGCATCGGACTATAAGCTCCTTAGCAGAAAGGCTGTTGACGCTTATCTTTCGCTGGATGAACGGAACGTCTTCTTTCGGGGAATGACAGCGTGGATCGGGTTTTCGCGGGCACATGTGCCGTTTGAGGTGCCCGAGCGAAGGGGCGGCAGTTCCGGTTGGTCGGTTTTCAAGCGGGTGCGTCTCGCGGTCGACGGCATATCGGGATTTTCGTCGCTGCCGCTTCATTTGGTAACGCTGTCGGGGGTAATTTTTCTGATCTTCTCGTTTATCTTCGGAGCTTATACCCTGGCCCTGCAGATCGCCGGAAGGTCTGTGAGCGGTTTTGCGACCGTCATCCTGCTGCTGCTTCTCATCGGCAGTTTCCTGATGATCAGCCTCGGGATAATTGGGGTCTATCTTGCCCGTATCTACGAGGAGATCAAGCATCGGCCGAGATACCTGATCGCTCAGAAGATCGGCGATGCGAGCCGACCGGAGGCCGAAGATGTTTGAGAATTTTCCGAAGATCAGGCCCGAACTTCCGCTCGAATATCAGCAGATATACGCCGAGCAGTATAAGCAGAATCGGGATGGGGCATCGGCCGCGGCAGGAATGGCCCAGAGGCTCGAGCGCTGGATGCACCGGAAAGTGGCGGCCGATGTTCAAACCGGACGAGATCGCTCAACATTGGAGATCGGGGCTGGAACGTTGAATCAGCTCCAATTTGAAAAGCGGTCGCATCCATACGACATTGTCGAGCCTTTTAGCTATTTGTATGAGAACTCGCCGATGCTCGAGCGGGTGAGAAATATCTACGGTGACATCGCCGATATTCCCGTCGGCCAGACATATGATCGGGTTACTTCGATCGCGGCGTTCGAGCATATTTGTGATCTTCCCGATGTGGTCGCCCGGTGCGGACTGCTGCTGAAACCAGGCGGAACACTGCGGGTCGGCATTCCGAGCGAGGGAACTATACTTTGGTGGTTGGGTTACACGATGACGACCGGACTTGAGTTCAAGCGTAAACACGGCCTCAGCTATGAGGTGCTGATGCGGCACGAGCACGTCAATACCGCGAAAGAGATCGAAGAGGTCTTGCGGTATTTTTTCCGCGATGTCAGGCAGAGCTCTTTTGGGGTCTCACGGTCGCTGTCGGTTTATCAGTTTATCGTTTCCGGCCAACCGGACGCTGTTAGATGTAACGATCACCTTACTCACCTTGACCGAGGGCGATGAACGATACGCTGCCTGAATTGTAGTTGAGGACTGCCAATGTTCGTGCCTTTGCTTTTTCTTTGGGCAACAGAACGATCGATCCCGGATTGTCCAAACTTGGCTGACCGGTGATGGAAACGATATTTGGGTCACCAGGCTGACTCAGATCAACGGATCGGATCTGGTTCAGGAGACCGTTTGAAAAATACAGGACACCGCTTTCGTCATCTATCGCGACGTCAGGATAGTGCCATGGATAGGCAGAAAACTCGGGGATCGGTATTGAGCGCAGCCATTTCCCCTGAAGATCAAAGATCTGAACGCGGTTATTGCCATTGTCGGCTACAACGACGCTGTCCTTTCCGACGAAGATGCCGGTGGGTTCTTTGAATTGTCCGGGAGCATCGCCGACGGTGCCCCACGAAGTGAATGACTCGGTTCTCAGGTCAAAAGTGACTATTCGCCCGTGGCCCTGATCGACGATATATAGCCTGTTGTTTGGCCCGATCGCAATGTCGCGAGGGCCGTAAAACTTGTCAGTGGGGCCGTCCCATTCTTTCTGAAGATCGCCGTTGGGACCAAGCCGGATAAGTTTGCCGTTTGCGGAATCAGTAACGAAAATGCTTCGGTCGGGACCGATGGCGATCCCATTCGGCTCCCGCATTGCTTCAGGATTGATACCGGAGACCCCGAAGTTGCCGACCGGTTTAGCCTCGCGGTCCAGCTTTTGGATCCTCGAATTTCCAGTGTCCGCGACGTAGAGATCCCTACTGCTGTCGGCGGCAAGGCCACGCGGTTTGAGTGTCCTATCGGCGGGTGGAGTGCCAGGGGAATTCGACATCTTGCCGACCGGCGGCCAACCATTAGGTGATCGAAGCCGGATGGGATAAATGTCTCCGCCGAATGTTCGAAAGGTTGTATCTTGCGGGCTGCAGTCCGGGCGTCGGAGACAAATATAGTGTCGAATAATCGTGCCATCCGGGTGCCAACGGCTATGCGGAAGCCAGAGTCCCTGGGTCGATTCTTCGGCGAACACCTTCTCGACAAAAGGACGCGCTCGTGTATCAAAACGGAGGTATGCCTGCCTAACTTCGACAAGGTGCCATGCGGCCGAAGTAACCGCAATTATTGCGACAGAAAGACCGAGCACAGTTTTTAGGCGTGAGGCAGGACTTATCTGGTCAAAGATCTGAGCGAGGACGATTCCCGAGATCACAGCCAATGTTACCAGTGTAGAAGAGAAAAAGCGGTAGTCATATGCCAGCCAATGGGTGCTGGGGGTTGGTATCCACCGCTCGTTGATCAGGGATGATCCGATCAGGAATATGAACGTGGCTACCATCAGTTTAGCCAAGCCGGTTTTTCTTTGGATCAAGGAGGACAATAACGCCGCAACTGAAAGGAAAAGTACGCCAAGTGAGAGGAATCGGGACTCAGATGCGTCATCAGTCTTTAGAAGTTCGCCTGTGACGAAGGGCGCGGCACGATTCTGTAACCAAAAATCAAAGGATATGAACGGCGACTGATCTCGGAATGAAACGTTCGACATCGCCATTTCTGAGCCCGACGTAGCGATAATGTGATAAACGATCACCGGTAAGAACGAAAGGCCGACAAATAAGAACGATCGGAACTCGGCCCGAATCGAAAGAAAGGCAAGGGACGCCAGAAGGCGGCCGCAGCACCACATTCCCCAAAACATCGGAGCAAACGGGTGTGCCATGTATGCGAGGAAAAGTACCAGGGTTAGGGCGAGTACGTTAAACTTCGTCGGTGACAAAATGGCCTGTTCACTGAATACGATCGCGGCGACTACCAGAGTTATGCCGAGAGTGAATCCCACAAATCCAATAAACCAACAGGCAGAATACATTGCCGCGACTGCCGGCAAGGCAAGGCACAGCGTGCGGACGAGGGCGGCCTTATCACGAGGTTTAGTCGTCCAGAGAAAGATGGCTGAAACGACGAGCACGTGGAATCCGATAAGCACGAATACCAGGATCATCGGAAGATGGTCTAAGGAGATCCCGAGGCGATATGAGAGCTCAATCAGTGTTGCGGCCAGTATAGCGAACAGTCGATAACCGAGAAACCATGGTACGTCGAGCTCCAACGAACTTGCTCCGCGAAGGGCCTCCCAGAGAAGTTTGCTTGTGATGATGTGTTCTGGCAGATCCGACAGCGGTGGGATCCACACACCGTACAATGGCCAGAAGGCAGCCATAAGCACCGCAAGTACCATGACGATCTTCGCGGCAGATAATGAATTCCAGGGCACAACAGCGGACTTGATCGCGGACGTGAAGTCATTTTGGTTCATCGACATAGCCACTCGACCTGATGTGCAGTACGCCGTTATCGGATCTCCAGTCGAGACAATCGATTCTCCGCGGTATTGACCAGGAGGATCCGATCTTTCGACTTTCCTTTTTCGAGGAGGATACCGGATGGGTTGCCCAGCTTGATTTCCGTATCTAGAACCCCAAGCTGGTTACCCAACGGATCAAAAATAAGTACTTGACCGGTAGTGCCGCAGGTAAGATAGAAATTCTTGGTCGATTTCTCAACCACAACATCGGGATATTGCCATACGTACTTTTCCCAAGGAGCGACCGTCCATGCTCGTATAAAAGTGCCGTCGCGGTCAAATGTCTGTATCCGATTATTCCCGTTATCCGCAACGATGACATTATCGGCGGTTACCGCTATTCCGGTGGATTCGAGGAACTGGCCGTCGCCTTCACCAGCGGTTCCCCAAGCAAAAAAGGCCTCTGTTGCCGGATCGAATCTGACTATACGCGTGCGTCCTTGATCGACTATATAAAGGCGTTTGTCCGGGCCATATTCGATATCGCGAGGGCCGTAGAAGCCCGGATCCGGCCCCTTCCATTCCTTCAGCACATTACCGGAAGCATCCATCTTCACCAGCTTGTGATTGAAAGCGTCTGTGACAAATAGATCGCCAGAATCATCGATGGCAATACCATTCGGCTCCTTGATCTCGCCCTCTGCGGAACCAGGTTTTCCAAACGATGCGAGGAAGTTCCCATCGGTGTCGAATTTCTGAATTCGAGCGTTGCCGGTATCGGCGACATAAATATTTCCTCTCTTATCGAGGGCAAGTCCGCGTGGCCGTGAGAATTGTCCGTTGCCAACGCCTTCCCCGCCGACGAAGGCGTTCGTTGTGGTTAAGGGAGTCGGAGTAGCGTCAGAAACTGACAAAACGCCTGGGTTCGGTGTGCCCAGAGACTCTGGAACGCGATAGATCTTGAGTGAATCGTACTTATTCTCGTCGTCGCTGAAAACCACCTCAAAGTAGGCCTGGAATAGCTTCTCGTTATTTTTCTTGATAAAGTCCGTCCCATTCCTGATCGTATTATCCACGGCCACATAACTGATCCGGTTCTTCTTGATCAAGTCGAATACCTCGTTGATATCCTGTGATTCAAACATCTTGCGATACGTAGTGTCGCGTTCGTTTGTGGGATATCCGGCTCCCCAAGCGTAGTATGGGTGGCCATAGTAGAGCCGACGCCCGGCGATAAGGATCCCGTGATTGACGTACCGGTGTGAGAGGAAGATCGCCCGTGGGCCGGTATTCTGGCGTACCCAGTCGACAAGCCGGTCATTTTGGAACCGATATTCTACCCAGAAGCTATTTTTGATCGGAAAGAAGTCGAGGATACCGCCGATAACAACAAGGAATACTAGGATAACGGTGGCTACTCGGGACAAGACGACTCCGGAACCCGGTAAGAGCGTCCACAATTGGACAATACCGAAAGCAACCGGAATGTTCATTAGTACGAGCCATACATTAAAGAATTTGTGATTGGCGAGCACCTCCTCGCTAAACTGAAAACATGTGGCCATGACCACTAAGGCAGTAAACGAGAGCATCATCAAGCGTTGAAGCCTGGTGCCTAATGCTATCGCGATGCCAATAAAGATCCACTTAAAGCCGAATGTGAAGGCAAGATAATAAAGGACCTTGTAGATCGTAGGGTCATTGACAGTGTAGCCGAAATACCAAAGCGAATATCCGGCGGGTTGGAGCCCCGTCCGCAGATAACTGATCTGCGGTATTGATAGTATCAGGCTTCCGACAGCTATCATCAGCATCTCTCGGCGTAAGGGCAGTACAAGGAACATTAACGCCAGAACACCGGCAGCGGCTGCGAAAACGGCGCCATTCCAAAGCGGCAACAGGCCCAAAAGAAGTCCTGCAAGCAGGAAGGGGGAGAATCTATCAGTCCATCTGATCGATGAGGTCGTCGAATCGAACGTCCGTGAATCACCTTCTTCGCTTACCGCAGGATGATCCTCATCAAGTGCATCGATCCCTACATCATTACCGCCGACCACTGTCTCCTCGTCGTTACCCGCAGCGATCATGGGAGGTTCATTCTGAAGGCTTTGTTCTGAGCCGGGTTCGTCGAGTTCCGGACCTGCGAATGCGTCAACCGTTGCCGACGCGGCATCGGGCTGACCCTTCGCCAAGGCGTGAGCGGACGCAAGGCGATCGCGGTGTTTGATCGCAATGAAAATCAGGACTATTAATAGGATACCGATCGAACTCGCAAGATGCCGTTGATTGAGATAGACAACCTGCGACCAGACCCCCCATTCCTCACCGCGGTATGGAAAGCCCGATGAAAGGAAGTCCTGCGTTTTTGACAATTTTTCCCAGGCTGCAGCAAGGGAATCATATTTTTCGAAGAACGGGATGAATGATAGTGAACCGTGAAAGAAGAATAAGATCGCGCCGATCCTGCCTACGAGCCTCGATTGAAACAAAACGGTTCCGAGTGTCATCACGAGGACAAGCATCGCCAGCAGCGTGAGGATACTGAGCGTATTCGTACTGGACGCCGGGCTGAGTCCAAGATACTCAAGATTTCCGGTCTGAAAATAGAACAGGAAATGGTAGCGGATCTTGTCACCGGTGAAATGGGGATACTCGGTCGGGAAATTGTGACCGATCGCAAAGGACTGCATTATCGATGCGGTCGAGCCAAAATCGCTCGACTGATGATTTCCAACACGGATATTTCCATTATTCATGGAAAAGGTGCCGTACATCATTACGATGGCGGCGAGAAAAAATATCCCGGTCGTGATCCAGTCGGCCCGTTTGAATCGCGCATCCTCGGTATCGATTGTTGTGTCGGGGTTCGCCCTAGGAAACCGAAAGTTCAGTAGGAATATCGCACCGCCTGCCACTGCAACGAAAAGCAAATTTCCGGCAAGCATCGGGTAGGTTGTTTCGCCAAAAAACGACGCGAAGATATACGTTAGCCAGGTGCTGATCAGTAAGCCCGAAAGAAATCCGGTTGCGATCCGATGCGGTAACGAGATGAACGGAAAGAAACGCCGGCATATCGTGTCGCCAAGCAAAAATACTATTATCAGGTAGACGAGTGCGAGCATACTTCTCGATCGGGCATTCGCGAGTGATCCTGCGATCTGCAGACTTTACCAAAGATAGCAAACTTCCTTGTTCCCAAACCAGCGTACTGATCTGGTGGGGACTCACACAGAGCCCGTGCTATCATCTCCTTCTCCGCATTATGTTGATCGACATTTCTCCTCTCAGGATTTCGCGTGACTATCGCTTACTTTTCATCGGGCAGCTGGTGTCATTTTTCGGTTCGATGATGACCTTCATCGTGGTGCCGTGGCAGATGTTCCAGATCACGGGATCTTCGGCGATGGTCGGGTATATTTACCTTGCGGAGTTTGTGCCGATGGTCGTGCTCGCATTCTTTGGCGGAGCACTCGCCGATTTCGTAGATAAGCGGCGGATGCTCCGACTGACGGAATTCGGACAGGCTACAGCCTCGATCCTCCTATTGGTCAACTCGCTCCTTCCTCAGCCAACGGTCTGGATCTTGTTTCTGTGCGTGGCGGCCCATGCGGGCCTTGCGGCCCTGCAACGTCCGGCCTTTGAATCATTCATTCAGAAGATCATTCCGGCGGAAATGATGACTGCCGTAATGGCCCTGAATTCAATTCGTTGGAGCATCGGCGCGATCATCAGCCCTGCTCTCGCGGGTATCGTTGCGACACAGTTCCATCCGTCCGTCGCCTACGCATTCGATTTGCTGACATTTGGGGCCACGATCGCGGCCCTCTACATGGTCAGCGCCGTCCCATCGCCAGAGAACGCTGAACGGCCCAGTTGGGATGGCGTCAAGCGTGCATGGAATTACGCATTTCGACGCCAAGAGCTCGTCGGAACATATTTTATTGACATTGCTGCGATGTTCTTCGCGATGCCACAGGCACTTTACCCTGCCCTGGCGGTTATCTATGGCGAGAATTACGTAGGCTTCTTTCCGGCGGCGATAGCGGCGGGAGCTCTCATAGCTAGCCTTACTTCCGGGTGGACAAAGAATATTCACCGCCATGGGGTGATGGTGATCGGTGCCGCGGTGTTGTGGGGGATCGCGATCTTTTTCTTTGGTCTGGTAGATTCGCTTGGTCCTGCACTTTTGATGTTGGTCGCCGCAGGATTTTTCGACATGATCTCAGGCATCTTTCGCGGAGCGATCTGGAATCAGACGATACCGAACTTCCTGCGGGGACGGCTGGCAAGTATCGAAATGATGAGCTATCTTACGGGGCCGATGCTCGGAAGCGCTAAAATGGGTATCGTTGCAGAGAAGGTGGGCGTCAAATGGGCGTTGATGAGTGGCGGCATCCTGTGCGTTGTGGCCGTCATTGGTTCAGCCCTCTTTCTTCCAAAATTTGCCGCCTATGATGGGCGTGAAGGTGTCAAGCAAAAGGAGATCGAAGAAGCCGAGCGGGCTGAAATGCTGCGGGTTTCTGAGGCCGAGTTTTAAACTATGCCGATTTTAAGAAAACGTGAGATCGAGAATCTCGAACAGCTCAGCGGCGAAGAACTCGAAGTTTTTCTGGGTTCGCTCCCTGCCGCCCAACATACCATCAGCGAGTTGCTCGATTTCGTCGAAGATGAGCTCTACGAGACTGAGTGCAATCACAGCCTGCAGTACTCGATGCGTTATATGATGGAAAACCGCCTCGATTTCGGAAAGATCACATCGTGGCTTAATAACAACGGCGGGTATTGCGATTGCAAGGTCCTGGCTGAGATCGCTCCGATCTGGCGCGGTAAATTTGGAGACGACTAAATATGAAACTCATCGCTGGCTTATTTTGTACTCTTATACTCGTCTCGGCCTCATTCGCCCAAAAGGCCGGTACGATGACTGTTAAGGTGTTCTTCCATAACGAGAAGCTAAACCCCGAGATGCTGGACTGTAACAAGGTTTTTCCGACGACTCGGACCATTCCGAAAACTGTCGGGGTCGCCCGTGCGGCCCTAGACGAGTTGTTCAAAGGCGTCACCGAGGACGAAAAGGATAAGGGATTCTGGTCGTTCGATCGCGAAGCAACGACGGGTGTCGTTAAGAGCCTCAACGTAAGAGCGGGGGCGGCATATCTAAATTTCACCAGGAGAGCTTTCGAGACGCTTGGCAACGCCACGACGAGCTGTGGTTCCGGATTCTTCGCGACCATCGAGAAAACGCTCACCCAATTCCCGACCATCAAGAAGGTCTACTACGCGGTAGAAGGCAACACAAACGATTTTTACGAGTGGGTCCAGGTTGGAGAATGCCCTTACGGACGGCATTGTCGTTCAAGCAACTTTAGATAATAGAAGCCTGTTTCAAGTAAGCTCGCAAGTATCGTCCCGTATATGATCCTTCGCAGGCAGCTACCATTTCGGGCGTTCCCGTTGCGACGATTTGCCCGCCGCCGTTGCCGCCTTCGGGGCCCAGATCGATGATGTGGTCCGCGGTCTTGATCACGTCCATGTTGTGTTCAATGACGAGGACGCTGCCACCGCCATCGATCAGCGCACGGAACGCTGTGAGCAGCTTGTTGATGTCGTCGAAGTGCAAGCCTGTTGTTGGCTCGTCGAAGATGAATAGCGTGCTCGAGCTTGTTTTCTGTGCGAGGTGCGAAGCCAGCTTGACCCGTTGAGCTTCGCCGCCGGAGAGTGTGGTCGCGGACTGGCCCAGACGGAGATAGCCAAGACCGACAGCATCCAGGACTCTTAGTCGCGTGACTATTTTGGGAATATCTTTGAAGAAATGTATTCCCTCGCGGATGGTCAATTCCAGGGCTTCGTGGATATTCTTTCCCTTGTACTTTACATCGAGGATGTCCTGGGTGAACTTGGTTCCGCGACAATCCTCACAGGTCAGCTCGACATCGGCCAGGAACTGCATCTCAATAGTGACCGTTCCGCTGCCCTGGCATATCTCACAGCGCCCGCCCGGGATGTTGAACGAGAAGTGCGACGCGTTGAAGCCCTTGGCCTTGGCCGCGCCGGTTGCGGCGAAAACCTCGCGGATCGCGTCATATGCCTTGATGTAAGTTGCGGGATTCGAACGGGGAGTGCGGCCAATCGGCGATTGGTCGACCAAAATAATGTCATCGACATTGTAACTGCCCTTGATCTCCTTAAAAAAACCGGCCGGAGCGTTCCATTCGCCGCGCTGTTTTTTCAGCCCCGCATAGAGCACGTCGTGAACAAGCGTAGATTTGCCCGAGCCGGAAACACCGGTGACGCAAACGAGCATATTCAACGGGATTTCGACCGAAATATTGTTTAGATTGTGTTCTCGCGCTCCGAGGATCTCGATCCTTCGTTCTGTTTTCGGCCGACGCGTTACCGGAACTTTTATCTCGACATCGCGACGAAGATACTTGGCCGTCAACGATGTCTCGCTCCTTAATAAACTTTCAAAATCCCCTTCAAACACGACCTCACCGCCGTTTTCACCCGCCTGCGGGCCAATGTCGATTATGTTATCGGCGGCCCGCATTGTCTCTTCATCATGTTCGACCACAACAAGCGTGTTGCCGATGTCGCGAAGGTTTTCGAGGATACTGATAAGCCGCGAATTATCTCGCGGGTGCAGCCCGATGCTCGGTTCGTCGAGTACATAAAGGGTTCCGACGAGCAGGGATCCGAGGTTGGTAGCGAGCTGAATTCGCTGAGCTTCGCCGCCTGAGAGTGTCGCGGCGAGACGGCCCAGCGTAAGATAGTCGAGACCTACCTCTACAAGAAATTTCAGCCGACGCCTAATCTCGAGCAGAAGCTTTTCCGCGATCTTGGTTCGTTCAGGTGTCAGCTCAAGCTTTTCGAAGAATGCGTGAGCGTCGGCGACGGACATATTGACGATCTCCGGCAGCGAAAGCATTCCGATCTTCACGTCGCGAGCTTCCTGGCGCAGCCGCTGACCGTCACAGTCCGGACATTTTGTGTAGCCGCGAAACTTGGCGAGGAAAACGCGAACGTGGAGCTTGTATTTTTTCGTTTCAAGAAGCTGAAAAAAGCCCTTAATCCCGCGCCAGCCTTCGTCGCCGTAGATAATACAGTTTTGCTGGTAGTCCGGCAGGTCGACGAAGGGGGTGTTAATGTCAATATTCGCCGAAGCCGCATATCGCAAAAGGTCTTTCTGCAGGGAACTGTAGGCCGGTCGCGTAAATGGCTCGACTGCGCCTTCTTTGAGGGATTTGAGCGGGTTGGGTATCACAAGTCCATAGTCGATCCCGATCGTATTGCCAAATCCCTGACACGCCTTGCAGGCCCCTGTCGGCGAATTGAAGCTAAAGAGATGCGGCTCAGGTTCCTCGTATCGTGTGCCGTCGTATTTGCAAACAAAGCTGTCCGAAAAACGGAGAGTTGCGTCGGTCCCTGTGGTTTGGTCTCCAGATCCTGGGCCTGGAACAAGCCTTATCACTGCCGCATGGCCTTCGCGGAAACAGATCTCCAGCGAATCGACAAGTCGCTGACGGATATCCGTCGAGGCAGCGAGCCGGTCCACGAGTGCGAACGTCTTGTCAAAATTGTCGAACTCGTAGTCTTCCGGTTTCCGCAACTCGATGGTCTCGCCGTCTCGAAAAAGTCGCGTGATACCCTGCTGCATTAGGGCCATGACCATAGCCGTGGTGCTCATTGCACTTCCGTCGGCTTTCGATCTTGTCCTGCGCGCCGCTCTGACGGTCTCGCGTGAAAGTTCGTCTCCGAGCGGGAAAAGAACATAAAATCGCGCACCTTCAGACAGTCGGGAAAGGATCTCGTCAGCGGCCGTTTCCGGCGAATCCTTTTTTACTTCGCGGCCGCACTTGTGACAGATGGTGGTACCCGCACGAGCGAAGAGCAGGCGGAGGTAATCGTATATCTCGGTTTGTGTTGCGACGGTCGAGCGCGGATTCTTGGTCGAGTTTTTTTGCCTGATCGCGATCGCGGGCGAGATCCCGGTGATCTCGTCAACGTCAGGCTTGTCCATCCGTTCGAGGAATTGGCGGGCATATGCCGAGAGCGATTCGACATAACGCCGCCGCCCTTCCGCATAGAGGGTGTCAAAGGCAAAGGAAGATTTACCGGAACCGGAAACGCCGGTGACGACCGTCAGCTTATTGATGGGGAGCGAAACCGAGATGTTTTTAAGGTTATGGACTCGTGCACCGCGTATCTCGATCCGTTCTTCTTTTGGTTTTGTCGCCTGCATTGATCGCGTTTCTCACTAATTCGCAAACCTTCATTATACCAGGAATGGAGGGCGAAAACATCTTAGCCCTTGTGCATCCCGATGGCTCAACCTACGGTCGATAAAGCGCCGGGATTCTACGGTGGGAAGGGCCTTTCGGTTAACCGTTCACCAGCGGATGTCGTAGTCGCAAAAATTGTCTCGCCACGTGTCGGTTGTTTCGTAGGGAAGAATAGGGACGGCGCCTTCCATGTGGATCTCGACGCCCCGCTCGCGCCACAGGCGATACGTGCGTCCGGAGGGCGAACACACGGTTAGGGTCACGCGTCCCTCGGAAACTCTTGAGATCGCTGCAAAGCGCCAATCCTTGCGAGAGCGGACGATCAGGCGGGAGCCGACAGCGAGTTGGTCAAGGGTTAGTAGAGTTTCGGAAGTTTCCACGCTTTTCGACGAGAATCGTAGACCTTTTTTGGCATCTGCACAAGGTACGGGATCTTCGCGGGCGAAAGCCACGTTACAACGCGTTCTATGTTACTGCGTTCCATCGCGGTGCAGCCCGAGGTCGCCGTTCCGGCGTCCTTCCAAACGTGCAGGAAAATGCAGGAACCGCGGCCTTTCTCGACTGGGTACGTGTTTGACCCGACGACCACGCCTAGATCATATTCCGGGACGATCGCGGCCATTTTCTCAGAACTCTTCCAGTCGAAATTGCCGACCTGCATCCGATTTGCGATACGGTTGTAGAAACTCGAATTCGGATCGTCAACACATTCGGTATATTGGTCAAGCTTGGTGTATGGCATCTGAACGCCGCTTGGTTTTGTGCCGGTACCGAAAACGGAGGTCAGTGGAAACAGGCCGGCAGGCGAATTGCCGTCACCTTCCATTTTGATCTTTGTCATGTCGATATCGCCATTTAGAAGCTCAGCCCAGGCCAAGCCACTGCGGCCGAGCAAAACGGGAAAACTTATACCGTTTTGCCGCCATTCACTTTTCGCATTCTTTCGCTCAAAAAGGTACGCCGTGGCAGTTGTGTTGTCCCAGTCATCTGAGACCACCACAACGGCTTGCAGGGAGTTCGCAAAGTTCGGTTTCGGTTGAGGCTTGTTCGCGATCTTCACTTGCGAGGCAGCGCCCGCGACGAATAGCATCAACGCGAGACACGGAGCGATACTCTGGAACCGGAATTTCACCACTTTGGAGGTCTACTGATCTAAAAAGAGTGAGTCTTGTGAGGCCTTGATGCTGCGACGGGCGTATAGACGAATGCCGATAGTTATCATCACGAGCGAGATGGCGATCCACAGAATTACCCAGAGGACCGCGGGAATGCCGGTCGCAGCCGCCATATTTGCAGCGTCAGATGAGGCCTCGGTCGAGGTCGTGATAACGAACAGGGTCTTTAAGCTGAAAAATGCATTAAGCAGGCACTGGACCGCGAGGAACGCGAGCGAGAAGTTTACCCATTTCTCGGCAGCAAATCTGGCAATCGCAGACAGCCCCGCGGTCAGGACGGCTCCGGAAAATACCGTGAATACGATGCTGAAGAAGGTAACGTTCGCGAGGAAGTTCGAAAAAGGCGCGATGAATCCAAACACGATCGTCATTACGCCAACCAAGCCAGAGAGTATGTAAAGAGCCAGTCGAGAACTAAAGCCGTAACGCATCCATACGAGCAGCAGTGTTCCAAATAGCGTTGTTCCGACATAGCCCGCGCTGGAAACGAGAAGGGACGAAAAGCCGGTGGTTTGTGACCAAACCACACCGCTGCCATCGGGCGAAACCGTCAGACTCATTACGGATCCGCCTGTGACGAGCGTCATCAGAGCGTGACAGCTTTCGTGGACAAAGGTTGCAAAAAGCTGAAGGGGGTACACGATGTAGCCGACTACCGGAAGATACCATCCAATGATCCAGAGAGCGACACTAGCGACAGTAGCGATGAGCAGCAGCTTGACTTGCGGTCTGGCCTCGGTGGCAAGTGTATAGTTGATCGGCATTTCGTGAACTTCTCGCGGCTCTTTTTACGACCTATTGTATCTCAAAGTTCATTTTAGTGATCAGAAAAATCTTTGAACGCCATTATGCGGACTAGTCCTTAAGATAGTCGCTCTTGCCGCCGACTTTTGATTCGAGGTGCACGTCCGAGATCACAATATCCTTCTGAACCGCCTTGCACATGTCGTAGATCGTCAGTGCGGCGACTGAGACCGCGGTAAGCGCTTCCATTTCGACGCCCGTTTGAGCTGTTGTAATGGCTTCTGCTTCGAGATAAACGCCGAAATCACGGAATTCCGCTATTACATTGACCTTGCTCAGGTTTATCTGATGGCACAACGGAATAAGTTCTGCGGTCTTCTTTGCCGCCATGATCCCCGCGATGCGGGCTATTTCGAGCGGGTCTCCTTTCGGAGCGCCTTGAGTTCTCAGCATCTCGAGGGTCTCGGTAGAGAGCAACACCCGCCCGGTTGCGACAGCACGCCTGTTTGATGCGGCCTTGGCTGAAACATCGACCATCTTGATTTTTCCCGATTCGTCGAAATGTGATAGTTCTGACATAGGTTAAAGATAAACGATCTTCGCGGCTTCTCCCGCGGCGATATTCGTGCCGCGCGGAACGACGATAAGTGCATCGGCCCGCGCGAAGCCGACGAAATCGGACGAACCGGAAAAACGACGCGGCTCGGCGATCAGGCGGCCATCAGCGGTTGTCGAGAGCTTGGCTGGCAGATAGACATCTCTTTCTTTGGTGCCTTTAACGGGAACGCTTGCGACGGCAAAACCTTGTGGCATATCAGGTTTCACTGCTCTCTGGGCAAGCAGTATCGCCTGGCGGACGAACAAATGAAATGTCACGGCCGCCGAAACAGGATTTCCAGGCAGTCCGAAGACCAACGTGTCGGCAAGGCGTGCAAACACGGCAGGCTTGCCAGGTTTGAGCCTGACCTTTTCGAAGAAGATCTCCGCCCCGAGTTCACTCAAGGCGGTTTTCGTGTGGTCATACTTCCCAACCGAGACACCGCCAGTGAGGACGATCATGTCCGATGATCTTGCGGCAATCGCGATCCGGGATTTGAGATCCGATATTTCGTCGCGGACATTCGGCAAGATCACTGGAGCCGCCCCCCATTTTCGGCAAAGGACGTCAAGCATGATCGAATTTGAATTCCTGATCTGATCGCGGCTCGGTTTCTTATCGATCTCGACTATCTCGCTGCCAGTTCCGATGATCGCGATCTTGGGCGATCGTGCGACTTTAACCGTGAAATAGCCGAAAGCTGCGAGAGCGGCGACCATGTTTTCTGAGATCTGTTCGCCCGCATTGACAACGGCTTTGCCTTTCTTGATCTCGCTGCCCCTCTTTACTATAAAGCGGCCCGGTTCGGTCGGCTCGAGGATGCGAAGCGCCTCACCACTTTCCCTAGTCAGTTCTATCTTCTGAACGGCATCGGCCCCTTTTGGAACTGGCGCTCCGGTCATGATCCTGATCGCCTCGCCCCGCCTCATTTTCTTGCGCCATCCCCGCCCCGCCGCGGATTCACCGACGATATTCAGATCAACCGGGCAATCTACCGTATCTGCGGCAACGACAGCGTAGCCGTCCATCTGCGAACGGTCGAAGGGCGGTAGATCCGTATCTGCGACAATATCTTCGGCGAGGATACGTCGGATCGAATCGCCCAGCGGGATGGCTTCGCTTGGCAGAGGTTTTACCTGCTGTCCAATAATGTTTATGGCTTTTGTGACCGAGATCATGGAGGTTGTTGGCTGCTACGAATTAAGTGAAAGTCAGAGGTCAAAACGGGAGGTTACCGGATCAAATAGAATTCGGTCTGGCGAGGGCGGATGAATTTGTAGCCCTTTTCGGTCATGACGGCGTCGTCCTCGGCCATGATCGTTACTTTTTGGCCGTCCCATTCAGGTATGGTAGTTGAGGTGTTTAGTTCGATCGACATATACGAGCCGGGGAGGATCTTATTGGCTCCGCCACCGATGTTTCCGCGAAAATCGATCGACGGTCCAAGGCCATGTCCGTGTGCGCCTAGCGGGTGGGAGTAGATCATAGCTTCGATCCCTTGCCGCCTGATCGCAGCCATCGTTTGGTCATAGACATCGGTACCGGTCATACCGGCACGGGCGACAAAAAGCAATTCGTTCTGCAGTTTATTGGTGTTCCTGAGAGCTGCATTAAGCCCTGCAGGAGCGGCACGCTCGCCGCTTCTAAGCACATAAGCGTGCTTTTGCCAATCAGTGGAAAGGCCCATGTAATCGAGTCCGAAATCTACGTGGAGTAGGTCGCCGCGCTGGATCACCTCCGATTCCTTTGCGGTGCTCAGGAACTGTCCGGTCGTGCCGGTCTGGGCCTGACGCCTCTGAATTCGAAGATCCGGCTGGAACCATACCGTGAGTCCGAGTTTATTTACTTGTTCGAGCATCCACCATCGAACGTCACCGACGGTTGTCTTACCGGGCCTGATCACCTCATTTGAAAGGGCCCGCTGCGTTATTATGTCGGTGGCGAGCACGGCCTTTTGATATTCGACCAGTTCTTCGGGAATGCGAGTGTCAAAGAATTCGGTCAGAAACGGAGCTGCGGAGATGAATTTCTTCTCATTCTCGGCTCCGAGCGATCCCGCAAGAAAACTATAGGAATCATGCGACAGTCCGCTCTGCTGGCCTCGTGTGCCGCCTATATTCAGGGCTATTGTTTTCGGATTTCGAGCATCGACGATCTTCCGCAACTCTTCGCCGAATTTATCACGGGCTGGCATGAGAATGCGGTAATGATCTCGCAGGCGCTCCTCATCGTAGCGAACCATCGCAATGCGTTCGACGCGTTGGCCCTCGTCAATAAAGACAAATACGTCGCGACGGCCGACCATGGGAATCGGTGGTGTAATGTACTCGACAGCAGGATCGCCGTTGAACTCCTCGTTGACTACGATCCACATATCGATCCCATGTCGCTTCATCATCGGCAATAACACCGTTCCGAGACGTTTCATCAGCCATTGCTCCCGGGCATCCATTTGCTGACGTTGAGTCAGTAATTTCGGGATCGTCGGAACCGATCTCCTTGAGCGATGTTGGGCGAACGAAGCGTAAACAGATAGGACTATGGTCAAACCAATGAGGAAAGACTTACGGACAGGAGTTGATCTCATATTCAGTAACTTGGTAATTGCTGTCCCGATCGTTGCGGACCTCGGCATTACGAACTATCTTTCAACGCGAATCAGGCGAGTCCGGCAAAAGAGATCGCAATCCTCGGGGGATTCATTTTGGTCAGGTTTCGCAGATCATCTACGAAGTGATAGACTCCTAGTTTGAATTTCTGAACAGATTTTAACATAAGGGAAATTTAGAGAGGATCTTACCGACGTGATCGAATTGGAACTTACAGAAGAGCAAATTGCCTTGCAGAAAACGGTCCGCGAATTTTGTGCTGGCGAGGTTGCACCCCACATAAAGGAATGGGACGAAAAGGCCCATTTTGAACGAACTGTTTTTGACAAGATGGCTGATCTCGGGTTGCTCGGTGTCTGCATTCCCGAGCAGTATGGTGGTGCGGGTTTTGATTACATATCACTCGGGCTTGTTTGCGAGGAGCTTGAGGCCTGCGACACCTTTCTTCGTGTTGCAATGTCTGTCCACGTGGGCCTGAACAGTCTCAGTGTATATTCCTGGGGAACTGAGGAGCAGAAGCAGAAATATCTCGTTCCGCAGGCGAAGGGTGAGAAGCTAGCGACCTTCGGGTTGACCGAACCTAACGCGGGAAGCGATGTCGTTGGAATGCGGTCATATGCACGCCGTGACGGCGATGACTGGATACTGAACGGCGAGAAGATGTGGATCTCGCTTGCCGACGTCGCCGATCATTTTCTGTTCTTTTGTTGGACCGACCAGGAAAAGCAAAAGGTGCGCGACCATAGCGGCATCTCGTGTTTTATTGTTGAGCGCTCAATGCCTGGATTTTCGAGCGGAACTCTGCATGGAAAACTAGGGATCAAGGCAGGAAATACGGGTTATTTTTCATTGCAGGACGTTCGTGTTCCAGCCGCTAATATGCTCGGAAAGGAAGGCGAGGGGTTTAAGATAGCGATGTTTTCGCTTGAGAATGGCCGCTATACGGTGGCTAGCGGGGCGACAGGTGTTATTCGGGCGAGTCGCGATGCTTCGATTGCCTACGCGAATACGCGCGAGGTCCAGGGCCAACCGATCGCGAATTTTCAGCTCGTCAAGCAAAAGATCGCAACGATGGAAGCCGATTACCAGATGTCGCATCTGCTTTGGCTTAAGTGCGGATACCTCAAAAACTCGGGCAAACCGTCGGCGAAGGCAGCATCAATGGCAAAATGGCAGGCGACGACCCGCAGCGAGCACGCCGCATCGATGGCGATCGAGATCCACGGGGCTAACGGGTACACGAACGACTATCCGGTCGAACGCTATTTGAGAAACTGTAAGGCGGCGGTCATTTACGAAGGTACGCGTGATATCCACACGCTGATGCAGGCTGATTGGGCCCTGGGTCTGAAGAAAGAAAAAGCGGCGCGCGTGATCCTGCCACCGTATGCTGCATCAGCTTCGGCCTAGCCTCGATCGTTGGTTTTAGCAGTTAAGATACGAATAGATCCGTACCCGGCGTCGGAACCGAGCGCACTTGCGAGACTACTTAAAATTTACAATTCTGCTGCTAGTTGCGGTTGCGATCCTGTGGTTTTTTGGTCGCAATCTCGATTGGCCGGCGGTCAGCGAAAGTCTGCGACGCGCTGATCCGTGGTATCTCACCGCCGCGACCCTTATCATAAGCCTTGGATATCTGCTCCGCGCAGTTCGTTGGAAGGTGCTGCTTGCACCTATCACCCCATCGAGCTTGCGGGAACTCTTTGCGACGACGACCGTTGGTTTCTCGGCGATCTTTCTTATAGGAAGGATGGGCGAGATCGTCAGACCGATGTGGCTGCCGATGCGCGACCGTCGGGTGCGGCCCTCTGCCGCCCTGGTGACTCTTGGCTTGGAACGCGTCTTTGATCTTGCTGCCCTTGTTTGCTTCTTTTCAATAAATCTATTGTGGTTTACGCCGCAGCCAGGGCGCGAAAGCGAATTCCTTTTTCTGGAATGGGCAGGCTTTCTCCTGCTAGCGGGTGTGGTGATCGGTTTCGTAGGGTTGATAGCTTTTCAACGGGTTTCGCAACCGGTGATCGACTGGACCGAGCGTGTCACGACACGGAGTTGGATACCGACAAGACTCCAGGCGATCCTGTTAAGCGTGTTACGACAGCTAGCTGCCGCGCTTGCGATACTTCGGGATTGGCGCGAAACCCTCTGGGTTACTTTTTGGACCATCGTGCTCTGGTTTGCGATCTCGATCCCGACGTGGTTTGTCCTCCTAGCTTTTGGATTACCGCTTACATTTAGCGACTCATTGTTTATCATGGGTTTCGCGACCGTCAGTTCCGTGGTGCCAACCCCCGGCGGGGCGGCCGGTGCCTTTCATACAGCAACGGCGGGGAGCCTATTGTTTCTCAAGACGGACATCACGACAGAGGTGGCGGCCGCTGTAGCTATCTCAATGCACCTCGTCTATTTCGTACCGGCGCTGTTTTTCGGGTTATACTACTTTATCCGAGGGGACATTAGTGTCGAGAGGTTCCGGAGCCTTCTGTCGAGCGAGAACGCACAGAAAGAGATAAATTCGGATTCGCCTGACTTTGCCTAAGCCAATATGCGTTGCCCGTTCTGTTCTCACATTGAAGACAAGGTTGTGGATTCCCGTGAATCGAAGGACGGCGATTCGATCCGCCGTCGGCGTGAATGTCTTCAGTGCTCGCGACGTTTCACTTCGTATGAACGGATCGATGAGATCCCGTACATGGTAGTAAAAAAGGACGGCAAGAGGGAAGGCTGGGATCGGAACAAGGTCCTGGCGGGACTTTTTCGCGCCTGCGAAAAGCGGCCGATCTCGACAAACCAGCTCGAGTCCATCGTTGACGAGGTCGAGAAGAATGTGCAGGATTCACTCGATCGGGAACTAGCAACCAACGAGATAGGTAAGATCATCATGCGAAGGCTCAAGGCTTTGGATAAGGTAGCTTATGTCCGTTTCGCATCCGTTTACCTTGAGTTTGCAGATGTATCCGAGTTCATGAGCGAACTTAAGCAGCTTGTCGGAACCCGGACCTCGCACGCCGAAAGCAAGAAAAAGAAGAAGAAGTAAACGCGATCTTCGGGTTTTCTGGACGAATCCTGGCTACAAATCGGCATTTTGCCCTTTCCTGCCAATTTCCCTAACATAGAAGTTTATGGTTGATCTCGACGAGTTCCCGGTTGGCATACCGGATACCGAAGCTATCGAGCCGATGATACAGATCCCGGCCGAATTGCCGGTGTTGCCGCTTCGGGATATTGTCATCTATCCCTTCATGATCGTTCCGCTCTTCGTCTCGCGAGATCGGTCGATTCGCGCCGTAGAGCAAGCCTTAAGCCAGGATCGGATGATCCTGCTCGTATCGCAGAAAGATGTGAACAAAGAGGACCCCGATCAGGATGACCTCTATGCTGTAGGCACGGTGGCCATCATCATGCGAATGCTCAAGCTGCCTGACGGACGCATTCGGATCCTCATTCAGGGATTGTCCCGGTGCCGCGTCGATTCGATAAAGGGCAAAGGTGACTATATCAAGGCGAGCGTGACGCCGATCACCGAACCACTAGCACCAGAGAACTCGCTTGAGGTCGAGGCTTTGGTACGGAACGTGCGCGGTTCGATGGAGCGAGCGGCATCGTTAGGAAAAAACATCTCGCCAGAGGTTCTAGCGATCATTGCAAACCTTGATGATGCCGGGCGTTTGGCAGATCTTGTGGCGTCGAATCTCGAATTAAGGGTTGAAGACGCTCAGAGCGTGCTTGATGTTGATGACCCGACGCCGAGGCTTAGGCGCGTAAACGAACTACTCAGTAAAGAGATCGACGTATTGACCGTCCAGCAGGAGATCAATACGCAGGCCCGGGCGGACATCGATCGTTCCCAACGTGAATACTTCCTTCGCCAGCAGCTCAAGGCCATTCAGGCGGAGCTTGGCGAGGGAAATGAGCTTTATGAGGAGATCGAACAGTATCGCCACAAGATCCTAAAGGCCCGAATGCCGGAAAACGCTCAAGAAGAGTCGCTCCGCCAGCTCAAAAAGCTTGAGAGGATGCATCCCGACACCGCCGAGACCGCAACCTTGCGCAACTGGCTCGACATAATGACCGATCTTCCATGGTCCAATTCCTCGCGAGACAACCTTAATCTTAAGAAGGCTGAACGTATTCTCGATGAGGACCACTACGGTCTCGAACGTGTCAAGGAACGAATTGTTGAGGCTCTGGCGGTCAGAAAACTTAGAGAAAAGCCGAAGGGGTCGATCCTGTGTCTTGTTGGACCACCGGGCGTGGGTAAGACTTCGTTGGGACGATCGGTGGCGCGCGCCCTGAACCGTAAATTTGTGCGGCTTTCGCTTGGCGGGCTGCACGATGAAGCGGAGATCCGCGGACATCGTCGAACCTATGTCGGCGCAATGCCGGGCAGGATCATTCAGGGCATTCAACAGGCGGAAACGAACAACCCCTTGATCATGCTGGACGAGATCGATAAAGTCGGCGCCGACTTTCGCGGTGATCCAAGTTCGGCCTTGCTTGAAGTGCTCGACCCGGAACAGAACTCCACATTTCGCGACAATTACCTGAACGTAACATTCGACCTCTCGAATGTGATGTTCATGACAACCGCAAACGTTCTGGACACGGTGCAGCCGGCGTTGCGAGACAGGATGGAGATAATATCGCTTTCAGGCTATACCGAGGAAGAAAAGATCGAGATCGCGAGGCGTCATCTGATCCCGAAACAGATCGAAGAAAACGGGTTGGAGAAAGAAGACGTCAAATTCGAACGTCGTGCGATCGCCAAGATCATATCGGAATACACCCAGGAAGCCGGCCTGCGTCAATTGGAACGCGAGATCGGGAAGATCTGCCGCAAGGTCGCCCGTCGCAAGGCTGAAATGAACGGTGATTTTTCTTCCGAACGGGTCACTGCTGACAACATCAAACAATTCCTTCGGGTATCGAAGATCTTCAACGAAGGTGCCTTGAAACAAGATGAGATAGGAACGGTAACCGGGCTCGCGTGGACTGCGGTTGGGGGAGACATCCTTTTTATTGAAGCGATAAAGACGAAGGGGAAAGGCAAGCTTCAGTTGACAGGCCAGCTTGGCGAGGTGATGCAGGAGTCGGCACAAGCTGCGTTTTCGTATGCGAAAGCACGGTCGAAGGAACTTGGCATTGATGAGGAAGTTTTGGAAAACTTCGATATTCACATTCACCTCCCCGAAGGGGCAATCCCAAAGGACGGACCGAGTGCCGGGATTGCGATGGCAACGGCCCTGGTCTCAGTCCTTTCGCAAAGACCCGTGCGTAAAGATGTAGCGATGACGGGCGAGATCACTCTTCGCGGCAACGTGCTCCCTATCGGTGGTGTCAAGGAAAAGCTACTCGCTGCCCGACGAGCAAAGATCAAGACGGTTATTCTGCCGGCCCCGAATGAGCGCGATCTTGAGGATCTTCCGCAGGAAGTTCGAGACGATTTGAAGTTTATATTTGTCGAGAATGTCCGGCAGGTCTTCGACATTGCTTTGCGGGAACCAAAACGGCCGGAACGGGTGAGAGGCCAGAAAGCTGGGTGACTCCGCTGAAAGTCAACCAACTCGTTGTTTTATCGGGAGTTGCTCGGTTAACCCCATGATGGTAACCTTATATGGTAAATTGCCGATGTTGTGTTCGGCGGGCTTTTTGGAAACTTTCTTCGCCGTCAGGCGTTAAGCTTTACAAGTGAACGACTTATTTTCGTTCTCTTTGGCCTCACAAGGCCGTGCATTTTTTGTTTTTTTGATGATCAGTTTTATTAATAGATTTTCAGTCGGTGCCGTCTTGGCGGCGGTTGCCGTCGTTGGTTCGGCCTTTGGGCAGGTAACTAGTACCCGATCGAACAATGATACTCGAACGCAGGACATCGTTCGGGCGCAGGATGCCGTTAATGATGTTTTGGTACGCTCTGGTGTCTTCTTCAAGGAGGGGCTCCTTGCTTATGAGGATAGGAAGCTATCCGACGCGGCAGAAAAGTTCAATCGATCGGTCGAGGTCTTTCTGACATCGACCCTGAATATCCAGCGTGAGGGTAAACTTCAGGGATGTTACAACCAGCTTATCGAAACGGTCTATCGCATCGAATTCCCGATCGATAGCCAGTTGCCGCAGGTAAGGAATCTGTCGGGGACGTGCGGTTGGAACATTGACAACACGCTGGCCGACAAGGTCGCCTCGTTGGCAAAGAGTTCCCTGATTCGCCCGAATGCGACGCCTTCGACTTCGACGGTAGCAAATGGGCAGGGGCCGTCGATACCGGATCAATCTCAGATCGGATTCAATAGCCAGGAGTTTGTGCCGGCGATCGGTGACGAGCTTGCGACGATCCAGCTGACGGAAGAGGAGCAGCAGGTAGATGCCAATCCGGTCGCACAGGCTCAGTATCAGTACATACAGTATGCTGTCGCCAACAAATCACTCGGATTCTCATTCCAGGTCCATCCCATGATCCAGCAGTACATAAACTACTATCGTGGCCGCGGGCGGCAGACGATGGAGGTCGGGTTGTACCGGTCCGGGATGTTCATGCGCATGGCGCGGCGTATCTTCAAGGAGGAAGGAATTCCCGAGAATGTCGCTTGGCTTGGGCAGGTTGAAAGCGCTTGGAAGCCTTCGGCCCTGTCGTGGGCGGCTGCATCAGGGCTTTGGCAGTTTATTCCCGGTACTGGCGCCCGCTACGGTCTCCAGAGGACGGCCTATGTCGATGAGCGAAACAGTTTTGAAGAGGCCACCAGGGCCTCGGCAAGATACCTGAAGTTCCTTTACAACCGTTACGGCAATTGGGAACTGGGTATCGCGGCATACAATTGCGGCGAAGGGAATGTTGATAGGGCCATCCGGCGTGCCGGTGTGTCTAATTTCTGGGCGGCTTATCCATATCTTCCACAGGAAACGCGCAATTACGTGCCCAACATTCTGGCTACGATCCTGATAGCTAATAATCCTGGTCAATATGGCTTCGGCCACATTCGCCCGGCTGCGCCGTTGGAATACGATCGCGTACGGGTGCCTGCCTCGACCAACCTGAGCATCCTCGCGCAGGCTTCGGACACAACGGTGCAATATCTCCGATACCTGAATCCGCACCTCCGCTCAAACGTGACGCCTCCGACACCGTACATCATCAATGTGCCGGCCCGCAAAGGGGATGAGGTTGTTGCGTTGTTCCGTCGCATTCCGGCCGCGAAGATCAACAATACGAATCTTGCTAACTCCGCAACGGGAGAAAGCTGGCAGAATCTTTCAAATCGTACTGGGGTGAGCGTGGCGGATCTAATGGCAGCTAATCCCGGGATGGCGGTTCCGCGTGGGAAGGTATTCGTTCCTGTAGCGGGCAACAATGTTCAGGCTACCAGCTATTCTAGGCCGACAAATGCAGCCGCATCTGCTGCGACCGCTGGGGTCAAGGTTGTCAAGGCTAAGGCAGGCGATACGGTTCAGAAGCTTGCGGAGCGAAACAACGCCAATCCGACCGAGGTCGCCAAGTTTAACGGCTTACTTCCCAATTCGGTTCTCGGGGCAGGCCGCGAGATCAAAATTCCTTCCAGGTAGATCTGTCCAAGAACACTTGAACTGAGGGCCGGTTCCGGTTGGAACCGGTTTTCTTTTGTGGAGAAGTTGACAACTCTGACGATTGTAACTATACTTGTTACAGATATGGCGAATAGTCAATTCTCGATGGCGGTTCATATTCTCACGGTGCTTGCGTGCGGCAAGGATGAGAACGTGAAATCCGAGTATGTCGCAAGGAGCGTCAATACGAATCCGGTCGTGATCCGCCGTGTCTTGGGACAACTTGGCCAGGCGGGGATCGTGACGTCACAGACGGGAGCTTTCGGCGGAACACGTCTGGCTCGCGCACCCGAGGACATCAGCCTCTGCGAGATATACAAGGCCGTCTCGTGCGGAGAGATCTTCGGCCTGCCGCGGTCACCGAACAGGGATTGTCCCATAGGGGCGAATATAGAAGCCGTGCTTTGCAATTTGCAGAAAGATATTGAGCGGACGGTGGGCGACAAGCTGAGACAATATACACTCGCGACGATTCTTGAGAATGTAAACTTGGCAAAGGCCTAAATTTTTTTGACCGTAACTGTAAACAAAATGGTTACAAATATCTGGTGATGTATGACTGGGTTAATGCTAAACTGGCTCCCGCGCGTGATCGGAATACTGAAAACGATGTTACGCGTTTGGGGGCTTTGAAACGGTGAAAGGAACGATATCATATTGATACTTGATTAGGAGACGAAATGAAATGAAGATAGCAACGATCTTAGTGTTGACGGCCGCAGTTCTTATATCAGCGTGTGCTGATCCTGCCGCGAATAAGCCGAAGGCGGCCACGACGGCACCGTCATCGAACGCTGCTGCGAATACGGCAACGGTGCCCGCAACCGAAGCTGTGAAAACAGATGTACTGAGCGGGTTCAAGGCTGCAGGCACACAGCTTACGATCAATGAGGAAACATCGAAAGTTGAGTTTACCGGGTCGAAGGTAACAGGAAAGCACGATGGCGGATTCAAGAAATTCAAAGGTTTTATAGACCTCGTCGGGGACAAGGCCGAGAGCAGTCTGGTGGCAGTTGAGATCGAGATGGCCTCGGTTTTCTCTGATGCTGAAGGGTTGACCAAGCACTTACAGACCGGTGATTTCTTTGAGATCGAGAAATACCCCAAGTCGGCGTTTGTTTCGACAAAGATCGTTCCCGACACCGCGAAAGGTGCCGGCAATTATACGGTTACCGGAGACCTGGAAATGCGCGGAGTCAAGAAGTCGATCACTTTTCCCGCAACTATCAGCGTCACGCCAAACTCGGCGACGGTTAATGCAGAGTTCTCGATCAACAGAAAGGATTTCGGCATTGTATATGCCGGGAAGGCTGACGACCTGATCAGAAATGATGTTGTTCTTCGTTTGGATATCAAGGCCGAAAAAAAATTATGAAGGCTTGGATGATACATGAATTCGGGATCGATAAACTGAGTCTCGATAATCTTGCAGAACCGGAACCGGGGCCGAATGAGGCCCTGATCCGGTTCCGGGCAGCCTCGCTCAACTATCGCGATGTTATGGTCGTTTCCGGAACCTATAACCCGCGGATGCGCTTACCGGCGATACCAGCTTCGGACGGTGCGGGTGAGGTGGTCTCGATTGGATCAGGTGTTTCCAAGTGGCAAGTCGGCGACCGCGTGATGCCGATCTTCGCACAGCGTTGGTATGACGGCCCATCGAGCGAGGAAAAGCGGCGAACGTCGCTTGGAGCGGGATCACAATGGCAGGGCGTGCTGCGCGAGTTTGGGGCGTTTCACGAAGACAGTCTCGTTCGTGTACCCGACCACCTTTCTTTCGAAGAGGCCACCACGCTACCCTGTGCCGCACTTACGGCCTGGAATGCGTTGAACGTGTCGGGTCGGATCCGATCCGGCGAGACTGTTGTGACACTCGGTACCGGCGGCGTTTCCATCTTCGCCTTACAGTTCGCCAAGATGGCGGGAGCGCGCGTGATAGCGACGACCGGCAGTGAGGAGAAGATGACAAAGCTGCGGGAACTCGGAGCTGATGAGATCATCAACTACAAAGCCGATCCGGACTGGGACAAAGCCGTTATCAGATCGACCGGGGGACTGGGAGCAGACCACGTTGTCGAGGTTGGAGGCTCCGGGACGCTCGGAAAGTCGATAAATGCGACACGTATAGCCGGTCATATCGCGTTGATCGGGGCGTTGACCGGGGGAACAACATTCGACCCGGTCGGAGTATTTATGAAGGCGATCCGGCTACAGGGAATATTTGTAGGCTCGCGGACGATGTTTGAGGTGATGAACGCGGCGATCGCGGTGAACAAGATGTTCCCAGTTGTCGATCGCGTTTTTGATTTCGGCTCGATCCCGGACGCTCTGGCCTATATGAAAGGCGGGGAGCATTTCGGTAAGATCGTTGTTAGGATCGCCGATTGATATTCTCGAAACCCGCGAGGTTGGTTTAGGAAATCTTGCTGGGATATAATTTATCTGTTTTGTATAGCTAAAAGGAGATCATAATGGCACATTTTGCTAATGAGGTGACCGATTCAAATTTTCAATCGGATGTTTTGGGCTCGGATAAGCCAGTACTCGTGGATTTCTGGGCGGAGTGGTGCGGCCCTTGCCGCATGATCGCTCCGACGGTCGAGGCAGTCGCCGAGGCCTATCAGGGAAGGGCCGGCGTTTATAAGATGAATGTTGATGAGAACATGAATGTTCCGCAACAGTATGGGATCCGTGGAATTCCGACCCTGATCTTGTTCAAAGGCGGTCAGGAACAGGAACGCATTGTCGGCGCCGTGACGCGCGAAGCGATAACCCGTGTGATTGACAAATACGTCTAGCTTCGCGTTATCAGCGTAAGGTAACAAAAAAGCCGCCGAGCAAATCGCTCGACGGCTTTTTCAGTTAATTGAAGGCCAGTTTATAAGTGTGAATCCTGAGCGGCAGGCACGTCGTCAAACTGCCCAAATAGTTCATACTGAACCGTCTGGTTGCTTGACCGTAGGATAAAGAACTGCGCAGGATTACCCGCTGTGCTTCTCCATACGGCACGATCGGTGATCCCGTCGCCGTCGTAATCCCCCTGGACCTCAATGTCGGTTGCATTCCTGCCCCACGCCAAGCGTTGGACCACGGTACCACCGGAACTCGGCAAGAAATACCATACAAGATTAGCACCTTCAAAACGAGTTACCGCAAAGTCGGTCTTTCCGTCCCCATCATAATCACCGGGCACTACGGCATCCGACGGGAGTCCAAATCTTGTGGTTGTGTCGTTCGGGCTCGTTGCGTCGAAGCCTCCAGTTCCGTAGTGGATAAAAAAGAGGCCGCGATTCGAGATGCCGCGATAGACACAGAAGTCGGCTTTTCCGTCCCCGTTAAAATCTCCCGGCACAG
Source organism: Pyrinomonadaceae bacterium (assembly GCA_021463165.1). Lineage (GTDB taxonomy): Bacteria > Acidobacteriota > Blastocatellia > Pyrinomonadales > Pyrinomonadaceae > OLB17. The sequence goes on along the minus strand of JAJTWY010000018.1, from coordinate 28,738 downwards.
CGACGTCAGCACCGACACCCCATGGCACCGGAACCTGTGCATTCTTCGTAATGCCATAACTGCCATACCACCAGAAATAGCTCTGTTCGCTTTCAGTGCCTCCCTTTCGGAAGATGGCTGGATCGTCGATCCCGTCTCCGTCATAATCAGCGATAACGAACGGGTCGTCGTTTGGAATGCCGAACCGAACTGTCCGGAGTGTATTTGTCGAACTCTGCAGTATGTAGAACGTCGAGTTATTCGCTTCAGAACGCCATACGGCAATGTCATCTTTACCGTCTCCGTCGAAGTCACCAGGGGTGAGCGAATCGCTCGCGACACCGAAATCGGTCTGATTCTTGGTCGTAGGTGTACCGTTGATCAGTGTATGCCAACGCACCTGGGTACCTCCAACACCGGCACCGCGGCGGACGACTCCGAAATCGGTGCGTCCATCACCGTTGACGTCGAACGGGGCATCGTTCAAGTTCGATACGATCTGTCCGCGTATCTCGCCACCCCCAAAATTGGCGGTGTGGATATTGAAATACCACAATCCTGCGCGTAGGTCGGCAACCTGTGCGGGCGTTACCGCAAAGGTGCGATCGATCGTCGAACCGCTGGTAACACCAGCAGTCGGATTCATGTTGAATAGAACATCGGCATTAACACCCACAGCCGCCGGACCGTGAATGTGTCCGGCCGTGGTTCCGCTGCCTAAACCTTCCCAGTAGAACGACGCCGTTATCTCAGTCTCGGCTGCATTCAGGACCACACGACCGTAACCGCGTCCGGTGGAGCTGTTCGCCGGAACCTCTTGTGTTCCACTCAGGCGACTTGTGAAGAGGAACCTCCGAGGAGTACCTGCAGGCGAAGGAGACGGTGAAGGTGATGGTGTAGGAGTCGGAGTAGGTGTTGGGCTAGCGCCGCCGCCCGCACAAGGAGCGGGAGTTGTTGCCATGTTTCTTGGGACAGGAGCAGTGACAATGTCGAAATCGGCGTTGTTATTATCGGTTTCGGTACAACCGGCCCCTTTGCGGACATTACCTTGAGTTGCGGTCAGCGCCGCTCCGCCATTGGTGGCCGCACCGCCCTCGGCATTATTCGCCGTGCCCCACGCCACGACATCGATAATCGACGGTGTAGGCAACGTACAGGGCGTTGCAGTTGCTCCGCAGGTGTTTTCGGTAAAGGCCGCCGTAACCAAGGCTACCTTGCCATTCGTACCTGACATCGCAAGATTCGTGGTGGTTGCATCAGGACTTACCGGAAGGGCAGTTCCAGCCGTTCCGGCGGAACTCAATTGGACCAAGTAATACTGTCCAGGATTGATCGAAACATCCGGCAGAGCAAAGATATTCGTTGAAGTCGATCCAAATTGGCCGGTTGATGACCCATAGATCAAACGGAGTCCGTTGAGCGATTGCGGAGACGATGAGATGTTCTTTAACTCTACGTAGTCGTTAAGATATGTGCCCGTGCTCCCGCCTCCGCCGCCGTATGCCTGACTTATCACGATTGTTGTCGAAAGCTCAGGCCGACCATTTTCCCAAACACTGCGTTCCTGAGAACTACTCGGAACGGAAAGAAATGCGGCTCCACAGAAAACAGCGCTTACGAGAAAAATAACAAGTAAAGTAAGTCGTTTCATCAGATCTATCCCCTCAACGATCAAGAAAATTTCAAGGTATGGCGTGCATATTTCGCACCTTCAGTGACCAATGTTTTAAATGCTCAACGCCAGGCTAACTTTTCAGGAAAAGGTAACTTTGCTAGAGGATAGCATAATTCGCTCCAAATGCGACATCAAAAACGTGTTTTGCGCCGTGGGCAAATAATTTTTTGCTACAATCATCGAAAGAGGGAAGAGGGCATATCTTGATGCGGGTTAGAGAGGTAGGTTTATTGCTGGGGTTAAGCCTTTGCCTTTTGACCGGGGCCATGGGCCAAGCAAAAAAGGATGACGAGGTCATCAAGATAGATACCCAGTTGGTCGATGTCCCTTTTACCGCGACCGCACCCGCGGGTACGCTGCTGAAAGGAATAAAGTTATCCGACATAACAATTTACGAAGACGGCAAGAAACAGGAGGTCGTCGATTTTTCGACGACTACGGCGCCTTTTGAGGTTGTGCTCATTCTTGATACTTCAGGGTCGGCCCGCAACGACCTTTTATTGATCAAACAGGCGGCAAAGGATTTTGTTTCGTCCCTTAGGCCCGGCGATCGCGTTGCTGTGATAGCTTTTAGAACGGAGCGGACAAATAACCAGGCGTTTGCCGTTCCCGAGGTGCTTTCGCCGCTGACGGACGACCGAGCGAAACTCGCGGCGGCGCTTGACGGCGTCAAGACCAGCAACGGAACTCCCTATTACGACGCACTTCAGCAAGTGGCCGAGAAGATCTTCAGCCAGCGGCCGGCGGAAGAGTTTCGGGGGCGGCGTGCTCTTGTCGCCTTGACCGACGGGGTCGATTCCAGCAGTGCTGCGGATTTCAAGTTTGTCAAGGAACAACTCGGCCAGGTTGGAGTAATATCCTTTTTCGTTAAGGTCGATACGAGGGATTTTTTTGAAGAGGCACTGCTCGGCGATTGCCGAAGCTCGGTCCGCTTCTCCGCCGCTCAGATCCGGCGCTATTATCAGACGATCAACTCGAAAGGCTCTCGCATGGAAAAGGCGACGAACTTTTGTCAGCTTGGCGACTTTGAGCGCCTCGCGGTGAGCAAACGCCTCTATGACATTGCGAACGAAGAGATGAATGAGCTGGCGAAAGGGTCAGGTGGCAGAGTTTTTCCCGTAGGCGATATGACCGAGGCGAGGAACGCTTTCAAGAGTGTTTCAGAGGAGATCGGGACAAAGTACACTCTCGGTTACTACCCGAGCAATGAGAAGCGAGACGGGACATATCGGAAGATCAAGGTTGAGATAAAGGGTGTGCCGGCCGGGACCGTCGTTCGTTCGCGCGAAGGCTACACCGCGCCTTCAAACTGATGATGAGAAAATTTCGTCGAATTTGTTTATTAGTGCTTGATTCGGCCGGTATCGGTGCGATGCCCGATGCTGCCGACTGGGGTGATGCGGGGGCTGACACGATCGGTCATATCCTGGAAACGAGAAGGGTCGATCTTCCAAACCTACGTCGGATTGGTTTAGGAAACATCAGGTCGCTCGAGGGTCTTCCGCCTGTCGATCGGCCGACCGGGGCATACGGTAAGTGCACGCTTAAATCGAACGGCAAGGACACAACGACCGGCCATTGGGAAATGGCGGGAATTATCCTGAAGAAAGCGTTTCCAACCTTCCCGAATGGATTTCCACCGCGGATCATCGACGAGTTCGTCGCGAAGACGGCGGTGCCCGGCGTTTTGGGAAATATTCCGGCTAGCGGTACCGAGATCATCAAAGAGCTTGGTGTTGAACATGTCGCCACAGGGAAGCCGATCGTATACACATCGGCCGACAGCGTATTTCAGATCGCGGCTCATGAAGAAGTGATCCCGATCGACCGGCTTTACGAGATCTGCGAGATCGCCCGGGACATTCTGCAGGGAGAAGATAAGGTAGGGCGAGTTATCGCAAGACCCTTTCTGGGCACTAACGCAGCCGATTTCAAACGGACCGAGAATCGGCACGATTACGCGGTGCCGCCGCCCGCCGGCAACTTACTCCCTGTGCTGCAGGAAGCGGGGCTCGATGTTGTCTGTATCGGAAAAATTGCTTCGATCTATGACAGTGTCGGCGTGACCGAGGACCTCACGGGTAAGAATAACGATCAGGTCATTGACCAGACGATAAAGGCGCTAAATGCAGATTCGACCGGGCTTGTTTTTAGCAATCTGGTAGATTTCGATATGCTATACGGGCATCGGCGTGACCCCGAGGGTTATGCTAGGGCTCTCGAACATTTCGACGACCGCCTCCCAGAGATCATCAATGCGATGAGGGATGATGACCTGCTGATAATGACCGCCGACCACGGCAACGACCCGACAAAAGATGGTTCGGACCACACCCGCGAGTATGTTCCACTACTCGTTTATGGTAGGTCGGCCGCGCCCGGTGTAAACCTCGGTACCCGCCAGTCGCTTTCCGACATCGGTCAGACGATCGCTGAGAATTTTGGGTTGAAGATCGCCGACGGCGAGAGCTTTCTAGGCTCGATCTAATTGGAAGGTCTCCCTACTCGGTCGAGATTCGCCTTATAGACCGAGGAAAGTTCCTGATCATTCTGCTCCAAGGCGAGGTCGTACGCCTTCTGATAGCTTTCTCTTGCAGATCTCTTGTTCCCGGTCTTTTCATATGCCTCGCCAAGGCTGTCGTGAGTATTCGACGAGCGAGGGAAGTTCTCAACATTCTTCTTGAAAACCTCAATGGCCTCGGCGCCGCGGTTCGCAGTCAGAAGATCATATCCGATCCTGTTCATCAGAGTTTCCGGGATCACAATGGTGTAGCCGAAGCGCGCTGAAAGTTTCTTGTAGTGAGATTCAAGTTCAACAAGCGTTCCGGTCGCGGGTGGCCGCCACCCGGCAAAGACCTTGCGAAGGCCGGCATAGTAAGCCGGGAGCACAACCGAGCCATGGTTGTCATCGGAAAACTGTTGGAATTCGTAGCTAAGTTTCTTCGGGTTTGTCTTATTCAGAAGGTCGCGGAAGGCATCGAAGCCTTTTTGATAGTCCGGTTCAGCCCCAAGGCCAGCAAAATAGACCCGGTTCCATTCCCGTTTTTCAGCGAAAACTATCTGACCGCGCTTAATGAGGAGATCGTTATCCCAATGCAGGACGGGGCTCGCAGCGATATATGCATTGAACATCTGCGGGCGTGTGAGCATAGTGTGAGTGACGAGAAGTCCGCCCAGACTGTGACCTGCAAATATGCGGAAGGGTTGCGTCCTATAGCTCTTTTCGACGAGCGGAATGACTTCCTTCTCGAGGAAATCCAGAAACTTTTCGCCGCCGCCCGTTCCAGCCCGCTGTGTCCGGGTCGGGGTCAGGTCGCGAGTCCGATTGGTATTTTGGATGCCGACCAGAATAACTTCCGGCATCTGGCCGCCCCACGCTTGCTGGTCGAGAATTCCTGCCATCATCGCATTTTGCGGCGCGTGGGCGTCGAGCATATAAACGACGGGATATCTAGCGCCAGTTCGGGCATAGTTTGCCGGCACCCTGATAAGGATTGTTCTTTCCTCGCTAAGGGTAGGTGAACTGATCTTGATGGCGTCATGAACAACGCTTGCGATCTGAGGGTGTTGTCCGAACACCGTCGGTGCGCTGAGGAAAAGGGCAATGACCAACTTTAGAGACATCTTCATAACGGCAAAACGTAAATGAGTAAGGTTAGGGACGTTGCGTTGGATTCACCAGCAATCGCTTTGGTTGTTTTTGCGGAAAGTGCCGGTTCCAGCTTTCAAAAGTCCGCGGCGGGCGCTATTTTTGAACGTAACTTCAATTTCGCAACTCAACCATATGAAAGGATTCGCCTGTCGTCTTGTCTGTCTATTTTGCGTTGTCTCGTGCCTGTTTCCTCCGGCGTTTGCCCAGCGAGAAACCCTCGATGCGTATAACGAACCTCCGTCGCGCCTGCGCGGCGTTATTGAAAAATTCGACGCCGACGTCGGCATACTGAACCGGTTTTACACGGCTCAGACATCGCCCAATCGACTGGTCCGGTTTAGGGAGCTTTATCAAGAGCGGCAAGGGTATCTCGCCGGGTTGAATTTCGATCAGCTCAATCACGATGAGCAGGTCGATTACGTTTTGCTGCGGAATCATCTTGAACGAGAGTTGAAGGAACTCTCGAGGCTTGAGGCTCAGTTCGCGGAAATGGCCTCGCTGATGCCGTTCGCACGGACGATATCGGATCTGGAAGATTCCCGTCGAAAACTCGAGTTCGCGGATCCAGCCAAATCGGCGGCAGCTCTGAATGATCTTGCCAAGAAGATCGTCGAAACGCAGCGTTCGTTCGAGGGACAGGGAGTTGTGAAACCTAAACGAACGGTGGCGGGGCGTGCCGCTCGGACGATCGATGGTCTGCGACGGACGCTTCGCGGTTGGTACACCTTTTACAACGCCTACGATCCTACATTCACTTGGTGGTGCGAATCCCCATATAAAAGCGTTGATGACGCTCTTGGAAAATACTCGACATTTATCACCGAGCGGCTCGTCGGTATCCGTGCGGACGATCGTACGACGATCATCGGCGATCCTATCGGACGGCAAGCGCTGATCGAGGAGTTACAGTTCGAAATGATCCCGTATACGCCGGAGGAGCTGGTCGAGATCGCGAACAAGGAGTTTGAGTGGTGCATCACCGAATTTAAGAAAGCCTCGCGAGAGATGGGGTTCGGCGACGATTATATGAAGGCGATCGAGGCCGTAAAACTAAAGTATGTCGAACCGGGTAAGCAACCCGAATTGATCAAGAAGCAGGCGTATGAGGCGATAGAGTACGTCGAAAAGAATGACCTCGTTACCGTGCCAAAGATCGCTCGAGACGGTTGGCGCATGGAGATGATGACGCCGGAACGGCAGCTTGTCGCCCCGTTCTTTCTAGGAGGCGAAACGATCCTCGTGTCGTACCCGACCGATGGAATGACGCACGAGCAGAAATTGATGTCGATGCGAGGCAACAATCCGCACTTCGCACGCGCCGTGACCCATCACGAGCTCATTCCCGGACATCACCTGCAGGGCTTCATGACGCGGCGTTATCGCCCTTATCGCGAAATGTTTCGTACGCCGTTCTGGAGCGAGGGCTGGGCATTATATTGGGAATTTATTCTCTGGGATCGAGGCTTTACGGCAACGCCAGAAGACAAGATCGGTGCCCTTTTCTGGCGTTCGCACCGAGCGGCACGGATCCTTTTCTCGCTCAATTTTCATCTCGAAAAATGGACCCCTCAGCAGTGCGTCGACCTTCTGGTTGACAAGGTCGGGCATGAACGGGATAACGCTCTGGCTGAGGTACGGCGTTCATTTTCAGGCGAATACGGCCCACTTTATCAAATGGCATATATGATGGGTGGGTTGCAGTTCTATCAGCTTCACAAGGATCTGGTCGGCACAAGGAAAATGACGGATCGGAACTTCCACGATGCGATACTGAAAGAAGGAGCGATCCCTGTCGAGATGGTCCGGGCCATTCTCACGAAACAGAAGTTGAGCCGGGATTTTAAGACGAATTGGCGATATTACACTGGCATCGCAAACTAACCATCTCTAGACTGCGTAGTAAACACAATGAATATTTTCTTTAGACGAACAACCTTCGCCGCCGTTCTCCTCATTGTTGCCAACCTTAATGCTATTGCCCAAAGTGGCGCAAAGTCGGTGGTCGAGGAACGGAATGTCCGTGCTGCGATGCAGTTCCTTGCCAGCGATGCGATGCAGGGGCGGGGCAGCGGAACTCTGTTTGAGCGGATAACGGCCGAGTACGTTGGATCGCAATTTATGCAGTTCGGTCTCGAACCGGCCGGTGAGCCGGGCTGGGACGGCAAGCCGTCCTATGTCATGACCGTAACGATTGAGCGGGCGATGTTTGACGCAAATCCCACTTTGAAACTCGGCTCGACCACCCTCGAACATGGTAAGGACATGTTAGTGCTTCGGGCGAATAATGGGTCGATCAAAGGTGGTTTGCAGAAACTCGCGACGGGACAAACGCCGCAAGCCGGGGCAGCGGTCTTCCTAACGAATTCCGCCGGTGCGGGAAACCTCAATCAAGCGGCGCAGCCGTTTCTTGCGGCGGGAGCTTCGATGGTTATTGTTGAGGAGACACCTCAATACCGAAGCGGCTGGGCGAATTTCGGATCGCGAAAACCGAGTTTCACGGTTTCTGCGGCTAAACCGGCCGCAGTGATCGTGGTTAGCAAGGAGGTCGCCCAGACGATCGCCGGTATGGCAGACGGCACTTCGCTGGAACTTGGCGGATCGGTCACCATGCAAAAGAACTATACCTGGAATGCGATCGGCAAACTCACGGGCAGTGATAGGAAGGGTGCCTCAGAGGTGATCGTTCTTAGCTCACATCTCGATCACATCGGCGTGACCGAGAATGTCCAGGGCGAGGACAAGATCAATAACGGGGCCGACGACGATGCCTCGGGAACGGTTGCTGTGATGGAGATCGCACGTGCTCTCGCAGCAGGAAAGCGCCCCAAACGCACGATCTATTTCGTCTGTTTTGGCAGTGAGGAACGTGGCGGACTTGGTTCCCGCTATTTTGGAGACAATCTGCCGTTTCCGCAGGACAAATTTGTTGCAAATCTGCAGTTTGAGATGATAGGGCGGCCCGATGCCAAGGTGAAACCTGAAGAGCTTTGGCTAACGGGCTATGAGCGTTCAAATCTCGGTCCGGAATTAGCAAGACGCGGGGCAAAGCTTGTCCAGGACCCGCACCCGACGCAGAATTTCTTTCAGAGGTCAGATAACTACGGATTCGCCGTCCGCGGCATTATCGCTCATACGGTGTCGAGCTTTGGGTTGCACACGGACTATCATCGGGTGACGGACGAGGTGAAAACGATCGACTTTGTGCACATGACACGGTCGATCAACTCGATGATCGCGCCGATCAGATGGCTGGCAAACTCAAGCTTTGTGCCCCAATGGAATCCGGGCAAAAAGCCGTAGGGACAGTTATCCTTCAGGCAAATAGTTCAGCTGCCGGCAAGCTTAAAGCCGAGCAACGTGACAGGAATAAAGGTAAGCAGGCTCAGCCCAACAAACCAAAACGGTTGGCCGGGGAGCATAACAAAAAAATTCAAGATCCCGCCTATCATCAAAATCCCGCCGACTAGCAGGGCAAGCGAAACACCCGGGCTCTCGCGCCGGCTCATATTGCGGACGAGGAATCCGCCGGTCAAGGAGCCGAGAAAATAGCCGATCAGAACAATTATATAAGCCAGAGTTGGGAGAGATGACATAAACTCACTGAGCCGAGCCCGGTCGTTCATCACTTCGGCCGGGGGCGGCATCGTAATGAACGAATTCAGCATTTCGACGATCATAACAACGGCGCCTGCACCGATTAACGAAACAACGACGGCCAAAATCTTCCTTCCCATAGGGGCCTCCTCCTAGTTACTTGAATTTGTGGAACGCCTTCTTTGTAAACCCGTGTGACCGAGAAGTCAAGCCTGACAGCCGGCGGCTCGAAATGGTTTTGGCGCGATAAAACATATAAAATTTCAGTTTGAGATGACCCCGGAACGCTGGCATCAGATCGAGGAGATCTTTCACGAGGCTCTGGAGCTTGAGGGAGACGAGCGCTCAGAGTTCCTGAAAAGGGCGACTGGTGACGACGAAGCGCTATCGGCCGAGGTCGAAAAACTGCTTACCCAATTCGCCGACGCAAGTGACTTTATCGAACGACCGGTCTTCGATAGCGAACGTGGCGGACTGTTTTCTGATCTTCTGGATGACAGCGATGATGATCCGATGGTCGGGAAAGTGCTCGGCAACTATCGCATCGAACGGGAGATCGGTCGCGGCGGAATGGGCGCAGTCTATGAGGCCTCGCGTGCCGACGGAGAATTTCGCCTGAGGGTCGCGCTAAAGGTAGTAAAGCGCGGGGTCGATACTGATTTTGTATTAAGGCGGTTTCGTAACGAGCGGCAGATACTCGCGACACTCGATCATCCGTATATCACCCGCTTGATCGACGGGGGCAGCACCGACGATGGACGTCCGTATTTTGTAATGGAATACATTGACGGGTTTCCTATCTACAGGTATTGCGACAAAAACAAACTTGGCATTCTGGCACGGCTGGAACTCTTCTGCCGCGTTATGGATGCTGTCGAGTATGCTCACCAGAAGAGAGTGATCCATCGGGATCTGAAACCATCGAATATCTTCATCACGACTGACGGGAGCCCTCGGCTCCTCGACTTTGGTATAGCAAAACTTCTCGATCCGGATCTAGCTATCGATACCCTGCAGCCAACTGCGACGGCATTGCGGATGATGACGGTCGACTATGCGAGTCCCGAACAGGTTCGAGGGGAGAAAGTGACCTTCGCGACCGATGTTTATAGCCTCGGTGTGATCCTATACGAGCTCCTTACCGGCTATCGCCCTTACCGGCTTACGAGCCGTTCAACACATGAGGTCGCGAGGGCCATTTGCGACGACGATCCGGTATTGCCGAGCGAGGCAGCGAAAGATGAGCTGCTTTCGCCGGTGATCGTTAATCGGTCCGCGACAACCCTGGTCAGCGCGGAGGGCTGGCAGCATGAAGAAAGAAGTGAGGAACTTCGCGGCGATCTCGACAACATAATAGTCAAAGCCCTGGCGAAGAGACCCGATGACCGCTACGGCACGGTTTCGGCCTTCCGGGCCGACATTGAACGCTATCTTAGAAAAGAGCCTGTTTCCGTCGAACCGCCGCCGAGGCTTGCCGCGGTGCCGATCGAAAGCCCGGGCACTCGAATGCTTGCGGTCTTGCCGCTGACGCTTATGAGCCCCGCGGGTGGCGGAAACACGGATGAAACATACCTCACGGTCGGGCTCGCGGATGCGATCATCACAAGACTCACGAGCGTTCGGCAGCTGACGGTTCGCCCGACCAGCTCGATCACACGGTATAACGAACATCAGCTGAATCCGTTTCGTGCCGGCAAAGAGCTCGGGGTTGAATTTGTGCTTGACGGACGTATAAGACGATTCGGCGAAAGGCTTCGAATCTCTCTGCAGCTCCTTGATGTAAATAGCTTGTCGGCTATCTGGGCTGGTCAGTTTGATGAACATCTGACCGATGTATTGGAACTCGAAGATGCTATCGCCGAGCAAGTTGCGGCCGCACTGATCCCACGGTTGACGGGCGAGGAGCGTGAGAAGCTCGCCAAACGCGGTACGAATGACCCGTCGGCGTACGAGCACTATCTGCGCGGACGATTCTATTGGAATCAGTTTACATCGCAATCGTTGCCAAAAGCTCTTGAGGCCTATGAAGCGGCGATAAGTATCGACCAGGATTATGCCCTTGCCCACGCGGCGGTGGCCGAATTCTATGTCTGGGCCGGAATATACGGGTTAATACCAAACGAGATAGCACATGACCGTTCTGAAGCCGCAATTCGCCGGGCCCTTTCGCTGGACAAGAACCTTGCCGAAGCTCATGCCGCTCACGGGCTTTTGTTGAATAATCGCTTTTTGTTTGAACAGGCCGAGCAGAGCTTTATACGAGCTATCACATTAAATCCGCAGTATGCCCTCGGACGAGAGTGGTATGGAGCATTGCTCGTAGGTCTTGGCCGCTTTGAGCAAGGGATCGAGGAGATGCTTCTCGCAGAACGGCTGGATCCGATGTCATTGCGGACCAAGGTCCTCGTTGTCTGGTATTACTACCAGATGGGGGATTACCAGAAGGCTCTTGCAAAGGCGGATGAGATCGTTGAGTTGGATCGGAACTATCCACAAGGGCATCTTCAGCGTGGCAATTTGCTAAGTTTTCTGGGGCGTCATGACGAAGCCCTCGAATCGCTTGCTCTCGCCGACCAGATGATGAGCGGTTCTGCTCTCGTGGAATACCATTACTGCTTCGTTTACTATCGTGCCGGCCGTCGTGATGATGCCGTTCGCATGGCCGATGCGATGGAGGAACGCGCGAGGGCCGAGTTTGTAAAGTCCTATTTTCTCGCGATGGCCAACCTTGCTGCGGGCCGTATCGATAGAGTATTTGAGCTATTGGAGGTGGCCTTGCGGGAACACGACGCCTGGCTCGTTTGGATCGGGACTGAGCCGAATCTCAAGGTCCTTTACCATGACCCGCGTTTCAAACAGATCCTCCGAGCAACTCGTCGCGAGTTCTTCAACGGCCGGGTCCGAGCTATCGATCCGGTGCCATTCGAACGTCTTCTTTCTGAGGCCGAGACAGAGCGAATGTACGATTCGCCGACGACCAACTCGAACTTTCCTTTCTTGCGACGCTATCGTTTGCCAGTCGGGATCGCTGCGGCAGTCCTTTTGTTGCTTGCCGGAGGATATTGGGCAGGTTTCGTGGATCTGACGATCCGACGGAACGCTGAAATTGTTCAACGGGCGGGTGGTCCGAAACGCTCGATCGCAGTGCTGCCATTCCAAAATGAAACTGCCGATCCCGGTAAAGACTTTTTATGTGATGGGTTGAGCGACAACCTTATCGCCCGATTGTCTTACTCGCCTGATATTCAGGTTATGCCGCGATCGGCATCTTTCGTATATAAGGGAAAGGGCACTGCACCCCGGCAGAGCGGGCTAGAGTTGAATGCGGACATAGTTCTGACAGGCAAGCTCTCAAAACGGGCTGACGACGTCGAGATCACCGTTGAAGCCATCAATGTTGCCACGGGCGCTCGCGATTGGGGTTTTGCCTATCGGGGGAAGGACGCGGACGTTGTGGTATTGCAGAACCAGATGTCCGAGGATGTCGCCGAAAAGCTTGGGCTCGGCAGTACGAGACAGCTCGCTGCCAAGAGCTTTACGCAGAATCCCGATGCGTTTGAGAGTTATTTGAAAGGCGAATTCCACCGGCAAAAGGCAACGCCTGAGGATACAAGGCTTTCGATCGAATATTATAAAAAGGCGTTAGAGATCGACCCTGATTATGCACTCGGATACCAGGGCTTAGCCCTTGCCTATAGGATGGCCCCGGCATACGGTACTTACTCGCCCCAAGAGTCCTATCCAATGGCGAAAGAAGCGGCCTTGAAGGCTCTTGCCATCGACCCGCAACTTGGGTCGGCGCATATTCCTTTGGCGTCGATCAAGTTCGTCTATGACTGGGATTTTTCGGGGGCTGAGGCCGAATATAAGACCGCAATCCAGCTCGTTCCAAGTAACGCTGAGGCGCATTACTCATATGGTAACTTTCTTGTTGCAATGGGACGGTACGACGAGGCGATCAGTGAACTGCGGATCGCCCAGCAGTTTGATCCGCTTTCACTGACGATTGCTTCGAATATTGCCTGGGCGCTGTACGTAGCGGGTCGGTTTGACGAGGCTGAAAACCAGGCGAAGCACGTCGTTAGCCGGGATCCCAGTTTCGCACGCGGTTATCAGGTGCTCGGCGAGATCTATCAGGAACAGGGACGGTTTTCGGATTCGATCGCGAACTTTCAAAGATCCAAACAGATCTCGCAGGATACGATAAGCGAGATGGCACTCGGCCATGTTTACGCGACTGCAGGCCGCAGGGCCGAGGCGGAGAAGATTGCCGCCGAGCTCGAACGGAAGGGGATGAAGAAAGAGGTCTCACCGTTTCTTCCTGCCGTGGTCTACGCCGGACTAAACGACACTGATAAGGCGTTTTACTGGCTCGAGCGCGCCTATCAGGAGCGTTCAAACTGGTTAACGCTCCTAAAAACGGGCCGCCGACTGAAGAATCTTCGCGGCGACGCCCGTTTCGAAGATCTCTCAAAGCGTATCGGTTTTTAGTCATTTTCTGCGATCGTCGCGCCCACCGGGCAAGCTGACTACCGATATCGGATAGGTTCCTCGCGGCCCGATGATCACATTACCGCGAATAAAGTCGCCAAATATAGAAGGTTGTACGAGTTCCTGATGCCGAAGCCTTGTCAATGCGAAGCTGTCAACCCCCGCAGTTGCTGAGCCGACCGATACAAAATCATCGTTCGGTTCTAATCCTGAGCAATGCAGCCCAGCCGCATTCCCGGCAAGGGCGAGAAATTTGCTGCCTTTGCGATCGCGGACGTGCCGGTTGAATCGCGCCATTGCATCTGGCATGAGTTCTTCGGCGGCCTTTAACTTGTCTCGGTTTACATCGGGATAGTTCGCCAGCGAATCTGCGCAGGGCACACCGGCATTCGGAGTTCCGAGCATCAGCAGGTGTCTGACGTACGCATTGCCGTCAGGCAGGTTCTGAGCGTGTTTGTGAATAAAAAGCCTTGCGACGAGCCCGCCGGTCGAATGAGCCACCATATCGACATGCCAAGCGTTACGTTCCCTTTGCACGGCCTGCACGTAGCGGGCTAGGGCGTCTGCGTTGTCATAGACGCTCCTTGTGACGCCATTCTCAAGCATCGAACCGAGCGATGGGTCGGCTCCGAACACGGAGGCCTTCCAGTCGTAGCTGTGTGACAGTGTGAGTAAGTTCTGAAACTGATCGAAAGAGGACGGTTTGGAGTAGATACCATGTACGAAGATCAATGGCTTCGGGAAGACCTTGATGTTTTTTGTCATTTCGTCCTTTAGTTTGTACTGCTCATAGACTTCCGCCTTAACGCGCTGGACGAGGCGCGGCCGGCCATCATCGAACCACGCGTAGCCCGTCGTATCCCACAATACGTCAACCTCCCGTTCCTCGCCGGGGTCGAGGCGGATCGAGACAGTACTATCCTTGAGTGGGTAGTCAGCCATTGAATGGTTCCATTTGTCGCCTTTATAGGTCTCCTTGAAAGCCACTTCGGCATATTTGATCTCATCGGACATATTTAGAACGCTTGCCTTGATCTTCACGAGGTTGCCGTCAGCGGTGCCGCGCGGCTCAGACACCTCTTCCCACGCATCCCAGGTTGGAAACTTCATATGTTCGAAACGCAGGTCGGTGATGAGCAGGCTCTGTGGCTTACGTGTAAAACGCCACGTTGTAATCAGAAGAAATGTGCCATTTCCACCTTTGGTTTCTGACCCCTCAATGACGTTTGGGTCTTGCGGGTCGATCTGGCCCCTGACGGAAATACCCTCGCCTTTCATATTTATTTCCGTTCGACTTGCTGAGGACTTCGGCTCGTTATTCTTCGGCTGGCAGTAGCCGGAGCGAGTAAGGCTCGAGGAGTCGTTGTAGGAGCCTTTGGCGTCGGGGAAGCGCAGCGAAAGGCTATAGCGGCCCGCATCATCGACGTACAAGTTAAAGTTTTCAAGTTCGCCGTTAGCTGACGCCTTCGTTATTTTTTCACTGCTGCTGTGGTCGATGAATTCGTGTTCGTCGTTGAATGCATGACAAGAGTCCACGATCACCATTTTCCCGATTTGCCGGTCCTCATCGCTGAATTCCACTTTCGCCCGCGCCGTCGTCTGAGGCCTGCTGCCGTCCACGATCGCCTTTCCAACATACTTATACTCGCGGGTTCGGGTTGTTATCGTGTAATTGCGTTCTTTATCTAGGCGCCCGAAGGCGGGCACCTTACCCGAATTCTCACTCTCGCGCAGAGTCTTCCGATACGTGACAATGCCGCTCCATCCGCCGCCGGAATTGGTTGGCTGTTTATTAGCCGAAGCAGCTGGGCTCGTCTGTTTCGAGACTCGCCGGGGCTGTCCAATCGTAGGGTAGATCGTGCCCAGGATCATCAAGAGGATAGTGAACTTTCTGAATAGTGAACCGTGTCGCATAACAAATGCCTCCATTTATTAACGCGAATTTCGATGTTAAAAAGTATCAGCCGGAGAACCAGGAGCCAAAATGCGAAAACCGCCTGAGTGGACTCAGGCGGCGAAGTTATTTGCTGTAAGTATATGAAGGTTTATGAGGGGCCGAATGAAATGAATTTATGTAAGGCAATTAGTAGATAACTTCGCCGTTTTTTCCCAAGTTTTGAGGGCGTGTTTTTCGCTCTCACCTAATAATGCGTAAAAATCACGAAAAAGAGATCATCTTTTTTTGAAAAATTTTCTGGACGATCTCTTTCCTGATCATTCCATCTCACGCCGATAGCAGCTTTCACCCTTTGCAGTGGCCAGGCAGATGTATTGCCTTTGGTATTCGTCGATTTTCGTTCGAACGCGATAATCCTCACGGTCGTGAGTATAATCGCGCTCCTTTGTCGAACTTGGGCTGCAACTATTGGTGTTACGCCAGAAATTCTTCGCTGGTATCAGCGTCAAGCGGTCGCCTTCAATGACGTAACGGCCGCGCTTATCATTGAATAGTGCGGTCGTACAGCCGTACATTGTAGTTTGCAGATAGCCGATGAAGCTGAACGTGCCGTCGGCTTTGAACTCATATTTCTGGGTGTTTCCGTTGCTTGGCGTCGTCGAACCGGTGACGGTGTTTCGCTCACCGATTGTCGACATTCCACCCGTACTCCAGGTGCCTGATAGGTCTGCGGGCGAAATCCTTGCCTGCGAATAAGTTGTGATCACCGTGACAACAACGATCACAAAAAGTGCGAGTGTGTAGTTTCTCAACATGATGAGTCCTCCATTTTATGTATTGCGGACGAGCGGCACTACGCCCGCCGATTCCGCGTTGCTATTTGCCCACTGTGTCAATGATCGCCTGGGCGGCTTGTTCGACAAGGGCCGAGATAATGTCGTCCCCGTCAGCTTTCGCCTTTGTCTTGAATTGCTTTGCCAGCGGCGTCCGGTTGTCTGTTGTTGAGGACATTCTGAAGTCCAGAGAGAGTTCGTCCTTTGACTTAACATTCCCAGAAACCGAAGTTGCCGTAATTATCGCTGTCGAAACGACCTGGCTTGCGACGGCGCCGGCTACACCGCCGGCCATCGGTATCATTGGCGCTACGGAACTGAATACCTTCCCGAACCCGCCGAAACCACCACCACCTTTTTTATGGGCCGCTGTCACGTTAAGAACGAAATCGCATTCCTTTTCCTTTGCTTCGCCGGCTTGCGCAGCCGCGAGTTTCGCTTCCAATGGGACGATCTCGACGTTGGTGCCCTTGAGGTATTGGCCAATGGTATTTTGGACTGCGGCCGACAGATCATTTGCTGTAATGCCTTCGCCTACTGACGTGGTTTTCACGCTTACACCAATTCGAATTGAACCGGCCTTCTTGGCTGCGGTTGATGAAGACGCCGTGTCCGACTGAACATTGATCGGATTTGAATTCGCGTTTCGGATACTGGCTGTCATTCTCGACGAAGCACTATTCGAGGCATTCGCTGCGAAGGGGTCGTCTGATTTGACGTCTATACTCGACGTTTTGCTAGCGGCGGCGGTCGTGTAAAGCTGTGTCGAATCGCTTACTTCGCGATAGTCGGCAGGAACGTCAAAGAGCGATTGATCCAGCGTTGCCCTTGAGAGTTCTATGACCTCTGAAACGGTCGAGAAGCTTTCTTTGCCGTTTGTATCGAACGAGGTCATTTTTTGCCAGAGCGGATAGCCCGATTTTGCACTGCCGATCGTTTTCGGGACGACTTTGTCCTGACAACCGCCGTTCTTGGCGTTCTTGTAAGGGCGATAGTAGCGTTCCTGCGGACAGGCAAGGGCAAATTCGGCATCGATGACCCACATGTCCATCTCCATTTTTGTTTTGGATTGAAGGCAAGCGTCCTCGGAGGTTTCCGTCTCGATGGTCTGAATTATGTGTCGGGCAGTGAAACCGAACATTTGCTTCCGTTCGCCGGTGTCTTTGATGGTCGTAGTGACGAACATCGTACCTCCCTTTGTGGCTGGTACGGTCGATCCTGATGCGTTGGTTGTTGCCGTCGGGGCGGATCCATCGTCATAAAGATTTACCGTATAGGTTTTCGTCGACGGATTCATCTGGAGGTCTCGACCGAGGTCGCATTGCGTGACGGTAACCATGACGCCACCCATCATTTCTGTCCTTTGGCGTTTACCTTTTATGTAAGTCGTATTCTCGGTTGACTGGCCCGAAACGGTCTGTCTCGTTTTGATCTTGACGTCGGCAAATGCCGTCGCCGAAAGGGCTAAGATCGCCGTTGCTGTGAATAATAGTATGTGTTTCATGAATTTTCTCCGTATCGTATAAATCGGTACAGCGATAAACCGCCGTCGATTGTTAAGGCGAGAATGATCAGAAAACGGTATCATCGAAGAATTCTCCTTTGTCCAATCCCAGTTCCGCCGGCTCAGCGACCATTCATCGCCTTACTACAGCTTCCGGTTCGCCCCACCTGCAGCCGGTATTCGGACATCGGCTTCGCAGACTAAGGATTCTGATCTGCCTCCGTACGATGTTGTTTAGAAGCCTCTGGGCACGAATGATCAAACTAGACGAGACCGCCCTTTCAGACGGCCTCTTTTCGGAATTTTGCTTCAGGAAGGTGAGCTGGATCGGTCGCGATCTATGCTACTAGCTCAGCGTAGTTCTTCGCATACCTTGGTGGAAGCGGCATCTTGAGGAACGCGGCCCAGTTTTCGGGGGTGACGGTTTTCTCATAAATGCGGGTCATTTCAGGAGTATTGACCTCGACCAAAAAACGATTTTCGATCCAAAATTCTATGAGCTGGAATAGCCCGCGGCCACGGTTGGCGGTAAAGCAACGCCAACCCTCACGTTTCGCGATCGCTTTGATCGACTCCTCGTCGAGCGGCGAATTGATATTCAGATGGACGGATCCGAACAGCGAGGTCTCATTGCCGGCCACGAAGGCCGCTTCGTGTTCATCAGTTATCGTTTCGCTGGTGAATGTCGACGCGTCCGGCAATCCCTCACCGGGTATGGCATGAACGTCGATCGGAATGACCTCTACTAGAGTGCCTCGGCCGTCGTCAGCAAACGCGACGTAACCTCCGGGACTCGGCGGGAATGGCATTGCGACGCCTCCCCAAAGCTCGGCAAGAATATTTGCTACTTTTTCAGGCTCCCTGGCCCCGAATGAAATGTGATTGATCATTGCAATTTCTCCTATATATGAAAATGTCGAACATTTGTTCGGCATTTGGTAAGGCGAAATCACAGCCGATCTGGTATCAAAGTTGTTGCGGCGGCTGGACCGTAGCGGTACCTTGAACTACTACTTTACAAGTCTGCCATAGAGCCAAGCCTTTGCCATTTTCCAATGTCGTTTTACCGTAATGGGGGCGACGCCCAATACTTCAGCAGTTTCGTCGGTCGAAAGGCCGCCAAAATATCGAAGCTCAACGATTTTGGCTTTTACCGGATCCATTTCCGCAAGTTCTATAAGGGCTTCGTCAAGGGCGATCAGGTCGGCACGCTGCTCTTCCGCCTTGTCGATCTCCTCGTTAAGGGTAAGTATCTGAAACTCGCCGCCGCGTTTCATCGCATTGTGATTTCTGGCGTGGTCGACCAGGATTCGACGCATTTGGTTTGCGGCAACGCCAAGAAAATGGGCCTTATTCTGCCAAGATACCTGCGTGATATCGACCATCTTCATGTACGCCTCGTTAACGAGAGCTGTAGGCTGGAGGGTATGATCGCTTCTTTCACGGCGAAGATAACTGGCCGCAATGCGCTTGAGTTCGTCATAAATGATCGGTAAAAGCGCGTCGACAACCTCCCGCTTTCCGTTCGAAAGTTCGATCAATAGGCCTGTAACGCTGTCCGTACTCATCTGATGGAATATGATACAGTGGCATCCCGCTGATTAACAATCAGCAAGAATTGCGGGAACATTTCATTCCGTCTGGTGTCTAAGTAGTTTTCAACTGATAGAATCAAGACACTAAAACAGGAGGAGCTAGTGAAAAACTTATTTTCATTTCTTATCGGTTTACTGTTGTTGGCTGGCGTTTCGGTGGGCGAAAGCAATGCCCAGGAGCCGACGAGGCCGATCAACGGCGGCGTTGTAAACGGCAAGGCCACAAAGATGCCCAAGCCTGAATATCCGGCGGAACTGCGGTCAGCCGGTATCGAAGGGGTTGTTGTGGTCAACGTACTTATTGACGAAAACGGAGATGTAGTTTCGGCAGAAGCTGAGTTTTATGATCAGCGAGCCAAAAGAAGCGATGACGGTTCTGTTGCGGAGGCAGAAGTTCTCGATCCGCAGCTTCGAAGTGCAGCCGAGACGGCCGCATTGGGGGCGAAATTTGCTCCGACAGAGCTTGGAGGGATGCCTGTTAGAGTCCGCGGTAAGATCGTGTATAACTTCGCGGCTT
Source organism: Pyrinomonadaceae bacterium (assembly GCA_021463165.1). Lineage (GTDB taxonomy): Bacteria > Acidobacteriota > Blastocatellia > Pyrinomonadales > Pyrinomonadaceae > OLB17. Next base: position 9,001 of record JAJTWY010000018.1, on the reverse strand, counting down.
CTACCGCCTCGAATTCAGTCGGGATCCCCAAAACAATTGCCGGGGGCGTTCTGAACGGCAAGGCAACTCGGCTGCCGCTCCCTGAATATCCGGTGGCCGCCAAAGCTTTAAGCGTCCAGGGAGCCGTGTCGGTTCAAATAACTGTGGATGAAGATGGGCGAGTTGTATGGGCAGAGGCTGTGTCGGGTCATCCTCTTCTGAGGTCGGCGGCGGAAACCGCGGCAAAGGAGGCCCTGTTCTCACCGACATTCCTGAGCGGTCAGCCGATACGTGTCACGGGTGTATTGACCTATAATTTCGTTCCCTGATCTTCGACTACTGAAACGCTTAAGAACGGGCGAGTGATCGTCCGTTTTTTATTTGTTCAGCCCCGGACGCGACAGCCTTATGAAGTTCATAGAAGATCCGCACCATTGCCATGGTATCGAGACCGCAGTACTCCAGCAGATCATTGTATATCTGCTCCCGCTCGGTTTCAGTCATTGTCTTCCAGGTCGTGGCTCGGAACCATTTGATCGTTGCCGAAAGGCCGTCGCCAATACCTAGAGCTTTGTAATCCAGGTCGGGTGCCAGCACCGGCAGGACCTTCTTGATCGATGTCCTTCCCTTAAATGCCGGGTGAACAAGTAGGTTGTCGGAGAACACTTTCATTAGATCGACGGTCTTTGCGTTCACCTGTTCGAAGAAGTCCTTCACTTCGGGGAACATCGCCGCCATCTCTTCGTTACGGCCCTTCTCGAAAGCCTCATACCAAACAAGAACGGTTCCGATCTCGCCCATAGAATCGCGAAGATGCCGGGCTACTGATAGGGCAAGCTCGTCATCTCCCTTAGAAAGGTATTCTTGATGACGGGGTTCGGCCCCCGGGCGATCGATGGTGTGAAGAGAATATTGAAAGACCATTTGCTGGAAAGGTTTTATACCGTCAAATTGCGGCACTGCGTATGCAAATGTCTCGTAATCAAGGAAGTGGAGCGGGTACGCCCAGGTCGCCATTCGTTCAGCGATCTCGCGTCGATTGATCAATGGTACGCCCGACTTTGCCACCTTTACCTGCAAGTCCTGCTTATCGGAAAGCGGATAGTCGTCGGGAATATCAACGATGTCTATAATGCCATTGCGTAACAGCTCACGGCGTTTCTCATGCTTCAGGTATACGAGATCAAAAACCGTATGGTCCGGCAGATTTTCGAAGTGCAGCTTCAGGTAATGGCAATTCAGCTTTTGATCGGTGCAGTAATCGGCGAGCGAGGCCGCCGGAACCGTCCTCAAATACTCAAAGGCCTGTCGGATGCTGTCCTCTGTTGCCGTCAGGCGAAGCTCTGCTTCGGCGGTAAGGTCCGTAACATCGAAAAGCTGTTCGGGGTCGATCTCGCCTTGTCGAATGTATTCTGTGTTGAGCGTGACAACACCCACCTTGCTAACTTTCACGCCTGACCGCTCGGCGACGACCTTCTGGAATGCCACATCATCGTAATGCTCTTCCTTGACGCTGCCTGACGACTTTATCTCGTAGATCTCGACTTCGTTCGTTGCTCGGTCGAGCACGACGATGTCGCAGCGCGCGGTCAGATCGGCTGTTTGATATGTCTTCTGAAAATCGACAAAGAAATTCTCATTTGTTTGAAATCGGGAGAGTTTCTTTACGTAGCTTTCCACGAGATAGCCCTGCTGCCGAAGATGCTCATGCTCGAGCGTGGCCGGCTCGGCAACCATTAACGGTTCATGGACTTGCAGCCAGAATTCCGGCGGGCACTTCAAGAACTGTAAGTAGGCGGTTTTTGTGAGACGATAGGCCATTTTTGCACCTGGTTTCATCGAAACATTCTCCGGAGTAAGCCCCTTGAAGGTATTTTACGCCGAACGAGGCAGATTTCATACTTGGGAATGCCGATTATGTATGGTTCGGTCGGGGCGCGGGATGTTCGAACCCGGTTAGGCCCGCGTGTTAATCTAAAGGCGTGCTGATCCTGGGAATAGAGAGCTCGTGCGACGAGACGGCTGCTGCGATCGTTCGCGATGGTCGAGAGATAGTCTCATCTGTTATTACGTCGCAGATCGATATGCACCGCCCGTGGGGCGGTGTCGTTCCTGAACTTGCCTCTCGGGAGCACCTTGCAAAGATCGAGCACATCGTTGAACAAGCCTTGGCCGAGGCCAAGGTCACCTTGTCGGATATCGACGCTATTGCAGTTACGCAAGGGCCGGGCCTGATCGGGTCTCTCCTCGTCGGGGTCTGCTACGCAAAATCGCTCTCATGGGCACTCGATATCCCGTTGATCGGCGTTAATCATATCGAAGGCCACGTCTATTCGATCGTATTTGAAAACCCTACCGTCGAATACCCGGCCCTTGCCCTGATCGTATCGGGAGGCCATACGAATATTTTTCACATCCCGGAAGAAGGGAAGTATGAAGTTGTTTCCCGCACGCGCGACGATGCCGCCGGAGAGGCGTTTGACAAGGTTGCGAAAATGGTAGGTCTCGGATATCCGGGTGGACCGGTTATCGAATCTGTCGCGCGAGAGGGTGACGAACGGAGGATCCATTTCACTAAAGCGAAAATATCTGACGGCAAGCCGGACCTTAGCTTTAGCGGTCTGAAGACAGCGGTCGCCCGGCATATCCGCGAGAATTCGATCGTGCCGCTAGAGAGCGGAGATATTCCGGGACAGGAGATCAAGGACCTTGCGGCGAGCTTTCAGGCGGCCGTCGTGAAAGCCCTCATCGGCACGATGGAGAAGCTTGCCGTTGAACTCAAACCACGGACGTTGATCGTCGCCGGAGGTGTGGCATGCAACCTGGCCTTGCGGCAGGCTGCAGAGTGGACTGCAAAACGCCTCGGCCTACCTGTGTATTTTCCTTCAAAGCATCTCTCGACCGACAATGCCGCGATGATCGCAGCCGCCGGCTTCTATCATCTCAAGCAGGGAAAAACCGCAGACCTGGGAATGACGGCCGACGTAACTATGCGCTTGCAGAATATGGGATCTGGGCTGGGTGAGAGCCTTCGCGGAAAGGTCAGATACCGGCTCTAGTAATTTTCTTGATTGTCGAAGCAGAGCGAAGGTACAATTGAGATTGTTTAAAAGAGGTTGAACGCCATCATTTTGTCTGCAAGGTGCACTATCCTTTCAGACCGCCATCGCTTCAAATGTTCGAAGATCATCAGTTTTACAGCATGCAGTGAAAAAAGGGGGATTTATGCTCAGGTTGGTTTTGACGTTGGTGCCAGTCATTTTCCTTGCCTCTGCGGCATTGGCTCAGGTGCCGGCGATACGGCTGCTGCCGTTCATCTCGTCGGGGCTTAGCTCACCTGTATTCATGACCAACGCGGGCGACGGCACGAACCGCCTATTCATCGTCCAACAAGGCGGCATTGTCCGTGTGATCCAACCGGGCTCCTCGACGCCAACCACTTTTCTCAATATTACCTCACTTGTTCGGTCGGGTGGTGAGCGCGGGTTGCTCGGACTCGCGTTTCATCCGCAATTCGCAACGAACCGCCGTTTCTTTGTTTACTACACCCGCCAGCCGGATGCTGCGATACAGATCGGTGAGTATCTGGCTTCGCGAGAAGATCCGAACGTGGCGGAGACGACCGAGAAGACCATTCTAACCATTCCGCACCCATCATTCATGAACCATAACGGTGGAACGATAGCGTTTGGGCCGGACGGTTTTCTCTACGCAGGCCCGGGCGACGGCGGTGGGACGAATGACCCGCAGAACAATGGTCAGAATATCAACTCGCTTCTCGGTAAGATCCTCCGGATCGACATAGACAATATTCCGGACGGCCAGAACCCGCCATATAATATTCCGCCGACGAATCCCTTTGCCGGAGCCACGCCCGGAGCCGACGAGATCTATGCCGTTGGATTGCGAAATCCGTATCGTTTCTCGTTCGACCGCGAGGGGACCAATCAGCTTTGGGCGGCGGATGTAGGGCAGGCGTCGTGGGAAGAGGTCGATATAATCACCAATGGGGGAAACTACGGTTGGCGGCTCTACGAGGGTAACCACTGCACTAATACTGCGCAGGCGGGATGCGCTTTTCCGGCGAATTATGTTGCACCGGTGTTCGAATACAGCAGTGCAGGATCGGGCAATCCACGCTGTTCTATCACCGGCGGCTTCGTTTATCGCGGCACTCTCGGGTCGTTTCCGTTCGGTGGATACGTCTACGGCGACTATTGTTCGGGTGAGGTATTCGTTTGGGCTAATGGAACACAGAATCTTCTGCTCGATACCACACGCAGAATTGTAGGTTTTGCGGAGGATGAGGTCGGCGAACTCTACATGATCGGCGAATCTGGTACCATCGAACGAATGACGCGCGCAGAGGTTTCAATAGCCGGCCGCGTTTCTACGCCCACCGGGCTCGGATTGCGTAATGCGGTTGTCAACCTCGTCGATTCGCTTGGAAATCGACGGACCGCGACAACGAGTTCATTCGGCCTTTACCAGTTCGACAATGTTGCAACCGGCCAGAGCTACACGATCAGCGTGGCGTCAAAGCGGTACCGATTTGCGGTAAAGATACAAGATGTTCTGAGCGAACTGGCGAACATGGACTTTGTTGGCCTTGAATAGGGCGATGATCAACTGACGACAGCCCTTGCCAGAGTGAACACATAGACTTCGCGGGAACCTCCATTCTTCAGTGCACGTGCACAGGCCGATGTCGTGGCCCCCGAGGTCAGGACGTCGTCGACTAGCAGTATCGATCTTCCTTCGATCAAATTAGGCCTGACGACCGAAAACGCTTTCTCAACCGACATTTCACGAGCTTTCTGATCCATACCGGCCCTATGCATCTGCGTGTGCCGATCGCGCGCCAGTGAACCTCGATCCATCTTGGTCCCGAGGATCTTTGAAACCTTCTTTGCAATGATCTCGGCCTGGTTGAATCCTCGCTCGATCCACCGACGCTTTGACAAAGGGACGGGTATGATCAGATCAATGTTCAAGGGAGCGATCCGAGCATCAACTGCATTTTTGATTAGCCCGTAGAGGTGTCGGTCGAGATGCGGGGTGCGTTTTAGTTCAAGGATCGCCGCCGCAAGGGCCTTTTCGTAAATGCCGATCGCAGCTGCGGACTCGAACCGGTAATGATCGCATTTTTGACAGAAGACAGGGATCGGAGCCGACCTCTCGCCCAGGAACGAACCGCAACGCCCGCACAGCATCTCAGAACCGTCAAATATCCGCGTTTCGACCCAACATTTATGACACGAGGTGCCCAATGTCGTGGATTCGACCGGGCCGGCACACACATCACATTCGTGAGGATAAATGATCGAAAAAAGGGAATTTCTGATAGCCGGCAGCATAGGCCAAGGCTTTTGCTATTCCTCGTCCAGCAGGCCTTTCTCCTGGAGTTCCTGACAATCGATACAGTAGCGAGCCGAAGGCAAGGCCGCGAGACGTTTCGGGTTGATGTCCTTACCGCAGTTCTGACACTGGCCATACTCGTCATCCTCGATCCGAAGCAGGGCTTCGTCGATCAGGGCGATCTGCCGGCTTTCGTTCTCAGATACCGCGAGCATCACATTCTTGGAATAATTTCTGACCGCCAGGTCGACGGGATCGGGTGTCTCCGAATCATCAATGGAAAGGTCATTGCCCTTGAGTTTCTCGATCAGCAACTCGCGTTCGGCAATTAACTTTTCCTTGATCTCATCTAAATTCAATTTACTCATTTCTGGTACGGATACCCCTTAATAATTGTATAGGCCCTATAGAGCTGCTCCAGCAGTACGACACGAGCCATCTCGTGCGTAAAAGTGAGAAACGATAAGGATAGCTTAAAATTCGCTCGTTGTACAACGTCCACCGAAACACCGTCGGCGCCGCCTATCACGAACGAAACGTCTTTCAAACCCGCGTTCTGCCATTTCTCGATCCGGGATGCGAGCTCGTGCGACGACAATTGTTCTCCGGCGACATCCAGCAGGCAGACAAAGGTGCTTTGATTAACTTTTTCGAGGATGCGGTTGCCCTCGATTAACTTACTTTCACTTGCGGCGGAATCGCGGACCTCCACGACCTCGCACTTTACAAAATGTGAAAGACGCCCGAGGTAATTCTCCTGGAGCGTCCTGTAACTCGGATCGCGGGTCTTGCCGACCCAAAGAAAATGCAGCTTCATTAGGTCTAGAGGTCGGCCGGCATCTCGACCGTTCGAGCATCGCGCCAAAGACGTGCGAGGTCGTAGAAATCGCGAGATTCGCGGTTGAAGATATGCACGACGAAATCGCCGTAGTCCAGCAGCACCCATTCGGCCGAGGAATAGCCTTCGATCCGCACGGGGCGCGAACCAAGCTGCTTCTTCAATTGTTCATTGATCTCATCCGCGATCGCCTGTACCTGTCGCTGATTGGCACCACTGGCGATCACAAAAAAGTCCGTGAAGCTGGCTATGTCCCTAAGATCAAGACCTACAATATCAAAGCCTTTCTTGTCGGCTATGCACCGGATCGCGAGTTGTACTTCCGGATCGATCTCGGCGAATGACGTCGGTTTGTTTGCGATCTCTATTTTTATCGCCTCACGCTGAAGCGATCGTTCCTGGGTTTCTTCCATTAGGTATAAATCTGATATTTTTCGATGTAATTTGCAACTTCGTCCGCTACGTCGCGTCGCCAAGAGCTTTCTCCTTCCCGGATCGAGGCCCGTATCGCCGTTGCCGAGATGTTCGCGTTCACGGCGCTTGTGATGAAAATGCCGGACTGCGCCGGATCGGCCTTAGCGGTTGCGTCACCACGGAGATCGACGATACGTTCCCGTGCCTGAGCCGTCACATGATCGAATCCGATCTCGAAACCAGGCCGCGTCACCACTATGTGATCCGTGACCAGCAGTACGTTCTCCCATTCCCGCCAAGTGCGGATATCCATCCACGAATCGGCACCCATCACGAAAAAGATATGTTCATTCGGCCGCTCTTGCTTGAGGCGCGTCAGCGTTTCGATCGAGAAGGGGCGTTCGGGAACCTCGATCTCGATCCTTGAAACATATTGTTTTGGATCACGGTTCGTGGCCAGGCACAACATCGCATATCGGTCATAAGCTGACGTTGGTTTCAAACGGACCTTGTGCGGAGCGTGAAATGCAGGTATGAATACAAAGCGATCGAGAGAGAATTGCTCGATCAAAGCATCGGCGATAGCCAGATGTCCGCGATGCGGCGGGTCGAAACTTCCGCCGTAGTAAGCAACTCTTTGATGCGTCCCAACTGTACTCAAGATCCTTCCTGCTCCGATAAGATGCGACGCCCGACGGCGTTGGCCAACTCCTCGATGCCTTGGCGCGTGGCCGACGAGATAGCGAAAAATGGCTTTTTGTCCTTCCGGGCTTGCTTTTTCAGAGCCTCGAGCCTTTCCGGTTCGTCGAGGGCATCGATCTTTGTGGCTACAACTATCTGCGGCCGCGTCCCAAGATTCTCGTCATAGCGCGTGAGCTCACGGTTTATTACCTCGTAATCAGAGATCGGATCGCGACCCGAAAGCGAAGATACATCGACAAGATGCAGGATCAGTTTTGTCCGTTCGACGTGGCGGAGAAATCGATGTCCGAGTCCTGCGCCGTCAGCCGCTCCCTCGATCAGCCCCGGAATATCGGCGACGACAAATGTCCGATAGTCGCCGAGATCAACAACGCCGAGATTTGGCTCGAGGGTGGTGAACGGATAATCCGCGATCTTCGGTTTTGCCGCTGAGATCACGCTGATGAGGGTCGATTTTCCCGCGTTCGGATATCCGACCAGCCCTACATCGGCGATCAATTTAAGTTCAAGCTGAAGTTCGCGTTCTTCACCCGGACGGCCTGTGTAGTGAAATTTTGGTGCCCGCCGCGTTGGTGTCGCAAAATGAGCGTTTCCCCAACCGCCTTTTCCGCCCTTTGCGGCCCGATAGCGTTGGCCGGGTTCGGTAAAATCGAAAAGCAGATCGTTGGTCTCGGGATCGAAGACTTGCGTCCCAACGGGAACTCTCACGATCGCATCCGCACCGTCCTTGCCGTATCGATTCGATCCTTCGCCATGGCGTCCCCGCTCTGCCTTGTGCTCGGGATTATAACGTAGGTGAAGCAGTGTGTTCAGGCCCTCGGTCGATTCGATCCAGACGCTGCCGCCGACCCCGCCGTCACCTCCTGAAGGCCCACCACGTGGTACGAACTTCTCCCGCCGGAACGCGGTGACGCCGTCACCTCCGTTGCCCGCTTTGACCCTGATCTTTACACGATCCAGAAACATCTATCCATATTGTCCGTTAATCAAGCTCATACGGCAATGCGTCCCAAAGTCAGAGCCGGAAGGTGTTGCGACCGGGTAACAATGAGGCTTGGTCAAGTCGGACTCACTACGGCGGGTGGTGACGCGCCGCCGCGCGTCCCAAAATGTCAGAGCCGTGATGCCCGGCGACCGCGCCAACGCTCGGGGTAGTCAACCCGAGGGCCGAAACATCCCGTAGTCTTAGAGACTTGAATACACTTTGCCGTGACCCGGTCGCTGTTGCTCCCGGTTCTGAGAGGTCGATCCGCATTGGTAGAGCATTCTCGGCCAGGTGTTCTTCGAGCGTGAACATGTCGTCGGAGGATCCCGGCCCCAAGCGGCTGTCGAGGAGGATCGAGCAGACGTGTTCGACGTATCGTGCACGCTCGTCGATGCCGTAGGCGATGCTGCGGCGAATGAGGTTCTTCAGTGTTTCTTCGGTCGCGAGAGCGTTCGGTATTCGCGTCATAGCGAAACCGTAACCGAATGCTGATCCCGAAGTCTATGCAGGATGGCAAGGATGTCCAAAGAAGGCACAAATGCCGCTATTTTCATATCTTGTCTCAAAAAGGGAATTTTGCTTAGGAAGCCGCGACGGGACAGGCGTGGGTTCGTAATGAAGGCCCGAAAGATCAAAAGCGTCGACCTCTGTTGCCAGTGATCGACGCTTTTAATTTTCTTCTCTGATACGGCCGAGGCCGTCTCTTTGAAGGGGTTGGCAGCTTT